>NZ_JBDSPJ010000012.1:0-106800 GCF_039912695.1 Pseudolysinimonas sp.
GGCCGGGGCCCGAGTCACCGGCATGCGCGGGGTCGCCCCGAGCCGCGACTTCATCCTCGCCGGGCATCCCGACGTCGCTGTCGAGTTGGAAAAGCTGCTCGATGAGCTCGGTGAGTTCGCGGATTTATGACCCGTTTGTGGGTCACTTAGCTGGGAATCCCGTGAGCCGGGTGGACTCGACCGTTGCCATTTCGTTAGATTTGACCAGTTCGCCCGGCCCGACCCGCGGCCCGAACCTGTAGGTCACGGTCGACCTTGCCATTTCGACCGCAGTCCAGGAGTCACGCATGACCGTTCCCGAGGAACGCGAGAACGAACAATCCGTTCTCGACATCCTTGGTTTCGGCACCCCCGCGGCCCTCGGCTCGACCTCATCGATGTGGAGCCTCGAAGGCTCTGAAGAGTCGTCGGGTGCGTCGGCAGCCCCCGTCGCCGCGACCCGGCGCGAGGCCCGCGAACGCGAACGTGCCGCCGAGCCTGTCGCCACCGAGTCCGCCCCCGCAGCGGTCGCCCGCCGCAGCGAGCCGACTTCACCCTCCAAGGGTCGGGGCGCGCCGCGCCGCACCGCCAAGAAGACCAGATCTACCCGCGATCGTTCGCGGACTCCGACGGCGACGGGGTCGGCGACCTGCCCGGCATCACCTCTCGACTCGGTGCTCTGAAAGAGCTCGGGGTGGATGCCGTCTGGCTTTCGCCGTTCATGACTTCACCGCAGCGCGACGCGGGCTACGACGTCTCGGACTACTGCGACGTCGACCCGCTGTTCGGCACGCTTGCCGACTTCGACGCTCTGCGCGAGACGGCTCACGGCCTCGGCATCCGAGTCGTCGTCGATCTGGTGCCCAACCACTCGTCGATCGACCACCCCTGGTTTCGCGAAGCGCTCGCGGCCGGGCCGGGGTCGGTCGAGCGCGAGAGATACGTGTTCCGCCACGGCGGCGGCGTTGCGGGGGAACTGCCGCCCAACAACTGGCAGTCGGTCTTCGGCGGCCCGGCCTGGACCCGCATCACCGAAACCGACGGCACCCCCGGACCGTGGTACCTGCACCTCTTCGACTCGTCGCAACCCGACTTCGACTGGGGCAACCCGTGGGTGCACGAGCGGTTCCGCGAGGTGCTGCGGTTCTGGCTCGACCGCGGCGTCGACGGCTTCCGGGTGGATGTCGCACACGGCCTGGTGAAAGCCGACGGCCTCCCCGATTACGAGGTCCCGACCGGCGGAAGCATGGGCGGCGACGATCGCACCGCCCCGTACTGGGCTCAGGATGGCGTGCACGAAGTCTGGCGCGACTGGCGAAAGGTACTCGCCGAGTACGGTCCCGAGCGCGTGCTCATCGCCGAAGCTTGGGTCGCACCACTGCTCAAGATGGCGAACTGGGTGCGTCCCGACGAGATGCATCAGGCCTTCAACTTCGCCTATCTCGAGACTCCGTGGGATGCCGCTGCCCTCCGCGCCGTCGTCGACGAGTCGATCGCTGCCTTCGCCTCGGTCGGCGCCCCGAGCACCTGGGTGCTCTCCAACCACGACGTCATCCGGCATCCGTCGCGGCTCGCTCTCACCCCGCCCCCGCCGCAAGGTGAGGGAATCGGACCACGTTCCCCGAGGCATCCCGATGAGGCGGTCGGTTTACGCCGAGGTCGCGCTGCGACGGCGTTCATGCTCGCGCTCCCGGGTTCGGCCTACGTCTACCAGGGCGAAGAGCTCGGGCTGCCCGAAGTCATCGACCTGCCCGATTCCGCCCGCCAAGACCCGACGTTCGCCCGCACCGCCGGCAAGATCTACGGCCGAGATGGATGCCGGGTGCCGATTCCGTGGGAGGCCGACTCCCCGGCGGCAGGTTTCAACACCACGGGCGCGTCCTGGCTGCCCCAACCCGAGACCTGGGGCCGGTACGCCCGGGATGCGCAACGCGGGGTGCCCGGCTCGACTCTCGAGTTCTACCGTTCGGCCCTCGCGCAGCGGCGCGCGTCGTCGCTTGCGACCGGCGCCGTCGAGTGGCTGGCTTCGCAGCCCGAGGTGCTTGCCTTCCGCAATGGCGACCTGACAATCATCGCGAACACGGGAGCGACGCCGGTGCCGCTGCCTCGCGGCACGATCGTCGTGGCTAGCGACGAGGTGAGCGGCGACGTCGTGCCGGGCGACACCACGGTTTGGTTGCGCGGAGTGACCCGGACTTAGCCCGCGTGGGCCTGCATCCAGGCGAACGGGTCGACGTAGTGCAACTTCGTATCGAGCGAGATAGTGAAGTGCAGATGGGGACCCGTTGCCTCACCAGTCGCGCCGACGAGCCCAATGAAATCACCGACCTTGATGACATCGCCCACGTTCAGAGGAGACGAACCCCTCTGCATGTGCGCGTAGCCGCTGAAAACGACCTGACCGTCAATCTCGTGCTGGATATACACGAAGTTGCCCCAGCTGCTGCGACCGTCGTCGTGCTCAACGACGACGCCGTCGGCAATCGCAAAGATCGCCGAGCCGTTGCCCCCGCCGAGGTCGAGGCCCGTGTGAAATGTCGAACAGCCCTTACAGGGCGCGGCTCGCGCACCAAAGCCGCTGACGATAGGCACGGGGCGCGGGAACGGCCACCGAATCGCGCCGGTGCCGACGTTGTAGGAGAAATCGCGGGTGCCGTACTTGAGGCGCAACATCTCGGCCCACGAGGTGACGCCCCAGGTGTCACGTGCCGAGAACGAGACGAGCGAGTTGTCGACCTCGACCGACTGGGCCGGCATGGCCAATGATGTCGCGAGCTCGGTCTTATCCGACCCTTGGCTGAACGCGTTCGCGGGCACCGACATCCCGATCGCGAGCGCGCCGGCGAACAGCATCGCGCCGAGCGACAACAGGCGAGCGCCGATCGTCTTCTTCGGGGTCGCGGCGGCGCGCACGACATCCCGGCGGCTGGTCTTCTTCGCGGTGCGGCGCGGCGTGCCCCGACCCTTGGAGGGCGGTGTCGGTTCGCTACGTCGAGCGACTGCTGCGGGGGCGGATGGCGCGGGCGAAGGGTCAGCGGCCCGTTCGCGTTCGCGGGCTTCGCGCCGGGTGGCAGGTGCCGGTGCTGGCGGCAAAGCCGGTGCCGCCGACGAATCCGCAGACTCTTCGGAACGTTCAAGGCTCCACGTTGAGGAGGTCGATTCGAGAGCCGCAGGGGTGCCGAAACCCAGGATGTTGAGAACGGATTGCTCGTTCTCGCCTTCCTCAGAAGCGGTCATGCGAAACTCCTGGACTGCGGTCGAAGTGGGGAGGTCGACCGTGACCTACGTGTTCGGGCCACGGGTCGGGCCGCGAGAACTCGTCAAATCTAACGAAATGGCAACGGTCGGGTCCACCCGGCTCACTGAATTCCCAGCTAAGCGCCGTGCGCGCGGGTCAGAAATCCTCGAATTCACCGAGCTCGTCGAGGAGCGCTTCGAGCCGGGCAGCGACCTCGGGATGCGCGGCGAGGATCAATTCGCGGCTCGGGGCGGCCCCGCGCATGCCGATGACTCGTGCCCCGGCTTCGCGCGCAATGAGCGCTCCGGCGGCGTGATCCCACGGGCTCAGCGTGCGCTCGAAGTACGCGTTGTAGCGACCGTCGGCGACGAAGCACAGATCGAGGGATGCCGTGCCGAGCCGGCGGATATCCCGCACCTGGGGCAGCAGCCGGGCCACGACATCCCCCTGGAACGCTCGGGTCGACGCGGCGTAGGCGAACCCTGTCGCAACGAGTGCCTGCTCGAGGGGGACGGCATCCGCCACCTTGAGTCGCCGCGTGCCGGCGTAGGCACCCTGGCCGGCTTCGGCGGTGAAGATCTCGCCGCTCGCAGGATTGATGACAACCCCTACCTTCGCCACCCAAGTGAGCGGGTCGGGGTCACCCTCGACGAGGCCGATGCTGACGGCATAGTGCGGGATGTCGTACAGGTAGTTGACGGTGCCGTCGATCGGGTCGACCACCCAGGTGAGTCCGCTGGTGCCCGTGACGGATGCGCCCTCTTCGCCCAGCATCCCGTCGTGCGGGCGGGCCTTGCTCAGCCGGTCGATCACGAGACGTTCGACCTCGCGGTCGGCTTCGGTCACGATGTCGACGATCGTCGACTTCGTCGCGGCGACCTCGACTCCCTCGGAGCGGCGCTTCGCGGCGAGTGCGCCGGCTTCGAGGGCGACCGATATCGCGAGATCGAGGAGGGTCGTCATCTTGAAACGCTAGCGCGACGCCGCAGCTATTGGTTCGGGCGATTCAGTCGAAGAAGTCGACCAGCGCTCGCTGTCAATCGCGAAGGATGCAGCACCATCCGGCACCCTGGCTCCAGATCGCGTCAGGGCGGGTGCACGTACCGAGGCCTTCCCGCTAACTCGTCTCTTCCCGCTACTCGATAGCCGAGGGGAAACAAAGCAACGCAGAGGGCGGCGCCACTTACGCGATCTTGGCGCCCTTGGAACGGTTGCATCTCCAACACAGGGTCTGGAGATTCTCCGGGAGGCTGGGGCCGCCTTTCGAGACGGGGATGATGTGATCGACCTCGAGCAACAAGTGAGGTTCAGCGGCCACCGAAATCCCGCACTGCACGCACGCGTATCTGTCGCGCGTCTTGATATCTCGGCGAAGCTTCGTCGTCATCAGCGCGCGCTGACCGGTGACGGACTTCGCCCACCGAATCTTTTCGACGAGCGTTGCCGAGAGCGCTTCAAGAGTCGGAGTGTTGAGAACAATGTTGGCCGTTTGCCCACTGTTGCCGCCAGCGGAGACGTACTGAAACTTGTACCGGGGATAGGGCACTTGGACTGGAGACAATTTCCCGCCCACCTGTCTCCAGAATTCGTCGTAGTAGTACTTGAGAACGAAAGCGGGTGGGTTGATCTTGGCAGTGATGTCCTCCTTGCGTCCCTCGACATTCGTGACCGCGCCCTCGAGCCGAGAAATATCGTCAGCGACCCGCTGGACATTTGCGAGCGTGTCTTGATCAGCCTTCACAGCGAAGTACTTCATCAAGTATTTGATCGGGTCAGCGCTAGCGCTCCGGACTACTTGCAGCGACGCGTTATGCACGTGGGCGGCGTACTCCGCGACGTTCCGATCACGCCTGTAGTTCCAGGCCGAAGTGTTAGTAAAAGACGCGAGATGTGCGTGTTGGCCGGTGGACGAGGACCCGAGTTCGAAGGAGCCCCCGGCCCGAATTTCCATCACATAGTTGACGACATCGTTGTGCTCGGCCACAACGGCGGCCACCTCTCCTTTGAGCGTCCTGAACTGCTCGGAGCCGAAGTAGCGGTTCTTGCGAATGGTGCGCACGATCGGGTTGGCCGCGATGATCAAGGCCAAAGAGAGCGCTGCGAGCCAGCCGTTGCGCGTACTGGCGAAGACAGCGATTGGTGTCGCGACGAGCAGCGTAATGAAGAGTGGTCGGGGCATGTCGCGATCTCTCAGCTCTTAGGCGGATGGGTTGAGGTGGCAACGGGAGTCTGGCACTCCCAATTCTCTGCGTGGGCCGGAACAGGGCCCTCGGGGGGCGCTTCGCGGGCCGCGGTTTCGAGCGCGACCGAGGCGGCGAGGCTAGCTGGCCGAACAGACCGCCGCCGTCGACCCCGGTCGGCTCGGCAACTAGGTCGGTCAGCTCACCTTCGACGAACTTCGGCGAGTCGACGCTGCTCTCCGCCTGGTCCTCTCATCTGACAGGACCAGGCGGGTCGAACGGGTGCCTACCGCGGTGTGGCCTCGATCGTGAGTCGCTTGTCTTCTTGAAGCATCTGGTTTGTCACGATGACCGTGTACGGGCCCGCACCGATGTCGAAGGCGACGTTTCCGCGGCTCTTGTCACCCGCCGGAACGTCCCCGGCGCCAAGCGGGTCGTTGACAAAGATCGACAAATCGCCCTCACGGCCCTCCGCGTCCTTGACGCTGAAGTAGAAGAAGTTTGAGGAACTCACGCCCTCCGACGTCTCCCACAGAACGTCCAAGATCAGGTAGCCGCCATTGTCGGCCGGACTGTCAAAGGCACCACCCCCGAGGCTGTCTCCGTAGGTTGCACTGACGATTGTGATCTTGGCGGTGCCGTCATTCTGCTTGACCTCGAACGGCTGACCGAGCTGGGGTCCCGTCGGCGTGATCGGCTCTGCCGCCACCGGCGTTTGGGGTTGTGCCCCGCCGGGGGTGAAGGCGCTCGGAGCTGAGCAGCCCCCAATCAGAAGGATGGCGGCCGCGGCAATTGTCACGGCCGAGAAACGTCGCTCGATAGACATAGATGTTCCCTTCAGATGAGATCTGGCTCGATTGCTGCCACTCTCATTCGCGTTCTGGATGTCGATGGCACTCCATGGGCACCGAACTGTTCCCTGATTCCCCATTGCCTCGACGGCTTGGTCGCAACTATAGGGGGCACGATTGCGACCCCGCGACCCCACGAACGGGTCGCCCGAGATGCGGGGGGCAGTGGAACAAAGTTGACAATGGTGGCGAGTGAGGGATTCGAACCCCCGAATCTTACGAGTCTGATTTACAGTCAGATCCCTTTGGCCGCTTGGGTAACTCGCCATGGCGCCGAAGCGCTCACCAAGGATACCCGGTCGCCGAGCGGTCGTTCACTCAGGAGGTCAGCGCCTCTGCGCGACTGCACGTCGAACGGCAGCGAGGTCGTTCGGCACGTCGCGGGCGACCGTATTCCAGAGAGCGTCCCAGTCGACGCTGTCGCCGTAGATGTGGCCGATCTTGTCGCGTGTGCCCATGAGCGCACGCCATCGCACATCGGGATGCGCCGCCCGGAACTCGTCGGGCAGATCTTTGACCGCGTTCCCGGTCTGGATGAGCGCCGCAAGCGCCGCGTAGCGGTTCACGAAGTCCGGGCCCAAGAACGCATCGCGTCCCCGCTCGGCGAGGTCAACGCACTCGGCGAGGTGGCGCTTGATTGCGGCGAGGTTCGCGTCCGTGCGAGCGGCACGTGCAGCCGCCTTCAGGTCGGCGTCGCTCACGCGGCGGAACTCGGTCGCAGATCGATCGCCGACGCGATCATCTCGTCGGATGCGGTGCGCGCCGACACGACCTCGACCTCGACTCCGAGCAGGTCGGCAATCTCATCCTCCATCTGGAACAGGTCGAACAGCGAGGTGGCCGGAGCTAGATCGACGAGAAGATCGAGATCGGAGTCGATCGTGTCCGACCCCGTCGCCACCGAGCCGAACACTCTGACGCGCGTTGCACCGTTGCGAGTGGCGATGAGCAGCACGTCGGCCTCGTGCCCGCGCAGCGCATCCGACGGTCGTGGCCGCATCGCGGCGATCAGTCGATCCCGCACCTCCGGCGACGGGGTCTTGGCGCCCGACTCGTACGCGGCGATGTTCGGCCGCGCCGTCCCTGCGCGCTCCGCGAGCTCGGCCTGGGTCAGGCCCGCAGCGACTCTCAACGCTCGGATGTCAGCCATGTATACAAATATACCCCCGCGAATCGTCGCGCGACTCCTCACCCGTCAGGACGCGGCGTACTGCACGGCGTAGCGGGCTACGAGGGCACGGTACGACGCCGGCGAGTTGAATCCCGTGATCGCCGCGATCCAGCCCTCTTCGGTATCCATGTGGATGCTGACGCGGCACAGGTAGTTGACGGTCGCCATGGCGGCATCCTCGATGTTTTGTGGATCTTCCACCCCGTCGCCGTTGCCGTCGATGTGCCAATTACGCCAGGTCTGCGGGATCAGTTGGAACGGGCCCGACGCGCGGTCAATCGTCGCGTCGCCGTCGATCGTGCCGCCGTCGGAGTCGGGGATGTGCTGAACCCCGTCTCCGCCGTCGAGCGGCGGGCCGTAGATCGGGGGTGAGACCGTGCCGTCGGCGGCGATCGACGATCCGGCGTACTGCCCGTGACCGCTCTCGACCTTGCCGATGCCGGCGATCGTGTTCCACGAGATGCCGCACTCGGGCATCGAGGCGGCTTTGGCCATCGCCGCACCCGCGTAGGCGGCCAGGGCACGTGTCGGGATGCCGGTGGCCTCACTTGTTGCCGAAACCCAGCCCGGGTCAGGCAACCCCGAGATCCCCGCCGTTGGGTTCGCGGCGGGCGGAGGAGGAGAAGCGGCTGGTGCCCACCTCAGCGCCTCCACGGTCGGTGTTGCCCCCGGTGCCGGAACCAGTGACCGGGGCGCCAAGAAAACCAGAATCGCGACCGCGACCAACGTCACGCCGACGAGGCCGGCAATGACGGCGATGATCGCTCGAGGGGTGGCATCCACTCGCGACGTTCTACCATGACGGCATGGCAGATTCCTCCTTCGACATCGTGAGCAAGGTTGACCCGATGGAGATTCAGAACGCACTCGGGCAAGCGCAGAAGGAAATTCAGCAGCGCTACGACTTCAAAGGCGTCGGTGCCGAGATCGACATGTCCGGCGAAAAGATCCTCATGAAGGCCAGCGCAGAAGAGCGCGTGAAGGCCGTGCTCGAGGTCTTCGAGCAGAAACTGATCAAGCGTTCGATCTCACTGAGATCGCTGGATGCCGGCAAGCCGTTCCCGAGCGGCAAGGAATACCGCATCGAGGCATCCATCAAGCAAGGCATCTCAAGCGAGGATGCCAAGAAGATCGCGAAGATCATCCGCGATGAAGGCCCCAAGGGCATCAAGAGCCAAATTCAGGGCGACGAACTGCGCGTGCAGTCGAAAAGCCGGGACGACCTGCAGCAGACGATCGCGCTGCTCAAGGGCAAAGACCTCGAGGTCGCCCTGCAGTTCATCAACTTCCGTTAGCTAGCGGAGTCGTTAGCTAACGGAGCCGCTGGCTACCCGGCCGGGGTCGCCCACGAGCGTTCGATCCACCAGTCGGTGAACTCGCGCACTCGGCCATCGGGGGCGAACTCGATCACCCACATGTTGTCGTACACGCCCTTCTTCGGCCCCGAGGGGTAGGTCGTCACACACCGGACGACTGCGAGGTCGCCATCCTGAGCCTGGGTCTCCCACGCGAAGGTCGTAGCGCCCGGCGGGTCGGAGTTCTCTAGCCACCCGGCGACGATCTCGTCGTGGCCGGTCCAGGCCGGAGTTCCCGGTCGTCCGCGGTACACCGCGTCGTCGGTGAAGATCGCAACGATGTCGTCGGGATCGTTCGTCTCCCAGGCGCGACGGTAGCCATCCATCCAGGCACGTACGGCGTCACCGTCTGTCGCGCTTTCCTGCTGCGACGACTCCGCGCTCACGCAGCGACCCTTCGGGCAATGAACCAATCGGTGAACTCGGTCGCTCGACCATCCGTCGCGAGGCGCACGACGAACAGGTTGTCGTAGGTCTCCCGCGGGGTCTCGTGCAGATAGGTGGTCACACACTTCGCGATCGCGACGTCACCGTCAACCGCGAGCAGCTTCCACTCGAACTCGGTGTCGCCGGGTTCGTCTTTGTGCTCGAGCCACTTCGCGACGATCGCGTCCACTCCCCGCCACGGGTCGGGCGTTGACGGGCGCCCGAAGTAGACCGCGTCATCGGTAAACAACGCGCGGATGTCGGCGGGATCGTTGGAGTCCCACGCCGTGCGGTAGCCCGCGAACCAGGTCTCGGCCATGAAGCGATCGATCATGCTCCCGGTCTACCACGGGCCGCTGTCAGACTGTGACCATGGGTTCCGGCTGGCTCGCGGTCACGATCACGATCACGTTGATCGCGATCGACTTCGTGGTCCGCATCCTGGCGCTGATCTTTGTGCCGAAAAACCGGCGCCCGCAGACCGCGTTGGCCTGGCTGTTGGCGATCTACTTTCTGCCGTACGTCGGAATCATCCTGTTCCTCATCCTCGGTCGCGCCCGGCTGCCGCGGGCCCGGCGCAGCAAACAGCAGCAGATCAACGAGTACATCCACGACACCACCGAAGGCGCCGACCTGGTCACGCGGGACCTCTCTTCGCCGGCCTGGCTCGAACCGATCGTCCAACTCAACCGAACTCTCGGGTCGACGCCCCTGGTCGGCGGCAACTCGGCTCAGATGTGGGCCGAGAACGCCGTCTCGCTCGCGCAGATGACCGCCGCGATACGAGCCGCGAAGACGACCGTGCACGCGGAGTTCTACATCCTGCTGCTCGACCCCACGACGGCCGACTTCTTCGAGGCTCTCGCCGAGGCCCACGACCGGGGCGTCGTCGTGCGGGTGCTGCTCGACCACCTCGGCAACGCGCAGTATCCGGGGTACCGGCGCACCGTGCGGCGGCTCAACAAGATGGGCGTGCAGTGGCGGCGGATGCTGCCGTTCCGTCCGTCGCGCGGCCAGTTCCAACGCCCCGACATCCGCAACCATCGCAAGCTGCTCGTCATCGATGGCGAGGTCGCTTTCACGGGTTCGCAGAACATCATCGATCCCGGCTACCAGCGACGGCGCAACAAGCGTCGCGGGCTGCAGTGGAAGGACTACATGGTGCGTTTCGAGGGACCGGTCGTTGCTGGCATCGACGCGCTCTTCGCCACTGACTGGTTCAGCGAGACGGGCGACCTGCTCCCCCGTCAGACTCCCTCCGAGCGCCATTCGGGCGGCGACTACGACTGCCAAGTGGTGCCGTCGGGGCCGGGCGTCGAAGGCGAGAACAACCTGCGCCTGTTCAACTCGCTCGTCTACGCGGCCCAGCGCAAGGTCATCCTGACCTCCCCCTATTTCGTGCCCGACGACTCGATGCTCTACGCGATCACCACAGCCGCGCAGTCGGGGCTCGACGTGCAACTGTTCGTCTCTGAGATCGGCGACCAGTTTCTGGTATTCCACGGGCAACGCTCGTATTACGAGACCCTGTTGCGAGCCGGCGTGAAGATCTGGCTCTACGCCGAGCCGACAATTCTGCACGCCAAGCACCTGACGATCGACGACGAGATCTCGGTCATCGGCTCGAGCAACATGGACATGCGCTCGTTCAGCCTCGACCTGGAGATTTCGATCATGGTGCGCGGCGAGAAGTTCCTGGCAGAGTTGCGGGCCATCGAGGATGCCAACCGCGCCCGATCACGCGAACTCACCCTCGAAGAGTGGCTGCGACGCCCGATCCGGCACCGCACCCTCGACAACCTCGCGCGGCTTACGGCTGCGGTGCAGTAGCTCCGCGGGGCGCGGGTTCGAGCCGCAGGAATTCGGGGAAGGCCGCGGTGCCCTCGATCCACTTCTTGACCGAATCAAGCTGCGAGGGCGAGGGGCCGAAGAAGCGGCGAACGACCACCCGCAACCGAAGCTCCCGACCGTCGGTGAACGCGATCCGCAGGGCGGGCGGAAAAGCCACCACCCTGACCCGTGTGAGTGACTCCCACTCGAAGAGCAGTCGCCTCGAGGGTTCAGCGGCCTTGAAGAACAGCAGCCCTTCGGGGGCGCGCTCGATGAACAGTTCCGGCCGTGTATAGATCGGGATGTCGGTGAGCGCCACGACGGCGGTCTCCGGCGCGGTTTTCTTCAGAAGCACGGCGACTCGTCGCCGACGGTTGCTCCTCTGAATCAGCCACGGAACGAATGAGAGCGCGAACACGCCAGCGCCTGGGAGGAACGTCAGAAATCCGCCCAGGATGTTGAGCCCGACGATCGCCGAAATCACCCAGGCGAGATATCCGACGACGATCAGCGCGCCGGTCGGGCTGATCTCGCGCTCAAAGAGCAGTCGTTGGTCGTCCACGGGTACCTCCGCTCAGTCACGATCCGTGCCGCGCGAGATTTTCACCATCTGGTCGCGCGGGACGACCTTGATACGAGCCCGCCCGTCCGGTTCGCCCAGCGCAATCTCGTAAGCGTCGAGATGCTGCCAGCCGGCGAGGTCGGTGTACTCGATCCCGCGCTCCTCGAGCAGGGCGACGATAGCGTCCTCCGCCGGCGACTCCGGGTTCCACCACGACGCCTGGTCGTTGACGAGGTGCGACACGGTCTCCATCGCGTCGGACTTGGTGTGGCCGATCAGGCCGACGGGCCCGCGCTTGATCCACCCGGTCGCGTAGACACCGGGCACGATTTCGTTGTCATTTGCAGCCAGAACCTGACCTTCGTGGTTTGGGATGACGCCTCGGCGTTCGTCGAACGGGATGCCGTCGAGGGGCGAACCGAAGTAGCCGACAGCCCGGTACACCTGCCCGACCGCCACTTCGCGGATCTCGCCGGTACCGCGCACGCCGCCGGCGTCATCCGGTTCGGTGCGTTCGTACCGGAACGCCGCGACCCGCCCGTCGGGGCCGGCGACGACCTCGAGCGGTTGAGCGTAGAAGTGCAGATGAAGGCGTCGGGATGCGGATCCGACTTCTTCGTCACGCCACTTGGTGAAAATCCGGTCGATCACCAGAATCTGCTTGTTCGACTCGATGGCGGCGCGCTCGGCATCCCCGTAGTCGAAGTCTTCTTCGTGAACGACCATGTCGACATCCCGAAGCTCGCCCATCTCGCGTAACTCGAGCGGACTGAACTTGACCTGGGTCGGACCACGGCGGCCGAAGACGTGCACGTCGGTCACCGGCGACGACTTGAGGATCTCGTAGACGTTTGCCGGAATCTCGGTCGGCAGCAGGTCATCGGCATGCTTGGCCAGAATTCGAGCGACGTCGAGTGCGACGTTGCCGTTTCCGATGACGGCGACCGACGAAGCGTCGAGCGGCCACTCACGCGGAAAGTCGGGGTGGCCGTCGTACCACGACACGAAATCGGCGGCGCCGTACGAGCCGGGCAGATCGATGCCGGGGATGTGGAGATCGGCATCCCGAATCGCGCCCGTCGAGAAGATCACGGCGTTGTAGTGCTTCTTCAGATCGGAAAGGGTGATGTCGCGGCCGTACCGCACGTTGCCGAAGATGCGGATTGCGCCGCGGTCGAGCACCTCACGCAGCGCGGTGACGATCCCCTTGATCCGTGGATGATCGGGGGCCACCCCGTATCGCACGAGTCCGTAGGGCGCGGGGAGCTGCTCGAACAGGTCGATCGAGACGTCGAACTCGCGCTCCTGCTTGAGCAGGATGTCTGCGGCGTAGATGCCGGCCGGGCCGGCTCCGACGATGGCCAGGCGAAGCTTGGTCAACGGGGGTTCCTCACTACCTAGTGACGTCAGTCAGTGTTGAAGTTGCTGCGCGCGTTGGTTCGCTCAGGTGTTCGGAGCGGGGCTTCAGCCCGATCGCTCGACGATCGCCTGAGCGAATCGGGTGAGCGCTTTCTTGACCGGCCCGTCCGGGAGCGGCCCGAGAGCCCCCACCGCACGATCCGACCAGCGCTGCGCCTCGGCGAGTGTATCGTCCGTCACCTGGTGGCCACGAAGCTCGGCGACTGCGGCCGCGAAGTCGGGATGCAGGTCCCCCTCGGCCGAGGCGTCGATGTCGCGTTCGAGACGCTCCAGCAGCGCCGCGGCATCGGCATCCGTCTCGGCACGCTGACGCAGGTAGAGCAGCGGGAGGGTCGGGACCCCGGCGCGAAGGTCGGTGCCCGCCGCCTTGCCGGTGTTTTCGACGGCCGAGGAGAGGTCGATCACGTCGTCGATGAGCTGGAAGGCCACCCCGATGCGCTCGCCGAAGATTGTGACGGGTTCGCGGTACTCCTCCGGTGCGCCGGAGAAAATCACCCCGACGAGAGCGGCCAACGAGATGAGCGAACCGGTCTTGTCGGCGAGCACCTGGAGGTAGTGCTCGATCGGGTCGTCGCCCTCCTGGGGTCCGATCGTCTCGTGCAACTGCCCCAGACACAACCGCTCGAACGTCTCGGCCTGAATCGCCAGGGCACGCTCGCCGAGGCTGCCCACCAGCTTGCTCGCCCGGGCGAACAGCAGATCGCCGGTGAGGATCGCCACCGAGTTGCCCCACACCGCCTGTGCGCTGGGCACGCCCCGCCGCATCTCGGCTTCATCCATCACGTCGTCGTGGTACAGCGAGGCGAGGTGGGTGATCTCGACGGCCTGCGCGGCGGTCAGGACGTCGTCGGTGGCACCCGCGCCGAGTTGCGCGGTCAGCAGAGTCAGCACCGGACGTACCCGCTTGCCGCCGGCATCCAGCAGGTAGCGGGTCGTGACGTCGGCGATTTCGTCGGCAAAGCGCACCTGATCAACCAGACGCTGCTCGACGATCTCGAGACCAGCCTCGATGTCGGCCGCGAACTGGCGTTCCTCGCTCGACGCGAAGAGCGCCTCGCCGAGACCCAGAGACGAGCTCAGGGTCTTGCGGCGGTTGTTGCGTCGAGCGATCGAAGGGCTCGGATTCACGTCGGACCGATCTGTCGGTGCCGGGCTCAGCCGGCGGGGTCGGTGGTTCGGGCGCGACCCGTGCGGCGGGCGGTCGAGGCGCGGATGGCGAAGTCTTCGGGCTTGCGGCCGCGGTGCAGCGCGACGATGCCGACGGTGAGGTTTCGGTAGGCAACCCGGGTGAATCCGACCCCGCGAATCCACTGGCTCAGGGTGCCCTGATCGGGCCACTCCCGGATGGATTCGGTGAGGTAGCGGTAGGCGTCCCGGTTGGAACTGGTGACCGTCGCAATCAGCGGCGCAACGAATCGCATGTACGCGAAGTACCCGGTGCGCAGCAGGGCGGCGGGCGGCTTCGAAAACTCACACACGATGAGTCGGCCGCCGGGCTTGAGCACGCGGTACATCTCGGCGAGCGCCTGCTTGGGGTCGTGCACGTTACGCAGCCCGAAACTGATCGTGACGGCGTCGAACTCGTCGTCGCCGAACGGCAACTTCATCGCGTCGGCCTGACGGAAATCGATCTTCGGATGACGCTTGCTCGCCTCAGCGATCATCTTGGGCGAGAAGTCGACACCTACCACCGTCGCCCCGGCGCGGGCCAGCGGAAGGGTCGACGCCCCGGTACCGCAGGCGATGTCGAGGATGCGCTCGCCGGGCTTGGGGTCGATCGCCTTAGCGGTCGCAATGCGCCAGAGTGCCGAGTTGCCGACACTGAGCACGGCGTTCGTGCGGTCGTAACCGGGCGCGACTTCGTCGAACATGCCGGACACGTCGTCCGGGTCTTTGTCCATCTCGGCCCTACCCACGATGATCCATCCTACGGGGGAGGAGTCGGCGGGTTGTGGGCGCTCCGCATAGGGTGGAACTGTGACGGACCTCACCGTCGAAACGCGCCGGACTGATCCGGTCGCCTCGCTGATCCCCTTCGCCGATCCGGTGAACCCGCTGCTCATGCAGCGACGTGGCGACGGCATCGCCGGTCTCGGTGAGGCGCTACGGCTGGAGTTCAGCGGCCCGACCCGGCTCGCTGACGCTGCCGCCGCTTGGCGCGAGGTCTCGGCATCCGCCCGGGTCGACGACGAGGTGAAGATCGGCGGGTCCGGTCTGGTCGCGTTCGGGGCGTTCACGTTCGACGACGCGTCGGCCCGCACGAGCGTTCTGATCGTTCCCGAGGTTGTCATCGGGCGGCGGGATGGCGTCGGCTGGGTCACGCGGGTCAACGGCGCGACGAACCCGGTTGCGGCCTCGGCACTCGGCACGGAATACCGGTTGTCGCTGCACCCCGGCAGCCTCGCGCCTGACGCGTACCAGGCGGCCGTCGCGACCGCGGTGAGCCGCATCCTGGCCGGCGGTCTGCAGAAAGTCGTGATCGCCCGCGACCTCGTCGGGCATGTGCCGGAGAGCGCCGACCTGCGTCGCGTGCTGCTCGAGTTGGCGCTCGGCTACCCCGACACCTGGACTTTCGCCGTCGACCGGCACATCGGCTCGAGCCCCGAAACCCTCGTACGCGTGCACGCCGGAGATGTGACGGCCCGCGTCCTCGCCGGCAGCCACGCTCGCGGCAGCGACGCCGAGGCCGACGCCGCGGCCGCCCTCGAACTCGCCACCAGCACCAAAGATCTCGACGAACACCGGTTCGCGGTCGAGAGCGTGCTGGCTGCCCTTCGCCCGCACGGTCCGGGAATCACCGCGAACGAACTGCCCTTCACCCTCAAACTGCCCAACCTCTGGCATCTGGCCAGCGACGTGCACGGCAGCCTCTCCGACGGGTCCGGTGCACTCGACCTCGTCGCGGCACTGCATCCCACGGCGGCGGTCGCCGGAACCCCGACTGCCCGGGCGCTTGACGCCATTCGTGAGTTGGAGCCTTTCGACCGCGGCCGGTACGGGGGTCCGGTCGGCTGGGTCGATCAGCACGGTGACGGCAAGTGGGCCATCTCGTTGCGTTCAGCAGAAGTGGATGCCGACGGCACCATCACCGCATTTGCCGGCGCTGGCATCGTGGCCGACTCGGTTCCTGCGCGGGAACTCGCCGAGACCACCCTGAAGTTCCGCCCGATCGTCGAGGCCTTCGGCTAGACGGCCGCATAAGAGAGCAGAGCGCCTTCGGCTAGAGGGCCCTCAACCCCAGGCTGCAGCGACGGTGTCGGCGACACGGGAGGCCTGCGCAAGACCTGCTGCGGCCGAAGCGGCGCGGTATCGCGGGTCGAGCGAGTTGCTGCCCATCGCCGCACGCGCCTCGCGATCCGGCGCGACCAACGCTGACCCGAGCGTGTGCAGCGCCGCGAGTTGTGCGGCGGGTTCCCCTCCCCGGCGCAGGGCTGTGGTGACCGGGGCGATGACCAGGACGCGTTCGAATCCGGCGGCGAGGTCGACGTTGGCGACCGAGCGCATCCCTCCGTCGATGTACCGCCGCGAGGCGATCGTGACCGGGGGCCAGACCATCGGCACCGCGCAGCTCGCGGCGACAGCATCCACGAGATCCACCCCGCTGGAGCTGTCGAAGACCGTGAACTCACCCGTGATCGCGTCGATCGCGGGGATCTTGAGCGCCCGCGCTGGCCAGGTGTGCACGGGCAGGCGCTGGGCGATCACCGCTCGGCGGGATTCTTCCGAGACCGTCGTCGTGCGTAACGCCCGCGCCCCGACCTTCGCGAGAGCCTGCCGCTCATCTTTCGTGCCGCGCAGCGCGACGACCAGCGACAGGATGCTGAGCAGCCCGAGCTTGCTCGGCAGCTCCTGCGCGAAGCCGTCGAGTTGGGCCCGGTAGAGGTCGTCGAGCGAGGTGGTCCCGGAAATCTGCGCGGCGACGACGGACCCCGCGGACGTGCCGACGAGCAGATCCGCCGCCTGCAACCGGATGCCCTGCCGCTCTAGGCCGAGCAGAAGCCCGGTCTCCCAGGCGACCCCGGTGACCCCGCCTCCACCGAGCACGAGCGCGCGGGTCGTCATCTGCGCACCTCAGCTCGCCGCAAGACGGGACTTCTCGACGGCGACGTCGAAGTTGGCGGGCGGCCACTCGAGGTGCAGACCACTCAGGGCGTCGAGCAGCAGATGCTGCACGGCGAGGCGCGCGTACCACTTGCGGTCGGCGGGCACGACGTACCAGGGGGCGGCATCCGTCGAGGTGCGCTCAATCGCGATGCGGTAGGCATCCATGTACGCGGGCCAGAACTCGCGTTCGTCGATGTCGCCGGGGTTGTATTTCCAGTACTTCTCGGGCTGCGCGAGCCGTTCGCCGAGCCGGGCCTTCTGCTCCTCGGCAGAGATGTGCAACATGACTTTGACGATCGTCGTACCCGCCGCGATCACCTCGTTCTCGAAAGCCGTGATCTGCCCGTAGCGTTCCTCGATCTGCTCCGGCGTCGAGAGGTGCCGCACCTTATGGATGAGCACCTCCTCATAGTGCGATCGGTCGAAAACGGCGAGCATCCCCGGCCCCGGGAGGTGCGGACGCACCCGCCAGAGAAAGTCGTGCTTGTCTTCCTCGGGAGTCGGGCGCTTGAACGCGTGCAGCATCACGCCCTGCGGATCCACCGACCCGACAACGTGCTTGACGATGCCGCCCTTGCCCGCGGTATCCATCGCCTGAAGCACGAGCAACACACTCTGGGCGCTCCCCCCGGTGCGGCTCGCGGCGAAGAGTCTTTCCTGCAGGTCGGCAAGCTGGGCCGCACCGACCTCAAGCGCCTTCTCGCCGTCGTGTTTGTCGCCAGAAAAGCCGGGCGTGCCCGACGTGTCGATTGCGTTCAGGTCGACCCCGGCGCCGGCGCGCAGGAGGTCCTTGATGGGACGGTCATTCATGGGGCGAGACTATCCGGGGCTTCGCGGCAGAGGCACCTCGATCAGCACCCGCGAAGTGGATGCCGAGAGCGCGTCATCGAGATCGGCGCGCGTCGCCGCGAGGCGGTACTCCCACCCATAGGCCGCCGCGAGCGCAGCGAAGTCGACCGGACGCGGCGTCGACATGACACGGTGGAACACCGCGGGCTCGGCCGTCTCGGCCACTTCGAGGGTGTCAAAGATTGCCCCGCCGACGTCGTTGCCGACGATGATCTGCATGCGCGGCATCCGCTCGCCGGGGGTGCTGAGCAGCGAACCCGCGTCGTGCAGGGCCGCGAGGTCGCCGATCAGCACCCGGGTGACGCCGTCGCCGGGGGAGGCCAGGGCGATTCCGCTGGCGGTCGCGATGGTGCCGTCGATTCCGGCCAGGCCGCGGTTGGCGAACACCGGAATCTTCTTGCCCGGAGCGACCCGATCGAGATCGCGCACCAGTCGGGATGCCGCCAGCATCAGCCGATCGTGCGGCCAGGTGATCGCCCACACGGCATCCACCAACATCCGCCGCGTGACGGGTTCGCGAAGCCGTTCCAGTTGGGCGCGCGCGAAAGCCGCGCGTTCGAGTCGATCGTCGGTCAGCGAGGATGCCACCTCGTCGTCGACCGCAAGGAGGTCACGCGAGGCGACGACCCACGAGCCGACCCAGGCCCGCGCCTCGGGCAGCGGCTCACCTTCGACACGGAGATCATCCACGATGCGTGCCGAGCGCGCGGGGTCGTACACGTCGCGCTGAGGGCCGCGCACGACGACGGTTTCGACACCCGCGCGTTGAATGAGGGCGGGCACCTCGCGACTCAGCGTGGGATGCCCGAGCACGACGACGCGCTCGATCCGGTCGCCGAAGCCGTCGGTGTTCAGCAGGTCCCGGTAGGCCGCGACCAGGTTCGGTCCAAACCGAGCACCGCTCGCGACCTCGGCCAGCAGCGGTGCCCCGAGTTCACGCGCCAGAACCTCAGCCCGAGGTCCAGCCCCCGTGCCTGCGACCACCACGGTGAGCGGACCGGGCTGGATGCTGACCGGGTCCCCCACCGCACCTGTCGGCATCCACTCACCCCGAGTCACCCCCGGCAGCGGCAGCGTCGACGACAGCGGATCGCGAAACGCCAGGTTGACATGAACCGGGCCGACGATGCCGTCGAGCACCTCGGTCGCCAGGTCGGCGGCTCCCGAGTCGGAATCCGGTGCCGGCACCTCGATGAACCGGGCGGCCGTGCCAAAGATGCCGGTCTGCACGGTGGTCTGGTTCGACCCGATCCCGCGCAACTCGTCGGGTCGGTCGGCGGTGACGACGACGAGCGGAACCCCGGAGTGCGAGGCTTCGAGCACCGCGGGGTGCAGTTCGGCCACCGCCGTTCCGGAGGTCGTGATGACGACGACCGGGGTGCGGGACTCGAGCGCGAGCCCGAGGGCCAGGAATCCTGCCGACCGCTCGTCGATCCGCACGTGGAGGCGCACCAGACCGGCTGCCTCAAACGACCCTGCGGCGAGCGCGAGAGCCTGCGACCGCGAACCCGGCGAGAGCACGACATCCCGAATGCCGCGGCGCACCAGTTCTGCCAGAAAGGCGACCGCGAACGCGCTCGCCGGCGACTCAGCCCTGGGGCGTGTCATCGTCGAGGTCGCGCAGCTCCTTCTCGAGCTGCTCGATGCGCGACTCGAGATCTTTCTCGCGGTTGAGCTTGCCGAGGAAGGCAGGGTCGTCGTCAGGGGCGAGCGGAGCACGCCGCCGTGATCCCTGCGCAGCGGCGTCGGTGGAGCGAACCCGACCGACCGCGATCCACAGCACTCCGCCGAGGATCGGCAGGACGATGGCGACGATGATCCACACCCCGCGCGGCAGGGTGCGGATGCGACGGTGATCGATGAGGGCGATGTCGGCGACGGTGAAAACCATGAACGCCACGACGATCAGAAAGACCGGGATCAGCACGCGCGTCATGCCCTGATTCTAGGCACCGGGGGCCTGCACGGCTTGAGGGAGCGGTCAGCGCGACCGACTTAGACTGTGCGGGTGCGCGCTGTCCTCATCTACACGGTCGCGCGCGTGCTCGTCTTCGTCGTTCCGTTCGCGATCCTGATGCTGATCGGGTTCGACTGGTGGTGGGCCGCACTCATCGCCGCCGTCGTCGGATTCTGTCTGTCCTACCTGGCGCTGAAACCGCTTCGCGACCGCGTGGCGCTACAGATCGCGACCGCCCGATCGGCTCCCGCCCCGCGCGGTGCCGACGAACTCGCCGAAGACGCCGACTAGCTGAAGACGCCGACTAGAAGTTCGCGGCCGCTGGGAAGATGATCGCCGCACTCAGGCCGAGGCCGAACAGCAGTGCCGTGAGCAGGGTGAGCCGCAGCACGAGCAGCCATTCCCGCGGGGTCTTCGCCGTGCTCGCGATCAGGATCGCGGGCAGCGCGGCGGCCGCGGCGAAGTAGACGTAGGGCGCGAATCCACTGCCGGTGCTCGGCTCATAGAACAGCGCGAAGAAGCCCAAGATGAGGAACGGCACGACCATCAGGATGGCGTAGAAGATGCGGGTGCCGACGTTGCCGAGCAGCACCGCGAGGGTGCGCTTGCCGTGCTGTTGGTCACGCACGCGGTCGCGGGCATTGTTGGCGACCAGCACAGCGCAGGCGAGGGCGCCCGCAGCGGCTCCGGCAAGCCAGGCCTCGATGTTGACCGTGCCGACCTGCACGAACATGGTGCCGGCGACCGGCACGACGCCGAAGAAGATGAAGACGGCAAGTTCGCCGAGGCCGAGGTAGCCGTAGGGGCGACGACCGCCGGTGTAGAACCAGGCGGCGATCAGGCAGAGCGCGCCACCGGCCAGCAACCACCACTGTTCGGTGCGCCACACGAGCACGATGCCCGCGGCAGCAGCGAGGGCGAAGAACACCAGCGCGACGATGAGCACGGTGCGCGGCTTGGCACGACCTGACCCCACGAGCCGAGCCGGACCGACGCGATCCTGGTCGACCCCGCGGCGGCCGTCGGAGTAGTCGTTGGCGTAGTTGACACCGATCTGCAAGAAGACCGCAACCCCGAGGGCGAGCAGCGCGCGCACCCAGTGGTCGTACCAGTGGGTCATCACTTGAGCCGCGGCGGCGGTGCCGAGTGCGACGGGCACGATGCCGAGCACGAGAGTGATCGGACGCGCGCCCGCGATCCAGGTGCCGAGGGTCGCGGGCTTGACCGGCTTGATCTTCCCCGCCGTGCGGCCCTTGGCCTTCGGCGGGATCGGCCGAGAGGTCGGCGGGGTCTTCACGCGGGGAATCGGACGCTGCTGCTGAGCCACGGGGAAACTCTACTGTCGGCTTCTACTGCTCAAACTCGCGCGGTCGGGTTTGCCGCTCGGAAGCAGGGGAATGGATGCCACCACCACGAAGCGGGGACGCGCAGCAGGTCCGAAAAGGGTTTCGATCGCGACGATGGCGGGTGCAGTACCGACGCCTCCGTTGGAGGTGAACGCGACGGGCACCTGCCCCCACTTCTCGTCCTGGCCCGCGACGACGACGGCATCGTCGAACCCGGGGAGCTCGTGCAGCGCCGTCTCGATGGCGCCGAGCGAGACCTTGAGGCCGCCGGAGATGATGACGTCATCCCGGCGTCCCGCGATCGAAAGGCGACCGGCCTCCCAGGTGCCCGCGTCGGCGGTGCGGAACCACCGCATCCCGTCGTCCTGAATGAACCGCTCGGTCGTGAGCTGCTCATCACCGAGGTACCCCTCGGCCAGAGACGGCCCGGCCAGCTGCACCTCGCCGTCGACCACCCGAACGGTCGTGGACGCCAGGGGAACACCGTCGTAGACGCATCCGCCGCTCGTCTCGCTCGAGCCGTAGCTGCGGACGACCCTGACGCCGTGCGCGGCGGCGCGAGTGAGCAGCGTTGCGGGCGCGGCCTGACCGCCGACCAGTACGGCGCGGAAACCCTGCAAGGCGGTTACCGCCGAGGGGTCGTCGAGCACGGTCGCGAGCTGGGCCGGAACGAGGGAAGTGAAGCGGTCGGGGGAGGTCAGTCGCTGAGCGGCCGCGATGAACCCGGCGGCGCTGAAGTGGTCGCCCTCGACGACGACAGGTTCGGTCCCGGCGGCGAGGGAGCGGGCGAGCACGTTGAGTCCAGCGATGTAGTGGGTGGGGAGCGCGAGCACCCACTGTCCCGGGCCGCCGAGTGCCGACTCGCTCGCGGCGGCGTTCGCCAGCACGGCATCCGCCGAGAGGGCGACGCGTTTGGGGCGGCCGGTGGAGCCGCTGGTTTCGACGACCAGGGCAATGCGCTGCTCGACCTGCGCAGGCAGGTCGGGGGACGGCTCCCCCACGAGGATTGCGTCACCCGCGGCCAGGGCGGAGCGGAGTTCGGCGAGCACCGTTGGTCCCGGCGGCACAACCCGGAGCGGACGCACGTCAGTCCTTGAGAAGCATGTCAGGCCTCTAGAAGTGCCAGGGGTACGGGCCCCAGTCGGGTGCGCGCTTTTCGAGGAACGCGTCGCGACCCTCGACGGCTTCGTCGGTGCCGTAGGCGAGCCGGGTGGCTTCACCGGCGAAGACCTGCTGGCCGACCATCCCGTCATCGACGGCGTTCAGCGCAAACTTCAGCATGCGAATCGCGGTCGGACTCTTGCCGAGGATGATTTCCGCCCACGCCAGCGCTGTCGACTCGAGTTCGGCGTGCGGAACCACGGCGTTCACGGCACCCATCTCATGGGCGCGCTGCGCGTCATACTCCTGCGCGAGAAAGAACACTTCGCGGGCGAACTTCTGACCGACCTGCTTCGCGAAGTACGCGCTGCCGTAGCCGCCGTCGAACGAGCCGACATCGGCATCCGTCTGCTTGAACCGGCCGTGCTCGGCGCTCGCGATCGTGAGGTCGCAAACAACGTGTAGCGAGTGCCCGCCGCCGGCTGCCCACCCGGGCACGACCGCGATGACGACCTTGGGCATGAAGCGGATCAGCCGTTGCACCTCGAGGATGTGCAACCTGCCGCTGCCACCACCCTGGTATTCATACCCGTCACGCCCGCGGATGCGCTGGTCGCCGCCGGAACAGAACGCCCAGCCGCCATCCTTCGGGCTCGGGCCGTTGCCGGTCAGCAGAACGACACCGATTTTCGGATTCATCCGGGCGTCGTCGAGGGCGCGGGCCAGTTCGTCGACGGTGTGCGGGCGAAACGCGTTGCGCACCTCGGGTCGGTTGAATGCGACGCGCGCGATGCGGCCGGTCGTGTCGTGGTGATAAGTCAGGTCTGTCAGTCCGTCGAAGCCGGGCACCTCGACCCAGCGGGTCGGGTCGAACAACTCCGAGACCGTTGCGCCGGTCATCCGATCCCCTGAATCGCATCGACGCCGTAGAGAAGCACGAGCGGGTTGCCGAGCACGCCGAACACGATCCCCGCGATGGCGGGCACCCGATCGACCCCGCGAATGAGTCCGAACACGCCCGCCGCGACGGCGAGCACGCTCGTCGCGATCGCCACCCACGCCGCGACTGTGGCGACCAGGTACACGTCAAAGGTGACCGCCGCCATCCCGACCGCAACAACGATCGGGGTCAGGATGCCGAATGCCAGCGCGAGACGACTCGGCCACCTCAGCGCATGAGGCGCGTCGAGTCCGATCGAGACACCTGTCTCGGGGATCGTCGCCGCCTCGAAGGTCACGCTCGAAGCCTAGGCGACGGCCTGTGCGAACAAACGGTTCAGGCGAATGAGCGGGCGAGCCAAGCCCAGAAGATCGGGCTGCCGAGAATCGCGAAGATCAACCCGAAGATGCCGGCGCCACGTCCGATGCCGGCGATCACGGCGAGCAACCCGAACAGCACGGCGACAAACCCGATCGGCGTGGCGACGGCGACCAGAAAGCCGGAGGTATCGACGAACAGTCCGGCGAGAAAAATCGTGAGAGCGATCAGGCCAAGCCACAGCGCGGTGACGCCCGCCCATTTAGCTGGCTTGCGGCCCGGTGTGACGCGGATGTCGCTTCGCCAGAATTGCCCCAGCGTCGGGGCCTGCGCCTGCTGCTGCGCCACGAACGCGCGCGGAACGAAACCTTGACCAAGACGCTGTTGCGCAGCCATGTCGGATTCCCTTCGGCCCGTGTCGCCACCTTACGGGACGCAGCCTCTATCGACAGACTGGGATCGTGCACCCGACGCCGTCCTCCGCCGAACTCCGAGCCACGGCGCGAGTGGTCGCTCTGCCCCTCGTGACGCGCTTTCGCGGGATCGACGTGCGCGAGGCCCTCCTGGTGCGCGGTCCGAACGGGTGGGCGGAGTTCGCCCCCTTCGTCGAGTACGACGACGCCGAAGCGGCGACCTGGCTCGCGGCCGCCGTGGATTTCGGGTGGGGGCCACAGCCTTCCCAGCTGCGCGACGAGATTCTGGTCAATGCGACGCTGCCCGCGGTCGCGCCCTCCGAGGTGGCGGGGGTGCTCGCCCGGTTCCCCGGCTGCCGCACCGTGAAAGTGAAGGTCGCCGAGCGCGGGCAGACCCTCGCCGAGGACGTCGCCCGAGTTCGCGCGGTACGCGAGTTGATCGGGCCGGAAGGCCGCATCCGGCTGGATGCCAACGGCGGCTGGAACGTGGATGAAGCCGAGCACGCGGCGCACGCCCTCTCCGGATTCGACCTGGAGTACTTCGAGCAACCCTGTGCTTCGGTAGCTGAGCTGGCTGAACTCAGGGGTCGACTGCACGACTGGCAACTGCCGGTCGCCGCGGATGAGAGTGTGCGCAAAGCCGCCGATCCACTCGCCGTCGTGGCCGCGGGCGGAGCCGACCTGCTCGTCGTGAAAGCCGCACCACTGGGCGGAGTGACCGCTGCACTTCAAATCGTCGCCGCAGCCGGGCTGCCAGCGGTCGTCTCAAGCGCCCTCGACACCTCCATCGGACTGTCGATGGGCGTGATGCTGGCGGCGGCCCTCCCTGTGCTCGAGTACGACTGTGGCCTTGGCACGGCGGCTCTACTTGCCGCCGACGTCGTGGGGAAACCGCTGCTGCCGGTGCAAGGCCGGGTGCCGGTGGGTCGGGTCTCGGTGGATGCGGACCTGCTCGATCGGTGGGAAGCGGCGGCAGAACGGCGGGAGTGGTGGCTCGCACGGCTCGACCGGTGTGTGGAGTTGCTTGCGGCGCGGGTCGCGTCCTAACTCTCGGCCCCAGACCACCTCATCCACGCAGCGCGCTCGAACAGCCTCCACACCGAGAGTTAGGGCCGCGCGGCACGGTCGGCTCAGGGATGCGGGCCGACGGTGACCAGGGTGATCGTGCGGCATCCGGTCCGGAGCACCACCACAGCCGCCACGCGCCAGGGGTCCGGTTTTCGACGTAAACCTCAAAACTCCTCGCCATTCGGCGGCGCGAGGGATCGATACTTGTGCGCGTTAAGCCCCGGATGCCTCGGTCCGACTCGCGTAGCAGTCGAACCGTCTTGAGCACTAGTAGCGCCCGCCTAACTCTCACTCAGGAGAGTCCACATGGACCTACGGCACCTGCCGTGCCCCCACAGTGAGAGTTAGGGAGCCGGGCCGGACCAGCAAAGGCCGATCTACAGACCGGAGTAGGCGTGCAGACCGGCGAAGAACAGGTTGACGACGGTGAAGTTGAACATCACGGCCGCGAATCCGATGATCGCGAGCACCGCCGAACGGCTCCCGCGCCAGCCGCGCGTTGCGCGGGCGTGGATGTAGCCGGCGAAGACGACCCAGATCACGAAGGTCCAGACCTCTTTGGTGTCCCAGCCCCAGTAGCGACCCCAGGCGTGTTCGGCCCAGATCGCGCCGCAGATGAGGGTGAAGGTCCACAGCACGAAGCCGATCACGATGACCCGATAGGCGAGACGTTCCAGGTTCTCTGACGACGGGATGGTGCGAAACAGGGTGAGCCGCTTGAAGTGACCGGCTTCCCGCCGGCTCTGCACGAGTTGCGCGACCGAGATACCGGCGCCGAGCGAGAAGAAGCCGGTGCCCATGATGGCCATCAGCACGTGGATGACGAGCCACGCCGACTGAAGTGCCGGCGGGAGGGGGACGACATCCACGTAGAAGTTGGCGGTCGCGAGCGTCATCAGGATCAGCGCGAGCCCGAGCACGTAGACGCCGAGGAAGCGCAGGTCTTTCCAGAGGTTCGCGAACAGGAAGACCCCGACGATGATGCCGGTGCCGGTCATCGCGAACTCGAACATGTTCGCCCACGGCACGCGTTCTGCCGCAACTCCGCGCATGACGATCGCGGCCACATGCACCACCCAACCGACAGCAGTCAGGGCAAGGGCTGTGCGGGCATAGCGGCTGGCGCTGGCGGTGGGAACGGCGGGCGGCGCGTCGACCTTTTCCAGCACCGCGGTCGAACCCGCCGAGGCGGCGACCTCGGAATGAACACGGGATGCCGCCACCGGCGCCGCGGACCGCTTACCCAGGTCGAGCACGAACACCACGAACGCGATCGCGTAAACCACGGCCGCCGAATAGACGCCCACGAGGGACCAGGCGGCGAGGGTCTCGGTCATGAGCTCATCCTACGTTCGAGGGCGTCGGCGTGTGCCTGTGCCATTTCGGTGACGGCGCTCGCGAGGCCGGCATCCTCACCGCGGGCAAGTCCCGCGTACTCGAGGCGTGATCCGTCGGACCCCGGTGTGACCTTGATCCACATCCGACGTCGCGAGATGAAGAGGCTGGTCAGCAGCCCGAGCACCGCCGCGATGACGAAGCCGAGCACGAACAGTTGCGTCGGATCGTGGTGGATGTCGATGCCGATGTAGCGCGCGACGCCGACCAACTCGATGCTGCCCATCCCGTCGGGCAGGTCCACGATTTGGCCGGGCGTCAGCGTGAGAGCGTCGGTGGCCCCTGCGATCTGCTGGAGGTTGGTCGTGTCGAGGTTGTAGACGTTGCCATTGCGACCCTCGTCGACCCCGAGATCGCCGCGGTAAACCAGCAGGGTGAGCAGCGCGTTGTCGCCGAGATTCGGGGAGAACGACTGAAGCGACCCGTCTCTCGACGTGTACGGATCCGGGTAGAAGAAGCCCTGCATCCCGAGCTGCGCCGACAGACCGTCGGTGACCTTGACGACGCCGCCGCTGCGGAGGTTGCCGTCGAGCGCGAGGAACGGCACCGCCTGGCGGTACACCTCGACGCCGGCGGGATTGCGGATCGAGACGACCGGCGCATAACCGTTGCCTTGGAGATAGACCTGCGCGCCGCCGATCTCGAGCGGTGAGTTCACCTTCAGAGTCGCCGGCGCCCAGTCGCCGCCGGGCGTTCGGGTGCTCAGGCTCGCCGTGAAGTCGCGCGGATGCCACACCCCGTCACTCTCGAACGAGTACACGGAATCAAAATGGTCGAGCCGCAGCGAGAACGGGGCGAGCGAGGTGTCCTGGTCGAACCAGGTGCCCGGGTGGAACGAGTCGTAGTCGGCCAGCACGTTAGTGAACGGTTCATCCTGCAGAAGCACGCGCTGCCCGGTGTAGCCAAGTCCGCCGCCGATCGCAACCGACGCGAGCACCCCGACCAGCGCCGTGTGGAACACCAGGTTGCCCGTCTCACGCAGGTAGCCGCGTTCGCCCGAGATGGAGTCGCCGTATCGCTCGACCCGGTAGCCCTGTGCTTTCAGAACCCGCCGTGCCTCGAGAACGGCGGTCTCGGCATCCAGGGTCGTGGTCAGTTCCGTGAAGCCCACCAGACGCGCTAGACGCGCGGGAGTCTTCGGCGGCTTCGCGATCAGCGCCTCGAAGTGATGCCGAGCGCGCGGGATGATGCAGCCGATCAGCGAGACAAACAGCAGCAGATAGATGGCCGCGAACCACGGCGACGAAAAGGTGCTGAACAGTCCGAACGAGTCGAGCACCTTGAACAGGTCGGGATTCTTCGCCTGATACTGCAGAACGCCGTTCGGGTCGGAACTGCGTTGCGGCACGAGCGATCCCGGCACGGCGGCGAGCGCCAGCATGAGCAGCAGCACGAGCGCCGTGCGCATACTCGTCAGTTGCCGCCAGAGGAAGCGGGCGAACCCGATCGGCCCGAGACGGGGGTTTTCCGCGGGGCGAGACTCCATCGGGTCGACGTCTATGGCATCAGAGGGGCGTGATGAAGCCACCGATCACCGCCTGGAACTCGGAGATCAGCAGATTCCAGATCCCGGTGACGAGCAGAACACCGATGACGATCAGCAGCACGCCGCCGATGATGTTGATGAGCCGGATGTGGCGCTTTACCCACGCAATCGATGAGCCGACCCAGCCAAACCCGAGCGCAACCAGCACGAACGGGATGCCCAGGCCGATACAGAACGCCGCCGCCAGCAGCACGGCGCGCACCGGGTCGAACCCCGAGAGCAGAAAGACCGTCGACATCGTCGGGCCGATGCACGGCGTCCAGCCCAGGGCGAACACGACGCCCAGGAGCGGAGCGCCGATCAGGCCCATCCGCGGCTGCCACGTCGGTTTGATCGTGCGCTGCAGGAACGTCACCTGCCCGATGAAAACGAACCCGAGCAGGATGATCACCGCCCCGCCGATGCGCTGCAACAGGTCGGCGTAGTCGAGGAAGAACCGACCGGCTGTCGCGCCCAGAAAGTTGACCGCGATGAAGATGACGCTGAAACCGAGGATGAACAGCAGCGCGCCAGCGACCATGCGGCCGCGAGTTCGTTCGGCGCCGCTCGCAATGCCGCTGACGTAGCCGAGGTAGCCCGGAACCAGCGGCAGCACGCACGGCGACAGGAACGACAGCAGCCCGGCCGCGATCGCAATCGGGAGGGCGAACCAGAGTCCGCCGTCGGCGATGATGCTTCCGATGTTCATTCCGCGAGCACGGCGTCGAGGATGTCGGCGAGCGTCGTCTGGCTGGGCAACTGTCCCGAGATGCGGGCGGCCACGCGACCCTTCGCGTCGAGTACGAGCGTGGTCGGTACCGCGGCAGGCGGAACGTTTTCCGCGAACGCGCTCAGCACATCCCGAGTGGTCGCATCGAGGATCGAGTCATAGCTGACGCCGTACGTCGTCTCGAAAGACTTCGCCGTCGGGGCCGAGTCGCGCGTGTTGACTCCGATGAAGGTGACGGTGTCGAGGTACTCCTGGTGCACAGCCTCGAGGTCGGGGGATTCGACCCGGCAGGGCGGACATCCGGCGTACCAGAAGTTGAGCACCACAACTCCGGAAAGGGTGGCGCTGTCGACGCGGTCGCCCTCGACGGTGTCGCCCGCGTACGCGATCGAGCCGGCGCGGTCTGCCGCCGGGATGATCAGCACACTGCCGTCGCCCGAGATGTAGCCTCCGTTGCCGGGCTGACCGGCCAAGCCGTCGGCCGACGTGCAGCCGGCGAGCAGGAGGGTCGCGGCGGCCACGACAACCGCGATGCGGCGGTTCACACCGCACCCGTGTCGATTGCGCCGGTCAGTAGTTCAGCGGCGGGCTCCGCGTAGGAGACCTCAACGAAGGTGTCGCCCCGGCGGGCGAGAGTCGTGATGCTCGACAGGGCGCAGCGACGCCGACTCGGGTTGTGCGGCAACGGCTTGCGGGCGACGCTGAGCGCCACCATCCAAATCGGTGCCTGATGACTGACCAGCACGACCTCGCCGCCGTCGACGGCCGCCCAGTGATCGCTGATAGCCGCCATCATCCGGCGGCGAATACTCGTGAACGGCTCGCCCCACGACGGTCGAAGCGGGTTGAGGAAGTACGGCCAGATTCGCGGGTCGCGCGGGATGTCGCGCCGCAGGTTGAGACCCTCGAAGCGGTTGGTCGGCTCGATCAACCGGGGCTCGAGCTCAAGCTCGAGCTGGAAGCGCTCGATCCACGGTGCGGCACTCTCCTGAGCGCGCTGCAACGGACTCGAGACCACGCTGCGGATGTCTCGACCGGCCAGCGAATCGGCCGCAGCCTTCGCCATCAGTGCGCCACGATCGCTGAGGCCGAAGCCGTCGAGGCGTCCGTAGAGCACTCCGTGCGGGTTCTCAACCTCGCCATGCCGCACCAGATGGATGAGGTCGGCAGGCACGATGTCGAGCTTACGAGCCCAGCGGCTGTGGGAACGCCCCGTAAACTCGGGGACCGTGACTCACCGCACTCTCATCAAAGACCTTCCCGCCGCGATCGATGGACCCGTTCGGGTCGCCGGCTGGGTCGACACCGTGCGCGATCAGAAGAAAATCCAGTTCGTCGTGTTGCGCGACGAGTCCGGTGCGGCCCAGATGCTGCACCTGCGCACCGACGTCGAAGAGGGGTCGGAACCTGACGCCGTCGCCGCGATCATCTCGGGTCTGACTGCCGGCACCTTCGTGTCGGTCGAAGGCGAACTCAAGCACGACGAACGCGTGAAACTCGGCGGCCTTGAGGTTGTCATCGGCGCGATCGACGTCGCCGCGGCCGCGCTCGACTCCCCGATCGCCGACGACTCATCAATCGACAAGCGTCTCGACTGGCGTTTTCTCGACCTGCGTCGTCCGGAGCAAAACCTGACCTTCCGAGTGCAGACCACCCTGCTGCACGCGATGCGCACCTGGTGGGTCGAGCACGACTTCATCGAAATCCACACCCCGAAGCTAATGGCGTCGGCTTCCGAGAGCCGAGCCGAGCTGTTCGAGGTCGAGTACTTCGAGACCAAGGCGTATCTGGCGCAGAGCCCGCAGTTCTTCAAGCAGATGGCGCAGCCCGCCGGGTTCGGCAAGGTGTTCGAGGTCGCTCCCGCTTTCCGCGCCGACCCCTCGTTCACCTCCCGGCACGCGACCGAGTTCATCTCGGTCGATGCCGAGATCTCGTGGGTGGAATCTCACGACGACGTGATGGCGATGCACGAGCAGCTGCTGGTCGCCGCGCTGACGGCCGTCAAAGAGAAGCACGGCGCCGAGATCGAAGCAGCATTCGGGGTGCCGGTGACTGTTCCGACGCTGCCGTTTCCCCGCATCCCGCTCGCTGAGGCACACAGCATCCTGAACTCTCGCGGCTACACGGTTCCGCGTGCTGACGGCGACCTCGACCCCGAAGGCGAACGCCGACTGGCCGAGTACGTGAAAGAGGAGTACGGCCACGAATTCGTGTTCGTCACCGACTACGCCGTCGGCATCCGGCCGTTTTATCACATGCGTCACGCCGACGACCCAACGCTCACCAACAGCTACGACCTGCTGTTCAACGGCACCGAGATCTCGACCGGAGCGCAGCGCGAGCACCGCGTGGATGTCCTCGAAGTACAGGCGCGCGAGAAGGGTGTCGATCCCGAAGAGCTCGGGTTCTACTTCGACTTCTTCCGCTACGGCGTGCCGCCGCACGGCGGATTCGGGATGGGGCTCTCGCGCGTGATCATGCTGCTGCTGCACCAGCCCTCGATCCGCGAGGTGACCTACCTCTTCCGCGGCCCCAACCGTCTGCTGCCCTAGGGCTCCACGCACCCGATGCGGCGCGTACGCGGCTTCGCGCGCGCCAAACGGTCCACCCGAAGCCTTCATCCGGGCCGATTGGTGAACGCGAAGCCCAAAGTTTCGCGTTCACGACCCTGCGGACGTCGAGGCGTGGTTTAGGTGAGGTCTTCGACCTTTGCGGCGCCGGCGTTCTTCATGACCGACTCGATGGCGTTCTTCGCCGACGCCTTCGCCGCGTAGTTCTCACTCACGGCGAGCGTTTGTCCGTTGGCGGCGACGATCCGCCAGAAGAAGGGCTGAGTCGTGCTCTTGCCCTTGACGATCTGGAACTTCATGGTGGCCTCCTCAGGCGTCCTTGCGTTACCGGAGCCTACGCCTCGGAGGTTAAATCAGACCTCGAAATCGACACACGATCGCGAGGCGACGACCGTCTTCATCCACGCCGCCACCACGACATGGTCGGGGTGCTCCAGGTACCGATCGAGAGCGTCAGCGTCGACGAAGTCGGACTCGAGAACGGCATCCCAGTTGCTCGAGTTGTCGCCGAGGTCGACCGAGACGGTCAGCGACTCGAGGCCGTCGATCAACGGCACGAGCGCTTCGAGGCGACTTCTGATGCCAGCGGCATCCATCGCCTTCTGGTGGGGATCTTCAGCGGCGAGCTTCCACATGACGAGGTGACGAATCACGAGAGCGCCTTTCTGAGTCGTGCGGGATCGACCCGCCAGATGGTGTGCACCCGATCATCCAGCAGCACGACCGGGATTTCCTCGACGTATGAGGCGAAAAGATCGGGGTCATCGAGGATCGACTGCTCGTCAAACACAACGCCGGGAAACTCGGTGAGAACCTCAGCAATCGTCGCGCGGGCGTCGTCGCACAGGTGGCAATCCGGCTTCGAGACCAGGGTGAGTCGAGCGCCGGACACGGTTCCAGCGTAGGGGCCAGCTACCATGGGGCAGTGCCCGAGGAGACCTCCCCCACCCCGAGCGACCGGCCGATCATCGCCTTCTTCGACGTCGACAACACTCTGATGCGAGGAACGAGCCTGTTCCACCTCGGTCGCGAAGCTTGGGCGCGCAAGATCATCGGGTTCCGGCAGATCGCCCTGTTCGCCTGGCAGCAGCGCCGTTTTATCTCGATCGGCGAGAACCTGGAGCACCTCGACACCGCCCGTGATCGTGCCCTCGGTCTCGCCGCAGGACACACTGTCGTGGAGATACAGCAGCTCGCCGAGCACATCTGGGAGCACGGCATCAAGAAGCGGCTCTACCCGCGCACGGTTGGCTTGACGCAAGAGCACATCGCGAAGGGCCACGAGGTGTGGCTCGTTTCGGCGACCCCGGTTGAGATCGGCGCCGTCATGGCGAAGCACCTCGGCCTCACCGGGGCGCTGGGAACCGTCGTGGAAGCGGTCGACGGCGTCTATACCGGCAAACTCGCTGGCCACACCTTGCACGGCGAACGCAAGGCCGACGCCGCCCGCGACCTCGCAGCGGCGGCGAAAGCCGACCTCGCCGATTGCTGGGCCTACAGCGACAGTCGCAACGACATCCCGCTGCTCGAGATGGTGGGCAACCCGGTCGTGGTGAATCCGGATGCCACCCTCGCCGCGCACGCGAAAGAGCACGGCTGGCCGGTTTTGAGACTCACCCCCGGCAGCATCCGAGATGCCCGCCGTCGAGTGCGAAAAGAGGCGAAGCGCGTGCGGACCAAAGCCCGCCGACTCCCCGCTTCTTAAAGCAGAGTTGCGCGGTGGGCCTCGGAAGTCAATCGGGGTAGGGGTCCCCGCTCTTGACTTCCGAGGCGCGCCGCGCCACGACCCAGGACTTACTTCTTGTTACGACGCTGGTGACGCGTCTTGCGCAGAAGCTTGCGGTGCTTCTTCTTCGCCATGCGCTTACGGCGCTTCTTGATGACAGAACCCATGTTCACCTCGTCTCGTCGTCAGGGCCATACCGGGCCCTCAACGAGCCGCAGAAATCACAAGTGGCGAGTCTACCCTGCTCGGTTGATGCGATTCGGCGCCTGCACCCCAGTCGGCAGTTCGACCGCAGCCGCGACTGCGGTCTCCGGGATGCGGTAGGAATGCCCGAAACGCACGGCCGGTAGTTCACCGGATCGCACCAGCCGGTAGACCGTCATCGACGACACGCGCATCAGCTCCGCCACCTCTGCAACGGTCAGAAAGCGCATGTCTTTCAGTGCGCTACCCATGCCGGCTCCTGTGGATGATGGTGCTGATGTTAAAGCTGTTCGTTCGACCGTTCAGGTTACGGCTCCGCGCGCGCCGGTGTCTATGGCTGGTGTCGACGCCCGAACGAGGGCGTCAGTCGCCGCGGCCCCAGCGGGGAAGCTTCTCGACGACCCGCTTCTGCGCGCCCTGCAACTTCTCTTGGGCAGCATCAAGGGCAACGCGTGCCGAATGGGCGGCGCCCGCCGCGACCCGACCGACGCGGTCGCCCGCTTCGGCACCGGCCCAGGCGGCGAAGATCGTTGGGCCTGCATCCGGGTCGGCGTCGAGGTCGGCCATCGTGACCGGGGCCCCGCCCAGGAATGGCGCGAGCCAGGCATCCACTGCCCCCAGCGGGCCCACCCGTACGGCGTAGATGCGGTTGCGACCGTCTTCGCGCACTGTCACGAGTTGGGCGTCGCGGAGTTGGGCGAGGTGTTTGGAGATCGTCGGCTGGGTCAGCCCGAGGGCCTCGACGAGATCGCTGACCGTCGCCTCGCCGTCAAGCAGTCGGCGCAAGATGTCACGCCTCTTCGGTTCGGCGAGCACGTCGAAGATGTCAGCCATCTGCTCAGGGTAGTCGGGGCCGCTGAGCGCCGCGCGAGTAGCATTTCCCCCTGGCGTTCTGCCGGGCGTTCCGCGGAGCAAGGGGGTCGGATGCACACGAAGCCTGTGCGGCATGAGTCCTTGTCGTCTCGCGTCATCGATCGGATCAGCGACTTCTCAGCGTCGCGACCCGCCCGATTCGCGGTGATCGTCTTCGCGGGCCTGATCGCTGTCTTCACCGCGTTGTTCTCTCTTCCCGCTGCGACAACATCGGGTCAACCAGCGCCGTTCGTCGATGCGCTGTTCACGGGCGTTTCGGTCATCTGTGTCACGGGTCTCTCGACGGTCGACATGGCGACGTTCTGGTCGCCGCTCGGTCACGTCTTCGTCTTCTTCGGCGTCGAGATCGGCGGCATCGGCGTCTTGACTCTCGCCTCGATCCTCGGGCTGGTTATCAGCCGTCGCCTCGGGCTGCGGCAAAAGTTGATGGCCGCGAGCGACGCGAACCCGTCACGCATCCGCAAAGGTCCGATCGCTGAAGGGCAGGCCGTCGGCCTCGGCGAGACCGGAAAACTCCTCGCGACGGTCGCCGTGAGCGTTCTGGTGATCGAAGGTGCGGTTGCGCTGCTGCTCTTCCCGCGGATGCTCATCCAGGGTGTCGACCCGCTGACCGCCGCCTGGCAGTCGGTGTACATCTCTGCGATGGCCTTCACCAACACCGGATTCCTGCCGAGCGAACAGGGTCTCTCCCAGTACGGTTCCGACTGGTGGTTCCTGATCGTCCTGATCCTCGGGGTCGCGTTTGGCGCGATCGGCTTCCCGGTGATCTACGCACTGCGCCGCAACCTGCGGCACCCGCGGCGCTGGTCGTTGCACGTGAAACTCACCCTGGTCACCTTCACCCTGTTGACCCTCGGGGGCGCCGTTGCGTACTTCGTGCTCGAATTTCGCAACCCCGCGACGATGGCCGATATGGATGTCGGGCAACGCATCCTGCAGAGTCTCTTTCTCTCGCAGATGGCGAGATCGGGCGGTTTCTCAACCCTCGACATCAGCCAGCTCGACGGCTCGAGCCTGCTCGTCACCGACATGTTGATGTTCATCGGCGGCGGGTCAGCATCCACCGCAGGCGGTATCAAGGTGACGACCCTCGCCGTACTCTTCCTCGCCGCCTTCGCCGAAGCCCGAGGCGTCGACGATATGGAAGCGTACGAGCGACGGATCCCGCAGGATGTTCTGCGCCTGAGTGTGAGCGTCGTGCTGTGGGGCGCCACGACCGTCGCGGGGGCGACCATCCTCATCCTGCTGATCACCGACAATCAGCCGCTCGACTACGTGCTGTTCGACGTCATCAGCGCCTTCGCGACCTGCGGGCTCTCGTCGGGTTTCACCGCACACGCCTCGGATGGCGCGCAATACGTGCTCGCCGCCACCATGTTTCTGGGACGCATTGGTACCGTGACACTCGCCGCGGCACTCGCGGCGAGCACCCGCCGGCAGTTGTTCCGGCGGCCCGAGGAGAGGCCGATCGTTGGTTGACAAGATCGCACACGATGCGCCCGTGCTCGTGATTGGGCTCGGACGCTTCGGTGCCGCAACCGCGGGACAGTTGCAGAAGCTCAACCGTGACGTACTCGCCGTCGACGAAGACGCCGGCCTCGTGCAGAAATGGGCCGAACGCGTCACCCACGCCGTGCAGGCAGACGCCCGATCGATCGAAGCGCTTCAGCAGATCGGCGCCGCAGACTTCTCGATCGCGGTCGTCGCCGTCGGCTCGTCGGTCGAGGCCTCGGTGCTCATCACCGCAAACCTGGTCGACCTCAAGATCCCGCAGATCTGGGCGAAAGCGATCAGCCAATCGCACGGCAAGATCCTGTCGCGCATCGGCGCCAACCATGTCATCTACCCCGAGGCGGAAGCCGGCGAGCGTGTCGCCCACCTGGTGTCAGGACGGATGATCGACTTCATCGAATTCGACGACGACTTCGCGATCGTCAAGATGTACCCGCCGAAACCGATCCGCGGGATGTCGCTGGCCGAATCGCACGTGCGCAAGAAATACGGGGTCACCGTCGTCGGCGTGAAAAGCCCCGGCAAAGACTTCACCTACGCGACGGCCGAGACCGTAGTTTCTAATCACGACCTCATCATCGTCAGCGGTAACACTGCGGATCTGGATCGGTTCTCTGCTTTGCAGACTTAGGTGACGCGTGGCCGTAGGTGACGCGTGACCCGGATCACATTCGCGAGCCGAAGGAGCGGGGACCCCTACCCCGATCGACTCGCGAATCCGATCCGGGTCACGCTTCGCTGCCCGGTCAGGAACCCGCGGCCAGCTCCTTCGTACGTTGGAGTGCGGCGGAGGTTGCTTGGTCGAAGAGGGTGCCGAGGTTTGCCGACTCGAGTATTGCGATGGCTTGCATTGTGGTGCCGTTGGGGCTCGTGACGCGGCGGCGGAGTTCTGCGGGGCCTACTTCTGATGCCGCCAGGAGTTCTGAGGCTCCACGGAAGGTGTTCTCGACCATCAGGCGCGCCTGATCTTCGGTGAAGCCCATCCGCTGGGCTGTCGCGGTGAGTTGTTCGATCAGGAAGTAGACGTAGGCAGGGCCGGAGCCCGAGATGGTGCCGAGGGCGTCGATCTGGTCTTCCGGCAGTTCAACGACGGCTCCGACCGCTTCGAAAAGGTCGCGCACCAGGGCGAGATCGTCGGGGGTGACCCGTGAGCCCGCGGCGAGACCCGTCACGCCGCGACGCACGACGGATGGCGTGTTGGGCATCGTGCGCACGACCGGGTTGCTGACGATCGCCTCAATCGTCGCAATGGTGACGCCGGCCGCAATGCTGACGACCACGGCATCCGGTTCGAGGTCGCCTGCGATGGAGCGCAGCAGATCGGGCACCATGGCGGGCTTGACGCCGATCAGAACCACCCGTGCATCACGGAGCGCCGTCGCGGTGGCACCCGGGTCCGACTCGAGTGCCCACGAGTCGACGCCCGGCAGCCGCACCGCTTCCGCCTTCGCCGCCGTACGGTTGGTGACGGCCACACCCGCGGTCGCGCGCCCGGAGTCGATCAGGCCGACGAGGATCGCCCCACCCATCGAACCGGCTCCGAGAATGGCGATACGCGGGAGATTTCGGCTCACGTGCCGAGTGTAGGTTGAAACTCATGAGCACAGAGGGCGGTACTCGGGCCGTCGTCGCGGCCCTGCTGGCCAATACCGGCATCGCGATTACGAAGTTCATCGCGGCCGCTATCTCGGGTTCCGCGTCGATGCTCGCGGAGGCGATCCACTCGCTCGCCGACTCGGGCAACCAGGTGTTACTGCTCGTGGGCGGTCGCCGTTCGAAGAAGGATGCGGACAGCGCGCATCCCTTCGGCTACGGGCGCGAGCGGTTCATCTACGCGTTCCTGGTCTCGATCATCCTGTTCTCGGTGGGCGGTGTCTTCTCGCTCTACGAAGGCATTCACAAACTCTCGGAGCACGAACCGCTCAAACTCCCGTGGCTTCCGCTGGTCGTGCTCGCCGTCTCGATCGTGCTGGAGAGTTTCTCGCTGCGCACCGCCGTTCGCGAGTCGAACCACAGCCGAACGAAGGGTCAGAGCTGGGTTGCGTTCATCCGGCATGCCAAACAGCCCGAGCTGCCGATCATCCTGCTCGAAGACGTTGCGGCGCTCACCGGCCTGACCTTCGCGTTCGCGGGCGTCGGACTCACGATCCTGACCGGCGACGTTCTGTGGGATGCCATCGGCACGATTGCGATCGGTGCGCTGCTGGTGGTGGTGGCGATCATTCTCGGCATCGAGACGAAGTCGCTGCTGATTGGCGAGGGAGCCACGGCGGGCGATCTCGCGAAGATTCGCGCGGCGTTCAACGGTCACGCCAAAGTCGAGGCCGTCATCCACATGAAAACTCTTTACCTCGGACCCGACGAGTTGATGGTGGCCGCCAAAGTCGCCGTGCCGAAGGCGACGAGGGCCACCGAAATCGCGAAGGCCATCAATGAGATCGAAGCGTCGGTGCGGGCGGCCGTTCCCGCCGCCCGGGTGATCTACATCGAGCCTGACATCTACGTCACACCGGGATCGCCGAGCACCGACGCGATCGTCGTGCAGAGCTCAAACTAGGAGAACCTCATGGAACTACTCGCGACCGTCAGCAACGTCCTGTTCGCCCTCCACATGTTCGGCCTCGCCGCCATCGTGGGTGGATTCTTCGTGCAACTCCGGCACAAGGTCGACTTCGTGCTGTGGCCGCTCCTCGCCGGCGCGATCACCCAGGTGGTCACCGGGCTGGGGATGGTCGGGATCGCTCAAACGTCTACCGACGACAAGCTCAACATGGCGTGGGTGGGCGTGAAGCTGGTGATCGCCGTCATCGTGCTGATCGCGGCAATCGTCGCCGTGGTTCAGAAGCGGCGCGGCGGGCGCGTGCAGCCGTGGTTTCACGCCGCGGGCGGCCTCGCCGTGATCAACGTCTTGGTCGCCACTCTCTGGCACTAGGCGTCGCGCACGTCGGCAAAGAATTGCCGCAACAGTTCGCCGCTCTCGGCGTCGAGCACCCCGGAAACGACCTCGGCCCGGTGCGGCAGCCGTCGATCGCGCAGCACGTCGTAGACGCTCCCTGCGGCGCCGGCTTTCTCATCCCACGCACCAAACACCACCCGGGGCACCCGCGCCGCGAGAATCGCCCCCGCGCACATCACGCAGGGCTCGAGAGTCACCACCAGGGTCACATCGGAGAGTTGCCAGGTGCCGCGAAGTTCTGCCGCTCGACGCAGGGCGACGATCTCGGCGTGCGCGGTCGGATCGTGAGTCTTCTCCCGCTCGTTACGGCCGTGCGCGAGAACTGAGCCATCGGCATCCAGAATCACAGCGCCAACCGGCACGTCTCCCGTGCTGAGCGCGAGTTCGGCCTCCGCGAGCGCAAGGCGCATCGCGGCGATGTCTGAGGTGTCGGCAGAAGCCGTGCCGGACGAAGAGAGGGGCTCGATAGCATCGACCCTATGCGCTTGCATGTCGCCGACCATCCGCTCATCACCCACAAGTTGACCGTGCTCCGCGACGAGACGACGCCGTCGCCGACGTTTCGCGCGCTCGTCGAAGAGTTGGTCACGCTGCTCGCCTACGAGGCGACCCGCAACGTGCGCACGCAACCTTTGACAATCCGCACCCCGGTGGCGGAAACCACCGGTCTCGCGATCAGCTCTCCGCGGCCGCTCGTGGTGCCCATCCTTCGTGCCGGACTCGGGATGCTGGACGGCATGGTCAAACTGGTTCCGACCGCCGAGGTCGGCTTTCTCGGCATGATGCGCGACGAAGAGACCCTTCAGCCGACGACCTACGCGAACCGCCTACCCGACGATCTGTCTGATCGGCAATGCTTCGTGCTCGACCCGATGCTCGCCACCGGCGGATCGCTGAGCGCCGCCATCCAGTACCTGTTCGATCGCGGAGCAGTCGACGTGACCGCCATTTGCCTCATCGGTGCGCCCGAAGGCGTCGAAGCCGTTCGCAAGGCCACCGAGGGTCGCGATGTAACCGTGGTACTCGGTGCTCTCGACGAGAGACTCAACGAGGTCGGCTACATCGTGCCGGGGCTTGGGGATGCCGGCGACCGGCTCTACGGCCTGGTCTAAGAGCGCGTAGTTGCGTTTGGGGCCGGGGTAGGCGACACTTTTGAGCATGACCGCAACCGAGCGTGCCCTGACCTCCCTCGAGGTGGAGTCGGTGCGTGCGGTCATGTGTTGTCGAATGTGTGCGTAGCAGACGCCCTTCGGAGCCCGTTCCGTGGCTCCCGCATCTCACCCACACCCTCTGAGGCGGTTCACGATGGTTGACTCCACGCCGCCTCCTTCTGACCAAGGATTCGACACCATGTCACTTGCCACCCTGTCCCAGCTCCGACCCACCTCCGCCCCCGTCGCCGAGACCCCGGCCCCGGCCGTCAACCGCATCCGTGCGGTACCCGAAGGCACCGAAGCTCGCGGCTTCGCGCTCTACGTCGGCCTCGACGAACTCAAGGCCGCGGATGCCGGCACCGACCTCCCTCGAATCGTCGAGGCGATCAAGCGGCTGGTCGCCGACCTCGCCCCGGGATCCGAGACCTACGCGTCCGTTGCGCTCGCCCCGATCGGTGCGGGCGGACGCGATGTGGATGTCGTCCGCCTCGCCCTGCAAGATCCGGCGGCCCTCGCGAAGCACCGCCAATCCGCCGCGGCCGACAAGGCCGAGCCGAAGGGTGGCGTCGTGATCGACATCTCGCGCAAGCGCGTGCAGCTCGACGGCGACACCGCACCGCTGACCTACAAGGAGTTCGAGCTGCTGCAGTTCCTCGTGCTGCGCGAAGGCCGCACCATCGACCGCACCGAGATCATCTCGACCCTCTGGGGCGACACCGACGACGAAGAGACGCCGAACGAGCGCACGATCGACGTGCACGTGCGGCGGCTGCGTTCCAAGCTCGGTGCCTACGAAGACATCGTGCGCACCGTGCGCGGGGCCGGATACCGGTTCGACCGCCACGCGGACGTCACGATCCGCTACGCCTCGACGCCGTCGCCCGACATCTTCTGATCACCCGCATCTTCTGATCATTCGTCGTCGAACGCGGTGACCGCGCGTCGATTGCCTTCGGCACTCATCAGCGCGCGAATCGCCCGTCGCCGAGCCGAGCTAGCCGCTGGCGAGCAGTTTCGCGATCAGGGTATCGAGTTGCTGCAGCTCGCCGGCATCCAGCGGTCCGAAGGACTCTTCGAGCACGCCGCGCGTAAGGGAGACTCCCTCCTGAAACAGCCGCTCGCCTTTCGCGGTGAGAACGGGACGGATGGCGCGCCCGGCTCCCGCCGCCCGCGCGATGAGCCCGCGATCCTCAAGCCGGGCCGCGAGAGTTCCGAACGCCTGGTCGGTTTGGAAGGTCAGAACCGCCAGATCGTGTAACGACGACCCGGGCCGCTCGGACAGGTGGCGTAGCGCATCCCACTGCACGATGGTCAATCCGATCGAGGCGAGCGCCTCGTTGGCGGCGCGGTGGTGTTTCATCTGCAGGCGTTTGACGGAGAGGCCAAGGTCGTGCAGCGAGGTCATGGCGCCACTCTATCGATGTCTACGCTTGTTTATATAAACATATTGATATACGGTGGCGTCCATGACCGCCGTCCCCACCACGCATCACCTGTCCACCTCGCGCGGCGAGGTCGAACTGAGCACCCTGGAAAACGGCTCTGGTCGGCCCGTGCTGCTGCTCCACGGAGGCGCCGGCCCGCAATCGGTGGCTGTGTTCGCCGATCTCCTTGCCGAGTCGCGGGGAGTGCGGGTCATCACACCGACGCATCCCGGCTTCGGAGGCACGCCCCGACCCGACGGGATCGCGGACATCCCGGCCCTCGCCGAGGTCTACGTCACCCTCCTCGACGAGTTGGGCCTGGATGACGTCACCGTGATCGGCAACTCCGTCGGCGGCTGGATCGCCAGCGAGATCGCCTTGCGGCACTCCCCTCGCGTCAGCCGGATGGTATTGGTCGACGCGACGGGACCTGTCGTGGACGGCTACCCCGGCATCGACTTCTTTTCGATACCGATCCCGCAGATCGCCGACTACAGCTTCTTCGCGCCCGACAACTTCCGCATCGACCCGTCGACACTTTCGCCTGCCGCGCAAGCCGGCTTCGCGGCGAACCGAGCGACACTTGCCGTCTACGGCGGACCGACGATGGATGACCCGACGCTACTCGGCCGCCTCGGCGAAATCGACGTGCCGACTCTCGTTATCTGGGGAGAGGCCGATCGAATCGTCGAACCCGGCTACGGCCGCGCCTATGCAGCTGCGATCCCCGGCGCTCGCTTCGAATTACTGAGCGGTACTGGCCACGTGCCGCAGGTTGAGACTCCCGAACTGCTGCTCGCCGCGGTCGCCGTGGTCATGAGCTGAATCGCTCATGATTCGCAGGCTGCACCACGTTGTCATTCAGTCACCAAGGCGGGGAACGCTTCCCGCGCTTGGTCGATCGGAACGGGTGCGGCATATCGCTCGGTCATGATCCAATACGTGCGGCAAAGTATGCACCGGTAAAGAAGATTTTTGCATGACAAGCGAAGCGGTAGTCGTGCCGCTTGCACTCATTACCCGGACGGCGTGTAAGCGTCGAGGTACTTGTCGGGGATACGAAGCCGGATACGCCGATCGAACTCTTCCAGGAGTGCCGGGAGGTCGTCGAGCGAGCCCCCCTCAAGGGATCCGAGCACCGAGACGCCGACCTCCCCGAATGCGATTGCAAAGCCGAAAAAGCCACGGTCGTAGTTGAAAACGATCGGGAAGTAGCCATATACCTCGAAACGCACGGAGAATGCGATGAGCGGTCCGTCCTCCTGAAGGTTGGAGATCGTGAAGGAGCGCGCCGCGCCGTGGAAGTCTTCGCGGAGTGCGGAGGTGACGCGGCGGGCGAGCGCGAACGCCGCTGGCTTATCGGTAGGCGACTCAGTCATCATTAGTCAGGAAGCTCTCCGACCGGCGGATGTTGCGATGAGGCGAGCACACCATCGCGACGCACGGTGAGGATGTGTTGGAGGTCGAGAGTCCACTCCCAGGATTGGCTCAAGAACCTCAGCGGCGATGGCATCTCGATCGGCGCTCATCTTCCCAACGTAGCCAGCCAGTGCTACGTCGCATCTCCCGTAGGGGTCACTCGGTGCCCCGCGGAGTCGAACACCGGACCTGATACCCCGAGGTAGATCGCTGCTCGATCCTCGGGATGGGCGGTGAGCCATTGCTGGCCAGCCTCAGTAAACGGGCCACCGCGCGGACGGGTCGTGAGCATCGAACGGATGTCGTCCGCCTCCGCTTCGCCGACTTCGACGTACGGCACGTCCTGGTCGCTGAAATCCCCAAATTGAGCCCCGAAGAAGAAAGCGCTCGGCTCCCACTGCTCGCGGCTGGTCCAGGCCTCGTCACGGGTCACCCCGGTGTCGTCAATCGACGTGCGCCGACGGAACCCGCTCGGCCATTCCCGGGTAAACCCGTTGTGCATGACGGCGTAGAAGCGGACGTCACCGATCACCGCGCACCCCCGATCGGGAAGAGACGGCCCAGGTCACCCGCGCCTGGCGGGACCTCGAGGCCTTCGAACATCTGTGCAGATTGATTCGCGGGCGCACGGATTCAGGGACCGAATCGGCCGGGCTGCCGCACCGTAACCGCTGCGGTGGCGCGCGCGCTCTCGATCAGCACGACGAGGTCGTCGTCGGACACCGCACGACCCGCCTCGACGCCCGGACGGATCTCGATGACGACTTGGAGAGTGAGGCCTGAGACGTCGTGCAGAGCGGAGGCCGGGCTCAGCGAGCTGCCGGGAAGGATCGCGACCTCACGCGCGGCCGGATCGGCGGAGATCGGTCCCACATCGCGCCCCGCACTCGACACGATCGCCCACACGCAGGCAGCGGTGAAGTTGGCGCTTGCGATCCGAAGGTCACGGCTGGTCGGCACCGGCGCCGGCAGGAGGATCCCGCCCGCCAGAGCGCCCGTCGCCGCACGCCACGTCACCCCCTGGTAGACCGGGAGCGATTCCAGCGCGTTGACGAGCCCCGCCTGCGACTCAGCCATCCGAAGCCCGCTGCCAGTCGGAGAACAACGCGCCGATGCGATCGGTTCCCAGAGCGAGGGCCTTCGCCGCGCGATGCGCCGTCTGCTCGTCAGTGAACCACGGCCACGGTGCGTCTTCCGGGGCGGCCTGCACCGTCCAGCCGCGGACGGTCGCCTCGACCGCTCCTGACGCAGAGAGTTGCTCGCGCGCCTCGCGCATGAACGTCCCGAATGGCCGGTCGCCCGATGGCACTACCGGGAGGGGTTCGCCCTCGAGTGCTCCAGCGACGGCTTCGACCCAAACGTCGCCCCAGAGCGCCGTGCCGACCATGTCCACGACGACGGGAGCGAGACGTGGCTTAAGCATGATGCGCCAAGAATCCTCGAGAGTCGGCGCGTACCGCGCCTCCCAGAGTCGCAGTACGACCGTGGACCCACCCGCGAGACGAAGGGCGACTTGTCCATCTGACGCATCGAGCGCAATGAACACCCCGTCCGGGAGCACCTCGACGAACTCCTCGATCTTGGCAAACCAGTTCTCGCGCGCGGTCGCCTGATCGGTTCCGCCGAGGAACTTCACGATGCTGACGTTGCCCATCTCACGGATCAACTCCGCCTCGGCGACTGTGAACGCCGTCCGGCGCTCGGCGTCGGAGAATGAGATCGACGTCACGGAGCGACTTCTCGGAGAACGATGTGCCAGACACCGTCCGCATCGGCGAACTTCGAGATCACGTCGAACTCAGTCCCCCTCTGGAAGAGGATCTCAGCCTCGGCCTGGAACGCCGAGATCGGCCGAACGACCGTCCCCGTCTGGCCGTAGATCTCCATGATCCCCGGCTGCTTGCCTTCGGCTACTGCTCGCTCGACGAACTCGTGCGTCACTTGCGGGCTGAGCGTGGAACTCGCGAAGCCGTTGTCGTGCCAGGGCTTGCCTTCGACGAATTGGTCGAGGAAGTCCTGCGTGATCCCGACGCCGCGCGTCACGTACCCGGGTGCGGAAGGCAGCTTCGACAACGCCTCGGTCGTGGCAGAGATCCGTGACTCGATCGAGGCGACCTCGTTTGCGGTCGGAATATGGCCGCCGTCGATCGTTCCGTAGCGCAGGTACTCGTTCATCGGCTGGTAACCCGCGTCGGTCGTGTAGTCGTAGATCGCCTTAGCGTCAGTCGGGGATAGCGTCGGGTACGCATCCGACACCTTCTGTGCCCATTCGTCGAGCCGCGCCGGATCGACGAAACCTCCCTCGGGCGGGCGGAACTCGGCGTCGATGGCCGTCCAGTCGACCGACGACAACGGCGTACCGTCGGGACCTGCGTGCGCGGGCGGCTCCGAGAGACCCGTGTGGTCGGGAACGTTGCCACCCGGACCGTCGCCGCCGTGCGGCGTTGGGTCGGCGGGGTCGCCGTGCGGCACATCCGGATGCGTGGGGAGCGGATCGCCGATGTGCGGTTCCGGGATCTGCGGGGTGTCGATGTGGTGCGGTGCCTCGATATGGGGGGTGTCGACATGGGGCGTATGGATGGTCGGCCCATCCACGTGGGGACCCTGCACGTGGGGCGCCTCGATGTGGGGCGCCTCGACGTGCAGCAAGGAACCGTCCGGCATCTCGATCTTCGATCCGACGGTGACGACCTCTTCGATCTTCACGCCGGTACCGACGACATCTCCCGAGAGACCCTCGAGCTTGGTGACGAGACCATCGGCCTTCGACACGCCAACGCCTGCTGCCTCGGAGAGTCGGGCCGCGTCGGAGGCGACCTCCGCCACGTGTGCGGCCCCCGTGATTCCCTTGATCGCTCCCGCGATTTCGCCCGGGCCGGGGATGAGGAACGTCAGGAGGTTCGCGGCGACCCGGCCGCCCGCCTCAGCGGGGTTCTTCGCCCAAACGTCCCAAGCCAGCAGCCCTTTACCCATTTCGGTGGTGTTGTTGAGCGCTTCCTTGAAGACCGGCACTCCCAGCTGTCCGAGGATCTGTGCGGGCGGGATCGTCATGAGAACCAGCGACCCGAGACCCGTCGCGACCCCGAGCCATCCTTTGCCCGCGGTTTCCCAGCTCCACTTTCCCGTCAGGCTGTCGAGGCCGATGAGCGTCCCCAAGCCCTCGAGGGTTTCCTTGCCGACGTTGCCGACACCCCACCATGCCGACTCGCCGCAGTTGCGGTTTTCGTCGACTCGGTGACCCCACGGAAGCACCGCGGTGTTGTCACCCGACTGCTTGAGCTGCCAGGCCTCGATCTTCTCGACATCCGCCACGCACAGGTTGCGCTCGCGGTTGATCGCATTCGCACAGTCGGCCTCGGCGTTCTGCAGCTTCGTATATGCGTCGGCCACCCGATCCATCAGGCCGTTGTTGCGGTCGATGTGCTCGCTGGACTCCGTCCACGGTGCGAGCATCACGACTCCCCTGCCGCGAACGTGCGCGGATTCGCCGAGGGAATGGAGGTAGTCGACAACCTCTGTCGCCGTTCGCACCGCGGCGCGCGACCCGCCGACGGTCGCCTTCGAATCCCACTCGTACGCCTTGGTCTCTTGAGGCGAGACCCAGACCAGACCGTCGTAGCCGATCTCATCAGTGAGCTTGATCGCATCAACCTTGATCGCAGCAAACGTCTTAATGAGCGGACGCACCGCTGAGGCAAAGGTCTCGAGCGCGTTGGCGACCCGATCAAACTTGCCCGAGAGCGTTCGCAGTTCGGTGTCAGGAGATCCGAGGGCGCTGTAAATTACGGCGCCCTGCGGCGACTCCAGCACGGCGGGCATGCCCGCCCAGATTGTGGATGCCGTATCGGCGTGCGTGACGGCATCGCCACCAGCGGTTCGCAAGGTCTGGGCAACATCGTCGAGCGAGTTGGGGTGCAGATCGTCGCCGGGAATCAGATCCGGGATGATCAACCCGTCATAGCGGTGGACATTCAGTGTCATCAGCCATTACTCCCCGGTAGCGGCGGCGCGACAGCTGCGACCGAGTTCAGCCCTGCCGCGATCGACGTTGCGATCTCTTCATCGCCGGCCAAATATGCATTGGCGGCGTTTGCGGTGCCCTCAAGCGCCCCCTTGTACTTGCCGAAAATTTGGGTGACAGTGCCCTCGTACTGTTCCTGCAAGAAGGCGGAGTAGGCCGACGTGACGATCCCATCGAAACCGGCGCCGTCCTGCACGGTCGTAATCGAATCAGCCGGCCCGGCGAGTGCCTTGTTCACGGCCTCAACCTCAGCCTCGGTCTGGGTCAGGATCAGGGTGACCCCCGCGGGGTCAACACGCCAACCGGTCATCGGTCCAATCCCCTTACGATCGCGGAGCCGTCGACGAAGTGCTCAAGTGCGAAGACCAAGGCCATGCCGCGACGGTGTTCGAACGGCACGACCGCTTCGGTCAGAAAACCTTCGCCCCCCGCTAGCTCAGCTTCGGGACCATAAGAACGCACCAGATCTACCGTCGTCTCGACCCGACGTGGTCGGCCAAAGGTGGCCAGCGGCGTCTCGTCCAGCTCGGTCACCGTGACCGCGCCCTCCCGCACTGTGTCGCGCACCAGCATCGGAGGAGTCATTGTTTCGGCGAGCGCGCGCAACTCGTCCAGCGTGTGCTCCCGAGGAGCAAGCACTGCGACTTCGAACGGCATCAGGCGGTCCCTCCGCTTCGGCTCAAGAGGCGAGTGATCTTGTCGGTTCCCAGAGCCTCGGTGAACCGGGTCGCCACCGAATAAGGCAGTTCGGTCGGGGAGTCGAATCCGACGACGAGCGACGGGGTACGGCCCCGACCGACTGTCTTCGCCCCAAAATCGCGACTCAGTTCGTCGAGGTTGGGGGCGAGAGCCTTCGTCGCGCGCGGGCCGATAATCGCAGCAAGTGGAGTCGCGGCGCCAATCGGCTCGGGACGGAATCCGAGGTCGACCGGACCGGACTGCATCGCCACGGTGCCGAAGAGCGGCGAGGCGGTTGCGGTCGCAATCCGGGTCAACACCTCGACCGCGGTTGCCGTCAGATCGGCGGTGGAACCCTTCGCGGCGAGCAGGATGCCCGTGGTCGTTTCTTCGACGCCACCCTTGGTGCGGCGGATCGTCGTGGTGAACCGTGCGCGGCCGTCGGTATCCGCGATCATCCAGCGCACAGGACCCGGCATCCAGGCCCGCGAAGCCGCGGTGTATGCCTTGCGGTTCCACGACAAAGTGGCGGGTTCGTGAGCGCCCCAACAGGCGAGTTGGGTACTGGCAAGGCGTTTGGCGAGAGTGACAGCTGTCTCACCGAGCTCGGTGCTCTCGTCGGCAGGCGACTGCGTGCTGATGGCCACCAGGAACCGAACGTCGCCCGTTGCTGTCGACTGGTCGTACGAGGGCGCCGCCGCTTCGAGAGCGCGGTCGATGCGATCGGAGACGACGCCGGTGAGCGGGTCGACGAAAGCGGAGGCGCTCTCGCGCACCAGCCACCGGCCCCCGGCGAGAGTGAGGTGATAGCGCGCCAGGTAGCTCATGGTCGCTCCGGGGCGAGTGATCACGACCGGGGTGAGGCCGGCGCCCTGGATCGCCACCAACGCATCCGCCATCGACTCCGTCAGCAGAACGGTGTCGGCGCGCGACTCGACGCACGCCCACAGTCCGTCGACATGGTCAACGAGTGGATGTGTAAATCCCGTCAGCATGTCAGCCATCTGTGCGGGCCGAGATCAACCGATATTGGCGACCGCAGACTTCGCCTTTTGCAGCGCAGCCTGGGCGGATTCGTCCGACTGCTCGAGGCTCTTACGCACTGTGTCGATGATCGACTTCACGTTGTCGGCCGCGTTCTTCCAGCGAAGTTCTTTCGCCGCGTAGTCTTCGGCGACCCCGTCGGCCGTGTAGTCAGCCATGGCCTGGCGCACGTCGGTATTGCGCTGATCGATCAGCGTCTCAAGGCGAGCGGCAGTGGCGAGAAAGTATTCCTGCGCCGTCTGCGAGGCCGCGGTGTCATAGTCGCGGCGGTCGGTCTGGTTTCCAGCCATGTCGTGATGCCCCTTTCCTAGGCGCGGGTGCCGAAGCGGCCCGCGTCGAACGACACCCCGGCTTGCGCCTGGCGGGTCTGGTCGGCGATCTCCTGATCGCCTTCGCCGAATGATCGATCCATGCTCGAGACCCCGGCGAGAACTGCGCGAAGCGACTGAGACAGCTCAGTCGCGATCTGGTCGGTGTGTGCCTTGAACGAGTCGAAGGCAGCGCGGCCAGAGCCGTTGAACTTGCCTTCCAGCGGTGCGCCGGCTTCGGCGAGCTGGCGTACTGTCGCACCGAGGTCGTCGCCGGCACTCGAGGTCTTTTTGGTCAGAGTCGAGAGCACATCGGCCCCCATCGCAAACTTCATGTTTTACTCCCCGTTGTCGATCCGAGTTGAGCGCGTCGCGCGGTATTGAGCAAAACGCAAATCACCCCGCGATAGCGAGGCTAGCATCGAATTAACAGGGGATTCCCTGTCAATCGCAGGGAGTGACGTGACGAGCATCGCCCGGGTCGCGCCCCGTCCGATCGGGAGTGCCGTCGCACCCGCCGGCCGCGTGCTGGTGGGAATCCTGATCGATTTAGCCGCACTCGCGGTGCCCGTTGCGGTTGCCGGGGCGACTGCGGCGGCCGGCCTCACCCAACTCGCTGCCGCCGCCCTGATCGTCGCCCTTGCGGTGCTGGGCGCGCAGCTGCGTCTGTGGTCGCGCGAGGGCACGAGCCTCGGATGGCGCCTCACCGGAGTGCGCCAGGTTTCCTCCTCTGACTCGGCTCCTCTCGGCCTGACCCGTCTCCTTCAGGCGAGCTGGTTCGCCGACGTGCGCGGAGCCCGTGATCCGGTCGATCCGCGCCTCTCAAGTCAGCTCGCCCCGCCCGTCACGGCTCCGGGGGCAGGGATCCCGGTCGCCGCGCCCGCCGCGCAAGCGTCGACGTCGGGGGTTATCGCGCCACCCCCCGGAGTCGCACCCCGGGCATCCGATCCTGAACCGGCGGTGCGCTACCGCGCCTTGCTTTCGATCGACGGACGGATTGAGGGTGCTCTCGGCGTCGGGGTGGTACTCGGTCGCAACCCCGAGCCGACCGGCGGCGAGCGCCCCATCTCGATCGCCGACCTCGCACGCGAAGTGTCGAAGACCCACCTCGCGATTAGGCCGGATGCCGAGGGACGCGTCTGGGCGATCGATCTGAACTCGACGAATGGCTCGGTCGTCACTCATGCCAGCGGCGCCACCAGCACGATTCCTTCGGGCGGCCACGCCGTCCTCGCCGCGGATGACGTCGTGCAGATCGGTCGCCACGCGGTCGCCGTCCAACTCGTGGCTTCGTGAGGATGTGACCGATGCAAGAACGCGATGACTCCCTTCTCGAGTCGGTAAGCACGCACCGTCGTCGCCTCGGCGCTGCTCTGGCCTTTGGGTCGATGGGTGCGCGACGTTCGGTCGGGTCGATCGTGCGGCGACTGCTGATCGGCATGGTGCTCGCGGCGATCGCCTGCGCCGTCTGCATCGGCGTCGGATTCGTCAGCAGCATCCTGATCGCGAATGCGGCCGCGGCAGCAGCCGCAACCCAGAGCCCGACTCCGACACCCGACTCCACGCTGACCCCCAGCCCCACCCCGGGAGACAACTGATGACCGACCTCACCAGAATCACGATCGTCGGGCGAAGCCGCCGGGCGACACTCGTCATCCCCGGCGACGAACCGCTCGGCACCCATCTGCCCGAGATCGCACGGCTGCTCGACCAGGTCGACGCTCGCGGTGCGCTGATGACCTCGTACGGCGAGCAACTCGACCTCGCCGGCAGTGCGACCGATCAGGGGGTCGTCGACGGTGCCGTGTTGCGGCTCGTCGCCGAGGAGCGCTTGCCCGCGCCGCCCGAGGTTACCGACGTGACCGACCGGGTGGCGACGCTGCGCGACGAGAGCCCGGGGCTCTGGACTCAACGGCACGGCCTCATTGCCGCAGCAATCGGGATGGGCGCCGTCGGCGCCTCGCTGACGGTTCCGCTGATCACCCTCACCTCAGGATGGGTCGCCCTCGTCCTGCTCGTCGCCGTCACGGTCGCCGCGACCGCGACCGGTCTGATGAACCGTCCTTTCGCTCATTCGATACTGCTGGGCACCGCACTCGGGGTCGCCCTTCCCGTCGCCCCGTGGATCGCGGGTCCGATCGCGGCGATGCTTCCCGGTGTCGGGCTACTCCCCGTTGCGGCTGCACTCGCCGTCGTATCCGTGATCGCCCTCGAGTGGGTCGTGCTCGCCGCCGCGGTGGGAGTTGGCCGTCGTCACCCCGGAGCAGCTCTCGCGGCAGCGATCGGCATCCTGCTCGCCCTCGCCGCGATCGTCGCACCCGCACTCGGCGCCGACCTGGTCGGCACGGCCGGAGTGGTTGCAGCGCTCGCCATTTTGGGGCTCGGAGTTTTGCCGACGTTGGCGATCTCGGCATCCGGTTTGGCAGCTCTCGATGACGAGGTGATTGGCGGCACCCTTCCGGCCCGCGGCCGGGTGACGCGCAGCCTGCACGAGTCGTTCCGGGTGACGGGGTGGGCCGTCGTTGCGGTCGCCATCTGGCTCGCCCCCGCGATCGCTCTCCTGATTGGATCCGGGCAGTTGTGGCCCTCACTGCTCGGTCTGGCGGCGACCCTCGTCGCCATCCTGCGCACCCGCGTCGTCGCGATGGCCCTCCCCACTTGGGCGCTCTGGATCGCGGCTCTCGGCGGTGCGCTGGTCGGCCTCTGGTTCGACCCCGCCATCCCGGATGTCGCGCGCCTCCTGATTCTGGTCGGGATCGGTCTCGTCGTGGCGGCGCTCGCGATCGTCGCTCCCACGGCTCACGGGCTCATCCGGTTGCGGCGAGCAGGCGACACGCTCGAGTCGCTGGCTACCGTGGCCGTCATCCCGTGCCTGTTGGGCGTGTTCGGCGTCTACGCCTTCCTGCTCGGGGTGTTCTGAGGTGTCGGTTTTCGCTTCTGCGACTCGCGTGCACGACCTGGAATCGGTCGCCGAGATGCTTCGGCGACCGCTGACGACAGTGCGGCGAGTGACGGTGGCGACCGTCGCGGCCTCGTCGGGAGCCCCGATGTTGGGGCGACTCATCGCCCGCACGCTCGCGCGGCACCGAGCCGGGCGCATCCTGTACACGACCTCGGACTGGCAGCAGTACCCGGCTCCTACGGCTGAGCGACTCGAGGCGGCTCCGCGGGGCACCGAGCCGTGGTTGCGTGTCGAGGGATCGGCGTGGATCGCCGCGCCAGAACTCGACGACCGCTACTTCGATGTGACGGTCGCCGACGTGGGCGCGGTCACCCCCGCCTCGCTTCCGGTGTTGGCCCGCAGCCGGGATGCGGTGTGCCTGGTCACGCCCCCCGACCGCGCCGCCGCCGAAGATGCGATTGCGATTGCCGAGCAACTCACTCGAGAGGGCCGACGTGTGGTCATCGCCTTCGACCACACCCGGGCGGCCCGGATGTCGTGGGCACGGGTGGTCACCCCGCGATTGGCGACGCCGGCTCTGACCCTCGACGCTGATCCTGGCCTGGTCAATCCCGCGGTCCCGCTTCGGTCGAGGGCGGCACTGCGGGTCGCCGAACTGGCAGGTCTACTGATGACCGACGTGATGATGAGCGACCTGGTGGAGACCCGATGAGCGTGCGCGTGGTCCACCGGCCGGCGAGAGTGGTGAGCCCGACGGCTCCCCCCGAGCAGAGGATGCTCGCCGCGCCCCCGCCGCTCGGAGCGGCTCCGGTCGGCGGCCTGCCGCTGCAGTCCCTGCTGCCGGTAGTCGGGTCTATGTCGTCGATCACGATGATGCTCGTGTTTCGCTCCAACCCCATCCTCATGGTGGTCGGCGCGATGGTGCTCGTGGTTGCGCTGGTCGGTGGTGTCGGGATGGCGTTGTCGTCTCGCGGACGCGAGGCTCGAACCCGGCGCCGAGCCCGCGAGCGCTACCTCGACTATCTCGAGCAGACCCGTGCCGAACTGCGCACCGAGCGCGATCAGGTGCGGGAAGCAGCGGTCGCCACGCATCCCGAACCGGCACGGCTGGCTTCACTGGTGGGCGACCCCGCCCGGCTGTGGGAACGCCGACCGACGGATGTCGACTTCGGCCGCGCGCGCATCGGAACCGGCGTTGTGCCCTGGTTCCGCCTCGGGATTCCTGAAGATCCGGACCCGGTGCAACCCGCCGACCCGACAATGGCGACCGAAGCCGCCAACGTGTGCGTCGCGGCCCGCAGCGTCCCTGGCCTTCCCGCGATCGTCGACCTGACCGTCCACCGCAGCATCTCGATCGTCGGGCCTGCGGCTGTCGGGCGTCGTGCCGCGCGCGCGCTCGTCGCACAACTCGCGGTGTGGCACGCTCCCGACGACGTGCTGCTCGCGTTCGCGATCCCGCCCGAGGCGCTCGACGCCTGGACCGGCATCGAGTTGCTGCCGCACGTGCAAATGTCCGAACGGTGGGACGGCCCGATTCGCGCCCGCCGGATCGCTCCCGACGCGCACGAACTCGCCGGTCTGGTGCGCGAGGAGTTCGCCGGTCGTTTGGCGCGCTCGGCCGCCCACCGCGGCAACGGAGTGGCTCCCGAGCCCCTGTTCGTCGCCGTGATCGACAGCCCCGACGGCCCGGTGCGCTCGCTCGCACCCGCCGCGCTGCCCGGCGTGATCACCGTCGCGGTCGTCGGTGATCGGCTCGATGAACCGAGCGACACGACCCTGCGGATCACGGTGGACGACGCCGGGGCGGCACGGATCGAGACGATCGGCGACGACGAGTCGGTGCCCGCAACGATCGACGAGGTGTCGCCGGCGCTGCTCGCTGACCTCAGCTCACGGCTCGCCCCGCTGCGGCTTTCTGTCGAGTCGCGTTCGAGCGGGGGAACCCTCCGCGAGGTCGGCGCACTCGAACTGCTCGGCGTCGACCAGGTCGAGCAGATCGGCCCGTCGGGCTGGCATCGCACCGAAGGGCCCGACTTTCTGCGCGTGCCGGTCGGCACCGACGACTCGGGCGCCGAACTGTTTCTCGACCTCAAAGAATCGGCGCAGGGCGGCATGGGTCCGCACGGCATCTGCATCGGCGCGACCGGCTCGGGTAAGAGCGAGTTCTTGCGGACGCTGCTGCTGTCTCTCGCCGTGCGCCATTCCCCGGAAGATCTGGCGATGATCCTCGTCGACTACAAGGGTGGCGCCGCGTTCAGCCCGTTCCAGCCCTTGCCGCACCTCGCGGGCCTGATCGACAACCTCGAGGGTGAGGCCGGGCTCATCGAGCGGGCCCGCGCCTCGATCAACGGCGAGATCGTGCGTCGCCAACGTCAACTGCGCGACCTCGGCGGATTCGACTCGATCAGCACCTACCGAATCGCTCGGCGCGACAACCCGTCGATGCCGCCGATGCCCCACCTCTTTCTGGTGATCGACGAGTTCGGCGAACTGCTGACGGCAGAACCTGAGTTCATCGATCTGCTGCTGACGATCGGACGCATCGGGCGCTCGATCGGGGTGCACATGCTGCTCTCCAGCCAGCGCATCGAGGGCGGCCGCCTCCGCGGGCTCGACAGTTACCTGTCGTACCGCGTCGGCCTGCGCACTTTCTCGGAGCAGGAGTCGAACGTCGTCCTCAACACCCCCGACGCGTTCACCCTCCCGCCGATTCCCGGGTACGGCTACCTCAAGGTCGACACCTCCGTGTACACCCGCTTCAAGTCGGGCTACGTCGCGGGGGCAGCCCCGGGACCGGTGATGGTCGACAACGGCGTACGACCGGATGTTCTCCCCCTTCCGGTCTACAACACCCTCAACGCCACGCTCGAAGCCCTCGTCCCCGCAGGATCGCTGCCGCGCACCGGCCCGCCGTTGATCGACCAGGCCGTCGCCCGTCTCGCGACGTCGACCAAGCGGGCGGCCGGCGTCTGGCTTGCGCCGCTGCCCGATCGGGTGCCGCTGTTCCAGGTTCTCGACGGCACGGCGCGCACGGGGCTCGAAATTTCGATCGGCCTGCTCGACGACCCCGCGCATCAACACCAGGGCGACTGGGTGATCGATCTGAGCCGATCGGGCGGACACCACGCGATCATCGGAGCGCCGCAGAGCGGACGCACCACGATGCTGCGCACGATCGCGGCCGGTATCGCGACGACCCTCACCCCGGCCCAGGTTGCGGTTTACGGCCTCGACCTTGCCGGTGCCGGCTTGGCCCGACTGGAAGCCTTCCCGCACGTCGGTGGCGTCGCGACCCGCAACGACGGTGAAGCGCAGACCCGCCTGCTCGCAGAACTCGTGGGGATGCTGAGCGCCCGCGAGGTTCTGTTCCGCGAGAAGCGCGTCGAGTCCGTCTCAGAGTTTCGCGCCCTGCACGCGGCGGGCGACATCCCGAAGATCGTGTCAGCGGATGTCGTCCTCCTGGTCGACGGCTTCGGCGCGAGCCGCACCGACTTTGAGTCACTGGAGCCAGCCCTCGCTGAACTGCTGACCCGCGGGGGGTCGTACGGCATCCATGTCGTCGCGTCCTTGACCCGCTGGGCAGAGGTTCCGATGCGGCTGCAACCGCTCATCGGAAACCGCTACGAGTTGCGGCTCAACGATCCGACCGAGTCGACGATCGCCCGGCGCCTGAGCGCGACGATCACCCAGCCCGGACGCGTGCTGACGGAAGCTGAACTGTTCGCGCAGGTCGCCCTGCCGAGTGTCGACGATGTCCCCGACGAGCGGCTCGGCGAGGCGCTCGCGGAACTTGCCGCCCGCACGGCCGCAGCCTGGAGTGGACCGTCCGCTGCCCCGATTCGCCGACTGCCCGAGCTGCTCGAGGTCTCGGAGCTGCCCGACGAATTCGATGAGCCCGAGCGCATCCCGATTGGGTTGCGTGAAGACACGATGGAACCCGCACTGCTCGACCTGGACGGACGCGACCAGCACCTGTTGGTTCTCGGCGACCCGGAGAGCGGCAAGACGTCGCTGCTCGAACTGATCGTGCGCGGCCTGGTGGCACGTAGCACGGCCGAAGAGTTGGTCATCGCCCTGATGGAACCGCGCGGGCGCCTTGCGGCCGGCATTCCGGATGACATGCTCGGCGGACACGCAGGAACCGGACTCAAGGCACGTGAACTGGCGACCGCGGTCGCGGTCGAGCTCGAGAGTCGTCAGGCCGGCGGTACGGGTCCGCGGATCGTTGTCATCGCCGACGACCTCGACATCCTGAGTGCCGGCGGCGCGACTCCCCTCGACCCGCTGCTGCCGTACCTGCCCCAGGCCCGCGACCTCGGCCTCCACCTGATCGTCACCCGGCCCGTCGCCGGCAGCGCGCGCGCGCTGTTCGAGTCGGCCCTGCAATCCCTCAAAGATCTGGGGGCTACCGGAATCCTGCTGTCGGGCGAGCGCAGCGAAGGGCAACTCTGGCCTGGAATCTGGGCTGCTCCGAGCGTGCCGGGACGCGCCCGACTGCTGCGCCGCGGCGAGCCGCCCCGACAGATGCAGCTAGCGCTTCCAGCGCCGGTGGTGGATGCCGTGCCAGTAGCCCCGACCGAGGCCGTTTCATGACCTTCTGGCAGCAGTGAGGCGGATACTTCGGGTTCGCGCGCGTCAGGTCCGCGCTCGACCTAGATGACGGCTGCCGCGACCAGCAAGCCGAAGGCCACGATCGCCGCCGAGCTGCGCACGACATCGATCAAGGCCCACCGACGGATGACCGACTTCCAGTCGGCCGGTGGGTTACTCACATCCCACTTGAAGAAGCGGTCGTTGATCGGCACGGTTCCGGCGAAGACGACCACCAGGTAGATGGCGTAAACCGCGACCGCGGCGAACCTGAGTCCATACGCGGGACCGCTGCTGGTCACGACAAGGCAGACGACCGCCACCACCACGGATGGCAGCATGACTGCAGGCACGATCACTCGTACGATCCGAACGATCTCGTGTCGCGCTCGAAGGTGCACGTCATCAGGCATCGCGTTCAGCGCAGGATGAACTCCGTAACGTACGACCGCCTCGATACCCGCCAGAAGCCCGGCGAACATCAGCCCCAGGCCCACGAGAATGCTCACGCGCCGACCATAGCCGACAAGCCCAACACTCGCTGAGGCGTCGCGTCGCACCGCTTTCTGCGACCCAGTTTGCCCAGCGTTAATCCGCGGACGCAGCGCCTGGCTTCTCGAGCTGGATGCCGTCATCGCCAACGAACTCGGTGAGCTGGGCCTCGAGGCGATCGAGCGCTTCAGAGCCGATTCGATCGGCCCACTGGGCGCGAAGTTCGTCGAAGATCGCCTCGCCTGCCGTGGTCGCTTGATGTCCCCATTCGGTGACCCGGAGCGATCGCCGCCGGCGGTCGGTGGGGTCCTGGTCGACCACAACGTACCCACGTTCGACCAGGATCGTGATCGTCTTGGCCGCGGCCTGCTTGGTGACCGACAGAGCGCGGCCAAGCTCCGAGGCAGACGCCGCACCCCGTTCGATGGCGCTCATCGCGTAGTGCAGCGACGACCGCATGCTGCCGTAGCCCCAGTCCGCGAGTTCACGCTGGGCCGCATCCGCGAGCTTCCGGTAGCTGCTGAGCAGCAAGAGTGCGAGGTGGGGTCCGGCGCGGGTCATCCCCCCAGCGTACGGACTAGACATAGACAACCTCATTGTCTACAATCGACAACTATGTCGTCTAACTCCTCCACCCACCACTACGCATCGATCAACGGAGCCACCCTGCACTATCAAGCTGCCGGGACGCAGGGCTCCCCCATCCTGCTCGTGCACGGATTCCCCGAGACATCCCGAGCGTTCGACAGACTCATCCCGCACCTCGCGGAAACCCACCGTGTCTTCGCTGTCGATCTTCGCGGCTTTGGCGAGTCATCCCATGGCGAAGGCGAATACGGCAGCGCTGCGAGTGCGGAGGATCTCCACCGACTCATCGGGCACCTCGATGTCGGCCCGGTCCACATCTCTGCCCAGGACATCAGCGGCGGAGCGGTCTTCCGTCTCGCGGCAACCCATCCGGAGGATCTGCTCAGCCTCACGGGGATCGAGACCGGCATCGCGGGGTTCGGGTTTGAGCGGGTGGCCGGCGTCTGGTACATCCGGGTCTTGGTAACCCCCGGCGTCGCCGAGTGGCTTCTGGTCGACCGGGAGCGCGAGCTGCTCGACTGGATCTTCGGGGCGGTGACCGCCGACGTGACGTCGATCCCCGACGACGAGCTCGCGGAGTTCGTTCGCGCCTACTCGGTGCCGGGAGCCTGGCGCGGCCCTGCCGGGCTCTACGCTTCTGCTCTCTCGGAGGGTGAGGAGATGAAGGCCCTGGCGGCGGCGAAAACCCTGACTATGCCCGTACTCGCTGTCGGCACCGCGGGCGGTTCATTCACCGCCGACACACTCGATCAGGTGTCCGCGACTCCCGTCACCAGGGTGCAGATTGACGGGGTCGGTCACTACGTAGCACTGGAGGCGCCAGAGGCATTGGCCTCGGCGATGCTCACCTTCATCGAAGGCCTCTAGTTGCCCTGCCGTCCCCTTCGCGCGTCGAGCGCACATCGACAAGAGGCGCTCTCGGCGAAGTCATAGAAAAATAACGGATTGGTAACTAGACACCGTTACCTTTCCGTTATACATTCGAACCAGCGCCCACCGTTTGCTGTGGCGGAGGGTGCGGAATGTGATTGCAGGACACTCTTGGTGCAAGGGAGAGGGTCGGCCGCTCGCCTCTGCGGCCGACCCTCAATCACGTTAACGGCAGCCCTAGGCTGACCTCGTGGTTGCCCCCGCGATCGTCTGGTTTCGGGATGACCTTCGGCTCGGCGATCACCCCGCGCTGCGCGCGGCCCATCCCGCCGCGAGGCGCTCGAAGCGTTTTCCACACTCCGGCGCTAGAGGGGCGGGCGGCCGCCGATCAGCATGACCGCGCGGGCCGCGACGTTCATCGCCGAACGCAAAGCGGCCTCAGGGTCGCGGGAGGCCACCCAGTGGCTCAAGAAGCCGGCGGCCAGCGCGTCACCGGCACCTGTGGTGTCGATCAACTTCGCGACCGGTGGTGCCGGCACTTCGACGGGCGCCACCCCCGGGCGGAAGAGGGCCGCCCCGAGCGAACCGCTCGTGAGGATGACGATCGGGGCATGGCGGCTCAGTGCCGCACCGATCTTCATCGGATCGCTTTCACCCGTCAGCAGTCGCCCCTCGGCGAGGTTCGCGATCAGAATCTCGCTCCCGCTGATCTCTGCGAGGAATTGCCCTTCGCCGTGCTGGGCGAGATAGCCGGCCGACCCGGTCGTCACCGAAACAGGGATGCCGCGGGCTTGGGCGCGACGCATGATGTCGAGTGCCGCGCCTGATCCGCGATCCTTCACGATCGCGTACCCGCTCATGTGCACGACGGCAGCGCCGTCGAGTAGCTCGTCGGTGACCGTCGCGCCCGAGAGCGCCGCGTTGGCACCACGCTCCGTGAGCATGGTGCGCTCCTCACCCCGGACCAGGATGACGATGGTTCCAGTAGGCAGGCCCAGCTCGACCTGCAAATGCGGCGTCACCCCGCCGACCCGAAACAGTTCGGCGTGATTCTCGGCATCCGCGTTGCCGACGGAGCCCACAAAGTCGACCGGGGCGCCCAGGGAACCCAGCCACGCCGCCGTGTTCGCGGCCGAGCCACCCGGGCGCGGGCGCACCTGCGATTCGGTGTCGGTGTCGGGGATGATCTCGCCGCGCGGCACGACGACGACGTCGTTCATGATGTCGCCGACCACCAGAATGCGGTCGCGCACGTCGGCCATCTAACGATCCGCCGAGAGGGCCGACCACGCCTGCGCGATGTCAGCGGCGACTGTGACATTGTTGCGGGCCAGGTCGAGGTTGACCTCGAGGCTGCGGCCGCCCGACGCGGTAACGATGTACCCGAGCAGAAACGGGGTGACGGCTTTGCCGCGCACGCCCGCAGCATCGGCGGCAGCAAAGGCCTCTTCCAACACGCGGTCGTGCTGGTCGGGATCCCACTGCTCGGTGAGCGGCACCGGGTTAGCGACGACTATTCCTTGCCGCGCGCCGAGTTCGTCCCGCGCACGCATGATCGCGGCGATCTCCCCGGGGCTATCGACTGCCCAGTCGAGCTGGTACCCCGATTCACGCAGCCAGAACGCCGGGAACTCTCGGGTGCCGTAACCGACGACCGGGATGCTGAGCGTCTCGAGTCGCTCGAGAGTGGCGGAGATATCGAGCACACTCTTCACCCCGGCGCTGACGACCGTGACCGCGCTCTCGGCGATGGTCGGCAGATCGGCCGACTCGTCGAAGGTTGTCGTTGCGCCCCGGTGCACTCCGCCGAGCCCGCCAGTCGCCATCACTCGAATGCCGGCGAGAGCAGCGAGGCGAACCGTGGCCGCGACTGTCGTGGCTCCCGAACGCCCGAGGGCCGCCAGCACGGGCAGATCGCGCACGCTGGCCTTGGTGAGGTCCTCGTTGGCGATCCGACGGATGCCCTCGGCATCCAGACCGATGCGCGGCACTCCGTCGAGCACGGCGATCGTGGCCGGTACGACGCCGCGCTCGCGCAGGATCTCCTCGAACTCGACGGCGGCGGCGTGATTTGCGGGACGCGGCAATCCGTGCGAAATGATCGTCGACTCGAGCGCGACCACTGGGCGCCCGGCGGCAATGGCCGCGGCGACCTCGGTGGTGAGTAGCGGCGCGAACATCGGTTAACGGTACCGGCATCTCTGCTCGCCGCTCAGCGCCCGAGAGACCGAGTGTCGACCCGGCCGACGCGGTGACTCTCGGGGACTTCTAGCGGCTCGCGGATGCCTTCGCTGACGGCGCTTTTGCGGGTGCCTTCGCCGCTGACGCCTTCGCGGCGGGCGCCTTCGACACCGGTGCCTTCGCGGCCGGCGACTTCGCATCCGGGATGATCTTGCGCGGGTTGAGGTTGCCACCCGGGTCGGTCACCGCGAAGAGTCCCGACATGACGTGAACGCCTTCGGGCGAAATGTCCTGCTCAAGCCACGGGGCATGCTCGAGTCCGACACCGTGGTGGTGTGAGAGCGTGCCGCCGTTGTCGATGAACGACTGCTGAATCGCGCTCTTCACGACGTCGTACTCGGCGAGCATGTCCTTGCCGCCCACGAACGCGAAGGTGAAGTACAGGCAGGCACCCGAATGGTACGAGTGCGACAGGTGGCTCATGATCCAGCCCTTCCTGCCGATCTTCTCGTACGCAGCTTCGGCAGCCGCGTAGGCGCCGTCGTGAAGCTGGGTGAGCTTCGACCACGGGCCGGCCGTCTCCGAGACGTCGCCGGCCGCGCCTCGGTCGAGCAGGAAGTCGCGCAGGTACGGGGTGTCGAACTTCTTCTGGTCGTACAGCACGCCCGGTCCGGTGCCCACGCCCATGCCGTTGTGCTTCTTGACGATCTGATCGACGAGAGTTTTTTGGCGCTTCGCGTGAGAGACGCTGCCCTCGAAGCCGATGAATGAGAGGCAGATGTTTTCCAGGCCACCGGCTTGCTTCGCCCAGCCCTTGTTTTTCATCAGACCGGGCAGCACGGTGCCGGCGAGGAACTTGTCGAACCCCTTGCGGGCCTTGCTGGTCGCGAGCGAGAAACCGGTCTCGCGAGCGTCGGAGACCCGGGTGATCGACGGGGTCGCATCCGACTCCGAGATCTCTTGCATCGCGGCGAGACCGGCCTTCCAGTTCGGGAAGAAGTACGCGTAAACGTCACGTTTGGCGGGCTGACGGTGCACCTGGGCGGTGACCTCCGTGATGACGCCGAGCCGCCCTTCGCTGCCGAGCACCATCTCGCGGACGCTGGGGCCGCTGGAGGTTGAGGGCAGGGCGCGAATGACCATGGTTCCGCCGGGACGCGCGACGCGCATCCCGCGGGCGATCTCAGAGATGTCGCCGTACTTGTCGCTCTGCATCCCGGAGGAACGCGTTGCGACCCAGCCGCCGATTGAGGAGTGCGTGAAGGAGTCGGGGAAGTGCCCGATCGTCCAGCCCTTGGCGTTGAGCTGCGCCTCGAGGTCTGGCCCCAGCGAGCCGGCCTGGATACGGGCGATGCCCGACTCTTCGTCGATGCTGAGCACCTTGTTGAGGCGACCCAGGTCGAGCGACACAACGATGCGCGACTCGTCCGCCCGCGGCTCGAGAGAACCAGCGATATTGCTCCCCCCACCGAACGGGATGAGCACCGCATCCGCCGCAACAACCGCGTCGACGACTTTCTGAACCTCAGCCTCGTCATCGACATAGACGACGAGGTCGGGGAGGCGTTCGATCTTGTTGGCGCGGATGCGAACGAGGTCGCGCAGGCTCTTGCCGTAGGTGTGCACGACGCGTTCCATGTCATCCGACGTGACATCGTCTTCACCGACGATGCCGGCCAGCGCGGCCGAGAACTTCGCGGTGGTTCGGCTCTTAGGAATCTTCACGTCGGCGAAAGAAGGCTCCGGCACGGGCTTGGCGGTGTGCAGGTCGAGTCCGACGGCCTGCAGCACGAACGGGGCAAAGTCCGGTTTGTCTTCCCAGTGGAATCCGACACCGTCGAAGCCCCAACCCCACCACTTCATGTGGCTGACCTTCTTGTTGTCGGCGTCGGTCATGATTTCTTTCCTTCTTCGTTCGCGAGGCGCTCGGGTGAAACGTAGTCGTCGCCCAAGATCTTGGGTGAATATTCGGCGAGCATTCGCTCGATTTCGGCCTTGATGCGAGCCATGAACGCGGTGGGCACTTCGCCGTCGCGAGCGTACATCGGCTCGCCATAGACCACGCCGACCCGAAGGCGACCGGGTTTGGGCCATTTCGAACCGCGGGGATGCGCGCGACCTGCGCCCACGAGCGCGACCGGAAGGCAGGGCACCCCGGTCGCCGCCGCGAGCGCCGCGCCACCGGGCTTGAAATGTCCTCGCTTGCGGTAGTCCTTGGCCCGAGTTCCTTCGGGGAACACCAGGAGCGGCACGCCCTTCTGAAGCAGAACCTTCGCGCTCACGCCGCGCGGGTTGACACCGCTGCGGTCGACGGGGAAGGCGTTAAAGAAGAGGCCGGTCAGGCCGCGCCGCCACCAGACATCGAAGAAGTAGTCGGCTGCCGCGCCGGCTGCGAGGTAGCGCGACATCCGCATCGGGAGGGAGCCCATGATGAGGGGCGCATCGAGGTGGCTGGAGTGGTTGGCGACGATGATGAATGATTTGCCGACGCCTTTGACTTTCTTGACGCCGTGCACCTCGACCTTGACCGTCGACCAGGCGACGGGGACCAGCAGTCCGCGTTGAGCAACGAAGCGCGCCGCAGCTCTCGCCTTGGATGTGAACCGCTTGGCCTTCTCGGACATAGCCTTCGTCTTCTCCGCGCGGTCGTCGTCGCTCACTCCGTCACGGTACTACTGCGACCCGAAGATATGGCACGGGAGATTGAGCGAACAGCCGACCTCGGGAGATGCCGGGCGAACCAGATGAGCACCCTGTACCGAACACTCGGTATGGAGATCACCTTGCCGCGGTCGGCATCCTTCAGTGCGGATTTCACCAAAGGATCGGCATCGAGCCACATCCAGCTCGGGATGCCGCCCTTTGATATGCCTGCGCGGGAATGGAACTCCGTGTGCACCCAGCCCGGGCACAGTGCGGTCACCGTCACCCCGCTGCCGTGCAACTCGTTGGACAGTCCCTCGCTGAAGTTGGTCACCCACGCCTTGATCGACGAGTACCCGCTCGACATCGTGATGAAGCCCGCTGTGCTCGAGACATTGATGATGCGGCCGTGACCGCGGAGGCGCATCGATCGGGCCGCCGCCGCCGCAAGGACGCGCACCGAACGCACCATCACTTCCATCGCGTAGTCCTGGTCGGTCTGGTCTTCGTCCGACATTCTCGAATGCATGCCGAATCCGGCATTGTTCACGAGGATGTCGACGGGCTTGTCGGTGGCCGAGAGACGGGCGACGACCTTGTCAACGTCTTTTCGGTTGGCGAGGTCGGCGGGGAGCACCTCGACCTCACGACCCATGCCCCGAAGTTCATGCGCCATCTCTTCAAGACGGTCCTTGTTGCGCGCGACGAGGACGATGTCGTCCCCCCGCGCAGCGAGTTGCCGGGCGAAGGTGGCGCCGATGCCCGACGTCCCTCCCGTGACCAGAGCGATACCCATGTCCCTTACGATACGTGGAGGGGAATCACCATCCCCACACGGGACGTGCCACCCCCGTACCGAAGGGCCTGACTTCCGATGACGTTCGACGTACGCGAGTTTGCTCGCACCGCACGCGGCAGCCACCGCTCCGAATTAAATCTGGATGCGATCGCCGCCGCGGGCATCACGATCGACGCTGCACGCCTGCTGCGTACGCTGCGCGACCTCGAGCGCTCGACCATGCAACGCATGCGCAATCTGCTGGTCACCGCAACCCACAAAGACGCTCGGGTCACGGCCTTTCTGACCACCTGGGCGTTCGAGAAGTTCTGGATCGCCGACGCCCTCGATGCCGTGCTTGAGGCGACCGGTCACCCGGCCGAGGCCGACGCCGGAGCCGATGGCGCCATCCGCCATACTCTCGCCGAACGAGCCGACCGTCGCGGCCCCATTGCCCGCGCGATCGCCGGCAACATCGCGGGTGCGCAGCTCGTCGCGGCACACGTCACCGTCGGGCTGGTCGACGAGTGGATCACCTCCGCCGCGTTCCGCCGCCTCGAAGACATGGCCATCGGCCTCACCCCGGTTGTCGACCGGATCATCGCCATCAAGGACCGTCACATCAACTTCCTCGCGGAGGACGCGGAGCGCCGCCTCGCCGACTCCGAGCGGGCGCGCAAACTCACCGCCAAAGAGCTGCGGCGCACCGCGTGGCCGGTCGGCGCTAACGAGCGCTCGGGCGACGACCGCACCTTCTTCGAGAAGACCGTCTTCGGCGACGAGCGCGGTCGCGCGGAGGCTTCACGCATCGGGGAACTGGTGGGAGCGCTGCCCGGCATGGCTGCCCTCGGACCGGTCGTCTCTGCGAGACTCGTCCCGTGACGCCGAAGAAGGCCACGACCGATCTCGGAACCGCCAAAGTCTTTCTGACCGGCGCAACCGGGTTCGTGGGCCAAGCCGTGCTCGAGCGGCTCCTCAACGACCACCCCGGCACGACGATCTCGATCCTGGTGCGCATCAAGGGTGGGGCCGGAGCTGAGGATCGCGTCCGCAGCCTGCTCAAGAAGCCCGTCTTCGAGGCCTGGCGAACGAAGGTCGGCGAAAAGGGCATCGAGGACGCGGTCAAGAACCGTATCTCCGTCGTCGAAGGCGGGCTCGGCTCGGGCCTGAAGCTGCCTCGCGATCTTGACCTCGTCATCCACAGCGCTGCGAGCGTCTCGTTCGACGATCCGATCAACGAGTCGTTCGAAGCCAACATCGGTGGCCCGGTGAACCTCTATGAGACGCTCCGCGCCGACGGCGGCGACCCTCGGGTCGTGCACGTCTCGACCTGTTACGTCCAGGGGCTGCGCAAGGGCGTCGCCCCCGAAGCAAGCCTCAAGCACAACGTCGACTGGCGGGCCGAGTACGCCTCGTCGTTCGCCGCACACCAGCGCATCGAAGATGAGTCGCGCGAACCCCATCGGCTGCGGTCCTTCATGGAGCGGGCTCAGACCGAGCACGGCAAAGAGGGTCCGCAGGCGGTCGCGAAATGGAGCGAGCTCGCCCGCGTCGCGTGGGTCAGAAGCGAACTGGTGGATGCCGGCCGCACTCGCGCGCAGAGCCTGGGCTGGACCGACGTCTACACCCTCTCCAAAGCCTTCTCGGAGCGTGCCGCCGAAGAGCTGTGGGGCGTCGACCACCGCCTGTCGATCGTGCGCCCGGCGATCATCGAAAGTGCCCTCAAGCATCCCTACCCGGGCTGGATCGACGGCTTCAAAGTCGCCGACCCGCTGATCATGGCCTACGGCCGCGGGCAGCTCCCCGAGTTTCCCGGACTGCCTGACAGCATCCTCGACCTCATCCCGGTCGACTACGTCGTCAACGCGATCCTCGCCGCCGCAGCCAACCCGGCCGAGACGGGTAAGCCCGAGTACTACCACGTGGCCTCGGGCGCCTCGAACCCGGTGCCGTTCCACCAGATGTACGAAAACGTGCACTCCTATTTCGTCAAGAATCCGCTGACCGACAAAAACGGCAAGCCGATTGTTGCGCCGGAGTGGAAGTTTCCCGGTGGCGACAAGGTCGAGCGCGGCATCAATCGCCTCGAGCGCCGGGTGCGCACCGCCGAGCGCACGCTGCGCATCCTTCCCAAGACGAAAGGGTCGCGATCGGCCCTCGCCCGGATGCAGAAGGGTGTCGCCGACCTCGGCACGCTGCGCACCTTCCTCGAGCTGTACCGCGTCTACGTGCAGACCGAGCTGATCTTCGACGACTCCAACCTGCGCGCCCTCCACGATGCCCTCCCAGCGAAAGAGAAGGCCGACAAGGGCTTCGACATCACCGCGATCGACTGGGACGACTACCTCCAGAACGTGCACTTCCCCGCGATCACGAAATTGACGAAGGCGTTCTCGCGCGCCCGTCAGGCCGAACGCGCCGCCGCCCTGCCGACCCGGTCCGCCGAATTGCCGCCGCGCGGCGATGTGCTCGCCGTGTTCGACATGGAGGGAACGGTCGTCGACTCGAACATCGTTCAGCAGTACCTCTGGGTGCGCTCCGCCGGGTTCCGCAAGGCGGCTTGGCCCGGTGAGGTGCTCCGCATTCTCGGCTCGGTGCCCGGCTACCTGCGGGCCGAACGTCGCAACCGTGGGGAGTTCATCCGCGACTTCCTGCGCCGCTACGCGGGGATGCCGGTCGCACGCCTCGAGAAGATCGTCGCGGGCGGCTACGGCGACACCATGCGCCGTCACACGACGCATGAGGCGCTCGAGCAGATTCGCCTCCACAAGGAGGCAGGCCACCGCACCGTGCTCGTCTCGGGGTCGATCGGGCTCCTCGCCAAGCCGTTCGAGAACCTCTTCGACGATGTCGTCGCGACCACGATGCACGAGCGCAACGGTGTGCTGACCGGTTACCTCACCAAGCCGCCGATCGTCGACGAAACACGCGCAGCCTGGCTCACCCGGTATGCCGCCGAGCACCACGCCGACCTGTCTGCCTCCTACGGATACGGCGACAGTCACGCCGACCTGGGGTGGCTCGAAATGCTGGGGCACCCGACCGCGGTCAATCCCGATCCCCAGTTGGCCGCTGAGGCGAAGCGCCGCAATTGGCCGATGCATCATTGGAAGAGAAGCCTTCGTTCACCAGACCGTGCTTCAATGGTGGCCAATCCGGTAGCCGCTTCGGCTCCGAAACCCTCTGACCCGAAAAACTCGTCCGAGTAGGAGGCGAACCCATGGCATTCGACATCGACCGCTACACCGCTAACTCCGAGCCGGTGACCTGGACCGACCTGGATATGGACGAGTTCGACCGCAACCCGCTGCCGCCGGAGACGCTCCGCGTGCTGCGGTACATGTGCGACGTCGAGTACCACACGGTCTGCTACCTCCGCGATCTGCTCACCACGCCATCCCACAAGGAGCCCGAAGTCGGCTCGTTCATGACGATGTGGAACCGCGAAGAGTTCTGGCACGGCGAGGCTCTCGCCGCCGTGCTCGGCAAGCACGGCATCACCGTCGACTTCGACGAGCTCAAGGCGAGCCGCCTCAAGCTCGGCTGGAAAGACCGCCTCGACCCGATCAAGCAGTCCCTGATGGGCGGGCTCGTCGGCAACGACTTCGTCGCCGTGCACATGTCGTGGGGGGCCGCCAACGAGTGGTCAGCCAACGCCGCCTACCTGCGCATGGCTCGGCAAGAGAACCACCCTGTGCTCGCGGAGTTGCTCAAGCGCATCGCGGCCCAAGAGACCAAGCACGTCGCCTTCTACGCCTCTCAGGCCCGCGACCGCCTCGAGAAGAGCAAAAAGGCCCAGGTCATCGCCCGCTTCGCGCTGAAGAAGTTCTGGGCACCGGTCGGCACCAGCATCTCCACCGACGCCGAGGTCACCCACGTGATGGGCCACCTCTTCGCCGGATCCGAGGGTCGCAAGCTGATCCGCAGTATCGACTCGCACATCGCCAAGCTCCCCGGCATGGAAGGCCTCACCATCGTGGAGAACGCGCTCGACAAGCGCGGCATCTCGGGCGAAGGCGAAGGAACCCCGGATGCCGTGCTGCTCGAGGAGCTCGTCGAGGCGTAGGTCTCATCCCGGTGACAGCATTCAGGCCGACCTTGTGCTCGCTCAGCGGATGACGGGGGCGCCCGAGGTGCCGCGTCGCGTCGCGCGGTTTTGGCCGTTCATCTCCGCCGCCCTAGCCCTCGTCCTCACCGGTGCGCTCGCGGCGGTCATCTTCTATCGCGAGAACGACAAGCCGTTCGGCTTCGAGCTGGAGTGGATGGGCGAGATCGTCGAGCACCGCGCTCCGTTCTGGACGGTTCCAGCCCTCGTCTTCAACGCGATCGGCGGTGGCCTGATCGGAATCCTGGTGGTCCCGCTCGCGGTATTGGCGCTCCTCCTGCTCTGGCGGCGGCCGTGGTCGGCGTTGTTCTTCTTCCTCGCGGTCATACTCAGTGCCGCAGTCGTCCAAGGAGTCAAGGTTCTCGTCGGAAGACCGCGACCGCTCGACATCCTGGTCACCCCCGACTTCGGTTCGTTTCCGTCAGGCCACAGTGCAAACGCGGCGGTGATCGCAACGGTGATCGGAATCATCCTGACGCGCCGATGGGTCTGGATCGTCGGCGCGACGTACACCGCCGCGATGATGCTCAGCCGCACCTATCTGGGCGCCCACTGGATCTCAGACACGATCGGCGGGGTCCTGATCGGAGCCGGGGTCGCGATCATCGTCTGGGCACCACTTGCCGCCCGCGTCGATGCGGAGCGCCGTAGGGCCGCCCTGCCTGTCTGGGTTCGCCGCCCACCCCCGGCCGCGACCTAGGGTCGAACCCGTGGAGGACTGGATCCCGACCGCGATCGCGCTGGTCGTGCTCGTGGCGATCGGGACAGCGGCGCTGACGCTCGGCCGCATCCGATCGCCGTGGATGTTCGCGGCCGCAATGGCGCGTGCCGTTGTGCAGCTCGCGGCCCTGAGCCTCGTGCTGACCGGCATCATCCAGAGCCCGCTGTGGGTCGGCGTCGGGCTCGGCGTGATGTTCATCGCAGCGGTCGGCACGGCGGCGGGACGCAGCCGGGCGGGATGGCGAGGGTTGCCCCGCCTTGCCGCGGCGATGGTCGCTGGCCCGCTGCTGGTCGGGGTGATCGCTTTCGGATTCGGCGCGATCGAGTTCTCGCCGCGCTACGTGCTGGCGCTCGGCGGAATCGTGATCGGCAACACGATGACGATCGCGGTGCTCAGCGGACGGGTCTTCCGCGGCACGGTTCTCGACCATTGGGACGAGGTGGAAGGCTGGCTCGCCCTTGGCGCGACCCCCCGAGTCTCGACCGCGCTCCTGGCTCGGCAGGCGATCGCGACGTCGCTATTGCCCTCCGTCGATCAGACCCGAACGACTGGAATCGTCGTGCTGCCCGGGGCGTTCATCGGCGCGGTGTTCGCGGGAGCCTCCCCGCTTGAGGCCGGCCGGTTTCAGCTGATCGTGCTCGCCGCCATCCTCGCCGCCGGAGCGATCACCGCAACACTTCTGGTGGCGGTGTTCACCACGGTGACGCAGCGACCGCGTGCGCTCTAGTCTTTCGGATCGGTCGACAGCGGCTTGACCGTCTCGCGGTCGGAGATCCCCTGCCCGGTGAGGCTGTTCTCGATGTCTTCACTCTGGCCAGAGTCGACGACGTCGTACGTCTGCGCCGAATCGCCCGACTGGCTACCACTCGCGTTGCTTCCCATGCCTCGACAGTACGCGCCCACCCTGAGTACCCGTGCGCCTGAGACGGCGATACTGAACGTGTGGGTCTCTTACGGTTGCCGCGACTTCGTCGTCGCGTCGACGTCGGCACTTACGAGGCACCCGATCGGGTCGCGCCGCCTCCGCTGAACGAGATGATCGACGAAGGCGTGCTGATCGCCGGTGCCGCCATCCGGATGGCGGTCAAGAACAAGGGAATTCTGCGCACCCTGCGGGATCGCTCCGACTACGACGGCGCCTGGTACGACCAGCGGGTGCGCAAGGAACTGCGTCGCCTCGCCGACGAGAAGGCTCAGGATGCCGAGCGCGTCACCCACGAAATCGGTAGCGCGCGCGGTCGGTCGGGCAAGGGTGAACACGCCTCGGACTTCCGCAGCATCGACGTCTCGCGACTCGAACGCCGCCGCCTGTTGCTCACGGGGCTCGACGCCCGGTTCCGAGAACTCGCCGAGGATGCCGACTACGTTCACACCCTCGCGACCGCCAGCCGAGAGATGGCGTCGAGCGAGATCTCGGATTCGGTGAAGGCAGCCGCCTTGCGCGAGCGCGGACCTGTCGATCGACTCACCGACGACGAACGTGAGACACAACTGCGCCGACTGAAGGATGATCTCGCCAACCTGTTGCCGTAGCGACGGTTTCGAGCAGCAGAGGTCAGTGGATGAGCACCTTCAGCGCGTCGTGTTCAGCCGCGTTCCCGAACACCTCATACGCCTCAACCACCTGGTCGAAGGTGAACTCGTGGGTCACAAACTTCTCGGCTGGCAACTTGTGCTCGGCGACCAGCTTCAGCAGCATCCCGAGGGTGTTCGTGTTCACCAGCCCCGTGGAAATGTCGATGTTCTTGATCCACAGTTCGTTGAGGGCAAGTTCCACCGACTTGCCGTGCACGCCGACATTCGCCACGTGGCCACCGGGGCGCACGATCTGCGTCGCCATCGTGAAAGTCAACGGGATGCCGACCGCTTCGATCGCGACATCGACGCCGAGACCGTCGGTGAGTGCGAGAACCTGCTCTTTCCAATCGGAGTCGCCTGAGTTGACCGTGTCGGTGGCGCCGAAGTCCTTTCCGCGGGCGAGGCGGGCGGCATCCAAATCGACAGCGATGACCTTCGACGGACCGTAGAGCCGCGCCGTCATGACGGCGGAGAGCCCAACCGGACCTGCCCCGATGACGGCAACGACATCCCCGGGCTGAACGTGTCCGTACTGAACGCCGATCTCGAACCCGGTCGGCAGGATGTCGGAGAGCAGGATGCCTTCGGCATCAGTCAGCCCCGGCGGCACCTTGTAGACCGAGTTCTCGGCGAAAGGAACACGAACGTACTCAGCCTGCGTGCCGTCGATCATGTAGCCGAAGATCCAGCCGATGCCGGCAATCCCCTCGGGGTCGAGGCAGTGACTGTAGAGGCCCTTGCGGCAGTTCGAGCACTTTCCGCACGAGCTCACGCAGGCCAAAATGACGCGGTCGCCGACGGCCAACTGGGTGACGCCCGAGCCGACCTCGGTGATGACTCCGATGCCCTCATGGCCGAGGATGCGTCCCACCGCGACCTCGGGCACGTCGCCCTTGAGGATGTGCAGGTCCGTACCGCAGATGGTCGTCGCGACCATCTTCACGATGACGTCGGTGGGCCGTTGGAGGACGGGGTCGGGAACGTCCTGCCAGCTCTTTTTTCCCGGACCTTGGTAGACGAGCGCTTTCATGGGTTGACCTCTCCAGCGCCCCGGAAAGGCCGGTGGCGGCAGGGTCGACGTTAGGCCCGAGCAGAGGTTGCGCACGCCTGTCGGTGCGAACTGCCAGGAATGGGCTACGCGACGAGCGGCTGGCGAAGCCAGAAACGACCCAACAGGCGTGGCCACAATCAAGACTTGACCAGGGGTTTTCTTGGTGCGCCTGGAGGGATTCGAACCCCCAACCTTCTGATCCGTAGTCAGATGCTCTATCCGTTGAGCTACAGGCGCGTGGTCAGCGACGACAACCTCACGAGTGTATCAGCGCAAAAAGCCCTCTGACGCGAGCCGAATCAGAAGTCGTCGGGGCCCAACTCGCGACGCTGCGGGTCACAGCCGGACCCGGCGCCCCCTGAACACCTCGTTGCCGTGGATGACATCGACGGCGATGCCCGAATGCGCTCGGCATCAGACACCGTCTGCACCGACGAGAGCTCACGCGAGGTACGAGGAAATCGCGGCCGATCAGGCCTTTTCGGAGCCGGCCGATCAGGCCTTTTGGAAGCGGAGACGAAGGGATTTGAACCCTTGGAACCCTTGCGGGTTCTCCACCTTAGCAGGGTGGTGCACTCGACCGGACTATGCGACGTCTCCCGGAACTGCCCTCACGATCATAGCCGCGCGCGGTGCGCGACCCGACCGATTCAGTTGTGAACGGAGCAGGTGTAGGTCGCCGCGTTCTGGCCTTTGAGGCCGGGGATGACAGTGGTCTCCGTCGCGGGCTCCGCGGATGCGGTCGGGTCGGGAGTCGGGCTGCCGGTTGGCGCCGGGGCATTGGGGTCGAGTGCCGACCCTCCGTGGGCCCCTTCGAGCGCGTTGGCGTCGAGGCCGATCGGCTGGTCGGCTTTGATCGCTGCAAACAGCGCATTCGCCACCGACTTGACCGGCTCTACCTTGCCGGTGAAGATGCCGTCGCCCCCGGTCTTGCCCGGATACTGCACCATCACGATGTTTTCGAGCGGGATGTTCTTCAGAACCAGGGCAATCGAGACGAGGGTGTCAGGGCGGGCGAAGTTCGCCGACAACTGGATGTTCTGCGTAGCCGCCAGAGCGATCGAATACAGCTTGCCGAGATCGGTCAGCGTTCCATCGCTCTTGAGCTTGCGCACCAACGATGACAAGAAGACCTGCTGCGATCCGATGCGTCCGAGGTCGCTTCCGTCGCCCACTCCGTGACGGCTCCGCAGGAATGCCAGCGCATCAAACCCCTGAAGCGTCCACGTTCCAGCGCTCGGGAGGTCGATCCCGCTGTACGGGTCGACCACCGGTCCGTCGATGCAGACGTCAACGCCGCCGATCGCGTCCGACATCGCGATCACGCCCTTAAAGGTGATCAGGCCAGCGAACTGGATGTCGAGACCGGTCAGGTTCTGAACTGTCAGCACCGCGCAGGGGAGTCCGCCGTAGTAGAGCGCCGTATTGATGGGCTCGCCGGTCGCCGGGCCGCCGTGCTCGCATCGCGGCAACGGCACCACCGTGTCGCGAGGGATGCTGACCAAGACTGCGCTCTTCTGGTCAGCCGCGACATGCAGAAGCATGTTGACGTCGTTCAGCACGGCTGTCTCTTTGCCTCCGATCCCGTCTTGACCGTCGCGGGTATCACTCCCGATCAGGAGGATGTTGAAGCCGCCCTCGTATTCCCCAATCGGCGGCGGCGGCCCATGCTGATCGGCATCAATCGCGACCACATCGATGTTGTTCTGCAGCTGCCAGACGGTGATTGCCGCCACAGAGCTGCCCGCGACAAGAACCACAGCGAGCGCCCCGCCGACGAAGGCCAGCACGGCCTTCCAGGCTGCGGAGCGCTTCAGCCGACCGTGCCGGGCTACAGGAGCCGCGCCAGCAACCTGGATGTCGCCACCGCTGCGCTTGCTCAACTCGCTCATGGCAACACCCCTGTCTCGATACGTCGCACAACGCGAATGGCGGAGGGCGTGGGATTCGAACCCACGAGACATTTCTGCCCACCAGTTTTCAAGACTGGCTCCATCGGCCGCTCGGACAGCCCTCCCTGACAGATCCGAATCCTGATCGTAACGGAAGGATCCGGTTCAACCCTGGAAGTGCCGTGAAAGAACGTCGGCGAGACCATCATCGACATCCGTGCCGGTGACCTCGGAAGCAACCGCGATGACTTCGGGCGGCGCCTGCCCCATCGCGACGGCTACCCCGCCGCCGGCGACCGTCCACTCGAGCATGTCGATGTCGTTGCGGCCGTCGCCCGCCGTGAACACTCGGGATGCCGGGATGCCGAGTGCGGCACGAACGCGTTCGAGACCGGTGGCCTTGTTGACGCCATCCGGCGCGATGTCGAGCCACGCCGTCCATCCGACGTTGTAGGTGACTCGGTGGAGCCCCATCTGTTCGACGACCGCGAGGAAGTCGTCGATCGCGTGACCGGGCGAGATGACGACGACGCGAGTCGCCGCGACCCCGAGCAGTTCATCGAACTCAACCTTGCGGCGCGCGACCGCGAGCGCGCCTTCCGGAAAGGAACCGGTGTAACGGAAGATGCCCTCGGCATCCTCGACGGCGAAGCTCGCCTGCTCGAGATGTCCGTGAATCGTCGTGAGCACCTCGCTCGGGTCGAAGGTCTCGACGTGCGCCCGCGTGTAGCCGAGGGGGGCGTCAGGGTCTCGCCGCACCACGACGGCCCCGTTGGCGCAGACGAGGTATTCGGGAGTGATCTGCAGCTGGTCCACGACGGGCAGAGTCATTGACACCGAGCGACCTGTCGAAAGCATGACTTCGTGGCCGAGCTCCTGCACCCGCGCGATCTCGGAGCGCACGCGGTCGCTCAACGTGCCGTCTTCTAACAGCACGGTGCCGTCGATGTCGAGAGCTACGAGCCAACGTTCGCGCGAAGAGCCGGTCATACCGGACGCAGCACGTCGAGCCCGAGGAACGGCCGCAGCGGCTCCGGCACGACGACCGAGCCGTCCTTCTGCTGGTGCGTCTCGAGCAGAGCAACGATCCACCGAGTGGTCGCGAGGGTGCCGTTGAGGGTCGCGACGGGAGCCGTTTTGCCTTCCGGGGTGCGGTAGCGGATGTCGAGCCGACGCGCCTGGTAGGTCGTGCAATTGGATGTCGAGGTGAGTTCTCGGTATGCGCCCTGCGTCGGCACCCAGGCTTCGACGTCGAACTTGCGTGCGGCGCTCGAGCCGAGGTCGCCGGCGGCGATGTCGATCACGCGGTACGATAACCCGAGGGACTGCAACATCCCTTCCTGCAACTCAAGGAGACGCTCGTGTTCGGCTTCGGCATCCGCCGGGTCGATGTAGGTGAACATTTCGAGTTTCTGAAACTGGTGCACGCGGATGATGCCGCGAGTGTCTTTGCCACCCGAACCCGCCTCGCGGCGGTAGCAGGTCGAGATGCCGGCGTAGCGCAGCGGACCGTTGGAAACGTCGACGATTTCGTCTTTGTGGTACCCGGCGAGCGCGACCTCGCTCGTGCCGGTCAGGTACAGGTCGTCGCGTTCGAGGTAGTAGATCTCGTCGGAGTGTGCTCCGAGAAAGCCGGTACCCGCCATGATCTCGGGCCGCACCAGCGTCGGGGTGATGAGCGGAATGAAGCCGGCGTCGAGCGCTCGCTGCAGCCCCATCTGGATGAGCGCGAACTCCAGGCGCGCCCCGACGCCTTTGAGAAAGTAGAACCGCGACCCTGACACCTTCGCGCCACGTTCCATGTCGATCGCGTCGAGAAGTTCGCCGAGCTCGAGGTGGTCGCGCGGTTCGAAGTCGAAGGTCGCCTTCGCACCGACCTCACGGAGGGTGACGAAGTCGTCTTCCCCCCCGGCCGGGATGCCGTCGATGATGACGTTCTGGATGGCGCCGACGACCGTCGCGAATTCGGCTTCGGCATCCGCTACCGCGCCTTGAGCTGACTTGACCTGTGCGGCGAGATCCTGCGCCTGCGCGACGAGAGCGGCCTTCTCATCCTTCGCGGCGGCGGCCACGGTCTTGCCGAACGCGTTCTGCTCGGCCCGGATGGTCTCGAAGGCGCCGATCGCCGCACGCCGTGTGAGATCCGCCGCAATCGCCTGGTCGACGGTGGCCGGCGAGACACCCCGCGCCTCCTGCGAACGGCGGACGACGTCGGGATGGTCGCGCAGCAGGTGCGGATCGATCACGGTCCCCAGTCTATTGACGCGTTCGCACCCCGCTGCCCCGCCGCGAGCGCGCCGCATCCGCGCCCATAGGGTTGGTGCATGACCCCGGCTGCGCCCTCCGCCCCGCGGCGCGCGGCAATCGTCTACAACCCGATCAAGGTCGATCGGGCGAAACTCGAGGCCTCGGTGAAGGCGGTCGAAAAGAGCTCGGGCTGGGCGAAGAGTCTGTGGCTGGAGACGTCGGAGGCTGATCCTGGAGGCGGCTTGGCACGGCAAGCGATCGCCGCAGACGTCGAGGTCGTGCTCGCCGCGGGTGGCGACGGAACCGTGCGCGCGGTTGCCGAGAGTCTTCGCGGTTCTGGCGTCTCGCTCGCGCTGCTTCCTTCCGGAACCGGCAACATTCTGGCGCGCAATCTTGCGCTCCCGCTCACCAACATGGATGACTCCGTACGGACGGCTTTCACCGGACGGGACCGCCCGATCGACCTCGGAATGGTGACGATCACGCGACCCGACGGTTCGCTCGAGGAGCACGCTTTCGTCGTCATGGCTGGGCTCGGGCTGGACGCCAAGATGATCGCCAACACCAACCCTGAGCTCAAACGACGCGTGGGTTGGCTCGCATATGTGGATGCCATTGTGCGGTCCATGCGGGACGCCGAGCAGGTACGCGTGACTTTTCGTTCGGACGACGGCGAGCGCAAGACGATGCGCGCCCACACCGTGCTGGTCGGCAACTGCGGCCTACTCCCCGGCAACGTGCTGCTGCTGCCCGACGCCGAGATCGACGACGGTGTCTTCGACATCGTGGCGCTGCGTCCCGAAGGTTTTGCCGGCTGGGCTCAGATCTGGGTCAAGATCTTCTGGGAGAACGGGGTGCTGCGCCGCAGTTCGGTCGGCCGCAAACTGGCCGGTCTTTCGCGCGAGGTACGCACCCTGCGCTATTTGAAGGCAACGACCTTCGAGGTGTCGCTCGACAGGCCTGAAGACTTCGAACTGGACGGCGACGACTTCGGGATGGTCACAGCCTTCCGCGCCGTGATCGATCCCTCGGCGATCTCGGTACGGGTCCCGGCCTAACGTCGCAAGGCGGCCGCGACGACGGTTCCGGCCAGAGCGAAGGCTGTCGCCGCAACCAACCACGGCAGCAGGTCGACCAGTACGGCATCCGCCTGCACGCGGGCGAGGTAGATCACCAGATTCTCGCGCGAGAGCGGGATGCCTCCCGAGCTCACGCGGCCTGGCGCGACCAGCCCGTCGAGTCGGGCGATCTCAAGGGCAGTGGCCACCCCGGACCCCGCGGCAGCGAACGTCGAAACTGCGGGCACGGCGAGAGCAGCGACCGGATACCGTGGTCGAGCCACTGCGGCCCACGCGACGAGCGCCAGCACCGCGGCAACCAGGATGGGCCCGGCGGCGACCGCAACGACGCGAGCAAGGGCGCGATGCTCGGTCGAGACGCCGGGGCGCACGCCCGATTCCAGCGACGGATCGAGGGTCGCCAGGATGAGCGCGGCGACGCCACCTCCGATGAGCACCCCAGCGAGAACCAGCAGGGCCCACACGGGGAGTGGTCGGTGGGCGACCGGAGGATCTGCAGGATCCACGTCGCCCTTCTCGGCGGGGACGATTTCATCTGCTTGACCGCGCTGGAATCGGCGGGGGTACCGAGGGTCGACGGGATCGGTCACGGTCACCCGCGGGACGCGAGGCGCGCCCGGAGGCTGGCGAGTACGACAGCTGTCACAGCCGCGAAGATTCCCCCTAGAAGAAGCGCGGGCGCATACTTCTGCATCGCCCAGGCCACCTGTAACTGGATGTAAGCGTGGTCGATATCCTGCTGCTCCAGCTGCACCGCGTTTAACGTCCCAAAAGACTGCGTCAGCAGATCCGCTGCAAGGAGCGCAAGCACAATCCCCATCGCGGCCAAGGCCACTCCTACAGCGGCAGCGGCAGCCTGATATCGGAGGCGCATGTCACCGCACCCTGGTTCGCAGTGCAGCGAGCACTAGCCCGGCGCAGAAGGCGACGATCCCACCGACGAGAAGTGGAGCCGGCAGTTCAGCCTGTGCCCACAACCACAACTGGTCCGTGGCGGCGGGGGTAGGCTGCGTCGACGACGCCGTAGCCGTCGCCATCATCTGGAAGAACAGCCAGATCGAGAGCACCACAAGTACGGCACTCCCGCCGAAGAGGATCCGTTCCGACCGGGTCGGTCGTGCGATCGCCAAAGGATCCGCGTCGACCTCGACCCCACCGGCCGACTCTTCCTGCATTGCGCTGCTCCGCACCGTCGAGGGCGGGATGCTGTGTTGCTCAACACGTTGCGCCGTCGCGGCCCGGCCGCCGCTGAGGTGCACCGGGGCCCGGCGCTGCGCCGACTCGGGTGGCGAGGTCGGATCGACATGCTCACCCTGAAAGCCGCGCTGGAACTGCGCCGCGTAGCGCGGGTCAACCCCTGAATCGCCCTTCGCCATCCCGTTCGCCCTTTCTCCTACCGCTCCGGCTCTCCCGAGAGGATGTCGCGCAGCCAGTCGCGTGCCTCGACGAAGACATCGTCGCCGTATCGGGGACGCACCTCGACGTTCTGCCGGTCCGCTCGAGGGTACGAGCCCAGGAACATGACATTCGGGCTGAACCGTTTGAGGCCGAGCAGGGCGTCGGCGACCCGTTCGTCGTGGATGTGGCCGTCGAGATCGATGACGAAGCGGTACCGACCGAGGGCATCCCCGATCGGCCGGGACTCCAGCAGGCTCAGGTTGACGCCGCGGGTCGCGAACTGCTCGAGCATCTCGACCAAGCCGCCGGGTGCATCGGAGGGCAGTTCCACGATGACGCTGGTCTTGTCGGCACCGGTTGCTGGCGGGATCGCGTGGCTGGCTGACACGAGCACGAACCGGGTAACGGCGTTCGGGTTGTCCCCGATTCCGTCAGCAAGCACAACAACGCCGAGTTCCTTCTCGATCCGGGGCGGAGCGACCGCTGCATCCGCGATCTGGTTCTCGAGCAGGCCGGATGCCGCGCTCACATTCGAGGTCGCCGGGAGGTGTTCGTGGTCGGGCAGCTGCGCGTCGAGCCACAGGTGGCATTGCGCGTAGGCGACGGGATGAGCGGCGATAACCTTCACGTCCGCGAGGGTGGTTCCGGGTCGGGCGACCAGCGAGAAGTTCACGGGAACGAGGTACTCACCCGTGATGCGCAGGCCGGGGATGTTGGCGAGCGCGTCTTGCGTGGCACTCACGCCACCCTCGACGCTGTTCTCGATCGCGATGACCGCACCGACGCTCCGACCCGACACCACGTCGTCGAGTGCCTCGCCCACGTTGTTGACGCTGCGCCAGGTCGCGCCCTGCGCCTCGGGTACTTGGGTGAGAGCCATCCAGGTGAAGGTGCCGGCAGGCCCGAGGTAGCTGTAGCTATCGGGGGCGGCGCGATCAACCATGGCTGCGAGCCTACCGAGGCTGCGAGACTTGCCGGATGAGCCAGACCCCCGCCGGAGTGAAACGACTGCCTCTTACCATCAAAAGCTTGGTCGACGCGACCAACGCGGGCGACCACGACGCTTTCGTCGCGACTTTTGCCCCCGACGCGGTGTTGGTCGACTGGGGAAAGGTGTTCGAGGGTCGAGACGGCATCGCGGACTGGGACGAGTCAGACAACATCGGTCGCAAGGCTCAGCTCGCTGTAGCCGCCGTCCGGGCCGATGGTGACGACTGGGTAGTGACCATCGACGTCACCGGCGGCGGTTTCAACGGCACGAGCACCTTTCGCTTCACCCTGGTCGACAACCTGATTGCCCGGGTGGAGATCGCTCCCTAAGTCCGTTGCGGCTCAGCCGCAGCGGGCCTCGAGACAGCGCACCACCTGACTCGGGAGTCGAAGTGTCGAGGGCGTCGGGTCCGCTCCGTCGGCGATCAGAATCGGACGGTCACCATCGAGCGCGAGCCCGATCGGGGCGCCGTGCCAGACGATGTCGATGAGCTCGGTGCGCTTCATCTCTTGGCACGCGGCGTCGAGACAATCGATCAACGCCAGTGTGTCATCTGGGGTCGCGACGGCGACGAGCGGCCGACCGGAGGAATCGATCGCGAGCGCAGGGGGAGGGCCGTATTTGCTCGTCGGAAGACCGGGGTCGATTTCGACGTCGGTCGAGTCGGTGCAGCGCTCATCCAGGCAACTCGAGAGCCAGAACGACGACGTCGTCGGCAGCCGCCAGAGCAACGTCGCGAGGCCATCCGGACGAAGCGCGACCGAAAGCCCGGCGTTGTCGTCGCTCACAACGGTGGTGTCCGGCACGGGCTCTGCGATCGACGATACGGTCGGCTCGGTGCCGTCTGCGAAGGTGAATAGTCGGATGGGCTCGTCGGACGCCGAGTACGACGACAACCCCACGGCGGCGCGATCATCGTCAGCCGCCATGTCGAAAAGCGTGGGACCTGTCCCGTTGACTGCTGGAGACCAGGTCAGGCTCGTCGCGCCGACCGTGGAAGCCGAGGTGCAGGCCGCGTCCTCGCATCTGTAGACCGAGAGGGTCGGCGTCTGATCGTTCTGGCTCTGGTGTTCCTCCACCTTCGGAAAGGCCTCGAGCGACGCGACGACCGGCGTCGACCCCGTGGCGTCGACGGCGACCATGGTGGTGTGCTGCCCCGTGACGTCCTGGTTATAAGAGTCGGGGAACTCGCCGTCGTACCGCGCGATCACGACGGTTGCCCCCGGACCGTCGTCCTCACCGATGTACCGCGAGTCGACGCGATGGTCGGGTTCATCCTTCCCAGGGAGGTCGTCGACCAACGCGTCGACCTCGGATGGCGTGAGCCGAGTCAGCACGAGTTCCGGCTGTGCCGGGGTGCGTCGCCAGTGGGCGAACACCAGGTCGCCCTCCGGAGTCGAGCTCATCGCGATCGTGAAAACGTCGGGCAACTCGAGAGTTCGGCAACCCCCTGACCGACAGAGGCTGAGGTCGGCTCCGAACCCGCTGACGCCGCGCATGCTCAAGACGGCAACGCCGCCGTCACCGAAGGGCGCGATCTCCGGGCCCCCGATCGGCACGCGAGCCAGATTCTGTGCCTCAACCCGGGGGACCCCGATCGGGTCGATGGCGAGCGTCCCTGCCGTGAGCACCGGGGCGAGCGCCAGCGCGCCCACCGCCAGCAGCAGTCGGCGCGGCGCGCCCGGTACCGGAGTCCATGACCCCTCGACGGGAAGCCGATCGAGAGCCTCCAGCCCGTCGGCCGCGACACCCGTCCAGATCCCAGCCGCCAACACGGCCCACGCCACCACGGCGATCGTCACACCAAAGGTCACGAGTGCGACGGGAAGGAGCGAACCGCCCCAGGGGGCCGAAATTGCGAGATCGGCCACGGCCAGACCGAGCAACAGTGTCAGGGTCGCTCGCGGGCGCGCTCGTCCCCGCGTCATCTGGGAGTAGCGCTTCGCGACCACGAACGTGCGGGGCAGCGCGCGCACTCCGCCGCCCTCCAGCGCATCAACCGGTAACGCCAAGGTGAGCGGAGCAAGAATCGCCACACCGACCACAACCAGGATGGCCACGACCAGCAGACCGACCACCACGAGTGGCCCGACCAGAGCCAGCGCGGTGGACGCACCGAGCGCGATGGCGCCCCCTCCGAGACTGGCGACCACTGCCACCACCATCAGAAGGGGGATGGCGGCCAGCGTCTCGCGCCACGCGCGGCGGGCGCTCGGCTGGCGACGATCCACGAAGTCGCGAGCCACTCTGGTCGCCGCCGCCACGCCTGCCGTAACGCCGAGGATGAGCAGCACGCCGATGGCGAGCCTGGCGACTGCCCACCAGATGGGCGCCGTGCCCAGAACATCCAAGCGACCATTCACAATGGAGGCCTGACCTAGTTGCGCGAACAGCGCGATCACGGCTGCGAGCGCGGTGCCGATACCGATGGGCACAGCCGCAGCAAGCCAGGCCGTCGACGACCGGATCGACCCGCGCGTGGTCCGCTCGAAACTCGAGTGCGCTTGGGCGACACCCCGGGTGGCGTAGCGCATCGTGGGGTGGGGGGCGGTTTCTGTCACCCCCGCAGGGTAGCGCGAATGACAAATTCTCGAAGCTGGCCGCACCAAGCCCACAGCGGTCGTCGCATGGAAGGATCACAGGATGATGGATCGCGCCGGAACCCCCGCCCAAGCGAGCGACCTCGTCGACATCCCGGCGTTGCTCGCGGCGTACGACGGCCCCGCCGCGCCCGATCAGCCTGTCGTGTTCGGTACCTCCGGGCACCGCGGCTCGTCACTCGACGGAGCCTTCACCTCGACCCACATCGCGGCGATCACCCAGGCGATCGTCGAGTACCGCGCGACCCAGGGAATCACCGGTCCGGTCTTCGTCGGCGCCGACACCCACGCACTCTCCGCCCCCGCCCAGGCGACGGCGCTCGAGGTTCTCGCCGCCAACGGCATCACCGCGATCGTGGATGCCGAAGACGGCTGGGTGCCGACCCCCGCTGTGTCGCGGGCGATCATCCGGTTCAATCGCTCGCTGAAAGTCGGCGGAGCTCAGGCCGATGGAATCGTCATCACGCCGAGCCACAACCCGCCCCGCGACGGCGGCTTCAAGTACAACCCGCCCCACGGTGGTCCGGCGGATTCGGATGCGACGGGCTGGATCGCCGGGCGCGCGAACGACCTGATCGCCGGCGGCAACCGCGATGTGAAGGTCGGCGGGACGGGTTCGATCGACCGCTACGGCTACCGCCCCGAGTACGTCGACGATCTGAAGAACGTTCTCGACCTCGCGGCGATCAAGAACGCCGGACTGCACCTCGGCGCTGACCCGCTGGGGGGTGCCAGCGTCGACTACTGGGCGCTGATCGCCTCGCGCTATGACGTGGATCTGACGGTCGTGAACCCGACCGTCGACCCCACCTGGCGCTTCATGACTCTCGACTGGGACGAGAAGATCCGCATGGACCCATCGTCGCCGTCGGCCATGGCATCCGTCGTCGCCCGTCGGGCGGACTTCGACCTGCTGACCGGCAACGATGCGGATGCCGACCGCCACGGCATCGTCACCCCCGACGGCGGGCTGATGAACCCCAACCACTACCTGGCGGTCGCGATCCAGTATCTGTACACGCACCGGTCGGGATGGCGGCCGGACGCCGCGATCGGCAAGACACTCGTGTCGTCAACAATGATCGACCGGGTCGCGGCGTCGCTCGGCCGACGGCTCTGGGAGGTGCCGGTCGGCTTCAAGTGGTTCGTTCCGGGGCTGATCGACGGCTCGGTCGGCTTCGGCGGCGAAGAGTCGGCCGGAGCGTCGTTCCTCGAGCTCGGCGGCTCGGTGTGGACGACCGACAAAGACGGCATCCTGCTCGCCCTTCTCGCGGCCGAGATCCGTGCGGTGACCGGCAAAACGCCCTCGGAGCTCTACGCCGAACTGACCGCCGAGTTTGGCTCACCCGCATACGCCCGAGTGGATGCCGCAGCCTCACCGGCGCAGAAGGCGCGGCTCGGCAAACTCAGCGGCGCCGACATCCGGGCAGATTCTCTCGCGGGCGAGCCGATCACCGACCGCCTCTCGACGGCTCCCGGCAACGGCGCCGCGATCGGCGGGGTGAAGGTCGTTACCGAGAACGCCTGGTTCGCCGCGCGGCCGTCGGGCACCGAAGACGTCTACAAGATCTACGCCGAGTCGTTCAAGGGACCCGAGCATTTGGCCGAAGTGCAGGCCGAGGCGAAGACGATCGTCGATGCCGCCCTCGGCTCCTGAACCGTTATCAGTTGTAGTCGGGTGCCGCGGGGAAGCCGAAGAACTCTTCGAGCGTCGTGACGCCGGTGTCGTGCATCTCGGTCGCGGCTTCGATCCCGATGTAGCGCACGTGCCACGGCTCGTATTCGTACCCGGTGATCGGCGTCTTGCCGTCGGGGTAGCGGATGACAAAGCCGAACTTCCAGGAGTTCGCCGCGAGCCACTGCCCCTGCGGCGTGTCCGCAAAGCACTGCTTGCCCGCGCAGGTGCTGGGCACCGCGCCCATATCCATTGCCCAGCCGGTCTGGTGCTCGCTGAAGCCGGGTCGGGCACTGGTCTGGTCAGCGCCCGCCTGACCGAGTGATGACACCCAGCCGGCGTAGACGTCCACCTGGCGGGCATAGCTGCGATACGACGACATTGACGACATCGACAGGCCGGTCTCGGCGGTGAACTCGGCGAGCAGCGACTGCATGGCCGCGGCCGCTTCCGCCCGAAGCTGCCCCCCGCCGGGGATGTTGACCACGACCAGGTCCGTGGGGGCGTAGTCGGCGGGGTCGAGCGGCCGAGTCTTATTGACGACCACCCAGATGCTGTTCGGGTCGTCGTGCGAGTACTTGTCGACCGGGAAGGTCGGCGTCGGAGTGGGGGTTGGCGTCGGCACCGGGGGCTCGCTCGCGGTCGGAGTCTCCGACGGGTCGGCCACGGGCGCGGATCCACGCGGGGCGAACAGCACGATTGCGCCGGCGACGAGAGCGACGAAGAGCACCAGCACGACGACGACCGCAATCCGGCGGTTGCGGATCTGCTGCTTTGTGGGTCCCCGGTGTCGCACGCGGAGCATGGGTTCGCCAGTCACCGGGTTAGTTTACGCATCGCTCGCCGAACCATTCGCGAGCCACAGTTTGCTCGGTGTCGGCGTGAGGAGTAAATTTGCAGTCTCCGCAATATTCTTTGCACACAGCCACCACAGATCACGAACGGGACCCATGTCCGCCACTGAAGTCACTGCGCCCGCGGCGCAGAAGCCGATGCTCTCGCACCGGCAGATCCTGCTCATCATCTTCGGACTGATGGCCGGGATGTTTCTGTCCTCGCTCGATCAGACGATCGTGGGGACGTCGATACGCACGATCGCCGACGACCTCGACGGCCTCGCACTTCAGGCCTCGGTCACGACGGCGTATCTCATCACCTCGACCGTGACGACGCCCATCTACGGCAAGCTCAGCGACATCTTCGGACGGCGCCAGCTATTCATCTTCGCGATCGTCCTGTTCCTCATCGGATCGGGTCTCGCGGGCTTCTCGCACTCGATGTACGAGCTCGCCGGGTGGCGTGCCCTTCAGGGCGTCGGTGCCGGTGGCTTGATGGCGCTTCCCCTCGCGATCATGGGCGACATCCTCGCTCCGCGTGAGCGTGCCAAGTACCAGGGCTACTTCCTTGCAGTGTTCGCGACGTCGAGCGTGCTCGGCCCGCTCATCGGCGGCCTGCTCGCGGGCACCCCCGAGATTCTCTTCATCACGGGCTGGCGCTGGGTGTTCCTGATCAACATCCCGATCGGCATCGTCGCCCTCGCCCTCGTCTGGCGCTTCCTGCACGTGCCGCACACGCGACACAGCGCACGGATCGACTGGTTCGGAGCGTTCACAATCATCGTGGGCCTGGTTCCGTTGCTGCTCGTGGCGGAGAACGGTCGCGACTGGGGCTGGAGTTCGCCCCTAGCGTTCGCCTGCTACATCGTCGGCGGGCTCGGACTGATCGCCTTTGTCGTCGTCGAACGCCTCATGGGTGACGCGGCGCTCATCCCCCTGCGGCTGTTCAAGCACCCGACGTTCTCGATGGCCACCGTGCTCGGCGTCCTCGTCGGGTTCGGCATGTTCGGCGCGATGATGACGTTGCCGCTCTACCTGCAGCTCGTCTACGGCACCACTCCGACGACGACCGGTCTGCTGCTTCTGCCGATGATCCTGGGTCTCATGATCGCCTCGATCGTCAGCGGTCAGGTCATCGCGCGGACCGGAAAGTACCGGATCTTCCCGACCCTCGGCTCGGGATTCATGGCCCTCGGCTTCTTCTGGTTCACCTTCTCGTCAGCCGATCAGCCGGTCATCTTCATGATGGTGGGCATGCTGTTCGTCGGCCTCGGCCTGGGCCAGCTGATGCAGACGCTCACGATCGCCAGTCAAAACTCCGTCGGGCCTCGCGAGATGGGGGTCGCGACCTCGTCGTCGACGTTCTTCCGGCAGATCGGGGGAACGCTGGGGGTCGCCATCCTGTTCTCGGTGCTGTTCGCGCGGATCCCCGACGCGATCCAGGCCGCCTTCGGGCGTACCCAGACTTTGACGAACGCGCTGAATGCCGCGCTCGACCCGGCGGTTTCATCGGCTCCGCAGAACGCGGGGATCATGACCAACGTCTACGACAACATCGTGAACCCCGTGATCTCGCAGCTGCCGGCCGGCGTCGATCTGGGCGACGACGCGACTCGTGCGTCGATCGTCGACAAACTCGTTCCCCAGGTTCAGGATGCCCTCGCGAACGGCACGGGATCATCGGCGGGCAGCAGCCTCGACGGCGACACGTCGTTCCTGAACGGCGCGGATCACAACCTGACGGCACCTTTCCTCGACGGTTTTGCGAGCGCCGCAGTGACGGTTTTCTGGGTAAGCCTGGTTGTTGTCCTGGTCGCATTCGTGCTCAGTTTCTTCCTCAAGACGCCGCCGCTTCGCGCCAAGTCAGCGATGGAAGAATCGGCGGATGCCGACGCCGCGCTGCTCGCTCAGCGGGCCGCCGACCAGACCGGAGCGATGCTCGAGCCGGGAACCGGATCCATCCCCACCTACGATCCGAATGAGCCCGAACCGACAAAGTCACGCCGCTGACCCGCCCGCAAATAAAGGGCCGCCGAACAGGGATTCCTCTGATCGGCGGCCCTTTGCTGTTGACACGGTGGATGCGCTGTGCCTACAGTGACGCCAGTTCGTGAGAGCGCTCCCACGGCCACCGTGGGACCGCTCCCACGGGTAGCACACACCCTCATCCACGCACACAAAGGAGTGACCGTGAGACTCTCACGACGCACTGCGGTAGTCGCCGTTGCCGGCGCTGCCTCTCTCGCACTCGTCATGACCGGCTGTTCACAGCCGGCCGCCAGTGACGGGCCGATCGAACTGACCGTGACCACCTTCGGGACCATGGGACTCGACGGGCTTTACGCGCAGTACGAGAAGGACCACCCGAACATCACCATCAAGGCCACCAACATCGACACCGGTGGCAACGCGCTCACCGACTGGAAGACGAAGCAGGCTTCTGGTGGCCTGCCCGACGTCCAGGCCGTCGAAGAAGGCTGGCTCGGCTCCGTCATGGAGGTCTCCGACACCTTCACCGACTTGCGCGACTACGGCGCAACCGACCTCGCCAGCCGCTGGGTCGACTGGAAGGTCGGTCAGGCGACCGACTCCAAGGGCCGCGTCATCGGCTACGGCACCGACATCGGACCGGAGGGCCTCTGCTACAACAGCACGCTGTTCGCCGCCGCTGGCCTGCCCACCGATCGTGCCGACGTCGCAGCGCTGTTCGGCGGCGCGACCGCAACGTGGGACAAGTTCTTCGAGGTTGGCAAGCAGTACCACGCCGCCACGGGCAAGGCCTTCTACGACCAGAGTGGCTTCGTCTGGAACGCGTTTGTGAACGAACAGAAGGAGGGCTACTACAAGAAGGACGGCTCCCTGAACATTGAGAACAACGCGACGCTGAAGAGCTTCTGGCTGCAGCTCGCCGACGCGCAGAAGGCCGGACTCTCGGCCAACTCGGCTCAGTGGGACTGGGGTGGAGGCGCGTCGTTCGTCGACGGCACCTTCGCTGTCTTCATGTGCCCCGGCTGGATGCTGGGTGTCGTCAAGGGCAAGACTGAGGCCGGCGGCGGAAGCGCCACCTCCGGCTGGGACTTCGCGGATGTCTTCCCCGGCGGCTACGCCAACTGGGGTGGCACGTTCCTGACGGTTCCCACCACGTCGAAGCACCCGAAGGAAGCCGCTGAGCTCGCCGCCTGGCTGACCGACACGCCTCAGGAGGTGGCCGCCTTCCAGGCAGCCGGAACCTTCCCGAGCGTCAAGGCTGCTCAGACCGACCCGGGTGTCACCGGACCGAACGACCTGTCGAAGTTCTTCAACAACGCTCCGATCGGCACGATCCTCGGATCGCGCGCCTCGGGTGTCGTCGCACAGTTCAAGGGTCCGGATGACGCGATCATCCAGGAGCAGGTCTTCGGACCGCCGCGCTCGGCGCTCGACGCCGGCACGGCTGACGGTGAGACCACCTGGAACCAGGCGATCGACCTGCTGCACCAGCTGCTTGGCTGACCTTTAGCCGACCAGTAACACCATCGCGAAGCCCCCAGGAGCGGCACCGCCCCTGGGGGCTTCGCCTCGGAACAGATTGAAACGACCGAAGATGACACGCACTGCTGAAGCCGACCGCCCCCGCGCGGCGCGACCTGGCCTCACCTGGCGCCAGCGCCGACACTATGCAGACTTCAAGTACTCGCCCTACCTGTACGTAGCGCCGTTCTTCATCCTCTTTGCGCTCGTCGGGCTGTTCCCTCTGCTGTACACCTTCGTGGTCTCGCTTAATGACTGGGACCTACTCAAGGGTCAGGGCCAGGTCTGGGGTTTTCAGAACTACATCCGCGAGTTCCAAGACCCGGGGTTCTGGAACTCGATTTTCAACACCTTCAGCATCTTCCTGCTGTCAGCGATCCCCCAACTCGTCGCCGCAACCTTCATCGCCGCCGTCCTCGACCAGAACTTGCGCGCCAAGACTTTCTGGCGTCTCAGCGTGCTGCTGCCCTACGTCGTGACGCCGGCCGCGGTCGCCCTCATTTTCAGCAGCATCTTCTCGGAGACGTACGGCCTCGTGAACAACCTGCTCACGTCAATCGGGCTCGATCCGGTCTTGTGGAAGCACGACACGTTCGCCGGCCATTTCGCGATCGCAACGATGGTGAACTGGCGCTGGACCGGCTACAACGCCCTCATCCTGCTCGCCGCGATGCAGGCTGTCCCCCGCGACATCTACGAGTCGGCCGCCCTTGACGGGGCCGGGGCTTTCCGCCGCTTCTTCTCGATGACGTTGCCCAGCATCCGCCCGACGTTCATCTTCGTGCTCATCACCGCAACCATCGGTGGACTCCAGATCTTCACCGAACCGAAGCTATTCGAGGCCACCCTCGCCTACCCGGGTGGTGTGTATCACCAGTTTGAAACGACCACCCTCTACATCTGGAATATGGCCTTTAACCAAGATCACTTCGGTCGAGCCGCGGCAATCGCATTCATCTTGCTGATGATCATCGTCCTGATCGGCCTGATCAACTACTTCCTCTCTCGGGGCATCGCGTCAAGCGAGGCCAAGATGACGAAGACTCGTACGTCCCGACGATTGGCGAAGTACCGCGCCACGCAGCAGGATGCCGTCCCACCCGTTGCGCAGAACCACCTGGAGCGTCTCCCATGACCACAGCGCTCGATCGCACCCGCACCAAGCGTCCCCGGCACCACGCCATCAAGGGTTCGCGCCCTGGCTTCTTGGTTTATGGACTGTTGCTCGCCTGGTTCCTCGGCAGCTCGTATCCGCTCTGGTGGTCGTTCGTGGCCGGATCGAGCACGAACAGTGTTCTGACCCTGCCGTATCCGCCGCTGCTCCCGGGCGGTCAGTTCTGGCAGAACGCCTCCGAGGTCTTCGCCACGATCGACTTCTGGAAGGCGCTCGGCAACAGCATCATCGTGTCCAGCGCGATCACCGTCTCGGTTCTGTTCTTCTCGACCCTCGCCGGCTACACGTTTGCGAAGCTCAAGTTCCGTGGCCGCAACGGGCTGATGCTGTTCGTGGTGCTGACGCTCGCCATCCCCACCCAACTGGGCATCATCCCGTTGTTCATTCTGATGAAGCAGTTCGGCTGGACCGGGTCACTGGGCGCCATCATCGTGCCGACGCTTGTGACCGCCTTTGGCGTGTTCTTCATGCGTCAGTACCTCGTCGATGTGATTCCCGACGAACTGATCGAAGCGGCCCGCGTCGACGGCGCCAGCAGCATCGGTACCTTTTGGTACGTCGGCCTTCCTGCCGCGCGCCCCGCGATGGCGGTGCTCGGTCTGTTCACCTTCATGACCGCCTGGACCGACTACCTGTGGCCGCTGATCGTCGCCGGGTCGAATCCAACGCTGCAAGTCGCTCTGAGTCAATTGCAGTCGGCGAGGTATGTGAACTACACGGTCGTGCTCGCGGGCGCCGTGTTGGCCACCATCCCGCTGCTGCTCCTCTTCATCGTCGCCGGTCGCCAACTCGTCTCCGGCATCATGGCGGGGGCGGTGAAGGGCTGATGACTCTCGCGCTTCCGGCCGGCTTCCGCTGGCCGAATGGCTTCGTCTGGGGCGCAGCAACCGCTGCCGCGCAGGTCGAAGGTGCTGCCCACGAAGACGGCAAACGCGACTCGATCTGGGATGCCTTCGCGCGCGTCCCGGGAAACGTCGCCCACGGCGACACCCCCGAACGTGCCGTCGACCACTACCACCGGATGCCGGAAGACGTCGCGCTGATGACCCGACTCGGTCTCGACTCGTACCGCTTCTCGGTCTCCTGGGCACGGGTCAAGCCGGATGACGGCGAGTTCAACCGCGACGGCCTCGACTTTTACTCGCGGCTGGTCGACGAACTCCTCGCGGCCGGCATCCTGCCGTGGTTAACCCTTTATCACTGGGATCTGCCGCAAACCGTTGAAGAGACCGGCGGGTGGGCAAACCGCGACACCGCGCAGCGTTTTCTCGACTACGCGCTCGGCGTGCACCAGGTTCTCGGTGACCGCGTCAACGACTGGACGACGTTCAACGAGCCGTTCTGCTCATCCTTCATCGGCTACGCGGGCGGCGAGCACGCTCCCGGTCGTCAAGAACCCCGGGCGGCCCTCGGAGCGCTCCATCACCAGCATCTCGCTCACGGACTCGTGGTCGAGGCGTTGCGTGGGGCGGGGGCCGCTCGGCTTGGCATCACGCTGAACCTCACCAACGCTCTGCCGTACGACGCGTCGTCGGCCGAAGACCTCGACGCGGCCCGCAGGGTGGATGCCCTGTGGAACCGTGCGTTCCTTGAGCCGATTCTGCTGGGCGCCTACCCGACCGACTTCGTGTCGGATGTCGCGGAGTACGACTTCGAGTCCCTCATCCACGACGGCGACCTCGCGACGATCTCGCAGCCGATCGACTTCCTCGGGGTGAACCACTACCACGACGACCAGGTCTCGGGGCGAGCGCTGCCACCGAACCAACCGCCGTCGATTACCCCGGTCACGAAACCGCTCAAGTCGCCGTTCGTCGGGTCGGAGTTCGTGACCTTCCCGTCCCGCGGTCTGCCTCGCACCGCGATGGGGTGGGAGGTCAATCCCGACGGTCTGCGCATCCTGCTTGAGCGCCTTACGCTTGAGTATCCGAATTTGCCCACGCTCTACGTCACTGAGAACGGCTCGTCCTACGACGACCCTGAACCTTCGGACGGACATGTCGCTGACCCCCAACGCGTCTCCTACCTCGAGACCCACATCCAAGCCGTCGCGGAAGCGATCGCGGCCGGTGTTGACGTTCGCGGCTACTTCGCGTGGTCGCTGATGGACAACTTCGAGTGGGCCTGGGGCTTCGAGAAGCGTTTCGGCATCGTGCACGTCAACTACGACACCCTTGAGCGCACCGTCAAAGACTCGGGGCTCACCTTCGCGGCGATCATTGCTGCGAGTCGGAGCGTCGAATTGGCGCCCAAGGCCGCGCCGTGACGATCGGCGCGCCACCATCGATGTCGACCCCGACGCTTGAGATGGTGGCCGCCCTCGCGGGGGTGTCACGCTCCACCGTGTCACGCGTGATCAACGATTCGCCGAAGGTCACTGCCGAAGCACTCGCTGCCGTCAACGCGGCGATCGAACAGCTCGGCTACGTGCCCAATCGCGCGGCGCGCACCCTCGCTAGCCGACGTACGCACTCGATCGCCCTCGTCATCCCCGAGAACACCGCCCGGTTCTTCGCCGACCCCTACTTCGCCTCCGTGGTGCAGGGTGCGGCGATGCGGCTGGCTACCACCGACTTCACCCTGACCCTGCTGATCGCCTCGGAAATCGACCCGGAGAAGAGCCGCCGGTACCTCCAGGCGGGCAACGTTGACGGGGCGCTCATCCTCTCCCACCACAGCGACGACCGCTCGTATGTCGCACTCTCGCGCAACCTCCCCGTGGTCTTCGGCGGACGCCCCGCGCCGTACGACGACGGCCCGGTACCCGTCTACGTGGATGTCGACAACACGGCCTCGGCGCAGTCAGTTGTCGAGCTGCTGATCTCGGCCGGGCGTCGGCGCATCGCGACCATCGCCGGCCCCACGAACATGACGGCAGGTCTCGACCGTCTCGAAGGCTGGCACGCGGCTCTCGCGGCTGCCGGGATGCCGACCGATCTGGTCGAGCGCGGCGACTTCACCCCGGCCTCCGGTGCGCTCGCGATGGAGCGCTTGCTCGACCGGGGCGAGCCGTTCGACGGACTGTTCGCGGCATCCGCTCAGATGGCCGACGGTGCCCTCTCGGTGCTGCAGGCGCGCGGGATCTCGGTGCCTCGCGACCTCGGCGTCGTCACCTTCGACGACGACTACTTCGCCCAGCGCGCGAACCCGCCGCTCAGCACCGTGGACCAGGAAGAGAGCGAGGTCGGTCGCACCATGGCCGAACTGCTCATGCGTCTGATCAACGGTGAGGACGTTCCGCTCATCACCATGATGCCGACGGTTTTGGTGCGCCGCGGCTCCGAGTGAGACCTCAGCCGGTTCCCGGGGTTAGCGTGGATTCATGGCAGACACCGTGGTGCACGACGAGGCCGGCTCCCGATTCGTGCTGATGCGCGGCGACCGCGAGCTCGGCGAGACCGACTACCTCACGCGCGCCGACGGCGAGATCGTCTTCACACACACCGAGATCGACCCGGCGCTACAGGAGCGCGGGCTCGGCAGCATCCTGGTCGGTGGCGCCCTCGATCAGCTGCGCGCAACCACGACGGCGCGGATCGGCGCGACGTGCCCGTTCACCCGCCGATTCCTCGACACCCATCCCGAGTACCAGGATCTGACCACACGTTAAACGGGTTGTGGCGTGCCTAACTCTCGGCGTCAGAGCACTCTGGCCCCTCTACGTCGACGAAGCACGAGATTTCCGAGAGTTAGGTACTCCAGCCAGAGACCGACTTCATCGGTGAAGGGCCGGTACCGCGATGGCGACGCTTTTGCTAGCGGGGCTGCGAGAGGTCGATCTTGATCGTCCCCTTGTAAACGTCGCGATCGCCGTCACCGGGCGACGGGGCGGGAGCGGGCATCTCGTGTTGCCGCTCGAGTTCTTGCATGGCTTCTTGCCGGTTCGGCGCGAAGAGACCGTCGATCGGGGCGAGCACGTTGCCGATGGTCGCCGCGCCCTTCTTGGCGCGAAAGTCCATGATCCCCGTGAGCTGGCCGATGACGCCGGCCGCGACAACGAGCACTCCGACAATCACCCACACGATCCAGCCCACGGGCACAGGATACGTCGCTACCTCGTGGGAACGATGTGCGGCCGCCCGTCGATTTCGACGACGCGCACCTCGAGGCCGTAGACCGACGAGATGGTGGATGCCGTGAGCACGTCAGCCGGAACCCCCACGGCGGCGAGGCGGCCGGCCGACAGCAGCGCGACCCGGTCGGCGACGGATCCGGCGAGCGAGAGGTCGTGCACCACGAGCACGACGGCACGGCCTGCGTCGGCCAACTCCCGGGCGATGCGCAACACGTCTTCCTGATGCCGCAGGTCGAGCGCGGCGGTCGGTTCGTCGAGAAACACGATACCGGTGTCCTGAGCAAGCACCCGAGCTAGGGAGACACGCGCTCGCTCGCCGCCCGAGAGTTCGGTGAAGCGGCGGTGGGCGAGATGCCCGACATCCGCTCGTGCCGCCGCCGAGCTGACCGCTCGGGTGTCGTCGGCGAGTTCGCCGGTGCGCGTCCAGGGCGAGCGCCCCATCTGGATGACCTCAAGAACCCGAAACGGGAAGATCAGGGTGTTGTCCTGCGTGAGAACCGCGCGGCGCCGCGCGAGTTCGAGCGGCGAGAACGATCGAACGTCGCGATCGTCGAGCAGCACCGACCCGGATGCCGGGGCCAGCTCGCCTGAGAGCACGGAGAGCAGCGTCGACTTGCCGGCGCCGTTGGGCCCGACCAGGGCAAGCACCTCACCGGGGATGACGTCGAGCGTCACGTCGTGAAGAACGCGCCGACCGCCCAAGTCGACCGACACGGAATGCGCGCGCAAAGTCATGCCCACCCTCCCGACCGGCGCCGTTGACGCCAGAGGAGGAAGAAGAAGAACGGTCCGCCGACAAGGGAGGTCAGCATCCCGATCGGGAGTTCCGCGCCGGCGACGATGGTGCGCGCGAGCAGGTCGGCGATCAGCATCAGCACGGCACCCCCGAAGGCCGAGGCGACGATGAGTCCGCGGTGGCGCGGGCCGAGCAGCATGCGCATCACGTGCGGCACGACGAGTCCGACGAACGCGACGATGCCGACAAACGCCACCGCGACGCCGGTGAGCAGGGCGACAATGACGATCGACACCAACCTCAGCCGCTCGACGTCGAGGCCGAGGTGCTTCGCGTTGCGTTCGCCCAGGGACAGGAGGTCGTAGCGCCGAGCGAGCAACACGGATGCGATCACGCCGACGACGGCCACCGCGACCACCACGACGACCTCGCTCCAGAGCGACCCGTTGAGAGACCCGAGTTGCCAGAAGATGATCTGCTCGCGGCTCGCCGAGTTCGCGGCGAACAGCACGAACGCCAACCCGGCTCCCGCGAAGGCGTTCACCGCGATGCCGGTCAGCAGCAGGGTCACGACCTCGGTACGGCCATTGGCGCGCGCCACGAAATACACCAAGAGGGTGGCGAGCAGCCCGCCGACGAACGCGAAGATTGCCACGGCGTACTCGCCGAGCGCCGATGCGCCGAGGGTGATCGCGGTCGCCGCTCCGAGTGCCGCCCCGGATGACACTCCCACGACGCCGGGCTCGGCCAGAGGGTTGCCGAAGATCGCCTGCATGACCGCACCGGCCGTCGCGAGGGACGCGCCGACCACGATCGCCATCACGATCCGCGGAAACCGAATCACCCACAGCGTTGACTCGATCACCGGGTCGTCGGGCGCCATCGAATTCGGGATGCCGACCGCCCGCAGCAGAGATCCGAAGACTTCCGCGGGCGAGACCGGCAACTGCCCGAGCAGGGCCGACGCCAGGATGCCGCCCAGCAGCAGGGCGCCGATCGAGACGCCAACGATCAGCTTTTTCACGAGGTCAGATTTTTCACGATCACGGCACCCGGTACAGCCACTCGTCGGTACCGAACTTCTCGGTGACGAGTTCGGCCGCCCGCGCGTACTCCGCGTCGGTGATGACACCGTCCGTCAGGCCATGGGCATCCCGGAAGGTGGAGATCATCCGCTCGATGATCTCGTCCCGACTCTTCCCGGTCTGACTGCGCAGCGGGTCGACGCGCTTGTTCGCACTCTTGGTGCCCTTGTCGCTGAGCTTCTCGCGGCCGATGCGCAGCACCTCGGCCATGCGATCGCCGTCCATGTCGTAGGCCATCGTGACGTGGTGCAGCACGCCACCGTTGCCGAGACGTTTCTGAGCGGCACCGCCGATCTTGCCGGCCGGCGAAGCGATGTCATTGAGCGGTTGATAGGACGCATCGACGCCGAGGCTCTTGAGAGCAACGACGGTCCACTCGTCGAAGAACGCGTACGAGTCGGCGAACGACATCCCCGTGACGAGGTCGGCCGGGGCGTAGATCGAGTAGGTGATGATCGCGCCGGCATCCATGAACATTGCCCCGCCGCCCGAGATGCGACGCACGACCCGGAACCCGTATTTGGCTGCGTTTTCGGGATCGACCTCGTTCTTCACCGACTGGAACGAGCCGATCACGACCGCCGGCTGATCCCACTCCCAGATGCGCAGAGTCGGCTTGCGGCGGCCCTCGCCGACCTCGGTCGCGAGGACCTCGTCGAGCGCGAGATGCGTGAGCGGATCGAGCGGACCGGGGTGCACCAGTTGCCACTCGTAGTCACGCCAGGTGGTCGCCTTCCGCAGCGCCCGACGTACGGCGGTCGCGACAGATTCGGCCGTGAATCCGAGCAGCACCGCGCCCTCAGGTAGCGCTGCGGTGACGGATGCGGCGAGCGCCTTCGCATCGGAGTCTTCCGGCATCCCGGTCAAGGCGCGGTCAATCGCGGCAAGCGCCTCATCCGGCTCGAGAAAGAAGTCGCCCGACACCCTCACGTCGGCGAGCTTTCCGTCGGTGACGGAGAGGTCGACGACGACCAACTTGCCGCCGGGCACCTTGAATTCGCCGTGCATCTGGTCCTCCTCGCCCGGAATGCGAGCGAAGGCCAGCCTAACTTGGGACGCGGCGACGCGAAGGGGAGGAGAATCGCTGCACCGTGCCCCGAAACGCAACTGCCTTCGCCCTCCCCGCCGCGCGCAAGGCCAAAGCCGCGCCCGAACTCATCGGCGACGACGACCTGCGGTTCGCTGCGATCGCCAGCACCCTCGAACGCTCGATCGCCGACCTCTCGGCGCGGCTCGACGAGGAGCTGCTGCTGAACGCTCGGGAAGGCCAAGCGGCGCTCGACCGCGATCAAGAAGTGCGACGTCTCAACACCCGACTGACGACGCTTCGGCGGTTCGGTCTCGACCTCTGCCTGGGGCGGATGGTGCCTTCCGATGGGTCCGAGCCCATCTACATCGGGCGCCTCGGGCTCACCGGCGACGACGGCGAACGGCTGTTGATCGACTGGCGCTCTCCTGCCGCGGAGCCCTTCTTCGGCGCGACCCACGCGAACCCGTTGGGCCTGGCGAGCCGACGTCGCTACCGGTGGACTCTCGGTCGCATCACCGACTACTGGGATGAAGTGTTCACGACCGACGGGCTCCGCGACAACGCGGCCCTCGACGATCAGTCGGCGTTCATCGCGAGCCTCGGCACCAGCCGATCGCCCCGCATGCGCGATGTGCTCGGAACCATCCAGGCCGATCAGGATGCGATCATCCGCGCCGGTTCGCGTGGTGCACTCGTCGTCGATGGCGGGCCGGGCACCGGTAAGACGGTCGTCGCCCTGCATCGCGCCGCCTATCTTCTCTACTCCGACCCGCGGCTCGACCGCCGCCACGGCGGCTTCCTCTTCGTGGGACCGAGCGCCGCCTACCTGTCGTATGTCGACGACGTGTTGCCGAGTCTCGGCGAGGACGGGGTGACGACCTGCACGTTGCGCGACCTCGTACCGGAGGGGGCCGACGCGCCACCCGAGACCGACCCCGACGTGCTGCGCGTGAAGTCGTCGGCACGGCTGTTCGACGCCCTCGATACGGCGGTGCGCCGCTACGAACAGCCGCCGACGGACAGCCTGCTCATCGATACCGCGTGGGGCCGCACCGAGATCGACGCCGACGACTGGGCCGACGCGTTCGGTTCGCGCGACGAGGCGGTGTCGCACAACGAGGCGCGCGCCGCGGTGTGGCAAGAACTGCTCGAGATCATCATGAGCCGATACGACGAGGAGCAGGCACCGCGGCCGCTGTTGCGCCGCGTGCTGCTTCAGGATGCGGGTCTGCGCCGCACCTTCTCGCAGGCCTGGCCCCTGCTCGATCCGGTGGGGGTCGTCGCCGACCTCTGGTCGGTCCCCTCGTACCTGAAGGCGTGCGCGCCGTGGCTGGCCGACGACGAGTTTCGCGCGGTTCAGCGTGCCGACGGCCGGGCGTGGACGACCTCAGACCTGCCTTTTCTCGACGCGGCGAGGCTGTTGATCGGGGATCCCGAGGCTCCGGCGCGCGCGCGCCGTCGGGCCGCCGTGCTCGCAGCACAACGCGAAGAGATGCAACGCGTTGTCGAGCAATTGATTGCGTCTGAGGAGCTCGGGGACGGCGATGGCAACCTCGCCATGCTCGACGGGGACGACGTACGCAACGCCCTGATCGACGAGACAGCGGTGGAGCTGGACGACGCCGACGAACTCGCCGGGCCGTTCGCCCACATCGTCGTCGACGAAGCTCAGGAACTCACCGATGCGCAGTGGCGGATGCTCGTGCGCCGCTGCCCGTCGAAGAGTTTCACGATCGTCGGCGACCGGGCTCAGGCACGCCACGGGTTCACCGAGTCGTGGCAGGACCGCCTGCGCCGGGTCGGGCTTGACGACATCCACATCTCGTCGTTGACGATCAACTACCGCACCCCGGAAGAGGTGATGGCGGTGGCCGAGCCGGTCATTCGCGCGGTGCTGCCCGACGCTAACGTGCCGACCTCGATTCGCAGCAGCGGCATCCCGGTCACCCGGGCGCCGGTCGCTGAACGCGATGCGATCCTCGATGAGTGGCTCGCGAGCAACGTCGAGGGGATCGCCTGTGTCATCGGCGATCCGTCGTTCACGGCTCGCCCGCGGGTGCTGTCACTGACTCCCGAGGGGTCGAAGGGGTTGGAGTTCGACCTCGTCATGCTCGCCGACTCTGACGAACCGAGTACCGACATCGAGAGGGTGATCGATCGGTACGTCGCGATGACGCGCACGACGCAACGACTCGTGTTACTGACCACCTAGCTTGCTGACCGCCTAGCTTGCTGACCGCCTAGACCGTCGGGGTGACCTTCTCGTCGAGCCAGGTGACGAGGTCGGCCATGACCTCCCGGCGGTTGGTTTCGTTATAGACCTCGTGGCGCGCGCCCTCGTAAATCTCGACCGTGACATCGCTCAGGCCACCGCGCGTGTGGTACGCCGCGGCAAGAAGTTCGACACTGCGCGGGCCGCCTAGCGGATCTTCCGAACCGATCTGGATCAGCAGCGGCAGGTCGTGCGAGATCTTCGTGGGGCGACCGAGCAGCCGCAGCGCCTCGCGCAGCCCGAACAGTTTCGCGACCTTGGCGTCGAAGGTCAGCGGGTCGTTGGCAAAGCGCGTCCACACCTCGGGATCGCGGCTCAGCCACTCGGTGCCCGTTCCACCGGGAACCGCGTGACGCTTCGAGAGGTCGCCCGAGTTCATGTGCAACGCGGTGCGGTACGGGGTGCCACTCAGCACCGCCGCGGCGTAGGGGGAGGCATCCTCATTCAGCATCTTCTGCGCGAAGATCGAGCCGAGGCTGTGGCCCAGCAGCACGAGCGGCAGGTGGGGGTGCTGGTCGTGCAGGATCCCAGACAGCTTTCGGATGCCGGCGAGGGTCGCCGGCACGCCACCGGCGCCGAGCTTGCCCAACTTCGCGTGGTCGCCCGCGTACTGGCCCAGGCCCGTCTGGCCGTGACCGCGAAGGTCACTGGCGTACACGGTGTAGCCGCCGGCGACGAGGGACTGCGCGAGCTCCTCGTAGCGGATCGCGTACTCACCGATGCCGTGGATGATCTGCACCACGCCCCGCGGCTGGGTCGCCTGCCATCCGTAGTAATGGATGGTGACGCCCTCGGCATCCTGGAAGGTGTGTTCGCCGCGTGCCGCCGTGTTGGGCATGGAGCCTCCTCGCTCGGTTCATCGTAGGACTCCTCAAGCCATTAGCCCCGCTAATGAGTTAGGCTAACGATCGTGCCCGAATCTGATGACGACGAGCTGCGGCTGGTGCTGCAGCGGCTCGCGCGCCGCATCCGCATCAATCGTGCTGTCGGCGACCTCGGCGACAGCCAACTCTCCGTGCTCTTTCACCTCGACCGACTCGGGCCGCAGACCCCGGGCGACCTCGCCATCTTGGAACGAGTCACCCCACCGTCGATGAACCGCACCGTCAACGGGCTCGAAGAGGGTGGGCACGTCGTGCGCGCCAAGTCGGTGGATGACGCCCGCAAAGTGCTCGTCGACCTCACGCCGTCGGCTCACGACCTCCTCGTCGACGTGCGGGCGCAACGAACTGCCTGGTTCTCGCAGCACTTGGCGGCTCTCGAGGCGAGCGAACGCTCCCGCCTCGACGCCGTCATCCCGATTCTGCGGAAGTTGGCCGACTCCTGAGCGCGATGTTCAGCTCGCTGCGCGTGCGCAACTACCGGCTGTGGTTCGGCGGCGCCCTGGTATCGAATATCGGGACCTGGATGCAGCGCATCGCGCAGGACTGGCTGGTGCTCACCGTTCTCACTGACGACGATGCGACGGCGGTCGGGATCACGACGGGTCTGCAGTTCGCTCCGATGCTGTTGCTCCTGCCGTTCACCGGTACCGTTGCCGACCGATTCGACCGGCGCAAAGTGCTCGCGATCACCCAGGCCGCGATGGGTGCTCTCGCCCTGGCGCTCGGCATCATCACCCTGACCGGGCACGTCGAACTTTGGATGGTCTACGTCTTCGCGCTGCTGCTCGGCGTCGCGGCAGCCTTCGACTCCCCCGCGCGGCAGGCGTTCGTCGGAGAACTCGTTCCGAACGGACAACTGACCAACGCCGTGGCACTGAACTCAGCGTCGTTCAACGGTGCACGCCTGATCGGCCCGGGGATCGCCGGCATCCTGATCGCCGTCATCGGCAGCGGCTGGGTGTTCATCCTGAACGTCACCACCTTCCTCGCTGTGCTCGGGGCTCTCGCCCTCTTGCGCTCGAACGAACTCATCCCGATGAAGCGTCCACCCCGAGGACCGGGCGCCATCCGTGAAGGGTTGCGGTACGTGCGGGGGCGGTCAGACCTCGTGGTGATCCTCGTGATGGTCTTCCTCTGGGGCACCTTCGGCATGAACTTCGCCGTGTACCTCTCCACGATGTCGCGCATCGTCTTTGACCTCGGCTCGGCCCAGTACGGAGTGCTGTCGTCGGTGCTCGCGATCGGCTCGGTGAGTGGCGCTCTGCTCAGCGCGCGGCGCGAGATCCCCCGACTCTCGACCGTTGCCTGGGCCGCCTTCGGGGCTTCGATCTCGATGACGCTCGCCGCACTCTCCCCCAACGTGTGGGTCTTCGGAATCGCCCTAATTGCGGTCGGAGTCGGAGCGATGACTCTGATGACGACCGCCAACTCGTACGTGCAGATCACTACCCCGCCGAGCATGCGCGGGCGCGTGATGGCCCTCTACATGGCGATCTTCGTGGGCGGCACTCCCGCCGGAGCGCCGCTGATGGGCTGGATCGCCGGCACAGCGGGCCCCCGAATCGCGATGCTGACCGGTGCGGCAGCCGGTGCCGTGATCGTGATCGTTGCCGTCGGGTACTTCCTGCGCACCCGTGCCCTCCGCGTCACCTGGGACCGCCAACGCCGGTGGCCGCTGCACTTCAGCGGAAAAGCGGAAGACCGCGAACTCGCGACCTCAGAAATCGCGATCGTCGAAGTCGAGACCCAGAAGAGCTGAGCCGACGTGGGCTTACGCCTCGCGGGTGATCTCCACAGTCACGAACAACTTGCTCTTGTACGGACCGGCGTAGACCCCGCGCAGGGGAGCGACATCCCCGTAGTCCCGGCCGCGCCCGACGGTGACGTGACGGTCGCCGATCTCGATCAGGTTGGTCGGGTCGTAGCCGTTCCACGCACCGCAAAACCACTCCACCCAGGCGTGCGACTCGCCCTTCACCATTTCGCCGATTTCGGCATCCGGCTTCGGGTGCAGGTATCCGCTCACGTAGCGCGCCGGAATTCCCACGCTGCGCAGGGCGCCGATCGCGAGATGCGTGATGTCTTGACAGACACCCTTCTTGTGCTCCCAGGCCTCCGCGGCTGTCGTGTGTACGCCGGTCACCCCGGGCATGTACTCGATGAGTTCGCCGATCGCGGTGCAGATGGCGAGGGCCGCAGCACACGGTGACGGCTCCTTCGCGACGATCGCGGCGGCAAGTGCGGCGACCTCGGCCGGCGGACGCGTGCGCGGCCTCTGCGCCAGCTGCTCGACAAACTCGGTCGCGCTCTCGATCTCGTCGGCCAGCGCCGTCCACTCGAGCCGGTGATCGGGATGCGGGCGGTCGCGCACTTCGACCAAACTCGTGGCCGCGAGAGTCAACTCGCGGTGCGGCGACAGGATCTCAAACGACGACACCCGGGTGCCCCAGTAGTCGACATAGGTGTGGTGGCTCGAGATCGGCAAAATCTCGAGGTTGCTGAACAGCACCAACTGTCCGTCGGCGCTCACCGGCAGCATCCGTGCCTCGTTGTACGACGCCGTCACCTCGCCGCCGTACTGGAAGCCCGTCTCATGCCGGATGCGCAGTCTCTTCATGAACTCAGCCGTTTCACGTGTTTTCCCCCACCCAAGCGGCGACATCGTTGGTCGGGAAGTAGCGCTGCCGGATCGCTTCGCTGACCGAGGTTGTCGTGGTCTGCACGGCATCCATATGAAGCGGAAGTTCGGCGATCAGATCGGCGACGGAGCGGTATTCGAGTTCGCTGCGAATCTGGCCCAGCAACCGCTGGGCGACGTCGCTCACGCCGAACCTGTCGGCGCGCGGCTCGATCTCGCGCAACTGCTGCTCAGCCCGGGTCACCGAGAACAGGATGCTGCGCGGGAACTGTCGGTCGAGCAGCAGGAACTCTGCGGCCTTCGTGGCGCTCGGGATGCCGCGGTAGGTGCGCAGATACGCCTCGTAGGCGCCGACACTGCGCAGGATCGTGGTCCATGACGGTCCGGATGCCTCGGTCAGACTGCGCGTCGCCAACAGCCGGGCGGTCATGTCGGCCCGCTCGAGAGAACGGCCGAGCGTGAAGAACCGGTACGCCTCGTCGCGGTTGGTGGCCGACTCGACGATCCCGACGGCCAGTGCGGAGCGTTCGCGAACCCAGGTGAAGAACTCGTGCACCTTGTCGCTCGCAACCTTGCGCGGCATCCGGGCGCGGGTCGTGTTGAGCACTTCCCACAACTCGGTGTTCACGACCTCGCGGGCGCGACGGGCGTTCTCGCGGGCAGCCCCCAGGGAATACGCGATGGATGCCGGCTGCGCACGATCGACGGCCAGGAGGTTCAACACGTCGTCGCGGGTAACCTCCGAGTCGGCATCGACCTCGGTGCCCATCACGGAGAGCAGGGCACGGCACGCGAGGTTCTCTTCGATCCAGGGGTCTTCGAGCAACAGCTGGAGGTGAACATCCAGGATGCGCGCGGTGCCGTCGCTGCGCTCGATGTACCGGCCGATCCAGAAGAGGGATTCCGCGATGCGGCTCAGCATGGCTCACCACCCCCGACGGAGGCCTGCTGTTGCTGCTGCTGCTGGTCTTGGCGGGGGGAGTCGTGCGGGCTGTGGTCGGGGAGGTGCGACTCGGTCGAGATGATCGGAATCGACTGGGTCGTGATCGCAGCCTGATCCGCGACGAGGCTCGAAATGTCGTGCTCAGCGGTGCGCAGCCGGTCGAGCCCCACTACCCAGGTGTCTTTCGAGCCGCCACCTTGCGAGGAGTTCACAACGAGCTGACCCTCGGGCAGCGCCACCCGGGTCAGGCCGCCAGGGAGTACCCAGACGTCGGTGCCGTCATTCACCGCGAACGGGCGCAGGTCGGCGTGCCGAGGGCGCATCCCGTCTTCGACGAGAGTCGGGATGGTTGAGAGTTGCACGACGGGCTGCGCGATCCAGCCGCGAGGGTCGGCCCGGAGGGCGATGCGTAGTTCGTCGAGTTCGGCTTTCGTCGCATCCGGTCCCACGACGAGGCCTTTGCCCCCCGATCCGGCGACGGGTTTCACCACGAGTTCGTCGAGGCGGTCGAGAACCTCTTCGAGCGCACCCGGATCTTCGAGCCGCCAGGTGTCAACGTTCGGCAGGATCGCATCCTCAGCGAGGTAGTACCGGATGAGATCGGGCAGGTAGGTGTAGACGAGCTTGTCATCCGCAACGCCGTTGCCGACAGCGTTGGCGATCGTGACGTTGCCCAGGCGTGCGGCGAGCAGCAGACCCGGCGAGCCCAGCATCGAGTCGGCCCGAAACTGCAGCGGGTCGAGAAACTCGTCGTCGACGCGGCGGTAGATGACATCCACCCGGGTCGGTCCGGCAGTCGTGCGCATCCAGACGCGTCCGCCAGAGCAGAACAGGTCGCGACCCTCGACGAGTTCCACGCCCATCAGGCGGGCGAGCAGCGTGTGCTCGAAGTAGGCGGAGTTGTACACCCCCGGGGTGAGCACGACGACGACCGGATCTTCGACACCTTCCGGCGCCGCAGCACGCAGGGCGCTGAGCAACCGGTGCGGGTAGTCGCCGACCGGGCGCACCCGCATTGACATGAACAACTCGGGCAGGGTCTGCGCCATCACCCGGCGGTTCGAGATGACGTAGGAGACTCCCGACGGCACCCGCACGTTGTCTTCGAGCACGCGCCAGGCGCCGAGTTCGTCACGGATCAGGTCGATACCCGAGACCTGGATGCGGACGCCGTTGGCAGGATGGATGCCGGCCGCTTCGCGATGGAAGTGTTCGGACGACGAGATCAGCCCGGCCGGGATGACCCCGTCTTTTACCGCCCGCTGTTCGCCGTAGACATCTGCCAAGAACTTCTCGAGCGCCAGCACCCGCTGCTTGATGCCCGCCTCGACCGTGATCCATTCGGCCTGCGGGATGACCCTCGGAACGGCGTCGAGCGGGAAGGGCCGCTCTTCACCGGCGAAGTCGAACGTGACGCCCTGCGCGAGGTAGGAGGAGGCAAGAGCTTCGGTACGGCCGCGCAGCTCATCCTTCGTCATCTTGGCGAGAGCCGCGTGGATCTCGCGATATGGCTCGCGTGCTCCCGCTGAGCCCTCATCCGATGCCAAAGCCACGTCGGAGAACATCTCGTCGAAGGGCGGTGCACCGCGACGTCGGGCTGCGGTTACCCCGTAGCCGTCGAACAGGTCACCCATGGTGTGAGCCTAGGGCCGACATGTTGCGGGGGTGTTTCCACCCCGCGGGGTTGCCGCGCGGGGGTGGGCGATTCCCGGGTCAGTCGCGCAGCGGGCGTCCGGCGAGGATGATCCCGGCCCCAACGATCGCGCTCAGCGTCAGGAGGATGAGGCTCGACGTCCCGGAGGAAATGTGGGCGAACGCCATCCACAGCGGGAGAGGGATCAGCACGACGACGCCGACAATCGCGAGCCACCCGAGTCGCGCGCGACGAGTCAGCAGCCAGGCCACCCCCACGAAGAGCACTGTCGCGAACCACGGGTTGGCGAACACCATATCGAAGGGGATGGCGTCGCGCCCGGTCGGGAAGGGGAGCCCTACGGTGACCCGCAGCCCGAGAACCACGAACGTCGCGGTGCTTCCGACCACGACGATGATCGAACCGACCACCCTGCCGACGAGCGGGCCGCGGCCGAGGAAAAGACCCGCGACAACGACAGCGAGCGCGAATACCGAGTGCGCCACGTAGAGGGCAACCTGGTCCGACTGGAGCTCGGGGGTCGGGCGATCGAGGACCGCCCCGAAGAGGTTCCCGGAGACCCTCGAAAGTTCGCCATTGGTGAAAACGCTCAGCAGCAGGTAGCCACCGAGGTAGACCGCGATCGCGCTCGCGAGCGACCTGCCGCGCGCGGGTTCGAACAGCGGTCGGGTAACTGTCGACGGCTCAATCGGCTCCGGGATCATTGTCATGCCGTCATCCTGGCAGAGCGACACGACGAAGCGGGCGTGCGACTTATCGGTGAGAGCCGTCACCGTCTTGTCGATGTAATCGATCTAACTGGTGCCGCGGCTAGCGTTGGGTCATGCCAGCGCAACGGGTGCTCATCATCGGCGGAAACGGAATCATCTCGTGGTGGGTGAGTCGGCTCGCCGTCGCTCGGGGCTATCAGGTGACCCAAATCACTCGCGGAGTCAACGTCGACCGGCCTCCGATCGATGCCCTCACCACGCTGCGAGGAGATGCCGACGACCCGGCCTCGATCCGTGCGGCGGTCGGGGATCAGACGTTCGATGTCGTCGCGAACTTCCGGGCGTTCCGGCCGGAGCAGGTGGCCGCCGATGTCGAATTCTTTACCGGCCGAACCGGGCAATACCTCTTCATCTCGTCCGCCTCCGCCTACCAGAAGCCAATCGCCACACTGCCGATCGTCGAGTCCACCCCGCTTCGGAATCCGTACTGGCAGTATTCGCGCGACAAGATCGCCTGCGAAGACCTCCTGGTAGCCGCCTACCGCGACCGGGGTTTTCCGATGACGATCGTGCGGCCGTCGCACACCTATGACGGCGGCAACATGCCCTTCCCCGGGGGTTGGACCGCTTTCCAGCGAATGCTCGACGGCAAACCGATCATCGTGCACGGGGACGGCACCAGCTGGTGGACTCTCACCCACTCTCGAGACTTCGCGAACGCCTTCGTCGGGCTATTCGGCAACCCCCACGCGTTGGGCTTGCCCGTACAGATCACCTCCGACGAGCAACTCACCTGGGATGACATCGCGAGACTCCTCGGACGAACGATCGGAATCGAGCCGACTCTCGTCCACGTCGCGAGCGAGCGGATCGCGCGCGAGCTTCCCGAACTGGGACCGGGGCTGTTGGGCGATTGGTCGCACTCGGTCGCCTTCGACAACAGTCGAATCAAGAGTCTGGTACCCGGCTGGGTCGCGACGACTCCGTTCTCTGACGGCGCCCGCGACATCGCGGACTGGTACCTCGCGGAACCGTCGAGGAAGGTTGTCGATCCAACGATCGATGCCGCCTGGGACCGCCTCGCGGCTCTTTAGTCGGTGCGACGGATCGCACTCGAATCGCGGATCACGAGTGTCGGCTCAAGTTCCTCATGCACGTGAACGTGGGTGTCGGCGCTCAGCAGTTCATCCATCAGGAGCCGCACCGCTCGGCGTCCGAGTTCCGCACGCTGCTGGCGCACGCTCGACAGCGGGATGACGGCCGCACCGGCCCACTCCAGATCGTCGAATCCGACCAGGGCGACGTCTTCGGGGATGCGGATCCCGGCGAGCGCAAGCCTCTGCATGAGCCCCAAGGCGATGAGGTCGTTCGCACACATCACCGCGGTCGGCCATTCTTCCCGCCGCCGCGCAAACAGCAGCTCCGCGACCCGGGCTCCGTCTTCGAGGCGCCATGACTGCGTCTCGACCCGCTCGACTCGGCCGTCGCCCGCTTCGATTGCGGTGAGGAATCCGTCGTAGCGGGCGTCGACTTTGTGTGAGATTCGGGTGCCACCGGCATACATGAGGCGTCGATGGCCGCGCTCGATGAGATGCTCGCCCGCGAGGCGACCGCCGGCGACATCGTCGGTGCGCACCCAGCAGCACGGTCGGTCTCCCGAAATACGGTCGACATAGACGATCGGGATGCCCTGTTCGGCGAGTTCCTCAAGCCGGGAGTTCTCCTCCTCGACGGGCGTGATGATGATCCCGTGGACGCGCTGTTGGATCAGCACATCGAGGTTCTGTTCTTCGCGCAATCGGTCGAGGCCGTTGTGGACCATCACCACGCCGACGCCCTGCACTTTCGCTTCCGCGTCGGCGCCGAGGGTTACATCGACGAAAAAGGGGTTCCCGAGGTCGGCGACGACCAGACCCAGCGTGCGCTCGCGGCCGGGGCGAAACTTGCGGGCCGAATCGCTCGGAGTGAAAGCGAGTGCCGAAATCGAGTCGAGCACCCTTCGCCGCACCTCGGCCGAGACATAGCTCGGTCGATTGAGGACGTTGCTGACGGTCCCGGCAGACACACCAGCGTGCAGCGCGACATCGCGGATCGTCGCCATCACATTCCTCAGATTGCGTCAGTGAGCTCGAGGGGACGTCAGTGAGCTCGGGGGCCGTCAGTTAGCTCGGGGGCCGTCAGTTAGCTCGGGGTGAGAGGAGCGGGGGTCCGCGCCGCAGTGCGACG
>NZ_JBDSPJ010000023.1:0-196909 GCF_039912695.1 Pseudolysinimonas sp.
ATCCCCGGGTTCGTCGACAGCCACGGGCACCTGATGTTCGCGGGCGATCGCGCCGACGAGTTCGAGGCCCGGATGGCGGGGGAGACGTACGAGGCGGGCGGCATCCGGCGCACGGTGCGGCTGACCCGCGAGGCGTCGGATGCCGCGCTGCTCGCCAACGCCCAGAGACTCATCGCCGAGGCCCGCCGCCAGGGCACGACGACCATGGAGATCAAGTCGGGCTACGGGCTCACCGTAAGCGACGAGGAGCGCGCCCTGAACGTGGCCGCGACACTCACCGACGAGGTCACCTACCTCGGCGCGCATGTCGTGCCCGAGGGCATCGGACGCGACGACTACGTCGACCTGGTGTGCGGTGAGATGCTCGAGGCGTGCGCGCCTCACGCGAAATGGATCGACGTGTTCTGCGAGACCGGCGCGTTCACGGTCGAGGAGTCGCGCCGCATCCTGGAGGCCGGTGCCGCCGCGGGTCTCGGGCTGCGCATGCACGCTGCCCAGCTCGGCGAATCGGACGGCGTGCGCCTCGCCGTCGAGCTCGGCGCAGCGTCGGTCGATCACTGCACCTACCTGACCGACGCCGACGTGGACGCGCTGGCCGGGTCGACGACGGTCGCCACGCTGCTGCCGGGCGTCGAATTCTCGACGCGGCAGCCCTATCCCGACGCTCGCCGACTTCTGGATGCCGGGGTCACCGTCGCGCTCGCCTGCGATTGCAATCCGGGCTCGAGCTACACCACCTCGATGGCGTTCTGCATCGCGATGGCCGTGCGCGACATGGGTCTCACGCCCGCCGAGGCCGTGCGCGCGGCGACGCTGGGAGGGGCTGCTGCCCTGCGCCGCGACGACATCGGGCACCTGCGGACGGGCGCCCGGGCCGACCTCGTGGTGCTCGACGCCCCGACCTACGTGCACCTCGCGTACCGGCCCGGCGTACCCCTCGTGCACCAGGTCATCACGGCCTGACTCTCCACGGCTTGCGAATCTCGTATCGCGGGGAGCGGGCTCCGGCGGACACTCGATGAGTGGAGCGAGTGCGGCTTCGGCCCGGTGCATACGTCGACGCACGCGAATGGCTGGCCGGGTCCGAGCGCGAACGCCACCTGCTGAAGGTGCGCGCGGCGGCGAGAGCGCTCACCCCTCGCGCGGTCTACTCGCATGAATCTGCGGCGGCGGTGCATGGCATCCCCGTACTCGGAGGGTTTCCGGATGTCGTGCGAGCCAGTTACGAAGGGCCGAACGGGATGTCACGGCGCGAAGGCGTGCGGTGGACGCGCGCCTGCTGGGACCCCGGTGACGTGCAGCAGTGCGCGGGATTGCAGGTAACGTCACTGCGCCGAACCGCGGTCGACATCGCCCGCGCGGGCTCGCTCGCCCAGGGTGTGGCGGCGCTCGATCACGTGTTCGCCCACGGAGTGGAGCATCGCGGGGTGACCGCGTGGGCGCGACGTCGGAGGCCTTTCCACGGCGTCGCCCCGCTCGTTCGTGCACTCGAGGTAGCACGGGGACTCTCGGAATCGCCGCTCGAGTCCCTCAGCCTCGCCCGAATCGCAGAGCTCGGATTTGTCCTCCCGACTCAGCAGCACGAATTGCCGGCCGACGGTGGACTGTTCCGGGTCGACTTCTTCTGGCCGGAGGCGAGCGTCGTGGGCGAGGCTGACGGGCGCGTCAAGTACGCGACTGCCGACGATCTCTGGCGCGAAAAGCGCCGGGAGGACGGCATCCGCCGGCTCGGGTTCGCCGTCATCCGGTGGAGCTGGTCCGACGCATGGACCGTCTCCCCGCTCCGCGACATGCTCGATCAAGCCGGCGTCCCTCGCGTTTGACGCGGAATCGGCTCCGGCAGCACCCCCGAATCCGCGTAAAACACTCTGATTCCGCGTCAAACGCGCAAACGGGCCTCGAGGGAGGGCGCGCGCGACACGCCCGGGTTGCAGCAAATGCCGGGGTGTGGCAAACTCGTCTAGTTCAACATCCCGTGCGCGCCAGCGTGCGCGGGTCACTGCACTCGCTGTGCACAGCCCCCCGCGGAAACGCGGGATGAGGCTGGGCCGCAGGCAGCAGAACACGTTTCACTCGAATCCCAACCCGAATCCACTTGCGTGGATTCCTGCGCCATGCGCAGAGCAGGGCGGGATTGACAGAAGAACAGCGGTGCGCGAACAGCAGTGTTGCGCGTGTGTGCGGGGCCCGAGACGGTCGCGCACAGAAGAGAGAAGAGAGACAACATGGCGGGACAAAAGATCCGCATCCGGCTCAAGTCGTACGACTACGCCGGACTCGACGCCTCGGCGCGCAAGATCGTCGACACCGTGACCCGTGCGGGCGCGACCGTCGTCGGTCCGGTCCCGCTGCCCACGGAGAAGAACGTGGTCGTCGTGATCCGCAGTCCTCACAAGTACAAGGACAGCCGCGAGCACTTCGAGAAGCGCACCCACAAACGTCTCATCGACATCATCGATCCGACGCCGAAGGCGGTCGACTCGCTCATGCGACTCGACCTGCCCGCCGACGTCAACATCGAGATCAAGCTCTAGAGCCCAGGGAAACAAGATCATGTCTGCACTCAAGACCGTCAAGGGTCTGCTGGGCACCAAGCTCGGCATGACGCAGGTCTGGGACGAGAACAACAAGCTCATCCCTGTCACCGTCGTCCAGATCACCCCGAACGTCGTCACCCAGGTCCGTTCCACCGAGGTCGACGGCTACACCGCCGTGCAGATCGCCTACGGTGCCATCGACCCGCGCAAGGTCAACAAGCCTGCAACCGGTCACTTCGACAAGGCCGGCGTCACTCCGCGCCGCCACCTCACCGAGGTGCGCACGTCCGACGCCGCCGAGTACACTCCGGGCCAGGAGCTCGCGGTCGACATCTTCGAGGCCGGCCAGTACGTGGATGTCGTGGGCACCTCCAAGGGCAAGGGCTTCGCCGGCGTCATGAAGCGCCACAACTTCAAGGGCGTCAGCTCGAGCCACGGTTCGCACCGCAACCACCGCAAGCCGGGTTCCATCGGCGCCTCCTCGACGCCCAGCCGCGTCTTCAAGGGGATGCGCATGGCCGGTCGCATGGGTGGCGAGCGCGTCACCGTGCAGGGCCTCAAGGTCCACTCGGTCGACCTCGAGAACAACCTCATCCTGGTCAAGGGAGCCGTCCCCGGCGCCCGCGGCCGCATCGTCTTCGTCCGCAACGCGGTGAAGGGAGCCAAGTAACCATGGCTACGACTCTCGACGTCGTCGACGCCAAAGGAAAGAAGACCGGTTCGGTCGACCTCCCGGGCGCGATCTTCGACGTGCAGACGAACGTCCCGTTGATCCACCAGGTGGTGACCGCGCAGCTCGCGGCCGCCCGCCAGGGCACGCACAAGACCAAGGGTCGCGGCGAGGTCTCCGGCTCCGGTACCAAGCCGTTCAAGCAGAAGGGCACCGGTCGTGCCCGTCAGGGCTCGATCCGCATGCCGCAGCACCGCGGCGGTGGCATCGTGCACGGACCGGTCCCGCGCGACTACTCGGAGCGCACCCCCAAGAAGATGATCGCCGCGGCACTGCTCGGCGTCCTCTCCGACCGCGCACGCGGCGAGCGTCTCCACGTCATCGACAGCTTCGGCTCCAACGGAGCGCCGTCGACCAAGAACGCGTTGTCGGTGCTCGAGAACGTGGCGACCAGCAAGAACGTGCTGATCGTCATCGAGCACGACGACGAGATCACGCTGAAGAGCGTGCGCAACCTCAAGAACGTGCACGTGCTCACCGTCGACCAGCTCAACGCCTACGACGTGGTCGTCAGCGAGGACATCGTCTTCACCAAGGCGGCGTACGACTGGTTCGTCGAGCGTCGCTCGACGAACAAGAAAGACGCAGCCGTCGACGCGGAGAAGAAGGAGGCCGGCGAGTGAGCGGCTACAACAAGGACCCGCGCGACATCATCATCGCGCCCGTCGTCAGCGAGAAGAGCTACGGCCTGATCGACGACGGCAAGTACACGTTCGTCGTCGACCCGCGGTCGAACAAGACGGAGATCAAGCTCGCGATCGAGAAGATCTTCGACGTCAAGGTCGCGTCGGTCAACACGCTGAACCGCACGGGCAAGACCCGCCGCACGCGATTCGGCACCGGCAAGCGCAAAGACACCAAGCGGGCGATCGTCACGCTGAAGTCCGGTTCGATCGACATCTTCACGGCTGTCGGCTAAGGACCAGGGAGAACAGACATGCCCATTCGCAAATACAAGCCCACGACCCCCGGTCGCCGTGGTTCGTCGGTCGCCGACTTCGTCGAGATCACGCGTTCCACGCCCGAGAAGTCGCTGCTGAAGCCGCTGCCCAAGTCGGGTGGACGCAACAACACCGGTCGCATCACCACCCGCCACATCGGCGGAGGGCACAAGCGCCAGTACCGCGTCATCGACTTCCGTCGCAACGACAAGGACGGCGTCGACGCCAAGGTCGCTCACATCGAGTACGACCCGAACCGTACGGCTCGCATCGCGCTGCTGCACTACGTCGACGGCACGAAGCGGTACATCATCGCGCCGGCGAAGCTCAACCAGGGCGATGTCATCGAGTCGGGTCCCGGCGCCGACATCAAGCCCGGCAACAACCTGCCGCTCAAGAACATCCCGGTCGGAACCGTCATCCACATGATCGAGCTGCGTCCGGGTGGTGGCGCCAAGATGGCCCGCTCCGCCGGTTCGTCAGTTCGTCTGGTTGCGAAGGACGGCCCGTACGCGCAGCTTCGGCTGCCCTCGGGTGAAATCCGCAACGTCGATGTTCGGTGCCGCGCAACGATCGGCGAGGTCGGCAATGCCGAGCAGTCGAACATCAACTGGGGCAAGGCCGGCCGGATGCGGTGGAAGGGCGTTCGCCCGACAGTCCGTGGTGTCGCCATGAACCCGGTTGACCACCCGCACGGTGGTGGCGAGGGGAAGACGTCCGGTGGACGTCACCCGGTCAGCCCGTGGGGCAAGAAGGAAGGTCGCACGCGTAAGCGCGATCTCCCCAGTGACAAGCTCATCGTCCGCCGTCGCACCGTCGGCAAGAAGCGCAAGGGATAGGCCAGAGGAATGCCGCGCAGTCTTAAAAAGGGCCCGTTCGTTGACGATCACCTGCTCCGCAAGGTGGTCACCCAGAACGATGCCAACACCAAGAACGTGATCAAGACCTGGTCGCGCCGATCGATGATCATCCCGGCAATGCTGGGTCACACCATCGCCGTGCACGACGGTCGCAAGCACATCCCCGTCTTCGTGACGGAGACCATGGTCGGGCACAAGCTCGGCGAGTTCTCGCCCACCCGCACTTTCCGTGGGCACGAGAAAGACGACAAGAAGGGACGGCGCCGCTGATGGTTCTCGCTACCGCTCGCGTGAAGCACATTCGCGTCACTCCCCAGAAGGCCCGCCGGGTCGTGGACATCATCCGCGGCAAGCAGGCTGTCGAAGCCCTCGCCATCCTCAAGTTCGCGCCGCAGGCCGCGAGCGAGCCGGTCTACAAGCTGGTGGCCTCGGCGATGGCGAACGCCCGCGTGAAGGCGGATGCCGCCAACGCGTACCTCGACGAGCAAGACCTGGTCGTGCACCGGGCCTACGTCGATGAGGGCACAACGTTGAAGCGTTTCCGCCCCCGGGCACAGGGACGCGCGTTCAAGATCCTCAAGCGCACGAGCCACATCACCGTGGAGCTCGCGACGCCGGACGAGTTCATGGATGTCGTCAAGACCTCCGCGAAGCCCGCCGCCCGCAAGGCGACGACGACCAAGAAGGCTGAGGCCAAGTAATGGGCCAGAAAGTCAACCCGTACGGCTTCCGCCTCGGGATCACCACCGACCACGTGTCGCGTTGGTTCACCGACTCGACGAAGCCCGGTCAGCGCTACGCCGACTACGTGGCTGAGGATGTCAAAATCCGTCAGCTCCTGAAGACGAGCCTCGACCGTGCCGGTGTCGCCAAGATCGAGATCGAGCGCACCCGTGACCGCGTCCGCGTCGACATCCACACGGCCCGTCCCGGTATCGTGATCGGTCGCCGGGGCGCCGAGGCCGAGCGCATTCGCTCCGACCTCGAGAAGCTCACCAACAAGCAGATCCAGCTCAACATCCTCGAGGTGAAGAACCCCGAGGCCGAGGCTCAGCTGGTCGCTCAAGGCATCGCCGAGCAGCTCTCCGCCCGCGTGGCTTTCCGCCGCGCGATGCGCAAGGGACTGCAGGGTGCCCAGCGCGCCGGCGCCAAGGGTGTGCGCATCCAGGTTTCGGGTCGTCTTGGTGGCGCAGAAATGTCGCGCTCCGAGTTCTACCGCGAAGGCCGTGTGCCGCTGCACACCCTTCGCGCGAACATCGACTACGGCTTCTACGAGGCGCGCACGACGTTCGGTCGCATTGGTGTGAAGGTCTGGATCTACAAGGGCGACATCACCAACAAGGAACTCGCTCGCGAGCAGGCGTCGCAGAAGTCGACCCGGCCCGAGCGTCGCGACGACCGTGGACCCCGTAGCCCGAGCGCTCGTGGTCCGCGTACCGACGCGCCCGTCGCGGCAGGAGCAGAGGGCTAAATCATGCTTATTCCCCGCAAGGTCAAGCACCGCAAGCAGCACCACCCCGGACGTTCGGGCGCTGCCACCGGTGGTACCAAGGTCAGCTTCGGCGAGTTCGGCATCCAAGCGATGACGCCCGCCTACCTGACCAACCGTCAGATCGAGTCCGCTCGTATCGCGATGACCCGTCACATCAAGCGTGGCGGCAAGGTGTGGATCAACGTCTACCCCGACCGTCCGCTCACCAAGAAGCCGGCCGAAACCCGCATGGGTTCCGGTAAGGGTTCGCCGGAGTGGTGGATCGCCAACATCAAGCCTGGCCGCGTGCTGTTCGAGGTCGCCGGAGTAGAAGAGAGTCTCGCTCGCGAGGCGCTCACCCGTGCGATCCACAAGCTGCCGCTCAAGGCCCGCATCATCAAGCGCGAGGAAGGCGACGCATAATGGCCGTCGGAACCAAAGAGCTCAAGCCGGTCGAACTCGACACTTTCGAGAACGAGAAGCTGACAGACGAGCTGAAGAAGGCCAAGGAAGAGCTGTTCAACCTGCGCTTCCAGTCGGCAACGGGTCAGCTCGAGAGCCACGGCCGCTTGCGCGCCGTCAAGCGCGACATCGCCCGCATCTACACCGTGCTTCGTGAGCGTGAGCTCGGCATCCGTGCCACGCCCGTCCCGATCGAAGCATCGGTGACGGCGAAGAGCACCGCCAAGAAGACCAAGAAGTCGGATGTTGTCGCTGACGCGACCGAGTCCGAGACCACCGAGGAGAACAACTAATGGCCGAGGTCAAGGCCGCTGCGGCCAAGAAGCCGGCTGCGAAGGCTGCCCCCGCTACGGCGAGTGGTCACGAATCGTCCGCACGCGACGTGCGCGACGAGAGTGCCCGCGGGTATCGCAAGACGCGTCGCGGCTTCGTGACGAGCGACAAGATGGACAAGACGATCGTCGTCGAGGTCGAGGACCGCGTTAAGCACCCGCTCTACGGCAAGGTCATCCGTCGTACCTCGAAAGTCAAAGTCCACGACGAGAACAACAGCGCCGGTATCGGCGACATGGTGCTCATCGCAGAGACTCGTCCGCTCTCGGCGACGAAGAACTGGCGTCTCGTCGAAATCGTAGAGAAGGCGAAGTAGCTCATGCTGCAGCAAGAATCCCGCGTCAAGGTCGCGGACAACACGGGCGCTAAGGAGCTTCTCGTCATTCGCGTGCTCGGCGGCTCCGGTCGTCGCTACGCCGGACTCGGCGACCAGGTCGTCGCGACGGTCAAGGACGCGATCCCGGGCGGCAACGTGAAGAAGGGTGACGTCGTCAAGGCTGTCGTCGTTCGCACGAAGAAGCAGACCCGTCGTGCCGACGGCTCGTACATCAAGTTCGACGAGAACGCCGCTGTCATCCTCAAGAACGACGGCGACCCGCGTGGAACCCGCATCTTCGGCCCGGTGGGCCGCGAGCTGCGCGACAAGAAGTTCATGAAGATCATCTCGCTGGCGCCGGAGGTGCTGTAACCCATGGCGAACATCAAGAAGGGTGACCTCGTTCAGGTCATCTCGGGTCCGACCCAGGCCCGCGGCGGAGACCGCGGCAAGCAGGGCAAGGTCATCGAGGTACTGGTCGAACGCGACAAGGTCATCGTCGAAGGCATCAACTTCGTCACCAAGCACGTGAAGGTCGGCCAGACCCAGCGCGGCACGAAGACCGGTGGCATCGAGACTCACGAGGCCCCGATCCACGTTTCCAACGTCGCCGTTGTTGACCCCAAGTCGAAGAAGCCCACCCGCGTGGGATTCCGCGAGGAGGTCGTCGAGAAGAACGGCGTCAAGAAGAAGGTTCGCGTCCGTTACGCGAAGAAGTCCGGAGAGAAGCTGTAATGGCTACCGCAACCGCCACGGCGCCCGAAAAGCGCGCTCTGCCGCGCCTGAAGCAGAAGTACCGCACCGAGATCTCGAAGACCCTCACGGAGGAGTTCGGGTTCACCAACCCGCACCAGGTTCCGGGGATCGTCAAGGTCGTCGTGAACACGGGTGTCGGCGAGGCTGCTCGCGACTCCAAGGTCATCGATGGCGCCATCAAGGACATCACCCTGATCACCGGCCAAAAGCCGCAGGTGACCAAGGCGCGCAAGTCGATTGCTCAGTTCAAGCTGCGCGAAGGCATGCCGATCGGCGCTCACGTCACGCTCCGTGGCGACCGCGCGTGGGAGTTCCTCGACCGTCTGCTGTCGCTCGCCCTGCCCCGCATCCGTGACTTCCGCGGTCTGTCGGACAAGCAGTTCGACGGCAACGGCAACTACACCTTCGGTGTTGTCGAGCAGAGCATTTTCCACGAGATCAACCAGGACAATGTCGACCGCGTTCGCGGTTTCGACATCACCGTCGTGACAACGGCCAAGACGGATGCCGAAGGTCGCGCCTTGCTGCGCGAGCTGGGCTTCCCGTTCCAGGCCGCTGACGCGGGCAAGTAATTACGTAAAACCGAACGCAGTACCGATCACACAGGTCGGCTCCTGGCCATCTTTGATTGAGCCCTGGCAGGACCGAAACCGTCTGAGAATAGGAATTCAACCGAAATGACAATGACAGACCCGGTCGCAGACCTGCTGACCCGTCTGCGCAACGCGAACCGCGCCTACCACGACGAGGTTTCGCTGCCCAGCAGCAAGCTCAAGACCCACATCGCCGAGATCCTCCAGAAGGAGGGCTACATCTCGTCCTGGAAGGTCGTGAAGAACGAGCGCGTCGGCGAGACCCTCACGATCGACCTGAAGTACGGGCCGAACCGCGAGCGTTCAATCGCCGGCATCAAGCGCGTCTCGAAGCCCGGCCTGCGCGTTTACGCAAAGTCGACCGAGATCCCGCACGTTCTCGGCGGACTTGGCGTCGCCATCCTGTCGACCTCTTCGGGGCTCCTGACCGATCGTCAGGCGACCAAGAAAGGCGTAGGTGGGGAAGTCCTCGCCTACGTGTGGTGATCTGACATGTCTCGTATTGGACGCCTCCCCATCACCGTTCCCGCGGGTGTCACCGTGACGATCGACGGCCGTGCCGTCTCCGTCAAGGGCCCCAAGGGCGAGTTGAGCCTGAACGTCGCCTCGCCGATCGAGGTTGCCCTCGAAGACGGCACCCTCACGGTCACGCGTCCCGACGACGAGCGCGCTTCGCGTTCGCTGCACGGACTGACGCGCACGCTCATCTCCAACCAGATCACCGGTGTGACCGAGGGCTACTCCAAGGGCCTCGAGATCGTCGGCACCGGTTACCGGGTGCAGTCGAAGGGTGAGTCGCTGGAGTTCGCTCTCGGCTACTCGCACTCGATCACCTTCGATCCGCCTGCAGGCATCTCGTTCGAGGTTGAGGGCAACACGAAAGTGACTGTCCGCGGCATCGACAAGCAAGCCGTCGGCGAGGTCGCCGCTAACATCCGCAAGCTGCGCAAGCCCGAGCCCTACAAGGGCAAGGGCGTGCGGTACGCCGGCGAAGTCGTCCGCCGCAAGGCCGGAAAGAGTGGGAAGTAATGGCTACCGTCAGTAAGTCCGCGCAGCGTGACCGTCGGCATGCCCGGCTCCGCAAGCGCGTTGTCGGTTCATCCGAGCGTCCGCGCCTCGTCGTGACCCGCTCGGCTCGGCACGTCTTCGTGCAGATCGTCGACGACACCAAGGGCCACACCGTGGCCTCCGCGTCGACCCTGGAAGCCGACCTGCGCGGCGACAAGGGCGACAAGACTGCCAAGGCGAAGAAGGTCGGGCTGTTGCTCGCCGAGCGCGCGAAGAAGGCCGGGGTGGATGCTGTTGTGTTCGACCGCGGTGGTAACCGTTTCGCTGGTCGCGTCGCCGCGATCGCCGAAGGCGCCCGTGAAGGAGGGCTGAACCTGTGAGCGACGTCGAGAACACCGAGTCGACCGAAAACACCGAGCCGACCGAGGTCGAGGTCCCCGTGGCCGTCGTCGAAGAGGTCGCCGAGCTTCCCGAGGGCCAGGTCGTTGAGACCGCCGCGGGGACGGCACCAAACTCGAACGAGCGCGAGGCCCGTCGGGGCAGCCGCGAGCGCAGCCCCCGTAACGACCGCAACTCGCGGGACCGCGGCGACAGCCAGTTCCTCGAGCGCGTCGTGACGATCAACCGCGTATCCAAGGTCGTCAAGGGTGGTCGTCGCTTCAGCTTCACCGCCCTCGTCGTCGTGGGCGACGGCAACGGAATGGTCGGCGTCGGCTACGGCAAAGCCCGTGAGGTGCCGTTGGCGATCTCGAAGGGTGTCGAGGAGGCGAAGAAGAACTTCTTCCGCGTCCCGCGCTCTGGCAAGACGATCCCGCACCCGGTGCAGGGTGAAGCCGCCGCCGGTGTCGTGCTGCTCCGTCCGGCCGCCGCCGGTACCGGCGTTATCGCCGGTGGTCCGGTGCGTGCCGTGCTCGAATGCGCTGGCATCCACGACATCCTGAGCAAGTCGCTCGGGTCGTCGAACACCATCAACATCGTTCACGCGACTGTTGCGGCACTCAAGCAGCTCGAAGAGCCGCGTGCCGTCGCCGCCCGTCGTGGACTGCCTTTCGAGGATGTCGCCCCCGCACGTCTGGTACGTGCAGAGGCCGACGACCTCGCAGCAGCGAAGGCAGGTGCCTGATGGCCGCCCGACTCAAAGTGACCCAGATCAAGTCCAAGATCTCCGAGAAGCAGAACCAGCGTGACACGCTGCGCAGCCTCGGGCTTCACCGCATCGGCGATGTCGTCGTGCGTCCGGACGACAAGCAGAACCGCGGCTATGTGAAGACGGTCGCGCACCTCGTGAAGGTCGAGGAGATCGACTAATGGCTGAAGAAACTCCCAAGAAGGCGCCGGCAAAGGCCGCCGCCCCGAAGGCTGCTGCCGCTCCGAAGGCCGCTGCCCCGAAGGCGGCTGCCGCTCCGAAGGCTGCCGCCGCCAAGGCTGCTGCGCCTAAGGCTGCTGCGCCCAAGGCGACGACGTCGAAGGCTGCCGCGAGCAAGGACGAGACGACGGCCGCGAAGCCTGCTGCCAAGGCGTCCTCCACCAAGGCGCCGCCCGCCAAGCCCGCCGCCAAGAAGGAACAGGCTCCGACCCGTCCCCAGGTGCTCAAGGCTCACCACCTCCGTCCCGCAGCCGGTGCCAAGAAGGACCGCATGCGCGTCGGGCGTGGTGAAGGTTCAAAGGGCAAGACGGCCGGTCGTGGCACCAAGGGCACGAAGGCCCGCTACCAGGTACGCGTCGGACTCGAGGGTGGAAACCTGAACTCGATCATGCGCGCGCCCAAGCTGCGCGGCTTCAAGAACCCGTTCCGGGTCGAGTACCAGGTCGTCAACCTCGACCGCCTCTCCGAGCTGTACCCGAAGGGCGGAGACGTCACGATCGGCGATCTCGTCACCAAGGGTGCCGTGCGCAAGAACGAGAAGGTCAAGGTTCTTGGAACCGGAGAGATTGCGGTTAAGCTGAACGTCGCTGTCGACAAGGTCTCCAGCTCCGCGGAGCAGAAGATCGTCGCGGCGGGCGGTTCCGTCAAGTAACCCGTAGTTTGGTGCGTGGCGACCCTCCGCGGTCGCCACGCACCGCCCGCTACGGGCAGTGTCGATTTACCGCCAGTTCAGTTACCGCACTCCAGGAGGCGTCGTGTTCAGTGCCATCGCACGGATCTTCCGCACGCCGGACCTTCGTAAGAAGATCGGCTTCACTCTCGCGGTCATCGCGATCTTCCGGCTGGGGTCATTCATCCCGGCGCCGTACGTCGACTTCCAGCGCGTTCAGGACTGCCTGACGCCACTTTCTGACGGGAGCAACGACACCGCGGCTGGCCTCTACGCGCTGATCAACCTGTTCAGCGGTGGTGCGCTGCTGAAACTGTCGATCTTCGCGCTCGGCATCATGCCGTACATCACGGCGTCGATCATCGTGCAACTGCTGCGGGTGGTCATCCCTCACTTTGAGACTCTCTACAAGGAGGGTCAGTCCGGTCAGGCGCGCCTGACGCAGTACACGCGCTACCTCACCATCGCGCTCGGCATCCTGCAGTCGACCACGCTGATCACCGTTGCGCGCAACGACCAGCTGATCCCCAACTGCACCAACATGCTCGCGCTGCCGACAGCCGACGACCCGGCCGCTGCCGCGGTCGCCCAGGCGATGGGCATCCTGCTCATGGTCATCACGATGACCGCAGGTACCGGGCTCATCATGTGGCTCGGCGAGCTCATCACCGAGCGCGGCGTCGGCAACGGCATGTCGCTCCTGATCTTCACGTCGATCGCCGCAACCTTCCCGAACTCGCTCGTTCAGATCGCGCAGGTGCAGGGCCCGGAGGTCTTGGCGGGTGTGATCGCGATCGGGATCGCCATTATTGCGGCGGTGATCTTCGTCGAACAGTCCCAGCGACGCATCCCGGTGCAATATGCGAAACGAATGGTCGGCCGGCGAACATACGGCGGTAACAACACCTACATTCCGATCAAGGTCAACATGGCCGGCGTCGTGCCCGTCATCTTCGCCTCGTCGCTGCTGTACCTGCCCTCGCTCATCGCGCAGTTCAATCAGCCCGCATCGGGCGCCGACCCCGCACCGTGGGTGAGCTGGATTCAGGCCTACCTGACCCGTGGCGACCACCCGCTGTACATGGCGATGTATTTCCTGCTCATCGTCGGGTTCACCTACTTCTACGTCGCGATCACCTTCAACCCTGAGGAGGTCGCCGACAACATGAAGAAGTACGGCGGCTTCATCCCGGGCATCCGGGCCGGTCGTCCGACGGCCGAGTACCTCGACTACGTGCTGACCCGCGTCACGCTTCCGGGTTCGCTCTACCTCGGGCTCATCGCCCTGCTTCCGTTGATCGCGCTCGTGCTCATTCAGGCGAACCAGAACTTCCCGTTCGGGGGCACCAGCATCCTGATTATGGTCGGGGTGGGTCTCGAGACGGTCAAGCAGATCGACTCGCAGTTGCAGCAGCGGCACTATGAGGGCTTGCTCCGGTGACCCTTCGAGGGCCTCAGGACGACGCCCTTCACGGGCATCAGGGCGGTGCCCGGTTGCTCATCGTCGGCCCTCCCGGTGCGGGCAAGGGGACTCAGGCGGCGCGAATCTCGGATCGGTTCGGGATTCCGACGATCTCGACGGGCGACATCTTTCGCAAGAACATCGCCGACCAAACCGATCTGGGCAAGCAGGTCAAGGCGATCGTGGACTCCGGCGACTACGTCCCTGACTCTCTGACCAACGCTCTGGTCACTGATCGGCTCAACGAGGCGGATGCGGCCGGCGGGTTCCTGCTCGACGGGTACCCGCGCACAACTGACCAAGTTCGCTATCTCGATGAGCGGTTGGCCTCGCACGGCCACTCACTCGACGCTGTCATCCGTCTGGTCGCCAATCAAGACGAGATCGTGCGGCGCCTGAGTCAGCGCGCCATCGACCAGGGTCGCGTCGATGACTCGGCAGAGTCGATCCGGCACCGGCAGGATGTCTACATCCGCGAGACTGCGCCGTTGATCGAGATGTTCCGCGCGAGCGGTCTTCTCATCGAGGTCGACGGTCTCGGCGAGATCGACGAGGTCACCGGGCGGATCTTTGAAGCCCTCGCCGCACGTGGGCTGAACGCCGCCGCGTAACCGGCACCCCCGCGATCTGACGCGGGTTGGCACAAAGCTGCCGGATGTCGTAATGTAGACCCTTGGTGCCTTCCGGCCGCTTCGGCGTGCCTGCGCACTACAAACCCCGCAGATCAGCAAAGCACTAGTAGAGGTATGGCAAAAAAAGACGGCGTCATCGAGCTTGAAGGCTCGGTGCTGGAAGCTCTGCCGAACGCGATGTTCCGCGTGGAGCTGACGAACGGGCACCGCGTGCTCGCTCACATTTCCGGCAAGATGCGCCAAAACTACATCCGGATCCTTCCGGAAGACCGCGTGGTCGTCGAGCTAAGCCCCTACGACCTCACCCGCGGCCGCATTGTCTACCGCTACAAGTAGTTCACCCGAACTGAAGCCCCTAAGGGCTGAGCAGAGCTGAGAAGTAACGAACCTCCGGATTCCGGAGGAACGATGACAGCGAGAGAAGAAGAGTCATGAAGGTCAACCCGAGCGTCAAGCCGATCTGTGACCACTGCAAAGTGATCCGTCGCAACGGCCGCGTCATGGTCATCTGCAAGTCCAACCCGCGCCACAAGCAGCGTCAGGGCTAAAGCCCTGACGCTAGGAAAGTCCTTTCGGACTTTCCGGCTTGTGGTGCCGAGGGCCTCCGGCCTGAGGTTCCCAGGCCAGCCCACAACTCAACATCCACCAGCATCACCAAGAACCTCGCAAGAGGGGACACCCCAGGTCGGAGGCCCGGGCACCGGTGAGGCACAGACCTCCGATTCCTTTCAGGAGTAACGCACATGGCACGTCTTGCCGGTGTCGACATCCCGCGCGACAAGCGCGTGGAAGTGGCACTCACGTACATCTACGGGGTCGGCCGCACTCGCGCGCTGTTCACCCTCAAAGAAACCGGGATCTCCGGTGACATCCGAGTCAAGGACCTGACCGACGACCAGCTCGTCGCTCTTCGTGACTTCATCGAAACCACCTACAAGGTGGAAGGTGACCTGCGCCGCGAGGTTCAGGCCGACATCCGCCGCAAGGTCGAGATCGGCTCCTACCAGGGCATCCGCCACCGTCGCGGGCTTCCCGTGCACGGTCAGCGCACCAAGACCAACGCTCGCACCCGCAAGGGCCCGAAGCGCACCGTCGCCGGCAAGAAGAAGGCAGGCAAGAAGTAATGGCCGCTCCCAAGGCAGCTGCAGCCGGCCGTAAGCCGCGCCGCAAGGAAAAGAAGAACATCGCGGTGGGCCAGGCTCACATCAAGTCGACGTTCAACAACACCATCGTCTCGATCACCGACCCTCAGGGTGCGGTCGTCGCGTGGGCCTCCGGCGGCGACGTCGGACTCAAGGGCTCGCGCAAGTCGACCCCCTACGCCGCGGGCATGGCTGCTGAAGCTGCCGCGCGCAAGGCGCAGGAGCACGGCATGAAGAAGGTCGACGTCTTCGTCAAGGGACCGGGTTCAGGCCGCGAGACCGCGATCCGTTCCCTCACGGCTGCTGGCCTGGAGGTTGGCACCATCAACGACGTCACCCCGCAAGCGCACAACGGAGTTCGTCCGCCGAAGCGTCGCCGGGTCTAACGCACGCAGCTTCACCCCGATTTTTACAACTCAACACACCGGCGGCCCAGCCACCCGCCGTTCTTCCGTGGGCGTCATATGGCGGACGCCCTCGCTGAAAGGAAATACACGTGCTCATTGCACAGCGTCCCACCCTGTCCGAGGAGAGCATCTCCGAGTTCCGTTCGCGGTTCATCATCGAGCCCCTGGAGCCCGGTTTCGGCTACACGCTCGGTAACTCGCTCCGCCGCACGCTGCTGTCGTCCATCCCGGGCGCAGCAGTCACCAGCATCCGTATCGATGGCATCCAGCACGAGTTCTCGACAGTTCCTGGTGTGAAGGAAGACGTCGTCGAGGTCGTCTTGAACATCAAGAACCTCGTCGTCTCCAGTGAGCACGACGAGCCGATCACCGCCTACCTGCGCAAGCAGGGTGCGGGCCAGGTAACGGCTGCCGACATCTCGGCACCGACCGGGGTCGAAATCCACAACCCCGAGCTGGTCATCGCGACCCTCAACGACAAAGCGAAGTTCGAACTCGAACTCACCATCGAGCGTGGCCGCGGCTACGTGTCGGCGACGCAGAACCGCAGCGAGTTCTCCGAAGCGGGTCAGGTTCCGATCGACTCGATCTACTCGCCCGTGCTGAAGGTCACCTACCGCGTCGAGGCGACTCGTGCCGGTGAGCGCACCGACTTCGACCGCCTGGTCGTTGACGTCGAAACGAAGCCGGCGATCACGCCGCGCGACGCCATCGCGTCTGCCGGTCGCACGCTCGTTGAACTGTTCGGTCTCGCCCGCGAGCTGAACTCCGCAGCTGAGGGCATCGAGATCGGACCCGCTCCGGTGGATGCCGTACTCAGCAGCGAACTCAGCATGCCGATTGAAGACCTCGACCTGAGCGTGCGCAGCTACAACTGCCTCAAGCGCGAAGGCATCAACTCGGTCGCGGAGCTTGTTGCTCTGTCGGAGACCCAGCTGATGAACATCCGCAACTTCGGCCAGAAGTCGGTCGACGAGGTGCGCGACAAGCTGACCGAGATGGGCCTCACGCTGAAAGACAGCGTTCCCGGCTTCGACGGCGCGCACTTCTACGGCGGCTACGACGACGACGCGGAGAGCAACTGAGCCCCCGGGCCCGGCTGCTGCTCCTGAGCACGAGAGAGACACAGAATGCCTAAGCCCACTAAGGGTCCCCGCCTCGGAGGCGGCCCGGCTCACGAGCGCCTGCTGCTCGCGAACCTTGCCGCAGCGTTGTTTACGCACGAGAGCATCCAGACGACTGAGACGAAGGCCAAGCGTCTGCGTCCGGTCGCCGAGCGCCTGATCACATTCGCCAAGCGCGGAGACCTGCACGCCCGTCGCCGGGTGCTCGCCGTCATCTCCGACAAGGGTGTCGTGCACAAGCTCTTCACCGAGATCGCCCCGCAGGTCGAGGACCGTGAGGGCGGCTACACCCGCATCACGAAGACCGGCTACCGCAAGGGTGACAACGCTCCGATGGCGGTCATCGAGCTCGTGCTCGAGCCCGTCGTGAAGAAGCCGTCGGCGAAGAAGGCCGCGGCCGCGAAGGTTGCGTCCGAGAAGCCTGCCAAGGTCGCCAAGCCCGAGATCGACGAGACCACCGAGGCCCCGGCCGACGAGGACTCCGCCGTCGAGGCAGTCGAGGCCGACGAGGTAGAGGCCGACCAGGTCAATGCGGCAGCAACCGACGAGGCTGTCGAGACCCCCGAGGTCGAGACCCCCGAGGTCGAGACGCCCGCCGAGGACGCAGAAAAGTAGACCACCCATGAGGGGCCCGCTGAGCAGCAGGATCGTCGCACCCGCGGCGGTTGAGTTGCCCTCGGGCCCCTCTGGTGTTTCCTGGCGACGCATCACTTTCGACGACGTCGATGCACTCGTCGAACTGAATGCCGCGATTGCTGCGGCCGATCATCCGGAATGGTCGGAAACCCGCGACGAGGTCGATGAGGAGCTCCGGCATTCCTGGGTGCAGCTCGACGCGGACACCGTGATTGCGGAATCCGACGGCCAGGTCGTCGCCTATGGCCTGCAGATCTTGCCGCCCGAGCCCGAGACGGTGGTGCGCTCGATTGCCTTCGGCGGAGTCCGGCCGTCGCATCGGGGCCGTGGCATCGGTCGCGAGTTGCTCGCCTGGCATCGCACGCGAGCCCGCCAACAGTTCGCGGCATCCGATCTCGACCTACCGGGTTGGCACATGCTCTACGTCGAAGAGGCGAACGAGAGCGGTCTGCGCCTCGCGCATCACGTCGGGATGCCGCTGGTGCGCTACTTCACCAAGATGATTCGGGATCTCGGGGACGACATCCCGAACCTGTCACTCGACCCGGCGCTGAAGCTCGTGACGCCAACGGTCGCGGACATCGACCGGCTACTGATCGCGCGCAACGAGACGTTCCGTGACCACTGGGGCAGTCAGCCGACGTCGGCGGAGGGATGGGAGTCGTTCACCGGGCAGCCGACCTTCCGCCTCGATCTGTCGGTGATCGCGCTCGATGGCGACCGAGTGGTGGGGTTCGTGCTCACCCAGGTCGTGCCCGACGACTTCGACCGGCAGGGGTATGTGGGCGGCTACATCCCGCTGATCGGCGTCACGCGCGACTGGCGCAAGAAGGGTGTCGCGCCAGCCCTCATCGCGGAGGCGTTGCGCCGCTATCGGCTGGAGGGTCACGAGAAGGTGGCGCTGGATGTCGACAGCGAGAACCCGTCGGGAGCGCTCAGCCTCTACACCGGGATGGGGTTCCACCCTGAGTCCCGTAGCGTCGCGTTCGTCGAAGAATTCTGAGGCTATTCGGGTGTGGGCACCGCGAGGGCGGTCGAGTCGTCGCGCAACGGCGGCAACTCGGCGAGACGTTCGACGGCCGCTTCGATCGTGGCGGTGAACACCCCAGCGCCGATCGGCCCGAAGTGGATCTGGTCTCGTGCCAGTTCGCCGAGGATCGGCTGCGCGGCGTCGTACCAGTTCGCCAACTCGACGTTGCGGTAGACGAGCGCGAACGACGAAAGTTCGGCGTTCACCCCGGGGATCCAGCCACGGGGTGCCTGAGCGTTGACGAGGATGAGTTCGCGGTTCGGCCCGATGATGGTGCGAATCCGATCGAGAGTTGAACGCTCGATCGGGCCGTTTGTGCCGAGCGCCACAACGACGACCGTGCGCAGTGATCCGTCATCGAGCTGGCTCTGCACGATTCCGGGTGCCGAGTACATCTGGCGGGAGACCGCCGCGTCGATCGCGATGCCCGGAAACTGCTGCTGGAGGGCGGGCGCCGCGGCGAGCATGACCGAGTCGCCGATGGCCGTGATCTGATCGCCGGTCGCGATCTGTGCTCCGGGGGTCGCCTGCGGCGCCGGGGTGGCACCGGCATCCACAATCGCTTGCTGACCGGCCTCAATGATCGCTTCAGTTTCGCCGCGTCCTGGGTCGGAGAGCGCCGCGGCCACCCCGACCCCGGCCAGCGCGATCGTCACCACCATCGCGAGACTCGCGCCGAGAGCCCGAAGGCTGCGCGGCCGAACGTTGAGCACAGCGCGGGCTGTCGCGCGGAACCCGAGGCGGCGCACCGGCTGTTCGACGAAGCGGTAGGAGAGACTCGCCGCCACCACCGTGATCGCGAGGGCGATACCGCCGAGCGCCCAGCCCTCGAGGCCTTCGTGCGGCCAGGTGGGGAGCCCATAGCTGAGCAACACGAAAACGGGCCAGTGCCAGAGGTAGAGACCGTAGCTGCGCAGGCCGACCCAGCGCAGCGGCGGCCGGTCGAGAACCCGCGCCAACCGGGACCCGGGAACGAGGAGAGACGCGATCGCCACGGCGCTCAGCACGGCGACCAGTGCCAACCCGCCACGGTAGGTCAACGGCGAATCTCCCGGCATGAAAATGGCGAGGGCGACGAGTCCGGCCACCGCGAGCGGACCGGCAATCGCCAAACTTGAGCGCAGCGCCCGGCCGTCCATCGGTCGACCCAGGACGAGCACCGCAAGGAAGGCGCCGATCGCGAGGCCAAAAGAGTGGGTGTCGGTGCCGTAGTACACGCGCGTCGAGTCGGCCGGATTCACGAGCACGGCCATGGCTGTCGCCGACGCAACGGCGAGCGCACCGATTCCCGCAAGCTTCAGCCAGCGCGGGATGCGGACCACAACGAGCACGAGCAGCAGCGGCCAGAGCAGGTAGAACTGCTCCTCAACCGCGAGCGACCACAGATTGCGGAACAGCTCGGGCATACCGGCGTCGAAGTAGGTCGAACCGGCGGCGATGAACAGCCAGTTGCTCGAAAATGTCACCGCGCCAGCCACCTGGGTGCCGATCCCGACCAGGGCATCACTGCCGGCGGTGAGGGCGGCAGCGGTGCAGACCAGCAGCAGCACGAAGAGCGCCGGGAGCAGTCGACGGGCGCGACGGGTCCAGAATCCGCTCAGTGAGATCCGGCCCACGCTCGCCCGTTCACGCAGCAGCAGTGTCGTGATCAGGTAGCCGCTCACGACAAAGAAGATGTCGACGCCGAGGTAACCACCGACGAGGGTTCCCGGCACGAGGTGGAAGACGATCACGGTCGCGACAGCGAGGGCACGGATGCCGTCGAGGCCGGCCACCCGGAAGGCGGTGTTGGGCCTTGTCGTCGGGGTCGTCGAAGGCGGTGTCATGTGGGGGAACTCCGCCGACCAGCGTAGCTCCGCGACGGGACCGAGGCGGCGTCGTGGAACACCGAGATCGGTGGGGGAGAATTCTCGAGTGACTCGCATCCGGCTCGACCTCGCCTACGACGGCACCGAGTTCAGCGGCTGGGCGAAACAGCCGGAGCTGCGCACCGTGCAGGGCGAACTCGAGGCGGCGCTCGCCACGATCTTCCGCACTGAGGGTGACGCGCCGGTCGTGACGGTCGCCGGCCGCACCGACGTCGGCGTGCACGCGACGGGGCAGGTTGCCCATCTGGACCTCACCGACACACAGATCGCCGACCTCGACCGTCCACCTCGCGGCGGGTCCGCGCCGCGAGGTCTGGGCACCCTGGTGCGGCGTCTCAACGGAATCGCCGGAGCCGCGGGCGACATCCATGTGCAGAGTGCGACACTCGCGTCCGAAGGCTTCGACGCCCGGTTCTCGGCCACCTGGCGCCGCTACGAATACCGCATCGCGGATGCCAGCGCCCTGCACGACCCTCGACGTCGCGCTTACGAGATGTGGCATCCAACGGTCCTTGACGACGCAGCGATGTCGGAGGCCGCGACCTCGCTGCTCGGGCTGCATGACTTCGCCGCGTTCTGTCGTCCACGGGAAGGCGCCACGACCATCCGCACCCTTCAGGAATTCGCGTGGGCACGGGATGTCGACGGTGTCCTCGTCGCGCGGGTGCAGGCCGACGCGTTTTGCCGCAGCATGGTGCGCGCCCTGGTCGGCTCCTGTCTCGCGGCCGGAGACGGGCGGCTCGGCGTCGCACGGGTGGCTGAGGTGCGCGACGAGCAGACGCGCGGATCGGATTTTGCGGTCGCGCCCGCCAAGGGGCTCACCCTGGTCGGAGTCGGCTACCCACCGGCGGCGGACCTCGTTGCGCGAGCCGCTCAGACGCGCGCGCGACGTGCAGCGCCGGCTTCGTTTGACCCGGATGATGGGCTGGACTAGTCTTACGAAGTTGCCTCCAGTCGGAGGCCGCAATCCGAGCCCTCCACCGCAGGGTTCCCGCTCATCTCTATTCCAGAGAAATCTGAATTTCGGAGACATCTAGCGAGAACGCTCACCGGAGTGGGATTCACGAACTCCTCGAAGAAAGCAGTTCCTACTGTGACGCGTACGTTCAGCCCTAAGCCGGCGGACATCAAGCGCGACTGGGTCGTCATTGACGCGACCGATGTCGTTCTGGGTCGTCTGGCCAGTCACGCCGCCGTTCTCTTGCGCGGCAAGCACAAGCCCACCTTCGCTCCGCACATGGACATGGGTGACTTCGTGATCGTCATCAACGCCGAGAAGGTGGCCCTGACCGGTCAGAAGCTCGAGAAGAAGCTCTCCTACCGCCACTCCGGTTACCCGGGCGGGTTGTCGGCTCAGACCTACGTCGAGATGCTTGAGAAGCACCCGACGCGCGCCGTCGAGCAGGCCATCCGCGGGATGCTGCCGAAGAACTCGCTGGGTCGTGCCCAGATCAAGAAGCTCAAGGTCTACGCGGGCGCCGAGCACCCGCATGCTGCGCAGCAGCCGACGGCCTACACCCTGAACCAGGTTGCCCAGTAGGGCTCTGGAAAAAGCTAAGGATTTCGGACATGGCCAAGATTGAAGACACCATCGACAGCGAGACGCTGTCCAGCTTCTCGACCGAGACTCCGGCCGAGCAGGTCGTTGCTCCTCGTACCCCCCGCATCGTCAACGTGCCCGGTTCGGCCGTCGGCCGCCGCAAGGAGGCGATCGCTCGTGCTCGCCTGAACCCGGGTTCGGGCACCTTCAAGGTGAACGGTCGCACGCTCGAGGAATACTTCCCGAACAAGCTGCACCAGCAGCTGATCACCGACCCGTTCAAACTCCTCGAACTCACGGGCAGCTACGACGTGATCGCGAAGATCACCGGCGGTGGCCCCTCGGGTCAGGCCGGTGCGCTGCGCCTCGCGATCGCTCGCACTCTCAACGAGATCGACCGCGAGAACAACCGTCCCGCCCTCAAGAAGGCCGGCTTCCTGACTCGTGACGCTCGCGTCATCGAGCGCAAGAAGGCCGGGCTCAAGAAGGCCCGCAAGGCTTCCCAGTTCTCGAAGCGCTGATCCGGGCCCGGTAGGGCGATGTCACGCCTCTTCGGAACCGATGGCGTTCGCGGCTTGGCGAACGGTGCGTTGATCACCGGCGACTTCGCCCTCAGCCTCGCTCAGGCGGCAGCGACGGTCCTCACTCAGGGACGTCACGCCGAACGTCGGCGCGCTGAAGGGCGGCGTCCGCGCGCGGTGCTCGCGCGCGACCCGCGCATCTCGGGAGAGTTCATCTCTGCCGCGGTCGCCGCTGGGCTCGCGAGTTCGGGGATCGACGTGCTCGACGCGGGCGTCATCCCGACCCCCGCCGCGGCGTTTCTGGTCGACGATATCGGCGCTGACTTTGGGGTCGTTGTCTCGGCCTCGCACAACCCGGCACCCGACAACGGGATCAAGTTCTTTGCCTACGGGGGCACCAAACTTCCCGACGAAGTCGAAGACCGTATTGAGGCCGCGCTTGCCGCTCCCGAGCTACTGCCGACCGGCGGGGACGTGGGGCGCATCCGTCGGTTCTCGGATGCCGAAGATCGCTACGTCGTTCATCTCCTCGGCACTCTCGACGTGCGGCTCGACGGTCTCCACGTCGTCATCGACTGCGCGAACGGTGCTGCTGCCGGCATTTCACCCCGGGTTTTTGCGGATGCCGGAGCAGTCGTTACCACGATCGGCGACGACCCTGACGGTCTGAATATCAACGACGGCGTTGGATCGACCCACCTCGGACCGCTCCGCGCGAAAGTGCTCGAACTCGGCGCCGACCTCGGAATCGCCCACGACGGCGACGCCGACCGGTGCCTGGCCGTCGATGCGAACGGCGAGATCATCGACGGTGACCGCATCATGGCGATCCTCGCGATCTCCATGCGGCAGCGGGGTCTTCTCGCGGCCGACACGCTAGTTGCCACCGTGATGAGCAACCTCGGGTTGCGCCTCGCGATGGCCGAGCACGGCATCACGATGCTCGAGACGGCGGTGGGTGACCGGTACGTGCTCGAGGCGCTCGCCGAACTCGACCTGTCACTCGGTGGAGAACAGTCGGGGCACATCGTGTTCCGCCGCTTCTCGACCACGGGCGACGGGGTACTCACCGGGTTGCATCTGGCAGCCGAGGTTGCCCGGACGGGAAAGCCGCTCGCCGAGCTCGCCGCCGCGATGACCGTGTACCCGCAGGTGTTGGTCAATGTCGCGAACGTCGACCTGACACGGCTCTCCTCCGATCCTGAGATCGCGGCAGCAGTCGCCGCCGTGACCGTGCGGTTGGGAACGACCGGCCGGGTACTTCTGCGACCGTCGGGCACGGAACCGCTCGTGCGGGTCATGGTCGAAGCGGCCGACGGGGATGCCGCCACGTCGATCGCCGCAGAACTCGCCGAGGTCGTCCAGCGCCGACTGGCCTTTTAGACTGACGGCCATGCGAGTGCGCCTTGGCCTCTTCACCCTCATCTCATTCGTCGCGTTTTTGGTCGCGTTTGGGGTGGCCTCGTTCGTCGTTGATCCCGAGAACCTGGGCCTTCGGATCGGGCTGTATGTCGTCGCACTGGTGGCTGTGATCGCGACAATCCTGCTGGGAGTCTTCACCCTCGTCCTTCCGCTCTTCGGCCGCACCGGTGTCTCCGCAGCTCAGCTCGGCTCAGCTGTGACGGCGGGACGTACCGCATTCGCGCGAGTCCGTCAGGCGCGCGCGACCGGAGCGCGTCTCAACAACGGATCGGCGTATGCGGTGACTCTCGTCGTCGCCGCGACAGATCTGCCCGCCTACACCGTGAGCGACACCGTTCGCATCGCGCAATCTGACGGCGCGCTCGTCGGTCGTGGCGAAATCATTACCGTTGTGCGACTGGCTACCGATCGGCCCCAGGTGGTTGCGATCAAGGGACCCAACTCGACGCCGCAGGATGCCGCGGTGCCGAATGATGCACCGGTGTGGCCCGGTCAATGAATCGCGTCGACGTGCTGGTCGCCGTCGGGACATGGTCATGATCGTGCGCGTGGTGTCGCACGTCGTCTTCCAGCTGATCGTCGGGGCCGGTATCGGCGGGGTCATCGGTGAGCTCGTGACGGGCGACTGGCTGTACACGATTGTCTGGTCGACCGCGATCCCACTTTTCATCCTGGCGGGCACGTTTGCCAGCAGCACGTCCCGGACGCCCACGTCGCCGACGGGCATCCGGCGGGTCCCCGGGATCGTTGCCTCGGCAGCTTCGATTCCGGTCGCGCGCGTCGCGGTGCTCAATCCCGAGCCCACTGCGGTCCCGATCACTGCCACCACGGTGGCGGAACCGGCGGCGGCAACGGTCGTTCCCGTCGCGCCTGCAGGCGCGATACCCCTCCGGCCCACCGTGCCGTGGTGGAGTCGCGCGCTCGCGATCTCGGTCATCCTGGTCGGGGCGGCGATCACGCTTATTCCGTCGTACCGAATCATCGGCTGGACGGCCGGCAACATCGCGCAGGGTCGATTCTGGGACGGCAACGACATGCGCACCGGACTTCACCAGCAGGAAGCAGTGGATGACTTAGCTCACGCGGTGGGCACGTACAAGTTCGTGAATATCTCCTTCTACGACAGCTACGTCATCGCTGAGGCACCGACATCTTCGACATCCGTTACGACTGATCGCTATGTCTGGCGGTATGGCCGGATCGAAAGTCGAGATCCCGAGAGTGCGGCGATCGACGGCGCGTTCGATGCATCCCGGATCGATTTCTCGATCGTGGGAGAGCTCGTCGAGAGGTCCAAGCAGGATGCCGGCTGGGACTCCTTCGAATCGTTCTACCCCTCGGTTCGGATGTCGAACGAGGGGATTGTCGAAGTCGACATCTCTCTGAGTTCGGCATATTTCAGCGCGACCTACCGTTACACGACCTCAGGAGATGTGATCGACCGCTCCGGGACAGGACTCGACTAATGCCGCTTGAGGGTGACTACGCACCGAGCACCAGCGAATGGGCTCGCACGCAAGCCGAACGGTACGAGGCGTCGGGCGGCCGGGAGGCTGACGAGCTGCGCGGCAAGCCGATCATTGTGCTGACGACGGTCGGCGCGAAGTCGGGCAGCCTGCGCAAGACCGCGCTCATGCGCGTCGAGCACGGCGGTGTGTACGCGGTCGTCGCATCGCGCGGCGGTGCACCGGAAAACCCACAGTGGTACTACAACCTCGTTGCGAACCCGCAGGTCGAGCTCCAGGACGGCCCAGCGAAGCACGACTATGTCGCTCGCGAGGTCACGGGAGCCGAGAAGGAGCCGTGGTGGGATCGTGCGGTCGAGGCCTGGCCCGACTACGTGAACTACCAGCTCAAAACATCGCGGCAGATCCCGGTGTTCGTGCTGGAACGCTCCGTCTAGATCTTCCGGAGCAGCACCGTCGAGACCGAGTGGTTCGGTCCCTTGCGCAGCACGAGTGATGCGCGCGCGCGCGTCGGCAGGATGTTGTGCTCAAGGTTGGGTCCGTTGATTTCGCGCCAGATCTCTCGGGCGCGCTCCTCGGCTTCCGGTTCGGTGAGTGACGAGTAGCGGTGAAAGTACGACGTCGGATCAGCGAAAGCACCGCGTTGGAGACCGAGGAATCGCTCGACGTACCAGGTCTCGATGTCGCTGGTGCGCGCATCCACATAGATGGTGAAATCGAACAGGTCGCTCACCGCGAGGCGACCGTTGCTGGGCGGTTGCAGCACGTTGAGACCCTCGACGATGAGCACGTCGGGTCGCCGCACTGTCACCGTTTCGTTGGGCACGACGTCGTAGACCAGGTGTGAGTACACCGGCGCGCGCACGTCGGCGACACCGCTCTTCACGTCGGACACGAAACGCAGCAGTGTGCGTCGGTCGTAGCTCTCGGGGAACCCTTTGCGGTCCATCAGGCCGCGGCGCTCGAGTTCTGCGTTCGGCCACAAGAATCCGTCAGTCGTCACCAACTCAACGTTCGGGGTGTCCGGCCAGCGGGCGAGCAAATCCCGCAGCAACCGGGCGGTGGTGGATTTGCCGACCGCGACTGATCCGCCGATGCCGATGATGAACGGCGTGGGGCTGACTTCTTGGCGAAGGAACGCATTCGCGGCGGCCCCCGTCGCGCGGGCACCCACGACGTAGAGATTGAGCAGTCGACTCAGCGGTACGTAGACCTCCGCCACCTCGGCAAGGTCGAGAGTCTCGCCGAGACCTCGGAGTCGTCCGACCTCGTCTTCGCTCAGCTGATGGGGGGTCGTCGGAGCGAGCGCCGCCCATTCCGCGCGATCAATCTCGAGGAAAGGGGTGGAGCTGCTTCGGGGCGAACCTGCGTCGGACATCGCTGACCAGGAAAACATAGAATCGGGGTCATGTGTGGCATCGTCGGGTACGTCGGCCCTGGAAGCAGCCTCCAGGTGCTGATGAGCGGTCTCAAGCGACTCGAGTATCGAGGCTACGATTCGGCCGGAGTCGCGGTGCTCGACGACGCCGGGCACCTGGGAACCCGCAAGAAGGCGGGCAAACTCGGGATGCTCACCGACGAGCTCGCCGACACCCCGATCCCCGACGGCCACACCGGCATCGGTCATACCCGGTGGGCCACTCACGGCGGTCCGACGGATGGGAATGCGCATCCGCATCTGGGGGATGGCGGCAAGCTAGCTCTCATCCACAACGGGATCATCGAGAACTTCGCCGAACTCAAACGCGGCCTGCTCGCTCAGGGCGCCGAGTTCACCAGCGAGACCGACACCGAGGTCGCCGCGTTGCTGGTCGGATCGCTGTACAACGAGACCGGTGACCTGACGACGGCCTTGCGTCGCACCGTGGCCCAGCTCGAGGGCGCGTTCACGCTTCTGGTCGTGCATGAAGACGAACCCGGAGTCGTGGTCGGGGCTCGCCGCAACTCGCCCCTCGTGATCGGCCTGGGCGATGGTGAGAACTTCCTCGGATCCGATGTCGCAGCGTTCGTGGAATACACCCGCCGCGCGATGGAGATCGGTCAGGACCAGATCGTCACCATCAGACCCGATTCGGTCGTCGTGACTGACTTCGCGGGCAACCCGGTGGCGACTCGCGAGTTCGAGGTGGCCTGGGATGCTTCTGCCGCCGAGAAGGGTGGCTGGCCGACCTTCATGAAGAAGGAGATCAGCGAAGAGCCCGAGGCCGTCGCCAAGACCCTGTTGGGCCGTGTTGTCGAGGGCACCATCAGACTGCCCGAGCTGGCGGTCATTGACGAGCTTTTCGCGGGCATCACCCGCATCATTCTGATCGGCTGCGGTACCGCGTCCTACGCGAGCATGGTCGGCAAGTACGCCATCGAGGCCTGGGCGCGCATTCCGGTCGAGGTCGAACTCTCACACGAGTTTCGGTACCGCGATCCGGTGATCGATGAGCACACTCTCGTCGTCTCGGTGAGCCAGTCGGGCGAGACGATGGACACCCTGATGGCCGTGCAGTACGCCAAGAAACACGGCGCGCGCACGCTTTCGATCTGCAATACCCAGGGCGCCACCATCCCGCGCGAATCGGATGCCGTGCTCTACACGCACGCCGGACCCGAGGTTGCGGTCGCGTCGACGAAAGCGTTCGTCGCCCAGGTCACCGCGCTCTACCTCCTCGGTCTGCACTTCGCCGCACTGCGCGGGAAGCTGACGCCGGACGCGATCGCCGAGCTCGCGATCGAACTGCAGAACCTGCCCGACAAACTTGACCAGGTCGTCGAGTCGAGTTCGGAGCGCATCGCGGAGTTCGCGAAGTGGATGGGCGATGTGCAATCCGTTCTGTTCCTCGGCCGTTATGCGGGATACCCGATCGCCCTCGAAGGGGCGCTGAAGCTCAAAGAGCTGGCTTACATCCATGCCGAAGGGTTCGCCGCAGGCGAGCTCAAGCACGGACCGATTGCGCTGATTGAGCCGGGGCAATTGGTGATTGTCATCGTGCCGTCGCCGCGCGACCCGAACTCTCTGCATGCCAAGGTGATCTCCAACATCCAAGAAATTCGGGCACGCGGTGCCCGAGTCATCGCGATCGCCGAAATCGGCGACGTTGAGGTGATCCCGTTCGTTGACGAGGTCATCCGCATCCCGTTCGCCGGTCCGCTGTTCGAGCCGCTCCTGGCGGTGGTGCCGCTTCACGTGTTTGCGATGGAGCTGGCAACCGCAAAGGGTCTGGATGTCGACCAGCCTCGCAATCTCGCCAAATCCGTCACCGTCGAGTGACGCTGACCGTGGCGATCGCGGGAATTGGGATCGACGTCGTCGACCTTGCTCGGTTCGAGCGGGCGATGTCACGGACTCCCGCTCTGCGCGACCGGTTGTTCGCTGAGAGCGAACGCGACCTTCCGCTGAGGTCCCTGGCCGGCCGGTTTGCGGCGAAAGAAGCCTTTATGAAGGCGCTGGGAGAATCCACCGGGGTGCGCTGGCACGACATGGTGGTGGTCGCGGACGAAACGGGCAACCCGTCGATCGTGCTCTCCGGGGCCGCCGCCCAGATCGCCGCACGCCGAGGAATCGGCGCCGTCCACCTCTCGATGTCGCACGATGCGGGCGTCGCGATCGCCCAGATCATCGCGGAGTTTCTCGAAAGTCCCGACGCGTGAACGCCATCCGCGAAGCGAAGATCGACCTCGACGCGGTGCGGTCGAACTTCGCGGTGCTGAGCGTGGCCGTTTCGCCCGCTCAGGTGCTCGGCGTCGTCAAGGCCGACGCCTACGGGCACGGCGCCGTCGGTGTCGCGCGAGCACTCGAAGAAGCCGGGGCAGGATGGCTCGGTGTCGCCGACCTCGGCGAAGCGCGCGAGTTGCGTGAAGCCGGAATCGCGACCCCGATCCTCGCCTGGTTGCACGGACCGCACCTCGACGCCGAGTTTGCGGCTCAGCACGGCATCGACCTCGGGGTCAGCACGATCGACCAGCTCGAACGTGCCGCGAGCGCCGGAGCCACGGTGCAGCTGAAACTCGACACCGGTCTGAGCCGTAACGGCTTTGCGCCGGGCGAAGCGGAGGCCGCCTTCGCCCGAGCAGCAGAGTACGAACGCCGCGGGCAGCTGCACGTTCGCGGGATCTTCTCGCACCTCTCCAACACCTCGGCTGCTGATGACGATCTTCAGGCGGCACGGTTCACCGAACTGCTCGACGCGGCGCGGGATGCCGGGCTCGATCCCGAACTGCGTCACCTCGCGTCGACCCAGGCGGCCCTCGTGCGTCCCGAGTTGCGGTTTGACCTCGTGCGAATCGGGATCGGGCTTTACGGGGTCGGGTACTCCGACGAGGTCGACCCGGCGACCCTGGGGCTGCGACCCGTCATGGAGTTCGCGGCATCCGTCGCCGCCGTGCGTCGGGTGGCAGCAGGCTCCGGGGTGTCGTACGGCTACCTGCACCGCGCCGACCACGACACCACCCTGGCGCTCATTCCCGTCGGGTACGCCGACGGTGTTCCCCGTTCTGCCTCGGGCCGCGGAGTCGTCTCGATCGGCGCAAAGCAGTACCCGAACGTCGGCCGGATCGCGATGGATCAGCTTCTCGTCGACGTCGGCGACGACGACGTTGCGGTGGGCGACCGCGCGGTGCTCTGGGGCGATCCGGCATCCGGGGCTCCGAGTGCAGCCGACTGGGCACGCGCGGCGGACACTATCGGATACGAAGTCGTGACCCGAGTCGGTGCCCGCGTGCCGCGAACGTATTTTGAGGGCACGGCTGTTCAGGGCGCGGCTGCACCGTGACGACCCGCCTCACGATCCCGGATGCCGATGCGATGGAGGCTCTCGGGGCGCGGCTCGCGGCGCTGCTGGCCGCGGGCGATCTGGTCGTGCTCGACGGTCCCCTCGGGGCAGGCAAGACAACGTTAACCCGTGGCGTGGGCGCAGCCCTCGGAGTGCGGGGCTCGGTCACCAGCCCAACCTTTGTGCTCGCGCGCGAGCATCCCACCGAGGCGGGAGTGCCGCTCGTTCATGTCGACGCCTACCGGTTGAACAGCGCGGTTGAACTCGACGACCTCGACCTCGACTACGACGGCGCGATCGTCGTGGTCGAGTGGGGGGCAGGCAAACTGGATGGCGTGGCCGAGTCGTGGATCGACGTTGCGATCTCGCGGGCGGCGGCTGACGATTCGCGGGCGGTCACGATCGATGGCCATGGTTCGCGCTGGGGTGAGCTTGACGCGGCACTGGCCGCACCCGCAACCTAGGCTCGACTCGTGCTGCTCGCGATCGACACCTCCGCGGGAACCAGCGTCGCCGTTGTCGAGGGCGCCCGTACCCTCGCCTTCGCGTCGGAGCCCGGCACGCGGCACCATGCCGAGGCGATCGGGGTGCTGATGCAACGGGCTCTAACCGAAGCCGGCGTTTCTCCCGACCAGATCACGGGCGTGGTCGCAGGCATGGGCCCGGGACCATTCACGGGCCTCCGCGTCGGGATTGCCGCAGCGCGGGCCTTCGCGTTCGGCATCGGCGTTCCCGTGCATCCGATCGTGTCGCACGACGCCGTCGCGTACGGCCACGACGGTCGCGTGCTGGTCGTGACCGATGCGCGCCGCAAAGAGGTTGCCTGGTCGTTGTACCAGGACGGCCTGGTCCTCGACGGCCCGCACCTCGTGGCCCGTGACGGTTTCGGCGCGATCGAAAGCCTCCACCCCGGGGTGCCGATTCTGAACCCCGCCGAGGTGAGCGCGGCATCCCTCGGGCTCGTCGCCGAGCTGCTGCTGGCGGCGGGTGGCGCGCTGGGCCCGGCGGAACCGCTGTATCTGCGCGCCCCCGATGTCACGATGCCGGTGGTTAAGAAGTGACCGGGATGCTGCGGCGCGCGACGCCGGATGACCTCGAGGCGATCATGGCGATCGAGACGACGACCTTCACCACGGACGCCTGGTCGTCGAACATGATGGCGGAAGAACTCAACGGGCCGCACGGCTACTACCTCGTGGCCGAGACGGAGGCCGGCGGGCTCGACGGGTATGCGGGGCTGCTCGCTCCGCAGGGTTCGGGGCAGGCCGACATCCAGACCATCGCCGTTGTCGAGACGGCCCGCCGCGCGGGGCTGGGTCGCACGCTGATGCTCGCGCTGCTCGACGAAGCCCGGCGCCGGGACGCTGCCGAGGTGTTCCTCGAGGTGCGTGCCGACAACCCGGGCGCGCAGGCGTTGTACCGCGAGCTCGGCTTCGACGAGATCGCGGTGCGGCCCAACTATTACCAACCCGACGGCATCGACGCCGTGATCATGCGACTCGAACTTCTCGCTGCGGGCGACCTCTGATGACCTTCGACGGAGGGGGCGGCCCGCTCGTCCTGGGCATCGAGACGTCGTGCGACGAGACGGGCGTCGGCATCGTGCGCGGCACCGAGCTGTTGGCCAACGTCATTTCTTCGAGCATGGATGAGCACGCCCGCTACGGCGGCGTCGTCCCGGAGGTCGCGGCGCGGGCGCATCTTGAAGCACTGCGCCCGACCCTGGAGGCCGCCCTGGCCGAAGCCGGAGTCGGCCTCAATGATCTCGACGCCATTGCCGTCACCGCGGGACCGGGGCTGGCCGGCGCGCTCATGGTCGGAGTGGGAGCCGCGAAAGCGCTCGCCATTTCGCGCGGCCTTCCGCTCTACGGGGTCAACCACCTGGTCGGGCACGTCGGCGCCGACCTGTTGCGCGCTGACGGAGGCGACCTCGAAACGCCCACCATCGCGCTGCTGGTCTCGGGCGGACACACCTCGCTGCTTCTGGTTCGCGACCTGACGCGCGACGTCGAGCTGCTCGGTGAGACTCTCGACGACGCCGCCGGTGAGGCGTTCGACAAGGTGGCTCGTCTGCTCGGTCTGCCCTATCCGGGAGGCCCCCGCATCGACGCGGAGGCCGCGAAGGGCGACCCGAACGCGATCCGCTTCCCGAGGGGGCTCACGCATCCGAAGGATCTCGACAGGCACCGCTACGACTTCTCGTTCTCGGGCCTCAAGACCGCCGTCGCCCGCTACGTGGAGCAAGCGGGCGGCGAGGTCAACATCCCGGATATCGCGGCGTCATTTCGCGAATCGGTCGCCGACGTTCTCACCGCGAAGGCGATCGCGGCGTGCCGGGATTTGGGCGTTCCACGCCTGCTGCTCGGCGGCGGGGTGGTCGCAAATAGCCGGGTGCGCGAATTGGCCACCGAACGTGCGGCCGAAGCTGGAATCGCGCTGCGTATTCCACCGCTGACGCTGTGCACCGACAACGGCGCGATGATCGCGGCGCTCGGGGCGAGGCTCGTCGCCGAAGGGCACGCGCCGTCACTCCTCGACTTTGGCGCGGACTCGACTCTGCCCGTAACGATCGTGCAGACGTAGCGCCAACGACTGGTCGACGTTCGGGGAGTTTGCTGCGCTAGACGCGTTCGACCAGGATCGCGGCGCGCGAGCCCGCGATGCGGGTCAGCACCAACGTTGCCGAACGGTCGCCGTCGAGGGCGAGCCGGGTGCGGAATTGCGCGGGATCGATGTCGACTCCCCGCTTCTTGATTTCCAGAGTTCCGATGCCCTGGGCGCGCAACTCGCGCTTGAGCGTTTTCAGATCAAGGGGGTAGCGCTCGAGCACCCGAAACGACTGGCCGAAGGGCGACGCGACCGGGGTGTGCAACGTGATCCAGGCGATCGTCGGGTCGAGCATCCGACCGTCGACGCTTCGAGCGAGGTCTCCGATCAACCGTGCGCGGATGACGGTGCCGTCAGGTTCGAGCAGATACTCGGCAAGATCGCCGGGTTCGGCATCCGGGGAATCCGCTGCGGCGGTGAGCTCGGCCGGGCCAGCCGCGCCCAGAACGAGCGCCGCGCGGCCAACGCCTGAGCGCGCGAGAGGCCCCGACCAGAGCACCAGCTCGACGACATCCCGATCAACCGAAACCCACTGTGCTTCGACGCCGTCCGGGATGAGGTCGCGCGGCAGGCCCGGGCCCAGTTTGATCCCGGTCGGGAGTCGCGAGGCGAGGTCGAAAGCCCAGTCGAGCGAGGGTGACCAGTCGCCGGGGTCGGTGAGACGCCCCGACCCGTTGCGTCGCGCAGGGTCAAGCCACACGCCGCCAACGCCCGCGAGGTCGGCATCCTCGGCGGAACCCAGTTCCACCCGCGCCGTGGGGAAGGGGGCGAGGTTGAATGAGGCAACCGCTGCCGTCAGTTCGTCGCGTTCGACGGCGACAACTCCGAGGTCGAGGGCGGCCATCGCGAGTGAGTCCGCACCGATCCCGCAGCCGAGGTCGGCGACCACGTCGATACCGGCCCCAGCGAATCGCCCCGCGTGCAGCGCGGCAACCCGCAATCGTGTCGCCTGCTCGAGACCGTCGGGGGTGAACAGCATCCGGTCGGCAAAGTCGCCGAACTTGGGGCGAGCTTTCGCGCGTAGCCGGGACTGCTCAAGCACCGCCGCGACGAGGCCGCCGTCGTGCCCGGCCGCGCGCAATTTCGAGACGACTCGCAGCACATCCGCCGTCGCGGCGATGTCGCCGACGTCATCCAGCAGTCGCAGGCCCTCGGGCGTGAGGATCCGGCGTAGGTCTGCGACCTCCATCCCGCCATTCTGACGTGCGCGGATCAGGATGGCGACCGCGCACCGGTCGTCGAACGATCAATGGATGCCAAGCTTCCTGAACCACGCACGTTGGGCACCGCGCACTCGAGACTGGCACTCGCATTGATCGACTGCTAACGAGACGCTAAGGTGGTCTCTGGCACTCTCAGTCGGACTGTGCCAACTGAACTTCAGAACAGAGCCTTTAGAAAGAGGTCACACGTGTCGGTCTCCATCAAGCCGCTCGAGGATCGCATCGTCATCAAGCAGGTCGACGCCGAGCAGGTCACCGCGTCGGGTCTCGTGATTCCCGACACCGCGAAGGAGAAGCCCCAAGAGGGCGAGGTCGTGGCAGTCGGACCGGGTCGCATCGACGACAACGGCAACCGCGTTCCGCTCGACATCAAGGTCGGCGACAAGGTCATCTACTCCAAGTACGGCGGCACCGAGGTGAAGTTCGGCGGCGACGACCTGCTGGTGCTCTCGGCTCGCGACGTTCTTGCGGTCATCGGCTGACCCCAGCTTCTGCTGACCAGGTTTACTCCCGAAAGGCCCCGCTCCGGCGGGGCCTTTCGCGTGCGGCTAGGTTGAAGCGGTGCCCCCCGCTCCGCCGCCGCAAAGCCGCGCGGGTTACCTCTACGCGATCCTCGCCTACCTGCTCTGGGGCTTCCTTCCGGCATATTTCCTGCTGCTGCGGCCGTCGGGGGCGTTCGAGGTTGTCGCGTTCCGCATCCTCATGTCGCTCGCGTTCTGTGTCATCCTGCTGAGCATCAGCCGCGGTTGGCAGCGCGTCGGGGCGATCATCCGCGATCGGCGAACCCTGCTGCTGATAGCGGGCGCAGCGGTCGCGATCTATCTCAACTGGCAGATCTTCGTACTGGCTGCCCTCGCCGGACACGTCATCGAGGCCTCACTCGGCTATTTCATCAACCCGATCGTGACGGTTCTGCTGGGCGTGCTGGTGTTGCGCGAGAAGGTGCGGCCCGCGCAGTGGGTCGCCCTCGGGATCGCCTTCGCGGCGATTCTGGTGATCGCGATCGGGTACGGCAGCTTCCCGTGGATCGCGCTCGGGCTCGCCTTCAGCTTCGGTTCGTACGGACTGATCAAACGCGTGGTCGGTAAATCAGTCGACGCCGTCAGCGGCTTGACCATCGAGACCGCGTGGCTGGTGCCGGTCGCGGTCGTCCAACTCATCCTGGTCGGCGCGATCGGTGGCGGGATTGCTTTCGGCAACAACGGCGCGGGGCACACGATCGCGATGCTGTGTGCAGGCGTGGTCACGACCGTGCCGCTGCTGTTGTTCGCGTCGGGGGCACGCCGCATCCCGTTGGTCGCTCTCGGGATGACCCAGTTCCTGGCGCCGATCCTGCAGTTCTTCTTTGGGTGGCTCATTCTGCACGAGGTGATGCCGCCCGAGCGCTGGGTCGGCTTCGGGCTGGTCTGGCTGGCCCTTGTCGTGCTGATGTCCGACCTCATCCTGACCTCGCGTTCAGCGCGACGCGCCTCCCTCGAGCGCGTCTGACTCGCCGTTAGGGTTCTGACGGAGCCGTCGGAAGGGAGCCCGGGGATGCCACGCCAGCTCGTTCGCAATCATCTCGTTCGCCGTCAGCTCCTTCGGGGGGTCGCGGCAGCCGGACTCGCCGTCATGCTGGCCGCTGTCGCCGGGTGTAGTGCCACTCCCACCCCAACACCGACGCCCTCGCCGACACCGACTCCTACGGGCGACGGTGTTCTGACGATCGGCACTCTCTTCCCATCGAGCGGCGGGGTCACCTTCATCGGCCCCGCGCAGGTCGCTGGCGTCAACGCCGCGGTGCGCGAGATCAACGCCGCGGGGGGTGTGAACGGGCAGCCGGTCGTCGTCGTCAATCGCGATTCGGGCGACGCCACCTCGCAGCTGGCCGAGGAGTCGTTTGCCGCCCTGGTCGCGGCGAAAGTGGATGTCATCATCGGACCGTCATCCTCGGTGCTGGCTCAGCGACTCCTGAAGCCGGCGGCGGATGCCGGAATCCCGCTCATCTCGCCGGCCGCAACGTTCCCACAACTCACCGTGCTCGATACCGCGGGAATCTTCTCGCGCACCATCGCCTCGTATCCACACCAGGCGATCGTGCTGGCCGACGTGTTCGCGCAGAAGAACGTGAAATCGGTCGCCCTCGTCTACGGCGACGACGCTCTCGGCACGTCGCTCTCAGCGGCGCTGGTCTCCAGTCTGGATGCCGCGGGAATCGATCTGACCGCCATCAAGGTGACGAAGGATTCGGATGCCGCGAAGATCGCCGCGGATGTCAAGGCAGCGGCCCCGGATGCTGTGGTGCTGGCAACCCTGGACAACGGCGACCAGACCAAGGCGCTCATCACGCAGCTCTCGGCCGCCGACTTTGGCGGAGCGAAACTCTGGCTGACCACCCAGAACTTGGCCGACTATTCGCAAGCCCTGCCGGCCGGCTTGCTCAACACCGCCAACGGCATCCTCGACGGCGCGTCACCGGATGCTGGATTCCAGGCGAAAGTGAAGGCGGAAGATCCGGGAGTGATCGACTTCCACTACGCGGCTGAGGCCTACGACGCGACGATTCTGGCCGCACTCGCCGCCGAGCTCGCTCACGACGACGGCGGGGCATCGATCTCGCGTGAGCTTCAAGCGGCATCTGTGGGGGGCATCAAATGCACAAGTTTCGGGGAATGCCTCGACGTGCTCACGACCCAAAGCGACATCGACTATGACGGCGTGAGTGGGTCCGTCAACCTCGACGAGAATGGCGATGTCGTCCGCGGAACGTACGGAATCGTCGTCTACAACGGCGAAAACAAGTACTCCCTGGTCTCGACTCGCGTCGGCTAGAGCCGCGTAACGATTAGGTTCCGGTGTCGACGGAACGGCAAAAACTTCTGATCGCGTAATCCTGGCGAAACAAAACTCCCGTACCGTCAGGGCATCGCACTCGCCGGGCACGAGACAACTTGCCCTGTGACCGACGTGTGCAGCCAAGACCCAGCAAGTCACATCGATAAACAGAAAAGGTGAAACCCTATGAAGGGATTCAAGAAGGCCACGATCGCTATCGCGATCGGCGTCTCGGCGGCCATTGCGCTCGCCGGCTGTGGTACCACCGGCGGTACCGGTGGTACCGGCGGCAGCACTGAGGCGTACAAGATCGCGTATCAGGGCCCGCTGACCGGCGACAACTCGGCCTACGGCTCGTACGCCAAGGCCGGCATCGAGGTCGCGCTCGCCGACTACACGGCAGCCAACCCGAACGCTCCCAAGGTGACGGTCGTTTACTCCGACACCCAGGGTGACCCGGCGCAGGCTCCGGCCGTCGCGACCGACCTCATCAACGACAAGGCCGTTCTCGGCGTCACCGGCCCCGCCTTCTCGGGCGAGACCAAAGCGACGGGCCCGGCGTACGCCGAAGCCGGTCTGGTGACCGTCTCGATGTCGGCGACCAACCCCGACCTGTCGAAGAACAACTGGACAACCTTCCACCGCGTCGTCGCGCCGGACTCCGCTCAGGGCCCCGCCGCCGCTGCGCTCATGGTCAACACCCTCAAGTACAAGACGGTGTACGTCGTCGATGACTCGAGTGACTACGGCGTCGGTCTGGGCGACGAGATTCGCACGGCGCTGGGTTCGGTCCTGATCGGTAGCGACAAGGTTCAGGTCAAGGACACCGACTTCTCCGCCACCGTCACCAAGGTGAAGGCGTCTGGCGCCGAAGCGATCTACTACGCGGGCTACGCCCCGGAAGCCGCTCTCTTCATGAGGCAGCTCCGTGACGGCGGCTACACGGGTGTCTTCCTCTCGGGCGACGGCACGGTCGACGCGGCGTTCCTCACCGCTGGCGACTTCACCGACGGCGCGATCCTGACGTTCCCCGGCATCCTCGACGCGAGTGACGCGTTCAAGGCCAAGTGGAGCGCCCTCACGGTTGCTGACAAGGGCGAGATCGGTGCCTACACGCTCGAGGCGTACGACGCCGCGACGGTTCTGCTCAACGGCATCGCCGCGGGCAACGTGACGCGTGCCGACCTGCTCAAGTTCGTGAACGCGTACGACGCTGACGGCATCACCAAGCACATCAAGTTCACCCCCGGCGGTGAAATCGATGGCGCCTCGGGTGTCTTCTACTACACGGTCAAGGGTGGCAAGACGATCTACGGCGGCCCGGCCGAGTAATCCGTTGATGCACCGGGGTCTCTGACCCCGGTGCATCATGGGACCGTCTTCTTCAGGTGCGGCTGGGTCTCTACTGGCCCGGCCGCACCTGAACCCCTCGACAGAGAGCCACTTCTTTGGACTTCGAGTTCCTCTTCAACAACATCGTTGAATTGACCGTCACCGGGCTCGTACTCGGGTCGATCTACGCTCTGCTCGCCCTGGGTTACACGCTCGTCTACGGAGTGCTGCAGCTCATCAACTTCGCCCATGCCGACGTGTTCATGTGGGGCACGTTCGCGGTGGCCTGGCTCTTCATCCTTCTGGGGCTGCACGGCAACACAGACCTCGCCGGGGCGGTGCCCTACCTGGTCCTCGCCCTCGTGGTCGCTGCCGCGACTTCGGGCGGACTCGCGATGCTCGTCGAACGGGTCGCCTACCGGCGACTCGTGCGCAAACGCGCCCTCAGCTACATCATCCTGATCTCCGCCATCGGCGCCTCGTTCGTGCTGTCCGAGACCATGGGCATCCGCGACCTGATCGTCGAGTTCCTGAACAACGCGGTCAACGCCGTCATCGGGATCTTCGGGGGCCATATCGATCTTTCGACGTTCTTCGCGGACTACATCGCCCGCGCCCGCGGAATCACCACGCTGCCGCTGACCATCAAGCCCACGACAGTGCTGTCGATCGGCAACTTCAACCTTCGCGACACCGACATCACGATCATCGCCGCGGCGCTGATCATGATGGTGCTCCTCGACCAGTTCATTCGCCGCACCCGGCTCGGTCGCGAGATCCGGGCCGTCGCTCAAGATCCCGAAGCGGCTGCGCTGATGGGATCGAACGCGACCAGCGTTGTCAGCAAGACGTTCCTGATCGGCGGCATCATGGCCGGAGTCGCCGCCGTTCTGTATCAGATCAAGGTCGGTTCGACCTCGTCGAGCATCGGAGTCGTGCTCGGTATCAAGGCGTTCACCGCCGCGGTGCTGGGCGGCATCGGCAACCTCCGCGGCGCGCTGCTGGGCGGACTCCTGCTCGGCGTCACCGAGAATTTCGGGTCGGCGATTTTCGGCACGCAGTGGAAGGACGTCGTGGCGTTCCTGCTCCTGGTCCTCGTCCTGCTGATTAGGCCGACCGGTCTTCTCGGGCAGACGCTCGGAAGGGCTCGCGCATGAGGAAGTACTTCCAGCGGGCCGGTGACTGGCTCGACGACAGGTTCGCTCCGGTCGGGGCGGTGATCGCCCGCAAGCGGCTCAAAATTCCGCTGATTGTCCTCGGCGTGCTCCTGGTCTACGCCCTGCCGATCATCAACCCGCCGCTGATCACCACCCCGAACAGCGACTTCCCGAATGTGCTCTTCACCGTGACGCTCTACGCGATCGTCGCCGTCGGGCTCAACATCGTGACGGGATACGCCGGCCTTCTCGACCTCGGGTACGTCGGCTTCTACGCGGCCGGGGCGTACACCGTCGGCATCCTCACCGCCTATCACTTCGCCTGGCCGTTCCTGCTGGTGTTGCCGATCGCGATGGGTATCACGCTCCTCACGGGTGTGCTGCTCGGCGCCCCGACCCTGCGAGTGCGCGGCGACTACCTCGCCATCGTCACGATGGGGTTCGGCGAGCTGATCCGCATCACGATCCGCAATACCGCGTGGCTGGGTGGAACGGGCGGCATCAACGCCATCCCGGCACCGCAGAGCATCGGCGCACCGGATGGGCTCTTCCAGATCCCACACCTCGCCTGGGATGGGCTGAACCCGCTCATTGACCTCAGTCGCTCAACGAAGTTCCTCGTGTTCGGAGTGCTCGACGCGACCCCGTACTTCTGGCTCGCCCTCACGGCGCTGATCATCGTCATCCTGATCGAGCGGCTCGTGAAGACCAGTCGCGTCGGACGGATGTGGGAGGCGACTCGTGAAGACGAGGATGCCGCCGAGATCATGGGTGTCGCGACCTTCAAGTTCAAGCTGCTCGCCTTCGCGTCGGGCGCGTTCATCGGCGGGCTTGCGGGTGCGCTGTTCGCGGCAAAGGCTGGGTATATCAACCCGGTCAGCTTCCCGGCCAACCTCTCGATCCTGTTCGTCGCCGCCGTCGTCATCGGTGGTTCGGGCAACCGCTGGGGTGCGATCATCGGCGCCGTCATCGTCGCCTACCTGCCCGAACGATTCCGCGAACTCGAGAACTGGCGGCTGTGGTTCTTCGGAATTGCGCTGGTGATCATCGTGAGTTTCCGGCCTCAGGGACTCTTCCCGTCATACAGCCAACGAAAAGCGAGACGCGCGGCGAGACAGAACGCGCGACTCGACCACAGTGAGGTGGTGGCGGATGTCTGACACCGACGTCGCGACCGATACCGCCGTGCAGCCGCTGTTGGACGTCGATCACGTCACGATCAAGTTCGGCGGAGTCGTCGCCCTCGACGACGTCACGTTCGACATTCGGCCGGGCGAGATTCTCGGACTGATCGGCCCGAACGGCGCGGGTAAGACGACGGCCTTCAACGTGATCACCGGGGTCTACCAGGCCACGAGTGGCACGGTCGCCTTTGACGGCGTGCCACTGCGGGGCAAGAAGCGACACCAGATCACCAAGCTCGGGATCGCGCGGACCTTCCAGAACATCCGTCTGTTTCCGTCGATGTCGGCCCTCGACAACGTTCTGGTGGGCGCCGACGTGCACAGCAAGGTTGGTGTGCTGCGCGCGATCTTCCGCACGCCGTACTTCCGCCGCACCGAGCGCGCGGGGCGAGAACTGGCACGCGAACTGCTGAGTTTTGTTGGGGTCGCCGCACGCGGCGAGGAGGTGTCGGTCAACCTCTCCTATGGCGACCAACGCCGACTCGAGATCGCTCGGGCCCTGGCGACGAAGCCGAAGCTGTTGTGCCTCGATGAACCGGCGGCCGGATTCAACCCCGCCGAGAAGCAGCGCCTGATGCAGCTCATCCGCGACATTCGGGATGCTGGCAACACCGTGCTGCTGGTCGAGCACGACATGAAGCTGGTCATGGGCGTCTGCGACCGAGTCATCGTTCTTGAGTTCGGCAAGAAAGTTGCCGAGGGCACCCCGGCCGAGATCCAGGCCAACCCGGTCGTCATCGCGGCGTACCTCGGAACCGACGATGAGGGTGACGATGACGACGCTGCTTGAGGTCGACAATCTGTCGGTCAACTACGGCCACATTGAGGCGATCCGCAACATCTCGTTCGCGGTCGAAGAGGGCACCATTACGACCCTCATCGGCGCGAACGGCGCGGGCAAGACGACCACGCTGAAGACCATCTCGGGACTGCGCCCGGTGCGTAAGGGCAAGATCGTCTTCAACGGCAAAGACATCACCAAGACGCCCTCCTACGAGCGGGTCAAGTTGGGCCTCACTCAGTCGCCCGAAGGACGTCGCTGCTTCCCGGGGATGACCGTGCGCGAGAACCTCGACATGGGCGCTCTGCTGCGCACCGACCGTCGAAGCGGAGGGGTGAAAGAAGACCTCGATCGCGTCTTCGGTCTGTTTCCCCGTCTTCACGAACGCATCGGCCAGCTCGCCGGCACGATGTCGGGGGGCGAACAGCAGATGCTCGCCATCGGTCGCGCGCTGATGGCGCGGCCCAAGCTGGTGCTGCTCGACGAGCCGTCGATGGGGCTCGCGCCGAAACTAATCCGGCAGATCTTCGCCATCATCGACGAGATCAAAGAGCAGGGCACCACGGTGCTTCTGGTCGAGCAGAACGCCAACCAGGCGCTTAAGCGATCGGATGTTGCCCACGTGCTCGAGACGGGCGAGATCGTGCGCAGCGGCACCGGTCCGGAACTCGCGGTGGATCCGGCGGTCAAGGCGGCCTACCTCGGCGGCGACGTCTGAGTTTTCTGCTTCGCCTTTCAGGCGACAGCGTCATCCCTGAGTTTTCTGCTTCGCCTTTCAGGCGACAGCGTCATCCCTGAGTTTCTGCTTCGCCTTTCAGGCGACAGCTGCGGAATGTTTGCGCCCAGAAGCCGTTAATATCGACTACCGGGCTTCACCGCCGCAGCCGGGGCATTTTTCGTTCCAACCTGCTCTGCGAGGACACCATGGACCAGCCCGATCCGTTCGGATTTGTCGGACTCACCTACGACGACGTGATGCTCCTGCCCGGGCACACCGACGTCATCCCGTCGGAGGCTGAGACCTCGTCTCGCCTGACCCGGCGCATCGAGGTCTTCTCGCCGCTGCTCTCGTCGGCGATGGACACCGTCACCGAGTCCCGCATGGCGATCGCGATGGCCCGCCAGGGTGGGCTTGGGGTGCTGCACCGCAACCTGTCGATCGACGACCAAGCGATGCACGTCGACAAGGTCAAGCGCAGTGAGTCCGGGATGATTTCCAACCCGGTAACCACGACACCGGATGCGACAGTGGCCGAGGTCGACGCGATTTGCGGTCAGTTTCGCGTTTCGGGTCTGCCGGTAATCGAAGGTGACGGACGCCTGGTCGGGATCATCACGAACCGCGACATGCGCTTCGTCTCGCCGTTCGAGAAGGCGACGACTCTCGTACGCGACGTGATGACGAAGGTGCCGCTCATCACCGCTCCGGTCGGAATCGATCCGGATAGCGCGGTCGCGATCTTCGCGCAGCACAAGATCGAAAAGCTGCCGCTCATCGATGCCGACGGTCGCCTGCAGGGCCTCATCACCGTCAAGGACTTCGACAAGAGCGAGAAGTATCCGAACGCGACGAAAGATTCAGCCGGACGCCTTCGCGTCGGTGCCGCAATTGGCTTCTTCGGCGACGCCTGGGAGCGTGCTGGTGCCCTTCGTGACGCCGGTGTCGACGTCATCGTCGTCGACACCGCGAACGGCGACTCGAAGGGTGTGCTCGACATCATCGCGCGCCTCAAGGGCGACTCGGCCTTCGATTCCATCGACATCATCGGCGGCAACGTCGCGACCCGCTCGGGCGCCCAGTCGCTGATCGACGCGGGTGCTGACGCGATCAAGGTGGGTGTCGGGCCAGGCTCGATCTGCACCACTCGGGTTGTGGCCGGCGTCGGAGTTCCGCAGGTCACCGCCGTCTACGAGGCGTCTCTCGCGGCGCGGGAGACCGGCATCCCGGTCATCGCCGACGGTGGGCTTCAGTACTCGGGGGACATCGCGAAGGCGCTCGTCGCCGGGGCAGACACCGTGATGCTCGGCTCGCTGCTCGCCGGAACCGATGAGAGCCCGGGCGATCTGGTCTACGTCAACGGCAAGCAGTTCAAGAACTACCGTGGCATGGGCTCGATCGGCGCGATGAGCGACCGCGGCAAGAAGACCGCGTACTCGCGCGACCGCTACTTTCAGGCCGATGTTCCGTCGGATGCACAGCTCATCGCCGAAGGCATCGAGGGCCGGGTCTCGTACCGGGGCTCACTCGCCGCGACGGTGTACCAATTGATGGGCGGCCTGCGGCAGAGCATGTTCTACGTGGGTGCGCGCACCATCCCCGAACTGAAGGCGCGCGGCAAGTTCGTGCGCATCACCCCCGCCGGTCTGAAAGAGTCGCACCCCCACGACATCCAAATGACCGTCGAGGCGCCCAACTACTCGGCCTGACGCCGCCGGGTGGTCGCGGGTGGTCGCTTAGATCCAGCCAAGCGCGGTTAGACCCAGCACGACGTGGGTCCAGGCGCGCCGTACTGGGTCCAGGCCGAGGGCGGCACCGGTCCTCCACTGCCGCGTGCGGGGCGAGGTACGTCACGACCGGACGCGGGCGACTCGCTCCGCGGCGGCGGGTCGTCAGCATCGGGGGATGGATGCTGAACCGGGCGCGCTGATCCTCCGAACCGCCGACCTTCTCGCCGCTGGTTGGACGAAGGAGTCGATCCGGCGCGCCGTACGTCGTGGGGCACTCGTCCGTATCCGGAGGGGGCAGTACTGTCCCGCGGCTTTCTGGGACGCGCTCGATGCCCGTGCGCGCCACGTTATTCTCGCGACTGCGGTCGCCGAGGATGTCGAGGACGCCATCATTGCGGGTCGCTCGGCGGCGGCCCTCTGGGGGATGCCCGGGGAGCAGTGGCCGGACGACATCCTGCTCCTTTCGCCCTACCGCGGCGGGGGCAAGTCTGAACCGGGGGTGCGCCGAACGTGCGTCGGGGCGGCGGGTGCGCCCGTCGTGATCCGCAACGGGTTGCGCGTGACGACACTCGCTCGCACCGTCGTCGATATCGCGGCTACTGAGGGGTTCGTGACGGGGGTTGCCGCAGCGGACTGGGCGTTGCGTCATGGCGTCGAGCGAAGCGAGCTGAGGGATGTCCTCCGTCTTCGCTCGAGCTCGTACGGCCGTGCGGTCGCCGCGAGCGTGATCGAGTTCGCGGACGAGGGCGCGGAGAATGGGGGCGAGTCGACCGTGCGGGCGGTGATATTCGAGCTGGGATTCGAAACTCCCGAGACCCAGTTCGTTGTGCGCGACCGACTCGGTGAAATGCGTGTCGACTTCTCCTGGCTTCGAGCAGACGGCGTTCGAGTCTTCGGCGAGCTCGACGGCAAGCAGAAGTACACCCGATACGAGTTCACCGACGGTGACCCGGCGGAAGTCGTGTGGCGAGAGAAGAAGCGGGAGGATCGGCTGCGGGTCACCGGTTCGCCGGTGGTCCGCATCCTGTGGGCCCATCTCAGGGATCTTCCGACTCTCGTTGCCCTACTGAGTGAGGCGGGTGTGCCTAGACGGAGCGGGGCGCGGTTGGACCCTCGTGGATCAGGGTCCAACCGCGCACGGCTCCAGCCAAGTCGGCAGAAGTAGCCCCTAAGCTCGACCAAGTGAGCGACATCGAGATCGGCCGCGCCAAGCGCGCGCGGCGGGCCTACGCGTTCGACGACATCGCGATCGTCCCGAGTCGGCGTACCCGTGACCCGCAGGATGTCAGCGTCACCTGGACGATTGACGCGTTCACCTTCGACATTCCGGTACTCGCGGCGCCGATGGATTCCGTGGTGAGCCCGGCGAGTGCGATCGCGATTGGCAAGCTGGGTGGCCTCGGCGTTCTCGACCTCGAAGGGGTCTGGACGCGCTACGAGGATGCCGACGCCGTGCTCGAGGAGATCCGTGGGCTCACGGCCGAGAACGCGACAACCCGCTTGCAGCAGCTCTACGCCGAGCCGATCAAGCCCGAGCTGCTCGGCAAGCGCATCGCCGAAATCCGGGCCTCCGGAGTGCCGGTCGCTGGTGCCTTGAGTCCTCAGCTCACCCAGGAGCACTACAAGACCGTCATCGACGCCGGGGTGGACCTGTTCGTCATCCGCGGTACCACAGTCAGCGCCGAGCACGTCAGCAAGACCGTCGAACCGCTGGATCTGAAGAAGTTCATTTACGAACTCGATGTGCCCGTCATCGTCGGCGGCGCGAGCACCTACACGGCGGCGCTGCACCTGATGCGCACCGGGGCGGCGGGCGTGCTGGTCGGCTTCGGTGGCGGTGCCGCGTCGACGACTCGCGCGAGTCTCGGCATCCACGCTCCAATGGCAACAGCGGTAGCGGATGTCGCGGGCGCCCGTCGCGACTACCTCGACGAGTCCGGCGGACGCTACGTTCACGTCATTGCGGACGGCGGCCTGGGCACTTCGGGCGACATTGTGAAGGCCATCTCGGTCGGCGCCGATGCCGTCATGCTCGGATCAACTCTGGCTCGCGCCGAAGAGGCTCCGGGTGGCGGCTGGCACTGGGGGTCGGAAGCCCGGCATCCCGAACTGCCGCGCGGTCACCGAGTCGAGGTCGGCACGGTCGCTCCGCTCGAGAAACTGCTGTTCGGGCCGGCCGACACCGCGGATGGTCGGATGAACTTGATCGGAGCCCTGCGCCGCTCGATGGCGACGACCGGGTACTCCGATCTCAAGGAGTTCCAGCGGGTCGAGGTCGTCATCGCGCCCTATCACCAGGGCTGAGCCGTCGGCGAACGCGCCACGTAAGCTGGAGGCATCCCCAACCCCTCAAGGAGGATGCCGCGATGGTGGATGTCCGCAGGGTCAAGCTTCCCGGCGTCGGGGTGCTCCACACCTTCGTCACCGATGACGGCGGCAAGATCGGTGTGATCACCCACCGGTCGGGGCACAGCGACCTCATCACCTTCGCCGACGCCGAAGACGGTGACGCACGCAAGGTCTCGCTGCGCCTTGATGAGGATGAGGCGCACACCCTCGCCGAGCTGCTCGGCGGCACGCGCATCACCGAGTCGCTGTCGGGGATGGACCAGATTCCGGGCCTGAGCATCGACTGGTTCCCGGTCGACTACGACCACCACATCGCCGGCCAGCCGCTCGGATCGTTCACCACCCGCGGACTTCCGGGGGTGACGGTTGTCGCCGTCGTGCGAGGCGAGTCGGCAAACCCGGCCCCTGACGAGGACTTCAAGGTATTCCCCGGCGACACTCTCGTCGTCGCGGGCGCCCCCGAGAAGGTCGCGAAGGCGTTCCAGTTCTTCCGGACCGGCGAATTCGCCAAGGCCCCCGCGGGGAGCCCCGCGCCGCCCGGTACCTAAGATGCACCTGGCCGCGGCTTCCGACCAGCTGGGCAGCGACCTCATCATGCTGGGCGTCCTGTTCGTCCTTGCCTACATCCTGGGACGCCTCGGCAAACTGATCGGGCTGCCCGCCATCCCGATCTACATGCTGGTGGGACTGGCCGCGAGCCCGAACTTCTCGCTCGTGTCGTTTCTCAACTTCCAGTCGGCGGACGTTGAGTTGATTGCCGTTTTCGGCCTGATCTTTCTGCTGTTCAACCTCGGACTTGAGTTCGACACCGACGAATTCTTCGGCAACGCTCGTCGCCTGCTCATCTCGGGTGGCACCCGCATCGCGATCAACATGTCGACCGGGTTCGTGTTCGGCCTCCTGGTCGGTTGGGGGACCCGTGAGGCGCTGATCATCGCCGGAATGACCGCGATGTCGTCGAGCGCGATCATCACGAAATTGCTGATCGAGTTGCGCCGCCTGGCCAACCGCGAGACGCCCGTCGTGCTCGGAATCGCGGTGGTCGAGGACGTCTTCATCGCGATCTACCTCGCGATCGTCACGGTCGTCATCAGTGGGCAGACCGAGATCTGGCCGATCCTCGGCGAATTGGCGATCTCGTTCGCGTTCCTGATCGCCATGTTCACGATCGCGCGCTACGGCGGGCGGTTTGTCTCGCGCCTGATCGGAACCCGAGACGACGAGCTGTTCACCATTGCGTTCTTCGGGCTCGCGGTGTTGTTCGGCGGGATCGGTGAGGTGCTCGGCGTTTCGGATGCCATCGGCGCGTTCTTGATCGGGCTGGTGCTCGGCGCGACCCGATTCAAGGCGCGCATCGAGCAGTTCTCGCTCCCGTTGCGTGACGTCTTTGCCGCATTCTTCTTCCTCAACTTCGGGCTCGCGCTCAACCCGAGCAGTTTCGGCGAGGTTGTCGTGCCCGTCGCTCTCGCGGTGCTGATGACGCTCGTGATCAACACCGCAGGCGGGCAACTGATCGCGCGGATGAACGGTCTCACCGCCGCGCAGGGGCTCAACGTCTCGACGATGTTGCACAACCGCGGGGAGTTCACCCTCATCCTGGCGACCCTCGCAAGTGCGGCCGGACTCGATCCGCGCCTGACCCCGTTCGCTGGTCTGTACGTGCTGTCGATGGCGATCATCGGACCGGTGCTGGCGGTCAACTCCGAGCGGATCGGTGCGCTCGGCCGCCCACGCCGGGTGGAACGTCCGCTCGACGTCGCCCGCGACAGCGACTTCGCTCTGGCCGAACTCGCGATGGCGGGGGGCGTCGATGACGACGAGCCGGCGATCGAGATCGCAGCCGACGAACCGCCGCCCGGTGCCGCCAGCCCGCCGACCGAGACTGAACCACGCCGCGAACGGGACCCGGAGTATTGAGCACCACGACATCCCCCTCGATTGCTGCCCGATTTTGGGCGATCGCGCGCACCCCGCGCTGGATCGCGGCACTGCTGCTCTGCCTCGCGATCGCGGCCGGGTTCGCCGCACTCGGGCAGTGGCAGCTCAGCCGAAGCATCGAGAATGCCGAAGTCGTCGACATCGATACCGAGACGGCCGTGCCGCTAAGCGACATCGCCCAGCCTCGAGCCGGAATCACCGGTGCGCAGTTCGGGCGAACCGTTGAGGTGGCGGGTGCTTTCGTCCCGGGTGACTTCGTCGTGTTGATCGGGCGTAACAACGGTGGCGCCGACACCGGTTCGTGGCTGGTCGGACACCTGCTGATGGATGACGGGTCGTCGGTCGCGGTCGCGCTCGGCTGGTCGGCGGCAGGTCTTCCCGCCAACCCGACGCTGCCCGACGGCACCTGGGTCGGTCGCTACCTCCCGAGCGAAGACCCGCAGGCGTCGGACTTCGAGCACGGGATGCTCAGCTCACTCTCGGTCGCCGACCTCGTGAACCGCTGGAGCGCTTTCGCGCCGAGCATCTATTCCGGCTACATCGTGCTCGAGAAAGCTCCGGCCGGGCTCGAGACCATCACGGCGGTCGCGCCGGACCGCGAGATCACGCTCAATCTGTTGAACGTGTTCTACGCGATCGAGTGGGCGCTGTTCGCTAGCTTCGCGATCTACCTCTGGTACCGCCTGGTGCGGGATGCCGTCGAGCGAACCGAGGTCGAGCGTGACGACGCGGACGCTCTCGTAGACTGAGGGCATGCTTCTCGGACCTCGCCCCGAGGACCTCCCCCGCATTCCGAAGGTGCTCGCGGTCTACCGGGTCTCGGCGATCATCACCGGTCTCTTCCTGTTGTTGCTGTGCCTGATGATGGTGTTCCGCTACGGGTTCGGCTACGACATCGAGTACACGGCGGCGTACGGCGTCCAGCTGACACCGAAGGAGTTGATCTCGGAGCGCGGCGGCATCGACGTCTCGACTCTCATCCTGATCGCGCACGGTTGGCTGTACGTGCTTTACCTCGCGTGTGACTTCCTCCTCTGGCGGTTCACCCGCTGGTCGTTCGGGCGCTTCCTGTTCATCGCGCTCGGCGGCATTGTGCCGCTGCTGTCGTTCTTCTTCGAGTTCCGCGTGCCCCGGTGGGTTCGCGACGTACTCGCATCCGCCCCTCAACCTGTGGAGACCGCCGCGTGACCGATCGCCCCGTCCTGGTAGTGGATTTCGGAGCGCAGTACGCGCAATTGATCGCCCGGCGGGTGCGCGAGGCCAACGTATATAGCGAGATCGTGCCGCACACTGTCACGGCGGCGCAGATCCGCGAGATGGATCCAGTCGGCATCATCCTCTCCGGCGGTCCGTCCAGCGTCTACGAGGAGGGCGCGCCGACGCTCGACCCGGGCATCCTCGAACTCGGTGTTCCCGTGTTGGGCATCTGCTACGGCTTCCAGATCATGGCGCAGCAACTCGGCGGCGAGGTCGCGCCGACCGGTTCGCGGGAGTACGGGTCAACCCAGGTGCACCTGACCGGTGAGCCCGGCGTGTTTCTGGCCGGCCAGCCGACCGAGCAGACCGCCTGGATGTCGCACGGCGATTCGGTCGTGCGTGCGCCGGAGGGTTTCGAGGTGCTCGCGTCATCGGCCGCCACCCCGGTCGCTGCATTCTCGAGCGACGAGCGTCGGATGTACGGCGTGCAGTGGCATCCCGAGGTGAAGCACTCCGCGAACGGGCAGGCGGTCATCGAGAACTTTCTGCACGACGCGGCCGGCATTCCTGCCGACTGGAACAGCGGAAACGTCATCGCTGACCAGGTCGCCCGCATCCGTGCCCAGGTCGGCACCGCGAAGGTCATCTGTGGCCTCTCGGGAGGCGTCGATTCGGCGGTTGCCGCAGCGATCGTTCACGAAGCCGTCGGCGACCAGCTGACCTGCATCTTCGTCGACCACGGTCTGCTCCGTCAGGACGAGCGTCGCCAGGTCGAAGAGGACTACGTCGCCTCCACCGGGGTCCGACTCGTGACCGTGGATGCCGTCGACCAGTTCCTCGATGCGCTCGCCGGCGTCACCGACCCCGAGACCAAGCGTAAGATCATCGGACGCGAGTTCATCCGATCGTTCGAGGGTGCCGCGGCGGACCTCGTTGCCGAAGCCGCGTCCGACGGTGAACCGATCAGTTTTCTTGTGCAGGGCACGCTGTATCCGGATGTCGTGGAGTCCGGCGGGGGCAGTGGTACTGCGAACATCAAGAGCCATCACAATGTGGGCGGGCTGCCGGAGGACCTTCAGTTCGACCTGGTCGAGCCACTGAGGACGCTGTTCAAAGATGAGGTGCGCGCGATCGGCCGCGAACTGGGGCTGCCCGAGGTGATCGTCGCCCGACAGCCGTTTCCGGGGCCAGGACTCGGGATCCGCATCGTGGGGGAAGTTACCCGTGAGCGCCTCGATCTGCTCCGCAAGGCCGACGCGATCGCCCGAGCCGAGCTGACAGCGGCCGGCCTCGACGGGGAGATCTGGCAGTGCCCGGTCGTCCTTCTGGCCGATGTGCGATCCGTCGGAGTACAGGGGGATGGGCGCACCTACGGTCACCCGATCGTGCTGCGGCCGGTGTCATCCGAAGACGCGATGACCGCCGACTGGACCCGCCTTCCCTACGAGGTGCTCGCCAAGATCTCGAACCGCATCACGAACGAAGTCGCGGGAGTCAACCGCGTCGTTCTCGACGTCACCAGCAAGCCGCCCGGAACCATCGAGTGGGAATGACCCTGGTCGGCGGTAACGTGCGCCCATGAGCGCACACGACTTCGATTTTCTGCAGGGCACGTGGACGGTGCACAATCGCAAAATCCGCGACAACACCGATCCCGAGTGCACCGAATGGATCGAGTTCGACGCGCGTTCAGAGGTCTCGGCGATCCTCAACGGAGCCGGCAACGTCGATCAAATGTGGGTCGACGAATTCGTCGGCTTCACTCTGCGGTTGTGGTCACCCGATGAGGGCGTCTGGCGCATTTGGTGGAGCGCCACGAACGCTCCGGGAGTGCTCGACGAGCCAGTCATCGGCGGCTTCACGGATGGCGTCGGTCGGTTCGACGGTCTCCAACGCATCCGCGATCTGGATGTGATCGTGCGCTTCGAGTGGGTCGCCACAGATCCGATGGCACCGCAGTGGAACCAGTACTTTTCCCGCGACGCGGGTCAGACCTGGGTCCACAACTGGACGATGGACTTCCGGCGCCCCTAGTTGCGCGGCCCTAGTTGCGCGGCAGGAAGAACGACAGCAGGCGCAGGATCTCGAAGTACAGCCAGACGACCGTGACCATGATGCCGAAGGCCGCGGTCCAGCCGTAGATGCGCGGCTGCCCGGCGTCGACGCCACGCTTGATGAAGTCGAAGTCGAGCACCAGCGAGTAGGCCGCCATCAGTACGACGAGGATGCCGAGCGGGATGCCCAGCGGAATGCTCGTTCCGGGGATGTTCAGGCCGCGAAGTCCGTACATCGAGTCGGTGACCCCGAACGCCATCAGCCCGAGGTTGATGAGCGAGAAGGCGAGGTAGCCGACCATCGCGACGAGGAAGACCTTGGTGGCGCGCTTCGAGGCGCGCACCTTGCCGCTGGCGAACAGCGCGAGGGTGACGCCGACGACGCCGAGGGTTCCCAGGAGGGCCATCGGCACAATGCCGTCCCACATCCGCGAGAAGAAGTAGGAAACGCCCCCGACCAGAAAACCCTCGAAGAGCGCATAGCCGAGGATGAGCGCTGGCGACGGCTTGCGCTTGAAGGTGTTGACCAGGGCCAGCACGAGTCCAACGACGAGGCCGACCACGGCGAGCGGCCAGAACACCCAGCCAAGGGCGGCACCCACGAGAAGTACGGCGAACCCCGCGAGCGTCTTGAAGATGGTGTCCTGGTAGGTCATCCGCTCCATCTGGTCGGCGGTGGCATCCGGGAGGGCGAACTGCTGCTGAAGCTGGCCGGCGGTCGGGATCGCGGGTGCGGCGGCTTCGCGCGCAGCAATGCGCTGCGCGGCTTTCGGCGAGAAAGCAGGCGAACTGTTGAACACGGGATTAGCCATGAGGCCAGTCTAAAGAGGGTGGGCTTAGGGGAGGCTGGGCTTTCGCCCACGGCGCAGCTGCGATCCGGCAGCCTGCACGGCGCGCGCCGCTCCCGCTGACGCGACGATGATGCCCGCCTCAACGCCGACGGCAGCAAGCATTTGCGGGTACTCCGAAAACAGCCGAGCAACGATGACCCCGCCGGCCAACACGAACAAAACGGTGACGTAGCTGGAGCCCACGCGATGGCGTACCAGGAGCCAGCCCAGGTAGGGCAGGGCCAGGATCGCGATCCAGCGCGGTCCGGTCAGCAGGAACCACATCGCCAGGGTCGACGGCCACATGGCCAAAACCCGGCGCCACCCGGCCGACGGCAGCACCGCCCAGCCGGCCAGGTGTGCAACGGTTCCCGCAAACAGCAGGAACTGTGCAAACGGACTCAGGGCGCTGCCGCCGGCGATCGCAACGCCCCCCGCGACGATCATCAGCAGTCCGCCGCTCAGGCGACTGCGGTAGGCACCCCACCGCAGGGGAATGGATGCTGTCGGCTCACGCCACGCGAAGTCCCTCGCGGTGGCCATTCGAGGGTTAGGCATTCATCGTGAGGTAGGTGATGACGAGAACGGCGAGAGTAACGAGCCAGAGGTAGCCGAGGGCAACCGCGATCCAGGCGAGTACGCGACCGCGTTCTCCACTCGTCTTGATCTGCGCGATGGCCAGGTGGCCGAACAGCGCCGCGAGTGGGCTCAACAGACAGCCCAGCACGAAGGCCAGTACGGCCAACCAACTGACACCCGGACCGGTCTCGTCAACGCCGTGCGGCCGCCCGGACACCATCCCGACGGTGAGCGGGACAGCAGTTCGCGCACCGCAGGCGATGCAGTACTTCCACCCGGGCCGCAGCGCTTCGCCGCAGTTCGCACAGGTCGCCATTTCGCGTTCACATTATCGTGATCGAGTGAGCACACCCCGCCCGCTCGTGATCGGCCATCGCGGGGCGTGCGGTTACCGCCCCGAACACACCCGCGCGGCGTACGAGCTCGCGATCGACCTCGGGGCCGACGCGATCGAACCCGACATCGTTGCGAGCCGGGACGGGGTGCTCGTGCTCCGCCACGAAAATGAGATCTCGGGCACAACAGATGTCGCGCGCCATCCCGAATTCGCCGACCGGCGGGTGACGAAGACAATCGACGGCGGGACCCTCACCGGGTGGTTCACGGAGGATTTCACCTGGGCTGAACTCTCCACGCTGCGGGCGAGGGAGCGGCTGCCCGACCTCCGCCCCGGTGCCGCGGCTTTCGACGGCGCGGAACCGATCCTGCGCCTGAGCGACCTACTCGACATCCTCGACGCGGGTGCCGAACGCTCCGGACGGCCGATCTCGATCGTGGCGGAGGTGAAGCATCCCAGCTACTTCGCATCGATCGGCATTCCGCTGGATCGTCGGGTCGCCGAAGAACTGCGCGCCTGGGACGACGGTGACCGGATCATCGTCGAGTGCTTCGAGCAGTCGTTGCTGGGGCAGGTGCGCGAACGCGGCGTCGGCGGGAGGTACGTCTACCTCCTCGAGGCCCCGGACGCATCCCGACTGACGACCGAGGCGCTGATCGCTCTCGGCAGCGGTGTCGACGGCAGCGGTGTCGACGGCGTGAGTGTCGACAAGGCGGTACTGCTGGATGCCGGCGGCCCGGCTCTCGTCGAGCGTGCCCACGATGCGGGGCTGTCGGTCTTCACCTGGACGCTTCGGCCGGAGAACGCGTTCCTCGCCACCCGTCACCGTGGTGCGGGCTCCCCGGCGGAGCGCGGTGACTGGCGTGCCGAGTTTGCTGAACTGCTGGCGACGGGAGTGGACGGGGTGTTCGCCGATCACCCCGACCTGGCCGCCGACGCCCGAGCCGCCGTCGGTCGTGAAACGTAGAATTGACAGCACGATGAGCCAGCCTGCGATTGACGACCGGCTGCTCGAGGGACTCAACCCGCGGCAACGCGAGGCGGTGCTCTACCGAGGAAAGTCGCTGCTGATCGTGGCTGGGGCGGGCTCGGGCAAGACCAGCGTTCTCACTCGACGCATTGCGAGTCTTCTGGCGAGTGGCGAAGCGACGCCCCTGCAGATTCTCGCGATCACCTTCACCAACAAGGCTTCGGCCGAGATGCGCGAGCGGGTGCACCAGTTGGTCGGGTTCGTCGCCGACGGCATGTGGATCTCGACCTTCCACAGTGCGTGCGTGCGCATTCTGCGTCGTCAGGCCGAGGTCATGGGCATGAAGGCCGGGTTCACGATCTACGACTCCGCCGACAGCCGCGCGCTGATCAAGCGGATCGTGAAAGAGCTGGATGCCGACACCCTCAACCTCACCCCAGGGATCGTTGCGGGCAAGATCTCGAAGCAGAAAAACGAGCTGGTGGATGTCGAGGCCTACGCCCGCAACATGAACACCGATGACCCTGCCGAGGTCGCGTTTCTCGAGATCTACCGTCGGTACACCGCGGGACTCCGGCGTGCGAACGCGCTCGACTTCGACGATCTGATCGGCGAGACGGTGCATCTGTTTCGGGCATTCCCCGAGGTCGCGGCGCTGTATCAGCGTCGCTTTAGGTTCGTTCTGGTCGACGAGTACCAAGACACCAACCACGCGCAGTACGCCCTCATCCGCGAACTGACGCGCCCGATCAAGCCGCAGCATGTTCCCGACGACACCCGCACGCAGGTCGACGCGAGTGGCGGCCTACCCGGTGCCTCGCTGACCGTCGTCGGTGACTCCGACCAGTCGATCTACGCGTTTCGCGGGGCCGACATCCGCAACATCGTCGAGTTCGAGCGCGACTATCCGGAAACGAAGACCGTGCTGCTCGAGCAGAACTACCGGTCGACTCAGAACATTCTGGATGCGGCGAACGCCGTGATCGCGAACAACTTCGACAGGCTCGAGAAGAACCTGTTCACGACCGTCGGGGCCGGGCATCCGATCATCGGCTACACGGGGTACTCGGGGCACGACGAAGCGCAGTTCGTCGCCGACGAGATCTCGGCCCTGCGCGCCTCCGGGATGCCGTACAGCGAGATCTCGGTGTTCTATCGCACCAACTCCCAGACCCGGCCGCTCGAAGACGTGTTCATTCGCTCGGGGCTGCCGTACAAGATCATCGGCGGTACCAAGTTTTACGAACGCGCCGAGATCAAGGACGCGATGGCGTACCTGATCCAGATCGCGAATCCTGCCGACGACCTGGCGCTACGCCGCATCCTGAACACGCCCAAGCGCGGCATCGGGCCGGCAACCGAGGCCGCCCTGCAGGCTCACGCCGACAAGGTGGGAGTTCCGCTGCGGGATGCCCTCGGCGACGCCGGGCAGCTCGACCTCGGTCCGAAGGTGACGAAGGCGATCCTCGACCTGGGGGAGCTCTTCGATGAGGTTGAGGCGATGTTCGCCGCTGCGGCCAAGCCCGCCGACATCCTGATCGCTCTCATCACCAAGTCCGGGTATCTCGACGCTCTGCGGGCGACGCGCGATCCTCAAGACGAGGCACGCGTCGAAAACGTCGAAGAGCTGGTGTCGGTCGCGAAGGAGTTCGGCAAGAACAACCCCGAGGGCACCTTGCTCGACTTCCTCACCGAAGTGGCTCTGGTCGCGGCGACCGATGAGATCGAGGATGACTCGGGCTCGGTGTCACTGATGACGCTGCACACGGCGAAAGGCCTCGAGTACGACGCGGTGTTCCTCACCGGCGTCGAAGAAGACCTCCTGCCCCATCGCATGTCGGCGGGGGAGCCGGGCGGCCTGGCCGAGGAACGACGGCTGTTCTACGTCGGCATCACGCGCGCGAAGAAAAGGCTGTTTCTCTCCCTGTCGATGACCCGCTCCGCATTCGGTGACACGAGCGTCGCGATGCCGAGCCGGTACCTGCAGGAGATTCCGGCGGGCCTGATCGACTGGCGGCAGTCGCCGGGGGATGCGACGTCCCGTGGCGGCAGCAGGCCGCGCGCGCTCAACGCCCGGGGATATGCGGGTGGCCCCGCGCGCGGCTTCTCGTACTCCACCGAACTTCCTCCTGCGCCGCCGCGCGAGAAGCGCGAGTGGGCAAACGCGATCACCGGCAAGGTGCGTGACAACGGCGACCTGACCCTCGAGGTGGGCGACCGCATTCGGCACGCCGACTTCGGTGAGGGCCGGGTCATGCTGGTAACGGGCCAGGGCACGAAGTCGATCGCCGAGGTGCAGTTCGACCAAGCAGGCAAGAAGCGGCTGCTCGTCAAGATCGCGCCGATCGAGAAGCTCTAGTCGTCGAGCGTCGTGTCGCCGAGCGCTGTCGCGCCGCGTCCGCCCAGCGGGTCGTAGAGCACGCCGCCGAGCTCTGCGGCGAGGGCGCTTGAGACGGCGACGCCGCGCTCCTCAGCATCTCCCCACGGCACCAGCGCGTCGGTCCACCACAGCGTGTGCGGAGATCCTTCGGGGAGCGGGGGAAGAAGCCGACCGACCTCGGTGGGCACGCCCACCTCTCGGGGGTGCACCAGCGTGACGAGGCGCACTCCGTCGTCGAGCGCCGTGGCGAGGAACCGGTCGGGCGACACCTCGAGCGCGAGCCCGGGATGGGCTGCGCTGAGTGCCCGGGCCAGGACCGACATTGATACCGGCATCGGCGACAGCACGACGAGTTCTCGAGGCATCAGAACTCCCTCAGTTGTTGCCACCGTGGGTCGGCGAAGTCGAGCCCCAGCAGGTCACGCACCCGCTCGATCCCGATCTCGTCGACGAACGCGAGCAGCGCGCTCCAGCCGTGCGCTGTCGCACCCGGAAACCCGATCACGATCGACGGCGTGCGGGGTCGCCCGACGACGCGCACCACGAAAGGCCCCCGGAGCGAACCGGGATCGAGTTTCAGGTCGCGCACGGTGGTTGCGCCAAACAGGAGGGCGAGCGGCTGCACTCCGGGCGCGAGGAAGGGCCCGGTCGAGAGGTCGGGCGAACCGGTACGCATCCCGACGAATACGAACAGCGGGAGCATCTGACCCGGCTCGGCGAGCGCAGCCAGCACCTCGGGAACGGCAGCGACCGCGGCATCGGCAGCCGCGGTGCCGGGTCGCCCGACGCCGACGAGCACCTCGTCGATTTCCTCGACCCCGTGCCGGGTGCGGCTCACGGTAATCGTTCCCGATACCGGGTGGTCGGGCGATCCCGCGACCACCAGACGGGAGTCGTTCGGCATCCGCTCGCGGGCGAATGCGGTGAGGGTTGCCGGATCCCAGGGCCGGTCGACGGGCTCGTGAGGTGCCCACCCCGCGGGGAATGATCCGGACAGCGCGGCGAAGGCCTCAACTGCGCCGCCCACCCTCGCTTCGTCGTCGGCCCGATGGCGCAGCGACATCGACACGACGAGCTGCGTCTGCAACGGCCGGTCGAGGCGCAGAGTGTCGGGAGAACCCGGTGAGCCACCCACCGGATCGTCAAAGGCGGCAACCAGGGATGCGAGTGCGCGCCCGGTCAGACCGTCGCGGAGACCACTCGGGCCTCGGACGATCCACCGCCCGCCGCCGCCGGCAAGGGCGGAGCGTAACGGCTCCGTGAGGCGGCTGCGCTCGTCGCTGACGATGGCGAGGCGCAGGCCAGCCTGAGCAGCGCGCACGATGAGATCTGCGCGCGAGGGGGAGAGGATGACGAGCGGCGACCGCGTCTCCGAACGAACGATGCCGTCGGCGATGCTGTCGACCATCGGATGGTGCTCCATGGCCGGTGCGAAATTTGGTGCGCCGTCAACAATGCCGAGAACATATCATCTTGACTGGAGGGGAGTGCGATATGGCGAGTTGGAGTGTGCTCCCGGACGGGGTCTGGGACGTTACCAATGACGTGATCGAAGTTGCCATCCCGGTATTTGACGCGCTGGATGGGCTCAACGACGACTTCGTGCTCGCGATCAACGGCACACGCTCGAGCGCGGTCAACGACGCCGTCGTCGCATTTTTGGGCACCGCAGCCGACGAACTTCAGATGATCCAAGGCCGAGTTCCCGGTGCCGTCACCGCGGCGCGGGAAGCGACGAATGCGCTCAACCACGGTGACAGCGAAATGGCCGCGATCATCCAGTCCCAGGCGGTTCGCGCCGGCAGTCCTCCCCCGCACGGAGCGATTTGATGCATCAGCAACTCATCGATCCCAGCCTGATCCCGGGCCGGACTGTCGTACCCGACAATGTCACGACAGCAGCCGACGCAATCTCGGCGAAAGCTGACACGATCGGCCAGGGCGGTGTGGACATCACCCAGGCATGGAACGGGCTACGTGCCGTGTACTCAGCCGATGGCGCCGCGGTGCTCTATTCCGCAATGGGCCCGGTTGAGTCGGCATCGGAACGCCTCGCCGACGCGCTCCGGCGGGTTGCGCGCGCCTTCTACGACTACGCAGACACGACGCGACCGATCGTTCGCGACGCCGACGATCTCGTCGAGTCGGCTCGCATCTTCGTACGGATCGCGAACGCCTTCACTCCTCGGATGGCTAACCCTGAAGACTTCTGGGTCGGCTTCGGCTTCGGGCAGACGATCATCGAGCACTGGTACGAGGACCCGAACCTCAATCGCACCAACAACGACCTGGTCGGTCGCGCCTACCTCATCGGCGAAAGGTTGCGTGAGGCAGCTGATCAGTGCGCCGCCGACATCCGTGCGGCGGGCCGTTTGTCGTCGGGGGCAGTCGTAGCGGCAGCCACCAAGGTCCCCGACCAGTTGGAGGCGCCGTGGGGCGCAACAGGAGACCGCGAGGAATCCTGCGCCGAGAAGTCCACGGTCTTTGTTCCTCATCTGATCGGCGGCGCGATCGGCGGACTCGGCGAGATGGGGTCGGCGCTCGGTGCTCTTCTGATTGGCTACGACTTCCGATCATGGCCACCTCCGCAGTTCCAGATGGTCGCCGGGTTGTTCACCGGGGAACGCGAAGACGGCTACTTCATGCCGGGAACCGCCCAGCAGCGTGATACCTACGCCGCCGCGTGGCTCGGCCTCGCCCACCTGGCGACCGGTCTGGTCGGCTTCACGGGCGGACCCATCTACAGCGAGATCGTTGCTCCCCAACTGCGTGACTTGGGGTGGGACGCCGGTTTCGTCGACGGCACCCAGCAATGGATGCGCGACTCGAACACGGCGTCGTGGAACATGGTGACCGGACTCGTCGGCTACGAGATCCCTGACAAGTGGTGGGACGCGCAAACCTGGGACGGCTACAACGGATTCCAGCACTGGGTCGACGATCCGGGCGATCAGGCTGGTCGCTCGGTCTTCAATATCGCCTCCCTGCTCCTCCCGGTGAAGGGTGGGGGAGCCGTCGCGCACGGTCTGGAAGCCGCTGGCGACGCTGGTCGACTCGCGGATGACGCTGCCGGAGCCGCCACTCGGGCCGGAACTCACCTGGTAGACGGTGTTTCGGTCGTCGTTCGGCACGGCGATGACTTGGCCGTTGTGGTCGACGACGTCGCGGGAGTGGGCTCGCACGCGGCCCACGACCTCGCTGACTTGCGGGGTACGCGCCCCGTCGACGACATCGGCACGGGAGCGGATGACCTGGCGCGCAGAGGCGACGACTCGCCCCCGCCCTCGCATCCGGCCCACGAAGCCCCCGACAGCCCGCCTTCGCATCCTGCAGACGGCGCGCCCCCACCGCATGACCCGGCAGCCGAGCCTCCCAGCGGGCATCCGGACTCAGAACCGACGCCACACGATGGCGATCCGACGCACGACGGTGACGGGCCCACTCGCGACCCCGACGACCCCGGCACGAATCCCGATGGGCCGCCAGCGAACCCCGATGACGCGACCTTGCCGTACGAAGTCGACAAGGTGGCGATTGACGTCGACCTGCCGCCAAGCCCGGCGTTCGACGAGGCGCTGGCTGCGCGAGACGCGGCTGTCGGCGAACGTGCGGAGGCGGTCGCCGCGCGCGATGACCTCATCTCGGAGCTGCGGGATCACGGTGTCGAGGTGAACCCAGCCGAGTTGACGGTTGGGCATATTGACCGCGTGATCACCGACCTGAAGGCCCAGTTCGGATCGGATCCGGCGATCGGCGGCCTTCTCGACGACCTCCTTGACGCGTCCGGAGCGGAACGCCAGTCGTTGGGTGACCTGCGCGCCGCGAGCGAGGATCTCGGAACGGTCGCCGCGCGCGACTGGCTCGCATCGGAACAGAGCACCCTGCTCATCGACGATGTTCCCGGCTCTGGTCGGTTTGACCTCGTCGGCCTGTCGGCCGACGGTCACACGCTCATCGTGGTCGAGGCGAAAGGTGGTTCAGCGACGTTGGGTGAAGGTCGCCTGCTCCCGGATGGCGTGCGCGCCCCGCAGGGGTCTACGGCCTACTTTGCGGACGTGTTCCGCAAAGACCCCGCTCTCGGCGAGCTCTTGAACACCCGCCCGGATCTCGCGCAAGGTCTCGCCGGCGGCACCATCGGAGTCCGGTACGACTTGGTGCAAGCGCGCGGCACCGGAGCGGTGTCGGTCTTCGATCTACGATTGAACCAGCAATACCTCAGCGATCTCTTGGGAGGCCTCCGATGAAGGACCTTGACGGGTTCGCCGTGGCTGAGGCTGACGATGTGCGCCCGATCCTCGAGGCGTTCGGCGCGATCATCTGGCCGGCTCCGGCCGAGACTGCTGCTGCTTTCGCGGCCCAGTTGGGATGGCAGATGACTCGCCCTCGCGCCGCCCAGACGACCCTCGCGGTGAGTTGGCGGGAAGCCGGGTTCGTAATGTTCCGTGGCGACCTCGACGAGATCCAGTTTTCGATCACCGACAGCATCCCGCTGGACCGGCGTGACGATCCGGCAACGGGTGCGGTGGTGCGAGCAGCGCACGCGGCCGAGAAGAAGGTGTTGAAGGATCTGCTCGGGGAACCGACGGGATCGCGGGGCGGAACCGATCCGTCGGTCTGGTGGGATCTGCCCTCCGGCGGCCGGGTTCAGGTCAAACGCCTTCCGAGGAGCGTGCTGCTGAAACTTCAGTCGAAGCACCTGGTCGACCTGGCACGCAGCGAAGCACGCCTGGGCATCAATCCCGACCGGGTTTACGGAGTGGACGGATGACGCCGATCGCGGCACCTTCGCCCGAGCAGCTTGAAGACCTTCCCGTGCAAGTCGACCGGGCGGCGAATGGCATCGTCACCGTCACGGCCTGGAGCGACGACAACATGGTCACCGTCAGTTGGGACACGGCTCGCGGCACCGCCCAGATGGTCTGGCGTCAAGACGGTCAGGACTATCTGAGTGCAGATCGGTCGGACGTAACCGAAGTCTCGGTCCGCGAGCTCGGCGACGACGGGATCGAGTTTGTCGTCCTCTGGGGCGCCCCGCACGAGCAGCGTCAGCTAGTGGCTCGGGTTCTCGACCCGGTCGAGATGACCGACACGCCGGTCACGAATCTCTAGGCCTGCAAGAGAATGGTGGGGTGTCCGATAGCCCCCTCGCCGAGAGTCCGTACACGGTGCTCGGCGTCTCGGAGCAGGCGAGCGATTCCGAGCTGAGACGCACGTATCGGCGCAAGCTTCGGGAAACTCATCCCGACACCGGCGGGGAGGCGGCCCGGTTCGACCTCATCCAACGCGCGTGGGAGCAATTGGGCACGCCCGAAGGTCGGGCCGCCTACGACTCGGGGGCCGCGCGGCCGGGGAGTCGCGCTAATCCATCCGCGCGATCTTGGGCACCGCAGGCAACGTCGTCGCGAATGGGCTCGACGCGTCCGGAGTCACTGATGCACGGTCATGCCGGCAGGTGGAACCGCGAGCAGTACCTCGAGCTGCTGCACGAATGGGTCGGGGCGGGCGTCAACATCCCGGACCCGTACGACCCCAAGCTCGTTCGTTCGACGCCCCGCGCGGTTCGGCACCCCCTCGCCTCCGCGATCGCTGAGGAGGACACGGCGATCGTGCTTGCCGGCCTCGGGATGGGCTTCACGGTCTGGAATAGCGTGCGAACTGCCTCGGGCGCTGTGGGGCAAGGTGCCGCGCGCAAAATCGACCACATCGTGCTCGGGCCGACCGGTCTCTGGGGGATGCTCAGTGAAGACTGGGGTGCCAGCGTGGCTGCGCGAGGCGGAGACATCGTCGGCCACGACATCCACCCGGACGAACGGCCGATGCACGACCTCGCGACAAGGGCGCGTGAGTTTGAACGGCAGGCGAAAGTCAGGTTCTCCGCGCTGGCGATTGTCGCCCCCGACGACGCGAGCCCCGAGGGCGTCGAGACCGTTGGGACAATCCGTGGCGCGCCCACGTTTCTCGTGCAGCGCGCTCGCCTCGCGAACCTCATCCGCGCACGCGAGCCCGGTGTCGCTTTCGGGGGAACCGACCTGTTTGAGGTGCGGACGCGCGTCCAAAGCGCCGCGCGCTTCGTCTAGCCGCGGCAAGAGCGACGTTCAGGTGGCGCCGGTCACCAGGGTCAAGCGATGCTCGCTGCGGGAGACCGTGAGCCGCTGACCCCACGCGATCGACAGGCGGTCGCGTTCGATGCCGTCGCCGAAGGCGACCAGCAGTTCCGACTCGGCGGTGAGGTCGAGGGTCTGGCCGGCATCGAGCAATCCGAAGCCCAGGCGGCGGCCGGTCGCCGGGGAGGGCCAGGCTTCCCGCACGAACCAGGCGAGCTGGGTTGACTCCGCGGGTGGCAGCAGGTCGACGAGCCCACGATCGTTGGCGATCGACGATGACCATCCGGTCGCCCCGGTCCCGGTGCCCACGATGATGCCTGACGACGACTGCCGTTCGGGATCCTGCTGCGGCACCGCGAGCGTGTAGCGCGACGACTGATGGCCGGGGTCACCGAGGTAGAGATCGTTGAGGGCGAGCAGGGTCTGGCCATCGTCGAGCGTCGCCTGCACCATCGCGCGCTCCTCGAACGCCGCCGTTCCGCGGCGCACGCTGGCGACGACCGCCGCAGCGTGGTCGGGAGAGTGCGGCACCAGGATGCCGGCGTTGCGGCCCGGCTCGGGGTCGACACCGATCACGGGCTGGCCCGCGAGGTACTTCGCGACGTTCGCCACCAGGCCGTCCTGGCCGACCGCGACGACCACGTCTTCGGGGGCGAAGAGGTAGCGGTCGAGGTCGGAACGTTCGACGCGCGCCTGGCGGACGTCATCCGGAAGGCTGGTGGACACGAGGTGCATCGCGTTCTCGATCGCCTCGTGGCGAGCCAGAACGTCGTCGATGTTGCGCCCTCGCGAGCGCAAGAAGAACTCAGCCTGGCCAAACGTCGCGTGCCGGTCGAGCAACTCCTCGTACTCCGACCTGCGGTACACGAGGACGACCCGGGTGGGCAGTGCCACCGGTTCAGGCCTTCGGCGGTCGCACGGTGCTGAGCTGGGTGAGCGCCTGCGTCAACACGTCGGGCGTGAGGTTGAGCGTTCCGATCGACGGCAGGTTGCCCGCCACTTCCCGGAAGGCCATCGCGGTCAGGATGCTGGGGTCGACCCCCGCATACGCCGCGAGTTTCGCTTTCTCGGTCTCGGCTTCGGCCTTGCCGACCACCCGAACGCTGTCAGCTCGTGATGCCGACTCGAGCCCGAGCCGCTCAGCTCCAGCTTTGCTCGCGATGAGCGCGCTCGCGGCCTCCTCGGTCGCGCGGCGCTGAGCGTTGGCGCCCTCCTGCTGCACGAGCAGTTGCTCGCGGGTCGCGAGTTCGATCTTGCTCTGCAACTCGTTCTCCGAGATGGTGCGCTCCTGCTCTACCGCGAGTGCTCGGCGCTCGTAACTCGCGGCATCCGCCTGCTGTTGCACTTTCTCGCGCACGGGAGTTTCGAGGGCTTTCTCGACGTCGGCCTGCGGACGAATCGAGACGATACGCACGGCGATCACCACGACCGAAGTTTCGGCCAGGCGCGCGTCGCCGACCAGCCCCTGCGAGGTGACTGCCCGCACCTTCGGAATCCCCGTGCCCAAGACCTCGGTGAGGGGCACGGTTGAGATGTACTCCACCGCGTACTGCTGAGCGAGTTCGGTGATGCGGGTGCCGACTTGTTCGAGCGGCTTACCGATCCAGCGCCCGTGATACGGGTCGATCGAGAAGTCGATCCGCGTCGCGGCGACCTCAGGGTCGGCGAAACGGTAGGTCACGGTGGCCTGCACCGAGATCTCCTGAAAGTCTTTGGTGCGCGCGCCGAAGAGCATCGAGAGTTCACCTTCGGCGATCGGGATTTCGCTGATTGCCGCGTTGAGCGCACGGAAGTAGAACGAGATCCCGGCACCGCGGTGGCGCACTTTGCCACGCTTGGCATGCACGATGAAAGCGGTCGGGGTGCTGCGCAGGTGTCGCCGGAACAGGAAGCTGCGGATGTCGGCCATGCCGCACAGCCTAGGCGCGAGGCACTGCCGCGCGAGGGCCCAATACCCCTATGCTGGGGCCGCTCAGCATGGCTGAGTCCCTCAGTTCAAAGGAGAACAAGGTATGGCTGCTGTAACCAACTCTCGCCGGTCCATTGCCGGCATGGTCCTCGTCGTCGCGGGAGCACTGCTGCTTCTCAACTTCGTGCTCGTGCTCGCCAAGGTGGCGGCGCTCACCCCGTGGCTTGAGTTCCTTGCCTACCTGGCGATCGGTGTTGCGTTCCTGATCCTCGCCCTCGCGTCGTTCCGCGGCACGATCACGCGGATCGCGCTGGTCGTCGGAGCCGTCGGCTGGCTGTTGCTCGCGCTGGCCCTCGTGGTCAGCGGGCTGCCCGCCGCGCTTGTGACGGTCGCCCTCGTGGCGGCCGCTCTGGGCACGCTGATCGCGTCCATCGCGCTCTACGTCGGCAAAGAGGTCACCAACCAGTCGGCGATCGCGTTTATCGTGACGGCGATCGTCGCGGCGATCATCCTGGTGGCGGCCGTTGCCGCCACCGCGCTCGGCGACTTCGGCACGGTGCTCGCGGTGCTGTTCGCGATCCTCCTGATCGTCACCGGCGTGCTCTTCGCCCGTACGCAGGGTTCGCGGGGCCGCTAAGCCCTTCGCCCAACCCACACCACGACCGCTGGTGACCCGGTACTCGCCGGGCACCAGCGGTCGTGTGCGTTAAGTGGGCCCCGATCGCCTCCGCACCTCACCAGCGGTCGTGAACCGCTGCCCGGAGGCGACGGTCGTAGAGGTCGCGCACGGCGGCGGTGAACTCGGGCCCGAGCGGGGCGACCGATCCCGCTGCCGCGTTGCGTCGGGCCTGGTCGACATTGCGGGCGCCCGGGATGACGGTACTGACACCCGGGATTTGGGTCAGCCAGGCGATGGCTGCCGCGGCTGGTTCGAGGCCGTGTTCGCGGGCCAGCGCCGAGAACTCGCGTGCCGCCTCGACCCCGTCGTCGTAGTCGACGCCCGAGAAGGTCTCGCCGGCGTCGAACGACGAACCGTCACGGTTGTAGCTGCGGTGGTCGTCGGCAGCGAACTGCGTGTCGTGGTCGTACCGTCCCGAGAGCAACCCGCTGGCGAGGGGGATGCGGGCGATGACGCCAACGCCGGCAGCCGCAGCCGCCGGCAGCACCTCGTCGAGCGGCTTGAGCCGGAAGGCGTTGAGGACGATCTGCACCGTCGCAACTCCGGGGCGGGCGATCGACGCGAGTGCCTGAGCCGTCGTCTCGACGCTCACGCCGTAGGCGGTGATGACCTGTTCGGCGACCAGAGTGTCGAGAGCGTCGAAGACCTCGTCGGAGGCGAAGACGCCTTCCGGCGGGCAATGCAGTTGCACGAGGTCGAGAGTGTCGACGGCAAGGTTGCGCCGCGACCGGTCGGTCCATTCGCGAAAGTTCGCAAGCGTGTAGTTTGCCGTGTCAAGAGCGACCCGACGGCCCATCTTGGTCGCCACGAAGATGCTGTCGCCGAGCCCGCGGTCGGTGCGCCACGCGCCGATCCGCGACTCGCTACGCCCATCGCCGTAGACATCAGCGGTGTCGTACATCGTGACCCCGGCCTCAAGCGAGGCATCGAGCACGGCGCGGGCGTCGCCATCATCCACCGTCCCCCAGTCGCCGCCGAGCTGCCAGGTACCGAGGCCGATTGCTGAGACGGAGCGGGCGGTACGCCCGAGGATGTGGCTCGTCATGGGGTCAGTCATGCACCCATGTTCGCAGGGGTAGGCTATGCGGGGCCGACAGAAGCATCTCGACATCGAGATATCGCCATCGCTCCTCGGCCGCCCGCCCACTTCGCATCGGGAGAATTCAGCCGTGGATCTGTACGAGTACCAGGCCCGTGATCTGTTCGAGAAGCACGGTGTGCCCGTGCTCGCGGGCATTGTCGCCGACACCCCGGAAGAGGTGCGGGCAGCCGCCGAGAAGCTCGGTGGGGTGACTGTCGTCAAGGCGCAGGTCAAGATCGGCGGTCGCGGTAAGGCGGGCGGCGTCAAGGTCGCTAAGACCCCGGCGGATGCCGAAGAGGCCGCGAAGGCGATCCTCGGTCTCGACATCAAGGGCCACATCGTCAAGCGCGTCATGGTGGCGGCCGGTGCCGACATCAAGGAGGAGTACTACTTCTCCGTGCTGCTGGACCGGGCCAATCGCAGCTACCTGTCTCTCGCCTCGTACGAAGGTGGCGTCGAGATCGAGCAGCTCGCCGTCGAGAAGCCCGAAGCGCTCGCGCGCATCGCCGTCGATCCGATCGAGGGCATCGACCTGGCCAAGGCGAAAGAGATCGCGATCGCCGCGAAGTTCCCCGCTGAGATCATCGACAAGGTTGCTCCGGTGATCGTCAGCCTCTACGGCGTGTACGTCGCCGAAGACGCCACCCTCGTCGAGGTCAACCCGCTCGTGCTCACCGGCGCCGGCGAGATCGTTGCCCTCGACGGCAAGATCACGCTCGACGAAAACGCTGGCTTCCGGCATCCCGACCATGAGGCTCTCGAAGACAAAGATGCTGCCGACCCCCTCGAGGCGAAGGCGAAGGCGCACGACCTCAACTACGTGAAACTCGACGGCGAGGTCGGCATCATCGGCAACGGCGCCGGGCTCGTGATGAGCACCCTGGATGTCGTGGCCTACGCGGGCGAGCGGCACGGCGGCGTGAAGCCCGCCAACTTCCTCGACATCGGCGGCGGGGCTTCCGCCACCACGATGGCCGCCGGTCTCGACGTCATCCTCGGTGACCCGCAGGTCAAGAGCGTGTTCGTCAACGTTTTCGGCGGAATTACCTCCTGCGTCGCGGTCGCCGACGGCATCGTGAAGGCGCTCGAGATCCTCGGCGATGCGGCGACCAAGCCGCTCGTCGTGCGCCTCGACGGCAATCAGGTCGACGAGGGCCGCGCGATTCTCGCTGCGGCGAACAACCCCCTGGTCACGCTCGCGACCACCATGGATGACGGCGCCGACAAGGCCGCTGCACTGGCTTCTCACTAATTCCGGCTTCGAAGTAAAGGACTGACGGTATGTCGATCTTCCTCACCAAGGACTCCAAGGTCATCGTCCAGGGCATCACCGGCGGCGAGGGCACCAAGCACACCGCGCTGATGTTGAAGGCTGGCACTCAGGTCGTCGGTGGTGTCAACGCCCGCAAGGCCGGCACGACCGTCGAGCACGACGGCGGCGTGACGCTTCCCGTCTTTGGCACCGTCGCCGAGGCGATGGCGCAGACGGGCGCCGATGTGTCGATCATTTTCGTGCCGCCGGCGTTTGCCAAAGACGCGATGATCGAGGCGATCGACGCCGGCATCCCGTTGCTCGTGGTCATCACTGAAGGCATCCCGGTGCAGGACACCGCCGAGGCGTGGGCCTACGCCCAGCAGAAGGGCACGACCCGAGTCATCGGCCCCAACTGCCCCGGCATCATCACCCCGGGGGAGTCGCTGGTCGGCATCACCCCGAACAACATCACGCACAAGGGTCCGATCGGTCTGGTCTCGAAGTCGGGGACACTGACGTACCAGATGATGTACGAACTGCGCGACCTCGGCTTCTCGACCGCAATCGGCATCGGCGGTGACCCGATCATTGGCACCACCCACATCGACGCGCTCGCCGCCTTCGAGGCCGACCCCGAGACGAAGGCGATCGTCATGATCGGCGAGATTGGTGGCGACGCCGAAGAGCGCGCTGCCGACTTCATCAAGGCCAACGTGACGAAGCCAGTCGTCGGCTACGTCGCGGGCTTCACCGCCCCCGAAGGCAAGACGATGGGCCATGCGGGAGCGATCGTGTCCGCCGGTGCGGGCACCGCCGAGGGCAAGAAGGTCGCCCTTGAGGCAGCTGGCGTCAAGGTCGGCAAGACGCCGTCCGAAACGGCGGCTCTCATGCGGGAGATCATCGCGGCGCTGTAGCCGTCGGGAGTCCGCCGATAGGCTGGGCGAACCGCCACCGACCAAGGGGATCGATGTCTGTCCGCCGTTTCATTTCGCTCGCCGCAGTTCTCGCCGCGGGCACCCTCGTGCTCACTGGATGCTTCCCGTTCGGTTTCGGTACCGGGGGAGGATCGGGGCAGACCACCACCGAGACGTCGCACACCGACGAAAAGGTGGATGCCGACCTCGTGCCGTTTTACACCCAGAGCCTGACCTGGACGTCGATGGGCGGTCGGCTCGACTCGACGACGATCACGGTGCCGCTCGACTGGTCGCAACCGACGGGCGCGACGATCAAACTCGCGATGGCGCGCCAGAAGGCCCAAAACCCCCAGGGCTCGCTGCTGATGAATCCGGGTGGCCCCGGCGGTTCGGGCTTCGACTTTGTGGCCTACTCGGGCGGCGCGGTCACCTCGAAGGTCGCGGCGAACTACGACATCATCGGCTTCGACCCCCGCGGCGTTGGACAGTCGACTCCGATCACGTGCTACACGGATGGCAGCGACAAAGACGAGCTGCTGTACGGCACCTTTGACGCTGCCTACGGAACCCAGGCCTGGGTCGACGAGTTGACAGCGCGCCAGAAGGACTGGATCGCGGCCTGCCAAGAGAACACCGGCGACCTGCTCGGGCACCTCGATGCGGCATCCGTCGCGCGCGATATGGATGTCATCCGCGCGGTGCTCGGCGACGAGAAGTTGACTTACCTCGGGTACTCCTACGGCACCTACCTCGGCACGATGTACGCCGAGCTGTTCCCGAACAAGGTCGGGCGAATGGTGCTCGACGGCGCGGTCGATCCGCTGGTCGACGACCTCGACGCCCTCGCGACGCAGATGGCCGGTTTCGAGAGCGGCTACCGTGCCTTCCTCACGCAGTGCCTCGGCAGCAAAGATTGCCCGTTCAGCGGATCAGTCGACCAGGCCGTGCAGCAGACCGTCGACCTACTCAAGTCGGTGGATGGCAAGAACCTCACGTCGGCTGACGGTCGCACGCTCGACTCGGCAACTGCCGCGACAGGTCTGATCGAAGACCTCTACGCCCAGTTCCTCTGGCCCGATCTCAAGCAGATGCTGACCGATCTGAAGGCCGGCGACGCCCAGGGCGCATTCGACGCCGCAGACCAGTACAACCACCGCTCTTCGGGCTACTACGACGGCAATGGCTACGAGATCTACACCGCAGTAACCTGCGACGAGGGAACCCTCGGCACTGACAACAAGGATGTTCTTCAGGACCTCGACGTGATCAAGGCCAAGGCCCCGTCGCTCGGTTTCTATGCCGCGCTTGACGATACGGCGGCGCTTGAGGCGACTTGCTCGAACTGGCCGTATCCGGTCGCGACCCTGCCCACACAGTTCGACGCTCCTGGCGCGCCGCCGATCCTCGTGATCGGAACGACGAACGATCCCGCGACGCCGTATGCGCAGGCGGTATCGCTCGCCAAGCAGCTCTCGAGTGGCGTAATGATCACCTACCGGGGCGAGGGGCACACGGTCTACGACCAGGGCGTCGCGTGCATCGACAATCTCGTGGACGCGTATTTCGTCAGTGGCACGGTGCCGAGCGCCGACCCGATGTGCTGACCTTTTCGCGCCGCCTTTTGCACACCGAGGGTGTCGGGTCGTGACTCGACGACTGACAGTGCTGTTTGCGACCCTCGAAGCACTGCTGGTCGCCGCGATCGGGGTTGCGATTCCCCTCGTGGCCTTGACCGCGATTTGGGTCGGGCATTTCGGATTCGGCCCCGACTGGACGGTGTTTTGGCGCGCGTCGGTGGATGTCTGGCTGCTCGGTCACGGCGTCGATGTGACGTTCACGCTCGATCCGTCCATCGCGGTCGCGCTCGGTCTGCCCGCCGCGGGCGACCCGGTGAAGATCACCATCGCGCTGCTCGGTTTCGCTCTGCTCACCCTGTTGCTCGGCGCGCGCGCCGGAGGTCGAGTTGCGGAGACCGGCCACCGTCTGCTCGGGGGATGCGCAGCCTTCGTCGCGTTCGCGGTGGTGTCGCTGATCATCACGCTGAGCGCGCTTCACCCGCTCGCGCGCCCTTCGCTCTGGCAGGGAATCATCCTCCCCGCCGGAGTCTTCGGGGTCGGACTGGTGATCGGCGTCGTGCGGGCAGGGCGTGATCGACATCCCGGGGCGGGCGGGAGCTCGGTGCGGGACTGGATCGACGACTGGCGCCCGGATGTGCGGGCCGGCGTGGTGGCATCCTTCAAAGCCGGGATCGGCGCTGTCGCGGTTACGGCGGCCGTTGCGTCGGTGCTGATCGCGGTGCTCTTCGTCGTGCACTTCACCGAGATGATCGGCCTCTACGAAACCCTGCACACCGAAGTGATCGGCGGCGTCGCGCTGACCGCGGGTCAGGTCGCCGTGCTTCCCAACCTGGTGATCTGGGCGATGTCGTGGTTGATCGGGCCGGGCTTCGCGATCGGTGCGGGGTCGCACGTCTCGGCTCTCGGCACCGCGCTCGGGCCGCTGCCCGCGATTCCCGTCCTGGGTGCGCTGCCCACGAGTGACCTGCCGTTCGGCTTCGTCGGGATCTTGGTGCCGGTGGTCGCGGCGTTCCTGACCGGAGTGGCCGTGCGGCCCGCCCTTGCCCGCGCACTCGACGGCTATGTCAGTGCGCGCGTCGTCGTCGTCGTCGCCGTCGGTTCAGGACTGGTCGGTGGGCTGTTGCTGGGTTTCCTGGCGGCGGCATCGGGCGGCTCGGCCGGACCCGGACGCCTTGCCGTCGTCGGTCCTGACCCGATCGCGGTTGGTCTGATCGCGGCTCTCGAGTTCGCCGTCGCGACGGCGATCGGCCTGGCGGCCGCGGGTCGCCTGCCGCGTCGACGTTAGTTTCGCCGCCGGTAGGCTGAGCCCGTGCTGCGCCTGGTCGTTCTCATCTCCGGGGGTGGCTCGAACCTCCGAGCGCTTCTGGAAGCCTCCGAAGATGCCGAGTTCCCGGCCCGGGTCGTCGCGATCGGTGCAGACCGCGATGCGGACGGTCTCGCTCATGGTGAGGAGTACGGCATCCCGACCTTCGTCGTTCCATTCGGGGCGTTCGAGACCCGCGAGGAGTGGGGTGTCGAGTTGCTTTCGCAGCTGCGGCAGTGGGAGCCGGATGTCGTCATCCTCTCCGGCTTCATGCGGCTGCTCCCACCCGCCGTCGTGGCGGCCCTTGCTCCCGGCCTGCTCAACACTCACCCTGCGTACTTGCCCGAGTTTCCCGGCGCTCACGCGGTTCGGGATGCGCTCGCCGCGGGGGCGACCGAAACCGGAGCGACGGTAATCGTGGTCGACGATGGTGTCGACACGGGTCCCGTGATCGCTCAGACCCGCGTTCCGGTTCTGCCGGGCGACACCGAGGCCCGGTTGCACGACCGCATCAAGCTCGTCGAACGCGGACTCTTGGTGCAGGTCGTCCTCGACATCGCAAACGGCCACATCGATTTGAAGGAGCTCAGTTGAGCGGCGCAACCATCGACCCCTCGCTCTACCGCGAACGCAACCTCGTGCCGATCAAGCGCGCGATCGTCGCGGTGAGCGACAAGACCGGTCTGGTCGAGCTCGCCCGCGCGCTGGTCGCGGCGGGGGTCGAGATCGTGTCGACCGGCGGAACCTCGGCGGCGATCGCGGCGGCCGGCATCCCGGTGACCCAGATCGGTGACCTCACCGGATTCCCCGAACACCTCGACGGTCGGGTGCGGACCCTGCATCCGAAAGTGCATTCCGGTCTGCTCGCCGACCTGCGGTTGGAATCACATGAGGCGGAGCTCGCGAAGTTCGAGATCGAGCCGTTCGAGCTGGTCGTCGTCAACCTCTACCCGTTCGCCGAGACCGTCGCGTCGGGAGCCGAACCTGACGCCATCGTCGAACAGATCGACATTGGTGGCCCGGCGATGGTGCGTGCGGCGGCAAAGAATCACGCCAACGTGGCGGTATTCACCGACCCGGCGCTCTACGGCGACCTCGTGGATGCTCTCGCCGCGGGCGGCACGACGCTGTTGCAGCGCCGCGACCTCGCGCGCGAGGCGTTCCGGCACACCGCGAGCTACGACATCGGCGTTGCCTCCTGGATCGGGAGTGTGCTCGCCCCCGACGATGAGGGCAGCGGATTCCCCGGCTGGATGGCTGCCAACTGGATCCGCAGCGAGGTGCTGCGCTACGGCGAAAACTCCCACCAGCGCGCGGCCCTGTACGCGAGCCCGAACGGCGTCGGCATTGCCCAGGCCCGACAGCTGCAGGGCAAGGAGATGTCGTACAACAACTACGTCGATGCGGATGCCGCGCTGCGCGCCGCGTACGACCACGCCACTCCGACGGTCGCGATCATCAAGCACCAGAACCCGTGCGGGATCGCGACCGCTTCGACGATCGCCGAGGCTCACGCGCTGGCGAACGCGTGCGACCCGGTGTCGGCGTTCGGCGGGGTCATCGCGTCGAATCGTCCCATCACTCGCGAGGCAGCGGAGTCGATCGCCCCGATCTTCACCGAGGTCATCGTCGCCCCCGGGTTCGAACCGGGTGCCCTCGACGTGCTGGCGGGCAAGACGAACTTGCGCCTGCTCGAGCTACCCGACGGGTTCGGCGACGGCGCCACCGAGTTCCGCCGCATCTCGGGTGGGCTGCTCGTTCAAACCGTCGACCGGCAGTTCGCGCCAGCGCTGCAGTGGAAGCTCGTCGCGGGAGACCCCGCGGATGCGGCGACCCTTGCCGATCTTGAATTTGCCTGGATCGCGTGCCGCGCCGTGAAGTCCAACGGCATCCTGCTGGCCTCCAACGGAGCCGCAGTGGGCATCGGCATGGGGCAGGTTAATCGCGTCGACTCCTGCAAGCTCGCGATCGACCGGGCGGGTGACCAGGCGCGCGGGAGTGTGGCGGCATCCGACGCGTTCTTCCCGTTCGCCGACGGCCCGCAACTGCTTCTCGACGCGGGAGTGAAAGCGATCGTTCAGCCCGGAGGTTCGGTGCGCGACGACGAGGTTATTGCCGCGGTTCAGGCTGCCGGCGTGACGATGTATTTCACCGGCGAGCGGCACTTCTTTCACTGAACGGCACGCCTATGATTCGGGCATGCCTCAGATTCCTCACCGTTTCCCGGTTCGTCGCGCGCTGCCCGTGGTCGGCGCCCTGATCGTGGTGGCCGCGCTCGCCGCATGCGTCCCGGGCGCAGGCGCCGGCGTGCCTTCCTCCTCCCCGAGCGGCGCCGCGAGCGCCTCCGCGTCACCGAGTCCCAGTGGCGCGGCCTCGGGCGCGCCCGTCGCTGGTGCTCCCTGCACGCGCGATTCGCTCATTGCGACCTACACCGCGACAGATGGCACCGCCGGTCACCTCCACGGCATCCTGACCTTCCAAAACCACCTCGACACCCCGTGCACGCTGAGCGGCTATCCGACGGTCTATTTCGGGCAGCCCGACACGGCCGGCGGAATGGGCGCTCCGGCATCGAACGACAGCTCGGACCCCGGTTCCCCCGTCACGCTCGGTCTGAATGACACGGCGGTGGCGAACCTCACCATCACCGAAGCGGGCATCGTCGACGGCTGCGCGATTGTCGACACCTACTATTTCGCGGTCTCACCACCCGGGGTGGGCTTTGACATCGACACGAATGCGATGCAGGCGACGGCCGAGGGCCTCGAAGGGTGCTCGAACGACGTCTCACTGCTGGTTGTGGGTGGCATCGCCGCGGAGTAGCACCACGGGTCCGTTAGGGTTGATCGCCGGGCGTGAAAAGTGCTCACCTAAGGCTTCACTCACGCGATTTCAACAGAAGGTCTTCACCTATGGCCCAGAACGCAGTCGACCATATGGACCAGGCGCGGGAGATCATCGCGCAGATTTCCGGCGCGTACTCGCAGCGGATCGTGGGGCAAGACCGCCTGCGCACGAGTCTGCTCGTCGCGCTGATCGCCGGCGGTCACGTGCTGCTGGAGAGCGTCCCGGGCCTCGCGAAGACCACCGCCGCGAGCACCCTGGCTGACACAATCGACGCCTCCTTCAAGCGCATCCAGTGCACGGCCGACCTGCTTCCGAGCGACATCACGGGCACCCAGATCTACGAGGCCCAGACCGGCAAGTTCCGCACCGTGCTCGGGCCCGTGCACGCCAACATCGTGCTGCTCGATGAGATCAACCGCTCGAGCGCGAAAGCCCAGAGCGCGATGCTCGAAGCGATGCAGGAGCGGCAGACAACGATCGGCGGCGAGACGCACCTGCTGCCCGATCCGTTCCTGGTCATTGCGACGCAGAACCCGATCGAGCAAGAGGGTACCTACGAGCTTCCCGAGGCGCAGATGGACCGCTTCCTGCTCAAAGAGATCCTGCAGTACCCGAGCCCTGAGGAGGAGATCGAGATCCTCGATCGCCTCGACTCGGGAGTGCTCGCGCCGCAGAACCACGCCGAAAAGGTCGCGTCGGTCGCCGATGTGCGACTGCTGCAAGACGTCGCGGAGCAGATCTATGTGTCGCCCGATCTGCGCAAGTACATCGTCGGACTCGCGTACGTCACCCGCAACCCGACGGAGTACATCGGTGCCGAGCGGGCGCGGTTGATCAGGTACGGGGCGAGCCCCCGAGCCTCGATCGCGTTCGTACGCGCCGCGCGGGCCTACGCGCTCCTGAACGGCCGGGACCACGTCCTGCCCGACGACATTTCGACCCTGCGACACGTCGTCCTGAGGCACCGGGTGCTGCTGAGCTATGAAGCAGAAGCCGAAGGCGTGCGCAGCGAGGACATCATCGACGCGGTCTTCGGCGCGGTACCGACGCCCTGACCGGCATCCGATGGCCAGCATTCTCGCCCGCGTGAAGAGCAAACTCTTCATCGCATCGACCCTCAAGTCGATGCATCCGCTCGACGGCGGATACGCCTCGCTCGTGCGCGGTCGCAGCCTGGATTTCGAGGACCTGCGGGCGTACGAGATGGGCGACGAGGTGCGCGACATCGACTGGCGGGCGACGGCGCGCACGGGCGAGCCGATGGTGAAGCGCTCGTACGCCGAGCGCCGTCACACGATTCTGTTCGTGGTCGACAGCGGAGTCGGGATGCGCGCGCTCGCCCACGACGAGGGAAGCAAACGAGACCTCGCGATCCTCACTGTTGGGGCGTTGGCGTCTCTCGCGGTGAAGCACGGCGACGACGTCACGCTGATGTACGCGCAGGATGGCCGCGCTCGCCGACTGGCGTCCCGCCGTTCGGAAGGGGGAGTCGAGGTGATGCTGCGTTCTCTCGATACGGCGCTCGACGCCGCCACCGACGCCGCTCCCCGAGACATGCTGCTGCGCGCCGTTGTGCAGACGGTCGCGCGGCGCATGATCATCGTCGTCATCTCTGACGACGTGCCGATCAGCGAAGCCAGTGAACGCGACCTTCGACGGCTGCGGGTGCAACACGATGTCGTCTGGCTGACGCTGCGGGATGCCGACCCCGTACTTCTCAAGCCTCCCGTCCGCGCCCGTCGCGACGCCAACTCGGGATGGACGGTTCCCGACTTTCTTCAGGGCAGTGCCGAGATCGTCGCCGAGTTCAATGCGCAGCGGGCCGAAGCCGATGCCCGTCGCCAGTCGCTGCTGGATCGCCTCGAAGTCACTCACGCCATGATCGTCGGGCAAGACTCTGTCGTTGACGACCTGCTGCGGATGCTGAATCGGAGGGCACATGCCCGACGATGATCTGCTCTACCCGCCTGCCCAATACGGGGCAGCCTGGCTGCTGCTCACATTCGCTGTCGTCGTCGCGGCGATCCTCGTCGGGCTGCTCGTGAGAGCGCTGACCCAACCCCGCCGACTCAACACGATGCCGTCGGCCGATCCCACCGCTGTCCTTGCCCAGTTGCGGGCGGAATACCAGACCCAAATCGACGAGGTCGAGCAGCAAGCCGCGGTCGGCCAACTCGACGCTCGACGTGCTCACGCCGAGTTCAGTCGACTCATGCGGGCGTTCGTCAACGAGTACAGCGGGCTCGAGGCACCGGTGCTGACCCTGCAGGACCTCGTCGCGCGCGGCGCACAACCGGAACTCGTTGACGCGCTTCGGCGCTTTGCCTATCCCAGCGAGTTCCGCCGGGAGGCACCGCTCGATCCGGCCCTCGGAGCCGAGGCCGCACGGCAGGTCGTGCACACGTGGCACTAGAAACTCCCTGGCTGGGAATCGTCGTCGCCGCCCTCGGGGCTGCGGCCCTCGTGATCGGCCTCCTGTTTGCGCTGCGAGGTCGACGTCGGACCTCCGGGAGCATGATCGTCGGTGCCGAACGGGTGCGCGCCCTTCCGAGTGTCGCGCGCGCCACCCGAACCCGGGTCGTCGCGATCACGGGAGCCCTGCTTCTGGCAACGACCGCCATCGCGGCGGCAGCTGTCGTCGCTGCCCGCCCGATGGCGGAACACGTCATCCAGCCCGAAACGCTCAGCCGCGACATCATGCTGTGCCTCGATGTGTCGGGCTCGATGACGGATGTCGACGGGGAGGTCGTCGACGTGTTCTCGCGGCTCGCCAAGGACTTCAAAGGAGAGCGCGTCGGGTTGGTGATCTTCAACAGCTCGCCGGTACAGATCTTTCCGCTCACCGACGATTACGACTTCATCCTCGACCAGCTCGACCGGATGGGGGACAGTCTCGATTACCTCGACAGTGGCACCCCCGAGCACTGGGTGGGCACTCTCAACGGCGCGGGCGCTTCGCTCGTCGGCGACGGGCTCGCGGCGTGCGCCCTCGGCTTTGACCACCCGGATGCCGACCGCGCACGCTCGATCATCCTGGCTACTGACAACGAGGTGAACGGCGCCGAGACGATCACCCTTGCGGAGTCGGCCGCCTACGCTCATTCGCTCGGCGTGCGCGTGTTCGCGATTGACCCCGCGACGGCGGGATCGGCGACAGGTCTCGCCCTGCAGCAGGCGAGCATCCAGACCGGGGGCGGGTACTTCAGCCTGCACGATGCGACCACCGTCGAGAGCGTCGTCGCCGAGGTGCAGGCCGAAGACGCGACGATGTTGGAGGGTGAGCCCCGCATCGTGCGCGTCGACGCACCGGGACCCTGGCTCGCGGTGCTCGCGGTCGCCGCGCTTGCCCTCGTACTCGTCGGCTGGAGGGCACGCACATGATTTTCCAACCCGTCATTCCCGCCGTGCTCGTCGTCCTGATCGTGCTGGCGGTCGCGGCAGCCGCAGTGTGGAGGTTGGTCCGCAGCCGCGGTGGAACTCGCCTGATCTGGGTCAGTCGCATCCTGCTGGTGTTCGCCTGCGGCCTCCTCTTGCTGCGCCCCGGTGTCCCGGGCGGCGAATCCCAAACGCTCGCGACCGAGGTCGACGTCGTGTTCGTGATCGACACGACGGCGAGCATCGTCGCCGAGGATTGGAACGGCGACAATCCGCGCATCGACGGCGTCCGTGCCGACGTTCAAGACATCGTCAACCGCTATCCCGGCGCGCGCTTCTGCGTGATCACCTTCGACGCGGACGCCGTGGTGCGCGTGCCGCTGACGACCGACTCGACGGCGATCGTTTCGTCGGTGTCGGTGTTGCGGCCCGAAGTCACCGCGAACTCCCGAGGCAGCTCGGTCGGTGTTGCCGCACCTCTTCTCGAAGACACCCTCCAGGCCGCCAAGAAACTCACGCCCGAACGCATCCGACTGGCGTTCTATTTAGGTGACGGAGAACAGACGTCGTCCGGGGCGGTCGAGTCATTCGATGGCAGCGCCGACCTGATCTCCGGGGGTGCCGTGCTCGGCTACGGCACCGCTGCCGGGGGTCCCATGCGCACCACGTCGCTCGGGAATGGCCCGGGCCCCTACATCACCTATCAGGGTGAGCAAGCGCTCTCCACGATCGATCCCGCGAACCTGAACACCATCGCGGATGATCTCGGCGTGACGTACCAAGAGCGAACGGCAGGCGAGGCGGTGGATCTCCCGGATATTCCGGCCACGACGACGACAGCGGATGGATCGACCCAAACCGTTGCGGAATTCAGTTGGATCGTCGCGCTCGTGATTGCCGCCCTCCTGGCCGTCGAACTCGCTCGCGCGATGACACTGCTGGTCACCACGGCGCGGGTGCCGTCGCGGACCCGATCGAAGGGGGACGCGTGACTGAGCCGACGACCGTCCTGCGCGCTAACCGCCGTCGACGCCTGGCGCGACGGGTGGCCATGATCGCCGCCACCCCGATCCTCGTTCTCGTTCTGCTGCTCGGCGTGAAAGTGCTCAGCATGTACGCCTTCGCTTACCAGTCGGCTGCGGCCTACGCGGCAGGCGACTACGCGGGAACCGTGCAGGCAGCGCGATGGCAGGAACCGCTCAACTTCTTCGAACCGTACAAGGCACCGTTCAATGTCGGAGTGGGTCTCACCGGTTCTGGTGACTTGACGGGTGCTCGCGCGGCATTCGAGGAATCGCTCGGGCTTGCGCACGGGTTGGAACAGTGTGCCGTGCGCGTGAACCTGGCGATCGTGATCGAACGAATCGGCGACGCGGCGGCGACCGCGGGTGATCGCGCAGCGGCCAGTGCGGCCTGGCAGCAGGCGCTTCTCGTGATGTTGGAGGGCCCCGAGGGATGCCCAACGCCTGAAGCGGACGCCGTATCGCCTGATCCCACCCAAAACATGGAAGACACAATGACGGAGGAGGAGCGGCGGCTCCGCGAAAAACTCGCGGATGGCAGTGGCACCAATCAATCGCCGCCGCCGGACGAGACCCCGCCGCCGCCGACCCCCGATGACGGGCAGATCTCCAACATCGAGGAGCAGCTCCAGCAGGGAACAGACGAGCGCGACGACTACCTCGATGGTCAACAGGGTGACGGCGGGTCCGGGACGGATCGTCCATGGTGAGCACTCGGGGTGACCGAAACCAGTACTCGGGGGGATCGGAGGGCGCGCCCCCTTCGCCGCCGCCCGGGGGATACCGCGCGGCGCGACGAGTGTCGCCCCTCCAGCCGCCTCTCGACCCTTCTCCCGTGGTGAGGCGTCCGCCGAGCACCCTGAGCTGGATCGCACTCGGCGCTGCCGCATTGCTCGCCCTCGTGCTGCTGTGCATGTGGGCGGCTGGGGCGACGCAGGCGATCTATGGCGTCGTGACGCTCGCCTTCCAGCTCGGAGTAGTGATCGCCGTCGTGGCAGCGCTCACCGACCGACGCGGACGAGCCCTCGGCTCGATCGCGCTCGCGATCGTGTTGCTGGTCAATGTGGGCACGATCGGCGCCGCGAGCGCTATCGGCGCTCATCCCGGCCCGGATGCTGTTGCTGGGGCGACCGTCGACCCGGAGGATCAACACTGGGCCGCGTACCCGGGAATCAAGGGCCAGAGCGAAAACGAGATCCTTGAGCGCATGTCACTCGAGGATGCTGTGGCCGCGGGCGACGAGCTGATGGCCGCGATCCGGGCTCGGCTGACCCGCGACTTCGGGTTCCAGTGGGTGCAGGGGATCGCAGGCACCACCCGCAAGGAGCGCAATGGCTACGGCGGCGAGTCAATGCTCGTGCAGTACCGCTCGGGAACCTGGGCAACGACGGTTCCGATTACCGACTACGCCCTCAAGCTCAAAGTGATGAACACGATTGACGAGGTGCTTCAGGACTCCGGATTCCGGGGAGCGGTGGCGTTCAACGAACCGTCGAGCGGTTTCGACCCGGCCTACATCGAACGCCTCTACGGCAGCACCAACCCCCGAACGCAGCCCCTGTGGTCGTGGTACAGCGACAACGAGCCGGATCCGATCGCCTTCTATGCCGATATCTCCGACCTGACTCATGACGACGACGGCACTTTCCGCGCAGCACGGGAGGCACAGGTCGCCGGCAGCAGCGAACCGATCGAGGGATTGCAGATCGATGTGCTCGTGCACGCCGTTCTCAGCGAGACCGACGTCGAGGAGTTTCAGCAGCGCATGAAGGACTACTAACCGTCTAAGCTGGAGGGCTGCCCCCGGGGACGGGGGCGGCACTTCTCGCCATGTCAGAGTCCACGCCCCGCACCCCTCGCCACGGAACCGCGCGCACCCTCTTGAGGTTGCTGCCGTTCGTGCGTTCCGCCCTGCCACGAATCGCGCTCGGGATGGTCGCGGCGCTGCTCGCCGGTCTCGTCGCACTTGGGCTTCCGCTCGTGCTGCAGGCGCTCGTCGACGGTCCGTTGTCGAGCGGCGACGGATCGCAGATCTGGCCCGCCGCGATCATCGTGCTCGTACTCGGTGTGCTCGAGGCTGCCTTCATCCTGGCTCGCCGGTTCTTCGTGCTGACCCCGGGTACTCACGTTGAGGCCGCGATGCGCAGGACGCTCTACGCGAGGCTGCAAGATTTGCCGGTCTCGTTTCACGACAAGTGGCAGAGCGGGCAGCTGCTCTCCCGCGCGATGAGCGATCTCGGGTTGATCCGCCGTTGGCTCGCGTTCGGCATCGTCCTGCTGGTCGTGAACTTCGTCATGATCGCCGTCGGCGCGGTCGTGCTGTTCTTCTGGAACTGGATCCTCGCGCTCATCTTCCTGGTCTGCTCGATCCCGCTCTGGATCTACGGCTACGTGTTCGAGCAGAAGTACTCGGTCGTCGCGCGGCGCTCGCAAGACCAGCAGGGTGATCTCGCCACCGCCGTCGAAGAGAGCGTGCACGGCATCCGAGTTCTCAAAGCGTTCGGTCGTGGCAAGTATTCGCTCGAGAAATTCACGCGTCAGGCCGACGAGTTGCGCGGTACCGAACTCGACAAAGCCCGTGCGATCGCAAATATCTGGCTGTGGTTGTTGTTGGTTCCGGATGTCGCCTTCGCGCTGTGCCTCGGAGCCGGCGTGTGGCTCGTCGCACACGATCAGATGACCGGCGGAGCGCTGGTCGCGTTCTTCGCAACGGCCACGGTTTTGCGGTTCCCGATCGAGTCGATCGGCTTCCTGCTCTCGATGACCTTCGACACCCGCACCGCCGTCGACCGGTTGTTTGAGGTACTCGACGAACCCAACCCGATCGTCGACCCCGAGAACCCCCTCACCATCCGCGAGCCCCAAGGCCGGCTCTCGTTTGAAGGCGTGCACTTCCGCTACCCCGACACGGCAGCATCCAGCCCCGATCTTGTCGACGGAGTCGACCTCGTGCTCGAGCCCGGCGAAACGATGGCGCTCGTCGGCCTGACCGGGTCGGGCAAGACGACGCTGACCGCTCTCACCACCCGGCTCTACGACGTGACGGGTGGGGCGATCAAACTCGACGGGGTCGACATCCGGGATCTGACTCGCGAAGAGCTACGTCGCCGCATCGCGATGGCATTCGAAGACGCGACCCTGTTCTCGGCATCGGTGCGGCAGAACGTGTTGCTCGGTCGCCCCGAATTGACCGAGCCCTCACCCGAAGGGGATCGAGTTCTTGCCGAAGCGCTCGATATCGCGCAGGCCGAATTCGTCGCCGAACTGCCCGACGGCGAGAACACGACGGTCGGTGAGGAGGGACTTTCCCTCTCGGGCGGACAGCGACAGCGGCTCGCTCTCGCGAGGGCGGTCGCGGCCAGTCCCGCGGTACTGGTGCTCGACGATCCGCTCTCGGCACTCGACGTCGACACCGAGGCACGGGTCGAAGCGGCGCTGCGCCGGGTACTCGCCACCACGACCGCGCTGATCGTTGCCCACCGGCCGTCGACCGTGCAGCTCGCCGACCGGGTGGCTCTGCTGCAAGACGGTCGCGTGACCGCCGTCGGAACGCACTCCGAGTTGCTCGCGACGAATGAGCACTATCGCTACGTGATCTCATCCCTCGAACCCGACAACCGGCGGGAGGTAGAGAAGTGAGCGTCAGCGGAGTCGAAGGCGAAGAGCGAACCGACTATTCGCGCGCTGAAAGCAAGCTGATCCGCGCGCGCTCGATTCGCCTGCTCGGGTCGCTGTTGCGTCCGCTGCGGGCCCGGATCGCAGTGACCTTGATCGTGGTCGTCATCAGCACGGCGAGCCAGGTCGCGGGACCCGCGCTCATCGCGTACGGGATCAACCAAGGGCTGCCCGCCGCGCTGAAGGGTGACCTCCTGCCCCTCGGGATCGGCGTCGTCGCGTACCTCGTCGCCGGGATCGTCGGGGCGGTACTGATCGCCTGGTACACGATGCTCTCGGCGCGGGTGAGCCAAGAGATTCTGTTCGACCTGCGCCGACGTGTCTTCCTGCATGCGCAGCGGCTCAGCCTCGAGTTCCACGAGAGCTACACGTCGGGGCGCATCATCGCGCGGCAGACCAGCGACCTCGAGTCGATCCGCGAGCTTCTCGACTCAGGTCTCAACGGGCTCGTGCGCGGCGTGCTCTACATGACGTTCGTTGCGGTCGCCCTCGTCGCGTTCGACCCGGTGAGCGGGCTCGTGATCGCCGGGGCGCTCATCCCGCTCGCGTTCCTCACCCGATGGTTCCAAAAGCGGTCGCAGCAGGGCTTCCGGTTGACGCGCACCGTCTCCGCCCGGGTGATCGTCAAGTTCGTCGAGACGATGACCGGCATCCGGGCCGTCAAGGCGTTCCGCACCGAGAGCCGCAACGACACAGAGTTCGGCGGACTCGTCGAGGACTACCGGGATGCCAACGCCAAGGTCATCAAGTTGTTCGGCTTCTTCGACCCGGGACTCATTCTGATCGGAAACGCCGCCGTCGCCGTCGTCCTGCTCGTCGGCGGATTCCGGGTGATCGATGGCGGTCTCGAGATCGGGTCGCTGCTGGCCGTTCTGCTCTACACCCGTCGCTTCTTCGATCCGATGGAGGAGATGGCGATGTTCTACAACTCCTACCAGTCGGCCGCGGCTGCGCTCGAGAAGATCTCCGGCGTTCTCGACGAGCAGCCCAGCGTGCCCGATCCGAGCGATCCGGTCGATCTCTGGGATGCGAAAGGTGCGGTCGACTTCGATGACGTGCGCTTCGCCTACCGCGACGATCGCATCATCCTGCCGGACTTCTCGTTGCACATCCCCGCTGGGCAGACGGTCGCGTTGGTCGGTACGACCGGGGCCGGAAAGTCGACGCTTGCCAAGTTGCTTGCCCGGTTCTACGACCCGACGAGCGGTGCGGTCACCCTCGACGGCATCGACCTGCGTCGGGTGCACCCGAAAGACCTCCGTCGTGCGATCGTCATGGTCACGCAGGAGGCTTACCTGTTCAGCGGATCGGTCGCCGAGAACATCGCGCTCGGCAAGCCGGAGGCGACGCGCGACGAGATCCGTGCGGCGGCGCGAGCCGTCGGCGCTGACGTCTTCATCGAGAAGCTTCCGGATGGCTACGACACCGACGTAAACAAGCGCGGCGGCCGGGTCTCCGCCGGACAGCGACAGTTGCTGTCGTTTGCGCGTGCATTTCTCGCCAACCCGGCCGTGCTCATCCTCGACGAGGCGACAGCATCCCTCGACATCCCGAGTGAACGCCTCGTGCAGGAGGGTCTTACGACCCTGCTGGCCGACCGTACGGCGATCATCATCGCCCACCGGCTCTCGACCGTGTCGATCGCCGATCGCGTGCTCGTGATGGAGAAGGGACGCATCGTCGAAGACGGCACGCCCGCCGATCTGATCGCCGGCACCGGCCGTTTCGCGAAACTGCACGCGGCCTGGCGCGACAGTTTGGTCTAGCCGACGATCTCTGCCGGGCGCTGCGGGTCTATTCGGGATGGTGTCGGGCACGACGAAGGTCGACCCGGTAGCCGTCAACCGTCTCAATGAGGGGCGTGCCTTCGGCGCGGAAGTGTGCGAGAGCCCGGTCTTCGTGGCCGATCGCCGGATGCCCCGAGGCGCGGATCACGCGCCACCACGGAACCTGCGACCCGAAGCCCGCCATCACGTTGCCGACAGCACGCGCGGCGCGGGAGCCGAGAACTGCGGCGATATCCCCATAGGTCATCACCGAGCCGGGCGGGATGGCGGCGACCACGTCGAGGACCGCCTCCACGAACTCCGGTGCGACTGGTCTCACCGAATGTCAGGGCTTCGAGTTCAGTGTTTCGAAGTCAGAGTTTCAGCGCGCCGAGAGTCTCGCCGAACGGGGTCTCGCCGACCTCTTCGAAACCAACGGCGCGGAAGAAAGCATCCGGGCCATCTTCGCCAGGGGCCCAGACGACCGTGACCTGCTCGAAGCCACGCTTGCGGGCCTCGTCCGCAAACGCCTCGATGGCGAAGCGTCCAACTCCCAAACCCTGCGCGGAGGCCGCGACGGTGATCCGCCACAGCGCAGCGCGCAGCCATTCCTCGGAGGCATCGGGATCGAAAGCACCCATCACATACCCGACGACATGGTCACCGTTGCGAATCACTCGGGGCCAGGAGCCCGACGGGTCGAGATGCTGTTCGGCGCTCGTGTAGGTGGCGGGCTCGACGAAGACCTGCTGCCCGGGCTTCAGGGTCAGCTTGTTCGCCGCCGAGATTGTTTCCGCGGTCAGCTCTTCAATGCGCAGCTCGGCCATGCGTCCCAGGGTAACCCGGAGGGATGACGGTGCCGAGCTTTCCCTTTAGGTATCTTGATGTCGAGATACTTCGGAGAACCGGTAGGCTGGTCCGCGGCCAGTCGGGCTGTGCGAGAAGAGGGCATTGTGGAGAAGATCAAGGTCGAAGGAACCGTCGTCGAACTCGACGGCGACGAGATGACACGCATCATCTGGCAGTTCATCAAGGACCGCCTCATCCACCCCTACCTCGACCTGACCCTCGAGTACTACGACCTCGGCATCGAGAGTCGGGATGCGACCGACGACCAGATCACGATCGACGCGGCCCACGCCATCCAGAAGCACGGTGTTGGCGTGAAGTGCGCGACGATCACGCCCGACGAGGCGCGCGTCGAAGAGTTCGGCCTCAAGAAGATGTGGAAGAGCCCGAACGGCACGATCCGCAACATCCTGGGCGGCGTGATCTTCCGCGAGCCGATCATCATCTCCAACATCCCGCGCCTGGTGCCGGGCTGGAACAAGCCGATCATCGTCGGCCGCCACGCGTTCGGCGATCAGTACCGCGCGACCGACTTCCGCTTCCACGGCAAGGGCACGCTCACCATTTCGTTCCAGCCGGAGGACGGCAGCGAAGCGCAGAGCTTCGAGGTCTTCCAGGCTCCGGGGGACGGTGTCGCGATGGCGATGTACAACCTGGATGCCAGCATCCGCGACTTCGCGCACGCCACCTTCAACTACGGCTTGGCTCGCAACTACCCGGTCTACCTGTCGACGAAGAACACGATCCTGAAGGCCTACGACGGCCGGTTCAAGGACATCTTCCAAGAGATCTTCGAGGCCGAATTCAAGGCCGAATACGACAAGCGCGGCCTGACCTACGAGCACCGCCTGATCGACGACATGGTCGCCTCGGCGCTCAAGTGGGAGGGCGGCTACATCTGGGCGACCAAGAACTACGACGGCGACGTGCAGAGTGACACCGTCGCCCAGGGCTACGGGTCGCTCGGCCTGATGACCTCGGTTCTGACGACTCCTGACGGCAAGATCGTCGAGGCGGAGGCGGCACACGGCACCGTCACCCGGCACTTCCGCCTGCACCAGCAGGGCAAGCCCACCTCGACGAACCCGATCGCCTCGATCTACGCCTGGACACGGGGGCTCATGCACCGCGGCAAGTTGGACGGCAACCAGGCCCTCATCGACTTCGCGCAGACCCTCGAGGATGTCGTGATCGAGACCGTCGAGAGCGGCAAGATGACCAAGGACCTCGCGTCGCTGGTCTCTGCCGAGCAGGCGTATCTGACGACCGAAGGCTTCCTCGAGGCGATCGACGACAACCTGAAAGCCAAACTGGGCTAGTCGCTGAACGGGCCGTTCAGCGCGGCCCACTGCAGCAGCATGATCGTCTTGGCATCGACGATGTCATCCCCGATGCGGGCGAGCGCGTCGTCGAAGGCGAGTTCGACCAGGTCGATGCGCTCACCCTCCTCGACGAGCCCGCCACCGAGATGCTTCGCCGTTTCGGATGAATACCGCGCCGCATAGAAGTGGATGCGCTCGGTCACCGAGCCGGGGCTCATGTAGACATCGAAGACGTGCTCAAGGTCGCCCACCTCGTGACCGGTCTCCTCGATCGCTTCGCGCCGGATCGCGGTTTCGGGATCGTCGGCGTCGAGTAGCCCGGCCGCCGTTTCGATGAGCATCCCGTCGGGGTGGCCGTTGACGTAGACCGGGTAGCGAAACTGCCGGGTCAGCAGCACCGTTCGACGATCCGGGTCGTACAGCAGGATCGTGGCGCCGTTGCCGCGGTCATAGGTTTCCGACTGGTGCGACTCCCACGAACCGTCGGGCGCGCGCATCCGGTACCGGGTGGTGCGCAGAACGTGCCAGGCCGCCGCAACCAGTTCGACCTCGTCGACCACGACATCCGGATTTCGGTCGAGGCCGAGTCCGGTGAGGTGCAGGTTGCTGCGGCCGCGGTGATCGGGTTCGTGGGCTCCGCGCATGGGCCCAGCCTACGAAGTGCCAGCACTACGTAGTGCGAGCCTACAAAGGCGGCGGGGTCGAACCGGGCTCGCGATAGTGGTGCTCGCCGCGAGCCGCCTTCTCGACGACGTCGGCGATGCGGGCGGCGCGCACGGCGGGGGTCTTGATATTTCCGATCCGAAAGATGACGCGGAATCGTTCGATCGCTGACATCGCGGCGAAGAAGGCGGCGGCGTCGGGGCTCGCGTCGAGCGCAGCCCGCAGATCGTCGGGCGCGACGGCGTCTTTCTGCCGATAGGCGGCATCCCATCGGCCGTCGGCCTGGGCCCGCTCGACCTCGGCCAGCCCTCCCGGCCGCATGCGACCCTCGTCGATCAGTCGCGCGACGTGCTCGCGGTTGATCTGCGACCACGGGCTGTTCTTGCGCCGCGGAGTGAACGCCTGCAGGGTGTAGTCGTCATCGAACCGACCGGCCTGGCCGTCGATCCAGCCGTGGCAGAGGGCGACGTCGAGTGCTTCCTGCCAGGTGATGCCCGGTGCCGACGACGACTTCTTTCGGAGCTTCAGCCGAATGCCGTCAGCCGACGGATCGCTCGTGAGGAACGTCTCCCACTGCGCGAGGGTGAAGTCGTGGATCGGCTTGTCGGCGAAACTCACCATGCGTCGAGCCTACGAGCAGCCTCCGACCCAGTTACGACCGCGCGCTCAGTAGCCGACGAAAACGTCGGTGTGCACCCGGTGTACGCCGGACTGACGCAGTGCTCGGCGAAGGTCAGCGACCATCGTCGGCGGCCCGGAGAGGAATGCTTCGCGTTTCACCGCATCCGGAACCGCGGCCAGCAGCGACTCACCCGTCACTCGCCCCGGACCGATCCAGGTCCAGCCAGCAGGCAGCTCGGCCGGCTTCTCGGGCGACGCCAGGATGACGCGGCACCCGGCACCGGTGAGGCGGTCGACGTAGGCGAGATCATCCGTCGACGAGATCGCGTAGACGACGACGATGTCTCGCAAGCCCTTCTCGACGGCCGCCTGCTCCAGGGATCCGATGAACGGGGTGATGCCAATCCCGCCCGCGACGAGCAACAGCGGCGTCTTCGGGACGGCCGGCAGCAGGAAGTCGCCGCCGACAGCCGTCGCCGACACCTGCGATCCGGGCGCGAGGTCGAGAAGCGCGCGCTTGAAACTGCTCGACTTCTCGGGCAACCGGATGCCGAAGCGCACCTGACCGCCCGGAGCCGACGCGATGCTGAACACGCGACGCCAGCCGCGAGAGTCGCTCCCCGCGTGCGGCAGGGTCAGTTCCATGAATTGGCCGGGACGGAAAGTGACCGGCTTCTCGGGGGTGAAGTCGAACTCCCACGACGTCGGGCTGAGCTGACGTTTGCCCGCGAAGACGAGGCGGATGCCGCGGCGCTGGCCGACCAGGAACGCGAGAACGTTGGCGACCAGGAGGGCGAACTCGGGATGATTTCCGACCACCGGAATCCAGGAGGTTCCCCACATCAGCACGCCGACAACGACCGCGTACCCGAGCTGCTGCCAGCGACGCGGGGGGAGGGTGAGTGGCTCACTGAGCATGAAACCGCCGAGAAACAGGATCGGCGACGTGACCAGCACAAACCGCACCGAGTCGAGAAGCGGAGCACCGAGGATGACGTAGTAGGCGAGTCCGGCGACCGTCGCGGCGGCGACGAACACGCCACCCATCGGCAGACGTCGAGTGCGGAACAGGATGAGGATGCCGCCGACGACAACGAATGGCAGCATCCAGTCGGTGGCGATCCACCAGGTGGTGGTGCGCCAGGCCGGGACCACCGCGCTGAGCGCCACGATGACCAACGTGCCGAAAGCCGCCGGGTTGACGAGATGGCGCCCTCGGATGGCGAGAAGGTACTTGCTCGCGACGGCGATCGCACCGGCGACGGCCAACGCGACGAGGCGCAGCGGCTGGTCCAGGTGGGGGGGAGCGAGTAGGAAGAACAGGATTTGCGCCGTGATCAAGGTCGACAGGTTGTGCGCGCGCATTCGGAAGATGGCGGCGAAGAGCCGGTTGATGAGCGTCGTCGCGACGAACAGCACGGCAAACGACACGACCATTTCGAGTGGCCCGCCCGTACCGATCAGGCCGAGCGCCGAGAACAGGACGGCGAGAAGTTGCAGGACAGCCAGCGTGTAGACGACCTGCCGGTACATCGTCATCTTGCCGAGCAGGGTGTCGAGCCGTGCGATCATGCGAACATCTCCCCGGGGAAGTTGTCGGACGCCTCGATGCGACCGTCGTGGAACATTCTGGCGAAAGCCGTGCCGTGCCGCTCAATGAGTTCGGGCGCGGGTTCGAAGAACAGTGCCGTCGCCAGACCGTCGGCCAACAGCGCGGTCGGGGCGATCACCCAGGTTGCGAGCACGGTGGCGACCGGGATGCCGGTCACCGCGTCGAGGACATGGTGGAGGCCAGGTCCCCAGGCGCGACGGGTGACCGCGCTCGCGCAGAACGCCCCGTCAGCAAGTTCGGCGATCCCAACGGCCTTAGTCGGGTCGATCGGGTTCTCGAGTGCGATCCGCATCGGTACTCCGCGCGTGCGCAGGTCGCCACTGGCATCGACGATGTGCTCGGCCACGCCCCCCTCGAGCAACAGGTCGCTGACCAGATCGACGAGGTAGCCCTTTCCTGCCGCCCCGACATCGAGCATCACCGGCCGCACGGTGTCGAGGAAAGTGCCGTCCCACGCAACCGCGTCGTCCCAGGCGGGAACGGACGGGATGTCGTCGGCCGGCCGGAGGCGGTACGACGCGTCGTAGCCGAGCGCTTCGAGCGTGCGACCGATGAGGGGCGAGACCCGCCCGTTGGTCGCAACGTAGAGCTCGCGGTACCAGTCAAGAAGGGGGCCCGCATCGTCGGGGAGGCGGTAGTGGCCGGGCTCGCGCGCGATTCGAGCGACGAGTGAATCGTCACGAAATCGCGACCAATCCGCGTCGAAACGTGCGATGCGCTGTTCGACCGCCCGCCGCATCCCATCGCCGAGGGGCACGGCGGTATCGATGCGCCAGACCGTGCCAATGGCCTCGAACTGCCAGGCGATCGGGAGCGGGTCGACGATCATCAGATCGACCTCGACGCGAGGTCAGGACTGGACGGCGTCGGCCTTGATCTCGGCGAGGGCCTTGTTAAACCCAATGCTGGTGAACGACGAGCCGCCGACCCGAGACACCTGGAGCGTGTCGATGTCTTTGCCGACGACGACCGCAGCGATCCCGCCCGCAAACTCGCTCTGGTGTTGGATCGCCTGGGGGTCAGTTGCGTGGCCGGTGACCACGACATTCGTCACGATGTCGCCCTTGAGCGTCAATTCGACGGTGACCGATTCGGTGCCGCTGGGCACGACATACGACCCATCGGCGGTGTAGGTGCCGTCGGTGTAGACGGCCGAGGTGTCGACGGCCGGGCCTGCGGGCGTACCGGCCGAGCATCCGGCCAACGCTCCGGCGAGGCCGAGGCCGGCGAATCCGAGAGCAGCAACGCGGGATGAAGTCGACATGACAACTACCCTGACATGATTCCGGCACGGACAGTCGCAATCGGTGCTGGGAATCTTCTGACGGCGGAGGTTTCCCCGGCATCCCGAAGAAGCCGTGCGTCGCGTCGCCGCGAGTATCGTGGAATCGAGCGCGGCACTCCTCGGGCTCCCGCGGGCGGCGTACGTCCCACCCCGATCGAAGGCTTTCACCTCGATGTCTGCGCCGTCCGGCGAGCGTTTCCCTCTCTTTCGCCTCCTGATCCTGGCGGGAGCGATTTTCGTCTCGGTCTCCAGCGAGTTTTTGCCGACCGGTCTCCTTCCCGACATTGCGGAAGGACTTCAGGTCTCCGAGTCTCGCGTGGGCCTTCTGGTCTCGCTGTTCGCGTTCACCGTGGTCATCAGCACCGGGCCGCTCACCCTGCTCACCCGCCGGTTTTCTCGCAAGTGGCTATTGGTCGTGCTCCTCGGCGTCTTCGCGATCGCGAACGTCGCCGCCGCCGTGGCGCCGACCTATGAGCTGCTTGCTGCCGCCCGCATCCTGGGTGGGCTCGCGCACGGTCTGTTCTGGGCGGTCGCAAGCCCGTACATCGCCCTGCTCGTTTCTCCGCGACAACTCGCTCGCGCCGTCTCCGTGACGACCGGTGGGGGAGCGTTCGCCTTCATCTTCGGGGTCCCGTTTACCGCCGCGATCGGCCACGCGCTCGGCTGGCGGCTGGCGTTTGCAACGATGGCGGCACTCGTCGTGCTGTTCGCCGTTCTGACGGTCATCTTCTTGCCGCCCGTCGAACACCGGGTGCCGAAGCAGTTCACCGTAACCGGCTCGATCGTCATTCCCGCGAAGGATCGATCGGTGTTCGCGCTGACGATTGTTGCGGTCACCGTTTTGATCATCGCCACGGGACACAACCTCTTCTATACCTACATCGCTCCGTGGTCGATCGCCGTGGCGGGAGTGCCCGCCGATCTGGTCAGCTTGCTGCTGCTGTTCTACGGGATCGCCGGCGGTGTTGGTGTGGTGATCGCGGGCGTATTCGGCGACCGCTTCCCGCGCCTCGTGCTCAACCTCATGGCCGTCAGCCTCGTCGTGTGCATCGTGCTCACGGCACTCTTGGCGAGGGGTCTGGTGCCGGCGATCATCGTCATGATGCTCTGGGGTGCCGCCTTCGGCGGCCTTCCGGCGATGTTTCACACCCGCGCCCTGCACAGCGCTTCGGCCCGGATCCGCGATCTCAGCGGCGCTGTCGTCACCACCGCGTTCAACAGCGCAATCGGCCTGGGAGCGCTGCTGGGCGGCGTCGTCCTCGACCAGTTGGGGATCGCCGTCATCCCGTGGGTCGCCGCCGCCGTGGTCGCGGCCGGCCTCGTCTGGGTGCTGAGCACCGATCGGGCGCGGATCGCCGCTCACCCCGGGGATGGTCCGCATGGCTGAACCGATGACCGCGAACGGGATGCCGTGGCTGGTCGCCATCGACCTCCAGAAGATCTTCGCGCACCCCTCGAGCCCCTGGGCCGCCCCTGACTACGAGCGGGCGGCATCCGGAATTGCCCGTCTGATGCCCGCATTCCGTGGTCGCACGGTATTCACGCGCTACGTCGCTCCCGAGAACCCGCAGGGCGCCTGGGCCGACTACTTCGCGGTCTGGCCGTTTGCGCTCGTGCCCGCGACTGATGAGCTGTACGCCCTCGACGCACGCTTCGTCGGCGCCGGACCCGTCGAGACTCGGGAGACCTTCGGAAAGTGGGATGCCGCGCTCGCTGCGGCGATCGGGGGTGCATCCGAAATCGTTCTGGCCGGCGTCTCGACCGACTGCTGCGTCATCTCGACGGCGCTCGCGGCCGCCGATGCCGGCATCAGGGTGCGAGTGGTGGCCGACGCCTGTGCCGCCCCAACTGCGGCCGACCACGAGCGCGCACTCACGACGATGGCGATGTACGCTCCGCTGATCGAGCTGACCACGGTCGAGGAGATGCTCACCGCGCTAGACTCAGCGGGTCGCGACTGGCGTTCGGATGGGTCACCATCAGGAAGCGACGCAGTAGAGGATCGCGGCCGTACGCCTGGGCCGTCTCGATAGCCTCCTGCGTTGAAAGGAACCTCCCGTGTCGTCAATCACCGCGCCCAGCTCGGCGTTCACAGCTCCACTCGCCGAAGTCGACCCCGAAGTTGCCCACGCGCTTGAGCAAGAGCTGAACCGTCAGCGCACCACCCTCGAGATGATCGCCAGCGAGAACTTCGTGCCACGTGCGGTACTCGAGGCCCAAGGTTCCGTGCTGACCAACAAGTACGCCGAGGGTTACCCGGGCAAGCGCTACTACGGCGGCTGCGAGTTTGTCGACGTCGTCGAGGTGCTCGCGATCGAGCGGGCCAAGAAGCTGTTCGGCGCCGAGTTCGCCAACGTTCAACCCCACTCGGGAGCGTCGGCCAACGCCGCGGTGCTGTCAGCCATCGCGCAGCCCGGGGATCGCATCCTGGGTCTCGAACTGGCCCAGGGCGGTCACCTGACCCACGGCATGAAGCTCAACTTCTCGGGCAAGTTGTACGACGCGCACGCCTACGGTCTCGACCCGGAGACGATGCGCATCGATATGGATGTCGTGCGCCAGCGGGCCCTCGAGGTCAAGCCGAAGGTGCTGATCGCGGGCTGGTCGGCGTATTCGCGGCAGCTCGATTTCGTCGCATTCCGGGCGATCGCCGATGAGGTCGACGCGATCCTCTGGGTCGACATGGCGCACTTCGCCGGACTCGTCGCCGCGGGTCTGCACCCCAACCCCGTCCCGCACGCGCACATCGTCTCGTCGACGGTGCACAAGACGATCGGTGGTCCTCGCTCGGGCTTCATCCTGACCAACGATCCCGAGATCGCCAAGAAGGTGAACTCCAACGTCTTCCCGGGCCAACAGGGTGGACCCCTGATGCACGTCATCGCGGCGAAGGCGACGGCGTTCAAACTGGCGATGGAGCCGGAGTTCGCTGACCGCCAGCAGCGCACCCTTGACGGTGCGCGGGTGATCGCCGCGCGTCTCACTCAGCCCGATCTCGCGGCAGCAGGCGTTACGGTGCTGACCGGCGGCACCGACGTGCACCTCGTGCTCGTCGACCTCCGCGATTCGGTGCTGACCGGTCAGGATGCCGAAAATCTTCTGCACGACGTCGGCATCACGGTCAACAAGAACTCGGTGCCCAACGACCCGCGTCCGCCGATGGTGACCTCCGGCATCCGCATCGGAACGCCCGCCCTGGCGACCCGTGGTCTTCAGGAGTCGGACTTCGTGCAGGTCGCCGAGATCATCGCGGCAACACTCACTCCCGACCCCGATTTGCCGGCTCTGCGCGCCCGGGTTGAGGCCCTTGCCTCGGCCTTCCCGCTCTACCCCGGCCTGACCAGCCCAGGAACGTGGAAATGAGCGCCATCACGCTGGACGGCATCGCGACGGCGACGGCGATCAAGAACGAACTGCGCGGCCGTATTGAGGTGCTTGCCGCACGGGGGATCGTCCCGGGTTTGGGCACCCTCCTGGTAGGGGAGGACCCGGGTTCGATCTCGTACGTGTCGAGCAAGCACCGCGACTGTGCCGAGGTGGGGATCGCGTCGATCCCGGTCACGCTGCAGGCAACGGCATCCGAAGCCGAAGTGCGGGGAGCCGTCGCGGGACTCAACTCCGACCCGAGCGTTACCGGCTATATCGTGCAGCTGCCCCTGCCGAAGGGGATCAACGAGAACGCGATCCTCGAACTGATCGATCCCGAAAAGGATGCCGACGGCCTCCACCCGACCAACCTCGGTCGACTGGTGCTGGGCGTCGACGGCGACCTGGACTCCCCGTTGCCCTGCACCCCGGCGGGTGTCGTTGAACTGCTGCGACGCTACGACGTGCCGATCGCGGGCAAACACGTCGTCATCATCGGCCGCGGTCTCACGGTCGGGCGGCCGCTGGGACTCGTGTTCACCCGCAAGGGCACCGACGCGACTGTCACGCTCACCCACTCCCGCACGGTCGATCTGCCGGCCGAGGTGCGCCGTGCCGACATCGTCGTCGCCGCGATCGGGGTACCGCATTTCGTGAAGGCCGACTGGATCAAGCCCGGCGCCGCGGTTCTGGATGTCGGGGTCACCCGGGTCGGGATGACCGCGTCGGGCAAGGCGCTGCTGCACGGCGACGTCGACCCGGCAGTCGCCGAAGTTGCCGGCTGGTTGTCGCCCAACCCGGGCGGCGTCGGTCCGATGACCCGCGCCCTTCTGCTGTCGAACGTTGTCGACGCGGCGGAGCGTCAGAACCGCTAAGCGCCAGAACCGCTAGGCCTGCGCTAGGAGTCTCGCTCAGCTCCGGTTGACGGCGTCACCGTGAACACCTCGGGGTTGGTGAAACCGTGCTCGGCGAACGCGCCGTCGAGGGCGACCTGAATGCGGGAGACCGCGTCGAGGGGCGCGAGGGCGATCGCCGATCCGCCGAAGCCGCCGCCGGTCATCCGGGCTCCGATCGCGCCGTTCTCGAGCGCGGTCTCGACGGCGAGGTCGAGTTCGGGCACCGAGACCTCGAAGTCGTCGCGCAACGAACGGTGAGACGCGTCGAGCAGGTCGCCGATCGCCAGGGGGCCGTTCTCGCGCAACGCGCGAACCGTGTCGAGCACCCGCTGGTTTTCGGTGACCACGTGCCGCACCCGCCGGAAGGTGACGTCGTCGAGCAGCTCGCGGGCGCGATCCAGATCCTGGATGCCGATCTCCCGCAGCGAGCTCACCCCGAGGGTTGCCGCGCCGCGCTCGCAGGACGCCCGGCGCTCGCCGTAGCCTCCGGTCGAATGCGCGTGCGCGACGCGCGTATCCATCACGAGAACAGTCAACCCGGCGGCGGCGAGCCCCAGATCGACGAGTTCGACCTCGAGGCTTCGGCAGTCCAAGAACACTGCGGCATCGGGGCGACCCAGCAGGGATGCCGACTGGTCCATGATTCCGGTGGGGGCACCCACGAACTCGTTTTCGGCGAGCTGTCCGATTCGGGCGAGAGCTGGGCGCGACATCCCAAGTCGCCACAGCTCGTCGAGAGCGACCGCGACCGCACATTCGATCGCTGCGGATGACGAGAGCCCCGCGCCCACCGGAACCGTGGAATCGATCACCAGGTCGACACCCGGGACCGCGGCGAGGTCGGCACCCGACCGGCCCAGTCCCCAGGCGACGCCGAGGGGGTAATCCGCCCAATCCATCTGACCCCGCACGCCGTCGAGTTCGGCGAGCGGGAGTTCGACGACCCCGGTCGAGAACGTGCTGGCTACCCGGATGACGGCATCCTCTCGGAGTCCAGCAGCGACCACAGTTCGCCGGTCGATCGCGAACGGCAGCACGAAGCCCTGGTTGTAGTCGGTGTGTTCGCCGATGAGATTGACCCGGCCCGGTGCTGACCACAGACCGTCCGGGGTGCGGCCGGTGATGGCGGTGAAGAGTTCGGTCGCGTCGTCGCGGATGTCGCTCATGCTGACTCCATCGCGGTGCGGAGGTGGGCGGCCGCAGCTTCGGGACTCACGTCGGCGACCCAGGCACCCATGGCGGCTTCCGAACCCGCGAGGTACTTCAAGCGGTCGACGGCGCGGCGGGGTGAGGTCAACTGCAAGTGCAATCGCAGCGCCTCGCGTCCCACGTGCACCGGGGCCTGGTGCCAGGCGGCGATGTACGGGGTCGGAGTGTCATAGAGGGCATCGACTCCGCGCAGCAGGCGCAGATACAGACCTGCCAGCTCGGCGCGCTGGTCATCGTCGGTCGCCGAGAAGTCGGGCACGTGTCGGTGCGGAACAAGGTGCACCTCGATGGGCCAGCGGGCGGCAAACGGCACGAATGCCGTCCAGTGGTCACCGGCCAGCACCACGCGGTCTGACCCGCGCTCAAACTCGAGGATGTCGTCGAAGAGTCGTGGCCCGAACTGTTCCGCGGCCTCCAGCATCCGGGTGGTTCTCGGGGTGACGTAGGGGTACGCGTAGATCTGGCCGTGCGGATGGTGCAGGGTCACACCGATCGCCTCGCCGCGATTCTCGAACGGGAAGACCTGCTCGATCCCCGGCAGCGCGGAGAGGGCTGCGGTGCGGTCGGCCCAGGCCTCGATCACCGTACGGGCGCGGGTTTCGGTCTGAGTTCCGAACGATCCCTCGTGCTCGGGGCTGAAGCTGACGACCTCGCACCGACCGACCGAGGTGCGCTCGCGGCCGAGTCCGAGTTCGGCGAGGTCATCGAGTCCGTGCGGCGCGCCGGGGGCGTCGCCCAGGGCCGGCCCAAACGACGGCGAGCGGTTCTCGAACACCGCGACGTCGTAGACATCCGGAAGTTCCGAGGGGTTGTCGGCAGTCTGGGGGGCGAGTGGATCGCGATCCGCGGGCGGCAGGAAGACCCGATTTTGACGGGCGGCAGCAATCGAGACCCAGTCGCCGGTCAGCACGTCCTGGCGCATCTTCGAGGTCTCGGGGCGAGGGTCGAGGGTTCGGGTGTCGATGCGACGCTCGGGTCCGAGCACGGTGTCGACGTCGTCGAAGTAAAACAGTTCCCGACCGTCGGCCAGGTGGGCGGAGTGTTTCACTCGGCGCCGCCCGCGGCCTGTCGCGCGGACCACGCGCTCGCGACCATGTCGTCGAGAGTGTGCCGCATCTGCCAGTCGAGATCGCGGGTCGCCAGGTCGCCGTTGGCGACGATGCGGGGCGGATCGCCGGGTCGACGTGGACTGATCTCGGGCGTGAACGCGATGCCGGTCACGCGGGCGATCGCAGCCATGATGTCCGCCACCGAGACGCCGGTGGAGCTGCCCAAGTTGTACGCAGGCTCGAGTGGTTCGATCGCGTCGAGACGCTTCGCCGCCGCGACGTGGGCGAGAGCGATGTCACCGACGTGAACGTAGTCGCGCACGTTGGTGCCGTCAGGGGTGGGGTAGTCGTCGCCGTTGATCCGAGGAGTCTTCCCCGCCAGAAGAGCCTCGAAGACGACGGGAAAGAGATTGTGCGGACTGCTGTCGTAGATCGAGTCGGCCGACGACCCGACGACGTTGAAGTAGCGCAACGCGGTGTAGCGAAGCCCCGCCGCGATCGACTGGTCGCGCATCAGCCATTCGCCGATCAGCTTCGTCTCGCCGTAGGGGGAGGCCGGAGCCTTCGGCGTCTGCTCGGTCACGACATCGACATCCGGGGTGCCGTAGACGGCCGCACTCGACGAGAACACCATCTTGTCGACGCCGCGGTCGGCCATCGCGGCCAGCAGCACGGTTGTGCCGTCGACGTTCTGCTCGTAGGTGTGCAGCGGGCGCTCGACCGAAACTCCGGCGTACTTGAAACCCGCGACGTGAACCACACCGCTCACGTCGTGCTCGTCGATGACGCGTTCGACCAGGCCGCCGTCGAGAATCGTTCCCCGAGTGAATGGCACGCCGGCGGGAACGAATGCACGGTGACCGCTCGACAGGTCGTCGAGGACGACGACGCGCATGTCGACAGCCAGGAACTCGCGAACGACGTGCGCGCCGATGTAGCCGGCGCCGCCGGTCACGAGCCAGGTCACAGGATCGAGGATACGGTCCTTCCCGCCGGGCGTGCGACGCGCACCGGCCTAGGCTTGATCCGTGACGAATCGTGACTCTCTTGGCCACCGCATCACTCTCGAGATGGATGGCGCTCGCGCCGAAGTCGGCACGGTCGCGGCTGTGCTGCGTTCGCTCTCCGTGGCGGGCGGCGTGCACCTCACGGAGCCAAACGACGGGGCTGACGCACCGGCGTTCGGCAACGGCACGGTGCTCGTCCCCTGGCCCAACCGCGTTCGCGACGGAAAGTGGATGCTGGAGGGCGAGATTCAGCAACTCGACATCACCGAAACCGCGCGAGGCAACGCCCTGCACGGGCTTCTGCGGTTCGCCGACTATGAGATTCGCGAGCAGACGGCGTCGAGCGTGCTGCTCGGTGCGCTCGTCGCGCCGCAGCACGGCTGGCCGTTTCTGCTCGACACCTGGGTGCGCTACGAACTTCGTGCCGACGGCCTCACGGTCACCCACGGCGTTGCGAATCTCGGCGAGCATCGAGCGCCCTACGCGGTGGGGACGCATCCGTTCCTGCGCGTCGGCGACGTTCCGGTCGACCAGCTCGTGCTCACCCTCGCGGCGTCGACCTACTTCGATGTCGACGACCGGCTCAACCCGATCGGCGAGCTCGCCGTCGACGGGACCCGTTTTGACCTTCGCGAGGGGTTGAGGGTCGGAGATCTCGACCTCGACACCGCTTTCGGGGGCGTGACGTTGCGCGATGGCGCGAGCGCCTGGCTCACCGCTCCTGACGGCTCGAAAGTCGAATTGGTTCAGGATGTCGACTGGGGCTACCTGCAGGTGTTCACGCCGGGTGACGTCTTTCCGAAAGATGGCGGTGCGGGCTACGCAATTGCTGTTGAGCCGATGACCGCCCCGCCTGACGCGCTCAACTCCGGCCAGGGGCTGCAGTGGATAGAACCCGGTGCGACCTCCGAAGGGTCGTGGGGATTGCGGTACATCCCCGGCGGCGGAACGGCCTGATGACGGCCTCACCGGCGCGGATCCGTCGTTGGCGCCGCTACCTCGCCGATGAACGGGCCGAGGCGGCGCTGTACCGCGAACTCGCCGAGCGCTATACCGGCGAGGAGAGCGAGATTCTGCGGGGCCTGGCCGAAGCCGAGCAGCGCCACGAGCAGCACTGGCTCGACCTCCTGGGTGAACGCGCCCACCCGACTCCGCGGGCGAGCCTCGGCAGCCGCCTGCTGATTCGCCTCGCCCGCCGGTTTGGCTCATTCTTCGTGCTCGTCCTGGCCCAACGCGCCGAAGGGCGCTCACCGTACGACGCTGACGCCGATGCCTCAGATGCGATGGCGGCCGATGAACGCATTCACGGCGAAGTGCTGCGTGGGCTCGCGGCCCGCGGTCGGCGGCGCCTGGCCGGTGGCCTGCGGGCGGCGGTCTTCGGGGTCAACGACGGGCTGGTCAGCAACCTCGCCCTGGTGCTCGGAGTCGGGGCTACCGGCCTTCCGGCCGCGACAGTGCTGGTGACCGGCGTCGCGGGTCTGCTCGCAGGGTCTCTCTCGATGGGGGTCGGGGAGTACGTCTCGGTGCGTTCACAGCGCGAGCTGCTCGAGGCATCCCGGCCCGATCCCGAGTCGCAGCGTGCGCTGCCCGACCTCGACGTCGATGCCAACGAACTCGCGCTTGTCTACCGGGCACGAGGCATGTCGGCGAAGGACGCCGAAAAGCACGCGAGCGAAGTACTGGCAACGCTGCATCTTGACGAGGTCGGTGTCGAGACCGCCGAAGAGGAACATGAAGACGGAATCGGATCGGCGTGGTCGGCCGCGCTGTCGAGCTTCCTGTTCTTCGCGTCGGGGGCCTTCATTCCGGTCATCCCGTACCTCGCCGGGTCGGACGGATTCGTCGCGGTCGCGATTGCCTCGGCCTCGGTGGGGCTGGTGTTGCTGGCAACGGGCACGATTGTCGGACTGCTGTCGGGCGGCAACCTGCTCAAGCGCGCCCTGCGTCAGCTCGCGATCGGCCTCGGCGCGGCCGCGGTCACCTACCTGCTCGGGCTGCTCTTCGAGACGGTGAACCTGTAGCCGCACCTCTCACCAGGTTGTGGCGAAGAGCACCGTCCATACTCGGGAGTGTGAGTTCGCCATCCACCGTCTTACAGCTCAATCGAGAGTTGGCAGATCGGCGCGTTCTCCTGGTTGAAGATGACCCCACCGTTCGTGAAGTCTCGAGCAGTTATCTGCGCGCTGCGGGTTTCTCGGTGATCACCGCCACCGACGGTTTCGAGGCTCTTGCCGCCGTCGCAACGAGCAAGCCGGATCTCGTCGTGCTCGACCGCATGCTCCCCGGAATCGACGGGGCCGAGGTGTGCCGCCGGATTCGCAGCAGTTCGACGATCCCGGTCATCCTGGTCACCGCGCTGGGGTCGCCCGAGGATCGCATCGTGGGCCTCGAAGCGGGTGCCGACGACTACCTGTCGAAGCCGTTTTCGCCCCGCGAGCTGGTGCTGCGCGTTCAATCCATCCTGCGCCGGAGTCTTCGTGATCTCACTCCCGAAGCCGCGTTCGAGCTCGGGCCGTTCTCGCTCGACCCGTCGGCCCGCATCGTTCGGCGCGACGGCACCGAGTTGCCGCTCTCGGCGCGGGAGTTCGATCTCTTCTCGTTCCTGCTCAAGCACCCCCGCCAAGCATTCAATCGCGAGCAGTTGCTGCGCGCGGTCTGGAACTGGGAGTTTGGCGATCTGTCGACAGTGACCGTGACGGTGCGGCGGGTGCGCGAGAAGATCGAACTCAACCCGACGGAGCCCGTGATTCTGGTGACAGTCTGGGGCGTCGGATACCGCCTCGACCTATGAAGGGCTCGTGATGTTGCCGCTCTCCGATCTCGTCGTCGTCGTCGCGATCTCGCTGGCCTGCGCGGTGAGCGTCGGGTTGATCGGTCTGGTGCTCCTCCGGGCGACGCGACGCGCCCCGATGCTCGTTCGGCTGTGCGTGATGGTGGCGACAGCGATCGTCTCGGTCTCGATCGGGATCATCGCGGTGGCTCAAGCGATGTACCTCTCGGATCACGACCTCATGGTCATCTCCTACGTCTCGGTGATTTCGGGGCTGGTCTCGGTCGGAGTTGCCCTGCTTCTGGCCCGCGGCTTCACCCGGGACAGTGCTCGACTGCGAGCGATGGCCCGCGCCCTCGGCGACGGAGAACCCATCACTGCCACGATCGCGACCACGGACAGTTCGGAGTTCGCCGCCCTCGCCCGCGACCTGGCGACGACAAGCCGCAAGTTGGCTGCTGCGCGCGAAGAAGTCGCGGCGCTTGACGCGTCGCGTCGGGAACTCGTTACGTGGATCTCGCACGATCTGCGCACGCCGCTTGCCGGGTTGCGGGCGATGGCAGAAGCCCTCGAAGACGGCCTAGCCGACGACCCGACGCGGTTCCATCGGCAGATGCGGTCTCAGGTCGACCATCTGACCGCCCTCGTTGACGATCTCTTCGAGTTCTCGAAGATCCACTCGGGCGCTCTCGCGCTCACGGTCGAGCCCGTGTCGCTCTACGACCTCGTGAGCGACTCGGTCGCCGAGCTGGGAGCGCTGGCGCGGTCTCGCTCGATCAGTCTCACCGAGGCCGGCAGTGGCGATCTGACGGTTGCCGGCGACCCCCGCGAACTCGCTCGGGTGATCGGCAATCTGCTGATCAATGCCATCCAGCATTCGCCACACGGGAGCGAGATCTCGATCACCGGGCGGCGTGACGGGGACAGTCACGTCATGTTGACGGTCGAGGATGCCGGGGGCGGCATCCCGGAGGCTGACCTGTCGAAGATCTTCCAAGCTGGATGGCGGGCAACCTCGTCGCGCACACCGGAAGGGCGGGAGGGCCGTTCATCCGGCGCAGGTCTCGGGCTGGCGATTGTGCAGGGCATCGTCGAGGCTCACGACGGCGACATTTCGGTGCGCAATGTTCCCGGCGGCTGTCGCTTTGACGTGCGGCTCCCGCGGCACGGCCTCGCGGCCTGAGTGGGCGGCCTGAGCGGGCTGTCTGAGTAGATCGACGTGACAGCGGGCAAGCCCGGCGGAGTCGGTTCAGCCCGCGGCCACGCTCGACCGACGCAGCAGGCCCAGCCGAAGCAGCACGAGGTAGATCTGGCAGCCGAGGCAGTACGCGAACACCGAGTTGAGGAACGCGGCGACGAAGGCCGCCCCGGCCGCGATCACCAGGGCGTACGGGACGCCGATCAGATGCAGCGCGACGCCGACCAGCGTGATCACAAATCCCACGCCTTGGGCGAAGGTCGGCGGAATGGGGTCTTCAAGATCGGTGGGCGGGGCGAGCCGCGGGCGAATGAGCGCGCGAAAGATGCGCCCGTACGGATGACGCTGAACGCCCGCGAAGGCACCCCACGCGAACAGCAGAGTGATGAGAGCAAACAGGATGAAGCCCGGCTCGAGCACCCGCTGGCCGACCGTCGCACCAATCGGCACGCTCAGGCCGAGAGCGACAACCACGAGCAGCAGAACCGCCGTGATACCGGCGCCGAAGCGCGGACTTCGCGGGTCGATGCCCTTTTGGCCCGGCTGCGCCGCCAGAGCGTGGGCGGACTTCTGGGTTTCGGTAGACATGGGGTTTCCTAGGCGGCGGCGAGGATGCGGTCGAGTTCGGCGCGCAGATCTGCGGTGCGGGGGGCTCCGCCGATGCGGGCCCGCACGACACCGCGACGATCCAGGATGAGCGTGGTCGGGGTACTCATGATGTGGAACTTGCTCGCGAGGTCGGGCCGGTGGGTCACGTCGAGGTCGACGTGGGTGACACCGCTGACGGCCTCAGCGACTCCGCCGAGAACGCGACGGGTGGTCGTGCAGGGGGCGCACACCTCGGTCGAGAACTGAAGGAGGGTCGCACCACGGCCAAGGCCTCGCACGCCGGGAAGCTCCCGAGCGCGGATCACGGTGCCGTCGGTCGCACGACGAACCCGTCCGGCCGTCGCACGCAGCACGATGCCAACGACGGTCGCCAAGGCGACGAGCGCCACCAGCGCAAGTGCGACCGCTTCAGGGTTCATGGTGCGCCAACGTTATGCCGCGATCGGGGACGGAATCCGAGTGTGAATTACTGTTACGCCACCCGTCGTCACACAACGAAACGTTGGCGAGCGCGAGCGGAACCGGCAACACTCGGGAGATGAGCATCCTGATCACGGTCGATGAGCTGGCGCGCGAACTCGAATCGGATGCGCCCCCGATCGTTCTCGACGTGAGGTGGCGCCTCGACCGCCGGGACGGTCGGCCCGAGTACCTCGCGGGGCACCTTCCGGGAGCGCGGTTCGTCGACCTCGATGCCCAACTCGCCGCGCACGGCGAACCCAGCGAGGGGCGTCATCCGCTCCCCGACCGCGAACGGTTGCAGGAGGCGGCGCGGTCGTGGGGGATCAACGAGGGTGACGCCGTCGTCGTCTACGACGATCTCGCCAACCAGTCGGCTGCGCGTGCCTGGTGGCTGCTGAGCTACGCGGGCATCGCCGACGTCCGGTTGCTCGACGGGGCGCTCGCCGCCTGGACCCGATCCGGCCGCGAGCTCGAGTCGGGCGAAGCGGTCTCGACTCGGGGCGACGTGGTGCTCGACTTCGGGCACCTTCCCACGATCGACATCGACGGCGCTGCATCGTTCCCGAGCCACGGCACGCTACTCGACGCCCGTGCCGGCGAACGCTACCGCGGCGAGGTCGAACCTGTCGATCCGCGCGCGGGACACATCCCCGGTGCGATCAGTGCGCCGACCGCTGCGAATGTGGATGCCGAGGGGCACTTCTTGAGCGCTGAAGCCCTGCGCGCCCGGTTCTCCGACGTGGGCGTCGATGCCAGCGACGAGGTCGCGGTCTACTGCGGGTCGGGCGTCACAGCAGCCCACGAGATCGCCGCACTCACGATCGCGGGCTTCCGCCCCTCGCTCTACGCGGGATCGTGGAGTCAGTGGTCGAATCATCCGGACCGGCCTGTCGCTGTCGGCCAATAAGCACGGAACGCCGCACTCGTCAACCTCTTTCCGATCTGCATCGATCGGGATGAAGTAGAGGCATGAACGACGAACTTGAGACGATTCACGGCATCATGCGCGGCGCCCGCTTCGCAACTGTCACCACGCGCGGTGCGAAGGGCGAGCTCTTCAGCCGTCCCCTCGCCGTGCTCGACCACGACTTCGACGGTCACGTGTGGTTCTTCACTCAGGACCCGAGCCCGAAGACGGAGGACGTCGCCGGTGATCCTCACGTGAACGTTGCCTACGCCGACGGCGCCAGCCACGTTTCGCTCGCGGGCACGGCGACAGTCACGCGGGATGCCGCCCTCATCGACCGCTTCTGGAACCCGTGGGCCGAAGCCTGGTTCGAGGGCGGTCGCGAGGACCCAACGGTCGCATTGCTCGAGGTGGCAGCCGACTCCGTCGAGTACTGGCACGTCGACAAGCCGGGCGTCGTGCGCGCCTTCGAAGTTGCCAAGGCGCTGGTGACGGGTTCTGCTCCCGATGTCGGGGAGTCGCACACCGTCACGTTGTGAGTTGGTGGGCCCGGTGGGGCTCGAACCCACGACCAACGGATTAAAAGTCCGATGCTCTACCGACTGAGCTACAGGCCCGCGGAATCTAGAGTACCGGCGGCGCGGAGACTCGACTGCAGCGCCGAGGTCAGTCGTGCCGCGGAGTCGAGGGAGAGCGAGAAACCCGTCCATCCGTCGCCGAGGTAGAGCCATACGGCAACCTCGTCGTGGATGCGCGACAACTCGACAACCAGTTCGGTCGAATGGATGCCGCCTGCGCCGCGCCCCTCAATTGTCGCCGGCACCCTCTGAGTGTCACCGTGATGGCGAACGGGCCGACCGTCGCGGGAGTCGTGCGTGTCGACGCACCACGCTGGGCAAAGAAGTTGACGCACGGAACCTCGCGATCGGTGGGGAACCCGACAGTAGGCGACGGCTCAGACACCGCCCCGCACCGGCGTACCGTTGGGGGAGTGTCCGACGATTTCCACAAGCCGGCGCTCTTCGGCGGCTTCGAGTTCGAGTCCTTCGTGGGGGGCGAGGATCCTGCCAAGGTGATCCGTATCGCCCACGAGAGCGCGCACGCGCTGCTGCACCGCGCACGGTCGTCGGGAGACCCCGAGATCGTCGACCGGTTGGTTCACTACACCGACGAGCACGGACTCGACGCGCTCGCCGAACTGTGGGCGCGGTCGGCATCCAACACTCTTCCCGGCGCCCTCTGGCGCATCTACCTGGTCCGGCTGCTCATCCACCAGGATCCGGCGGGGGTGAGTCTGCTGTTCCAGCGCGGCGCTGAAGTGCTGTCGACGATCGACCCGGTCGTCGTGGGCGCGCCGACCCCGGCGGGGCCGGACGAGATCACCGAACTCGCGGATCGCATCCTGCGGGGGGTGTTCGACGGGGACTTCGCACTCGCGCTCGACCGCGCCGCCGCCTTCTGCCGAGTTACCGCCGCGGGCGCCACGAGCGTCGCTGACGATCAGGATGCCGCGAGCCCCGACCGTGCGACGGAACTCACGACCCGTGCTCTGCGGCTGACCACCACGGCGAACGAACTCTCGGTCTGCGCACGACTCGCCCGCTCGGATGGCCTCGACTAAACTGGGCGACGCCGGGCCGCAGTAACCCCGGGCTCCATATTTCGCCGCTTCGAGCGGCCTTGCGCCGAGAGGCGTTTCTGCGGCCTGGTACTTCTCCCCCCCATCCCTGTCCCGCCATTAAGCGGCGAAGCGACCGAATCCCAGGAGACAGGACTCGGTCGCTTCGATCAACCGTGGAAAGTTACGGCATCAAAACGCTGTCGATCAGGTAGACGGTCGCGTTGGCGGTGTGAACGCCACCGCAGATCACGTTGGCGTCGTTGACCTTGATGTTGTTGCCACTCCCCGTGACCGTGAGGGTCGCGCCGTTGACCGTGGTCAGCATGCCGTCGAGGTCAGCCGGAAGGATCTGGCCGGCAACAACGTGGTAGGTCAGGATGCTCGAGAGCAGCGCTGCGTTCTCGGGCAGCTTGAGGGCTTCGACGGTCGCCGGGTCGAGCTTGGCGAAAGCGTCATCCACCGGAGCGAAGACCGTGAACTCGGAACCGTTCAGCGTGTCGACGAGGTTCACGTCGGGGTTCAACTTGCCCGAAACTGCGGCCACCAGGGTCGTCAGCAGCGGGTTGTTAGAGGCCGCGACAGCCACCGGGTCCTGCGACATGCCGACGATTGAGCCGCCGCCATCCGGAACCGCGGCAGCGTAGGCCGCGCAGCCCGAGCCGACCAGGTCGTTGAACGCCGGGTCCATGGCTTCCGCGCTGGGCGACGAACCCATGGTCGGGTCAGCGGTGGTGGCCGCCGGGCTACAAGCCGCGAGACCGATGCCGAGCATCGCGAACACGGCGACTCCGGCGATACGAGTTGTGATGCGCATGTGGATCATCCCTTCGGTGTGAAGGGGGCCCAGATCCCCCGGCGTCCGCCCCATTGACGTTCGCTTCGAGGGATGTTTCGGAGCCCCTCGGCCGAGGGATGGGTCGGTGGCGAAGAAAATCCGCAGACCCGTCGAAAGGCTCTCCGGTTCCGAACACCGGGTCATGTCACTCACCTTGATCCTCATCGGGCTGCTCGGCGGACTCGTCACGGGCATCTCGCCGTGCATCCTCCCGGTGCTCCCCGTCATCTTCCTGTCCGGTGGCGCCGCGAGCTCGCGGATGTCAGAGGACGGCGAAACCAAGAAGCCGTCACGCTGGCGACCGTTCCTGGTTATCGCGGGGCTCGCCCTCAGTTTCAGCGTGGTGACCCTCATCGGGTCGCTGCTGCTCGCTCTCATCGGGCTGCCTCAGGATGTGCTGCGCTGGTCGGGCATCGTGGTGCTGAGCCTCATCGGGATCGGCCTGATCGTGCCGCAGTTCCAGCACCTCCTCGAAAAGCCGTTCTCGAAGATTCCGCAGAAGTACGTCAGCCCCGACCGCAACGGATTCTTGCTGGGAGCCGCACTCGGGCTGGTCTTCGTCCCGTGCGCGGGCCCCGTGCTTGCGGCCATCACCGTCGCGGGTTCGACCGGACGGATCGGGCTCGACACCGTCGTGCTCACGGCATCCTTCGCGATCGGTACGTCGGTTCCGCTGTTGATCTTCGCGCTCGCCGGCCGTGGCGTCGCCGAACGGATCAAGGCGTTCCGCAAGCGTCAGGGACTCATTCGCGTCGTCGGTGGGGTCACCATGCTCGCCCTGGCGGTCGGGCTGGTCTTCAACCTGCCGGCCCTCCTGCAGCGTCTGATCCCGGATTACACCGGCGGCATCCAGCAGACCCTCGCGGAATCGGATGAGGTGCAGCAGGCTCTCGACCTCGGCGGGCTGGTGAACGACCAAAATAAAGACCTCGACCTCTGCACCCAGGGCGCCACCGAGCTCGAGAGCTGTGGAACCGCTCCCGACCTCACCGGCATCACGGCCTGGCTGAACACCCCCGACGGTCAGGCGATCGATCTGGCCGACCTCCACGGGAAGGTCGTGTTGATCGACTTCTGGACCTACGCCTGCATCAACTGCCAGCGGTCCCTGCCTCACGTCACGGCCTGGGATCAGGCGTACCGCGATGCCGGGCTGCAGGTCATCGGCATCCACGCGCCCGAGTACGCCTTCGAGAAGGAGCAGCGCAACGTCGAGCAGGCGATCCAGGACTTAGGGATCGACTACCCCGTCGCGATGGACAACTCGCTCTCGACCTGGACCAACTACCGCAACCGGTACTGGCCCGCGAGCTACCTGATCGACGCCAACGGGGTGGTGCGTCACATCCATCTGGGTGAGGGCGGCTACGGCACCACGGAAGCGCTCATCCGGCAGTTGCTTCAGGATGCCGACCCGGGCCTTACGTTGCCCGCGTTGACCTCCGTCGAGGACGATACTCCCGTCGCCGGCTCCACCACTCCGGAGACCTACCTGAGTGCCGGCAAAGTCGTGAACTACGGCGGCGAGGGGGCGTACGGCTCCGGCGACCAGAAGTTCAGCTACCCGGCCGACCAGGCCCGAGACACCTTCGCCCTGACAGGCGACTGGACCGTCGACTTTCAGGGAGCCACCCCAACCGGAGGCTCGGCGAAAGTGAGGCTCGAGTACACGGCCACCCAGGAGGTGCGCGCGGTACTCGGCGGATCGGGGACGGTGATCGCCACCGTCGACGGCACACGCGTCGAGATCGCGGTCAACGGCTCACCGAACTCCTACGAGGTGCTGAAACTCACCGGAGCGAAACAGGGTGAGATCGAACTCACAGTGCTGGCCGGAGTCACCGTGTACTCGTTCACGTTCGGATGATCTCGACTTCTCTCGACAACTTCGGCGCCCCTCCCCATCCACGGGCCTCCAATCCAAAAGGGGGAGGGGCGCCGAACTCTCTACAGACCGGGATGCGGTGGGCCTAGGCCATCCCAGACATCGCGTCCCGGTCGACAAACTTTCCCCGCGACTCGCCCACCAGAAAGGAGCGGACGCCATGAGTTCAGTCGTCATCTCGCTCTCCGACGCAGGGGGCGAACGTCGTCGCCTCCGGGCAGAAGCTCGCCGCGATGCGAGACTGACGATCGTGCCGCCGGCCACCGAATCCACACAGGAGCTCTCGATCGAGAACCTGTTGATGGAGGTCGCCGCCGGTGATCGCACCGCCTTCGCCGAGGTCTACGACCGAATTTCGAATCGGGTGATGGGTCTCGTCACCCGCCTGCTGCGCGATCGCGCCCAGTCGGAAGAGGTCACTCAGGAGATCTTCTTGGAGATTTGGCAGTCCGCGGGCAAATTCGATCTGACCCGGGGGAGCGGCATCTCGTGGGTACTCACGATCGCCCACCGCCGAGCGGTCGACCGCATCCGGGCATCGCAGAAGAGCCACGAGCGTGACCTGAAGATCGGCATTCGCGACATGGAGCGCGACTTCGACTCGGTCTCAGAGTTGGTCGAGATCCGCATCGAAAACGAACGTGTCAAACGCTCGATGAGTCGCCTCACAGCGCTGCAGCGCGAAGCGGTGATCCTCGCGTACTACGGCGGATATTCGCACAACGAAATGGCTTCGATCCTCGGCATCCCGCTGGGGACTGTGAAAACCCGACTGCGCGACGGCATGATCCGGCTGCGTGACGAACTGGGGGTGAACTCATGACTGAGACCCGTGACGATGTCACGACGCGAGCTGCGTCGTACGCTGCCGGTGCTCTGACGGCTGCGGAACGCCGCGAGGTAGAAGCCGACCTGCGTCGGTCGCCGCGTCTCGCCGCCGAGGTGCGCGAGTTCGGGGAGACCGCGGCGATGCTCGGACTCGCCACCGAGCAGGTCGCTCCGCCGACCTCGCTGCGCGACTCCATCCTCGGCGCCGTGAACGAGCTCCCGCAGACCTCCAACATCGTGCGCGGGCCATGGTTTGCACGTCCCGCTGCCGCGCTCATCGGGGCTGCCGCGGCGGTTGTGCTGGTGGTCGGGGGTGGCGTGGCCGCTCTGACGTTCAGCCCGCACGAGGCATCGGGCGTCGACCGGATCGTCGCCGCTGCTGATTCAGAACGGGCGAGCGCTGACGTCGACGGCGGAGGCACCGTGACGCTCGTGTGGTCGGATTCGCTCGAGCGAGCAGCCATCCTGGTCTCGCACCTCAGCAGCCTGCCGTCGGACCGCACCTACCAGATGTGGTTCATCAACTCGCAGGGCGAAGCCGCCTCGGCGGGTACCTTCGCGGCCAGCGGAAGTGACGTGCAGTCGATCGTGCTCGCCGGCAACCTGGCGCGCGGAGACTCAGTGGGCATCACGGTCGAGCCGTCCGGTGGATCGGCTGCGCCGAGCACCACGCCGATCGTCGTCATCCCGACCGAAGCCTGAGGCGGACCTACCCGAATTTGCCCGAGACGTAGTCTTCGGTCGCCTGAACGCTGGGCTTGCTGAAGATCGTTGAGGTGTCGTCGTACTCGATGAGCTTGCCCGGCTTTCCGGAACCGGCGATATTGAAGAACGCGGTGCGGTCGCTCACCCGGGAGGCCTGCTGCATGTTGTGGGTCACGATCACGATCGTGTAGTCCTGTTTGAGCTCCTCGATGAGGTCCTCGATCGCGAGCGTTGAGATCGGGTCGAGGGCCGAGCACGGCTCGTCCATCAGCACGACATCGGGGGAGACCGCGATCGCCCGGGCGATGCAGAGGCGCTGTTGCTGGCCGCCCGAAAGGCTGGATCCGGGTCGGTCGAGACGGTCTTTGACCTCGTTCCAGAGGTTCGCGCGCTGCAGCGACTTCTCGACCAGATCGTCGCCTTCCGCCTTCGGCATCCGGCGGGCATTGAGTTTCACGCCGGCGAGCACGTTGTCGCGAATGGACATCGTCGGAAACGGGTTCGGTCGCTGGAACACCATGCCCACTTGGCGGCGCACCATGACGGGGTCGACGCCGGGCCCGTACAGGTTGTTGCCGTCGATAAGCACCTCACCCTCCACGTGCGCGCCGGGGATCACTTCGTGCATCCGATTCAGGGTGCGCAGAAAGGTGGACTTGCCACATCCCGACGGTCCGATGAGAGCCGTCACCGTGCGCGGTTCGATTGTGATGTTGACGCCTTCGACGGCGAGGAAATCGCTGTAGTAGACGTTGAGGTTGCTGACCTCGATGCGCTTGGACACGTGGAGCCTTTCTAATTTCGCCGCAGGTTACCGGCGCGCTTTGGGGGCGAAGAGCCGGGAGACGATTCGAGCGACGAGGTTGAGGACGATCACCAGGATGACGAGCAGCAGTGCGGAACCCCAGGCCTCGAGCAGCGATGCCGCCGGGTCTTGCGAGTTCGGGAACTGGTAGCCCGTGTAGGCCAGCACAGCCAATGTTTGCATCGCCCCGTTGAGTGGGTCCGTGTTGAGCCCGCCGGCGATGCCCGCGGCGATGTAGATCGGTGCTGTCTCACCGATGACTCGGGCGATCGCGAGCACCATGCCGGTCACCAGACCGGCGACCGCGGTGCGCAGCACCACATGGATGATCGTGCGCCACTTGGGGACTCCGAGCGCGTACGACGCTTCGCGCAGCTCGTCGGGGACGAGGCGGATCATCTCTTCTGAGGCGCGCACGACGATCGGAATCATCAGCACGCACAGTGCAATCGCCGCGGAGAAGCCGCTATACGCCTCGCGGGGGCCGCGAATCAGCGCAAACAGCGAGAACGCGAACAGCCCGGCAACAATCGACGGGATGCCGGTCATCACATCCACGAGGAAGGTCACGATTCGGCGCACCGGGTTGGTGGGCAGCGTGTATTCGGTGAGCCAGACGGCCGTGAGCAGGCCGATCGGGATCGAGATCAGGGCCGCGATACCCGTCGTCTCGAGGGTTCCAACGATCGCCTGAAGGGCGCCGGGGAAGACCTTCACCTCGAGGGAGTTCACGTCGAATTCGGATCGAGAGACGCCGAAGATGAAGTCGGGAGTGATCTGGGCGATGCCGTGCGAGATGACCGTCCAGAGCGTCGAGACCAGCGGGATCATCGCGAGCAGGAACGCCGCAGTCACGAGCCCGCGGATCACCCGGTCGGTTGCCTTGCGCCGGCCTTCGGCAACGGCCGAGAGTGCCCCGATGACGACGAGGTAGGTGATCGCCGAGACGATCAGCCAGCCGGGGATGCTGAAGCCGATCAACATGAAGATGACGCCCACCGCGATCGTCACGGCGATGAGAGTCCACAGTTCGCTGAACGGAGGCAACTGTCCGACCACAAGGGCCGACGGGGTGCGGGTCGACGGCGTGCGGTTCGAGGGAGTTCGGGTCGAGGTGCTCACGCTTTCGTGACCTTCCTGGTCCGCCGCTTGGCGCCGGGCGCGGTGCGGGCGACGACGATGCGCGCAATGAAGTTCACGGCGAACGAGATCACGAACAACATCAGGCCAGTGGCGATGAGCGCCGATTGCTGGAGGCTGTTCGATCCGGAGAACTGCAGCGCGATGTTGCCCGCGATCGTTGCCGGGTTCTCGCCGTCGGTGATGAGCTTGAACGAGTAGACCAGGTGCGGTGACACGATGATCGCGATGGCCATCGTCTCGCCCAAGGCGCGACCGAGACCGAGCAGGGTGGCGCTGACGATGCCACTGCGCGCGTAGGGGAGCACCGCCATCCGGATCATCTCCCAGCGCGTCGCGCCGAGAGCAAATGCCGCCTCTTCATGAAGGCTCGGAGTCTGCAGGAAGATCTCGCGGCTGATCGAGGTGATGATCGGCAGGATCATCACGGCGAGCACCACCGCGCCAGCGAGAATTGTCGACCCGGTGGCCGAAATCGGACTCTCGCCATTGGCGTTCGTCGTCCCTTGGAAGAACGGAAGCCAGCCGAGGGTCTGGTTGAGGAAGCCGTTGAGCGGCTTGAAGAAGTCGCGGATGACGAACACCCCCCACAGGCCGAACACGATTGACGGCACTGCTGCGAGGAGATCGATCAGGTAGCCCAGGGTGCCGGCGAGTCGCCGCGGGGCGTAGTGCGAAATAAAGAGCGCGATTCCGATCGCGACCGGAGCGCCCATCAGAAGCGCGAGAAACGCCGACCACAGAGTGCCAAAGACGAGGGGGCCGACATACGACCAGAAGCTGGTCTGGCCGGCGGTGTTGCCCGACGTGCGGTCCTGGAGCGGGTTGCTGGCGTCCCAGTTGGCCGTGATGGCGGGCCAGGCTTTGATGATCAGGAAGATTGCGACGCCGGCGAGCATCACCATGATGAGCCACGCGGCGCTCGTGCTCAGGCCCAGGAAGACGCGATCTCCGGCTTTCGACACGCCTCCCGCAGGGGTGGGGCCCCCCGAGTTCCGGGGGGCCCCACTCTTTACCGGTTTGACCGGCCGAGCCGCAGGGGAGGACGCGCGAGCGTCAACCGTTGAGTTGTCGGTCACGACTCTCCTTGCCCTGTCCCTGCGGCTCTTGCACGATGTTCAGTATTCCGGTTACTGCGAACTACGGAAGGGTTACTTGACGTCCGCGAGCGACGCCGTGATCTGCGCGAGGATCGACTCGGGCAGCGGGGCGGCGCCAGCGTTCTTTGCGGCGACCTGCTGGCCAGTGGTGCTCGCGATGAACCCGAGGTAGGCCTTCGTGAGCTCGGCCTGGGCCGGGTTCGCGAAAGTCTTGCAAATGATCGCGTACGAGAGCAGCGGCACCGGGTAGTCGGTTGCAGCGAGCTTCGAGTAGTCGAACGAGATCGAGAGGTCACCGGCAACACCGTTGCTCTTGACGGTTCCGATGTTCGCGAGCGTGCTCGAGACGGCTTCCGGCGTGTAAGCGACACCGTTGACGTTCGCTACGGTGAGCGCCTTACCGTTGGAGTCCTTCGCGGCGCTGTGGTCGACGTAGCCGATCGCACCGGCGGTCGTGCCGATGGTTCCGGCAACTGCCGAGCCACCCTTCTGAGCCGAAACACCGGCCGTGATCGGCCAGGTTCCGCCAGCCGGGTAAGGCCATTCGGTGCCGGCCGTGCCCACGAGGAACTTCGTGAAGTTGGTCGCGGTGCCTGAGCTGTCGGAGCGCACGACCGTGGTGATCGGGCCGGACGGAAGCGCCTTGCCACCGTTGTCGGCGGCGATCGCCGGGTCGCTCCAGTCGGTGATCTTCAGGTTGAAGATCTTCGCGATCGTGGCCGACGACAGGTTGAGGTCGGTCACGCCGGAGACGTTGTACGCGATTGACACACCGTCAAGGTAGATCGGCAGGTCGATGGCACCATCGGCGCCACAGGTCGTTGCGGCAGACGTCGTCTCGTCGGCCGAGAGCGGAGCGTCCGAGCCAGCGAAGTCGTACTCGCCCGCAAGGAACTTGGTACGGCCGCCGCCGGAGCCCTGCGACTTGTCGTACTCGAACGTCAGGGTTGCGCCGAGGCCCTTGAAGGCGGCCGTCCAGGCCGACTCCGCGTTGCCCTGCGCGCTGGATCCACCGGCGCTGAGCGTGCCGGAGATCGAGCTGTAGTCCATCGGAGCCGAGGTGGGGGCGGGGGTCGTTCCGCCGCCAGCGGTCGAACATCCGGCGAGCGCCATTGCGCCCACGATTGCGATGGCAGCGATGCTGCCAGTACGCGTGATCTTCACTGTGTGTGTTCCCTTCGGGAATTTTGATGTGTCGTTACAGGACGAGCCGGTGAAGGCCCGTCCCGACGGTAAGAACGCCGCGTGACCAGCCTTTGGGTGGACGGTAAACGCGAGGTTAACGACGGCCGAACGGCGCGCGCGCCCAGCTGGGAGAACGCTCGAAGGTTAGACCGCAGGACCGTGGATCTCGACCGCAATGATGCCGCTGGAGGGGTCATCGACGGGGATGTGTAACACGGCGTATTCGCCGGTCGCCAGAGCAGACGCGCGCTGAAGCCGGGCACTGTCAGGCGTACCCGTCGCTCGGGCAAGAGAATGGATGATCTGGGGCAACACCGGCCCGTGGCTGCAGAGCACCGCGGTGACGCCCTTGCGCAGTCGCTTCTCAACGAGCTTGCGCACGGCTGCGCCATCGGCGTTGAAGGCCTCCTGGCTGATCTCGCCCTTCTGCGCCACGTCGAGGCCGGTGATTCGGGCGGTGGGAGCGATCGTGGTGACGCAACGAACCGCAGTCGAGGAGATCAGCTTCGCGGGGCGGAAGGCCGCGACGGCGGGAGCGACGCTGATCGCTTGAGTCTCGCCGCGAGGCAGCAGCGGTCGCGTGGAATCCGGGCCATTCCAGGTTTCGGGCGGCGTCGCCTTGCCATGCCGGAGGGCGATGATCGCGAAAGTGCGCGCGCGACCCTGGGCCGCGAGGTCGGCGAAACGATCGACGATGTCGACGTCGTGGGGGTAGCTGAGACGGATGCGCGCCTTTTTGATGCTCATCCAGGCGAGTTGATCGATTTCGTCGTTCGAGACGAAGGTGGAGTTCTCGATGGCCAGCCGGTCAACCTCGGCAGCCCAGTAGTAGACGACTTTCGATCGCCCGTTCGGCAGGTCGTACTCAACCACCCCGAGTGGCACTCCGAGTCCGACGATCAGCCCGGTCTCTTCAGCGATCTCGCGCACGGCAGTCTCGGGCAGCGTCTCGCCAGGATCCACCTTCCCTTTCGGGAGCGAGACATCTTTGTGCTGGGTGCGAAGCACCACCAGGATGCGGAGTTTGCCCTTGCCCGTGATCTTCCAGCAGACCGCTCCTGCCGCAAGGACTGGCTCGGTCACCGTGCCGTTGCTCCGTAGCTGGCGGGGCGCTTGCGTGCGCCGATCTGTCGCATGAGCTCATTCTGCAGATCACGCAGCGGCTCTCCGGAGTCATCCCGATCGTGGCGTGTCCAGTGTCCGTCGTTGCCGAGCCACCACGACGACGTCGTCTCCGCCATCGCCAGGTCGAACAGCTGCTGAAGTTCGTCGAGGTGCTCGGGGCGGGTGAGCCGCACGAGCGCTTCGACGCGACGGTCGAGGTTGCGATGCATCATGTCGGCGCTGCCGATGAATACCTGCGGGTCGCCGTCGTTTTCGAAGCGGAAGATCCGTGAGTGTTCGAGGTAGCGTCCCAAAATGCTGCGCACCCGGATGTTGTCGGAGAGTCCTTCGACACCCGGCTTGAGGGAACAGATGCCCCGCACCCAGATCTCGATCGGCACTCCGGCCTGGCTGGCTCGGTAGAGCGCGTCGATGATCGACTCGTCGACCATCGAGTTCGCCTTGATGCGGATGCCGCTGGGCTTGCCAGCGCGCGCGTTGTCGGCTTCTGCGGCGATCCGTTTGAGGAGGCCCTTGCGGAGGTGCAGCGGCGCGACCAGAAGTCGTTTGAACTTCTTTTCGATCGCGTAGCCCGAGAGCTCGTTGAACAGCCGAGTGAGGTCTTTTCCCACGGTGTCGTCGGCGGTGAGCAGGCCCAGGTCTTCGTAGATGCGGCTGGTCTTCGGGTTGTAGTTGCCGGTACCGATGTGGCTGTAGTGGACGAGCTTGCCGCCCTCTTGCCGCACGACGAGGGCGAGCTTGCTATGAGTCTTGAGTCCGACGAGCCCGTAGACGACGTGCACTCCCGCGCGTTCCAGTTTGCGCGCCCAGCCGATGTTGGCCTGCTCGTCGAAGCGCGCCTTGATCTCGACCAGGGCGAGCACGGCCTTGCCGGCTTCGGCGGCGTCGATCAGCGCTTCGACGATCGGGCTGTCTCCACTCGTGCGGTAGAGCGTCTGCTTGATGGCGAGCACGTTGGGGTCGGCCGCGGCTTGCTCGAGGAAAGCCTGCACGCTGGTCGCGAACGACTCGTAAGGGTGGTGCAGCAGGATGTCGCCGCGCGAGATGGAGGCGAAGACATCCGGCTTCTCGGTCGGGTCGGTCGGCAACAGGCTCACGCTCGTCGTCGGAACGTGCCGGGCGTATTTGAGACTCGGGCGTTCGAGCCGCATCAGCTCGAACAGGCCCATGAGGTCCAGTGGCGCGGGAAGGCGGTAGACCTCCTGCTCGGTGATCTGCAATTCCGACATGAGCAGGGCCAGGGTGGTCTCGTCCATGTCGTCGGTGATCTCGAGCCGAATGGGGGGCCCGAAGCGACGGCGCTGCAGTTCTTTCTCCAGCGCCATGAGGAGGTTCTCGGCGTCATCCTCTTCGACTTCGAGGTCTTCGTTGCGCGTCACCCGAAACTCGTGGTGCTCCAACACCTCCATTCCCGGAAAGAGTTCGTCGAGGTGGTTGGAGATCAGGTCTTCGAGCGGGATGTAGCGCAGGGTGCCGCGGTCGTCATCCGGCAGTTTCACGAATCGCGGGAGGTTGGTCGGCACCTTGAGGCGCGCGAACTCCTCTCGGCCGTTCCGCGGGTTGCGCACCCGAATCGACAGGTTGAGTGAGAGCCCCGAGATGTACGGGAAGGGATGCGCGGGGTCGACAGCGAGGGGCATCAGCACCGGGAAGATCTGCCCCGAGAAGATCTCGTCGAGGCTCGCGCGGTCGTTTTCGTCGAGGTCACCCCAGCTCTCGACGTGGATGTCTGCGGCATCGAGCGCGGGCTTCACCATGACGCGGAAGGCCTGGGCGTGCCGCTCCTGAAGGTCATGGGCACGTGCCGAGATGTCGCGCAAAACGTCGATCGGAGACCGGCCGGTGTTGGTCGGAACGGCAATTCCGGTGGCGATCCGCCGCTTCAGGCCGGCAACGCGCACCATGAAGAACTCGTCGAGATTGCTCGCGAAGATCGCCAGAAAGTTAGCGCGCTCGAGCAGCGGGAGTGATTCGTCTTCGGCGAGTTCGAGCACGCGTTTGTTGAAACCGAGCCAGCTCAACTCGCGATCGAGAAAGCGATCGCCCGGAAGTTCGGTGGTGTCGATGAACAGCGGTTCGGCGTCGTAATCGTCGAGCAGGTCGGCGGCGATCGTGGCGTCGCCGAGGGGGCTGTCCTCCATCGCTCCATCATGTCAGCCGCACGTGAATGGCGGATGAACTCGACTACCGTCAAGCATGCGACTCGACCTTCAAGAACTCTGCGTCGGGCCTCTGACAGCACGTGATCTGCCTGAGTTCGTCGCCTACCGGAGTGATCCGCGGGTGGCGCGGTACCAGAGCTGGTCTCCCGACTACACCCTCGACGACGCCCGCCGGCTACTCGACGATCAGGCTGGATGGGACTTTCCGCCGGCGGGTGAATGGATGCAGTTGGGGGTTACCTCAGCAGGCACCCTGGCGGGCGACGTCGCCGTGCACCCGCTTGCGGATCAACCGGACTGCTACGAGTTCGGCGTGACCTTCGCGCCCGCGACTCAAGGCCGAGGTCTCGCGACGCGAGCTGTGGCGGGCGTCATTGACCATCTCTTCCGGGATCGTGGCGCTCACCGAGTGTTCGCCCAGTGCGACGAGCGCAATACGGCGGTGAAGCGTCTTCTGGAGCGGGTCGGTCTTCGCCAGGAAGGGGTGGCCGTTGAAGCCGACTGGTTCAAAGGCGAATGGAGCACCCTCGAAACCTGGGCCCTCCTGGCCCGCGAACGCGTCGCCTGATAGGCCGAAAGCTCAGGAGACGGGCGCGAGCCGTTCTTCGTCTTCGTAGACGTTGAAGCGGTAGCCGACGTTGCGCACCGTGCCGATCAGCGACTCGAGGTCGCCGAGTTTGGCGCGCAACCGACGCACGTGCACGTCGACGGTTCGCGTGCCGCCGAAGTAGTCGTACCCCCACACTTCGCTCAGCAACTGTTCACGGGTGAATACCCGCGACGGGTGGCTCGCGAAGAAACGCAACAGCTCGAATTCCTTGAACGTGAGGTCGAGCGGCCGGCCGTGCACCTTGGCCGAGTAGGAGGCCTCGTCGATCACGACACCGGATGCGTGAATCTTGGAACCGTTCTTCTCTTGAGCCAGTCGCCCGATCACGAGCCGGATGCGGGCATCCACCTCGGCGGGACCGGCGGACTCGAGGATGACGTCATCCACGCCCCAATCGGCGGAGACGGCGGTGAGCCCACCCTCGGTGAGGACCAGCACCAGGGGAACGTTGATTCCCGTGGTGTTGAGGATCTTGCACAGCGATTTGGCGCTGGCCAGGTCTTGACGGGCGTCGACGAAAATCAAATCCGCGGTGGGAGCGTTGATGAGTGCCGCAGGCTGGGCGGGGATGCTCCGGGTGCGATGTGACAGCAACCCCAGGGCGGGCAGAGCGTCGCCATCGACCGCAGAGGTCAAGATGAGCAACTGAGCCAAGCGGAAACCTCCAAAACGCCTACTCGACAGTGTAGGGACACTGGCGGGATGTCTCAGTGTGCTAGATATCCTTCGCGGTGTACGTCCCTACCCCGAACGTTGCCGCGATCGAGCCGTTCCATGAGTCGACAAAGGCCTGCTTGGCCGCTTCCGCCTGGTCCGCGATGTTGAGCGCGTTGCGATAGGTGCCCTTGCCATTGCTGCAATCGCCCGATGACATGATCTGCGCGGCATCGACGTACCCGAGGTCAGCTTGTTGGGAGAGTTGGATGGCGGAGGTCAGCTGAGCGAGCAGATTGTCGCCGCCGGGCACCTGATCGACCGGCGTCGAGTGGAGCGCGTCGAGGAGGTCGGTGCGCGCCTGGGTCAGGGTCTGAAGCGCCGCGACGTCATCACTCGACACCGAGCAGGCATTGAGCGGGGCGAGCACTGAGTTCACCGCCGAACGTGCCTCGGCCGACTTCTCCAGGATGGCGACGAGGTAGCCGACTTGGTCCTCTGCCGTGCTTCCCGGAGCCGCGACGCCGTAGGCACCGGTGCCCTTGCCCTGGCCGCCCACCCCGGAACCCGCGAAGTAGTTCGAGGTGACGGAAAAGCGGGTGGAGTAGCCGTCATCCGCGGGCGTGAATTGCACGAGAGCCGGCGCAGCGCTGACGCAGACCTCGGATTCGTTCTCGTCGGTGCCGCAGTATCGGCCACCCGAGAGGTTGAGGTTGCCACCCGAGCCGGAGCGTGACCCGTCGAGATAGCTGAAACTGGTCGGCTGTTCGCTCGAAATCCCACAGATGAGCAACCAGCCGCCGGACCATTGGGAGAGCGAGAGCGGGTAACTGCCGGATGGGCACGCCGCGATGCCGGATGCCGCGGGGGGTTCACCGCTGGCATCCCCGAAGTCGCTGTTACCCCAGGATGTCGCCGCGATCCCGTCGGAGCCGTTGGGCAACCAGACCACCCAGCCACCGAAACCCACCTCGGCGAGACTCGACGAGTAGCCGGTGGGAGTTGAGGTGACGTCCTCACTTTGCGCCAACGATCCACCGTTGGCGACGATCATGACGTATCCGCCGCTCTCGAATTTGCAGACCAGAGTGGCGCCGCCATCCCAGTTCGACCACATGACCTGGGTCGAGCCGCTCGGACACGCGACTGTCGCCGCGGCCCCGCCGTCGGAGTCCCCGCCGTCGGAGCCGCCGTCGGCGAAGAATGTCGGCGCAGAGCCGCGGTAGGCGAACGCCACGACAGCGACGACGATGACCAGGATGAGGGTGAACGCACCAATGCCGATTCCGACGAGCGTCTTTCGCGCCGGTGCCGGTGGCGGCGGGATGTGCTCCGCCTCCGCCGTAGCTAGCAGCGGGGTCCGCCTTGTCAGCGTGACCGCCGCTGCTGGCGACAGGGGAACGGCACGGTGGGCTGCCAGCCACGCCACCAGATCGGGGTAGACGTTGGGGTGCGCGGTGATCTGCGGCGCCAGGTCGGGGAAGGCGTGCGCGATCTCCGCTAACCGCGCGGGCTCGGTCGCGGGATCGCCCAACTCCGTCAGCGAAATATCGCGATCGATCGCCACGGGTCCCTTTCGAGTTGGGTGCGGCCTCGGGTCGGGTCACCCTCTGCTCGGCTGAGGCCAGCGTATCGGCGCGGCGAGGTCGCGGGAGGCGTTCTGGGCACGTGGGTGACGCCTCCACGGGCACCTGGTCGGCGCGGCTGGTGGCCTATCCTGAGGACGTGTCTTGGCGATCCCGAAGCGTCCCCCCGGTGTGGGTCGCCGCCCTCGTTGGCGCGGTGCTGGTGGGAATCTTCGCCGGCGCGGCCTTCCTCTCCTGGCTTCCCGTCGTGCTCGCCATCGTCGTGTTGTTGACGTTTGTCATTCAGCTCTCCTTGCAGCGCAAAGATGGCCTGGTGAATCGCATCATCGCGAGCATCGGAGGCTCGCTCGCGCTGCTCGCGGTCGCGACTGTCGTGCTGCTCCTGCTGAACCCGGGTTCGCTCGATAGTCTGGGTGCATGATGCTCGCCTTGGAACTCTCCTTCATCGGACTCCTCGGCTTGGCAGTTCTCGCGATCGGGTTTGTCTCACTCGTCGTGCTCTACAACCTGTTCCGCGGCCAGCGCTAAGGCTCGTCATGTTCGAACTCGACGCCGCAGTACCGGCGGAGATCGTTCCCCTCTCCTGGCTCCTCGGAGTGTGGGAAGGCAGCGGAGTGATCGCCTACACGGTGGGGGATGTCGTGCGCGAGTACGAGTTCGGGCAGCGGGTCGCCTTCACCCACGACGGCGGCACCACCGTGCAGTACGTCTCCAGTAGCTGGCTGCTCGACGACTCGATCGACGTCACCGAGCGCACGCCGCTGTTTTCTGAAATTGGATACTGGCGCCTCTCTCGGCAGCTCGGCGCCGCAGACCAAGGCCCGGGGATGTTGCCCGGAGTCGGGGACCCTCTCTTTACGAACGCCGATGACGTTGAAACGCTGCGCAACGCGACCGGCGGTTTCGATCTCGAGGTGACGATCCTGCATCCAACCGGGGTCAGCGAGCTCTACCTGGGCACGGTGACCGGACCGCGCATCGAGCTGGGAACGGATGCGGTGATGCGATCCGCGACAGCGAAGGAGTACGCCGCAGCGACCCGTCTCTACGGTCTCGTCGACGATCACCTGCTCTGGGCCTGGGATATCGCCGCCCTCGGCCAAGATCTGCGCACTCACGCCTCAGGACGGCTTGCTCGTGTCGAGTGAGCCGAGTGTCGTGCGTGACCCGTTCACGTCTCGCCCCGGCGCCGTGGGGGAGCCGCCCCAGCACTACGGATCGCTCCTTGCCGAGCAGCGTGAACTGGCCGCAGGCCGTGCCATCGTCGACCTCGCCGACCGTGAGGTTCTCTCTGTCACGGGCTCTGACCGGTTGACCTGGCTCGACTCACTGCTGTCGCAGAGTCTCGCGCGGCTCGCGCCCGGTGAGTCGGCAGAAGCGCTCCTGCTCGACCCGAGTGGACGGATCGAGTACGCGGTGCGCGTCGTCGACGATGGCGAGACCACCTGGCTGTTGATGGATGCCGGCACGAGTGCCGGGCTGCTGACCTTCCTCGATCGGATGCGGTTCACCCTCCGGGTCGAGGTTGCCGACCGATCGGCGCAGTACGCGACGATCGGCGCGCTCGGTGCCGCGGCAGAGGACCTCGGCTCTTCTCACGTCACCTGGCGTGACTCGTGGTCGTCGGTCGCGCCGGGCGGTCATCAGTATGCGGCGGTTGACGAGCATCCCGCCACCGACTGGGCCTACTCCGAGACTCTCGTGCCGAGGGATGCCCTCGCCGCGTTCGCTGATCGGCCCGCGGCCGGCATCCTCGCTCTCGAAGCGCTCCGCATCGCAGCCTGGCGCCCGCGCGCGCTGACCGAACTTGACGCCACGGCGATTCCGCACGAATTCGACTGGATGCGCTCCGCGGTGCACCTGGCAAAGGGGTGTTACCGCGGGCAGGAGACTGTCGCGAAGGTGCACAACCTGGGTCATCCCCCGCGTCGTCTGGTGATGTTGCACCTCGACGGGTCCGACAGCGCCCCGGTCGCGGCTGGTGACCAGGTCGCGAATGGTGACACGGTGGTCGGCCGGATCACGGCATCCGCTCTGCACTATGAGCTGGGCCCGATCGCGCTCGCCCTCGTTAAAAGGGCGACGGATCCAGCGGCAACCTTGACGGTAACCACTTCGGATGGTGTCGCTGTTGCGGCGGCGCAGGAGGTCATCGTCCCTCCCGACGCCGGAGCCGAGGCGAACGTTCCGAGGCTTCCGCGCCTCGGCGCTGTTCGACGCGAATGACCTCTGACGGCGCGGGGCTGCGCAGGCTCGAGCGCCGCATCCGCCGTCGGCTGGATGTCGCGGTGGCCGCCCGTCGGGTCTGGGAGTCGTTGCCGGCGATCATCCAAATCACGGCGGCCGTAGCAGCGGCCTACGCGATCGCGCACTACGGACTCGGGCACGCGACGCCCATCCTCGCGGTAACGGTGACGATCAACTCGCTCGGCTTCTCGCGGGATGCACGTCCGCGGCGGGTCGCCGAGACCCTCCTCGGCATCCTGCTCGGGGTCGCGCTCGCCGATGTCCTCACGATCTTTCTCGGCAGCGGAATCTGGCAACTCGTCGTGGTGCTGCTGGTCGTCTTCATCACCGGCCGGATCGTGTCTCCCAACCCGGGGTTCGCGCTCGCCGCGGCGTTACCCTCGGCTCTCGTGGTGCTCGTGCCGGTCACCGGAAGTCCTTTCACGCGCACGCTCGATGCCGTGGTCGCAGGCGCCGTCGCTCTTCTCGCGACGGCGCTGTTGCCCCGCGATCCCGGCCGGGCCGCCGCGCGTGATCGCACCACGCTGTTCTCGGTCCTGGTTGAGTCGATGGGGTCGATTGTCGACTCCCTCGACGACGCCGATACGGCCGCCGGGGAACTCGCCCTGACCCGACTCCGGCGTACCCAGCCCCTCGTCGATGCCTGGCGCACGTCCCTGGACACCGCGATCTCGGTCGCCCGGGTGTCGCCGTATCTGCGGGCGCGGCTGCCCGACTACAAGCGAAACGCCCGCGCCGTCGAAGCGGCCGACCTCGCGTCTCGGCACCTGCGCACCCTCGCGCGACGCGTTGAGTTTCTGGTGCGCGACGGCGAACATCGCCCGGCGATCGCGGAACTCGTCGCGACCGCCGCGACGGGAGTCAGGCTGCTCGGGGAGGAGCTGGCCGACCCGCAGGTCGCGGGGGCGGCCCGGTCGCTGCTGACTGACCTGGCTCGCCGACTCGATCCTGCCGTGGTGATCCCGGCGGCGGGGCTCGCTGACGCCGCCGTCGTGCTGATGTTGCGTCCGCTGGCCGTCGACCTCCTCGCCGGCACCGGGATGCCGCTCGACGACGCCCGCGCCCTGCTCCCGATGATCTGACCCCCGTCGGTCAGACCTCGCTCACGTGAGCGGCGCGACCGCGGTCCAGTCGAGGGTGAGTTCTCCTAAACGCCAGCGCGCTCGTGAGTCGCGCACCGGCCAGCCCAGAGCGCGGAGGGACTCGGCCACGGCGATCCATCGCTGTGTCGGCCCATAGACGCCGAGCGGGGCGTGGGTCGCCCACAGGCGGTCGAGGGCGACCAGGAGTTCGTGCACCGGTTCGCCGTCGACGTTGCGGTGGATGAGTGACTTCGGCAGCCGTTCGGCGACGATCGACGGCTGCTCGAGAGCATCCAATCGAAGTGAGATCGTGAACGTCTGCGGACCGTCGGGATCGAGCCCCACCCAGGACGCAACCCGACCCAACTCGTTGCAGGTGCCCTCGACGAGCAATCCGCCGGGTTGGAGGCGCCCGCCCATCGTCGCCCAGGCCGCGGCGACCTCGCCTTCGTCGTACTGGCGCAGCACGTTGAGGGCCCGGATGATGGCGGGCTTGCGTCCACCGGGCAGCGGGGTCTCGAAGCCGCCGAGGTGAAACTCGACGCCATCCCGAGCCGCGGCTGATGCGATCCGCACCCGCTCGGGGTCGATCTCGATGCCGACCACCCTGACGTCAGGGCGAACCCGCGCGAGCCGGTCGCGCAACTCAAGGGTCGTCGTCGCGGAGGCGCCGTAGCCGAGGTCGACGACTGTGGGATCCTCGGCGCGACGTAAGACCGGTTGCACGGCGATCCAGCGGTCGATGCGGCGCAGCCGGTTGACACCGGTCGTGCCGCGAGTGATCCGTCCACTCGGAACGGATGCGCGGGCCATTCCTCGATTCTGCCGGTGTCGGCGCTTGCGTAGGCTGGCGGCATGGCCACCCTCATCTTGCTGCGGCACGGAAACTCCGACTGGAACCAGAAGAACCTCTTCACCGGATGGGTGGATGTGCGGCTCTCCGAGCAGGGTGTGATCGAGGCGCAGTGGGCTGGCGAACTGCTCGCCGCGTCGGGGCTGGCGCCGGAGGTTCTCTACACGAGCGTGCTCACCCGGGCGATCCAGACCGCCAACCTCGCGCTTGAGGTCGCCGACCGGCTCTGGATTCCGGTGAAGCGCTCCTGGCGGTTGAACGAGCGGCACTATGGCGCGTTGCAGGGGCTCGACAAGGCCGAGACTCTCGCGAAGTACGGCGAGCATCAGTTCATGGAATGGCGCCGCAGTTTTGACGTACCGCCGCCGCCGCTCGCCGATGACGCCGAGTGGTCGCAGGTGGGCGACGAACGCTACGCCGACATCCCGGATGCCGAGCTGCCGCGCACCGAGAGCCTCAAACTCGTCATCGATCGGATGCTGCCCTACTGGGAATCAGACATCACGAAGGACCTCGCGGCGGGCAAGACCGTGCTCGTCACGGCTCACGGAAACTCGCTGCGCGCGCTCGTCAAGCACCTCGACGACATCCCCGACGACGAGATCGCGGAGCTCAACATCCCGACCGGTATTCCGCTGGTCTACGAGTTGGATGACGCCTTCCGCCCGACCGGCCCGTCACGCTACCTCGACCCGGATGCCGCCGCAGCGGGAGCGGCCGCGGTCGCCGCACAGGGTCAGAAGAAGTAGCGCGACCCACGAAGTAGAGCGTCAGGCCTGTCGGCGACTGGCTCGGGCCGCCCGGCCGGTCGCGAAGCCGGTCTTCACGAGGTAGACGATGAGCGCGACAATCGCTACCGCGATCGCCCGTGCGACCCAGGCCAGCGGCTGCGATCCCACAGATATCGTGTCGGTCGGGATTCCGGTGAGTACGACAAACATCGCCTCATAGGCACGGGTGCGCCAGAACAGCGAGTCTGAGTGTCCGTTGAGGGCGAGCACTCCAACAATGCCGAAGGCGACCGTCGCGAGCAGCAGGACCGCTATTCCGACGACTCCGCCGGCGACCGGCCGCCCCTGCGCGGCACGTACGATCGCGGTCGCCAGCAGTCCGAGTGGCATCAGCACGAGTAGCCCGACAAGAATCCCCATCGCGAAAGCCATCACCACCAGAAGCTGCATGAGCAGCGGCAAACCCCAGTCGTTCGCACCGGTTGTGAGGATGGCCAAGAAAGCGGCCACGATCGAGATCGCGAAGATGACGCCGATGTCGATGAGCGAGCTCCGAACGCGACCCTTCATGATCGGGTCGAGCCCCGCTTCGGGGAGTCGGTCGACCTGCTCCTTGACGGGAAGTGCCCGCAGCCCGAGCGTTGCCCCCGCGATCGAATACCAGGCGAGCAACGGCCAGATGCCGCGCTCAAAGTAGTCGCCGAAAATCGTCCAGTACGCGATCGCGCCGAGAGCCGCCGCGGCGTACGCGACGATGCGGGTGGCCAGGATCATCGTGCGCGCGCCCGTCGGATGCTCATCTCTCGATTCTGGCCGGTCCGTGCCCTGCAATGACGCAATCTTACTGATGGTAAGGAAGTGCTCGAAGGGTAAGATTGCGCCATGCCTATCGCCACAGTAACGAGCAAAGGACAGATCACCATCCCGCTTGCGGTACGTGCGCAACTCGGAATCCACACCGGCACGCGCGTGCAATTCGTCACCGGCGCGGATGGCATCTACGACTTCATCCCGGCAACGGGGTCGATCATGGATCTCGCGGGGGTGCTCAAGGACGCGATGCCCCCGATGACCCTCGAAGAGATGGATGCCGCGATTGCGGAGCACCTCACCGCAGAGGACGCACGAAGCCGTCGCCCGTGATCGGGGTCGATAGCAACGTCCTCCTGCGCCATCTGCTCGACGACGATGCAACCCAGTCGCGCCAGGCCGCAGCATTCTTCTCCGCCCGGTCGGCGAAAGACCCCGCGTTTCTCTCTGTCGTGGTGCTGGTGGAGACAGTGTGGACGCTGAGTCGACGCGACAAGGTGCCGATGTCGCGCGTGGTCGCGATCGTGAGCGCGTTCCTCAGCGCGGAAGAGATCGTGGTCCAGGCACCGGATGTCGTGCGCCGGGCATTGCGAGACGCCGCGGAACACGGCACCGACCTCGCGGACGCGATCATCGCGCACCTCGCGATCGACGCGGACTGCGAGTACACCGTCACGTTCGACCGCAGGGCCTCAGAGCTCCCCGGAATGGCGCTTCTCGAATAGCGTTTGTCGCCTCAGCTGTCGGCGGGGATCCAGTCACCGGTAGCGAGGTACTGCACCTTCTTGGAGATCGAGACGGCGTGGTCGGCAAAACGCTCGTGGTAGCGCGAGGCGAGAGTCGAGTCGACGGTGTCGACGGCTTGGCCCTTCCAGCTCTCGCCGAGAACCTTGTCGAACACCGAGAGGTGCAGGGCGTCGACCTTGTCGTCTTCGTTGCGGATCTGCTCGGCGATCGCGACATCCTGGGTGCGCAAGAGTTCGGTCAGCATGCGGGCGATGCCGACATCCAGTTGCCCCATCTCGACGAAGGTTGGGCGCAGTGACTTCGGCACGACCTTCTCGGGGAAGCGGTAGCGCGAGAGTTGCGCGATGTGGGTCGACATGTCGCCCATCCGCTCGAGCGAGGCGCTGATACGCAGCGCGCTGACGACGATGCGAAGATCCCGGGCAACGGGCTGCTGCCGAGCGAGGATCTGAATGGCGAGTTCGTCGAGTTCAAGCGCCGCGGTGTCGATTCGATCGTCTTCTTCGATGACAATCTCGGCGAGCGCGACATTCGACTCGTTGAACGCTGTGGTGGCCTTCTGGATCGAGTCCGCGACGAGTGACGCGATCTCCACCAGGCGGTCCTGCACTTCACGCAGTTCCTGTTGGAATACTTCGCGCATTCTGGTCCTCCCGTTTCGCAGACAGCCTCGAACCGCCCGCCGTAGGCCACGGTCCCCCGCGCAGGTTAACTGCCGGTGTCGGAAGCCTGAACTTTCTGGTGCAACTCCCCTACCAGGGCGCACACGCCACGTTTGACACGCGTAGCGAGCCCTAATCTAGTCGCATGGACCAGGCCTGGCTCGTGCCGGTCGCGATCGTGTTCGGATTCGTGCTCGGTGCGGGGTCTGCAGCGGTCTTCGTTGCGGCTCACCGCCGCGGTCAGCGCGCGGTTGCAGTGGTGACCCCCACGGTTCCCGAGGGTGCGGATGAGGTCATCGACTCGCTCGAGTCGGCCGGCATCGTGCTCGACGCCTCCAACAATGTCTTGAAGGCGTCGACGGGCGCTCTCGCTTTTGGCCTGGTCTGGAACCAGGCTCTCGTGCATCCGGAGCTCGTGCACCTCGTCGACCAGGTACGCCGCGACGGCGAGCCGATCGCCCGCGAACTGCACCTCTCCCGTGGGCCGTTTGGCGAAGCCAGCATCCATGTCTTCGTGCGCATCGCTCGGCTGGGCACCCGGTTCGTGCTGGTTCTCGCCGAGGATCGCACGGAGGCTTATCGCCTTGATGAGGTGCGGCGCGATTTCGTCGCCAATATCAGTCACGAGTTGAAGACCCCGATCGGTGCGGTCGGGCTTCTCGCCGAAGCGCTCGAGTTGGCGGCCGATGAGCCCCACGAAGTCAAACGGTTCGCGAAGCGGCTGTCGATCGAGGCCGACCGGTTGGCGAAGACCACCCACGAGATCATCGAACTCAGCCGGCTGCAAGCCACCGACGTCCTGCACGACGCGAGCACCGTGGATGTCGACACGGTTATCGCACAGGCGCTCGACCGCAACCGCGTCGCCGCCGACAAGCACGCCATCGCGCTCGTGTCTGGCGGCGACGCCGGGACTGAGGTCTACGGCGACGAAGCCCTGCTGGTCACCGCGGTTCACAACCTGATCGCCAACGCCATCCAGTATTCGCCCGACAACTCACGCATCGGGATCGGGGTTACCCACACCGACGGGGTCGTCGAGATCGCCGTGACCGACCAGGGCGTCGGAATTCCCGAGGCTGAGCGCGACCGCGTGTTCGAACGGTTCTTTCGGGTCGACTCGGCGCGCAGCCGCAACACCGGCGGAACCGGCCTCGGCCTGGCGATCGTCAAACACGTCGTTCAGAACCACGGGGGGGATGTGCGCGTCTGGTCTCATCAGGGCAGCGGCTCGACCTTCACCATCAGACTTCCGGAGTCGTCTCGCACTTCGGCCGCCACCATCACGACCACTACCGGAGCCACCACGTGACCCGCATCCTCATCGTCGAAGACGAGCCTTCCCTCTCGGAGCCGCTCTCGTTCCTGTTGCGGCGCGAGGGATACGAGACCGAGATCGCGGCGGATGGCAGGGTCGCGCTGTCGATGTTCGACCGCTCCGGCGCGGACCTCGTGCTGCTCGATCTCATGCTGCCGGGGCTGCCGGGCACCGAAGTGTGCCGCGAACTACGCACCCGCTCGGCCGTGCCGATCATCATGCTCACCGCGAAAGACACCGAGGTCGACATCGTCGTCGGTCTGGAACTCGGAGCGGATGACTACGTCACCAAGCCCTACTCGTCGCGTGAGCTGCTGGCCCGCATTCGCGCGGTGATGCGCCGCCACTCCGACCTGGGTGACGACGACCACGGCGTGGTTGAGGCGGGGACCGTGCGAATGGATGTCGAACGTCACGCCGTGTCGGTGCGCGGCAAGGAGACGGCGATGCCGCTCAAAGAGTTCGAACTGCTCGAGCTGCTGATGCGCAACGCGGGCCGGGTGCTCACTCGCGGGCAGTTGATCGACCGGGTCTGGGGGTCCGACTATTTCGGCGACACCAAAACGCTCGACGTGCACATCAAGCGCATCCGCTCGAAGATCGAAGACGAGCCGTCCGACCCGAAGTTGCTCGTCACGGTTCGCGGCCTCGGCTATCGCTTCGAAAGCTGAGCCCGTTTCGGGGCTGAGCCGTTTGGAAGCTGATCCGTTTCGAAGCTGAGCGCTACGGAGTAGGTGTCGGGCTCGGCGTCAGGGTGGCGGTCGGGGTTGGCGTTGGCGACGGCGTTGGCGACGGAATCAGCGAGCCGTACTGGCCCAGCGAAGCGTCGAGAACCGGCACGTCGAACTGTTTGCCCGGCACCGTGCCGTACTGCACGTAGATCTTGAGAAGGCTGCCGGGGGGCGTGTCCATCCCGGCGAGAAGAACCTGGCCGTCGAGGCCGCCTTCCCCGAGCGTGGTGGTTCCGCCGGCGGGAACGTCAACCGTGACGTCGATCTTCGCCCCATGGGACTGGTACTGCAGCGTGACCGTGAGGTCGCTCGTGCCGGTGTTGACGGCGGCGGCGGAGAAGTTGCCATCCTGCCCGTTTTTCGTAAAGACGATGGCGTTGATGAACGTGACATCGCCGACAGTCACGCTGACACCGTCGCTCGAGTCGTAGTGCTCGAGGGTCTGGTGAATCGCGAACAAGCTGCAGCCGGCGAGCAGGGTTGCAAGGACTGCTCCGACGATGACGGATGCCCCGGTACGGACCTTCATTTCAGACCTCCCGGGTCGATTGCGCATGAGCAGTTCCAGCCTAGCGGCGACCGAGCCGCGGTCGGAGTGAGGCCCGCCTGACGGAATGAGCCGCGTGGTAGACTGGCAATTCTGCGGAAGGAACAATTCCATGCTTTTTGAGGTCGGCGAAACTGTCGTTTACCCCCACCATGGTGCCGCGACCATCATCGAGGTCAAGAATCGCACCGTCCGGGGTGAGACGAAGTTGTACCTCAAACTGAACGTCACCCAGGGCGATCTGACCATCGAGGTCCCGGCCGACAACGTCGATCTGGTTGGCGTTCGTGACGTCATCGGCAAGGAAGGCCTCGACAAGGTGTTCGAGGTGCTGCGCGCTCCGTTCACCGAAGAGCCCACCAACTGGAGCCGTCGCTACAAGGCGAACCTCGAGAAGCTCGCCTCGGGCGACGTCATCAAAGTCTCTGAGGTCGTTCGCGACCTGTGGCGCCGCGATCAGGACCGTGGACTCTCTGCTGGCGAGAAGCGGATGCTGGCCAAGGCACGTCAGATTCTGATCTCTGAGTTGGCGCTCGCCGAAAAGACTGACGAAGAGAAGGCGTCCAACGTTCTCGACGAGGTTCTGGCCTCTTAGGGTTCTGGCCTCTTAAGGTTCTGGACAGCTGAGTCCCGACGGACGATCGATGAGTGTCGCCGTCATCGTCGTCGCCGCGGGAAGTGGTGAGCGGCTCGGCGCCGGGATGCCGAAGGCGTTCGCCCGGCTGGCATCATGGTCGGTCCTTGATCACGCGCTGGTTCGCGTGCCGCCCGATGCTGACCTGGTTGTCGTCGCTCCCGCGAGCCACCTCGAACAGGCTCGCGTGACCGTGGCACTTCACCAGGAAATCAGGCCGTCCCCGTCCGCGATTGTGGTTGCCGGGGGCGGCACCCGTCAGCAGTCGGTGGCCGCGGGCCTCGCGGCGCTTGGTGACGAGGTGGATGTTGTGCTCGTTCACGATGCGGCACGCGCGCTCGCGCCGATCGAGGTCTTCGAGCGCGTCGTCGAGGCGGTCCGCACGACAGGTGAGGGCGTCATCCCGGTGCTGCCGGTCACCGACACGGTCAAGCGCGTGCACGACGGGGTCGTCGTCGCGACCGTCGACCGCGCCGACCTGGTTGCCGTCCAGACGCCGCAGGGGTTCCCGCGTGCAGCACTCGAGGCGGCGTACGCTGCCGCGACCGTCGACCACACTGACGACGCCGCGCTCTTCGCCGCGGCCGGACATTCCGTCGCGACGGTCCCTGGTGATCCTCGTGGTTTCAAAATCACTACGCCCGACGACTTGCACCGCGCCGCGCAACTGCTCGGTCCCGAATGGGCGGTCGCCCATGGTCGCGGCGGGGTCGGGTACGACGTCCACGCCTACGACCCCGAGGTTCGCCTGCGGCTCGGGGGTCTCGACTGGCCCGGCGAGCCAGGTCTCTCTGGGCACAGCGACGGCGACGCCGTCATCCACGCGATCGTCGATGCGCTGCTGTCCGCCGCCGGCCTCGGTGACATCGGCTCGCAATTCGGCACCGACCGTCCGGAGTTCGCGGGTGCGGCCAGTGCGGTGTTCCTTGAGCGTGCCCTCAGTCTGGTCGCCGAGAGCGGATGGCAGGTGGCCAACGTCGCAGTGCAGATTGTCGGTGCGCATCCGAAGATTGGGCCGCGACGGCAGGAGCTTGAGGAGCACCTCAGCGCGCTCGTCGGCGCCCCCGTGGCCGTGGGCGCGACGACCTCGGATCGTCTCGGTTTCACGGGCGACCGGGGACTCGGCGCCATCGCGACAGTACTTCTCGCGGCAGCTCCGTAACACCGCAGAGCGGCCCCCGTAAGATTCACGGGTGGCGATCCGGCTGTACGACTCGCGCGCTCAGGCGCTGCAAGAGTTCGTCGCGCTCGAACCGGGCAAGGTCGGAATGTACGTCTGCGGGCCGACGGTGCAGTCCTCCCCGCACATCGGGCACCTCCGCAGCGCGCTGGCCTACGACCTGTGGCGGCGCTGGTTCACCTACCGCGGGTACGACGTCACCTTCGTGCGCAACGTCACCGATATCGACGACAAGGTGCTGGCCAACGGCAGTGCGAACGACCCGTGGTGGGCGGTCGCCTACCGGGTCGAACTCGAATTCACGGCCGGCTACAACGCCCTCGGCATCCTGGCGCCGACCTATGAGCCGCGAGCCACGGCATCCATTCCGGGGATGCAGGAGCTGATCGCCACCCTGATCGAGAAGGGTCACGCCTACGTTGCCGAGGACGGCACGGGTGACGTGTTCTTCGACGTCAAGAGCTGGGCTGCCTACGGTGAGTTGACCAACCAGAAGCCTGACGACATGGCGGACTCCGCCGACGCCGCTACTCGGGGCAAGCGCGACCCGCGCGACTTCGCTCTATGGAAGGGCACGAAGGCGGGGGAGCCGGCATCGGCGTCGTGGAACTCCCCGTGGGGTCCCGGCCGTCCGGGCTGGCACGTCGAATGCTCGGCGATGGCCCGCCGTTATCTGGGTTCATCGTTCGACATCCACGGCGGCGGACTCGACCTGCGCTTCCCGCACCACGAGAACGAACTCGCCCAGTCGACCGCGGCGGGGGATGCATTCGCGCAGCACTGGGTGCACAACGGGTTGGTCAACATCGACGGCCAAAAGATGTCGAAGTCGCTCGGCAACTCGATCTACGCCGCCGAGTTCCTCGCCGCGGCGCGGCCGATCGTCATTCGCTACTACCTCGCGAGTGCGCACTACCGCTCGACGATCGACTACCACGCGGGTTCGCTCGTCGAGGCAGAGTCGGCGCTCGACCGCATCCAGGGATTCCTCGAGCGATCGGGCCGGGTACTGGCAGGTCAGGGCACCTCAGGCGGTGCCGTCGCCATACCGGACGCATTCGCGACTGCGATGGACGACGACCTCGGGGTACCCCAGGCGCTCGGCGTCGTGCACGAAACGGTGCGGGCGGGGAACGCTGCGCTCGATGACGGCGACACCGCGACCGCGGCCCGCGCACGGGCTGAGGTCATCGCGATGACGTCGGTGCTGGGCATCAACCCGGAGGCTCCGGAATGGACGTCGGGCGAAGGCGGAGCAGCGGATGCCGTGCTCGGCACCCTCGTCGACCGACTCATCGCCGAACGGGAGTCCGCTCGGGCTTCGAAAGACTTCGCGACCGCCGACAAGGTGCGCGACACATTGGCCGGTGCGGGCATCACGCTCGAAGACGGCCCCGAGGGAACTCGGTGGACCCTGTGAGGCAGGAACAAATTGGTTAAGCCTGGGCGCCCCGGCGCACGCGGAAACAAGAAGGGCCCGACCACGGGCACCGGCGGTCATGGTCGTCAGGCGCTTGAGGGCAAGGGGCCGACCCCGAAGGCAACCGACCGCAGCTGGCATGTCGCCGGCAAGCGGAAGGCGGCGAACGATCGCCTCGAAGCCGCACGCGAGAGGCACGGTGGCGGAAAGCCGGGTGCCGACAGGCAGGGTGCGGACCGGCAGGGTGCGGACCGACAGGGCGGCACCGGTCGACCGGCCCCCGAGCGGCGTCGCGCTCCCCAGCGGGACGCCGAGTCGGAGATGGTCACCGGGCGCAACTCGGTCGTCGAAGCGCTGCGGGCGAAGGTTCCGGGCACGACGCTCTACCTCGCGTCGCGGTTGGAGATGGATGACCGCGTGAAGGAAGCCATCTCGCTCGCCGGCAAGCGCAACATCCCGGTGCTCGAAGTGATGCGGCAGGAACTCGACCGGATGACCGGTCCCGATTCGGTGCACCAGGGGCTTGCCCTCAAGGTTCCGGCCTACGAGTACGCGCATCCGATGGAACTGCTCGATCAGATCGAGAAGTCCGGCAAGGTGCCGCTGCTCGTCGCCCTCGACGGGATCACCGATCCGCGCAACCTGGGTGCGATCGTGCGCTCGATTGCCGCGTTCGGCGGCCAGGGTGCGATCGTGCCGCAGCGCAGAAGCGTCGGGATGACGGCATCCGCGTGGAAAACCTCGGCAGGGGCCGCGGCGCGCGTCCCGGTCGCGATGGCGCCGAACCTGACGACGACGCTCAAGGAGTTCAAGAAGCGCGGCGTGTTCGTGCTCGGTCTCGACGGGGGCGGATCAGTGTCACTGCCGCAGCTCGCGCTCGCGAAAGAACCCATCGTGATCGTCGTCGGCAGCGAAGGCAAAGGGCTGTCGCGACTGGTCACCGAGACCTGCGACGCGGTCGTGTCGATTCCGATCGACTCGGCGACTGAGTCGCTCAACGCCGGCATCGCGGTGAGCGTCACGCTGTACGAAATCTCGAAGCTTCGATCGACCTAGATCCATCTCGGGGTGGATGGACCCAGGTGTACGGGGGTCCATCCGCGCTTAGATGGATCTAAGCGCACAAGAAGCGGCTAGTCGCTCACCCCGAAGCGGGCGTGCAGACGCTTCAGCGGAGCGGGCGCCCACCACATGATCCGGCGCTGCCAGGTCATGAACGCCGGCACCAGGATGCAGCGCACGAGCGTCGCATCGAGCAGCACCGCAAAGGCCAGGGCGACGCCCAGCTGTTTGATGATCATCAGGTCACCGGTCGCGAAGCCGGCGAAGACCACGATGATGATCAGCGCCGCCGAGGTGATGATGCGGCCGGACTGCTGAAGACCCCGCGCGATCGACTCTTCGTCGGTCGCGCCGGCATCCCGCTGATCTTTGATGCGCGACAGGATGAACATCTCGTAGTCCATCGCGAGGCCGAAACCGAAGACGAAGGTCAGCAGCACGACGAGGGTGTCGACGCCGTACACGGTTGTGGGGTCGAAGCCCATGAGGCCGGCAAACGCTCCGTCTTGGAAGCCCCAGACCAGCAGTCCCACCGAGGCTCCGAGCGAGAGTGCGCTGGCGAACAGCGCCTTAAGCGGGATGACGACCGACCCCGTCATGAGGAAGAGCAGCAGCACGGTGCCCAGGGCGATGACGCCGGCCGCCCACGGGATGCCGCTGCGCAGAGACTGCGAAAAGTCGACGGCGCGGGCATCCGTGCCGGTGACCCAGTGATCGAAGGCGGGATGTCCATCGCGGAGCTCGGCAACCACTGCGCCGCCGTTCTTGCCATCGACGACGACCGACGTTCGCCAGGCATCGCCCGACTCGACCGGCGTGCCCACCGACTCAACGTGCGCCAGCTTCGACGCGGTCGCGGCCCAGGAGCGGGCGTCCGCCTCGGAGCGCGTGACCAGCGCGACTCGGGGCGCCGCCGCCTCGGGGAAGTGTGTGTTCAACGTCGTGATGAAGGTGGACTGATCGGATGAGCTGGGGATCGCGTCGACCGCGGTGTTCGCCAGTCGAAGCGAGAGCACGGGAGTCGCGAGAAGCAGCAGCACCGCGAAAGCGCCGAGGGCGACGAGAGCTGGATGCCGCTGAAGTCGACGGGCAAGCTTCGAGAAGAAGCCCTCGGCGGGGGCGATATCGCCGAAGCGAGTGAGCGCTCGGCCGATCCCCGGGATCTTGGTGAGAGCGCCGGGACGCACCAGCCGTTCGCCGGTGAGCGCGAGGAGCGCCGGGAGGAGCGTGAGGGCGGATGCGATGGAGATCACGGTGACCGACAGGGCGCCCAGCCCGATCGCCTTGACGATCGACGGCGAGAAGAACAGCAGGCCGAGTCCTGCGATCGCGAACGTCGTGCCCGAGAACGCGACCGTGCGACCCGCCGTCTCTGCCGTTCGCACAATGGCCGTGAGTCGGTGTGCTCGCGCGGAGCCGCCATCCGGCGAGCGTCGGTACTCCTCACGGAACCGCGACACGATCAGCAGTCCGTAGTCGATCGAGAGGCCTAGCCCAACGGCCGTGACGACGTTGACGACGGTGGTGTTGACGTCGATCAGATAGGTGAACCCGAACAGGGCGCCGAGGCCACCGAGGATCGACACGAGCGCGCCAACGAGAGGCATGCCCGCAGCGAGGAAGCCGCCGAATACGACGAGCATCACAATCAGCGCGATCGGGAGGGCGATGGTCTCGCCCCGCTGAAGGTCGCTCTCGGAGATGTGCACGATCGAGTCGACGAGCAGATCGGAACTGCCGACTTGGGCCGTCGCGCCCGGAAAGGTCGTGCGGATCGCGTCTGCCGTCGAGCGCAGGCGATCCACAACGCGCTCGACGGTGGCATCCACGTCGTTGGCGGTCCGCGCAACTGACGCGCTGATCAGCACCCCGTCGCCGTCAGCTGCGTAGAGCGAAGCAGTCCGTGGGTCGGGGCTGCCATCCGGAAGCGGCGGCAGGAGCAGTGGATCGACAACCGTCACGCCGTCGAGATCACCGAGGTCAGTTGCCGCGGCAGCGACGAGCGTTGCGAGTTCGGGATCCGTGGTGTCGACGCCGTAGACGAGAAGAGTCGTCGAACGGGCATCCTCCCCGGCCAGAAGATCGTCGGCCGTTTTACTCTCCCCGTTGGACCACGAGCTGCCGTCGCTCCCGAGTCGATCGAAGAGCCCCTGACCGGTCACCCCCGCGAGCGCGACCGCCGCCGCTGCACCCAGCACGACGACCCAAATTGTGAGGACCCGGAACGGATGCCGAGCGGATGCCCCGGCGAGTTTGCCCAGCGCGCCAACGGGGTGAGGATGCGAAGGGTCGACAGCCATGACTCGACCCTAAAGCCGCGTCAGACCTTGTCTCGCCAGTCTTCGACCACGGTGATGGGAGCGGTAATCGAGCCGGTCGGTGGATCGACCACGGTCATCTCATCGCGGCGGTGACGCAGCACCGTCTCGATGTACGAGGTCAGCGCTTCGGCGAGCGGAACGTTGCGCTTTTCGTCCTGCGAGCGGTACCACCGGTGCTCCAGCAACTGGTGGAAAACCTCGGCCGGTTCCAACTTCCCGCGCAGTTCACGCGGAATCGCGCGCACCACAGGCTCGAACACCCGCGCGAGCCATTCGTGGGCGACAACCTCTTCGTCGTGACCGACCCTGTCACCGGAGGTGCGATAGGCGTCGAGGTCGTTCAGCAGGCGGCGCGCCTGGTTCTCGCCGGCATCCAATCCGGTCAGCCGCAGCAATCGGCGCGAATGGTGACCGGCATCCACCACCTTGGGTTGGATGCGCACTCGAGCGCCCGCGTCATCCCGACTGATCGACAGTTCCTCGATATCGAACCCGAGCTCGTTGAGTCGCTCGACGCGTTGCGCGATACGCCATCGCTCCGTTTCGGGGAACGATTCGGATGCCGTCAGCTCGACCCACAGGTCGCGGTAGGCCTCGACGATCCGGTCGGCGATCACGACGGGGTCGACGTCTTCATCGAGTCGGCCGCCGGACTGGAGGTCGAGAAGTTCGCCGGCGATGTTGATCCGGCCGATCTCGAGGTCGTGCTCGCGCTGCCCCGCGCTCAGGGCGCCGTCGTACAGTTTGCCGGTCTCGGCATCCACGAGGTACGCCGCGAAGGCGCCTGCGTCTCGCCGGAACAGAGTGTTCGACAGCGACACGTCGCCCCAGAAGAACCCGGCAACATGAAGCCGCGCGAGCAGAACGGCGAGGGCATCGACCAACCGGGTGGCGGTATCCGGCCGGAGGGTCTGCGAGTAGATCGCGCGGTAGGGCAGCGAGAAACGCAGGTGGCGAGTGACCAGCACCGGCGCGAGTTCTTCACCGGTCGCGGAGGTGCGTCCGGTGATCACGGCGATCGGTTCGACACACGGCAGGTCAAGGCGGTTGAGGGTGCGCAGCAGCTCGTACTCGTGTTGGGCCATCTCGGCAGTGGTCTCTTTGACGGCCAGCACGTGCTCGCCGAGCCGCACGAACCGCACGAGGTGTCGCGAGATGCCCTTAGGGAGTGCCGCGATGGTCTCGTCGGGCCAAAGCTCAAGGGGAAGGTTCCACGGCAGGTCGAGCAGAGCCGGATCGGGGACGGCCGAGGTGATCGAGAGGGCGGAACTCACTCCCCGAGCCTAGGGCGAGCGACCCTCCCGAACCTCGGGCCGAGCAAAACAACGGCCCCCGCCTCGTAGGAGACGGGGGCCGCGTAGAGGGGAGCCGGTCAGCTGGCCTTCGCCGTTACCGGCTTCGAGAGGCGCTCGCCGCTCTCGATGTCGAAAGCGTGGATGTGCGCCGGGGTCGGGGTGACCACGATCTTGTCGCCCGGGTTCGGGTGACTACGGCCGTCGACGCGGGCGACGATGTCGACCCGGTTGCCGTCGACTTTGGTGTGCCCGTAGAGGTAACCGTCGGCGCCGAGTTCCTCGACGACGTCAACCTCGACCGGAAGGCCGCTGCCGCTGGTCGCGATGGTCAGGTCTTCGGGTCGGATGCCGATGGTGACCTTCTTCGCCTTGGTGCCGGAGAGCACCTCGCGCTCGACCTTGGCGATAGCCGTGCCGAACTTGATGCCGCCTTCGGTGAGGTCTGTCGTGAACAAGTTCATCGCCGGGCTGCCGATGAAGCCGGCAACGAAAACGTTGAGCGGGTTCTCGTAGAGGTCGCGCGGAGTACCGATCTGCTGCAGCACGCCATCCTTGAGCACCGCAATGCGGTCACCCATGGTGAGCGCCTCGGTCTGGTCGTGGGTGACGTAGACCGTGGTCACGCCGAGCCGACGCTGGAGCGAAGCGATTTGGGTTCGCGTCTGGACGCGCAACTTGGCGTCGAGGTTCGACAGCGGCTCGTCCATGAGGAACACCTGGGGCTGACGCACGATCGCGCGACCCATCGCCACCCGCTGACGCTGACCACCGGAGAGTGCCTTCGGCTTGCGCCCGAGGTACGGCTCGAGGTCGAGCAGCTTCGCCGCCTGAAGTACCCGTTCGGCGCGCTCAGACTTGTTGACGCCGGCGATCTTCAGGGCGAAGCCCATGTTTTCGGCGACTGTCATATGGGGGTAGAGCGCGTAGTTCTGGAAGACCATCGCGATGTCGCGATCCTTCGGCGGCACGTCGGTGACGTCCCGATCGCCGATCAGGATGCGTCCCGAGTTGACCTCTTCGAGGCCCGCGAGCATGCGAAGGGTCGTGGACTTGCCGCAACCCGAGGGTCCGACGAGGACGAGGAACTCGCCGTCGGCGACCTCCAGTTCGATGGCGTCGACTGCCGGGCGAGTAGTGCCGGGGTAGAGCCGAGTGGCCTTATCGAAGGTAACTGTTGCCATAGGAATACTGCTCCCGTTCACCGGCAGGTACGTGCCGGACGATCCTTAGTGAATGGATGATGTGCCGAGTTGGGGACTCAGTACCCCCGATTATGGCACGCCCCATTGAGGGGGCGGATTCGGCATCCGTCGGGGCGACTCCCAGAGTGGCCCCATACGCTCTACCAGGCGCTTTTGCCCGCGCGGCCTGTTCTGCAGTATTTTGGCGCCGCGTGACCCGACCTGAAGAGGATCCATGAGCGAATCGCGTGAGGCTGCGCGCCAGCGCGCCAGCGAGCTCCGAGCCGAGCACCGCCGTCACGATCGACGCCAACGTACGGCGCTCATTCTCGGGATTACGGGTGGGATGCTCGTCGTGGCGGTGATTGTGGTTGTGGCACTCTCGACCCCGCGAACGCCCGCGACAGGTCCGGCGAACATGTTGAGCGACGGCATCAAGATCGGTCAGAACCTCGTAGCCGTGCCCACGGTGGGCCTCAAAGCCGACCAGACCCCGGTCGCGTCGTCGACGAATGCGCCGAACGTGGTCGACATCCAGATCTACGTTGACTACCTCTGCCCGAACTGCGGTCAGTTCGAAAAGCGCAATCGCGACACGCTCCGCGAGTGGGTGGAGTCGGGGGCGGCGACCGTCGAATTTCACCCGATCGCGATTTTCACCTCGAAGTCCGCGGGCACCCAGTACTCACTTCGGGCAGCGAATGCCGCGGCCTGCGTCGCCCAGTTTTCGCCCGACGACTTTTACGCATTTCATGACGAGCTGTTCGCCGAGCAGCCCGAAGAGAACACCCCGGGGCTCACCGACGAGCAACTGATCGCTGCGGCGCAGACAGCCGGCGTCGCAGACATTGCCAACGTCACGACCTGTGTGCACGACCACACCTACCGCGCCTGGGTAGTTGACGCGACGAACCGCGCTTTGGCCGGGCCCATCCCGGGCACCGACGTCGCGAAGATCGAGGCGACGCCGACGATCATCGTCAACGGGCAAGAGTTTCACTACACGACGGCATTCGACCCGAACGAATTCCGACAGTTCGTGCTGAGGGTGGCCGGTCAGTCGTTCAGCGAGAACGCGACGCCGACGTCGACACCGACCGAGACCCCGGCCCCGTAGACTCGCTCGGCCCGCCTGCTTAGCTCAGTTGGTAGAGCAACGCTCTTGTAAAGCGTAGGTCGTCGGTTCGATTCCGACAGCAGGCTCGATGTCTTCGACCTCTCCAGCGCCCCCCGCCGCGTCGGCACGACTTGTGCTCGTGCTCGTCGTCACCTTCGCTACCGGCGGGCTCATCGCCGTGCAGTCGCGCATCAACGGGGAGCTGGGGCAGCGCCTCGGCGACGGTTTTCTGGCGGCGTTCATCTCGTTCGGATCGGGATTCGTCATTCTGTGCCTCGTGGGAATCGTCTGGCGACCCGGGCGTCGCGGCGTTGCTCGCGTCGTCGCCGCGATTCGGGAGCGCCGCATCCCGTGGTGGTTGGTGCTCGGCGGCGCCGGCGGTGCGACTTTCGTGCTTGGTCAGACGCTCACGGTCGGCATCCTCGGGGTCGCGCTCTTCACGGTGGGCGTGGTCTGCGGCCAGACCGTGAGCTCGCTCCTGGTCGATCACCGCGGGCTTGCGCTCATGCCGGCAACGCCCGCGACCCCTCGGCGGATTTTCGGCGCCGCGCTGGCCGTACTTGCGGTCGGGGTAGCCGTCTCAGATCGGGTGCGTCCTGACGCGCCCTACCTCGCGCTCCTCATCCCGATCGTCGCCGGACTATTGGTCGGATGGCAGCAGGCGGCAAACGGACAAGTGCGGTCGATCGCCGGGTCGGCCTACGCCGCGACCTTCGGCAACTTTCTCGTCGGCACCCTCGTGCTCGGGATCGCGCTGCTCGTGCACCTGGCGGTCGGCGGTGGCCGCGTCGAGTTGCCGACCGTGCCGTGGCTGTACCTGGGTGGTGCGCTCGGGTGTGTCTTCATCGCGGCGCAGGCTGTCATCGTCACAAGGACCGGCGTGCTGCTGATGGGTCTCGCGTTGCTCGCAGGACAGTTGTGCGCCGCCGTGCTGTTCGACCTGATCGTGCCGGTATCGGCCGACGGCATCCATCTGGTCACGGTCATCGGAACGGCTCTCGTGTTGGCAGCAGTCGTCGTTGCCGCGCTCCCACGGCGGGCTCGCGTTGCCGCACCCGACTGAACCCCGTTCACAACGAGGTGAGGAAGTTCCGAGCACTCATGGCCGGACGGCGACCGGTCGGCGCGAGATCGTGCTTCCCGCCGACGTAGAGCCAGCCGAGCAGAGACTCTCCAGGCTCTAGCCGATGGCAGCGCCGTACGGGTTCTGAACGGGTGAAGAGTCCGGTGCGCCACATGACTCCCCACCCCGCCTCGTCGAGAACCAGGCTGAGCGCGTGAGCGACTCCCGCGGCGACAGCCTCTTGCTCCCACTCGGGCACTTTGATGCTCGGTTTCGGGGACGCGACGATGGCGAGCAGAAGGGGCGCCCGAAGGGGTTTGGCGGCCATCTTCTCTGCCGCCAAACCCTGCAGGCCAGCCGCCTCGGCCAGGGCCTCTCCCACCCGACGGCGGGACTCGCCGCGCACCGCGATGATGCGCCACGGTCGCAGCGCCGCATGATCGCCGATGGATGCTGCCGCCTCGATGAGCGGCAGCAGGTCGCGCGTTCGGGGCGCCTGCTCGGTCACCGCGGGATGCGAGTGGCGGCGTCGCATCCCGTCGGCGATGGGGTGGCTGGTCACGGCTCCGAGTGGAACCCGAGCGAGACGGAATTCATGCAGTAGCGCAGCCCGGTGGGGGTGCCGAAGCCGTCGTCGAAGACGTGGCCGAGATGGGAGCCGCAGCGGGCGCACCGCACCTCGGTGCGCACGGTTCCGAGCGAGCGATCTTCGATGAGCTCGACGGCATCCGGGTTCACGGAGTCGTAGAACGACGGCCAGCCACAGCCAGAATCGAACTTCGTTCCGCTCTTGAACAACTCGGCGTCGCAGGCCGCGCAGGTGTACAGCCCGGCGCGCTGCTCGTCGAGGAGTTCGCCGGTCCAAGCGCGCTCGGTTGAGGCCTCGCGAAGAACCGCGTATTGCTCGGGGGAGAGTTCATCGCGCCACTGTGCGTCGGTCTTTTCGACCGAGTAGCCCTTGCCCGTTGTGGTCATGTCGTGTCCTTCCGCTCCGCGACGCTCGCCCGATGCGCACGCCACTCTATTCAACCCGAGCAGGCTGACAGACTGCTTGCCATGAGCAGCCCGACCGCCGACTGGTACCACCGGGCCGCCACGCGCGACCTGGTGGGCCACTCGGCGCTGCACGTCGCCTGGGCGGCCGGAGTGGCCGCGGATGACGAGGTTGTTGCGTTGCTGGATCGACTCCCGCGCGAGCGTCGGCAGCCCTCGCTGGTCTTCTCGGTTGCGACCTACCTCGGGGCGCCGCTCGAGGCCTACCCGGGTTTTCGCACCTGGCTGGTCGAGCACTGGCCCGACGTTGAACGCGAGACCACAACTCGTCGCACCCAGACGAACGAGGTCGCGAGATGCGGCCCCCTTGTGGTCGCCTTGGACCGCGTCACGGATCGCGGCGGCGAGACCGCCCCGATCGCGCTCCTCGAGGTCGGGGCCGCGGCCGGACTGTGCATGATCCCCGACAGATATTCGTACCGGTTTGGCACCCACCCCGTTGTCGGCGACGGCACACCACTCATCGAGGTGGCTGTCTCAGGTGACGGCATCCCTCCCGAGCGGATTCCCGCGATTGCCTGGCGACGGGGCATCGATCTCAATCCACTCTCGGCCGCCGACTCTGCCGACCGGGAGTGGCTCGAGGCCCTGATTCCGCTCGACCGTCCCGATCGACGTTCCCGTCTCAGGGCCGCTCTCGCCACCGCCGAGGTCGACCCCCCGACAGTGGTGGCCGGGGATGCGCTCGACGATCTCGCGCGGGTCGCCGCCGATGCGCCGCGCGACATCCCCCTCGTTGTCGTCTCGCTCGGAACCTTGGTCTACCTCGCTCCGGCAGCGCGCGCGGAATTTCCGAAAGCGGTCGCCCGCCTCGGTGCTCGCTTGGTCACCCTCGAGGCCGAGGGAATCGCGGACCAAACCACAGCACGAACAGCTCCCGAACGCACCGGGTTTGTGCTCGCCCTCGACGGGGAACCGATCGCTCAGGTCAGCCCGCACGGCGACCGTTTGTCGTGGGTCGGGTGAGCGCTCGCCCGAGCCCGGCCAGCCTCCGTCGCGACCCCGGTACCGCGCCCTAAAGTCACCGATATGACCGCTGCCTCGCCCGTGGCCGCCTCGCACGCGGCGCTCGATGAGACGGAGCTGCGACTGCTCGACTTCGAGCGGGCGTGGGCCGACCGCACCGGCAACCGTGAGGCCGCTATCCGGGCCGAATTCGGCGTTTCCTCAGCCCGGTACTATCAAATGCTGTACGCGCTCATTGATTCGCCGCTCGCAGTGCGCGACGATCCGATCCTCGTGCGCCGCCTCCAGCGGCTCCGCGACGCACGGCGCAGGGCGCGAGCCCACACCTTCCCATCAGACAGCACAGCCCGCCCCGATAGCCAGGACGACACCGAGTAGATGGCCACTCAGCCCAGGGACCGCTTTGACGACGTCCCCGACGATCTCGTGCGTGTTGGCGCGCACCGGGCACCCGCGAGGCGTGGACGCGGCTGGGTCAAGTTCGCCTGGGCAGCCCTGGTCACCGCTGTGCTCATCGTCGCCGGGCTCTACGGGCTCTCGCGCGTCAATCCCGACGTCTCTTTCGACCTCCCGAACTTCGGGGGCGGACCCACTGCCGGTGAAACGGAAAGCCCCGCACCGGTCGTCGTCCCGGTCACTGACCCGACGCAGGTCGATCCGGCGCTTAACCTGTCGATCTCGGTTCTGAACGGCTCGCCGACCAACAAGCAGGCGGAGGCTGCGGCCAACCAGATCGCGCTGGCAGGCTGGCCGACACCGGCCGCGGCCAACTCCACGTCGCGCGAGGAGAAGGTCACCAAGATCTACTACAGCTCGAGCGACTTCGAGGGGATTGCCCTCGGATTGGCGCAACTGCTGGGCACCGATCCGGCGAACATCGTGCTTTCCGACTTCTACCCCGGAGCCCCGGTCACCATTATTCTCGGCGCCGACTACGTCCCGCCGGCGCCCTAGCCGACCGCGAGATTCTCCCCGTGCCGAGTCGGTCCATCCACGCGGTGACCGCCCCGCCTACCATGACGGCATGAGTCGGGGGCGAACCATCAGGGGGCGTTGGGTCGCGGGTTCTGTGGGCGCTCTGGCCGCGATCGCCCTTCTCGCTGGCTGTGCCGTCGCACCCGTTCCGATGCCGACGCCGAGCTACTCCTCGACCTACGTCACGCCGGAGCCGACCGGGCTCGCGCCCCTCACGGGCGCGATAATCCCGGTCGGATCGTTGAGCGCTCCGGCGCTGTCGGCGAAAATCGACAACCACCCGGATGCTCGGCCCCAGGTGGGTCTTGAGCACACCGATCTGCTGTTCGAGGAGCTCGTCGAGGGTGGTCTCACGCGGTACGTCGCGGTCTGGCATTCTGACGTTCCTGCCGAGATCGGACCGATCCGCAGCATCCGCCCGATGGATCCCGACATCATTTCGCCGCTCGGGGGGATCGTCGCCTACTCGGGCGGTCAGTCCCGGTTCGTGCAGCAGATGCTGAATACCGGGCTGTACAACGCCATCCACGGACAGCGGGATACCGATGACCTGATGTACCGGGCACCGGACCGGCCCGGCCCTCACGATGTCATCGTCAAGGCGCAGGAACTGATCGCCCGGCACCTCGATCTCGCGGCGCCCGTACAGCTGTTCTCGTTCGCGCCCGACCTCGATTCGTCGTCTGCAGTGCGTGAAGGAGCCGCAACCGCCGCGATCACCGCACGCTTCAGTTCGGGCTCGCGTCGCGGGTGGGCCTGGGATGCCGCCTCGCAACGTTGGCTTCGATCGCAAGATGAGTCGCCGGATCTCGATTCGGCGGGAACGCCGTACTCGGCAGTCAACGTGGTTGTCATCCGGGTCGCCATCTCCAACGACGGGGGCGTGCCGAAGACCGAACTGATCGGGTCGGGCGAGGCCTGGGTGTCGTCGGGAGGCTTCACGATCCACGCGACCTGGTCGAAGGCGTCGATGTACGAGCCGATCCGCATCGTCGACGACACCGGCACTGTCGTGCGACTCGCGCCGGGGAACAGCTGGATCGAGCTCGTGCCGCTTGCCGGAAGCGTCGACTTCGCGGCGCCGCCGCCGTCTCCGGAGCCTTCCCCAACCCCCTGACCGCTCGGTGCGCGGCTTGCACTCCCCCTGGTCGAGTGCCAAGATAGCCTCTGGCACTCGCGCGTCGTGAGTGCCAAGTTCTACGTCCAGGAGGGACGACACACACTCATGGCAAAGATCATCGCTTTCAACGAAGAGGCCCGTCGCGGCCTCGAGCGCGGCTTGAATATTCTCGCTGACGCCGTCAAGGTAACGCTCGGCCCGCGTGGCCGCAACGTCGTTCTGGAGAAGAAGTGGGGCGCTCCCACGATCACCAACGACGGCGTCTCGATCGCGAAAGAGATCGAGCTCGACGACCCCTACGAGAAGATCGGCGCAGAGCTGGTCAAAGAGGTTGCCAAGAAGACTGATGACGTCGCGGGCGACGGAACGACCACCTCGGTCGTGCTCGCCCAGGCGCTCGTTCGCGAAGGCCTGCGCAACGTCGCAGCTGGCGCGGACCCGATCAGCCTCAAGCGCGGCATCGAGAAGGCCGTTGCGGCCGTTATCGCCGAGCTGATTGCTGGCGCCAAAGAAATCGAGACCAAGGAAGAGATCGCGGCCACCGCATCCATCTCTGCCGGAGACCCCGAGATCGGCGCGCTCATCGCCGAAGCGATCGACAAGGTCGGCAAGGAGGGCGTCGTCACTGTTGAGGAGTCGAACACCTTCGGCACGACACTCGAACTGACCGAGGGGATGCGCTTCGACAAGGGCTACCTGTCGCAGTACTTCGTCACCGACCAGGAGCGTCAGGAGGCCGTCTTCGAAGACGCCTACGTGCTCATCGTCAACTCGAAGGTCTCCAACATCAAGGACCTCCTCCCGATCGTCGACAAGGTGATCCAGGCGGGCAAGCAGCTGCTGATCATCGCGGAAGACGTCGACGGCGAGGCTCTCGCGACCCTGATCGTCAACAAGATCCGTGGCATCTTCAAGTCGGTTGCCGTCAAGGCTCCCGGCTTCGGTGACCGTCGCAAGGCGCAGCTCGCCGACATCGCCATCCTCACCGGTGGCGAGGTCATCAGCGAAGAGCTCGGGCTCAAGCTTGAGAACGCAACGCTCGAGCAGCTTGGGTCCGCCCGCAAGATCATCGTCACGAAGGACGAGACCACGATCATCGAGGGTGCCGGCAACGCCGACCAGATCGCCGGACGGGTCAAGCAGATCCGTCAGGAGATCGAGAACACCGACAGCGACTACGACCGCGAGAAGCTCCAGGAGCGCCTCGCGAAGCTCGCCGGTGGTGTCGCGGTCATCAAGGCCGGGGCCGCGACCGAGGTCGAACTCAAAGAGCGCAAGCACCGCATCGAGGACGCCGTTCGCAACGCGAAGGCCGCCGTCGAAGAGGGAATCGTCGCCGGTGGTGGCGTTGCCCTCATCCAGGCAGGCAAGCTCGCCTTCGAGAGCAAGGCCATCAAGGCCCTCGTGGGTGACGAGGCGACGGGTGCGAACATCGTGCGCGTCGCCATCGATGCCCCGCTCAAGCAGATCGCGCTCAACTCGGGTCTCGAGCCCGGCGTCGTCGTTGACAAGGTGCGCAACCTCCCCGTCGGTCAGGGCCTCAACGCTGCGACCGGCGAGTACGTCGACATGCTGGCCGCCGGAATCAACGACCCGGTGAAGGTGACGCGTTCGGCTCTGCTCAACGCCGCATCCATCGCCGCGCTGTTCCTGACGACCGAAGCGGTTGTCGCCGACAAGCCGGAGCGCAACACTGCCCCGGCCGGCGACCCGTCGGGTGGCATGGACTTCTAAGTCCTGCACAACGATCAGCGGGCGGCTCCCACAAGGAGCCGCCCGCTTTCGTTTCCCGTTCGCCGACGTTTCGGATTGGCGTTAGCGCGCGAACAACCGCGCGTTCTGCTGCTCGATGTCGGCGTAGTGCTGGCCCGCTTGGGCCAACCCGGTGTTGATGAGGTGCAGGCTGTCCTCCACTCGCCGCTGGGTAGCGGTCCAGTCCGCGACGACGGCCTGAAAGGCTGCTGCGGCCTGCCCCGTCCACGAACTCTGGAGGTCGAGGAGCTTGGTGTGGAGCACGCTCACGTCGGATTGGATGCGGCTCGCGGCCGCTTGAACGGAAGAGGTCGCGGCAGCGACGGCTTCACTATCTACTTGATATCGCGTCATGCGGTGAACCTACGGACGCTTAGCACGCCCCCGTGACGCGGGCGCTGGCGCTGGGGACGGGGCTTCCGGCTCCGAGGTGGGGAGGAGAGGCAGGCTGACCCGGAACGTCGCGCCCCCGCCGGGAGTCTCGACAACCTCAACGTGGCCGTCGTGGTTGGCCACGATGCCCGCCACGATCGCGAGTCCGAGGCCCGAGCCACCCGTGTCGCGGGTGCGCGAGGAGTCGGCGCGGAAGAACCGCTGGAAGATCTTCTCGCGCAGTTGCGGCGGGATGCCCTCGCCGTGGTCAACGATCGCGATCACCCCGAATCCACCCACGCTGTCGACATCCACGACGATCTCAACGGGGGAGTTGTCACGGGTGAATCGCATCGCGTTTCCCATCAGGTTTGTCACGACCTGGCGGATCTTGTCTTCTTCGGCAAACACGATCGGCCCGACAGGAAGCAGCGGCGTTGGGGCCGAAACGGGCGCTCCGCGTGCCGGGCGGCGGAATCGAAGTCGGGCAAGGGTTGCCCCGGCAAACGCAAATGCCCCAACGGTGACTCCCGCGCGCCGGGCCGCCGACGGCACCGCCGCGACGGCAGCGTCGGCCTCCGACGAATCGGCCGTGGGGATGCCGGAGTTCGTCTCTTCAGGTTCGGGAACGACGACGGTGATGCGCCGTTCGGGTGCGGATGCCGCGGCGTCGAGTGCGGCATCCCGAGCGATCGGCAGCAGATCGACGGCGACGCGGGTCAGCGGCCGTGCCTCGTCAAGTCGAGCGAGTTCGAGCAGGTCCTCGACCAGGGCGCCCATGCGGATCGCCTCGCGTTCGATACGGTCCATGGCTTGCGCGACGTCTTCCGACGTCTGCAACGCCCCCATCCGATACAGCTCGGCGTAGCCGCGCACCGAGACCAACGGCGTGCGCAGTTCGTGCGATGCGTCGCCGACGAAGCGCCGCATCTGATCGACAGTGCGCGCACGGTCGGCGAAGGCCCGGTCGATGCGGGCGAGCATCGTGTTGAGTGAGCGGCTCAACCGGCCGACCTCGGTGTTGGGGGTGGCACCGCCGAGCCGCTGACTGTAGTCGCCTGCGGCGAAGCGCGCGGCGGTACGTTCGACGTCGCGCAGCGGCATGAAGGCGCCGCTCACCAACAACTGCGTCGCCATGGCCGCGAATACGACGACCGCGATCGCGAACAACAGGAAGATCGCCGCGTAACGCCCGAGGAGCGCGTTGGTGTCGCTCAGGTTTCGCCCGATCAGGAGCGTCGCCTGGTGGCCCTGCCAGGAGACGGTCGAGGGGTACGCGATCACCCGCCACTCGGTGGTCTTGGCAGCGTTGAGCAGGGTGATGCCGCCGTCGAGCTGAATCACCGACGACAGGCCGAGCCCTGAGATGACCGGCGCGATGTCGGTTTCGCTCAGCGAGAGATTGTCGTCGAGGAGTTCACCGCTCGCCGAGACGGCTGCGAAATAGTACGGCGTGAAGCCGGCGCGGTCGTCGCCGTAGGGCAGAAAGCCGCTGAACTCAACCGCGGATTCGAGATTGGAGTACCTCGAGTTGATTCCCTCGTCGACGCGCTCAAGCAGGTAGGCGCGTAGCACCGTCATGGTTCCGGCACCCGCGACCGTGAGGCCGAGGGTCAGCAGCAACACGATGACGCCGGTGACCTTGGCGCGCAGCGAGATGCCGTTCCACCAGCGGTCGAAGGAGGCCTGGACGGGGTTCGACATCACGCGCCTCCCGAGCGGTCCTGTGGTGATCGAGGCTGAGTCGTTGACTGCGGCTTAGACCTTCGAGGTCTTGAGCATGTACCCGAATCCGCGTTTGGTCTGAATCATCGGCTCGGTCGAGTGCTGATCGAGCTTACGGCGCAGGTACGAGATGTAGCTCTCGACGATCCCGGCATCGCCGTTGAAGTCGTATTCCCAGACGTGGTCGAGGATCTGAGCCTTGCTGAGCACCCGGTTCGGGTTGAGCATCAGATAGCGCAGCAGCTTGAATTCGGTGGGCGACAGTTCGACCTGTTCGGAACCGACGGTCACCTCGTGCGTGTCCTGATCCATGCTCAGTTCGCCGGTTCGGATGACGGCATCCTCTTCGTCATGCATCGTGCGGCGCAGGATTGCCTTCAGTCGGGCGACGATCTCGTCGAGCGAGAACGGCTTGGTCACATAGTCGTCGCCGCCGACGGTCAGCCCGGTGATCTTGTCTTCGGTGTCGTCTTTCGCGGTGAGGAACAGGATGGGTGCGGTGTAGCCGCTCGCGCGCAGCCGCTTGGTCACGCCGAAACCGTTCATGTCGGGGAGCATGACGTCGAGGATGATCAGATCGGGCTCTTCTTCAAGCACCGCCGAGATCGCCTGGGCACCGTTGCCGACCGCGCGCACCGCGAAGCCGGCGAAGCGCAGGCTGGTGGTGAGGAGGTCACGGATGTTGGGCTCGTCGTCGACAATCAGGATGCGGGGGCCGTCGCTCATGTCCCTAGTTTCTGCGCGTTTGCTGGATGATTCCTGATAGTCGCGTGATCGGGGGATCACCTCGGGGTCATCGGCGACGTGGCATCGGCCGCGATCCGGTCGGCGAGGGGGGCCAGGATGCCGCCGGCGTCGACGCCGGGCAGCAACTTTGCCATGACCCGGTCGAGATCCGCGAGGTCGGCGTCACTGAGTCGGTCGAAGAATAAGTCACCCACTGCGGCGAAGTAGAACGGGGCGGCGGCTCGGAATGCCGCGTACCCGGTTTCGGTGAGGGTCACGATCTGCACCCGCTTGTCGTCGACCGAGCGCGAGCGGGTGACCGTTCCGCGGGATTCAAGCCGCGAGACGGCGTGGGACAGCCGCGACAACGAGGAGGCGAGCAGCAGCGCGAGCCGCGACATCGGCATGGCCCGGCCGTCGCTGAGGTTCAGATGGTTGAAGACGAGGTACTCGAACTGGGTAAGTCCGGTCTGGGTCAGGAGCCGCGAGGTGATCTCGGAAGGGATCCCCGCAGACACGCCGGCGAATCGGATCCACGCCATGCGCTGAAGTGCTCCCAGGTCTTGACCGGGGAACCGCGCGCGCTCGCTCATGGGGAGAGGATACCAAAACTTGACGCTTCAAGTTATTCGGTCTAGCCTCGCAATCAGTTGACGCTTCAAGTAGATGCTTCAGGTACCAGGAGGAACACGTGGAGATCGCCGTCTGGATCGTGTCGGGGCTGCTCGCCTTCGCTTTCGTCGTCGGAGGGGTCGCGCGTCTTGTCGTACCAGCCGAGCGCTATGCCGACATCCCGAATCAGCAGTGGATTCGCGCCGTTCCCCGCCGCGGCGTGATCGCGATCTCCCTCGCTGAGATCCTCGGGGCGGGTGGCCTCGTCGTGCCGATGCTGACCGGCATCCTCCCGGTGCTGGCGCCGATCGCCGCGTGCTGCCTCGCGCTGATCATGGCCGGAGCGCTGGTCTTCCACCTGCGCCGGCGGGAGTGGCCGAATGTTCCGGTCGCCCTCGTCCTGATCGCGCTGCTGCTCTTTGTCGCGATCGCGCGGTTCTCGGGAGTCTGAATCGCGACATCCCGAACCTCGGGGGGCTGAGGCTTCAGCGCACCGGCTCGTAAACGAGGTGGGTGACGAGGGTCGTCGCCCGCGCCGACACTTGCCGCCACTGTTGGGCGGGAACCCCGTCGAACAGCCGCTCGCCGCGGCCAGCGACCATCGGCATGACGTGCAACCGCAACTCGTCGACCAGCCCCTCCGCAAGGAACTGGTTCACGGTCGACGGGCCGCCCGAAATCGCGACGTTGCGGTCGCCCGCCGCATCCCGTGCTCGGTCGAGCGCCGCATGGATTCCGTCGCTCACGAAATGGAAGGTCGTCCCGCCCTCCATCACGAGGTCGTCGCGTTCGCGGTGCGCGAGCACGAACACCGGCCCGCGATACGGCGGCTCAGGCCCCCACCATCCGGTCCAGTCGAGATCCCAGTCGCCGCGGTCGGGGCCGAACATGTTGCGGCCCATGATGAATGCGCCCGCGTCGACGATCGTGGCCACTTCTGCCCGGTTCTCGGCGGCATACGGCTCCTTGAACATCCAGCAGAGCATCAGGGTCTGGTCGAAGTCGCCGAATGGGCTCTCGAAGCTCTGCCCGATCCCGGATCCGTAGCCGTCCATCGAGACAGCGAGGTCGCTCACAACGCGTGACATAGTTCAGGCTCCTACCTGGTTGAAGAAGGCGATCACATCGTCGGCCCAGAGCGCGGGCTGCTCCCACGGGCCGAAGTGCCCGCCGCGCGGCAGCTCGGTCCACCGCACGATCGGGAACCAGTGCTCAGCCGACGCCCGTGGTCCGGGCACGAGGTCGCCGGGCCACACCGATACACCCGTTGGCACCGTGACAGGTGCTTCCGAGAGGGTCGAATGTCCGTTGTCGTAGTAGTACTGCGCGGCCGACGTCGCCGACGCAGTCACCCAGTAGATCGTGAGGTTGGTACACAGCTCGTCGAGCGTGTACACGTCGAAGACGTCGCCGTCGCTCCACGCTTGGAACTTCTCGACGATCCACGCGGCGAACCCCGCGGGGGAGTCGTCGAGTGCAGCCCCGATGGTCTGCGGTTTCGTGCGTTGCAGTCGCGCGTAGGCGCCCTCTGCGGTCTCCCAGTCGCTGAGTCGCGCGAGCCAGTCGCGGTCGCCGTCGCTGAGGTCGGCCGGGTTGCCGGTGAGGAGGCTGCGCAACCGCCGCAACGGGATGTCGCCGAGGTGCAGCCCGAGCAACCGTTCGGGGCAGATCAGCGCGAGTTGTTCCCCGATCTGCGAGCCCAGGTCGGCTCCATGGACGCCGAACCTGTCGTGTCCGAGTTCGGTCATCACCGCCGCGAACACCTCAGCGACTCCGACGGGCCCGAGCGCTTCGTGCGGCTTGTCACTGAACCCGAACCCGGGGATGCTCGGCACGATCAGCTCGAAACGCTCGGCCAGCAGCGGGAGCGCCTTCTCGAACCGCACGAACCCGTCGGGCCAGCCGTGCAGCAACAGGAGCGGGGTCGCACCGCGGGTCCCGGCGCGCACCACATGCACGCCGAGGTCGTGCCCGCTCGGCGTCGGCACCGTCACCCGCACCTGGTCGAATCGGTTGAGCCGCTCCTCGGCCGCTCGCCAGTCGTAGGCGCCGGCCCAGTGGGCGAGTACTCGGTTGAGGGCGGCCGGCGGGATGCCGCGCGACCAATCGTCGGCGACACTCACCGGCGCCCGACGGGTGCGGGTTAGCCGGTCGTGCAGGTCGGTGAGGATGTCATCCTCGACCTGAATGGTGAAGGGTTCGATGCGCGCAGACACCCTTCGAGTATCGCCCGGAAAGGCCGTGACTACGTGTCGCGGCGCTTCACGAGAACCAAGGCCGCGATACCGTTCACGACGACCCACGCGAGCATGACGAGCAGCCCCTGGGTGGCATCGAGGGTCAGCACGCCGCCTTCGGAAGAAGCCACCGGTTCATACGCGTACATCTGACCGCCCGCGTTGCTCGGCAAGAATGCCGCGACGTTGAAGGCCCAGGCCGCCTGCGTGAGCACGCCAACCAGGCTGAGCACGATGGGCGCGATGAAGACGATTCCGACGACGGTCGCGATACTGCCCGAACTGACCCGGATGATCGCGCCGATCGCGAGCGACAGGATGCCGATCAGCGCGAGGTAGCCGATCGCGCCGAGGATCCCCCACCAGAAGGGCGGATCGCCCAGGTCGAGGGTGCGGCCCCGACCGGTCAGGATCGCGGCCGAGATCAATGCTGAAGCGATCAGGGCGACCGCCGACACGACGACCGTGACGACACCGAAGACGAGAGCCTTCCCGGCGATCGCGGGCAGCCGCTTGGGCACGGCGGCGAAGGTCGAGCGGATCATCCCGGTTCCGTATTCGCCCGTGATCACGAGTGCTCCGAGCACCGCGATGACTAGCTGGCCGAAGGTGACCCCGACGGTCGCAACACCCAACCAGAGGGGCTCGACCCCGACCGAGGGATCGATCAGGCCGCGTCCGCCGCTGCTGCCGTCGGTCGGCGCAGCGACGGCGACGAGCGCGGCGAACCCAATCGTGAGCGCGACGAAGATCAGGTAGCACCACAGCGTCGAACGCAGGCTGCGCAGCTTGATCCACTCCGAGCGCAGGATGCCGCCGAAGGTGAGGTGCGGCTGTCGCGTGGCGACGGTGGTGGTCACTGGAGTCCTCCTGCGTGGTATTCGACCTCGTCGGCGGTGAGCGCGAGGTAAGCCTCTTCGAGAGTCCCGACGTCGGTCGTGAGCTCGTGCAGCACGACGCCGTCGCGGGCGGCGAGTTCGCCGATCCGGGGAGCGGCGAGACCCGTCACGACGAGGAGTCCGTTCGCGCTGGGCGTGACGGTGCCGCCTTCTTTGGTGACGGCCGCGCTGAGTTTGGAGCCATCCGGGGTGCGCACGTTAACCGTGCCGCCCCCCGCACGCGCGAGGATGTCGCCGACCGGGGCGTCCGCGATGACCCGACCGCGGCCCAGCACGATGATGTGCTCCGCTGTCAGCGCCATCTCGCTCATCAGGTGCGACGAGAGAAAGACGGTGCGGCCCTGCTTGGCGAGCGCTTGGGACAACGTGCGCACCCAGATGACGCCTTCGGGGTCGAGTCCGTTGACCGGCTCGTCGAGGATGAGGGTTTCCGGATCGCCGAGCAGTGCCGCCGCGATCCCGAGCCGCTGCCCCATGCCGAGCGAGAAGCCGCCGACGCGCCGTCGGGCCACCGACTCGAGTCCGGTGAGCGAAATCACTTCCGCAACGCGCTTCTTCGGGATGCCGTGGGTGGCTGCCAGCGCGAGGAGGTGGCTTTCGGCGGTGCGGCCGGTGTGTACCGCCTTCGCGTCGAGCAGGACGCCGACCTCGCGGAGCGGTGCTTTCAGATCTTCGTACCGCTTGCCGCCGACTGTCACTCTCCCCGCCGACGGGCTGTCGAGCCCGACAATCAGTCGCATCGTCGTCGATTTGCCCGCGCCGTTGGGGCCGAGGAATCCGGTCACCATCCCGGGCTTGACGGTGAAACTCACGTCGTCAACGGCGGTCTTGTCGCCGTAACGCTTGGTCAGGCCTGATGCTTCGATCACGAGTTCAGCCTGTCATCCCCCCGGCCGTGACCTGTACTCCCGGAGAGGTATCTCGCCTGGGAGAGTTCTGTGACCGCTACGCCGCTGTGTCGCTCATCAGGCGGCGAGGCCGTCGGCATCCAGAATCGTGTAGGAGTACCCCTGCTCGGCGAGAAAGCGCTGCCGGTTCTGCGCGTAGTCCTGATCCACCGTGTCGCGCGCGACGAGGGTGTAGAACGACGCCGGGATGCCGCTCTCTTTCGGCCGCAACAGCCGACCGAGACGCTGGGCTTCTTCTTGGCGCGATCCGAACGAGCCCGACACCTGGATGGCGACGGTGGCCTCGGGAAGGTCGATCGAGAAGTTCGCGACCTTTGACACGACGAGCAGTTTGATGCGCCCCTCGCGGAATTCCTCGTACAGCCGTTCGCGTTCGGCGATGGGTGTCGCGCCTGTGATCGACGGCGCCTTCAGCACGTCGGCAAGGGTGTCGATCTGGTCGAGATACTGGCCGATGACCAGGATGCGTTCGCCCTCGTGTTTCTTCACGAGATCCTTCACGACCTGCAGTTTCGCCGGTGCCGTTGCGGCCAGCCGGTATCGCTCGTCGTCGGCGGACGCCGCGTACTCCAACCGGTCGGACTGCGGCAGGTCGATCCGCACTTCGTAGCAGGCGGCGGGCGAGATGAAGCCCTGCGCCTCGATCTCTTTCCAGGGGGCGTCGAAACGCTTCGGACCGATGAGCGAGAAGACATCCGACTCGCGGCCGTCTTCGCGCACCAGGGTCGCCGTCAGGCCGAGGCGGCGGCGGGCCTGCAGTTCGGCGGTGAGCTTGAACACCGGCGCGGGAAGCAGGTGCACCTCGTCGTAGATGATGAGGCCCCAGTCCAGGGCATCGAGCAGCGCGAGGTGGGCGAACTCGCCCTTTCGCTTCGCGGTGAGGATTTGGTAGGTCGCGATCGTGACCGGCCTGACCTCTTTGCGCTCGCCGGAGTACTCGCCGATCTCGTCGTCGGTGAGGGTCGTGCGCTTGAGCAGTTCGGTGCGCCACTGTCGCGCCGAGACCGTGTTGGTCACCAGGATGAGCGTGGTCGAGTCGGCTTCGGCCATTGCGCCGGCGCCGACGATCGTTTTGCCCGCGCCGCACGGCAGCACGACGACCCCGGAGCCGCCGGCGAAAAAGTTGTCGATGGCCTTCTGCTGGTAGGCCCGCAGCGCCCAGCCGTTCTCGATCAGGCCGATCTCGTGGGGCGTGCCGGGGGTGTAGCCGGCGTGATCTTCGGCGGGCCAGCCGAGCTTGAGAAGTTCTTGTTTGATCTGCCCGCGAGCCCAGGGCTGCAGAGTCCACTCGGTGGGGGTTCGCCGGATTCCGAGGAACGGCCCGACCTTGGCCGAGCGGGTGATCTCGGCGAGCACGGCCGGGTCGGTCGTCGTGAGCAGCAGCTCGTTCTCGTCGCCCCGGGTGATGACGAGTCGGCCGTAGCGCCCGACGGTTTCGGTGATGTCGATCGTGACCGACTGCGGCACCGGAAACTTGGCGAAGCGTTCCAGAGTGCTCAGCATCTGATCGGCGGTGTGGCCGGCCGCACGGGCGTTCCACAGGCCGAGCCGCGTGATGCGGTAGGTGTGCACGTGCTCAGGTGCGCGCTCGAGCTCGGCGAAGACACTCAGTTCGTGGCGGGCGTCTTCAGCATCCGGATGCGCGACTTCGAGCAGCACGGTGCGGTCACTCTGCACGATCAGCGGCCCAGAGTTGCTCACGGGCACAGGGCTGACCGGGGGCGCAGACATAACGTGCAAGTCTACGGCGAGCGGAGGTTAGGCGTTGGCGACGGCGACGATGGATGACAGGGGCAGTGTGCGCTCAATGTCGGATCGACGATCGCGGGCCCGCAACCGTCCCCCGGCGAGAGCCGCCGGTTCGAGCACGTACTCGGCGAGAGAGTCATCGGGCAACCGGACGGTCACGGTAACGGTCACCTTGCCTTTGATCGCGAGTTCAAGCTGCCGGGCGAGCCACGCACGGTCGGCTTCTTCGGGGGCCGCCGCAGCCCCTTCGCGCACGCGCTGCACCAGCACGGCGGCGGTATCTTGCGTGACAAGTTCGCCTCCCCCGGTGGAGCGGCGTTGGGCTCGAATCGCGATCAGCCGCCCCGAACCGTCTTCGGCGACGACCGGATATCGAGCGTCGAGCAGCGAGGTGTACAGCAGCCCGACGTCGAACCGGGTCGTCAGCCGATGTGGGTCGGTGGAGTCGAAGGCGAGCGGTGCGAGGGCTTGGTCGACCGCGAGTTGGCGCAGCAGCTCGGCATCCACACTGCGCACGTAACTGCCGATCGCGCCGTCGATCTGCCCGACCCGAAGGGTTCCGAACCGCGCGTCGGTGTCGGTGATCAGGTAGTCCAACGGTTGTGGGATGCCGGTGAGCGACAGCGTGCCGAGGAACTCGCGGATGCTGGTCGCCGTCTCGCCCGCGACCAGTGCTCGGGTCAACGAGACGGCGGTGATGCGGAACGATGACGCGAGACCGCGAGCCTCGACCTCGGCCATGACCCGCAGTCGGGTCTCGAGGTCGACCCGAAGTGGACCGGGCGCGATCACCGAGAGGTCGTGCTGGAGGTACACGTTGTCGACCTCGGCGGGGAAGGATGCCGCCATGGCCTCGGCGGCCGCCTCGGTGCCGTCGAGCAGCAGTCGTGCGCCTGCGCTACTCGGGGCACCTGCGCCCGTGATGCCCAGCAGTTCTGCCGTGCGGGCAGCAATGACGGCGCGCTCGCGCACCCACGACGCGCCTGCCGGGTACAGCCAATCGAGATAGTCGAGCAGGCCGTCTCCCCAGACCGCATGGGCGCGCATGCGCAACAGGTCACGGAGGTCGTCGGGCAGGCGCGAGAGCCAACCGCTCGCGAGTTCACCCCAGCGGTCGATCCGCGATCCGGCGAGCCAGTCGGTCAGCCGATCGGTCGCGACCCATTCAGTCCCGGCCAGCACCGCGAGCCCTGCTCGGGATGCGATGTCGAGCAGCAGTTCGACCTCACCGGCATCGACGCCGGCGATGGCGGCGAGACGGCGGGCATCGGGGAGGGCGAGCCCACCCCGGGCGAGGCGTCGGGCCGGGGCTTCGCGCAAGGCCAGCAGGGTTTCGGTGACGGCGCCGAGGGTTCCGAAGGCGCGGTCGCCCGCGCCCCGGTCGATGAAGCGCACGTCGGCTTCGCTGACCGGTTCCAAGACTGCGGGTGGGGAGCCGTCCACCAGGTCGCGACCGGCAGGCAGTCCAAACGCTGGCCAGGCGCGCAGCTGCTCAACCACGGCATCCCAGGGGGCGTAGCGGCCCGACTCGGTACCGAGGAGTCCGGCATCGAGCGCGGTCGCGATGCGCTCCCGAACGTCGGCGACGGGAAGGTCGAGGCGCGCGGAAAGTTGTTCGGCAGTCGGCGCTCCGGCGCTCTCGGCGAGTTCTCCGGCGACCGCGAGAAGCGCCAGAGTGCCGCGATCGAGCCGTTCGAGGGCCGCCTGAATCGAACTGCGGTCGAGCAGCGCTTCGGCGAGATCGAAGAAGTCGCGGATGCCGGACTCGCGCACGAGGCGTTGGGTCACCAACCGTGCGAGCGCGCCGTCATCCAGCGCCCGTAGCCGCGCGGCGAGCGCGAGGGCCGAACCGCTGGCGGCCATTGCTGGCGCTAGCGACCGTCTCGCGCGAGTCGGCGGCGCCGCACGACGCTGACGATCAGGAAGACCACGATCAGAATCAGCGCCAGAATAAGGCCGACAAAGGGGAGCACCTTGACGGTCAGCCAGATGCCCGAGTTGGTGTCTGCTTTCGCAAAGCCGCCGATGATGACGGCGATAATCGCAGCGATCGAGAGCCCCGCACTCGATGCGACCATCGCCACCAGGATGCGTTCGATACGATTGAGCGGTACCTGGGTTTCATTCGCCACGGGTCAAGGATAGAGGTCAGCTGTCATGCCCACCGGCAAGGTCAAGTTCTACGACGAGGACAAGGGTTTCGGATTCATCGCATCGGACGATGGCACCGAAGTGTTTCTGCACGCCTCCGCGCTGCCCGCCGGCGCCGTGGTGAAGGCGGGTTCGCGCCTGGAGTACGGAATCGCTGACGGCAAGAAGGGCGCACAGGCCCTTTCGGTTCGCGTCCTGGAGACCCCCGTCACGATGGGGCAGCGCAACCGTCGCTCCGCCGACGATATGGCGATCGTGGTCGAAGACCTCGTCAAGTTGATGGATGGCATCGGTGCCGGGCTGCGGCGCGGCCGGTATCCCGACAAGACGCACGGCGCGAAGATTGCCGCCGTGCTTCGCCGGGTAGCCGACGACCTCGACGCCTGATGTCGTCGGATACCGCTGATACAGGCGACACCGCCACCTTCGAAGGGGTAGCTCGCGCGGCGCTTGCCGAGATTACGACACCCGACACGATCGGTGTGTTGATCTCGCAGGTCGGTGAAGACGACGGGGTCGTCACGCTGAATTTCGTCTCGACGCTGCCGGGCTATCCGGGCTGGCACTGGTCGGTCAGCGCCGCCCAGGTTGCCGGTGAAGACCCCACAGTTCTCGAAGCCGAGCTGATGCCCGGTGATGGCGCTCTGGTCTCGCCGGACTGGGTGCCGTGGGTCGATCGCCTCGAGGAGTACCGCGCCGCTCAGGCGGCGGCAGGACTCCTCGTCGAGGGTGATGACGACCTCGAAGATGACGACGTCGAGGATGACGACGACGAAGACGACCTGGTCGACGGCATCGACTTCGAAAGCGACGAACTAGTCGCGGCGCCGCTGGGTGTAGACGAGCAAGACGAGGCCGAGGGCGAGTCCGACGAGGACAGTCCAGAGCGAGCCGACGTGCCCTGACTCCTGAAGGGGAGTGAGGAACACCAGCAGCACCCCGAGGGCGACCAGCCACAGCACCAGCCCGACCAGCACGACCTTGCGGTCGTCGGTCTTGACGGGGGCCGGATCGGGGCGACGCTCTGAGTCTTTGAGGAAAAGGCGCATCAGTTCGCCGCCGCGGCGGTTTCCACGGCGCTCGGCTCACCCGTGACCCGCTCAAGTACCCAGTCGAGGCTCGCGATCAGGGCGGCCACGTCATCCGGTTCGACGGCCGTGAAGGTCGCGATACGCAACTGATTACGACCTAGCTTGCGATACGGCTCGGTGTCGACGATTCCGTTGTCGCGCAAGATCTGCGCGACCGCTGCGGCGTCGACCGTCTCGTCGAAGTCGATCGTCGCGACGACCTGCGAGCGGTCTCCCTTTTCGACCACAAACGGGCTCGCGATCGGCGACGCATCGGCCCAGTCATAGAGCAGGTCCGACGAGCGCTGGGTTCGGGAGTCGGCCCAGGCCAACCCTCCGTTGCCGTTGATCCAGTCGAGCTGGTTTTCGAGCAGCAGCAGCGTCGCGAGCGCCGGGGTGTTGAGGGTCTGGTTGAGGCGGCTGTTGTCGAGAGCCTGCTTGAGGCTGAGGATCTCGGGGATCCAACGGTCGCTCGCCGCGATCCGCTCGATGCGCTCCACCGCGGCAGGCGAAACCAGGGCGAACCACAGGCCGCCGTCGCTGGCCAGATTCTTCTGCGGCGCGAAGTAGTAGACATCCGCTTGCGACGCATCGAATTGGATGCCGCCCGCCGCACTCGTCGCATCGATCACGGTGAGAGCGCCCGGGTCGGCGACCACGCGGGTAACGGGAGCCATGACGCCGGTCGAGGTCTCGTTGTGGGTCCAGGCGTAGACGTCGATGCCCGCGAGCACCTCGACGCCAGTACGGGTTCCGCCGGTCGCAGTGATGACGTGCGGAGCCTCAAGGAACGGAGCTTTCGCAGCGGCCGCAAACTTTGCCCCGAACTCGCCGAACGCGAGATTCTCGCTGCGCTTGTCGATGAGCGAGAAGGCGGCGGCATCCCAGAACGCAGTCGAGCCGCCGTTGCCGAGCAGAATCTCGTAGCCGTCGGGCGCCGAGAACAGGTCGCCAAGACCTGAGCGCACGCGGCCGACGAGGTTCTTCACAGGTGCCTGCCGATGGGAGGTTCCGAGCAGTCCCACATTGTGCTGAAGGTGGGCGATCTGTTCGGGGCGCACCTTCGAGGGTCCGCAACCGAACCGTCCGTCGACGGGCAACAGGTCGCGGGGGATCTCGAGGCTCGGCATGCTCGAATTCTACCGGCGTACCGGACGCCGCCCGGGCCGACGGGTACGCTGATCGACGGCAGCCGGGAGGCCAAGATGACGGATCTCGTCGACACCACCGAGATGTACCTCCGCACCATCCTCGATCTCGAGGAGGAGGGCATCGTGCCGCTGCGCGCCCGTATTTCTGAGCGGCTCGGGCACTCCGGTCCGACCGTGTCGCAGACCATCGGTCGGATGGAGCGCGACGGTCTGGTTCGTGTCGAAGGGGATCGCCACCTGGAGTTCACGGCCGAGGGCCGCTTGCGCGCCCTGCACGTGATGCGCAAGCACCGGCTGGCAGAGCGGCTGTTGTACGACGTCATTGGGCTGGACTGGGCGCTTGTTCACGACGAAGCCTGCCGGTGGGAGCACGTCATGAGCGAGCAGGTCGAGCGACGGCTCCTCGAAATCCTCAACCACCCGACCGAGTCGCCCTACGGAAACCCCATCCCCGCACTCGAGGAGATCGGCGGCACGGCGTCGGCGCCCTTCCTCGAAGGTGTCGTCAACATCGTCGAGCGGGTTCGCAGTGAAGTCGATCCCGTGGTCGTGACCATCCGCCGATTGGGTGAGCCGGTGCAGTTCGAACCCGACCTGTTGGAGCAGTTGAAGACTGCTGGCGTACTGCCCGGTGCGGATGCGAGCATCTCGGCCGCCGACGGCTATGTCCTCGTGCGGGTCGACGGTTACGGTGACGGCCTCGAGTTGCCGCCCGAAGTCGCGACTCACATCTATGTCGCGCGCCCGACTGGCATTGCCTAACTGCTCCACGTATAGTCAACGAGTCCTCTCGGCCACGTAAGCCGGCCGGAGGCCGTTTCGCCGGGCGTCACGTCACCCATCCTCGGCGGCACGACGTGACATACGACAGGGATGGGGCCGCTGAGAGAGGCGGTGTGGCGCAGGAGTCTCTCGTGTTCTTAACCTCACCTGAGCCGACCGGTAGCCGGTCAGCAATCGTTCCCCTTCCTGCGCCTGCTTCGACCCTCACCCCGCGGATCGGGCTTAAGGCTCGCGTCCTGCCGATTCTGGTCATGGGTGTCGCCGTTCCGGCCATCTTCTGCACGGTCGCCCTTCCGGCCTACGCCTACAGTTCGGCCCAACCCGTCGATGGCCGCGCTACCGCCGCGCTTGAGGCGTATAAGACGCAGGACGCGCAAACCGTGGATGTCGTCAGCCCCGCCGCAATTGCTGTCGCTCGCGATGACTACACGGCGACCTCGGCGGCAGACATGCGTCGCTCCGAGCTCGCGGCGGCGGCACGCGCGTACAGCGGCCCGAGTGTGAGCGACCTGCTGAAAAACCCGCCCTACCCGAACTACGACCCGGCGACGATCGTCTCGATCGCCGAGCAGTACTTGGGCGTGCCCTACGTCTTCGGCGGAAACTCACCGGCCGGCTTTGACTGCTCGGGATTGACCCAGTTCGTGTTCGCCAACGTCGGGATTTCGCTTCCGCACTCGTCGAGCGCGCAGGGCCGGATGCAGGCCATCGACCCGGCCGCAGCGCTGCCCGGTGACCTCGTCGTGCTCGACGGCGGCCATCACGTCGGGATTTACATCGGTGGCGGACAGATGATTCATGCACCGATGCCCGGCACCGTGGTGCGGATCGGCAAGCCGTGGGGCGACTACTGGTTCGTGCGTCCCGGCATCTGAGTCGCCGGGCACGTGGGCTAATCGTCACCGTGCCGTAACCGACACCGAGGGTTTGCGGGTCTAGCCTGGGATCCTCGGAACTCGAGTAAATCGGGAGAGTCGTATGCAGAACACGGGCAGCATCCCTACCAAGGATGCCCGCGCGCTGTTCTTCATACGGCGCAGCATCCGTCCGGTCGTGCACTGTCACGTCCCGGTCGACTAAGGCGCCTGTCGGCAACGACGGCGCCTTTTGTGTTTGCTCCTCCTGTGTGACAACGGATCTGGGAATCGAATTTCTGCAAGCCGTGCGGGCGCCTTCGAGAGGAGCCCGAATGCGAACTCTGGTATTGAACGCCGGCTACGAGCCGTTGGCTGTGGTGTCTTTCAAACGCGCACTGGTGCTGGTGCTGGGCGGAAAGGCGTCGATCGTCGCGAGTGACCCCGACAATCCGGTGGTCGGCACCTCCGGCGCGTGGGATCGCCCGTCCGTCATCCTGTTGCGGCGGTACGTCAAGGTGCCGAGCGGTCGAAACGTGCCGGTATCTCGTCGGGGTGTGCTGCGTCGCGACCTCCAGCGCTGCGCCTACTGCCCCGCGAGTGCGACCACGATCGACCACGTTCAGCCCCGCTCGCGCGGTGGTGCGGACAGTTGGGAGAACCTCGTCGCGTGCTGCCTGCGGTGCAACAACCTCAAGGGCGACCGCACTCCCCACGAGATGGGCTGGTCGCTGCGCTACATCCCGCGCGCTCCACATGGCACCGCTTGGCTCGTGCGTGGGGTGGAACGGGCGCAGCCTCAGTGGGAAGAATTCCTCGCTCCAGCGGCGTGACCGTTACCTGTACGTGACTTTCCCAGCTTTGTCTCGTACTCTCGAACGGTCGTAAACCCGGAGGCATTCTTGTGACGGATAGCGAGTTCCCCGATCCAATGAGGGGACTCTTCGGCGAGAAGGACGAGAACGTTAGTCGTCCCGATCTCGCTCGTACGTCCGGTGTTCCCGAAAATGCTGGTGTCCCATCCAGTGGGTGGACCCTCGGTGACTCGCCCGACCTTCCCGTTGCGGCGGTCCCGCCCGCCGACGCGACATTCACCTCGCGCCGCGCGATGCGTGAAGCGGGCGGCTACCAGGTTGCGGAATCCGCGGGTTCGCTGCCCGCCACCGCGGCGCCCGCCACCACGACCCCGGCGCCCGTCACCGCAGCGCCGGTGTCGCGCAACACCCCGACACCGGCGGTGAGCCGGACCACGTCGACGGCGGCGCGCTCGCGACCACGCGGCGCAGCGAAGCGCTCGAACACCCGGGACAACGTGCGGGCCGGACTCAAACCCCCGCCGACGAGCCTGCGTCGCAAGCTCAGCACCGCGGGTGTCATGACGGTGATCTTCGGATTGTTCGCAACGCTCGCGCTCCCCGCGTTCGCCGATCAGGGCGGGCCCACCCAGAAGAACGCCGACCCGCTGGCCGGCCAGGCTCTCGACGTGACAGCCGCGAATGCGGATGCTGCGACATCCATTCGGGACACGTACGGGGTCACGAACGCGTCCGACCTCAAGAAGCTCTACGCCGAGGCGCTGCGTCAGCAGAATCTGGCGGCGTACCTCAACTCGGGCGCGAAGGAGCTCGGCGACGACTACCCGTACCCCGACGCGATCAGCATCGACCAGGGCGGTGGGCTTTCACCGTTCAACTATTACTACCGGGAGTGCGTCGACTTCGTCGCCTGGCGGATGAACCGGGATGCCGGGGTCACCTCTGCGCCGTGGAAGTGGGTCTGGACGAACCTCGCCCAGGGCAGCGCGCGCTACTGGAAGACGGCCTGGCTGAACCACGGCTGGCCGACCGGGACGACCCCGGAGGTTGGCGCGGTCGCATGGCTGCCGGGCGGCAACCACGTGGCCTACGTGAACGGCATCCTGCCTGACGGCACGGTGTTGATCGAGGAATACAACTGGAACCGGACTCACGTCTACGGCCAGCGCATCGTTCCGGCCAGCAGCTACTACTACCTGTACGCGCCGCCCAAGTGATCCGCGTCGTTCGCTGACGCGCCGCCCGCTCAGGCGCGCGACGAGCGTTGGGCGGGGTCGAGCTCGCGCCATGTCAGGATGAACCGGTGAAACGAGAGTTCCGGCCCGACATCCAGGGTCTTCGCGCGATCGCGGTGGCGTTGGTCGTCCTCAGCCACGCGGGGGTGTCAGTTCTCGACGGAGGTTTCGTCGGCGTCGATGTGTTCTTCGTGATCTCGGGGTTCCTCATCACGACCCACCTCGTCGAGTCGATTGAGGCGAGCCGGCTCCGGTTGCGCGACTTCTACAGTCGGCGCATCCGGCGACTGCTTCCCGCGGCGCTCATCGTCCTCGCTCTGACCGCGGCGACCGTGGCGATCTGGTTCCCTCCGCTCATGAAGCCGAAGGCATTCGTCGAGATCGCGGCTGCCGCGCTGTACGGCCCCAACATCCTGTTCGCCGTCTCGGGCACGGACTACTTCGCCGGCACGGATCCCTCGGTCGTTCAGCACTACTGGTCGCTCGGCGTCGAGGAGCAGTTCTACCTCTTCTGGCCGCTCCTGCTGCTGCTTGCGTGGTGGGTTTTCAAACGTTCTCGTCGCGGGTTGTTCGTGGCGGTGGCGATCATCACCGTCGTGTCCTTCGCGCTCGCGGTCGTCGTCACCGACTATCGGCAGCCGCTCGCCTTCTTCCTGCTGCCGACGCGCGCCTGGCAACTCGGCGTGGGCGCGTTGGTCGCCCTGGCGGTCATCGCGGCTCCCAAGATTTCCGAATACCGGTGGTGGAAGGCTCCGCTCGCCTGGGCGGGACTGGTCGGGATCGCCGCCGCCGCGCTGCTCTACGGTCCGGCGACGCCCTACCCCTCGTGGTACGCCGCCCTGCCAGTTCTCGCGGCCGCCGCCGCGATCCTGGGCGGGACCGGAGCGACGCGCTACGGACCGGCGGCCGTGCTCGCCATCCGCCCGGCGCAGTTCATCGGCAAGATCTCGTACTCGCTCTACCTCGTGCACTGGCCGCTGATCATCGTGCCTCAGGTGCTCTTCGGCTGGCGCGAACCCCTTCCTTTCTGGGTGCCGCTCATCCTCGCGGCGGCCGCCATCCCCCTCGCCTGGCTGTTGTGGCGCTTCGTCGAAGAGCCGGGGAGACGCGGCACGTGGAAGTGGACCGCGTCGGCTAAGCGGACCCTGATCGTCGGCCTCGCCGCCAGCCTCGCCTTCGCGGTCGTGCTCGTGCCGAGCGCCGTCGTGGTTCAGCGTCTTCCCGTCGACGCGGGACGGGCGGCGCCGGCGTTCGTGCTGAGCAAGAGTCCGGTGGGGACGGCGTTCGTTCCCAACAACCTCACGCCCAACCTGTGGGCAGGTTCGGGCGACATCCCCGGCGTCGATCGGCCGGACTGCGTGCGCGACTACGACAATGCCGACCCCACCGGCTGCGCGTACGGCTCCGCGACCGGCGCGCCGACCGTTGCTCTATTCGGTGACTCTCACGCCGCATCCTGGATCCCCGCCCTCGAAGCCCTCGCGGATGACGGAACGATTCAGATGACCAGGTACACCAAGCGGGGCTGTCCTTCAGCATTCGTCGAGGATGTGCTCGTCGATACCAGCCCCTATCCCAACTGCAACGAGTGGCGTCGGGGCGTCATCGATCTGCTGCGCGCCGACCCGCCCGACGTGGTCGTACTCGCGAATCATGCGGAGCTGTATTTTCCGTACACGGACGACTACGGGGCGGCGCTGAGCCGCACCATCCAAGAGCTCAACCCGTCAACGCGCGTAATCGTCGTCGGTGACGTACCGAGTCGCGCGTTCGATCCGCAGGACTGTCTCTCGGCCCATCTGCAGGATGCACTGACCTGTGCGAGCCCGGTGTCCGAAGCGGTCAATCCGCGGGTCGTCGACGCGGAGCGCGGCGCGGCGCAGGCGACGGGCGCCGCCTACCTCGATCTGCAGCCCTACTTCTGCACCGACGTGTGTCCGCTGATCATGGGCGACGTGCAGACCTATCTCGACGGCAACCACGTGACGGCGACCTTCAGCCGCTACTTCGCGCCCGTGTTCAAGGATGCGATCCTGGCCGAGCTCACCCCCGCGTCAGGGTGAGTCGGCGAAGCCGGGATCCTCAGCGAGTGCTTCGAGCCACTGGACGGTCGCGTCGCTCATCCAGTGCGGCGCGTTGAGGTCGCCCAGATAGCTAATGACGTCGTGCATCTCGTGCGCGCGTCGACGGGCATGCAGGCGCGTACCGTCGAGCAGGCGGTCGACGAGGGCGGCGCCCTCGGGGCCGAGCTCTGACGCGATCTCGGCCGTCATCCAGTCGCGTTCTCCGAGGTGGCTTGCGGCGGTCACTCCTTCATAGACCAGTGCGGCTAGCCCTTTCATGAAGACGCTGCGCAGCAGTTTCAACCCGGCGGCGTGACCTGCCACCTCGCCAACGTCACGAATAGGGATGCCCAGTACCGACCACTCGGCAGCGACCCGTTCCGCGCCGGTCCCGCTCGCAAGCAGCGGGGTGAGGACTCCCGCTCGCGGGACGGGGGCCATCACAGCGACATCTGCGAACGCCGTCGCGTGGTTGGCTGCCTGTTGCGCGAGCCCGGCCTTGTGTTCGGGTCTGGCGGTGTTCAGATCGGCGTACACCGTGGATGCGGAGATCGCGGGCAGCGCCGCGTCGAGAACGGCTCGCGAGGCCTCGGCCCCGGTGAGGCTCACCACGAAGTCTGCGTTCCGCACGGCGTCGGCGACGGTACCAACCCGCAAGCCGGTCAGGAGCGGCTCGGGAGATTGCGGGTCATAGCCGACCACGTCGACGCCGAGGGAGCTGAACCCCTCCACGTAAAGACGGCCTGCCTCGCCGAGTCCAAGGACCGCGACACGCATATGATCTCCCTCGAACTGCAATGCTGTGTGATTGTAGACAATAATGTCGCCGAAGGGAGGATCGCCGTGAATGCCGTAGAAATATCAGACACCGATCGCCCCGACCCGTCGGTCACCGATGCGATCCGGGCGGCCATCGTCAGCGGCGAGTTCGCGCCGAACCAACGCCTGATTGAGGCGGATCTCACGGGCAGCCTCGGAGCCAGCCGCACTTCGATCCGTTCCGCTCTCTTCGAGCTCGCTACCGAGGGACTCGTCGACCGGCTCCCGAATCGTGGCGCCCGAGTTCGCTCGGTTTCGCTGGACGAGGCGGTCGAAATCCTCGAGGTGCGCATCGCGGTGGAGGGACTGTGCGCGGCCAAGGCCGCCGAGCGCATTACCGACGGCGAAGTGGATGAACTGCGGCTGCTGCGTGCGGCACTCATCGAGTCAGTGAGCGCCGGCGATCTTCTGGAATATTCCCGCCTGCACCAGAACCTCGACCGTCGCATCCGGGAGATCAGCGCCCAGGCGACAGCGGTCGGCATCATCGAGCGTCTCCGCGCGCAGAGCGTGCGCCACCAGTTCCGGCTTTCGTTTCAAGCCGGGCGGGCACGGGTCTCAGTCAACGAGCACGTCGCCATCATCGACGCACTCATCGACCGGGATCCGGTCGCCGCTCAGGCCGCGACCCGCGAACACCTGATGAGTGTCATCGAGGCGTTGCGCAGCCTGACCTAACGCCCGGCTACTCGATCGGCTACTCGCCCACCGGTGGGGTGCCGTGGCTGTGGAACGTGGAGATCGTCTTCATCCCCCACGCCTGACCCTTCGCGCGCTCGGCTTCGCTCCACTCGATCGTGCGCCAGTCCGGTGCGAGCATGAGCCGCGCACCAGCGTTGGCGAACTCGATCCGGTTGCCGCCGGGTTCGTAGACGTAGAGGAAGAAGGTCTGCTGGATCGCGTGCTTGTGCGGGCCAGACTCGATGTGGATGCCGTTCTCGAGAAAGATGTCGGCCCCCTTCAAGATGTCTTCTCGGGTGTCGGTCGCGAACGCGATGTGGTGCAAGCGCCCCGTGCTGCCGGTGTTATCGGCTGAGTAGACCAGGTCGTAGGACTTGTTCGTGAAGTGGAACCACTGGGCCGAGATCTCGCCGGAGTCGAGCCGGATCTGCTCGGTCGGTTCCCCGCCTAGGGCCTGTTCGATGAACACGCCGTTCTCCTCGACATCCTTCGCGAGATAGTTCACGTGATCGAGTCGGCGGGCGTTGATGCCGAATCCGGGGAAGCGGTCCGCCTGGTTCTTCAAGGCGGGACCCTCGCCCTCAGGCGCCGTGAACCATTCGGTGTCGTAGTAGATCTCCATGGGGTGGCCATCGGGATCGGTGAAGGCGTAACTGCGGCCCACGCCCTGCTCGCCGTCTTTCCAGCCGACTCCGCGGCCGGCATCCTCGATGGCCCGAACCCGCCTCTCGAGCGCCTCGGGGCTTGCCGCCCTGAGCGCGACTCGACCGACGCCCGACGCGGGGGCGGCGGTGAGTTTCAGGGTGTAGCGCTCGTAGTCATCCCAGGCGTGCAGGAACACCGAGTCCCCGTCGGCGGCGACTTCGCGCATTCCGAGCAGTCGGGTGAAGAACCATCTGCTCTTCTCGAACTCAGAGGTCAGTAGCTCGACGTGTCCGAGGTGGGCGATATCGCCGAAGGCCGGTGTTCTCATGATGAATCCTGTCTGTGAAAGAGTCAGATCGGTCGGGGAAAGACGACGCCGTCGAAAAGCTTTCGGGCGGTGCGGACGTTGCCCGACGCGATGACCTGGGTGCCATCCATGTCGATCACGACATCAAGGTGACCGGTCGGATGTTCGATGCGGAACTGACCGCCGGGAGCCGGGAGTCGAGCGAAGTCGTACCCCACCGCCCCCGGAATCGAAACTCCGGCGGCGACGGTGAGAGCTCCCAGAACGCCGATTGAGGTGTGCACCTTTACGGGCAGGAAGCTGCGGGTGGCGATGACGCCATCCTCGCGCGGGGGCGAGAGCAGAACCACCTTCGGAACCGTCGCCTTCGACACATCGCCCATCCCCATGGCGGCTGCGGCGGCGGTACGGATGGCGTGCAGTCGCTCGTTGAGGGCCACGTCGGCTTCGAGCTGATCCGGTGACTCGGCTCCGGTGAGGCCCAGGTCGGCGGCGGCGATGAGGACTGTCGGCATCCCGTTGTCAACGCACGTGACGGCGACGCCCTCGAACGTGTCGTGCACGTTGCCGGTCGGCAGCAATGACCCGGTCGACGACCCCGCCGTATCGGCGAAGTCGATCCGCACGGCGGCGGCCGTCCCGGGTACCCCGTCGATCGAGGTGTCTCCGCGGTAGTCGGGTGACCCGCCGGGCGTTGGGAAGGTCGCGGCCGCGATCGAACCCGAGTTCACCATTCGGATGCGCACGGTCGTGGAGTCGCCGCGCGCCGCCACGAGGCCTCGCTCGACGGCGAACGGCCCGACCCCGGCCAGGATGTTGCCGCAGTTCTGGCGGTCGGTCACGATCGGCTCATTGACGAGCACCTGAAGAAAGAGGTAGTCGACGTCGGTCGACGGGTCGGTGGATCTCGAGACGATCGCGACCTTGCTGGTGAGTGGATCGGCGCCGCCGATTCCGTCGATCTGGCGCGGATCGGGGCTCCCCATGATCGCCAGCAACAGTCGGTCGCGCTCGGCGACATCCGCGGGAAGGTCTTCAGCCAGGAAGTAGGCCCCCTTCGAGGTCCCACCGCGCATCATCATGCAGCGGATGCCGTCAGAACCGATGCCCTCAGAACTAGGCATTGGACGCCTTCACGTACTCGACACCAAGGTCGGCGAGCACCCCGCGAAGGTTGTTGCGATCGAGGCTGAGCTCGCCGTTCTGGTAGGCAAGGCGGGATTCGGCCTCTTTGAGAGTGCGGGCCTCGGATGCCGCGATCGCACCCTCGACGGTTTCGCGCGGAATACACAGCACGCCATCGTCGTCAGCAACGATCGCATCGCCCGGATGGACGACGACGCCGCCGACCAGGATCGGGATGTTGACGGAACCCGCTGTCGCTTTCACGGTGCCCTGCGCGTTCTGCGCACCCGCCCAGACCGGAAATCCCAGTTCGCGCAGCTCGGCAACGTCGCGGACACCGCCTGTGGTCACCAGGCCGCGTACTCCCCGATGCCGCAGTGCGGTGGCGAACAACTCACCGAACGACCCGTCGAGTGACGGCGACACCGTCGTGACGACGAGCACATCACCGGGGCGGCACTGCTCGACCGCGGCGTGGATCATGAGATTGTCACCCGGCCAACTCAGCACGGTGACGGCTGCGCCGGCGATGCGGGCGCCATCCTGAATCGGGCGCAGGCCGGTGCCGACCAGTCCCGTGCGACCGATCGCCTCGTGAACGGTGGCGACACCGAACGTCGCGAGCGCGTCGAGCTGGTCGAGGGGCGTGCGCGGTGGGTCGGTGACGACGACAGTTCTCATTCCAAGACATCCGTCACTTGCGGGTAGTACCGCATGAACGCTTCGCCCTTGGTGTCCGAGGACAACCCGAGGTTCGGGCCGGCGTTTCGGCGAACCTGCACTCCGCGGCGCACCGCGAGGTCGCTGTAGTAGTCCCACATGTGCTGCTGGGCGGGGAGGCAGCGCATGGCCGCCTCCTTGGCTGGGAATGCCGCGGTGATGTCGAGAAGCACGTTCGGCTTGAAGTCGCTTTGCTCGGGCTGGTGCGGCTCGAAGAAGAACACCGGGGGCGCACCGAGCGGCTCACCGGGCCCCGGATAGCCGATCGCCTGCGCCAGGATTCTGGCCTGAATGGCCATCCGGGCGGCGGCTGGGTGGTCGCCGTTGTACGGGTCAGACAGTGGATGCGTCAGCACGACCGTCGGAACGATCCGCCGATAGACCTCGACCAGGCGATCCGTGAGTTCCGCGGATTCCAGCAGGGGGTAGTCGCCTGCATCGAGAAACTCGATCTCGGCGCCGAGCGCTGCCGCTGCCGCTTCGGCCTCGGCGCGCCGCATCCCTTTGATCTCGTCGAGGGTCTTGCCGGCCAGCCACTGACTTGCGGACTCGCCGCGCTCGCCGTACGTGAGGCAGACGATCACGGCTCGGTCGCCGCGCTGGGTGGCGGATGCGATCGCCCCCGCCGCTCGCCAGACGAAGTCGCCCGCGTGGGCGCTCACCACGAGCATGGTCCCCGTGCCAGCTGCGCTCATCGTCTGCTCCCTTGGTTGTCCTGACTCGGTCACAGCAAACCACGCCCGACGATCATCGGCAAGATTGTCTGCAATGTTGTTGACGACTTCTGTCACGCGGCGGTAGCGTCCGGTGTATCAACTCGCTATCGAGATAGTGATTGCCAGCAGAAAGCGCGAGACACATGGCCCCGAAAAACCTTCAGGAAGTCCTGGATGCCGCAGGCAACACCGTCGAGCTGCTGCGCAATTCGCAGCTCGGCACCTACATCTACCCGGTTGTGCCGGCGGAGTTCACCAACTGGCGACGCGAACAGCGGGCCTGGCGCGAGACAGCCGTGCTGTACGACCAGTCGCATCACATGGACAACCTCTTCATTAAGGGCAAAGACGCCCTGCGGCTGATCTCCGAACTCGGCATCAACTCGTTCGCGAACTTCCCGGTAAACATCGCGAAGCAGTTCGTCCCGGTCGCGTCGAATGGCGGCGTGGTCGGTGACGGCATCCTGTTCCACGAAGCCGACGACGAGTACGTCTACGTCGGTCGTGCTCCGGTCGCAAACTGGCTTCAGTTCCACGGGTCGACGGGTGGTTACGACGTCGAAATGGTCGTCGATCGGCGCTCACCGTCGCGCCCCTACGGCAAGGCCGTCAGCCGCAAATACTGGCGCTACCAGATCCAGGGGCCGAACGCCTGGCCGATCATCGAGAAGCTGCAGGGTTCATCGGTCGAACAGGTGAAGTTCTTCCACATGGGATTCCTCACCATTGACGGCACCCAGGTGCACACTCTGCGTCACGGCATGGCCGGCGCACCGGGGCTTGAACTCTGGGGTCCCTACGAAGACGCCGAGCGGATTCGGAACGCGATCCTGGAGGCGGGGCGCGAGTTCGGCATCGAGGCGGTCGGGTCGCGCGCCTACTCGTCGAACACGCTGGAATCCGGATGGATCCCGTCGCCACTCCCGTCGATCTACACCGGCGACGCCGAGCGGGCTTACCGGGAATGGCTCCCCGCTGACAGTTATGAAGCAACGAACGCGCTGGCGGGTTCGTTTGAGTCGGACAACATCGAGGACTACTACCTCAACCCGTGGGAGCTCGGGTACGGCTCGTTCGTCAAGTTCGACCACGATTTCATCGGTCGCGAGGCTCTCGAGAAGATCGTTCCCGAGCAGCAGCGCAAGAAGGTGACGCTCGCCTGGAACCGCGAAGACCTGGGCGAGATCATGACGTCGGTTCTCGACGACGAGTCGGACTCAGCGCAATTCTTCGACCTGCCGAACGCGAACTACGGCTCATCGAACTTCGACTCCGTGGTCGACGCCGACGGCACCGTCGTCGGTGCATCCCTCTTCACCGGCTACAGCGCGAACGAGCGTCGCGGTCTTTCGCTCGCGACCATCGATCCGAAGATCGAACTCGGCACCGAGTTGCGCGTGCTGTGGGGCGAGAGCCCGAACAGCAAGAAGACCACGGTGCAGCCGCACACGCAGCGCGCGGTCCGCGTGGTGGTGAGCCCGGCCCCGTACGCCGTGACGGCTCGCACCGAGTACCACGGTGGGTGGCGCTCGACGGGGAGTTGAGTTGTACGGGACCGTCGGGATCGAGGAGCCGCGCCTAGAATCGTGCGGTCAGCCTCTGTAGCTCAATGGAAGAGCAGTTCCGTCCTAAGGAAACGGTTGGGAGTTCGAGTCTCTCCAGGGGCACCAAATGTCGCGCGTGTCGTTCGACAACCGCGCCGAGGCCCAGCCCGCCGCGAGCCGCTTCCGTACCCAGGACAGAAGGGTGACCTTGGGGACGCGACGCGCGCGGGTCGTTGGGAATAACTTTGCGCCAGCGGGCCGCGGAGTGACAGTGAGTTAGAGACGGGAAGGGGCTGCCGTGCTGAGAGAGCTCTCAGAACGGCAGCCCCGAAGATCGCCTGGGGGAGACGGTTTAGTGCACGACGACCGGCTCGGCATCCTTCACGCTGTCGGCGGCCGCGTGACCCGAGGTGAGTGAGACACCCTGTCCGCGCCGGCGGAACAGCAGGGCGGTGATGACGGCGCCCCCCGCGAAGATCGCGGCATCCCACCAGTACGCGGCGGCATATGACGTCACGGCGGCCTGCGCCACGACGAGGTCGCTCGGCGGAAGGTGATTGGCGACGTAGTCAGTTGCGACGGTGGCCGCGATCGTGTTGAGCAATGCGGTGCCGACCGATCCGCCGACCTGCTGGCTGGTGTTCACCATCGCCGAGGAGACGCCGGCGAACTGGCGGTCGACGCCCAGGGTGGCAGTCTGCATCGCGGCGGGCATGATCGTGCCCATCGTGAGGCCGAGCACCATGAGGGCTGGCAGCACGTTCGCGGCGTAGCTGCTGTCGAGGTCAAGGCGCGTGAGCAGCAGCATCCCGACGACGCCGAAGGCCATCCCGAACGGCACCATGATCTTCGGGCCGAGGCGGGGGAGCAGGAAGTTGGTCGAGATCTGTGCCGCGAGCACGAGCATCCCGATCATCGGCAGGAACGCGAGACCGGTCTGGATCGGGCTGAAGCCCAGCGAGGTCTGCATGTAGTACGTCACGAACAGGAAGATGCCGAACATTCCGGCCCCGGCGATCATGACGGCTATGAACGCCGCCCCGCGGTTGCGGTCGAGCACGACCGACAGGGGGAGCAGGGGATGCTTCGCCTGCGTCTGCCAGACGACGAACGCGATCAAGAGGATGCCGGCCGCGACCAGAACGCCCCAGGTGAGTGGCGAATCCCAGCCCTCGGTGACGGCGTTCGAGAAGCCGTAGACGATGCCGAACAGCGCACCCGAAATCAGGATGGTGCCCGGCACATCCAGGCGCGGGCGGGGTCCGGTGCGGAGGACGTTCGGTACGAACATCAGGGTGCCGACGACGGCGACGGCCGCGATGAAGACGTTGATGTAGAGGTTCCAGCGCCAGTCGAGTTGTTCGGTGAGAACGCCGCCGAGCAGAAGGCCGACCGCCCCGCCGGCGCCAGCGATGGCCCCGAAGACACCGAACGCACGCGCCCGCTCCTTGGGGACCGTGAAGGTCGTGGTGAGCACGGCGAGTGCCGTCGGCGCGAGCAGCGCGGCGAAGGCACCCTGCAGGGCGCGGGCCGCGATGAGCACCTCGAACGTGGGAGCGGCCCCGCCGAGAGCCGACGCGAGGGCGAAGCCGACGAGTCCGATCAGGAAGGTGCGCTTGCGACCGATCAGGTCGGAGACTCGACCGCCGAGAAGCAGGAGGCTGCCGAAGGCGAGGGAGTAGGCGGTGACGACCCACTGGCGGTCGCCATCCGAGAAGTGGAGTTCGCCCTGCGCGGAGGGCAGCGCGATGTTCACAACGGTCGCGTCAAGCACGACCATGAGCTGGGCGAGGCCGACCGCAACGAGGGTCAGCCAGCGCCGGGAGGAGACGGATGCCACGGTCGCGCCGGGCGTAGGAGTAGAAGACATGAGGGAGACTATATACGAAACTCGCCAGTTTCGGATATAGTCAGTTCTTGAACGTTTCGGTACCGATTCGCCTCCGGCTGATCGTGCACCATGAGGTGAAGAAACATGAGGAGGAAGCCGCAATGACGCTGCTCGGACTCACCACCGACCCCGCCGAGTCGAACGCGCCCGTGCGCTCCGGCCGCAAGCGCGATCACAGTCGCGACCCTGAGATCCTCGCCGCCACCCTCGAGGTGCTGGCCGAGGAGGGCTACGACAGGATGACCGTCGACATGGTGGCCTCGCGCGCCAAAGCGGGCAAAGCGACGCTCTACCGTCGTTGGCCCTCGAAGGCCGAACTCGTCATCGATGCCGTCGCGTGCATGAAGGGCGCGAGCTTCGACCCCGAAAACCTTCCCGACACCGGATCACTGCGCGGTGACCTGGTCGCGATGATCAAGACTCCGACGATGGAAGATGGCGAGCGGAAGCTGCAGATCATGGCGGGAATCGTCTCGATGATCTCTCGGTCGCCAGAACTCGCGCTCGTTGCTCATCAGGCGTTTGTCGAGCCTCGCGCCGCCGTCACTCGCTTCTTCATCCAGCGTGCTGTCGAGCGAGGCGAGGTGTCGGCCGAGCACGATCTCGAGACGGTGGCGATCGTCGCCCCCGCAATGACCGCCTATCGCGTGCTCATGCTGCGGCAACCGGTGACGCGCGACTTCATGATCTCTGTGATTGACGATGTGATCCTTCCCGCACTCGGTCTCGAGCAGATGCACCAGGCCGTGGGGCGTGACAAGCTTTCGTCATGACCTCAGAGTTCGATCCTGAAGAAGTCGTCCGCCAGGTGACCGAGAGCCTCCGGGAGAAGTTCCCGTCGGCAAACCCGGCAGACGTCGAGCGGATCGTCGCCGAAGAGGTCGCGACTCTCGAGAAGCGCCCCGTGCACGACTACGTTTCGGTGCTGAGCGCGAAGGCCGCCAAGAAGCGCCTGAAGCTGCTCACCGCTCAGGACTGACCTCGAGCCCAGAAGGTCGCCGCGCCCGCATCCACCATCATGAGGCCGACAGTACTCGCGCGGGACCGGGGTCTCGATGACCCGGCTGACGTCGGGCAGACTGTCGGGATGCGCGTCACCGTTCCTACCGAGCTGCTGCGCGAACGGCTGGCGGATGTCGGCGACGTCGCCGTCTGGGATCTCACCACCCCCGCGCCGTGGCCCGCAATCGACATCGTGGTGCCGCCCTACATGGGCGCGACCGCGTTGTTCGGCGCGCTCGCCGGAGTCGAGGTTGGGCTGGTTCAAAGTCAGAGCATCGGCTACGACGGGGTGCTCGAGCGGCTTCCAGCGGGCACCACGTTCGCCAACGCTGCGAGTGTGCACGAGGGTCCCGCTGCAGAGATCGGGATGGCTCTCCTCCTCGCGGCGCAACGCGAGCTGCCGCGTTTCGTGAGGCAACAGGATGTCGGCGAGTGGCGGGGCGGCTTCACTCGCGGTCTCTTCGGGCTCCGAGTCGTGGTGCTGGGCGCCGGCGGACTCGCGAACGCTCTCGTTGACCGGCTGCTGCCGTTCGGCGCACACCCGACTCGGGTCGGGCGCACCCGGCGAACCGACGAACGTGGGGAGGTCGCCGGTGTCGACGAGTTGCCGACACTGCTGCCGAACGCCGATGCCGTCGTGATTTGCCTGCCGCTCGAACCGAGCACGGCGGCGATGGTCGACGGAGTGTTCCTGGCACGGATGCCCGACGGCGCGATCCTGGTGAATATCGGACGCGGGGCAGTCGTCGATACCGACGCACTCCTCGCCGAACTCAGCGCGGGTCGACTGCGGGCCGCCCTCGATGTCACTGACCCCGAACCGCTGCCGCCCGACCATCCCCTGTGGCGCGCACCCGGCATCCTGATCTCGCCGCACGTCGGTGGTCAGGTCACGACGATGCCGGATGCGGTCGAAGCGCTCATTCGCCGACAGGTCGCGGCGCTCGAGGCCGGGGCACCGCCGCTCAACGTGATTCGCTAGGCCCCGCTTGGTTCACAGCCCGGCGCGGTTCACAGCCCCGCGCGGTTCACAGTCCGGCGTAGCGGGCGAGGTCGTCGGCATCCCGTGCCCGGTTCTGGGCGCGGCGGGCGGCGTCGAGGGCGTCCACCGGGTCGGACTCGTTTTCGGCGGTGAGCAGTTCTCGCTTCGCCTCGGCGAGCTTGGTGCGCGATCCGGCCCCGCCGCCGTGCGAACCGATGAAGTCTTCGACCGCACTGATCTGAGCCTTCGCCGAAGTCAGTGCTCCGGTCAGCGCCCCGCGGGCACCGTCGAGCCGCCGCTGCTGGTTACGAGCGGCCGAGACGGCCACGTCGAGCGCATCCCCGGCATCGACCAGTCGGTCAAGTTCGCCGACCGGGTCGCGGCGACCCTTCTTGCCGACGGAGGCAAGTAACGGTTCGAGCTCGCCGATGGCGTCGTTGACGCGAGATGACGAGTCGGGATCCGGCGGGGCGTCCCGCAGAGTACGCGCGGCCTCCAGAGCCGTCTGCTGCTCGGTCGCGAGTGATTGAAGCCCGGCGACCGAGGCGGCGAGTTCGTCGCGCCGGTGCTCGATCGCATCCAGGAGTCCTGCCGCGGCCTGAACTTTCGCCTGCGCCGTCTGCAACGCGTCACTCACGGCAGTCACGCGGGTGGCGGCGATGGCGGCCTCGGCGTCATCCGCCGCTTTCTTCGCGTCGGCGAGAGCGGTCGCCGCCGCTTCGATGTTGCCCGACACGGGTGCGACAGCGCTCTCGACGTAGGCGGTCTTGAGGTCGGCGAGCACCGCCGCGACCGTCGATCGGCGTGCTTCGATCGCGGTCATCTGCTGGCGCAGCAGGCGCAGGGTCTCGGGCGCGCTCGCCTCGTCGCGGCGCAGCGTCGTGAAAGTGGCGGCCTGGGTCTCCACAGCGTTGCGGGCGCCATCAGCGAGGCTGCGGATGTCTTTGACCCAGTCGGCGTGCTGTCGATCGCTGTCGGGTTCGACATCGTCGATTTTCTGCTGCAGGGCGAAGGCGCGGTCGAGATCGGTCTTCGCCTGGGCAAGGGCCGCCGCGAAATCGCGAGTGCGGTCTGAGCCGAACTGCGCAACGGCGAACGCGAGATCGTCGGTCGCCGCATGGATCGCGTCGTCGGCGCGCACCAGCGCGACTCCGGCATCCGTTCGACCGGGAATCGGCGCGTGAGCCGCTTGCCGTGCTCGTCGACGCAGCACAACCAGGCCAACGGCCATCAGGATGACGAACGCAACCACGACGGTGCCGACGATGAGCACGGCAACGTTCGCAAGATCGGGTGCCACAGCCCCAGAGCCTAGTGCGCTCGGTGTATCGAAACCCCGGAGCGGTTCCCCGGAATTCAGGGGGTCTCGTCTTATCGTGGCGACGTGCGCAATGCCGATCGGCGGGAGGACCACCTCGGAATGGACGAGGCGGAGCACCCCCCTGCCAGCGCGCGTGCCGACCTGACGCCGGTCGAAAGCGATTGGCGCACCGCGAATCCCGCGGCTCCCGTACGCGAACATTGGCGGGCCGAACTCGCCGCGGTGGGTGGGCCGTCGCCGCTGGTGCATTTCGTCGACGACCCCTCAACGCGGATCGAGCTGTCGACCACCCATCCTGGCGGGCTCGCTCGGTTCATCACCGGCGCCAGCACGCTGCTCTCGCAACTGATCCGCGACGACGTGGCGCTGCGGGCCGCGCGCCTGGCCGCCGACCGAATCGCCGCGAAGGGTCTCGAACTCTCCAGTACCCGTGGCATCGACGCCATCCGTCTCGGAATTGGGCTCGCCCAGTGGAGCGGCCCCGACGGCGACTTCTGTGCGCCCATTTTGCTGCGCCCGCTTTCCATCCGTCGGTATGGGCGGGATGTCGAACTGAAACTGCGCGGTGAGGCGGTGCTCAATCCGGCTCTCGTGCGCGCCCTGGAACGGCAATTTGGGATCGCACTCGATGCCCGCGCCTTCGTAGCTCTCAGCGACGCCGACGGAACCTTCAAGCCGAACGCCGTCATCGACCAACTTCGGGGTCTCACCGGCCACATCGACGGATTCACGGTGCAGCCGCGTCTCATCGTGTCGTCGTTCGCCGAGGTCGCGAGCGCGCTCCTGGACGATGCGAGCGACCTCGACCACCCGGTGCTTGATGCACTCGCCGGTAACTCGACCGCGAAATGGGCTATCTCTGAGGCCCAGAGCCCCGTCGATGTGATCGATTCCGACTACCGCGATCCGTCGACCGACTCCCTATTACTGGATGCCGATGCCGAGCAGGAGAACGCGATCGCGCAGATCGCCGCGGGCAATTCGATCGTCGTCAAGACCATGCCCGGCACGGGTGGCACGCAGACCATCGTGAACGCCCTGGGTGCTCTCATCACCCAGGGTCGTCGGGTGCTGGTGGTCAGCCCCCGCCGTGGCACCCTGTCGGGCATCTCCCGGCGGCTCGCCGACATCGGGCTGCCCGGCGTTGCGGTTTCGCCGCGCGGCCTGCGCCGCGACCTGTTGCGGGCGATCACGCGCAACGAGAAGGCCGTTGCCCCCCGCGTCGGCGACGTCGATGAAGCCATGGTGCGCCTGCGTGCCGTGCTGCTCGACTACCGCGGTGCCCTCACCCGGCCCGATGACGTGCTGGGCGTCTCGGTGCTCGACTGCGTGACCGAACTTTCCCGGTTGCAACTGCTGCCACATCCTCCGGCCACGACCGCGCGGTTGTCTCGTGCAACGGTTGAGCGACTGAGCGCCGACCGCGCTCCGATTGCCATGACCATGGTTGAGGCCGCCAAGCTCGGGCAGTTCCGCTACGGGCCGGCCGACTCTCCCTGGTACGGCGCTGCGTTCCCGAACGGCGACTCCGCTGCCGCCGCTCACCGCCTGGCACAACGTCTGCACGGCGAGTCGGTGCCGTGGCTGCTGGTGCGCGCGCAAGAACTGATCGGTGCGACCCGGATGCGGCCGTTTGAGACGATCGCCGAACTCGGGGTGTACCTGCGGCTGCTCGCCGACATCCGCGACACCCTCGATCGTTTCGTGCCCGCTGTCTTTGACCGCTCACTCTCCGAGCTGGTCGCGGCGACAGCCCCCCGCCGTGAGGCTCCCGAGATGAGCGCCTCCAGTCGTCGCCGGTTGATGAGCCTCGCGAAGGAGTACATCCGGCCGGGGATGCACGTTCGCGACCTGCACGCGTCACTCGATGCGATCCAGCGCCAACGCATTCTGTGGCAGCGTTTCGCCGCCGCCGGGGTGACACCCGAGGTTCCCGCCGGCATCGCCGAAGTGCAGGCTGCCTGGACTAACGTCGCGGTCGACCTCGAGTCGCTGGATGCTCCGCTCGGCCGGGTCACCCGCGAGACCTCACTGGTGTCGTTGCCGCTGCACGCCCTCGGTGAGGCGCTCGGCGGTCTCGCGACCGAGTCGGATGCCCTGCTCAACCTCCAGGAGCGTGCGGAGCTGGTCGGCATCCTTCGGGCACTTGACCTTGACGACCTGATCACCGATCTCGCGAGCCGGCACGTGCCCGAGGAGAGCGTGGCGGTCGAGCTCGAACTGGCCTGGTGGCGCTCGGCACTCGACTCGCTGCTGGCCAACGATCGGGCGCTACTCGGAGCGAAAACCGACGTGCTCGAACGGCTCGAAGCTGACTTCCGACTGGTCGATGAGGCACATGTCGCCGGCAGCGCCCAGGCTCTCGCCTACCGCCTCGCCGAAGGCTGGAAGATTGCGCTCCTCGACTGGCCCGACGAGGCGGCCGCCCTGAAGATGGCGTTGCGCGCCGACGATCTCACCTCGGCCGCCCTCCACCGCGCCGCTCCACACCTGTCGCGCGCCCTCGCCCCGGTGTGGCTCGCGTCGCCGTACGACATCGATACCGTTGCGGCCGACATCAGTTTCGACACGCTCCTGCTGGTGGATGCCGGGGCCGTCACGGTCGCCGAGAGTGTCGGCGCTATCCGCCGCGCCAAGCAGATCGTCGTCATCGGCGACTCGGTCACTCAGACTCCCGCTCCGTTCTCGATCGGTCTCGGCGACGCCGAGGAAGAACTCGCGACGGCTGCCAATTCCGGCGCTCCCGAGCCGGGGGACCTCGACGCGGGCGATGTCGATTCGCGCGGTCCCGACTCGCGCCCTCTCGACGATTTGCATTCCCGTTCGGCGCTTGCGCGTCTCAGCCAGGTGTTGCCGACCCTCACTCTGACCCGCTCCTACCGAGCGGGGGGCGAGGATCTCGCCGAACTCGTGAACCGCCGTTTCTACGGCGGCAAGATCGATGCACTGCCGTGGGCCGGATCGTTCCTTGGACATGGCAGCCTCGTGCTGGACTACGTCGAAAACGGCACCGGAATGCCCGACCCGGTCACCGGCGCGGTCGAGAGTGTGGATGCCGAGGTGCAGCGCGTCGTCGACCTCGTCATCCAACACGCCGAATCGCGGCCGCAAGAATCCCTCATGGTGGTCAGTGCCAGCGAGAAGCACGCCGACCGTGTGTGGAAGGCCGTCGCCGAAGCGATGCCCGGCCGCGCCGCCCTGAGCGACTTCGTCTTGAGCGACCGGGCCGAACCGTTCGACGTGCTGCCGATTGGCCGAGCCGTCGCGCAGAGTCGCGACCGTGTCGTGTTCTCGGTCGGCTACGGGCGCACGCCGCACGGGCGCGTTTTGTCAGACTTCGGGCCGCTCGGCGAGCCCGGGGGAGAGCGCCTGCTCGCCGTCGCGATCACTCGGGCCCGCCGCTCGCTGGTCATCGTGACCTGCTTCCAGCCCGCCGACATCGAAGACGGTCGGCTCGGTCACGGCGCCGTCGCCCTCGCCGAGATTCTCGAAGAGATCGCCGCACGTCGCGCCGAACCGCCGATCCCCGACGACTCGGACCCGATGCTCGTTGACCTGTCGCGCAGGCTCGCCGCGCGCGGCCTCCGTGTCGCGCTCGGCCACCGGTCGAAACTCGGGCTCGTCGCGGCCAACGGAGGCACCTGCGTCGTCGTCGAAACCGACACCGTGTTGCTCGGCCGCTCGCTGCGGGAGTCCCTGCGGCTGCGACCCGAAGTGCTGCGCAGACTCGGCTGGCACTACACCCGGGTGCACGCCTTCGAGCTGTTCAGCGATCCGGATGCTGTTGCCGACCGCATCGCGCGAGTCGCCGGAATGCAGGTTGCGACGACCACCCAAGAGATTCCGGTCATTGCCGGAGTCTGAGGCACCGCATCCACGTCGCCGCCGCCATCGCCGGGTGACGACAGAGGTGCCGCGAGGCAGCGACCCGACGCCCGTTGAGGAACCCGACGTGCACGCCGAGGGTGAGAACGACTCACGCCTGCGCGACGACAAGCCCCCGCACTACTAACCATGCCTAAGAACTGGGCTGCTGAGCTTTCAGCAGGTCGCGAATCTCGGTGAGCAGTTCGAGTTCAGTCGGCGTGGGGTCGGCGGCAGGATGACCTTCGGCCTTGCGACGCTCGGCACGCCTCTTCACGAAGTTCATCGGCGCCACGAGGGCGAAGTAGACGATGGATGCGACCAGCGCAAACTGGATGAGCGCCGAGATGACCTTTCCCCAGCCGAGCACGACGGCATCCCCGGCGCCGGGGGCGGATTCGGGCCGCAGCGTGAACCCTGAGCCGGCGAGGGTGTCGGCGTTGAAGATCAGGGTGATGAGTGGATTGAAGACGCCCTCCACCAGGCCCGTGACGATCGCGGTGAACGCGGTACCGATGACGACGGCCACCGCGAGGTCGATGACGTTACCGCGGAGGATGAATTCCCGGAATCCCTTGAACACAGTTACTCCTTGCTGGGCGAACTCGATGTGCTGGGCGAACTCGACGTACTGGGTGACGACGCGGGGGCAGAACTTGGTGCCGGCGCCGAGGAGGACGAGTCTGCACCCGGTGACGACGAGCCTCCGTCGGACGACGACGAGCCTTTGTTCGACGAAGAAGACGACGACGACGAGCGACTGTCGGTTCGGTAGAAGCCCGACCCGTTGAAGGTCACCCCCACGGTCGTGAACAGCTTCCGCAGCTTCCCGCCGCAGTTCGGGCACACCGTCAGGGTGTCGTCGGTGAACGCCTGCTGGATGTCGAAAGCGGTACCGCATTCGGTGCAGCGGTAGGAATAGGTGGGCATGAGATCCGTCGCGTCGAGACGCGAACTCAGAACGTGACGATGCCGCCCGGCGTCACGACGCCGCTCACCGGCATATCGTGGCGCTCCCGCGGAACCGCGTCGACGAGCTCGTCGTCGAAGATCACAGCATAGACGGGCGGGCAGTTTTCCATCGAGCCGAGGGTTTTGTCGAAGTAGCCGCGGCCCCAGCCCATCCGCATCCCACCGCGGTCGACGGCAGCCGCCGGAACCAGGATGAGATCGACGTCGTTAATCGCGATCGGACCGAGGAGTTCGCTGGTCGGCGTCGGCATCCCGAGGATGTCGGCCTCCTCTTCGCCCGCGTCGTACGGCGCCCAGTCGAGCAGGCCGTCTTCGCGCGAAATCGGCAACAGCACACGCAAACCCTGCTCGTCGGCCCAGTGCAGAAACTGCCGGGTACCGGGCTCGTCGGGCAGCGACAGGTAGGCGGCGATGGAGTGCGCGCCGGTGTCGGTCGCGAGCTTCTGGAGGTTTGCCGTCAGGGCGGTCGCTGCCGCTTCGCGCTGGGTTGCCGTGCGGATGCGGCGGCGTTCGCGCAGTTCAGCACGAAGGGCGCGCTTCTGACTCTCCTCATCCGGCACATTTCGAGCTTAGAGGGCCGGTTACGCTGGTCGACATGCCCCGACCTATCACGAAGGCCGTCATTCCCGCAGCTGGCATGGGCACGCGCTTCCTGCCAGCAACCAAGGCGATGCCGAAAGAGATGTTGCCCGTCGTCGACATGCCGGCGATCCAGTACGTGGTCGAAGAGGCTGTCGCCGCCGGCCTGCACGACGTTCTGATGATCACCGGACGCAACAAGACCGCGCTCGAGAACCACTTCGACAAGGTGGGCGAGCTCGAGCAGGCGTTGCTTGCCAAGGGCGACGCCGAGAAGCTCGAGAAGGTGCGGCGTTCCACCGACCTGGCCGACGTGCACTACGTGCGTCAGGGTGATCCACTCGGCCTCGGCCATGCGGTGCTGCGAGCGCGCATGCACGTGGGTGACGAACCGTTTGCGGTGCTGCTCGGCGACGACATCATCGACTCGCGCGATGTCTTGTTGGCCCGAATGCTCGAGGTACAGGCCCAACGCAACACCACCGTGATCGCCCTTCTCGAGGTCGACCCGTCGGTTGCTCACCAGTACGGCATCGCGACCGTCGAGCCCACCGACGACCCCGACCTGGTGCGCATCACGAGCCTGGTCGAGAAGCCCGCGCCGGGGACCGCGCCGTCGAATCTCGCGGTCATCGGACGCTATGTGTTGCGTCCCGAGATCTTCGACATCCTCGAAGCGACCCCGCCGGGCAAGGGCGGGGAGATCCAGCTCACCGACGCTCTTCAGGCGCTCGCGACGGGACCCGAATGGGCGGGGGGCGTGTATGGAGTCGTCTTCCGGGGGCGCCGCTACGACACCGGCGACCGCCTTGACTACCTGAAGGCGATCGTGCAGCTCGCCTCCGACCGGGATGATCTGGGGCCCGACTTCCGCGCCTGGCTCAAGCCTTTCGCTGCGGGACTGTCCGATACCGTCCCCGCAGACGGGATGCTGACGGAGCCGTGAGCGGGCCGACTCTTCGTGACGGAAACATCTCGATTCGCGCCATTCGCGTTCGCGACGGGCGCGCCCTTGAGCGCGAACTCTTAAACAACCGCACCTGGCTGCGCAAATGGGAGGCGACCAACCCGACCGGGCCTGTCGGTTTCGACGCACGGGCCAGCATCCGGTCGTTGCTGGCCCACGCTCGCACCGGTAACGGCGTCCCGTTCGCGGTCGAGTACGACGGGGAGTTCGCCGGCCAGCTCAATATCTCCGGGATGTCGTACGGGTCCCTGTCGTCAGCATCCGTTGGCTACTGGGTGGCCGAGCGCTTCGCCGGCAAAGACGTCATCCCCACCGCGGTAGCGCTCGCGACCGATCACTGCTTCTTCAGCCTGGGTTTGCATCGGATGGAGATCTGCATTCGTCCCGAAAACGCTCCTTCGCTGCGCGTGGTGGAGAAGCTCGGGTTTCGGTACGAGGGGCTGCGCCGGCGGTTCATTCACATCAACGGCGATTGGCGCGACCACTTCTGCTTCGCGCTGACCGTCGAGGAGGTTCCCAGCGGGGTGCTCCGGCGTTGGAAGGACGGCCGCGTACCGAGAGGTGTCGGCTCGGTGCCTGCCGCCGACCGTGCGCTTGCCGAGAAGCCCCTGCGCCTGGGCTGAACCAGGTGTGAGCTTCGGACCCGCTCCACGCTGCGGCGCGGCACTCCGCCCGCCGCGCGCGGGGCTCGTACTGTCGGCAGCATGACTAGCGGCGCGGGAACGGCGATCATGCTCGCCATCGCCGCCCTGCTCTGGTTCGTCTATTTTGTGCCGACCTGGATGCGGCGTCGCGAATACCTCGCAACCGAGCGCACGGCGACCCGGCTTCAGCAGACCATGCGGGTGATGGCCGAAACCTCCGAGATTCCGACCGAGGTGCGGGTCGCGGCGACCGCCCGAGAGGTCGCACGGCAGGAACGCATCCTGCGCGCCGAGCAACGCCGTGCTGATGCGTCCGCGTTGCGGCAGGCCGTTGAACGGTCAGCCGTTGTGCGAGCTGCCGCACGCGAACCGGTGGGCGCGAGCGTTCCGCTGTCGGGAGATCTGCTGCGCCGCCGCCGGATGCGTCGAACCCGCAGCATCGCGGCACTTTCGCTCGTCGCGGCCACCCTCGTCACGCTGGTTCAGATCTGGTTGATCCTCACGACGGGGATCGGCATGGGCGCGTGGCTCGTCCTGGCCGGCTCGGTCGTCGTCGGCACCACCGCGATAGCCATCCAACGGCGCCTCGCCGCGATTGCGGCACCCATCGCTGCCACCTCGGTTTCCGCGCGATCGAGAACCGCGGTGCAGGTTCCCGTGATGTCGGCCCGGCCGGCCCCGACATCCTGGACCCCGGTTGCAACGCCGAAGCCGCTCTACCTCTCGAGCCCGGCACCCGAACATGCCGTCGTGCACCGTGACCTGCGGCAGGCGCTTCGGGATGCCGCAGCCGATGCCGAGCGGAACCTCCGCGCCGCTCAAGCCGCGCCCGAGGTCGTGCCGTTCCGTGCTGCGAAGCCGTCCCCCTACTCCGGGATGGGAGTGCTCGGACCCGATGCCGTCGAGGCAACTGACCTCGACGAGGTGCTGAGGCGTCGACGCTCGGCGGGGTGAAGGCCCTCCGGGCGGGCTGGTAATGTGACTTCTTGTCCACGGGCCCTTAGCGCAGTTGGTAGCGCGCCTCGTTCGCATCGAGGAGGTCAGGAGTTCGAATCTCCTAGGGTCCACCAAAAAACTTCGACGAATTGAGCGCCGGCGCGCTGAGCCGCTGATGCGGCTGACGCGGCGCGCCTCCCCTCGAACGTGGGCAAGAATCCTCGAACCGGCCGCGGCTACACTCAACAAATCGCGTTCAATTTCATCCCGCGGACCCGCAATTCATCCCGAGGACCCGAATTTGTCAAACCTCAAAGAATCACTCGACAGTCTCATGGAGCTTGCGGGCGCCAAGTGCGCCGCATTGGTCGATAGCACGTCGGGAATGGTCATCGGGCAAAGTGGCTCGAGCGCCAACATGGATGTCGCGGCCGCGGGCAACACGGAGGTCGTTCGGGCTCAGCTGAAGCTCTTGGAATCTCTGGGGCAGACCGATTCGATCGACGACATCCTCATCACCCTGACGACCCAGTACGACATCCTCCGCCTGTTGGGGGAACACCCGTCGATGTTCATCTACCTGACGATGGACAAATCGAAGTCGAACTTGGCGTTGGCCAGATACAAGGTCGCGGAATGCGAAGCGCAACTGGTCTTATGAATTCGGGGAGCTTCGGCACCCAGAAACGTGGCGAAGCTCGGGAGGGAGCGACAATGGCGACGCAAAGTCTGGGTAGCCGACAGATCCATCACAGCGGGGTGCGCTCATGAGCGATTTTCCCCGCTTTCTCACGCGCGGTCGCAAGGCTGCGGCCGATGCGGTCCGGCCCGACTACTCAGAGCCCGACTTCTCGGCGTGGTCGGCAAACCTGGATGCCTTCATGGCCTCTGCACCAGAGTCGGTACCAGAGCCCGCGCCAGAGGCCGCGCGTGAAACAGCGCCCGCCGCAGTTTCCGTCGGATCTGTGTCCCCAGCTCCGGTCCAAGAAGCGGCAGGTAAGCCGTCGGCACTCACCGAAGAGCTTCAGAAGATGCTGAATTTCGATGGCGCCATGTGTGTCGCGTTGGCTGACAGCGAGTCGGGAATGGTGCTGGGTCAGGCTGGGTCGGGGATTGAGATGGAGCGGGCAGCCGCCGGCGCCTCGATGATTCTGCGAGCCCGTCGCGCGACCGTGAAAGCGCTCGCGCTTCCTGACCAGATCGACGATCTGCTCATGACGCTCACGACACAACTTCACATCATTCGCCCGCTCACGAATAAGCCGACGATGTTCATCTATCTGGTCGCTGATCGATCGAAGGCTAGCCTCGCGATGGCACGCTACAAGGCGACCGAGGCTGACGCGCAAATCATCCTGTAGCAAGCCCCGGCTGCGGCCGACTCACCCCGTCGGGGCCGAGAGCCATACCGGTAATGTCGTTCTCGAGATGACCAAGGCACCACACACCAACCCCGACCTGATCGCCGCAGCGTCAGCAGTCCTCGATGAGATGAAGAGCGTGGCGGCTTCCCTCGACTACGCAGCTCTCCTGACCGATGACGGCTTCGACGTCGCTCGGCTGCCGGGGGAGACTGATGGCGCGCGGTTCGCCAGTATGGCGAGTTCCATGCAGGCTCTCGGCGATGCCGTGACCCATGAGCTGCGCATCGGCGACAGTGAGTACATCATCATCGCCTCGGGTAAGGGCTACGTCGTGCAGCTCCGCGTCGCGGGCCACCCGATGGTTCTCTCGGCGCTCTTTGACAACGACGCCACGATCGGGAGCGCGTTGGCTGTCGCACGCACATTTGGCGCCAAGATGGCACGGCTCCTCACGGAGCTGGAGCAGCACCCCCCGGAGTCGACGCCCGCGCCTTAAAGCGAGCCGCGACGGGCTGGTCACGATCGCTCAGGCATCGTTGCCAAAACGTCACATGTATGATCTACTACGTCTTACCGTCGATTGGCGGGAAGTCGTCAACGACGTCGACAGAAAAGGACGCGACAATGTCATCACAGCAACGCCGCATTACTCGCACCTCGCGTGCCATCGGCCTTACCGCCGTAGCTGCGAGCATCGCAATGCTTGCAGTCGGTTGCACCGGTACCACTCCCGGTACCGACACCGGCTCAAAGTACGGTTTCCCCACCGCCGATCAGGTTGAGAACAGCCCGATCACGATCTGGGTTGACGCTGACCGCACGGCCATCGTCAACGCGTTCATCGCCGACCACCCGGAGATCAAGGTCACCGTCGAGACGTACGACGGTAACTCCGGCGGCAGCGACTCGTTCCACACCAAGGTTTCGCTCTTCGACCAGGCGGGCGAAGGCTGGCCCGACGTCGTATGGTCAGGGCAGGTCAACGACGCCAGCTGGGCCGCCAAGGAGCAGAACGGCGTGCAGGCATTCGCCGCGCCGCTCGACTTGGGCGTCACCGACAAGGGCTGGCTCGACGGCTACACGGCACACGCTGAAGACCCGGTCACGGTTGACGGTCACGTCTACGGCGCCCGCGACAACCTCGCGCCCGTCGTGTTCTGGTACAACAAGACCCTGTTCGACCAGTTCGGCTACACCGTCCCGAAGACTTGGGAGGACTACCAGGCGCTGAGCGACAAGCTTGCTGCTGAGCACCCCGGATACGTCCTCGGCTCGATCGGTGACCCGTTCACCGCTGTCTTGACCAACATGTGGAGCGCTCAGGCGCCGATCTACACGGTCGACGGAGGCAACTTCACGGCCAACTTCGCGGACGACCACAGCACCCGGATGATCGCCCTCATGGACCACATGCTGGCGAACAAGACCCTGACGCTCGATGGGCTGTTCACGGCTGACTACCCGAAGAACCACAAGGACACGACGCTCGGGATCCCCGGGCCGACGTGGTTCTCGGGCGGTATCATCAACAACCCCACCGTGCTCGACGCACCGAAGGGCACCTGGGGTGCGAGCAACGCGCTTCACTGGGCTGGCGAACCGATCGCAACGGGCAACGTGGGTGGTGGCTTCTGGTACGGTTCCAGCCACTCGAAGAACCTCGCAGCTGTCGGCACCTTCCTGCAGTACGCGACGAGCGGACCGCAGTCTGTGAAGCTCATCACCGGCCTCCCGGCCTACGAGAAGACCGCTTCTGAGTGGCTCGACGCGCAGGCCTCCAGCGGTGCCTGGGCGGACTCGGACAAGTTCAAGGCCGTCGTCACCGAGGCTGCTGCCAACATCTGGCAGGGCTGGGGAGCCACGCTTCCCTTCAGCTCGGAGACTGCCTGGGCAGAGGTCGTTCTTCCGGCCATCGTTTCTGGCAAGACCATCGCGTCAGTTGCTGACGCGTGGAAGAAGCGCTACGAGAATGACGCTCAAGTCAACGGCCTCACGGTCAAGTAGTAGAGAAGGATAAGCACCATCTCTCAGAGTGACACCATGGTGCCCGCTGCCGCCCCCTCACAGGGGCGGCAGCGGGTCGCCCGGTCCCCGCGAAGTCGCCCAGATCGGGCGCAGACCGTCATTGGCTACGTGTTCTCCAGTGGCTACGGAATTCTGCTCCTAGTCTTCGGCGTTCTCCCCATGATCTACGCCTTGTTCCTCGCATTCACCAAGGCCGGAAAATTTGTTGGCTTCGCCAACTTCATTAAGGTCTTCGGCGACTTCCGATTCGGCCCCGCGGTGCAACACGTCGCGATGTTCGTGGCCATCTGGGTCGCGTCGCTGATTGTGCTTGTCGTCCTGCTGGCGCTCATCGTTCACGCCGTGCGGGTCAGGTGGCTGTCCGCCACCACGCGCTTCCTGTTTTACATCCCGGGCGCGCTCGCGGGTTCTGCGAGCGTCATGCTGTGGCTCTTCTTGCTCGACCCCAGCGTCAGCCCGGTCGCGACCCTTCTGAAGCAGTTCGGATCAACGAGCTTCGTCCAGACTGTCGCCCAGGACAACCTTCCGTTCATCTTCACCGTGATCGCGTTCTGGACCGGTGCCGGTGGCTGGATCATCATCATGTACGGCGCCCTGAACAACATCTCGAGCGACATCATGGAGGCAGCCCGCATCGACGGTGCGGGCCCCATCAAGACAGCCATGTACATCCAGATTCCGCTCTTGCGGAAGTGGATCGCATACATGGGCGTCATGTCGCTCGCCGCCGGCAGCCAGTTGTTCGTCGAACCGAAGATCCTCAGCCTCGCAAGCCGCGGCGTGGTTCCCAAGGACTACTCCCTCAATCAGCTCGCGTACCTCGTCGCATTCGGCCCGCAAGGAGACTTCAACAGCTCTGCCGCGATTTCGATTCTCTTGCTCGTGGTAGCGATGGGGCTTGCCGCGTTCTTCGTATTCCGAGGAGGACTCTTTGACCGCGACTAAGACCGTCGTCGATCGCACCGGCTTCGCTCCCGGACGCTGGGTTGGCCGCCTCCTCGCCGGCGCGATCATCATCTTCTTCACCCTGTTCTTCGTGGTCCCGATCGCGTGGCTGTTGCTCGCGCCGACGAAGTCGAGCAACCAACTCAATGGCCTCAACGGCGAGCAGCCCTTTAGCTTCGGGTCGTTCGATCAACTCGCCGAAAACTGGAACGCGTTGGTGGGATTCCAGCACGGCGTCATCTGGACCTGGCTCGGTAATTCGGTGCTGTACTCGGGTGGCGCGCTGGTGATCACCCTCCTCGTGACGGTTCCCGCCGGCTACGCCCTCGCCATGACGCATTTCAGGTTTCGCCGGACGCTTCTCGTCTTGACCCTGATGGTGATGCTCATCCCGAACACGGCGCTCGTGCTGCCGATCTTCCTTGAGCTCAGCGTCGTGAAACTCGTCGGGTCGCCGCTGGCGGTGATCTTGCCGTTCTCCTTCTTCCCATTCGGCGTGTATCTGGCGTACATCTACTTCTCGACGAGCATTTCGCGTGACCTGCTCGACGCTGCGCGCATCGACGGCGCAGGGGAGTTCAGGGTCTTCTCGCGAATCGCGCTGCCGCTCGCTACCCCCGTCATCGCACTCGTGGGCTTCTTCAACTTCGTCACGAACTGGAACAACTACTTCCTCCCGTTCGTCATGGAACCGGGGTCGACAAGGATGCCCGTACAGGTCGGTCTGGCGGAGTTGATTTCTAACGTTCCGCTGTTCAATCCGACCACGGTCGCTTCCATCACGATCAGCCTTCCCCAACTCGCGCTCGCGACGCTCATTTCCGTCGCACCGGTGCTTGTCATCTTCCTGTTCTCACAGCGATTCCTGGTGAGCGGTCTGACCGCGGGCGGCACCAAGGAGTGACCCGTCGGTTTGGGATGGCGTGTCGGCTGCGCCCCGAAAAGCGAGACGAGTATCTCGAGTTGCATTCGGCTGTCTGGCCGGGTGTAGAGGCGATGATCACGGAATGTGGCATCCGCAATTTCACGATCTTCGTGCGCGGCGACGTGCTCTTCGGGTACTACGAGTATGTCGGCGACGACTACGACGCTGATCAGGCCCGGATGTCGGCCGACCCGGTCTCCCAGGAGTGGTGGTCGAACACGGATCCGTGCCAGTACGGCTTCGATGCTGACGCTCCTGAGGGCACCCAGTGGCAGGAACTCGAAGAGGCCTGGCACCTCGACTGATCCGTCGCGAGCGTCAGTCAGTCAGAGCGTCAGTCAGTCACTCAGCGGGGATGCCGCGTCCGTCGGGACGGCGACGCGCCCAGGCCAGAGCGATGTGGTCGTGCATGGCCTCGGCTGCGCGCTCGGCGTCGCCGGCCAAGATCGCCTCGAGGATGGCTTTGTGCTCCTCAAGGGTGTCGTGCGGACCGTTCGATTCCGGGATGCCGGTGAATCGTCGACTCTCCCGCGCACGCGTGAACAGGATGCGGGTGATGTTGGCCGCGAGCCGATTGCCCGACTGTTCCATGATCGTGTAGTGGAAGGCCGCGTCAGCCTCGTTATAGGCGTCGAGGTCATCGACTCGTCGCACGGTTTCGTCGTACGCCAACTGGAGTTCTGCGCGGCGCTCGGGAGTTTGCCGGCGAGCCGCCGCCGCAGCCATCGAGGATTCGAGGCTCCCGCGAACCACGGAGAGATCGTCGAGGACCCCGAGTGAGTCGTCATGGTCGACCAAAGCTGAGAGCACGATCGGGTCGAGAACGTTCCACGAACTGGGCGGGTTCACGGTGGTGCCACGCCCTTGTGCGACCGTCAGGAGCCCCTTTTCTTCGACCCGCTTCACGGACTCGCGGATGACGGTACGACTCACGCCGAAGCGTTGAGAGAGGGCACCCTCGGGGGGCAATACATCGGCGGGGAGCAGTTCACCGGTCACGACGGCGTTGACCAGATTGCTCACGACCGCGACACCGAGTCGAGCGGCCGGGGTACGCGCGGGCACGCCGCTCAAAACCGACTTGTTTGCCTCGATATCGGTTGCCGCGTCGGTCATGCGCTCAGTTTAGGTGGGTGAAGTTCAGTACTAGCGTGCGTCGGAGGGTTCGGCGACGAGCCGCAGGCCCGCTCGACTCGGTCGGACGTGCGGCCCTTGCGGGATCAACCAGGATGCGGACTTCTGTCCCTCGGCGAGGATCTTCGCCTCGTCGACGATCAGCCCAACTCCGGGCTCCTCGCCGAGCACGATTCCCCCGTCGGCGTATTCGGCATCGACTGTGGTTCCGAACGGCGCGCCCAGGTCTTGAACCTCGGCCGACAGGTGATTCGGGATCGCCGCCGCAGCGTGCGCTACGCCAGCATTGGCGGTGAGGCCTACGGGGCTCATCGGCAGGTCGCGGCTATGCGCGGCGATCGAGACGCGCAAGAAGTTCGTGATGCCCCAGACTGCGGCGGCCTGCACGATGTCGACGGCATTCGCGTCCAGCAGGGGCCGGTACTGCTCGAGGCCACTGAGGTTCTCACCGGTTGCGACCGCGGCCCGGATTGAGGCCGAAAGTCGAGCATTGCCGGCGGCATCCCAGCGGCGCAACGGTTCTTCGATCCAGGTCAGGTCGTGCACTTCTTCGACCCGACTGACATAGCGAACGGCCTGCTTGAGGTTCCACGATTCGTTCGCATCGAGCATCAGCGCCGGGCGAGTGCTGTCGCGCGCGAGTGCATCGGACACGATGCCGAGGCGGCGGATGTCGTCTTCAACATCGCGCCCGCCCTTGAGCTTGCCGCTGCGGAACCCGCGATTGCCCATCTCGTGATAGAACTTCGCGAGTTGCTCGTCACTGAGCGCAATGTCGAGGCCCGACGCGTAGCCGGCGACGAAGCGGTCGCCGCCCCCCAGAAGGCGCCACAGCGGCTGCCCGGCGGCCTTGGCCTTGATGTCCCACAACGCCATGTCGAGAGTGCCGATGCCGCCAAATGTGGCGCCGGCGTGACCGGCCTTGAATACTCGCGCCAGCATCCGGTCGTACAGAGTCGTGACAGCCAGGGGGTCTTGGCCCTCAAGGGCTGGGAAGACGCGATCGATTCCCTCGTGAGAACCCGTGCCGTAGCCGGTGATGCCCGCATCGGTCTCGATGACGACGATCGGAACCTCAGTGATTCCCGATTCGACGAACCCGTTGACGTCGCCTACCGGCCGTCCCCAGTCGTGGTAACTGCGAATGCAGCGATACCCCGTGATCTTCATCATCGCCCTTGATTGGTGGTGCCGCATAGCTGCGCGCGGAAACAGCATACATCATATGTCCTGCCGGAGTCTCGGAACGGTAACGGACGACGTGAAGCACGTCGACCGCGCAAAGTCGGCTCAGATCGTCAGCGGATGACGGGATCGGCGCCGCCGTCGAGGGCGGCGAGGTCACCCCGCCTCGGGAGGCTCTCCCAATCGCCGGGGCCGAGGCACGCGAAGGCACCGGCCCGCACCGCGATGTTGAGCCGCTGCGCCGGAGTCGAACCGGCAAGGAGTTCGGCGAGGTAGCCAGCCGCGAAGGCATCGCCGGCTCCGACAGTGTCGATGGGAACGATGGGGATCGCGGGAACCGTGATCAGCTCGCCGTCGATCATCGCGACGCACCCGTCGGCGCCGAGTTTCACGAGCACCTGGGTCGGCCCGAGCGCCGTGAGAGCGAGGGCCAGATCCTGGGCCGACGAACCGTCGACGATCAGCGCAGCCTCGTCGTCACCGGCAAAGAGGATGTGCGCCCGTCGAGCGATCGACAGGTACATCTCGACCGGCGAACGTCCCAACCACAGCGACGCGCGGTGATTGATGTCGAAGGAGACCGGGACTCCGGCCGCGACCGCGACGTCGATCGCGTGGTCGATCGCGGCGGCAGCGGTGGGGGAGAGCGCAGGGGTGATGCCCGTGACGTGGAGGAGGTCGGCATCCCGAATCTGCTCGGGGTCGAGATCTTCGGGACGAAGTCGGCTGCCGGCGCTGCCGCGGCGGTGGTACTCCACTCGGCTCGCGGATCCGCGGGGACGATGCTTGACCATGAGGCCGGTCGGCGCTTCCGGGTCGACGATCGCGACAGCCTCGACGCCTTCGGCGCGGAGTTCGCGGCGCACCAGATCCCCGGCGCTATCCGCACCGACCCGGCCGATCCAGGTAGCGCGGGTTCCGAGGCGTGCCAGACCGATTGCGACGTTGCTCTCGGCTCCGCCGATTCCGAGGCGGTAACGGTCGGGTCGAGGCCCGATGTCGACGGCGCTAAAGAGGCCCATGGTCTCGCCGATCGTGACGACGACCGGCCCAGCGTCGCCGACGTGGTCGATCACGGTGCGCCGATCGCGGCGACGGCATCCCGACTGAGTCGGGTGATCGTCTCGAAGTCGCCCGCCGTGATCAGGTCGCGGCCCACCATCCAGGAGCCGCTCACCGCGGGAACCGCGGGATCGGCGAGGTACTCCGGAGCGCTCAGTGCAGTGACGCCCCCGCTGGGGACGAAGCCGAGTTGGGGAAACGGTGCGGCAAGCGCACGGATGGTGGCGAGTCCGCCGAGCCGATCGGCCGGGAAGAACTTGACGACGTCGAGCCCGGCCTGAAGGGCAGTCATCGCTTCGGTTCCGGTGGCGATGCCCGGCAGCACGCCGGCCCCGCGTGTGCGCGTGGCATCAACGATCGCGGCAGAGAATCCCGGGCTGACGATGAACTGTGCTCCCGCATCCAGAACCGCACTCGCCTGCTCGAGATTCACGACGGTGCCGGCGCCGACGACGAATCCGGGTACTTCGGCCATCGCCCGAATCGCCTCAACAGCGTTCGAGGTGCGGAGCGTGATCTCGGCGCAGTGGATGCCGCCGGCGGCGAGAGCGTGCGCAAGGTCGGCCGCCCGCGCCGGATCGTCGATCACGACGACCGGAACGATCCGATGCCCGTCGAGGGCCCCGGCCGTTGTCATCGTCCGAGCCAGCCGCCGTCGACCGGGAGCACGACCCCCGAGACGTAGTCGGATGCCGACGAGGAGAGAAACACGACGGCGCCGCCCAGGTCGGATGCCTGTCCCCAACGTCCTGCCGGGATGCGGTCGAGAATCGAGCGGGACCGGTCAGGGTCGTCTTGAAGTGCCTGCGTGTTGTCGGTGGCGATGTAACCGGGCGCGATCGCATTCACGGTCACACCTCGAGCGGTCCACTCGTTGGCGAGAGCCTTCGTGAGGCCGCCGATGCCCGACTTCGCTGCCGCGTAGCCCGGCACGTTGATCCCGCCCTGGAAAGTGAGCAGCGACGCGGTGAAAATGACTTTGCCGCGACCGCGCTCCAGCATGCCGCGGGCAATCGCCTGCGTCAGCACGAACGGGCTGGTCAGGTCGACGCGCAGCACCTCGTCCCACCACTCCAGCGGGTGCTCCGCGGCGGGCGAGCGGCGGATCGTTCCCGCGTTGTTGACCAGGATGTCGATGGGGCGCTGCGCCAACTGCGCGCCCAGACGAACGACGGCTTCTGGGTCAGCGAAGTCGCAGGCGATCGCCTCGAACTTTCGGCCGTGGCTCGTGACGGCGGCTTCGATGGCGCTGCCGCTGGCCTCGATCGACGCGCTGACCCCGATGATGTCGGCGCCGGCTTCGGCCAAAGCCTCGGCCATCGCGAATCCGATGCCGCGCTTCGCGCCGGTCACGACGGCGAGCTTGCCGGTCAGATCAAAGGAGGCGCTCATCGCGGGGTGCCTGCGACATCCACCAGGATCTTCAGCGCGCGGCCATTTTCGAGATCCTCGACCGCGGCGGGGATGCCGTCGAGTGGCACGACCGAGCTGATCAGAGCTTCGGTCGGGATGACGCCCTGCTCGAGCAACTCGATGGCGCGCTCGAAGTCGGTGCGCTGATAGACGCGAGCGCCGAGCAAGCGCAATTCGCGCCAGAAGACCCGCTGCAGATCGATCTCACGCGGAGTGGGGTGGATGGCAACGACGACGATCGTGCCCCGCACCTTCGCGAGTGCGGTGGTTCCCTTGACGGCGGCGGCAGCACCCGACACCTCGAACACGACGTCAGCCCCGGCGCCTCCGGTCCACTCTTCGACCCACGCGACCTGGTCGGTCGCCATCGGGTCGAGCACTGTGAAGCCGAGCTCGGCGATCTGCGCGCGACGTTTAGCTTCGGGCTCGATCACGACGACCTCCGCACCCTCATGGCGGGCGACCGTCGCGATGAGTACCCCGATCGGGCCTCCGCCGACGACGACAGTGTGGTCACCCGCGACCAGCTCCGAGCGGCGCACGTCGTGCACGGCAACTGCGACAGGTTCGGCGAGAGCAGCTTGCTGCAGGTCGATTCCCGCGGGCAGGCGCACCAGCAGCGCGGCCGGAACGGTCCAGAGTTGCTGAAGCGAACCGGGGGAGTCGATCCCGACGAAGTTCAGGTTCTGGCAGATGTGTGAATTGCCGGCAAGGCAGGCGGGGCAGGTGCCGTCCCAGTCGAGAGGCATCACGGTAACCAGATCGCCGACTGACCACTCGGTCACGTCGGCGCCGACGCTCTCAATCGTTCCGCTCATCTCGTGCCCGAAAATCAGCGGCCTCGTCACGCGCGCATCCATGTTGCCGTGCAGGATGTGAAGGTCAGTGCCGCACAGGCCGGTGTAGGCGACCGCGATGCGGACCTCGCCCGTTCCGGCGGGACGGGGTTCGGCTTCGCCGACCGCGATGTTGCGATCGCCCGTGTACGACGCTGTACGCATAGAATTGCTCCGATTCATGTGATGTTAGATGAATTCTAGGCTCGACGAGGAGGATCTGCCATCCGTTCACGTACCACCGGTCGGGGCCTGACGGTGACCGAGATCGGTCTCGGC
>NZ_JBDSPJ010000013.1:0-226386 GCF_039912695.1 Pseudolysinimonas sp.
TACTAAAAGAGGTTTACAACCCGAAGGCCTTCGTCCCTCACGCGGCGTTGCTGCATCAGGCTTTCGCCCATTGTGCAATATTCCCCACTGCTGCCTCCCGTAGGAGTCTGGGCCGTGTCTCAGTCCCAGTGTGGCCGGTCACCCTCTCAGGCCGGCTACCCGTCGTAGGCTTGGTGGGCCATTACCTCACCAACTACCTGATAGGCCGCGAGTCCATCCCAGACCGAAGTTCTTTCCAGCTCCTAGCCATGCGGCTGAAGCTCGTATCCGGTATTAGACGTCGTTTCCAACGCTTATCCCAGAGTCTGGGGCAGGTTACTCACGTGTTACTCACCCGTTCGCCACTGATCCAGAGGAGCAAGCTCCTCCTTCACCGTTCGACTTGCATGTGTTAAGCACGCCGCCAGCGTTCATCCTGAGCCAGGATCAAACTCTCCGTAAGGTTTGGTAGCACGAGACCCGAAGGCCTCGGCAAACCGGTGCGCACTCTCGCCGGAATAGGTGAGAGATGCGCGAGTTGATCTGACTAAAGGATTGTCTACTGACAATCCGTCAATCCAAAGGAATCTCGTGACTGTCTCGATCAGATCGAGTCAGCCACAGAGGTATTTGGCATTTGACATAGTGCACGCTGTTGAGTTCTCAAGGATCGGGCGCGCCAGAAGCCAACATTTTCAGGTTGGGATTCAGGGCAACTGCTCTAACCTACCAGCGCGAGCAGACGTGTCAAGCGACACGCTGAACCGATGAAGATTCGGGCCGGCTGGACTCCCCACTCTAGCTCTCCGCGCCGCACCTGTCAGCTAGAATATCTAGCCCAGCACGAATCGTGGAGATCCTTCGAGGGGAGGTGTCCCCGCTTGAGGTCTGGCTGCTCTGCTGCGTGGCTCACACGATGTGTGGCTCGCTGCGGCTTCCAGCACCTTTGGGGTGACGAGGGTCAAACATACGTTGGCATCTCGTGAACGCCAAATCCGGCCCCGATCCCGGGCGTGTCGCGCCCCAGCGGCGCTCGGCACCGCCCGCGAATGGGGTCAGGGTGTAACGCAGTAGTCCTGGTACCAGGCAGGGATCCCGGTCGCAGAGACCGCTGATCTGATGACGGCCTGGTTGCCGGCAATGTCGATCGTGCGAGCCGTTGTCACCGAGTCGATGATCTGCTGACCCTTGCTTGCGACCAGGGTGAGGTCGTCGGCGAGCGCCGGGGGCGACGTGCTGGCCAGGGCCGTCCACCGCGTCGTCCAGGTCGTCATGTCATCCAGTGATTGCTGGATGGTCTTGCCCGGCGACGGCCAGCCCAGGAGCGGCTCCTGCACCATCGAGGGGTCGGCCACAGCGGCTGCGCAGAAATCTGCGCTCGCAGCGCTGAGCCGTGCGTGTTCGAGTGCGGCAGCCTGGAGGTTCCACACCACGTATCCCAGAACCCCGACGACGAGTGTCGAGATCACCCCGAGAACGAGCGACGCACGAACGAGGCCGATCACCCAGCCGCGGCGGCGCGCACTTTTGACAGCCGAAACGATCGCGACGATGAGGCCGATCGGCCCGGTCAGGATCGCGACAGCCACCCCGACCTTCTCAATCGTGGTGGACTGACCCAGGTCTTCCGGGGTCTCGATGGCGGCTGACGAACTCGGAAGTAGCGGCCCGGCCAGAGGCTGGTAGACCGCTGGTGTTGGGGGAATTTCGGCCCGCACCGGCTCTGCCCCGGACGACGACGACGTGGAGGCCGGCGGTTCGTACCCCTGCGCCGCGGGCACCGAGTAGGACCTCGCGTCGAACGCGGGTGCGTCGACAGCGGGCGCGGCATAGCTGGGGGCGTCGAAGGTCGGCGCGTTGAGGGGTGGCGGCTGGTACGCGGGCGGATCGAACGACGGCGGTGGATAGGACGACGTTGGATAAGACGACGTTGGATAAGACGACGTTGGATAGGACGGAGCCGACGCAGCGGGCGGATACTCCGACTGCGCCGGACTCGGCGCGTCGTAGGAAGACACCGGGGGTGCGGTGAATGGCGGCGCCGTGAGCGGCGGTTCCGTGAGCGGCGGTTCGGTGAGCGGCGGCGCTGTGAACTGGGGCGCCGTGAACTGCGGAGTAGCCGCGGGGGCTAGAGACGGCGCCGCGAACTGTGAATATGGGGGATCTGCTGGCGGTGGCGTGTACGCGGTCGTTGGATCGAGACCCGGATACCGCGGCGGCTGATACGCGGGCGGTTCGGCCGCGGGGCTCTCCGTGGGGTACTGCGCAGTGGGCGGGTAGCCCACGGGCTGAGGGGTCGCGTTCGGGTTCGGGTTCGGGTACTGCACGGGATCGAACGTCGGCGGCGTGTAGGGGGGCAGCGCGGTCGGCTGCGGCGCGACCGGCGGTTGGGACGCTTGCTGACCGAAGGTGGGGGCCGGGACGCCGTAACCGCCTCCCGCGGGCGCGCCCGGCGCAAACGGTGGCGGCGTCACCTGCGCAGCGGGCGCAAGTCCCGGGTAGGAGGGTTGCGCTCCCGGCGTCGCGACGGGTTGCGCTCCCGGCGGCGCGACGGGTTGCGCGGCTGGCGGCGCGACGGGTTCGCTCGCTGGGGGCACGTCAGCATCCGGCCTTGGCGCCCTCTGCGGGGTGACTCCCCCGAACAGTGCTGCCAGGCCGTCGTCGCCATCATCGTTACTCGAACTCACATCGCCCTCCTCCGCGAGCCTAGGCGAGAGTCGCATCGCTCGTGTTACGCGAGCCGGGGCAAATCCCGAGAATCCGTTGCCTAGCCGGCGATGATTCCGGCGAGAGTCTTCTTGCCTCGTCGCAACACGGCCATTCCGCCCGTGAGATACGTGCCGTCGAGGGTCGCCGCGGCATCCTCGACTCGGGTGTTGTTCAGGTAGACCCCGCCCTGCTCGATCGCCCGCCGTGACTCGCTCAGGCTCGTGGTGAGGCCAGCATCCACGAGCAGCTGCGCGACCGTCGCCCCGGATGCGGCGGTTGCCTGGGGAAGCTCGGCGATCGCGGAACGCAGGGTCGCCTCATCGAGTCCGGCCAGATTGCCATTGCCGAACAGTGCTTCGGCGGCCGCGAAAGCAGCGTCCGTGGCCTCGACGCCGTGCACGAGAGCAGTGACGTCGTGGGCGAGCATCCGCTGCGCTTCGCGTTTGAACGGCTCGGTCGCGACGGCCTGCTCGAGGCGTTCGATCTCGGCTCGCGGGAGAAAGGTGAACACCTTGAGCCGCGCGATGACGTCGGCATCGTCGGTGTTGAGCCAGAACTGGCTAAACGCGTAGGGGCTGGTGAGGTCGGCATCCAGCCACACCGCGTTCCCTTCGCTCTTGCCGAACTTGCGACCGTCGGAGTTGGCAATCAGCGGGGTTCCGATCGCCCCGACGCTCGCGCCGTCGGCCTTGTGCACGAGGTCGACGCCGCTGGTGATGTTGCCCCACTGATCGCTGCCGCCGGTCTGCAGGACGCACCCGTATTCACGGTGCAGGTGCAGGTAGTCCATGCCCTGCAGGATCTGGTAGCTGAACTCGGTGTAGGAGATTCCCTCGTCGGAGTTGAGGCGGGAGGCGACGATCTCTTTCTTGATCATCGTGCCGACCCGGAAGTACTTGCCGATATCGCGCAGGAAGTCGATCGTCGACATCGGGGCGGTCCAGTCGAGGTTGTTGACCATTCGGGCGGCGTTCACGCCGTCGAAGGAGAGGAAGCGCTCAACTTGGGCGCGGAGCATCGCGACCCATGCAGCGACCTGCTCTTTGGTGTTGAGGGTGCGCTCGGTGGTCGACTTGGGGTCGCCGATGAGACCGGTCGAACCACCGACCAGTCCGAGCGGACGGTGGCCGGCGAGCTGGATGCGGCGCATCGTGAGCAGTTGCACCAGATTTCCGAGGTGCAGACTTGCGGCCGTCGGATCGAAGCCGCAGTAGTAGACGATGGGCGGACCACCGAGGATTTTCTTCAGCTCCCCCTCGTCGGTCGACACCTGCACGAGCCCGCGCCACACCAGTTCGTCCCACACGTCGGCGAATGTCGGATCGTTACTCTGGGCGGCGAGACCGCTCTCGACGGAATTGGCGGGTTGCGGCACCGGGCAAGATTACCGCCCCACGTCGCGCAGCCTTGTTTCTCTACAATCAAGTTCTTATCCTTGATCTGGTCGAGTCAAGGTTATACCCTTGATATATGTTCGTCATCACCTCCGACCAAGTCGATAGCCAGCACCACTCCGACCGCGTCGACAACGCCATCCGTCAGATTGAGGATGGATTCGGGCCCGCACTCGTCGGTCGACCTGAGCGCACCGCTGGCGACGAGTTTCAGGTCGCAACCCGCGCGGGTGACGCCGCACTCGAAATCGCGTTGCTTCTGGTGCGTGCCGGTGACTGGAGCGTCGGCATGGGCATCGGTGGGGTGCGGCATCCGCTCGGCGCGAGCGTGCGGGCGATGACCGGAACCGCGTTCGTGAACGCTCGGGATGCCGTGACGGCAGCAAAGAAGCGTCCGGCACGGTTTGCCCTCGTTGCCGATCGCGGGCTTCACGCGGCGCAGGCGCTCGACCCGCTCATCCGGCTCCTTCTCGCCGTGCGCGATCGTCGCACCGCGGAAGGCTGGGAATTGTTCGATCTCACCGAAGCCGAACAGGGACTCACCCAGTCCCAGATCGCGAAACGGCTCGGGATCAGCCCGCAGGCGGCGAGTCAGCGCGCGCTCATCGCGGGGGTCAAACTCGATCGCGAGGCGCGCGAGGCTCTCTCTGACGCCCTCCGTACCGAGGGTGAGAGGATCGAGGCATGATCCAGTTCTTCGGCAGCTTCGCCTGGACCATCGCTCTCGTCGTCGTGCTCGGAGCGGTGGCGTTGACGATCCTCTCCATCCGACTCAAGCAGCCGCTTCTCGCGCTCGTTGGCCTCCTTCCGGTCGTGCTCGGAATCGTCGCGGTCGCCGTCGGTATCCGTCCCGCCGAGCCGCCTGTCATGCCTGCACTCGTCGCTCTCTCGTTCGCGGCGCTCGCGATCATCGGCGGCAATCCGATCACCGTGTGGGTACTGAGCCTGGCCACCACGTCGAATTCACTCGGGGCCGATCACGGCGGCATCCTGGTGCCCGACACCACGTCGGTCGGCGCCAAGAGCACCACTAAGACCAAAGAGGTGCTGCGCGGCGGCACCTGGATCGGCTACCTCGAACGTCTCGCCGTCGTCGGAGCGATCGCTGTCGGGCACTTCGAGATCATCGCCGCAGTCATCGCGATCAAGGGACTCGGCCGCTTCTCAGAACTCGATACCCCTGAAACCCGCGAGCGGTTCATCATCGGCACCCTCACCAGCATGATCTGGGCTGGGTTGTGCGGTGCGCTGATCCTCTTCTAGGAGATTCGCTTCTTCGGAACGCTCTTCTTATACGGCGACACCGTCGGGTCGCCGGGGATCCAGAACCGCCACGGGAATGCATCCGATCCCCCGTCGCCTGAAACGCCGGTCCGCGGGCCGGTGTCGAAAACTGCAGCGGGATGCTGGGGCAGGTCAAGTCGGAACTCCCCGCCGAGCGCCACGCCATCATCCCCGAGGGTGATCCCGAGTGCGACGCAGAGGCGGGCCGGACCGCGGGCAAGGTCGGCATCCATTTTCGAGGTCACGCGACGCGACCGGGCGACGTCAAGTCCGGTGACCACCTCGCCAGCGCGCACCAGCACAGCCGTCGCCTCACCTGTTGCACCGCAGACGATATTGGCGCATACGTGCATCCCGTAGGTGAAGTACACGTAGAGGTGCCCGGCGGGTCCGTACATCACGGCCGTGCGCTTCGTCGGGCCTCGGAACGCGTGCGAACCGGGGTCGAGTTCACCGAGGTACGCCTCGACCTCGGTGAGACGCACGGAGACTCCGCGACCGTGCAGCACGGCGCCCAGGAGGAGCGGCGCGACCTCGGTCGAGGGCCGCGTCAGGATGTTAAGAAGAGCCTGATGCTCTCGAGAGTTCAGCGACCCGACCCGTAGCCGAAGACGACCACCGCGATGACGACGGCCGCCACGATCACGACGGCGATGCCGATGATGAGCGGCAACTGCCACGGACGCTTGCCCTCCGACCACGTCTGCCGTTCCTGACGGGCTTCGCGGGCGACCGTACGGCGGTCCTGGAAGTTGCTCTTGCCGGAGAGGCTCATGACATTCCTTAGGGTTTCGGGGTCAGGCTACGGACCGCCGCGGTGAGGGCGGCGAGTTGTTCGGCGACGCGGGCCGGCGCCGTACCGCCAACGCCGGAGCGCGAGGCGATGGATCCGGTCACGGTGAGTACAGACCGCACGTCGGGCGTCAGCCGTGCGTCGATCGCGGCGTAGTCGGCATCCGACGGCTGGTCGAGATCGAGATCCCGTTCTTCGCAGAACCGGACTAGCGCACCGGCGATCTCGTGCGCTTCGCGAAACGGCACCCCCTGGCGTACCAGGTGATCGGCGACGTCGGTCGCGAGCGAGAAGCCCTGCGGCGCGAGCTCCGCCATCCGGTCGGTGTCGAAGGTGAGGGTCTCGACCATGCCGGCAAAGGCCGGCAGCACGAGTTCGAGGGTCGCGACGGAGTCGAAGGCGGGTTCCTTGTCTTCCTGCAGATCTCGGTTATACGCGAGCGGCAGGCCCTTCAGGGTTGTCAGCAGACCGGTGAGGTTGCCGACCAACCGACCGGCCTTGCCGCGCGCCAGTTCGGCGATGTCGGGGTTCTTCTTCTGCGGCATGATGCTCGAACCCGTCGAGTACGCGTCGTCGAGGCGAGCGAACCCGAACTCGCGGGTCGTCCAGAGGATGACATCCTCGGCGAAGCGCGACAGGTCGATGCCGATCTGGGCGGCGATGTACGCGAACTCGGCCACGACATCCCGAGCACTCGTCGCATCGATCGAGTTGAGCAGCGGATCACCGAGGCCCAATTCGCGAGCGACGATCTCGGGATGAAGCCCGAGTGAGCCTCCCGCGAGAGCGCCAGCCCCGTAGGGCGACGGCAAGGCCCGAACCCGCCAATCGCGGAGCCGCTCGAGGTCGCGCACGAGCGGCCAGGCGTGGGCGAGGAGGTGGTGGGCGAGAAGGATCGGCTGAGCGTGCTGAAGATGAGTGCGGCCCGGCATGACGGCATCAGGATGCGCCGACGCTTGACCGGCGATCGCGTCGATGAGCCTCACGATATGACGGTGGATGGCGCTCGCGTGATCCAACAGATACATCCGGATGAGCGTGGCGATTTGGTCGTTGCGGCTTCGGCCAGCGCGCAGCTTGCCTCCGAGCTCGGGGCCGGTGATCTCGACGAGTGCGGCCTCCAGTGCGCCGTGAACGTCTTCATCATCGGGGCCCGCAACCAGCTCACCGCTCGACACCCGCCGCGCGAGCTCGGTGAGCGCGACGAGCATCGCCTCCTGTTCGTCGGCCGTGAGATGTCCCGCCGCGCCGAGCGCGATCGCGTGGGCCTGCGAGCCGCGGATGTCATAGGGCGCGAGCACCCAGTCGAAATGCGTCGATCTGCTCAGGGCGGCGAGTTCGGGGGCGGGTCCGCCCTCGAATCGCGCACCCCAGAGCTTGGCCATCAGTTCTGCAGGTCCCGCCGCGCGGAAATCTTCGACGGCAGGGACCAGATCTCGATGAACCCCTTCGCCAGGGACTGGTCGAAGGTGTCGCCGGTGTCGTAGGTCGCGAGCGAGAAGTCGTAGAGCGACTCGTCGCTGCGGCGACCGGTCGCCACCGCGCGGCCGCCCTGCAGTGACATCCGGATCTCGCCCGAAACGTGCTTCTGGGTGTCGTCGATGAAGGTGTCGAGGTTGCGCTTCAGCCCCGAGAACCAGAGGCCGTCGTAGACCAGTTCTGCCCAGTCGACCTCGACCTTGCGCTTGTAGCGCCCGACCGCGCGTTCGAGGGTGAGATTTTCGAGCTCTTCGTGGGCGGCGATGAGGGCGACGGCGCCGGGCGCCTCGTACACCTCGCGACTCTTGATGCCGATCAAACGGTCTTCGACCATGTCGATTCGGCCGATGCCGTGCTGGCCCGCGATCCGGTTCATCTGCTCGACGGCCTGCAGCGGGGTAACCGCGACTCCGTCGATCGCTGTCGGGATGCCGTGCGTGAACGTGATGGTCACCTCGTCGGCCGGGCCATCGGTCGCGGGGTCCTGGGTGTACTCGTACAGGTCCTCGATCGGTGCGTTCCACGGGTCCTCGAGGAAGCCGGTCTCGACCGCGCGTCCCCAGACGTTCTTGTCGATCGAGTAAGGATTCTTCTTAGACTGCAGAATCGGCAGGTTGTGCTCTTCGGCATACGCGATCGCCTTGTCGCGAGTCAGCGCGAGGTCCCGGATAGGGGCAATGCTCGTCAGTTCGGGGGCGAGAGCCGCGACGGCGGCTTCGAACCGCACCTGGTCGTTGCCCTTGCCCGTGCAGCCGTGCGCGACCGAGTCGGCACCGAGCTCCTTCGCGACCCGCGCGAGGTGTTTGGCGATGACCGGGCGACTGAGGGCCGAGACCAGTGGGTAACGCTTCTGGTACATCGCGTTCGCCTTGAGCGCGGGCATCAGGAAGTCGTTCGCGAACTCATCCTTCGCGTCGACGACAATCGCTTCAACAGCTCCGCAGTCGAGCGCACGTTGACGGATGTCATCCATGTTCTCGCCGCCCTGGCCGACGTCGACGGCGAGAGCCACGACCTCCTTGCCGGTCGCATCCTGAAGCCAGCCGATGCCGACCGAAGTGTCGAGGCCGCCTGAGTAGGCGAGGACGACGCGTTGTGCCATGGGGATATCTCTCCTGTTGGTTCCGTTGTTTAGCTTAGGGATGGGTAGGGTGAGTGCATGTCCGAGCCGACCTCAACACCCGACCCGACCCCGGCGGTTCCGCCCGCCCCGTCCTTCACCTATGGCACCCCGGAACCTGCGGCTCCGGTAGCGCCACCACTTCCGACCTACGGCGAACAGGTGCCCGGATACGCGGCTGCCGGTGTCGCGCCGGTGTACGGCGCGATGCCCGTCGTTAAGACGCGTCGCACCTGGGACCTCGTCCTGACGATCATCCTTCTCGTTGTCGGCCTCTTCGGAATGCTGCTGGGCGTCTTCTACGGGTGGATCTTCCTCCACCCGGACTTGCTGGTGCAGACCCTGCAGCGGCAGGGCTACAACATCGGCAGCGCCGACACGAGCAGCGCCGGCGTGGCGCTGATTCTGTCGCACGTCGTGTTGTACCTGATCGCGGCGGGCGTGGGAATCTTCCTGATCATTCGTAAGACGCTCGCGTTCTGGGTGCCCCTGGCAATCGGCGTGATCGCGGCGATCGTGTTCTGGGGAATTGTCCTCACGACGATCGTCAACCTGCCTGGCTTCAGCACGATCGGCCGCTAAAGGGCTCGCGCTCGCCCGTGGCGTCATCCGACGCTCCGGGCGAGCAGCCAGGTTAACAGCGCCTTTTGGGCATGCAGACGGTTCTCGGCCTCATCCCAGATCACGCTCTGCGGTCCGTCGATGACGTCGGCCGCAACCTCGTAGCCGCGGTCTGCAGGCAGGCAGTGCAAGAAGATCGCATCGGGCTTCGCGAGCGCCATGAGCTCCGTGGTGACCTGGTAGGCGCCGAAGGTGGCGACGCGATGCGCCTTCTCGTCTTCCTTGCCCATCGACACCCAGGTGTCGGTAACCACGACATCCGCTCCCGCGACAGCCTCGTTCGGGTCGGTGAAGATCGTGACCGAACCGCCGGTCTGGGCGGCGATCCGATCGGCGTCGGCCACCACAGCATCCACGGGTGAGAACTCCGCCGGCGCAGCGACGCGCACGTGGATGCCGGCGGTCGCGCAGGCCAGCAGGTAGCTGTGCGACATGTTGCTGGCACCATCGCCGAGGAACGTCAGCGTGAGACCCGCAAGCGCGCCCTTGTGCTCCCGGATGGTGAGTAGGTCGGCGAGCAACTGGCAGGGGTGGAAGTCGTCGGAGAGGGCGTTCACGACCGGCACTGTCGTTCCGGCAGCCATTTGCTCGAGTCCCGACTGGGCGTAGGTGCGCCAGACGATCGCCGCGACCTGACGCTCCAGCACCCGCGCCGTGTCTTCGGGGCTCTCTTTGCCCCCGAGTTGGCTGTTCGCCGTCGAAATGATGAGCGGGCTGCCGCCGAGGTCGGCGATCCCGACCGCGAACGACACCCGCGTGCGGGTCGACGACTTGTCGAAGATCACCGCAACGGTCTGCGGCCCAGCGAGCGGCGTGCGAGCCCAGCGGTCGGCCTTGATCTCTTCGGCCAGGTCGAGCACCTCGGCCTGTTCGGCTGGGCTCAGGTCGTCGTCGCGGAGGAAGTGCCGGGTCATCTGGTGGGTCCTTCGGTTGCGGCTGGAACCGTTGCGGTCAGGGCTTGGGAAAAGAGACTGAGGAAACGGTCGACGTGCGCCGTGTCGATCGTGAGCGGAGGGGCGAGACGGATGCGGTCCTCCGCGGCGGCGTTGATGATGAGTCCCAGCTCGAGGGCACGGGTCGCTACGGCGCCGGCCCAGGGACCGGCGAGGCCGATTCCGACGAGGAGTCCGCGGCCGGAGACATCCGTGACGGCGGGGTTCGCAAGGGCGAGGACGCCGCCGCGGATGAGCTCGCCCATCGCTCGCGCGTTTCCAACGAGTCCGGTGCGCTCGATCTCGCCGAGCACCGCGTTGGAAGTCGCCGTCGCGAGCGGATTGCCGCCGAACGTCGTGCCGTGGTCACCCGGTTTCAGGAGGTCACCCGCAGCACCGAACGCGACGAGGGCGCCGATCGGGAACCCTCCGCCGATTCCCTTCGCGAGAGCAACCAGATCCGGAACGATCCCGTCATGCTGGAACGCGAACCAGTCGCCCGTGCGCCCCGCACCGGTCTGGATCTCGTCGAGAATCAGCAGTGCACCGTGCCGGGTCGTCAGTTCGCGGGCCGCGCGTAGGTAGCCGTCGGGGAGGTCGAGCACGCCCGCCTCGCCCTTGATGGGCTCGAGCACGAGCGCTGCCACGTCGTCGTCCATCGCGGCCTCGAGAGCCTCGACGGTGGTCGGCAGAAACTCCGGCCCCGGCAGCAGCGGCTCGAAGGGTTCGCGGTAGGCGGCTTTGCCCGTGATCGCCAGTGCACCGGTGCTCCGCCCGTGGAAGGACTTCTCGAGAGCGAGGATGCGCGGCCGACCGGTGCGTCTTGCGACCTTAATCGCGGCCTCGATCGCCTCGGTTCCCGAATTGCAGAAGAAGACCCTGTCGCCGCCGGTCAGCCGCTTCAGTCGTTCGGCGAGTTCGAGCTGCGGCTGCGACGCGAAGTAGTTCGACACGTGGGCGATCGTCGACGCCTGCCGGGTGACGGCCTCAACGAAGACCGGATGCGCATGGCCGAGAGAGTTGACCGCGATGCCGGCCAGGAAGTCGAGGTACTCGACACCGTCGGCATCCCACACCCGTGCGCCCTCGCCGCGCACCAGCACCTTCAACGGCGTCGGCGCATACGAGAACATCGCGTCCCGGAACCGTGCCGTGTCCTCGATCGACGTCATGCGACGACCTCCGTTCCGATACCGGCATCCGTAAAGATCTCGAGCAGGATCGAGTGCGGGCGGCGCCCGTCGATGATCGCGGCCTTGGGGACTCCCCCGGCGACGGCGTCGAGGCACGCGGTCATCTTCGGGATCATCCCGCTCTCCAGCTTCGGCAGCAGGGCAGTCAGCTCAGGGACCGAGATGTTCGACACGAGCGATTCGCGATCGGGCCAGTCGGAATAGAGTCCAGCGACGTCGGTGAGGATGACCAACTTCTCCGCGCCGAGCGCGACAGCGAGTGCAGCGGCAGCAGCGTCGGCGTTCACGTTCAGCGATTGGCCCGGCACGTCGAGGTCAGGAGCGATCGACGAGACGACCGGGATGCGACCCGCGTCGAGCGCAGCCAGAACGACCGCGGGATCGACCTCCACGACGTCGCCGACCAGACCGATATCGATCGCTTCGCCGTCGACCACGACCCCGCGCTTGCGCCCGCCGAACAGGCCGGCATCTTCACCTGAGATCGCCGTCCCGAGCGGACCGTGCTCGTTGATCATCGCGACGAGATCCCGACTCACCTGACCGGTCAGCACCGTCCGCACGACCTCCATCGTCTGCGCGGTCGTGACCCGGTAGCCGCCGCGAAACTCGCTCGGAATGCCGAGTCTCTCGAGTTCCGCAGTGATCTGCGGACCCCCACCGTGCACGACAACCGGACGAATGCCGACGTACCGCAGGTAGACCATGTCGGCCGCGAACGCGCGCTGCAGCTCGGGGCTGACCATCGCGTTGCCCCCGAACTTGACGACGATCGTCTTGCCCGAGAAGCGCTTCAGCCAACCGAGCGATTCGATCAGGGTTGCGGCTTTAACCGCCGCCCCGGTGGCCCGTTCATCGGCATCCAAGCTCTGTTCATTGACGCTCTGTTCATTGACGCTCTGGTCATCGGCGGAGGCGGTCATGAGGCGTACGCCGAGTTCTCGTGCACGTAGTCGTGGGTGAGGTCGTTGGTGCGGATCGTCGCCGACGCTTGACCGTTCTTCAGGTCGATCACCAGAGACATCGCTCGAGGGCTGAGGTCAACGTCGTCGCGCGGCCGGTCGGGAGCGCCGTTCGAGCAGACCCGCACGCCGTTCATCGTCACATCGACCAGATACGGGTCGAAGTCAGCAGCCGTCGTTCCGATTGCCGCGAGCACCCGGCCCCAGTTGGGATCGTTGCCGAAGACCGCAGCTTTGAACAGGTTGTTGCGCGCAACCGAACGGCCGACCTCGACCGCGTCGTCTTCGGTTGCAGCGTTGATCACGTCGATCGTGATGTCGTGGCTGGCGCCCTCGGCATCCTGCTGCAAAAGCGTCGCGAGGTCGCTGCAGAGGTCGGTGAGCGCCTGCTGGAAAGCGGCATGATCGGGAACGACGCCGGATGCCCCGCTCGCCATCAGTGTCACCTGGTCGTTGGTCGACATGCAGCCGTCACTGTCGAGCCTGTCGAAACTGACGCGCGTGGCAACCCGCAGCGTCCGGTCGAGATCTGCGGACTCGAGCACGGCATCGGTGGTCAGCACGACGAGCATCGTCGCGAGACCCGGCGCGAGCATCCCGGCGCCCTTCGCCATGCCGCCGATGCTCCAGCCGTCGCCGACCCGGGTGGCGGTCTTCGCGTGAGTGTCGGTGGTAATGATCGCGTTCGCGGCATCCATCCCGCCGTCGGCGCTGAGTGCCGCCACCGCAGCCGTCACCCCGGCAGCCAGTTTCGCGCGGTCGAGTTGTTCGCCGATCAGCCCGGTCGAGCAGACCAGCACGTCGCCAGCGCTCACGGCCAGGGCGGTTGCCACGGCTTCGGCGGTGAGGTGCGTGGTTTGGAAGCCTTCCGCCCCGGTGAAGCAGTTCGCTCCCCCGGAGTTCAGCACAATCGCCGAGACGGTGCCGTCGAGGATGACCTGCTTCGACCAGATGATCGGATTCGCCTGCGCCCGGTTGCTCGTGAACACGACGGCGGCGTTCTGCAGCGGTCCACGGTTGACCACGAGGGCGAGGTCGGGGTTTCCCGAAGTCTTCAGCCCGGCCCGCACTCCAGCGGCCTCGAAGCCGGCGGCATGAGTGATGCCTGTGCCAACCGAAGTGCTCATGGCGCGACTCCATTCAGGGGCAGACCGAGCGTTTCGGGCAGGCCGAGCGCGAGGTTGGCGGATTGGATCGCGGCGCCCGCGGTGCCCTTCACCAGATTGTCGATCGCGCTCACCACGACGACGCGACCCGCCCGCTCGTCGACCGCGAGGCCGATCAACGCGGTGTTGGCGCCCGTCGTGTCGCCGGAACGCGGGAAGGTGCCCGACGGCAGCAGGCGTACGAAAGGCTCGTCGGCGTAGGCGGTCTGCCAGGCCGCGCGCACGTCCGCAGGGCTGCCGATCAGTTTCGCCGTCGACGTGGCCAGGATGCCGCGAGACATGGGGACCAACACCGGCGTGAACGACAGGGTCACCCCTTCGCCTCCCGCGGCTGCCAGGTTCTGCACGATCTCGGGGTTGTGTCGATGAACGCCGCCCACCTGGTACGCGTTTGCCGAACCCATGATCGAACTCGCCAGCAGGTCGGGGCGCAGGCTCTTACCCGCGCCGCTGGTGCCCACTGCCAGGACGGCCACGAGATCATCGGGTGCGATGACACCGGCGGCGATTCCCGGCGCGAGAGCAAGAGTGATCGCGGTCACGTTGCAGCCGGGTACCGCGATGCGGGTCGCACCGACGAGGTTGTCGCGCTGCCGCCCGCCGCCCGCGAGCAACAACTCGGGAAGACCGTAGGTCCACGCACCGTGGTAGTCGCCGCCGTAGAACGCCGCCCAGTCCGCCGGGTCGGTGAGGCGGTGATCGGCGCCGCAGTCGATGACGAGCACGTCATCCGGCAGCTCTGCGGTAATCGCGCCGGACGCTCCGTGCGGGAGTGCCAGGAAGACGATGTCGGCACCCGACAGCACCGACGCGGTGGTCTCTTGCAGCACGAGGTGATGAAGCGACGCGAGATGCGGGTGCACGGCGGCGAGCGGTTGACCGGCGTTGGAGTTCGCGGTGACGGTCGTGATTTCGAATTCGGGGTGCTGGCTGAGCAGCCTCAGCAGCTCGCCCCCCGCATAGCCGCTCGCGCCAGCAACGGCGACGGATAGGGACATGGATGCGCTCTCAAGTGTTCGACGGGACGTGGGGTCTATCACGGCGACGTCGCGCGAACGGAGGGCTCAGCGGTGCGACGTCGCCTAGAGTCGGCGCGCGCGGCGGAGCGAACGGAGCACGAGGCCCCGGAAGTCGTTCCGCATCAGATCCACGCTCAGACCCTACTCCCCTGTGATCCGGGAGGGCGAATCTGGCATCCCGCAGGACTAATCTGGAACCCTGAATGCGGGCTCGTGACGGGCCCCGAAGAGAAGAAGGAAACCATGGCTGATCTCAGCTCACTGCTCGACCAGATCCCGATCGACGACATCGCGAAGCAGCTCAACATCGACCCAGGCGTTGCCGAAGCCGCCGTTCAGCAAATCGTCCCCGGTCTCGTGGCCGGCCTCCACGCCAACGCCATGGACCCCAAGGGCGCCGCGTCGCTGACCAAGGCCGTTTCGCACGACCGCGGCCCGGTGCTGAAAGCCGTCAAGGACATTGACACCGCAGAGGGCGCCAAGATCGTCAAGAACGTCTACGGCGACAAGTCCGACCAGGTCGCGACCAAGCTCGCTGCCAGCGCCACGAAGGCGTCCAGCGCGGGCGATGTCACCGGCGACATCATCAAGAAGATCCTGCCGATCGTCGCACCGATCGTGCTCGCCTGGCTCGCGAGCCAGTTCCTCGGCAAGAAGGACACCGGCTCGTCCTCCGCGAAGGACACCTCCTCGTCGGCGGGTGGCATTGGCGACCTGCTCGGAAGTCTCCTCGGCGGATCGTCAGGCGGCTCGTCGTCGTCGGGCGGCGGCACCGGCGACCTGATCGGCAGCATCCTCGGCGGTCTGCTCGGCGGCGGTAAGAAGTAACGCACCCATCTCAACGACGAAGCGCCCCGGATCAGTCCGGGGCGCTTCGTCGTTCATGGGACGACTTTTATTCGCGCAGGGTCGCGCCGAACCGGAATGCTGCAACGGCGACTCCGGCAAGTTTCGCCTCGGTCGCCTCGGCAGCGGTGAGCGTGCGGTCGAGGGCGCGAAAGCGCAACGCGAACGTCAGCGACTTTGACCCCTCGGCGATTCCGGTTCCCCGGTAGTCGTCGACGAGCCGAGCGTTTTCGAGCAGGTCTCCTGCCCCCTCGACGATCGCGGCGTGCAGGTCAGCAACCGCAACGTCGGCCGGGACGACGAGTGAAACATCCTGCGTCGCGGCGGGCAACGTGCCGATCGGACGCGCGGCGATCTCGGTTGCCCCCAGCGCGAGCAGGGCGTCGAGGTCGAGTTCGGCGACGGTGACGACGGCGGGCAGGTCGAGGTCGCGCGCGACCGAGGGCAGCAGCTCGCCGGCGACGCCGACGACGATGTCGCCAACCCGAAGTTGCGCCGTGCGACCCGGATGCAGCGCCGGGTGCGATCCGGTCGTCGGCCGAATATCGGCGGCCAGGGAAAGCCCGATCAGCCCGACGGCGTCGAGGGCGTCCGCGAGTCCCGACGCAACGGCGGCAGAACCGGGCTGCTTGAGCACGACATCGCCCAGCAGCAGCACCGCAACGCGCGAAGGCTGCGGCGGCAAGGTGTCTGTGAGCGGCGCGAGCTGGTCGGGCGCGAGTGTCACTCCCCCCGGCGGAAGGTCGGACGTGCCGTAGGCGACACCGGAATCCGGACGAAACACGGTTCCGAGTTCGAAGATGCTGAGGTCGGTGAGACCACGCGACAGGTTGCGACGCGCTGTGTCGAGCAACCCGGGGATGAGCGAGCGTCGCAGCAGGGGGGCTTGCGGATCGAGGGCGTTGGCCAGTTCGATCGCGGCGGCGCCGGGTTCGAAACGCTCGACTGTTGCCGCACTCTGGAAGGGGTAGGCAAGTACCTCAGTGAAACCACCGGCGGCGAGGGCGTTCGACAGCCGGCGACGGGCGACCTGCTCCCGTGTCCAGCCGCGGCCGGGTGGTGCGGTTGGAAGCAGGGCCGGGATGCGGTCATACCCGGTGATGCGGGCGACTTCCTCAACCAGGCTCGGCGCGTCGATCAGGTCGGGACGCCAGGCGGGTGGGGTCACCATCCAGGCGTCGGCACCCGTCGACACCGTGCAGCCGACCAGTTCGAGCGAGGAACGAACCTCGTCGTCGGTGTACTCCACGCCGATGATCGACGCGGCGGCAGACGGAGTGAAGGCGATGGATGCTGGCGCGCCGTCATACGGCAACACGACCCCGAGCGGGTCGATCGTGCCGCCGGCGAGTTCGACCAGCAGGTCGGCGACCCGCTGTGCCGCGATCGGGCCGAGCGTCGGGTCGACCCCCCGCTCGAACCGCTTGGATGCCTCGCTCCACAGTCTGTGCCGACGAGCGGTGCGAGCGACGGTCACGGGGTCGAAGTGCGCCGCCTCGATCAGGATGTCGGTGGTCGCATCCGTCACCTCGGTGGCGAGCCCGCCCATCACCGCCGCGAGCCCTACGGGTCCGGAGTCATCGGTGATCAGCAGGTCTTCGGGGTCGAGTGTGCGGGTTTGACCGTCGAGGGTCTCGATGGTCTCCCCAGCTTTCGCCCGGCGCACCAGGATGCCGCCCGACAGTGTGCCGAGGTCGTACGTGTGGGTGGGTTGCCCGAGTTCGAGCATCACGTAGTTGCTGATGTCGACCGGCAGGGAAATCGAGCGGATGCCGGCCAGCTTGAGCCGAGCGACCATTCGCGACGGGGTGGGTCGAGTCGAATCGACCCCGCGCACCACTCGGGCCGCGAAGGCGTCGCAGCCGACTCTGCCGCGAATCGGTGCGCCGTCGTGCACCTTGACCGAGTACCCCGACGCGTCGCCAACCGTGACGCCGAGGGCCGGGTCGCGGAAGGTCGCACCCGTTGAGTGCGAGTACTCCCGCGCGACACCGCGGATCGAGAGGGCGTAGCCGCGGTCGGGCGTGACGTTGATTTCGACGGCGGCGTCATCCAGACCGAGCAGCGCGATCGCATCCGTGCCGACCTGCGGGTCGAGCCCGAGGCTGGCCAGGCGGAGAATTCCGTCGTGCTCGTCGCCCAGGCCGAGTTCGCGCACCGAGGCGATCATCCCGTCCGAAACGTGTCCATAGGTCGTGCGCGCCGCAATCGGGAACGGACCGGGCAATACGGCACCGGGCAACGAGACGACGACCTTGTCGCCGACAGAGAAGTTGTGGGCGCCGCAGACGATTCCGCGCGGCTCGGGCTCACCAACATCCACCTGGCACCAGTTGATGGTCTTGCCGTTGCTCTGTGGCTCGGGGGTGAACTCGAGAATTTGGCCGACGACGACGGGACCGGTCACACCGAAGCCGTGGGTGTCTTCCTCTTCGAAGCCAACCTTCACCAGGGCGGCGTGGAGGTGCTCGAGACTTACGCTGTCAGGCAGATCGACCCACTCGCCCAACCATGAAATCGGAACGCGCACGGCTAGACCACCATCCCGAACTGCTGGGAGAAGCGCACGTCACCCTCGACCATGTCGCGCATGTCGTTCATGTCGTTGCGGAACTGCAGGGTGCGCTCGATCCCCATCCCGAACGCGAAGCCCTGATACACCTCGGGGTCGACTCCCGCGCTACGCAACACGTTCGGGTTGACCATTCCGCAGCCGCCCCACTCAACCCACCGCGCGCCGCCCTTGGCGTTGGGCTGCCAGACATCCATCTCGGCGCTCGGCTCGGTGAACGGAAAGTAATTCGGGCGTAGGCGGATCTGCGCACCCTCACCGAACATCGCGCGCGCGAGGTGCTCGAGGGTGCCGCGAAGGTGCGCCATCGTCAGACCCTTGTCGATCGCGATGCCCTCGATCTGGTGGAAGACCGGCGTGTGCGTGGCATCCAGTTCGTCTTTGCGAAACACCTTGCCGGGCGCGACGACGTAGAGCGGCAGCGGCCGTTCAAGCAGCGAGCGAATCTGCACGTTCGAGGTTTGGCTGCGCAACACGAGATACCTGTCGGCCGGTTCGACGTAGAAGGTGTCTTGTTCGCCGCGCGCCGGGTGGTCGGGATCGATGTTGAGAGCGTCGAAGTTGAACCAGGCGTGCTCGAGTTCGGGCCCTTCCGCGACCTCCCAGCCCATCCCGACGAAGACGTCGCCCATCTGCTCCATCAACAGCGAGAGTGGATGGCGGGCACCCCGTCGCCGGCGCGAGGGCACGGCGGTCACGTCAATGGCCTCGGCCGCGAGCTTCGCGTGCTCCTCCGCGGCCAGGATGCTCTCTTCGGCGGTAGCAAGAGCCGCAGTGACCGCGGCACGGGCTTCGCCGACCAATTTTCCGGCCGCAGCCTTCTGGTCGGCGGGCACCTCACGCATCGACGCGCTGAACTGCGAGAGCGGGCTCCCGTCAGCGGTGTGAGCCGAGCGGGCCGCCTTGAGCGAGATCGAATCCTGGGCCTGCGAGATCGCACTCAGGGCAGCGGCGACGGCCTCAGCGACAGCCTTCGGAGTGATCTCGGACACGAGTATCGAGCCTACTGTTCTGCGGGTTGGGGGCTGCGCGTTCAGCTGCGCTGCGCAAACGCGCTCTCGTAGAGACACACGGATGCCGCCGTCGCCAGATTCATCGACTCGGCATGGCCGTAGATGGGCACCCGCACCACCCGATCGGCAAGTCGCAGTTGCTCATCCGGCAGTCCATGCGCCTCGTTGCCGAACACCCAGGCCGTGGGCGCCGCCAGGATGTCGCGGACCTTCGGCAGATCCGCACCCTTCACGTCGGCCGCAAGCACCTGCATCCCGATCCCCCGCACTGCCGCGAGCGCGTCGTCGAGGGTCACGTTCTGCGCGACCGGCAGATGGAAGATCGAACCCGTCGTCGAGCGCACGACCTTGGGGTTGTAGGCATCCACACTGTTGCCGGTGAAGATCACCGCGTCGGCGCCCGCAGAATCGGCCGCGCGGATGATGGTGCCGGCGTTGCCGGGATCCCGCACCTCTTCGAGAATCGCCACCAACTTCGGGGATCCGGCCATCAACTCGGCCAGAGACGACGGGAAGCGACGGCAGGTCGCGAGTACCCCCTGCGGGGTCACGGTGTCGGCCATCGTCTCGAGCACAGAGTCAGAGACTCGCTCAACGTCGATCCCGGCTTCGGTCGCGGCCTGCACCAATGCCGTATGGCGGTCAGCGGCCTGCCGAGTCATAAAGAGGTCGACCAGCAATTCGCGATGGAAAGTGAGGGCTTCCTCGACGGCCTGAGGTCCCTCAACCAGGAAGAGCCCAGTCTCGTCGCGCGCCTGCCGTTTGGCGAGCTTCGCAACAGCGCGAACCCGCGGCGAGCGCGGATTGTCGATCATGTCATGAGGGTATCGAGGCGGGATGAACGGAGCATGAATGCCCCGCCGTCGCCCCCTCGTATCTCAGGGCTATTTGCCCGAAATGGGGCCGTCCCGTTGCCGGGAGGCCCCATTTTTGGGCAAATAGCCGAAGGACTACGCGGCGGGCTGAGCCTTGGCGTTAACGTCTTCGGGAAGCGCCGCCTTGGCGACGGCGACGAGACCCGCGAATGCGGTGGGCTCGTTGACGGCCAGCTCGGCGAGGATGCGACGGTCGACCTCGACACCAGCAAGGCCGAGGCCCTGGATGAGGCGGTTGTAGGTCAGACCGTTCGCGCGGGCAGCCGCGTTGATGCGCTGAATCCAGAGGCGACGGAACTCGCCCTTCTTCGCGCGACGGTCACGATAGGCGTAGACGAGGGAGTGGGTGACCTGCTCCTTCGCCTTGCGGTACAACCGCGAGCGCTGGCCGCGGTAGCCCTCGGCGCGCTCGAGGATAGTGCGGCGCTTCTTGGCGGCGTTAACCGCTCTCTTGACACGTGCCATTTTTCTAAATCCTTCTCAAGGCTCTGTGGTCTAAGACTTTGTGGTCTGAACTCGGGCTTACTTGCCGCTCTTGCCGAGCAGACGCTTGATGATCTTCGCCTGCGTGTTCGGGAGTTCGACATCGCCGTTCAGGCGACGCGTTACGCGCGAAGGCTTCACCTCGAGGTGGTGGCGCATGCCCGCACCCTGCTTCAAGACCTTGCCGGTACCGGTGACCTTGAAGCGCTTCTTCGCACCGGAGTGCGACTTCATCTTGGGCATTACTGCTCCTCTTTCTGAGTGACTTCTTTCGGGGCGGCTGCCTTCGGGGCGGCGGCCTTCGGGGCGGTCGTGCTCGGTTCGGCGCTGGTCCGAACTCTGCTTTCCGCCTTCTTGGCTTGTGCTTCGGCCTTCGCATCGACCTTGCTCTTCAGCGGGCCGATCACCATGACCATGTTGCGACCGTCGATTGTCGGGGTGGACTCGACGGCGCCAAATTCTGCGACATCCTCTGCGAAACGCTGCAGGAGGCGAACCCCCTGCTCCGGGCGGGACTGCTCACGCCCGCGGAACAGGATCATCGCTTTGACCTTGTCTCCGGACTGGAGGAATCCCTCGGCGCGCTTGCGCTTGGTTTCGTAGTCGTGTTTGTCGATCTTGAGGCGGAATCGAACCTCCTTGAGGATCGTGTTCGCCTGGTTGCGCCGAGCTTCCTTGAGTTTCTGGGCCTGCTCGTACTTGAACTTGCCGTAGTCCATGATTTTCACCACGGGTGGTGTCGCCTCAGGTGCAACCTCGACCAGATCTAGGTCGGCTTCCTGCGCAAGACGCAGAGCGTCTTCGATGCGCACGACACCGACCTGTTCTCCTGCTGGCCCGACCAGGCGGACCTGGGGGACGCGGATCCGGTCGTTCGTTCTGGGATCGCTGATGTGTGGGTTCCTTCCGGTTGCGAAACGCACGAAGGAAAGCATCCACGCAAGACCAAAAAGTCTCACCTTCACCCTGACTACCGTGCCCCGCTCGTGAGAGCAGCGTCCGGCGGAGTGAAAACTGACCCGATAATCTTGAGGACTACCGGGTGGGAGGATTCTCCACTTCGTTTCCGAGGAGATGGCCTCGGAGCCCGGATGAGCATAGCAGAGGACTTTGAGATGACACAGGGCGCATTCGGGCAGCATTTGGATGAGGTCGAGCCCGAGGTTCGCGACATCTCCGAAGTTCCCGCGGTTGAGGTCATCAACACCGTCGCGGTTCACCTGCTGTCAGCGGCCGCCGTTCAGTGTGGCCTCGCCGACGGACCTGACGCCAAGCCCGACCTCGACGAGGCGCGCAAGCTCATCGATGCCCTCGCCGGCCTCGTCATCGCCGCCGCTCCGCACCTGGGGGATCACCACGCCCGTGCTCTGCGCGACGGCCTGCGATCAGTGCAACTCGCGTTCCGTGAAGCCTCCCCCGTTCCCGACGCGATCGGCGCCGGTCCGGGCGAGAAGTGGACCGGCCCGGTCACCTGATCGGTTCTCGTCGGGTCTTAGAGACTCTCCAGACGCACGGCGATCGAGTCGACGCGATCGGCGATCATCTCCGATGCCGCCCAAGCGTTGCCGAGACGGGTGAGGAGAGCATCCAACTGTTCGCTGTCGAGCCCCGCGTCGAGCGTGAGGTGCACGAGGAGTTCGGGACCGGCGAGGCGCGCATCAGGGTCGCCGGGCGCGAGTTGGACGGCGCGCACGGCGGGTTCCGATTCTGAGGCGACCAAGAATGCCGCGAGCACTCCCTCATCGAGGAAGCAGGGAGTGAAGCGCGTTGCCGCGGCGAGCTGCTGAAATGCGGTGCGACGGATCGCGACCTCGGTCGGCGAGCCGGGGTCGAGAACGATGGCGCCGACGTCATCCGCCGCCGCCGAGAGAGCAGCACGGGTTGCGGCGACCGGAATCGGGCGGGCGACCGGGTTCCACGCGCGCATCGTGTCGACCGACGAGAAGACCGGAAGCACCGACCGACCGTCTGGGCCCTCGACGGTGACCAGCGAGAGTTCCTGGGTCTTGTCGACGAGCTGTCCGTGCGCGCCGACGCCCTCGTCACCGCGTTCGGCCAGCAGCGGCACCAACACACGGGCGGAAGCCAGGGCCGCGACGACCTCGGTCATCCCGAGGTCGTGCGCGCGAAAACGGCGCACGGTCTCGATCAGGAGCGCGTCGGCCGAGCCGTCATCCGCCGCGTTGTCGTTCGTCTGGAACGAACGCCCGTCGAACGGGATGCCGGCTGAGTCGGCGTGGCTCACGGGCGGGACTCAGTCGCCCGCGACGTCGAGCGCTTCGGTGAGCGTGAACGCACCCGCGTAGAGCGCTTTGCCGACGATCGCACCCTCGAGGCCCTGTGGCACGAGTCGGCGAAGGTCCGAGATGTCGTCGAGGGTCGCAATACCGCCCGAGGCAATGACCGGTCTGTCGGTGCGCGCACACACCTGCGCGAGCAAGTCGAGGTTCGGTCCTTTGAGGGTGCCGTCCTTCGTGACGTCGGTCACGACGTAGCGTGAACAGCCGGCGGCCTCGAGGCGATCGAACACCTGCCAGAGATCGCCGCCCTCCTCCGTCCAGCCGCGGGCGGCGAGAGTCGTGCCCCGCACGTCGAGGCCGACCGCTACGGCATCCCCAAACTCGGCGATGACGTGGGCTGCCCACTCCGGGTTCTCCAGGGCGGCGGTGCCGAGGTTGATGCGCTTGGCCCCGGTAGCCAGCGCGGCTTCGAGCGACGCGTCGTCGCGGATGCCGCCTGACAGCTCGATATTGACGCGCCCCGGCGTGTTTTTGATGACCTTGCGGATGGCTGCGTGGTTGTTGCCGCGACCGAAGGCGGCATCCAGATCGACGAGGTGGATCCATTCAGCGCCCTGGCTGACCCAGTTGTCGGCTGCCTCGACCGGATCGCCGTAGGACGTCTCGCTGCCCGCCTCGCCCTGCGTGAGCCTCACGGCTTTGCCGTCGGCGACGTCCACTGCCGGAAGCAGAATGAGTTGGGGCGCGGTGTTGAACTCGGTCACGAGACAGTGAGCGTACTAGAGCGCGAACGTATCGCGCGGTGGAGTGTTGAGCTAAGGCGCTTTCGCGCCTTAGCTGCGACCCCAGCGCCGATGGTCGTCCGACCGTCGGTTCTCACAGCGTGCCCAGCCAGTTGGCCAGCAGGCGAAGACCGGCATCCCCCGACTTCTCGGGGTGGAACTGGGTCGCCGACAGCGGGCCGTTCTCGGCCGCGGCGACAAAACGCCCGCCGTGATCGGCCCAGGTGACCTTCGGAGGTGCGAAAGCTCCATACGGGTCGAGGCTCCAGTTGCGAGCCGCGTTCGAGTGCACAAAGTAGAAACGTTCATCGCGGATGCCGTCAAACAGCGCCGAATCCTCCGGAGCTTCGACGGTGTTCCACCCCATGTGCGGCAGCACCGGGGCGTGAAGTTCGTCGACGACGCCCGGCCAGTTGCCGAGGCCCTCTGTGTCGGTGCCGCGCTCGATGCCGCGGTCAAACAGCACCTGCATGCCCACGCAGATTCCGAGCACGGGACGCCCACCGGCCAGTCGGCGTTCGATCAGCTCGCCACCCCGCACGTCGTTCAGTGCCCCCATGACAGCCGCGAAGGCGCCCACCCCGGGAACCACGAGGCCGTCGGCCTCGGCCACCCGGGTGCGGTCGGCGGTCAGCTCGACGCGGGCACCGGCCGCCTCAAGCGCCTTGGCGGCCGAATGCACGTTTCCGGAGCCGTAGTCGAGGACGACAACGGCAGGTCGTTTCAACGTCACAGTTGGGCAGCCACGGCTACAGGGCGCCCTTGGTTGACGGGATCCCGGTCACCCGTGCGTCGTGCTGCACCGCTTGGCGAAGCGCGCGTGCAAAGGCCTTAAATTCTGCTTCGGCGATGTGGTGCGGGTCACGACCGCCGAGCACGGTGATGTGGATCGTCAGGCCAGCGTTGAACGCGATCGCCTCAAACACGTGCCGCACCATCGACCCGGTGAAATGCCCACCGATCAGGTGGTGCGCGAACCCGTCGGGTTCCCCGGTGTGAACGAGATACGGACGCCCGGAGACATCCACGACCGCCTGAACAATCGCCTCGTCGAGCGGGACGAGCGCGTCACCGTACCGGCCGATTCCCACCTTGTCGCCGAGCGCCTGCTTGATCGCCTGGCCGAGCACGATTCCGGTGTCTTCGACCGTGTGGTGCACGTCGATGTCGGTGTCGCCTGTCGCTTTCACGGTCAGGTCGATGAGGGAATGCTTGCTGAAAGCCGTCAACAGGTGGTCGAAGAAGGGCACCGTGGTGTCAATCGACGAGGTGCCGGTGCCGTCGAGGTCGAGGCTGAGCTCGATCGTCGACTCGCTGGTCTTTCGCGAGACTTTCGCAGTGCGGGAGGCCATAGCTGGAGCTTAGGCGGCGCCACCCGGTCCGAGGTCGGCCAACGCGCTGAGGAAATAGGTCGTCTCCTCTTCGGTACCGGCCGTGACGCGCAACGCGCCCGGCAGGCCGACATCCCGAATCAGGATGTCGCGGGCGAACAGCGCCTCGAAGGTCGCCTTCGGGTTGGTCAAGCCGTCGAACAGCACGAAGTTGGCCCAACTCTCGTGAGCCCGGTAGCCGAGCACCGGGAGTTCGGCCAGCATCCGGTCGCGCTGTTCACGGATCTCGTCAACCATCGCCAGCATCTCCGGTGCGTGACGCAGGGCGGCAAGAGCAGCCGCCTGCGTGAGCGCTGACAGGTGGTAGGGCAACCTCACCAGTCGCAGCGCATCGGTGACGGCAGCGTCGGCGGCGAGGTAGCCGACCCGAACGCCCGCGAACGCGAAGGCCTTGCTCATCGTGCGCGACACAATCAGCCGTTCACGACCGGGCAGCAGTGTTAAGGCGCTCGGGATGTCGTCGGGCACGAATTCCGCATACGCCTCATCGACGAACACCATCCCGCGGCTCGCTTCATAGGCAGCCGCGATCGTGTCGAGGTGCAGAGGCGTGCCGGTCGGGTTGTTCGGGGCGCACAGGAACACGAGATCGGGATCGGTGCGTTCGATCGCCGCGACGACGGTCTCGGGCGAGATCGCGTAGCCGGCATCGCGTTGCGCCGTGACCCAGGTCGTCCCGGTCCCCGAGGCGATGATCGGATGCATCGAATAGGTGGGCGGGAAGCCGAGAGCGCTGCGACCCGGACCGCCGAACGCTTGCAGCACGTGCTGGATGATTTCGTTCGACCCGTTCGCCGCCCAGATTTGGTCGGCGCCCAACCGCTGTTCGGCATCCAGTCCGGTGTTGAGGTATCCGGCCAAGGCCTCGCGAAGCTCGGTGAACTCGCGGTCGGGGTAACGGTTCGCTCCCAGAACTGCGTGGGCGAGCGACTCGACGATGTCTCGAGCGACAGCCTCAGGGATCGGGTGCGTGTTCTCGTTGACGTTCAATGCGTAACGCACCGGCTCCTGAGGAGCACCGTACGGGGAGAGGCCCCGAAGGTCATCGCGCAGCGGGAGATCGGAGAGTGACGCCACCGCGCGAGTCTACTGAGCAGCCGCGCGACCCGAGCCGCGGGGGCTCGGCGAGCGACTCTGCGGAACGCTAGTGCGCGTACTCTGCCGGGATCGCGAGACGCTGGCCCGGGTGAATCTCGGATGTCGTGAGCTGGTTGAGCGCGACGATCTGAGCCGCGAACTCGCGGGGGTCGGCGTTCGGCGCGACTTCGGCGGCGAGATCCCAGAGGGACTGCCCGCCGTCGACCGTCAGGTAGGTGAGGTACTGGGCCGGGGAGTCGTGCGTTGAGGAGTCTTGCGTCGCGGCCGCTCCCCCGGCATTCAGGCCGAAGAACAGGGCGAGCACCACCAACGGCGCAGCCGCGATCGTCGTGAAGACGACGCGGCCGCGCCGGGTGAGGCGGAGCCGGGACGCCGCGGGCCGGGGGGTGGCCGTGCGCGTCGAGAAACCCAGCACGCCCGTGTTGCTCGAAAGCGTCACCGTGGTCATCTCTGCTCCTGCCTATTTCTTGGGGAAACTGCTGGTTGTGGTCTCGCTTCCCGAACCCCAGGCGGCCGGGCCGGAGGTCCGGGAAGCGAATCTGTGTTCCGAACATACATTCGATCGAACATATGTTCAACCCCTCCACAACGTTTCGGTTGCAAATCGGACGACACACTCGAACAAATGTTTGTCGGAACGGCTCGAAACGGATACAGTTTCGATCGCGGGATGATTTGATCACCCGCCACCGACATCCCGCCAAGGAGGCACTATGGACGACACGATCCGCGACAGCGAGGAACGTCCCAGCACGCGCCGACGTACGTCACTCAGCGAGAAGCAGATGGCGATTCTCGAGATGATCCAACGCTCCGTGGCGAGCCGGGGCTACCCGCCGAGCATGCGCGAGATCGGCGATGCTGTGGGTCTCGCCTCGCTGTCGAGTGTGACCCATCAACTCAATCAACTCGAGCTCTCGGGCTATCTCCGTCGCGACCCCAACCGGCCGCGTGCCCTCGAGGTGCTCATTGAACTTCCGGGGCTCGACACCACGGACACGGGCATCGCCGTCGGCGACGCTGCCATGGTGCCGCTCGTCGGCCGCATCGCGGCGGGCATCCCGATCACCGCCGACCAGCAGATCGACGAAGTGTTCCCGCTCCCCCGTCAGCTCGTCGGCAAGGGCGACCTGTTCATGCTCAAAGTCGTGGGCGAGTCGATGATCGACGCGGCAATCTGCGACGGCGACTGGGTCGTCATTCGGCAGCAGAAGTCTGCCGAGAACGGTGAAATCGTCGCGGCGATGCTCGATGGCGAGGCGACCGTCAAGGTCTTCCGTCAGCGTGACGGCCACACCTGGCTGCTGCCGCGTAACTCTGCGTTCGAGCCGATCCTCGGTGACGATGCCGAAATCCTCGGCAAACTCGTCGCCGTGCTGCGCTCGGTCTGAGCCCTCGCCGGCCTACGGTCGGTCCGAGCCGTCGTCGGCGCGGGCTCCCCGTGGCGCGTGTCGAGCCACCCAGTCCCGCAGCAACATCATGAACGCGGCGTGGTCGTCGCGGAAGACGGTATGGCCCGCCACGGGCACCCGTTCCACCGTCATTCCGAGCTCGCGCAGCGCGGCCTCGTCGCGGACGCCGATCAGCATGCTGCGCTCGGCGAGCACAACGAGCGACGGCGCCACGAGGGAGTCGGGCGGCCTCAGCGCACTCGTACGTGTGAAGCCGAACAGCGTGCGCCGGTCCCAGAGGGCGAGGGTCGCTAGTTCCAGGTCGACATCGTCATCGCCCCAGCGCGGGTTGAGGCGCCGGAGGGTCCACCCGTTCGGCCGCGGTGAGAGCGCAAACACCGCTTTGAGCGCGATCCCATGCAACCCGCGCGGGAAGCCGAACGCCGGGTCGATGTACACAGCGGCGCGGGGGCGGATGCGATCCCCGACCCTGGAGGCGACGAGAGCGCCGAGCGAGTGGCCGACCAGCAGGTCGATGCCGTCGCCGACGACCGGCTCGAGCGACTCGACCACGTCATCCGCCCACGCCGCCGGGGAGTACCGCCGTGATCGCGGGCTGACGCCGTGCCCGGCGAGGTCGACGGTCACAACGCGGAACCCGTCCTCGTGGAGCGCGGCCGCGACCCGGTGCCAGGCGCGGTGATCGGACTGGATGCCGTGCACGAGCACAGCCACGCGATCCCCGGTTATGGAGTCGTGCACCGCTAGCCGCATCCCGCGAGATTACCTGCGGATACAGAGAAGACCCGCGATCGACGTCGGTCAGCCGAGCAGCGCGACGCCAAACTCCGCCACGACGGTCCGCACTTCAGCGAGATAGCGCTGCGCCTGCTCGGTGAGCGGAATCGCGGAGTGGCCGATCCAGCCGATCTCGATGCGTTCGTCGACGTCGAGCGGGATAGCGGCGATCTCCGGGTCGAGGTCGTCGCTGATGATGCCCGTCGAGATCGTGTAGCCGTCGAGTCCGATCATGAGGCTGAAGATGGTTGCGCGGTCAGAGACGCGGATCTCCCGAGTGCTGGACAGGGTGGAGAGGATCTCCTCGGCAAAGTAGAACGAGTTGTTCGCCCCCTGGTCGAAGGTGAGTCGTGGCAGCTCGGCGAGATCGGCGAGGGTGACGCGTTCCCGTGAGGCGAGCGGATTCGTGCGGGAGATGAAGATGTGCGGCGAGGCCACGAAGAGCGGGTGGAATGAGAGCCCGGAGTCGCGCAGCAGTTTGTCGATGACCTTCTGGTTGAAGTCGTTGCGGTAGAGGATGCCGAGTTCGCTCCGGAGCGTTCGGACATCCTCGATGATGTCCCAGGTGCGGGTTTCCCGCAGAGAGAACTCGTACTCGGCCACATCGCTCGCCTTCACCATGCGCACGAACGCGTCGACCGCGAACGAGTAGTGCTGCGTTGACACCCCGAGCAGCCGTCGTGACGGCCGACCGAGGTAGCGGTGCTCGAGGAGCGCGACCTGTTCGATGACCTGCCGGGCGTAGCCGAGGAACTCGGCCCCGTCAGCGGTGAGCGTGACCCCTCGGGCCGAGCGAACGAGGAGGGCGCGGCCCACCCGTGTCTCGAGATCCTTCATCGCTGCTGACATCGTCGGCTGGGCGACATAGAGCAGATCGGCGGCGGCGCTGATCGACCCCTCCGCTGCGACCTCGACGAAGTAGTGCAGCTGCTGGAGCGTGATGGCGCTCGAGACCCGAGACATAGTTCCAGGCTATAGCAACGCATAGCCCTAGCGAGTTACCCGATAGCCGCGATCCACCCGCACGATGAGTTGACCGTCTTCCGCACGGCTCCTCGGCCCACCACGACCGGAAGTGCACGCATGACGAACCCCTTCACGTTCACCATCACCACGACACGTTTCGACGAAGACTACGAACCGTCGGGCGGCACTCGCGCCACCACGAACTTCGCCAATCTCGCCCGCGGCGAGCACCGTCAGCAGAACCTCCGCAATGCGCTGACGATGATGACCCGCCGATTCAACGAGCTCGCACACTGGGACAACCCGACGGGGCTCCGTTACGACGTCGAGCTCGACATCATCTCGGTCGAGGTGCGGTTCACCGCGGACGGCACCGACCAGGCGTTCCCGGTGATCGAGATGCTCGAGATCCAGATCGTCGATCTGTTGACCGGAGTGCGCCGTCGGGGGATCGTCGGCAACAATTTCTCGTCGTACGTGCGCGACTACGACTTCAGCGTCGTTCTGCCTGCCGCGAAGGCCGCGGGATCCGGCATCCCGGCGGACTTCGGCGATCTGCACGGCAAACTGTTCCAGCACTTCGTCGACTCGGAGGCCTACCGGGAGCGTTTCCCACAGTCACCGGTGATTTGCATCAGCGTCTCGACGAGCCGGACGTACCAGCGAACCGGGAACCACCATCCGGTCCTCGGCGTCGAATACGAGCAGGACGAGTTGTCGATGACGGACGAGTACTTCGGCAAGATGGGCCTTACGGTGCGCTTCTTCATGCCCCCCGGCAGCGTGGCGCCGCTCGCGTTCTACTTCCGCGGCGACCTCGTGAACGACTACACCGATCTGCAGCTCGTCGGCACGATCAGCACGATGGAGACGTTCCAGAGGATCTACCGACCGGAGCTCTACAACGCGAACTCGGCGGCCCCCAGGATCTACCGGCCGAGCCTCGAGCAGCAGGACTACTCCCGGACGCACATTGAGTACGACCGCATCGAGCGCAGCCAGCTCGCGGCCACGCAGGGCGCGTATACCGAGGAGCATTTCATCACGCCCCATCGGGACGTGCTCGAGCGGTGGGCGGCGGACTACGCGGTGCCCGTCGCATGAGCACCCTCCTTCCCACCTCGATCGTCGGCAGCCTGCCGAAGCCGTCGTGGCTCGCGACGCCGGAGACCCTGTGGTCGCCGTGGACGTTGGAGGGCGACGCCCTGGCCGAGGGCAAGCAGGATGCCCTGCGGATCGCCGTCCAGGAGCAGCGACGGGGTGGCATCGACATCATCAGCGACGGGGAGCAGACCCGCCAGCACTTCGTCACGACGTTCATCGAGCATCTCAGCGGTGTCGATTTTGAGCAGCGCGAGACGGTTCGCATCCGCGACCGTTACGACGCGAGCGTGCCGACCGTCGTCGGTGCCGTCAGCCGCGAAAGGCCGGTGTTCGTCGAGGACGCGAAGTTCCTGCGCCAGCAGACCGACCAGCCCATCAAGTGGGCACTCCCGGGCCCGATGACGATGATCGACACGCTTTACGACCGCCACTACAAGAGCCGCGAGAACCTGGCGTGGGAGTTCGCGACGATTCTCAATCAGGAGGCGCGAGAACTCGAGGCCGCAGGGGTCGACATCATTCAGTTCGATGAGCCCTCGTTCAACGTCTTCTTCGATGAGATGAAGGACTGGGGAGTCGCAGCCCTGGAGCGCGCGGCAGAAGGGCTGCGCGCAGAAACCGCTGTGCACATTTGCTACGGCTACGGGATCAAGGCGAACACCGACTGGAAGGCGACCCTGGGGTCGGAGTGGCGGCAATACGAGGAATCCTTCCCTCTCCTGCAGCAGTCCGCGATCGACATCGTCTCGCTGGAATGCCAGCACTCCCATGTGCCGATGGAACTCATCGAACTGATCCGGGGCAAGAAGGTCATGCTCGGTGCCATCGACGTGGCAAGCGAGACGATCGAGTCGCCCGAAGAGGTCGCCGATACCCTCAGGAAGGCACTGCAGTTCGTCGACGCGGACAAACTCATCCCGAGCACGAACTGCGGCATGGCTCCGCTGCCCCGGCACGTCGCGCGCGGGAAGCTCGGCGCGCTCAGCGCCGGTGCAGACATCGTTCGCCAGGAGCTCGCGGGGCAGGCCCGGTGAGCGTGCACTGGCACCGGCTCGAGGATGTCACCTCGGTTTCTCCGAGCGCCCCGGTTTCTCCGAACGCCTCGGTTGCTCCGAACGGGGGCCGCGTCGACATGCTCGACTCCGGTCTCAGCCCGGAGGACTTCAAACTCGCGTTCCGGCATCACGCGGCGGGAGTTGCCGTCATCACCGCCGATGCGGGTGACGGACCGGTCGGCATCACCGTGTCATCCGTCTTCTCGGTCAGCGCCGAGCCGCCGTTGATGGTGTTCTCGATTTCGGGCCGCTCCTTCAGCGCTCCCACGATTCGTCGCGCCGAGACCCTCGTCATCCACCTCCTGAGCGCTCAGCAGCTGAACATCGCACGGCTGTGCTCAACCAGCGGAATCGACAGGTTCGCGGACACGTCGATCTGGAGCCGACTCCCCACCGGAGAGCCGCACTTCCCTGGTGTTCCGGTCTGGATTCGGGGCCGAGTGATCAATCGCATGGAGGCCGGCGACTCCACGGTCATCGCCGTTCATGCGCTCGAGTCCGTACACGCCGACATCCAGACGGAGACTCCGCTGGTTTACCACAATCGGAGCTGGCACGCGCTCGGTGACGCATCCCAGCTCGACGGCTGACGGCAATACCGGCCCGCGAACATCCCCTACGGACAGTCAGCCCCTCAGCGCCGCCGTAATCTTCTTGGCAATACGGTCGGTCGCCAAGAGCCGGAGGCGCGTGCCGTCTTCCTCGTACTCGGTCTCGATTACTCGGGCAATCTGATACGCGAGCGAGATGATTTCACCGCGGTCGTACGGCACGAGAAGATCGAGTTCGACATCCGGCTGCGGCAAACGGTCCGCGATCCGTGCTCGCAATTCGTCGATGCCTTCACCGCTGCGCGCACTCACGAAGACGGCCGTCGGCTCAAGGCCACGCAGCACCATCCGCCGGTCGTCGTCGAGAAGATCGGCCTTGTTGAACGCCACGATCTCGGGGAGATCGCGGGCGCCGACGTCTCCGATGACGTCCCGAACCGTCGCCAGCTGTGCGGCAGGGTCGGGATGCGCGCCGTCGACAACGTGCACGATGACGTCGGAATTTCCGACTTCCTCAAGCGTCGAGCGGAAGGCTTCGACGAGCTGAGTCGGCAGGCTCCGCACGAACCCGACGGTGTCGGCGAGGGTAAACTCGCGGCCATCGGGCGTCGTGCTGCGGCGGACGGTCGGGTCAAGGGTCGCGAACAACTGGTTCTGCACGAGAACACCCGCCTGGGTCAGCCGATTGAGCAGACTCGACTTGCCCGCGTTCGTGTAGCCGGCGATGGCGACACTCGGGACCTCGAAGCGATCCCGGTTGGCGCGCTTGGCTTCGCGAGCTGGGGCGAACCCCTTGATCTGCTTGCGCAACCGCGACATCCGGTCGTGGATGCGGCGCCGGTCGAGTTCGATCTTGGTTTCACCCGGACCACGGCTTCCCATTCCGTTGCCGGCGCCGACCTGACCACCGGCCTGACGGGACATCGACTCACCCCAGCCGCGGAGGCGAGGAAGCAAGTACTCCAGTTGGGCGAGCTCAACTTGAGCCCTGCCTTCGCGACTTTTGGCGTGCTGACTGAAGATGTCGAGAATGACGGCCGTGCGGTCGATCACCTTCACCTTCACGCGGTCTTCGAGTGCACGCCGCTGGCTGGGGGCGAGTTCGGTGTCAGCGATCACAGTGTCGGCGCCGAGTTCGGTGACGATCGCTGCGAGTTCGGCGACCTTGCCCTTTCCGAAGTAGGTCGACGCGTCGGGGCGCCGACGGCGCTGCAACACCCCGTCGAGTACGACGGCACCCGCTGTTTCGGCAAGGGCGGCGAGTTCACGCATCGAGTTCTCGGCGTCCTCGGTGTCGCGCTCGTAGACGCCGATCAACACGACGTTCTCGATGCGCAGCTGCCGGTATTCGACCTCGGTGACATCCTGAAGTTCAGTGCTCAGCCCGGGGACTCGACGCAGCGCCGAACGGTCGTCACGATCGAGTTGATCACCGTCGGCATCGATGTAGCCGTCGGGTTCCTCCTGGAGTGCCTCTGCTCTTCGGGAACCGAATCTGCTCACCGCGGCTCCCCGCGATTCGTCGGTCGCGAGCACCCGGTCGATAATGCGGTCTGGGTCGGTCATGGTCGTCTCACCCTAGTTCTTGGTTTGATGGGGTCTTGGGGGATTGTGGTTCTGGAGGCCGAGGGTTTTCGGTAGGTTCTGTGCATGGCTGCTCCCGAGCACTACTTCTCGGCGAACCCGGGAGGGGAGCTGGTCCCCCGCACGATCTCGGCGCGGTTGGCGGGCCGAGACCTGGAGCTGACGACCGCAAACGGCGTCTTCAGCCCCGACCGAGTCGATGTCGGAACAGCGGTTCTTTTGGCAAACGTTCCGGCGCCGGCACCGGGCGGCAATCTGCTCGACCTCGGCTGCGGTTGGGGTCCGGTGGCACTCTCGCTCGCGCTCGAGTCCCCCCGTGCGACAGTCTGGGCGGTCGATGTCAACGAACGTTCCCTCGATCTCGTACGCATGAATTCTTCGAAGCTCGGGATCACCAACATCACGGCGTGCCTTCCGAGCGAAGTTCCTGTTGACACCATGTTCACCACGATCTGGTCGAATCCGCCGATCCGAGTCGGCAAGAACGAATTGCACGGGATGCTGCTGCATTGGCTGCCGCGACTCGAACCGGGATCGGATGCCTGGCTTGTCGTGCAACGCAATCTCGGATCCGATTCGCTGCAGCGTTGGCTCCATGCCGAACTACCGAAGGACTTCGCGATCTTGCGTGCGGCCACCAACAAGGGCTACCGCGTGCTGCGCTGCCGGCGTCGTTCCGGGGGAACATCCCCCATCGACATCATCCAGCCTTCGGCCTGATCCGGCGCTGAACTCATCGGGACAGCACGCTGATCTGGGCCGGACTACCTCAAACGAGCTTCACAGTTCCCGAGAATACCAGCTCGGCGGGACCACTCAACAGCACGTGATCACCATCGGGGTGAGTGACGACGCGCACCCGAACGGTGCCGCCCGGTACATCGACAATCCAGGCCGCCGGAGCGCCCTCGCCCGCCCAATGCCGAGTGGCAAGCGCAGCGGCCGCCGCGCCGGTTCCGCAGGACAGCGTCTCTGCGGACCCGCGCTCGTGCACGCGCATGGTGATGCGACCACTGCCGTTCTCGACGAGCGGATCCGCGGGCACGACGAACTCCACGTTGACGCCGTCCGGCGGCGGCGGAGTAACGACGGGAGCCGTGCCGAGCTCCAGCCCGTCGAGTTCGGCACGATCGGCGAGGGCGACCACGATATGAGGATTGCCGACACCGACAGCGAGCCCCGGGCGATCGACGTGAAGCCCGTTGGCTGCGACCATCGCTTCGCCCGCAATCACGAACGGCCCCAGGTCGACTTCGTACCCATCCGCCCGGCGCGACAGGTGCCGAACTCCCCCGCGCGTGCCGATCGCGACGGTGCTGCCGACCTTGAGGTCGAGCAGACCTTGGGCGACCAGATACGCACCGAACACGCGGATGCCGTTTCCACACATCTCGGCCGTGCTGCCGTCGGCATTGTGATAATCCATGAACCATTCGGCGGCCGGATCTTCGGCGAGAGCAGCCGCACCCTCCGGGAGCCGCGTCGAGCGCACCGCACGCAGAATGCCATCCCCACCGATCCCAAAATGACGGTCGGCAAGGCCCGCCAGGTCGTCGGGGGAAAGGGTGATCGCGCCCTCGGGGTCGGCGAACAGCACGAAGTCGTTGCCGGTGCCGTGCCCCTTGGTAAAGGCGATCTCGGTGGTCACGTACGAAAGGCTAGTCCGCAGGTCTAGCGACCGCCGCCAGGGCGGCATCCACTCGATCGGGAGCGTCTGCTTCGAGCCAACGAGTCTGGCGGTACCTGCCGAACCAGCCAACCTGACGACGCGCGTATCGACGGGTGAGCGCTGCCGCTTGCTCGATCGCCTGCTGTTCCGTCAGCTCGCCTCGCAGCTGCGCGGTCGCCTGCGCGTAGCCGATCGCGCGGCTCGCTGTCACTCCGAACCCGGCAGGAAGCAGCCGCTCGACCTCGGCGACCAGCCCGTCGCGCCACATCGCGAGCACGCGCGCGTCGAGGCGTTGCACCAAGCGTTCGCGTTCGACCCGAAAGCCGATCGTCACACTGGGCCGCCACAACCGGGTCTCCTCCGGGAGGCCTGCGCCAAACGGCGCGCCGGTGAGTTCGATGACCTCGAGGGCGCGCACCAGCCGTCGCCCGTTCGCCGGGCCGATGGCTTCGGCGGCAGCCGGATCGACCTCGCGAAGTCGACGGTGCAAAATGCCGGGTCCCGCCGACTCGAGCTCGGCTTCGAGCCGGGCACGAATCTGCGGATCGGTTCCCGGGAACTGGAAGTCGTAGAGCACGCTTGAGACGTAGAGCCCGCTGCCGCCGACCAGGATCGCGACGCCTTCTCGTTCGACAATCTCGTCGATCACGGCTCGCGCAACCGTCTGGTAGCGCGCGACGCTCGCCTCGTCGCGCGGCTCCAGAACGTCGAGGAGGTGGTGCGGGATGCCGCGGCGCTCGGCGGGCAGAACTTTCGCTGTGCCGATATCCATGCCGCGGTAGAGCTGCATCGCGTCGGCGTTGATGATCTCGGCATCCCGACCGGTCGCGCGCAGCCGTTCGGCGAGGTCGAGGGCGAGCGCCGACTTGCCGGTTCCGGTGGGACCGACGATCGCGACGAGGCGGGCGGCGGCGTCAGTGACCAGCGGGACGCGTTCCGAGCAGCGGTGCGCCGAATGACGGCAGACCGAGGTTGATGGCTCCGCCGGAGGACGGGGTCGCAGGAACCGCACACGACGCCGCTTCAGCGCGGTCCCAGGCATCGCCGCCGCGCGTGCGACGGACGGCGAGCACGCCGTCGGCGGGTGCCGCGATGAGGAAGTGCGGTTTCGCCTGCGTCACGACGACGCTCACGACATCGCCCGGACGCGGGGCGAGGCCGTCCGCGGGGACATCGAAGTGCACCAAGCGGTTGTCTTCGGATCGGCCCGACATTCGGGTGGTCGCCTCGGTGCCGCGCACGGCATCCCGACGCCCTTCTCCGGCCACGAGAACTTCGACGCTGGTGCCGATGACCTTCGCGTTCTCCTCGCCCGAGATGCGCTCCTGAAGCTCGGCGAGACGCTCGTAGCGTTCCTGAATGACTGCCTTGGGGATCTGATCGGGGAGGGTGGCCGCCGGCGTTCCTGGGCGAACCGAATATTGGAAGGTGTACGCGGAGACGAAGCGGGCTTGCTCGACGACCCGAAGGGTTTCGGCGAAGTCCTCCTCGGTCTCGCCCGGGAAGCCCACGATGATGTCGGTCGAGATGGCGGCATGGGGCATCCGGTCGCGAACCCGGTCGAGGATGCCCAGAAACTTCTGAGCCCGATAGGACCGACGCATGGCCTTCAGCACCCGATCAGAGCCTGACTGCAGGGGCATGTGCAACTGAGGCATCACGTTCGGGGTCTCGGCCATCGCATCGATGACGTCGTCGGTGAAGGAAGCCGGATGCGGGCTGGTGAACCGCACTCGCTCAAGGCCCTCGATCTCGCCGACCGTGCGCAGCAGTTTGCCGAACGCCAAGCGATCGCCGAATTCGACCCCGTAAGAGTTGACGTTCTGGCCGAGCAACGTGATCTCGATGACCCCGTCGGCGACGAGCATTTCGATCTCCGACAGGATGTCGCCGGGCCGCCGGTCTTTCTCTTTACCGCGCAGGGACGGGACGATGCAGAACGTGCAGGTGTTGTTGCAGCCGACCGAGATCGACACCCAACCACTGTGTGCGGCATCCCGACGTGCGGGAAGAGTCGACGGAAAGACATCGAGCGACTCGAGAATTTCGATCTGCGCTTCGTCGTTGTGCCGAGCCCGCTCAAGCAGCGTGGGAAGTGAACCCATGTTGTGAGTGCCGAACACGACGTCGACCCAGGGAGCCTTGTCGAGGATGACCGACTTGTCCTTCTGGGCAAGGCAGCCCCCGACGGCGATCTGCATCCCCTCGTGTTCCCGCTTGATGCTCGCGAGGTGGCCCAGGGTGCCGTACAGCTTGTTGTCCGCGTTTTCCCGCACCGCGCAGGTGTTGATCACGACAACATCCGCGACTCCCCCGTCGGCGCGCACGTAGCCCGCCGCCTCGAGGGAACCCGACAGGCGCTCGGAGTCGTGCGCGTTCATCTGGCAGCCGAAGGTGCGCACCTCATAGGTGCGGCCGATCGCCCGTGGATCCGGGGATGACGGCGCATCCGAGGATGACGGCGCGAGCAAGGTCATGCTCGAAATTCTAGGCGTCAGGAATGGCGGAAGGGGCCGGCCATGCGGCCGACCCCTTCCTGGGTGCTGTGATCTTGGGTCAGCTCTTGACGAGCGGGAGGGTGAAGGAACCGCCGGTGAAGCTACCGCTCATCGTCATCGCGCTGCTGCCGTCGTAAACGCCAGTCATGTCGATGTTGCCGTCGGTGAACTCAACGTGGACGGTGACTCCCGTGCCACTTTGAGCCCAGACGTCGGTGGTGTCGTCAAACTTTGCGCCGGCGTCGTACTGCAGCCCAATGGTGTGGTCGGGCTGGAATTCGAGGCTCCAGGTGTCGCCGTCGGAATCTGTTCCCGTCCAGGTGGTGCCGCTGATGCTGGTGGTGGTGGTGGTCGTGCCTCCGCCAGTGCCTCCACCCGTACCTCCGCCGGTACCGGGAGTCGGGATGCCGAAGCAGGCCGTGAGTGAGGCGAGGAGCAGGAGGGCTGCGGATGCGGTTGCGAGAGTGCGTCGTGCGTTCATGGAACTCACTTTATCGGGGGACCACTGTCAACCAAAAGTTACGCTGCGGCGGTTCGAGCGAGGAATCGCCTGTTCCACGGCGGCCCGGATCGTGCTTCCGCCGTAGCCTCGCCGCGCGAGGTACGCGCTCAGCCGTCGAACTGCCGTCTCCCGGTCAAGATCTCGAAGCTGGCCGGCACGTTTGATCGCGATCTCACGTGCGCGGGAGAGTTCGTCGCCGGAGTCGATCAGCTCGAGCCCGTATTCGATCGCCGCGGGCGCCAGCAGGCGCCGGGTGAGTTCCGCGGCGATCGCGGAGCGCCCGAGTCCTTTGCGTTCCTGGAGGGTTCCGACCAGGTTCTGGGCGAGCGCGACATCGTCGAGATAGCCGTCTTGTTCAAGTCGGGCAAGCTCGTCGGAAATCTCGGATTCTTCGAATTCGCGATCACGGAGATGACGTTCCATCTCACGTCGGGACATGCCGCGTCGCGCGAGCGCGCTGATCCCCACGTGATGGGCAGCACTCAGCGGAGCGCGGTCGTCGGGTGGGACAGCTGTCGCGCGAACAGCCGACCGGCGCGACGACACCGTGTCGAGAGCGTCTGCCTCCAGAGTGGCAGCCCCCAGAGTGACTGCCTCCAGAGTGACTGCCTCGCTCGTGCTTGCGTCAACCGCACTCGCCTCGACGGGCTGAAAACCCGGAAGGTACGAGACGCGTGCAAGTCTTTCGCCACGGGTGTCATCGAGCCGGTCCATGTCGGCTACTCCCCTGCTGCTTTGAGCACGGGGAACTCGTCAGCCGAATCGGCGGCTACGTCGGCCGGTGCGCTGGCTGCGAGGTTCGCGGCGGCGGCCTTGGCGCCCGCTGCCGACCCGGCAGCGATGGCCGCCACGTTGGAGGCTGCTTCGGCCTTCGCCGCGGCACCGACACCCAGCTTGGTGAGGATCTTCTTCTCGATCTCGTCGGCCATCGCCGGGTTCTCGAGCAGGTAGCTGCGGGCGTTCTCTTTGCCCTGACCGAGCTGGTCTCCGTCGTAGGTGTACCAAGCGCCCGACTTGCGCACGATCTCCTGATCGACCCCGTAGTCGATCAGGCTGCCTTCCCGCGAGATGCCGGTGCCGTACAGAATGTCGAACTCGGCCTGCTTGAAGGGCGGGGCCATCTTGTTCTTGACGACCTTCACGCGGGTGCGGTTGCCGACGGCATCCTGCCCGTCTTTGAGCGTCTCAATGCGACGAATGTCGAGTCGTACCGAGGCGTAGAACTTGAGCGCCTTGCCGCCTGAGGTGGTCTCGGGGCTGCCGAAGAACACGCCGATCTTCTCGCGGAGCTGGTTGATGAAGATCATCGTGGTCTGCGTTTGGTTGAGCGCACCCGCGAGCTTGCGCAGCGCTTGCGACATGAGTCGGGCCTGGAGGCCGACGTGTGCGTCGCCCATCTCACCCTCGATCTCGGCCTTGGGCACGAGCGCCGCGACCGAGTCGATGACGATGAGGTCGATCGAGCCGGACCGCACGAGCATGTCGGCGATCTCGAGAGCCTGCTCACCCGTGTCAGGCTGCGACACCAGGAGGGAGTCGATGTCGACTCCGAGCTTCTTCGCGTACTCGGGGTCGAGCGCGTGCTCGGCATCGATGAACGCCGCGATGCCGCCCGCCTTCTGCGCGTTCGCGATCGCGTGCAGCGTCAGGGTCGTCTTACCCGAGGATTCCGGACCGTAGATCTCGACGATGCGGCCGCGCGGGAGGCCGCCGATGCCGAGGGCAACGTCGAGGGCGATCGATCCGGTCGGGATGACCGCAACGGGGGCTCGGTCGTCGCTGCCCAGGCGCATGATGCTGCCTTTGCCGAACTGACGGTCGATCTGGGCGAGGGCGGTTTCAAGGGCCTTCTCGCGGTCTGCAGGTGTAGGCATTGCGGTCTCCTTCTTAGTTCGGCGGGATCTGTCAGCAAACTGAGTGTCCCGATGATGGTGCGCCCATCGGCTGCCGTTCCTTCGCGAGCCGGTGATGCAAGGCTCGCGATATCGCGACAGGGCTAGTCGTTGTTCCGACGAGTGCGACGCTATGCCTCGGTACCGACATCAACCGGGACCGACGGGCCCAAACGTGCACAACTCGTCTTCGAACGACGTTGAGAAGGAGACTACGCCGAACCGAACACATGTTCGATACATCCGAGACGGCGTGTCGAATGCCGCCGCCGCTGTGCGGTCAGCCGCGCGTCGGCTTCGGCCGACCGGCGCCGTGCCAGCGATCCGGCGGCACGTCTTGAACGCGACACAGAGCGATCCACACTCCGCGGGCAGGCATGCCGGCGGCGAGAGCCTGCTCGGCCGTGCGATTGCCCAGCTCGACGATCACGGTGTCGCGAAGCAGAACGGCACCGAAGGCGCCGAACTCGTCATGAACGGCTCGGGTGAACTCGCTGAGTTTCAGGGGCTGAGTCTCAGAGTCTGAGCTGCGGAGGCTTGAGTTTCGCGGCCAGCGTTAGCGAACGGCGAGGTCGGCGTCGAATTCCGCGATCAGATCGTCGGGCAGAGTGTCCGGAACCGTGACACGCGGGTCGAAGGTCACACCTTCGACAACGGCGAGGCGGTCGCCCACCTCGCGCATGATGACCGAGATCGGGGTGTCGAGGGCATCGGCAACCGACGCGAGAATCTCGCTCGAAGCCTCTTTCTGCCCGCGCTCTACTTCACTCAAGTAGCCGAGCGCGACGGAGGCGCGCGACGCGACCTGGCGAAGGGTCATCGCCTTCTGGAGGCGAAAATCACGAAGGACGTCACCGATTTCTTGACGGACCAGGATCATGGTGTTCCTCCTTCACAGTGTCTTCGGAGCCCTCACGGGTTCCGGGTCGGAGTGGTAACGCTACCCGACCGATTGGGCCAACTCTAATTGCCCTCCCATTGGTGAACGCTGGGACGACACGATCTGTAACAGGATCGAAACGCCGACTATTCCGCGAGTTCCTCGAGCAACAGTCGCACCACAGCATCCACCGTTTGTTGCCTGATGCTTGCACGGTCCCCCGACAGCCGGAGTCCTTGCGAACGGGTGCCCGCGATTGTCGAAATCCCGAGCCAGACCTCTCCCGGTTGATGGCCATCCTGCGCGTCTGGGCCGGCCGCGCCGGTCGTGGCGAGGCCGATATCAGCTCCCAGCCGCGCGCGCACTCCCGACGCCATCTGCTCCGCGACCAGGGGGTGGATGGCGCCCTCCCGTTCCAAGAGGGAGGCATCAACTCCCAGCAGCTGGGCTTTCAGGTCGGTCGCATACGCCACGATCCCGCCCCGGACGACCGCGGAGGCACCCGGAACCGACACGAGCTCGGCGACGACCAGGCCGCCGGTGAGCGACTCGGCGACTGCGACAGTCAGCCCACGCTCGACGAGTGCGGCCACCACCGCCGCGGCGGTCACGGAGCGGTACGGGCGGCGGGGCGACCCTTCCAGGCCGACCAGAGGTATTCGGCGCCGCTCACCAGGGTGACGATCACCGCGAGAGTCATCAGCACGATGTCGACAACGTTGAAGGCGGGGTGGGTGCTCTCGCCGAAGAAGGTCCAGAGCGGGATGATCGCAAACGAGATCGCGACGATCTGAACCCAGGTCTTGATCTTGCCCAGAATCGACGCGGCGATGACGTGATCCTTGAGGGCAACCAGTCGCAGCACGGTGATGCCCACCTCGCGCACCATGATGACGATCGTCACCCACCACGGCAGTTCGCCGAGGATCGACATCCCGATCAGCGCTGCGCCGATGAGGACCTTGTCGGCGATCGGGTCGAGCAACTTTCCGGCGTCGGTGACAAGGTGAAGGCGGCGAGCGAGGAAGCCGTCGACGCCGTCGGTCGCGGAAGCGAGGATGAACAGCCCGCCGGCGACAAACCGCAGAAAGCCGAGTTCGCCGTCGTCAACAAGGAGCAGAATCAGGAAGACCGGGGCCAGCAGCATCCGGGCGATCGTGATGAGGTTGGCGATGTTTCCTGCGCTGGCGACAGTGTCGCCGTCGCGCACGACCCGGCCCCGCATCGGGTTGACCCTGGGGGGGCGAGTACCGCTGGCTGGCGTGCCGTCGAGTGTCACAGTCACTCCCGCCCGGTCAGCCCCCACGCGTCCTCGTCCGAGTCGCCTTGCACTTCAGGGTAGTTGGTATCGGAACCCATGGATGCGGCCGACGACCCGGCCGATCCGGGAGCCGGCCCGCCGCGGAGCATTGCGAGCACCTCCGGGAGTTGCTCGACAGTGACCAAAACGTCGCGTGCCTTGGATCCCTCTGACGGTCCAACGATCTGACGCGACTCGAGGAGGTCCATCAGGCGGCCGGCCTTGGCGAACCCGACGCGCAGCTTTCGCTGCAACATCGAGGTCGACCCAAACTGCGTCGTAATGACGAGTTCTGTGGCTTGCAACAGCACATCGAGGTCGTCGCCGATGTCGCCGTCGACCTCGCGCTGCTGAACGACGGCTTCGACATCCTGTCGGTATTCGGGCCGAGCCTGCGCTGTCACGTGTTGCACGACAGCGTGGATCTCGTCTTCAGTGACCCAGGCGCCCTGCACACGAATCGCCTTCGAGGCGCCCATCGGGAGGAAGAGCCCATCGCCCTGGCCGATCAACTTCTCAGCGCCGGGCTGATCGAGGATGACACGGCTGTCGGTCATCGACGACACCGCAAAAGCGAGGCGGGATGGCACGTTCGCCTTGATCAGACCCGTCACGACGTCGACCGAGGGACGCTGCGTCGCCAGGACGAGATGGATGCCGGATGCCCGCGCAAGCTGCGTGATACGCACGATCGATTCTTCGACATCCCGAGGGGCAACCATCATCAGGTCGGCGAGCTCGTCGACCACGACCAGAAGGTCCGGATAGGGCTGCAACTGTCGCTGGGATCCGACCGGCAGCTGCACCTCGTTCGCGAGTACGGCACGGTTGAAGTCGTCGATGTGGCGAAAGCCGAACGACGCGAGGTCGTCGTAGCGCAGATCCATCTCTTTCACGACCCAGGCGAGCGCTTCGGCAGCCTTCTTGGGGTTCGTGATGATCGGGGTAATCAGGTGGGGCACGCCCTGGTAGGCGGCGAGTTCGACGCGCTTCGGGTCGATGAGCACCATCCGTACTTCGGCGGGCTTGGCGCGCATCAGCACGCTCGTGATCATCGAGTTGATGAACGACGACTTGCCGGATCCGGTCGCGCCCGCGACGAGGAGGTGCGGCATTTTCGCGAGGTTGGCGACGACGAAGCCACCCTCGACGTCTTTGCCGAGTCCGATCGTCATCGGGTGCAGCGACCGGGCCGCCGCGCTCGAGCGCAGCACGTCTCCGAGGCTCACGGTCTCGCGGTCCTTGTTGGGAATCTCGATGCCGATCGCACTCTTGCCGGGGATCGGCGAGAGGATCTGCACCTCGTTCGACGCGACCGCGTACGAGAGGTTCTTGGCGAGTGCTGTGACGCGCTCGACTTTGACACCGTGTCCGAGCTCGATCTCGTACCTCGTGACGCTCGGGCCGCGGCTGAATCCGGTGACTTTTGCGTCGACCTGGAACTGCCCGAGCACCCCGGTGATCGCTGCGATCGCCTCATCGTTCACCGCGGTGCGACTCTTGGGCGGCGTGCCCGGAACCAGCAGGGATGCCGCCGGCAACCGATACGGCCGACGAGACGCGGGCGAGTGCCGACCGACGACCACGGCTTCGGGATCGGGGAGTTCCTGAGGTGTTGACGCGAAATCGTCCGACCGCAGCCCGCGCGCGCCGGGGGTGACGTCTCCGGTGAACCGGCGCACGGCATCCTCTGCCTTGTGAAGTTCGGCTTCGAGATCGAGCGACCCAGGACTGTGCGCGATGACGTCGGTGAGCTGATCCAACGCAACAACGGGGGTCTCGAAGGCGACGTTGTCTTTCTTCGCCTTGCGCCACCAGGGCATGGACGCCGGATCTGTCGGCTCGAAACCCAGGTCAGACATCGTGCCGAGATCGGGTTCTTCGGTGGCAGGCTTCGCGGCGCGCTGCGGCAACTCGGCACCGAACAGGTAGGAGTACGCCTCACCGAGACGTGCGCCGATCCGGCTCGGCGGGGTCTTCGTGAGGATGAACAGCGACAGCAGCATGAGACCGGCGGCCAGGGGAACCGCGAGCCACCCGGCACCGATGGTGACGAACGGTTGGGCGACAACCCACCCCAGGATGCCGCCACCGTGAGCCATCGCGACGGCGCCCGCCGAGGGCTGCGGCTGCCCACCGAAGAGGTGGCAGAGCCCGCTGACGCTGGTCAGCAGTAGCACCAGGCCGATGCCGAGACGGCCGTTGTCGTGAACACTCGACGGATGCCGAAACAGCCAGACGGCGAACACCAGCATGATCACCGGGAGGGCGAAGGCGACTCTGCCAAAGAGCCCCCCAAAGGTATAGGCGTCGAGCGCGACAGCGACCTCTTGGGTCGGGGTGAACCACTCCACAATCGCGCCACCAATGGCGAGCACGATCAGCAGAAAGGGCACCCCGTCGCGACGTTCGTCCTTGGCCAGAGTTTCCTTGCCGAACAACCGCGCCGCGCCGCCGACAGCATGCGCGAGACCCAGCCAGATCGAACTCAGCAGTCCCGATTCTTCGGAGCGAGCCGGGGTGGGCGTGCGACCCCGGGGGTAGCGCTTGGTGGCCGAAGCGCTCGACGATCTCGCGCTGCTGCCGCTTCGGGCGCGCGCACTCGTCGACCGGGTGCTGGTGGCCATTCCGTCACGGTACCTGCGCACTCCCCCGCCTCCGGGGAGCGACACCCGGCCGCTAATACCGGATCGCGTCGATCACCTTCACGCGCAGGGCCACCAGTGCGGGAATCAGCCCGGCGAGTGCGCCGACCAATGTCGCCGCCCCGATTCCGATCAGGGCGGCTTCGACCGGGAAGCCCGGGACGTCTTGAACGCCTTGCGCGATGATGCCGTCGGCAATCGGATTCTTGATCAGCAGGATCGCCAGGATCACACCGACCACGCCGGCGACGAAGGTCGCAGCGACACTCTCCATTAGGACCGAGAAGAACACCCGGCCTGCCGTCGCCCCAAACGCCCGCCGAATGCCGATCTCGCGGACGCGGTGCTTCACCGAGACGAGGGCGATGTTGAGGAGGCCAAGAGCGCCGAGCACCATCACGACAACTGCGATTCCGATCAGGATGACCTTCAGTAGAAACAGCGGGTCTTCGGTTTGGTAGGCCAGATAGTCCTGCCGGGAGACGTTGACCTCCCAACTCTGACCGAGCTGCGCGGCGATGTCGCGCTGGACGAGTGGGATGAGGGCATCCGAAGCAGCCGGCGGCACCCACGCTTCGTAGTTGGGCGGCGACGCAAAGTTCGGGTCCTGCGTCACGAAACTGTCGTAGTCGTCGTTGAGCAAATAGGCCAACAGGTAGCTGCCGTCGGGCGACTGGGCGGGCGTGATGCCGATGATGACGGCGGTCACGTTGCCGGTCGGCAACACGATGGGGATGGTGGGATGCGACGAGAGCGCGGGCGAACCGAGCCGAGTCCAGATTTCCTCGCTGACCACAATCGCGGGGGCGAGCCGCTGGGTGTCGCTCGCGCTGAACCAGGAGCCCTGCGCCATCCCGACGCGATGCATCGCGGCGTACGGTTGATCGATGCCCATCACCTGCGCGCCGACCACGCCATCAGGAAATTGGAACGACAGGCCGCCGAAGTTGGTCCGCGACGTGTACGTGATGCCGTAGCGCTTCACGACCTCGGCAAAGGCGACATCCATCGCAGCCCGGGTCGGACTGGCGCCGGTCATCGAGTTGTAGGCGCTGACGTACAGGGTGGCCGGTCGGCCACCCTGGCGCTCGAGGCTCTCGGTCGACGACTGAGTGGCGATCGCTCCGGCAGCGACGACTCCGGTCAGCGTGGTCACGGCCACCACGACGCCGATCAGGCTGAGCAGCACTTGGGTGCGGTGCACGCGCACCTCGGCCCAGGCCTCGACGAGACCCCCGACAAACCCCGTCCAGAGTCGAGTGCCGCGACCGTCTGTTCCGGGGGCACGCTGCTTCTTCGAAGGCTTCTTGGCTGGTTTCTTGGGCGGCCTTTTCGCTGGCTTCTCCGCGGCGGCGATCTCACTCACAGGGTCGCTCCGCTCGCAGCAAGACCGTGAACCTGGGCAGCAGCTACCTGGTGCAACACTCCCCCGTCGAGGCGGTAGTGGCGACGTGCAACGGCCGCAACGTTCGGGTCGTGGGTAATCGTGATCAGCGCAGCACCGGATGCCTCGGCCGCTGAGTCAAGCAGCCGCATGACGCTTTCCCCGGTCTCAACATCCAGGGCGCCGGTCGGCTCGTCGGCGAGGATCAGCCGCGGCCCGCGCACCAGCGCCCGCGCGATCGCGACGCGCTGCTGCTCACCACCCGAGAGTTGGTCGGGCGTCGACTTCAGGCGCGCACCCAGACCCACCCGATCGAGCATTTCGCTCGCGCGAGTCTGCCGCTTCCAAAATTGTTCGCCGGGTGCGTAGAGCAAGGGGGTCATGACATTCTCGAGCGCGGTCCGCCCCGGCAACAGGTTGAACTGCTGAAAGATGAACCCAACATCCCGCCCGCGCGTTCGATCTCGTTCGCCGGAGCTCAGCTTGTCGAGCGGTGTGCCATCGAATTCAAGCCGACCGCTGGTTGGGGTGTCGATGAGGCCGAGCAGGTTCAGCAGCGTCGACTTGCCACTTCCCGAGCGACCCACGATGCTCACGTGGTCACCGATCTCGACCTTCAGATCGATGCCCTTGAGGATGTCGAGGCGACCACCGTCGGGAAGATCAACAGACCGGGTGACGCCTTCGAGTTCGACGAAGGCCATCTACTTGGTCCCGGAGCCGTCGTCAGTTCCCGAGCCGTTGACGGGGCCAAGGTTGATGATGACCGGACCGCCGCCGCCCGGCTGACTCGGGTCACTGGCTGGGGCTCCAGGGACGAACTGCAACACGACCTCACCCTCGGTGAGCCCGCTGGTCACCTCGACGTTGAAGCCATCAGAGAGGCCGAGGGTGACCGGACGTTCCTCGATGGTGCCGTCAGGCTTCACGACGTAGACGACTCCGGATTCTGCGGCGCCGAGCACCGATGTCACCGGAACGACGAGCACGTTTTCCGAGATTCCGGCGGAGATCGTGATCTGCGCCACGAGGTCGGGGAACACGGTCACATCCGCCGGGACGACGCAGCGCGCCGTGGTGCCGGGGGCGGCGGCACCGTTGGGATCGCCCGAAGGATCGCCTGATCCTGAACCGGACCCGGCAAGCGGGGTCGTCACGGTCAGGTTGGTGCAGGTGAAGGGAGCCGGCCCGCCCGAAACAGTGACCTGCGCCTCGGTCGGCGCCGTGATCAGCCGGTAGCGGTCAACCGGCTGTACCGAAGCCGTGACGTAAAACCCCGGGGGCGCAATGTTGGCCCAGGCAGCGCCCGCGGTGACGTTTTGGTTGGTCACGACGGAGAGCGCCGAGATCGTGCCCGCAACGGGGGCATCCACCGCGACGCTGATGGGTCGCCCGCTCGAGTTGGTGCCCTTGATGCTGCCAATCTGCTGGCCGGCCTCGACGACGTCACCGACCCCGACATCCACTGTCGCAACCCCGTCGAGGGGCGCCTTGACCGGCACCGCGTCGTCAGCGCTGACGGTTCCGCTCAACACGACGTCGTTGCTGACGGTGCCGAGCATCACGGTGACCTGCGGGTCGACGACCTCGCCGGTCGGCACATCGCCGCCAGCCGCGACTGTCGAGGCGCCGAAGAAGGCGAGCTTGATCAAGGCGACGGCGATCGCTGCTGCGACCACGAGTCCGAGGATCGAGAAGATCCGCTTACGGATGACGGACATACGGGTCTCCTTGCGAGGTGGGTGCCGGCCGGCGAAACACGGTCATCTCATCGAATCAGTTTGACGACCGAATCGCATCCCAACTATTCGAGACCCACGGACGTCAGCGCAGGTTGACTCTAGGAGCGCGCCCCGCCGACCAGCGTCAGCCGCGAGGATGACTCGCGGTGAACTCGATAGTTCGAAAGGCCGACCTAGCGAGCCTTGAGCGCCGCGTCGACCTCAGGGTCGCCGAGCGCTCCCAGCCAATCGAGGAGACCCTGATACGTCGACGGGTTCGCCGCGATGTTCCTGCGGAGTTCCGGCTGGGCTTGCGCGATCTGAAAAAGAACGGACGCAGACGTCGCCGGGTCGCTCGCCTGCGCCGCCGTGTACACGGTGGGAGGCGCTGCCGTGTCGGCGTGAATCGGCGCGACCGTCTCGGTCGCGGCGACCTGGTCGATCAGGTCGGAGTAGGAGCGCGGAGCGCCCATCGCGCCGAACAGCGATCCGTAGTGTGCGCGAACCGAAGCCGGAATCGTGAGGAAGGAGGCGATGGCGATCGGGAGGCCGAACGCGAGCACCAGGTCAGGGATGCCGATCCTGGCACCGACCGAACCCAGCGACTGGCCCGCGTTCGTCGCGATCACCACGAAGACGATTCCGAGCACGAGCAGCAGCCCCGAGATGCCGAGAACCAGAACTCGGGCCGACGGCTGGTTGCCTGCCAGCAGGGAGCGCCCCACGATCGCGGCCAGCGCCATCAGCACCGTCACGACGATGATGCCGATTCCGAAGCCGGTGAAGCCGAAGTCCCGCCCCGTCGAGGCCAGCACGATGAGCGTGAGGATGGTGATGAGCGTCGTGTACAGCGCAAGCACGGCAGTCGCGATCAGAAGGTTCGATGCGGCCCGAACCCAGGCAGTGAGCGGGTCGACCGGCCGCATCGCCAGCTTCACCGGCGGTGCGGATGCGAGCGCGGCCAGCGATCCGAAGATCAGCACGCCGAAGACAGGCGTCGTGAGCGACTCCAGGCCACCGCTCGAGAGCACCCGCTGGCTGAAGACGTCGATCAAAACGGCGCCGAGTGCCGAGACGCCGATGGCGAGGGCCGTCAGCCGTCCCGCTTCGCTGCGTAGCAGCATCCCGGCAAACAGCGCCCCGAGAGCACCCAGGTAGAAGAACGAACCGATGAGGACGATGACGACGTAGAGCGGCGATCCGAAGTACGACAGCTGGGGCAGGATGCTGACCAGAATGAGCACCAGGTTGACGACGACGAGGAGGAGCCCCACAATTCCGAACCCGACGACGATGCGGTACCAGGTCTCGCCGATGGCAGAGCCGTGCTGGAGAGCTTTGACTTCTGCCTGACGAGGCTGGGCGGCGATGATCGCGCCGGCCAGCCCGAAGGTCATCGCGAAGCCGATTCCGCCGGGCACCGAGCCCGACGCGGAGATCGCGTCGATGATCACGTAGACCACAACCAGAACCAGGTACGGCAGGTTGGCGAGGACCCTGATCAGCCACACCGTGCGCACCGTTGCGGTCGGCGGCAAGACGCCGGCGCGGGCGAGGTAGGTGATCGAGAGCGAGAACACGCTCAGCAACGTGATCAGGATGACCTCGATGTGCGCGGTCGCATCTCCCGTGCTGTTCCAGGCCATCGCGAACGAGACCAGCAGCAGCGTCGCGGCAAACGCGTCACGCAGGAAGTCGGAGATGGGGATGCCCGCAAACGGGCTGGTCCGCGACATCGTAAGAGGGGTAGTCATCATTGGCTCCTTACTTAAGTGATCGCGGCTACGCCTCGATCACGACCGGGATGATCATGGGACGACGACGGTGCTGCGTGTTGACCCACCGACCGACAGTGCGACGCACGACCTGTTGGAAGCCGTGCTGATCGTGAGTACCGCTGCGTGCCGCTTCGGTCAGCGCAGCCAGGATCTGTGGCTTCACCGAATCAAACACCGACTCGTCTTCAGCAAACCCTCGGGCTTGAATCTCGGGCCCGACGATCACCCGGCCGGTTTGGGAATCGATCGCGACAAAGATCGAGATGAACCCCTCTTCAGCGAGAATTCGACGGTCTTTCAGGTCAGCATCAGTGATCTCACCGACGGTCGAGCCGTCGACGTAGACGAAGCCGATGTCGAGCTGCCCAACGACGGACGCGACGCCATCTTTCAAATCGACCACGATGCCGTTGTCGCCCACGAAAACGTGCGCAGCGGGAACACCCGTTTCGATCGCGAGATCGGCGGCGGCGCGCAGATGGCGTGCCTCGCCGTGCACCGGCAGCACGTTCTTCGGACGAATGATGTTGAAGCAGTAGAGCAGCTCCCCCGCGGCGGCATGGCCCGAGGTGTGCACCTTCGCGTTGCCCTTGTGGACGACAGTCGCGCCGAGTTTGGTGAGGCCGTTGATCACGCGGTAGACGGCGTTCTCGTTGCCGGGGATGAGGCTCGAGGCAAGGATGACGGTGTCGCCCTCCCCCACCTCAATCTGGTGATCTTGGTTCGACATGCGCGCGAGCACAGCCATCGGCTCGCCCTGCGAACCGGTGCTCATGAATACGACACGGTCGTCGGGCAGATCGATCGCCGTCTTGAGGTCGACGAGCACTCCCGCGGGCACGTGGAGGTACCCGAGGTCTGCGGCGATGCCCATGTTGCGCACCATCGAACGACCGACGAACGCGACGTGCCGTTGGTTGGCGACCGCGGCATCCAGAACCTGCTGGACACGGTGGACGTGACTCGAGAACGACGCGACAATCACGCGCTTGCGGGCACGGGCGATCACGTTCGCGAGAACCGGGCCGATGTCGCGCTCGAGCGGGGTGAAACCGGGGACATCGGCATTGGTGGAGTCGGGAAGGAAGAGGTCGACACCCCGCTCACCCAGGCGCGCAAAGGCACGCAGATCGGTGATGCGGCCATCGAGCGGCAACTGGTCCATCTTGAAGTCACCGGTATGCAAGACGACACCGGCGGGGGTCGTGATGGCGACGGCGAGCGCATCTGGGATGGAGTGGTTCACCGCGACGAACTCGAGTTCGAACGGGCCGAGTTTGTCGGTCTGACCCTCCTTAACGACGCGGGTCACCGGAGCGATCTTGTGCTCTTTGAGTTTCGCCTCAACGAGAGCGAGCGTCAGGCGCGACCCCATTAGGGGCAAGTCTTTGCGCAGCCGCAGCAAGTAGGGAACTGCCCCGATGTGATCCTCGTGACCGTGCGTGAGCACCACGCCAACGATGTCGTCGAGGCGGGACTGGATCGGCGTGAAGTCGGGCAGGATCAGGTCGACGCCGGGCTGGTGCTCCTCCGGGAACAGCACCCCGCAATCGACGATGAGGATCTTGCCGTCGTATTCGTAGGCCGTCATGTTGCGGCCGATCTCGCCCAGCCCGCCGAGCGGGATGACGCGAAGGGTCCCCGCGGCGAGCGCGGGCGGGTCGAAGAGCTCGGTCGCCATTACCGGGTCGTCCCAGCGACCTTGGGCAGTGCGCCACCCGCCGCCGCGTTGGCGTCGGGACGGAACTGCTTCGGGTCAATACCGGGGATGTCGTGCACTAGAGCGATCTCGTCTTCGATCAGGGCGGCCTCGTGTTCTTCGGGGCCGACAAGCGGGAGCCGCACGCGCGGACTCGTGATACGGCCAAAGCCGTGGAGGATGTACTTCGCCGCGACGGTACCCGGAACGTGGGTCATCGTCGCGCGGACCAGGGGTTCGAGTGCCTTGTGCGCCGCCTGAGCGGCCTGCAGATCGTTGGCGTTCACGGCATCCACCATCGCACGGTAGGTGGCCGGGGCGATGTTCGCGGTGACACCGATGAGTCCGGTGCCGCCGATTGCGAGGGTCGGCAACGCGTTGCCGTCGTCGCCCGCGAAGTAGAGGAGGTCGGTCTGGTTGAGCACGCGACTGACCTCGCTGAGGTCGCCCTTGGCGTCTTTGACAGCCAGGATGTTGGGGTGCTTCGAGGCGCGCAGAATCGTTTCGTATTTGATCTCCACCCCCGTACGCCCGGGGATGTCGTAGAGAATCACCGGCAAATCGGTGGCGTCGGCGACCATACGGAAATGCGTGAGGATGCCTGCCTGCGTTGGCTTGTTGTAGTACGGCGTGACGATCATGACCCCGTCAGCGCCGGCCTTCTCGCTCTTTTTGTAGAGCTCGATCGCGTGGGCCGTCTCGTTAGAGCCACCGCCGGTGATGACGGTCGCCCGCCCATTCGACACGCTCTTGGCGACCTCGACGAGTTTGACCTTCTCGGGGTCCGTCAGGGTGCTGGTCTCCCCCGTCGTGCCGGTGACAACGATGCCGTCCGCACCGTGTGAGATGAGGTCGTCGATGTGCTTCTCGACGTCGGCCCAGTGCACCTCTCCGTCGGCCGTGAACGGGGTCACGAGCGCGACGAGCACCTGTCCGAACGGATTCTCTTGAGTCACGACTTCAGGCTACCGGTCTGTCTATCTCCCCGAACCCGTCTGCCTTTCTCGCACAACTCACCGGGGATGCGCAGCCGCGAATAGCTGACGCGCACGCAGCACCTGCACCGTGATGCCGAGACACGCCGCCCAGACGACGAACAGCAACAACTGGATCTGCACGAAACCGGCAGCGCTCGCGACGCCGTGCCAGGGGTGGGCGAAGACGAAGAGCGCGATCTGCCCGGCCAGCGCGAGGATTCCGAAAGTGACGAACTGCCACAACTTCACGTCGTGACGGTTGATGAAGTCCGCCCGGCGCTGCTCGGGCGTCGTGCGAGCGTGGTACTCGTTCCAGGCCCGCATCCCGAGGAATCCACGCACGAAAACGAAACCTCCCCACAGCGCGAACGTCAGCGGAGACAGAACGACGAATCCGTAGGCCCGCCCCGATATGTCACCCGTCAGCACGTCGTCCCACCGCAGGATCAAGACCACGACGCCCAGCACGCTCGAGATGAGCAGCAGGATGCCGAACCCCAGCCCAATCCATGGGTTGCGGGGCACGATGTGTTCGACCTCCAACGGCGCAGCCGTTGGGTCAGGGGGCGACACGGCCACCCGACTCAAACGCCGCATGAGTAAGCGGCATCAGCGGCGCCCACAGCGCCTCCATCGATTCGGCCACCATCTCGATCTCGCGCTGGGGGAACGACGGGAAGTGCGAGTCGGGACGCTTGGTGCGCAGCGACAGGAAGTTCATCAGCGCCCGGGCGTTCATCGTCACGTACATCGACGAGTACAGCGACAGCGGCAGAACTGTGCGGGCCACCTCGCGGGCGACGCCGGCGTCCAATTGCTTCTGGTATTCGGCGTAGGCGAAGGTCGCGACAGCCTTGCCGGACTCCACGGCAAGGGAGGTCTGCTCGGGGGTTCCGGGGATGAAGTCGTAGGCGCCGGCCTTGCCGATCTGCACGAGGTTGCGCTCGGGGCCGGGCACGTAGAAGACCGGACGCATCTCGCGGTAGCGACCCGACTCTTCGTTGTACGAGGCAATGCGGTGGCGCATGAACTCCCGGAACACGAACAGCGGCGCCTGCACATAGAAGGTCATCGAGTTGTGTTCGAACGGCGAGCCGTGGCGGTCGCGCATCAGGAAGTTGATGAGGCCCTTGTCTTTGGATCCAGCCTCGACGCCAGAGACGGCTTCCTCGAGGGTCTGCTCCCCCATCGTCGACACTCGCGCAGCGAACACGACGTCAGAGTCATGGGCGCTGGAGCGCACCAACTCGACTGTCATGTCGGAACGGAACTGGATTTCGTACTTTGACGGCACAGCGTTTGACGGCACAGCGTTTGACGACACAGCGTCGGGGTTCGGCTCAGACACGGCCCTCACGATATCCGTCCTCGGACCGGCGATGCCGCAGACACGACACGTACGGCAGACACGCCACGTAGTCTCGACTCATGGCACTCACTTCTGAAGCGACGACCCTCTGGTTTGGCGATCTGATGAGCGGCTCGGGCACGACGAGTCTCGATTCCTCGGATGCCGGCGAGTTTCCGGTTACCTGGCAGGCCCGTTCCGAGGGCGCCCCTGGCCGCACCAACCCCGAAGAGCTGCTCGGCGCAGCACACTCGGCCTGCTATTCGATGGCGTTCTCGAACGCTCTCGGTAATGCCGGCCATGCGCCCGAGAGCCTGCAGGTCACTGCCGCGGTGACGTTCCAGCCCGGCGAGGGGATCACCGGCATCCACCTTCTGGTCAGCGCGAAGGTTGCGGGCATCACGCCGGATGAATTCCACGCGCTCGCCGAGGACGCTAAGCAGAACTGCCCCGTGTCGAAGGCGCTCTCCGGCGTTCCGATCACCCTTGAGGCGGGCCTGGCCTAATGTCTTCGGTCGCCCGGCGCATTGTCGTCTCGGGTGCATCCGGGATGATCGGCAGCCCGCTGGTTGCCGCGCTGCGGGCGGCCGGCGACGACGTGCGGACCCTCGTCCGCGCCAAACCCCGGACGGCCGACGAACTCGAGTGGGATCCCGCCGCGGGGCGCCTCGACCCTGCCGTCCTCGACGGGGTCGACGCTGTCATCAACCTCTCCGGCGCGTCGATCGCCCGCATCCCCTGGACTCCCCGGTACCGCCGCGAACTGCTGACCTCCCGCATCTCGACCACTCAACTTCTCGCCGAGACGATGGCCGGGATGTCGTCCCCGCCGCCCGTCTTTCTGAGCGGCTCGGCGATCGGCATCTATGGCGACCGCCCGCGGGAGCGCCTCGACGACGACTCCCCGCGCGGTGAAGGGTTCATCCCCGAGCTCGTGCTCGCCTGGGAGCAGGCTTCGCGGCTCGCGCCGTCGGCCACTCGGGTGGTGAACCTTCGCAGCAGCGTCGTCGTCGCGCGCGAGGGCGGGATGGCACCGGTGCGGCTGCTCACCGCGTTCGGCCTCGGCGCAAACTTTGGATCGGGCCGGCAGTACTGGCCGTGGATCTCACTCGAGGATGAGGTTCGCGCGATCGTGCATCTGCTCGACTCGTCGCTCGACGGTCCCGTGGTGCTGGCCGGCCCGGTTCCCGCGACCGCTGACGAGGTCACCCGGGCGTTCGCGAAACTCATGAAGCGCTGGCGCATCGTGCCAGCGCCCGCATGGGCGATCCGCCTCGGGATGGGCGAAGCAGGTCAGCATCTTCTGCTCAACGACGTGCGCGTCATTCCCGCCAAGCTCGAGGGTGACGGATTTGAGTGGAAGCACCGAACCATCGACAAAGCCGTCGCGGCGGCGTTGAGCGCCTAAGCGCGACTCAGGCGGATTGCCTGACGGGTGGCCCACCGCGCGCGCCGACGGTCACCCGACGCGTCGTAGGCAAGACCCAGGCGGAACCAGGAACGCCAGTCCTCCGGCGCAGCCTCAACCGCCGCCTTGTAGGTCGGGAAGAGATCCGTCGCGGCCTGGCGTTCGATGCGCCCGCTGGGGGTGAGGGGCAGGTGCTCGGTCGGCATCCCCCCCTCAGTTTCGAGACGTACTCCGAGCCGCTCAGCGCGCACCGCAAAGAGCAGTTCGGCGACAAGGGCCCAAGCTGCGATCAGCGGCAGCACGAACAGCGCGATCCCCATGGCCACAGGGATGGGCTGACCCACACTGACCAGAAACACTCCATACCGAATGGCGAACACCAGGTACAGAACCAGCAGCGCCACCATGAGTGCGACGGCTAAACGCGTGCGCACAGTTACAGCCCGAGAAGGGGACCGAGGCCGACGATCAGGCCCGTCCGAATCGTCGCCTCCCGCAGAGACAGCAGGATGCCGGGCTCGTACGACTCGTCGGACAGCGTTTCGTGAATGATCCGCACGGTCTCGCCCGTTCCGCCGAAGATGACTTCCTGCCGGGCAGCGATTCCCGCCATGCGGAGGGAGTGCACCGGCACGCTGGCGACCTGCTGGCCACGGGCACGCTGGTCGGCGTGGGGGGCCGCGACCGGACCGAGGTCGGCGCGCGCGGCACCGATCAACTCAGCGGTGCGGATGGCGGTGCCCGACGGCGAGTCGGTCTTGCCCGCGTGATGGGCTTCGACGATTTCGATCGAGCCGAAGTGCGGGGCTGCGAGTTCGGCGAACCGGGTCGCGAGCACCGACCCGAGCGAGAAGTTCGGGATGAAGAATGCGGTGAGGTTCGCATCCGCTGCCAGGCGACGCTCGATCGGCGCGATCCGGTCTGCGGTCCAGCCCGAGGTACCGACCACAATCGGGATGCCGCGATCAAGGACGGCGTTGACGACCTCCGGCGAGGACGCGGGCACGCTCACGTCGATCACGACGTCGGCACCCTCAACGCGGTCGATCGGGTCGTGCCTACCGATGCGCGCGTGAACGTCGAAGTCTTCGCTCTCCGCGAGGAGCCGCGTGACGAGTCCGCCCATCCGCCCGGTAGAGCCGACGACGGCGACCTTGGTTGCCATGGTGTTGAGCTTAGAGTCGTCTCATGCCCGAGTTCATCCCGACGCCGACCGACTCACCCGTCGCCGACGAGTTGCTCGGCGAATACTTCACCAGCCGCGAACTCGGGATGCCGGGCTACCACACCTTCCGTCCCGACCCGGCGCTGTTCGCAGGCGACGCGGGTGTCTTCCTCGTGGTCGAGGTTGACGACTCCCCGGTGGGTTGCGGTGGGGTCAGGATGCTGTCGCCGGTGCGCGGCGAACTCAAGCACGTCTGGGTGCGGCCCGAAGCGCGCGGAACCGGTCTCGGCCGCGCACTCGTCGTCGAGTTGGAACGACGCGCAGCCTCCCTCGGGGCGACCGAGGTGGTGCTCGACACCAACGAACGACTCGAGGCGGCCCAGAACCTGTACCGCACCTCCGGCTACGAGCAGGTCGAGCCCTACAACGACAACCCGAACGCCACGCATTGGTTTTTGAAGCCGCTCTAGTCCCCGAATCCCGCGTTCAGTTGTAGGGCCGATAGCCGATGAGTCGCAGTGGGAATGCGCAATCGCTGGTGGTACTGTCCCATCATGAGTCCCACCCACCAGATCCGCGTCGGCGACAAGGGCCGCACGGTGATGCCCGTCGACGTTCGAGAACGTTTCGGCTGGGTGGAGGGCACGACCTTGATCGCGCTCGAGGGGGCTGACGCGAAAGACGGCCTGCTGATCCTGTCGCAGGATGCCGCGCTGGCGGCGATCCGATCGCAACTTGCCGGTCACGACCTGGTTGCCGATCTGCTCGCCGAACGCCGTGCGGCCGCCGCTCGCGAAGACGCCGTGGCGTGACCGTTGTCGATGCGAGCGCTCTGCTCGCCTTCCTTCAAGGCGAGGCTGGCGCTCAGGAAGTCCAGGCTCGACTCGCCGAGGCGATCTGCGGAGCAGCCAACTGGTCCGAGGTCGCACAAAAGGTCAGGCAGGCCGGCGGTGACTGGCCTCTCGCGCGGCAGCTGCTGCTTAGCTACGGCATCCGCATCGAAGCTGTCACTGAGGCGGATGGCGAACGGGCGGCCACACTGTGGAGTGCCGGTTCGGGACTGTCGCTCGGCGACAGGTTGTGCCTCGCGCTGGCCGCTCGACTCGACCAAGACGTCCTGACGACCGACTCCGCCTGGCGGGGGTTGCCGCGCGTCATCCTCGTCCGATGACTCGCGGGGTGGGGCTCTAGTAGGGCTGTTCTTGCGGCAGTCCGCTTCGCAGTTCGCGAGGCAGATGGCCGAGATCGTTGTGCGTGATGAGCACCGGCGGTTTCGCCGATCTGACTCGGATGATCGTGAGCCCAGCGTTGGCCTGATTGATCCCGAGCCAGCGCCACCGAGGTGCGTCGAACACCTCTCGCACGAACCATCCGATGACAAAGTTGTGCGTGATCAGCAGGTCGTGCCGATCCTCGCGGGAGGGCGCCATCCATTCGCCTGTCGCGTCGGCCATCTGCGCTTCGCCGGCTTCGATCTCTTGTTCGGTTATCGCGCCGAAAAAGGGCTCGAAGGCGTGGGGCATATCGGGCGCCGGGCCTGAGGGGATGCAGTCCATCAAGAGCGCCGACGGCTCCGGCGTGAGCGAGGGAAGCCGCTCGGTCATGATGCGGGCCGTTTCCCGAGCGCGTTGCAGCGGCGAGGTCCAGGCACCCGTGAACGGCACATCGCCGAGACGTTCAGCGATCGCTTGAGCTTGGCTCACACCGCGCTTCGAAAGCGGACCGTCGGGCAGGCCGTGTTCGGCATCTTTCTGCTCGCCGTGGCGTACCAGGTAGAGATAGCGGGATGGCATGGCGAGCGGTTCTCCTTGCCGGGCAGTACTGCGGGTGGGACTTCAGGGGATGTGTCGGATCAGGCTGCAGGGGTGTCGCCGTCGAGGGCTGCGAGGGCACCTTCATCGACTGAACCGACCGCCGCGATCGACAGGGGCCGCGAGGCGAGTTCAGCCGCGAGGTCGCGCACATCGTTGGCTGTGACACTGTCGAGGCGACGGAGGATCTCGTCGAGGTCAGCGAACTCCCCCATTGTTAACTCGGAACGACCGAGTCGTGTCATGCGGGTGTCGGAGTCTTCCAGGGCAAGAGCCGAGGCTCCGCCGAGTTGGCCGCGTGCGCGCGTCAGCTCGTCGTCGGTGATTCCCGCGTCAGCCAACCGGTGAAATTCATCGAGCATGAGCTTGCCGACCTTGGTTGCCTTTTTCGGCGAGCATCCCGCGTACAGGCCGACGACGCCGGCGTCAGCGTACGACGCCGCGAACGAGTAGACCGAGTACGCGAGGCCGCGCTTCTCGCGGACCTCCTGGAAGAGTCGGGATGACATCCCCCCGCCGAGCACCGAATTGAGCACAGTGAGCGCCGGCCGCCGAGGATCGGACGCGGGCAGACCCGCGACGCCGAGCAGCAGGTTGACCTGTTCGGTGGGCCGGTCGGCGATCACGAGCGGGCTCCCGCGTTCGATCAAGTCGACGGTGGGGTCACGCCGTGCCACGGGACGAGCGTCGACCGTCAGGTTCCACTCCGCGGTCTCGAGCGCGGCGATCACCCAGGCGACGAGGAGGTCGTGGTCGACCGCTCCGGCGACCGAGATGACGAGATCTTGCGGCCGGTAGTTCGCGCGGTAGTGCTCAAAGACGGCCTCGCGCGTGACTGCCGTGATCGCGTGCGGGTAGCCGCCAATCGGACGGCCGAGGGGATGTTCGCCGAAGACGGCTTCGAAGAACCGCTCGCTGACGACATCCGATGGATCGTCGTCGGCCATCGCGAGCTCTTCGAGGATGACCCCGCGCTCGCTCTCGAACTCGTCGGCATCGAGAAGCGATGAGGTGAACATGTCGGCCAGAACTGTGACGGCCATGGGAAGGTCCTGGTCACGCACTTTGGCGTAGTAGCAGGTGTATTCCTTGGCGGTCATCGCGTTGTGCTCGCCGCCGACGGCGTCGAATGAGACCGCGATGTCGAGAGCCGTGCGGCTGGTGGTGCCCTTGAACAGCAGGTGCTCGAGAAAGTGCGTCGAGCCGTAGGTGATCGGCTGCTCGTCGCGCGATCCGACGGCGACCCAGAATCCGATGGTCGCGCTCTGCGAGCCGGGAACCTGCTCGCTGAGGATTCGCGCCCCGCTCGGCAGGATCGTTCGACGCACGAGGGAGCCCCCGGATGCGGCGATCCGCAGCTCGGGAACATCGAGTGGGAACGCGACAGCACCGTTCATCGTGTTGAGCCTAAGTCATCCGCACGCGGCCGGTCACCGACGCTCGAAACACCACGATTTGCGGACAGACACATCTGTCTGTCCCCCTGTGTTATGGTCGCCTAGTTGGCTTACGCGTTACCAGCGCTAGTCCGGCACAGTGTCCGTCCCCCGGGGATCCTGTGCCGGATCTCACAGCCCGATCCGCTTTACACCGTCCGCCAGCCGAGAGCAGCCTGCGTGTCCCTCATCATCGATCTCGACCCGCCCCTGACCGAGCTCCCTGAGGCGCCGGCCAAACTGCGCATCCTGCTCACCGCTGACGAGCTGTTCTACGACGAAAGCATCCGCTCGATCGGCGTTGATCGCTTGATCGCCGCCTCCAACGTGACCAAAGCGACCTTCTACAAGCACTACGGCTCCAAGGACCGCGTCATCGCGGCCTACATCGGCTACCGCCACCGGCAACTCGTCGCATCGATCACCAAGATCGTCACCGACGCACCCGACGCTGAGGCCGCGCTACGCGGAGTTCGGGATGGCATCCTCGCCAGGATCGCGGCGCCGGGCTTCCGCGGCTGCCCGTTCATTAACGCAGCAGCGGAGTTCTCCGACGAGAAGTCGCCGGTGCGGGTCGCCGTGCGCGAGCACCGCGACTGGTACAACACGGTCCTCGAGCGCCTGACGCGCGCGCTCGGCCATCCCCTCCCCGGCGACGCCGCCGACGAACTGGTGTTGGCACGCGACGGCGCCATGAGTGGCGGCTACGCCGGCGACCCCATCGCGGCCTCGACCGCCCTGACCCGCACGTACGAGCGACTCATCGCGGAAGCGAAGCGCTAGCAGACGTATTGACGTACCCCAAGAGGGGGACGCGCGTACTCAGGCACCGCTAGGATCGGGTCCGCACGGCACCCTGCCGTGGCCCGACAGCAAAGGTTGGATGATGGAAATCACTTTCGGTTTTGCCCTCACCCTCATGTTCATCGTCGCCGCCGTCGGCGGCGTGCTTGCCCTGGTCGATGGCGTCATCCGTGCACGCGGCGGCGCTGCCGTGCTCGCGGTCGTCGAGATCATCGTCGCTGTTCTGTTCCTCCTCTCGCTCTTCATCAAGGGATTCCCGATCGTGATCGGCGGCGCGGAGTTCACCACACCGCTGCTGGCCCTGATCCTCGTGATCATCCTGCTGATCCAGCTCGCGTTGCGGGGCACCACGCGTCGCGGGGGTGTCGCCCTCACGTTGATCGCGATCATCCTGCTCGTGATCTGGTTCGTCTTCGGCGACGGCGCCCGCGTCAACATCCCGGGCGTCAACGCGTAGCAACGATTCACTCCCGACCGCGTCGGCGAGTCACCCTCTGGGTGGTCTACTCGCCGGCGCGGTCGAGTGCTGTCAACTGTGATCGCGTCAGCGATACGGCAACAGCGGCGACCAGATCGAAGACCTGATCGCCGGTGCTCGCCGAGACGACTGGCGCGACAACGTTCGGCTTACTCAGCAGCCAGGCGAGCGCGATCGTGGCAAGCGGAAGCTCGTGCTCCGCGGCAACGGTGTCGAGCGTGTGCAGCACCTTGAGCCCTGAGCGGTTGAGGAAGCGGGCGACCTCCGACTCGCGGCGGTTGCCGAGAATGTCGGTCTTCGAGCGGTACTTCCCGGTCAGGAAGCCACCGGCAAGTGCGAACCGGGGCATGACTCCCAGGGAAAGGTCGGCCGCCACCCGCGCCAGCCCCTGCTCATACTCGGTTCGGAACACCAGGTTGTAGTGGTTTTGAAGCGCGACCATGCGGGCGACGCCGAGCTGCGCGGAGGCGATCCGTGCCTCGATGAGCCGGCTTCCGGTGTGGTGAGAGGCTCCGAAGTAGCGCACCTTGCCCGCCCGGATCAGTTCGTCGACGGCGAGCAAGGTCTCGTCGAACGGCACCTCAGGCTCATCCAGGTGCAGGTAGAGCAGGTCGATCCGATCGGTGCGCAGGCGGCGCAGCGACGCGTTGACGGCAGCCTCAATTGCCGACGCGCTGAGTCCGGGATGATCGGCGCTCTTGCCGACCTTGGTGGCGAGTACGACGTCGTCACGGTGCCCCCGAGATCGGAGCCAGTTGCCGATGATGATCTCGCTGCGGCCGCCCGCGTAACTGTCGGCCGTGTCGATGAGGTTGCCGCCGTGCGCCGCGTAGACATCGAGAACTCGCTCGCTCTCACTGGCATCCGCCGTCCACCCGAAGACGTTGCCGCTCATCGCGATCGGAAAAACACTGAGGTCGGAGTCGCTCACCCGGCGTCGTGTCGCCACGGGCATCGATCCAACAATCGCGCGCGTCTGCTCGGTTGTGATCACGGGCACGCCGGTCGGTGGGGTCGCGACAGGGGTGCTGCTGTGTTCGCTCATGCCCTCGCCTCCTCCCCCGCTCAACGCCGACGTACCTGCTTTGGTTCCACCGGCGTGTTGGCAGCGTAACCTCCGGGTTTCCCCGAAATGGGTCGACGTGGCCGAATCGTTACGTCCCCCATTGTGGGGACTCTTCGGAGGCGCGCGACGACGCGCATCCCAACGTTCGGCGAACACGGTGCGTCTATATAGGTAAGGGACTCGCTGGAGTCCGAGAGGATGTCTCATGGCCACCGTCACCGCCGCACCCGCTCAAGCCGCTCCGCGCGGTCTCGTGCTCTGGCTTGCCCCGGCCGGCGTCTTCGCGCTCGCGGCCATCGGCATCCTCTGGGCACTCCCCCGCCCTGCCGCGGTCTGCCCGGCGATCTACCCGGTGCCGCCGGAGTGCGCGACCGGCACCGACTCGAGCGTCGTGCTGCCGTTCCTCGTGGGGATCGTGTTCGTTTACGCCGCGATCATCGCCTGCACTCTGCTGGTCACGTCACGCTGGCGGCCGCTCGTGCTCGGCCTGCTGCTGGGGCTTCTCGCACTCGGGTTTCTCATCGGCGTCACCACGGTCCTTTCGGCGGCGACCAGTTCGGTCATCTACTACTGACCTGCTTAAAACGACGGATGCCGCCCTCCCAAAGGAGGACGGCATCCATGCCGCACTCTGTCATTCAGAACTCCCAAAGGAGGACGGCATCCGTTCGTTAAGCGCTGAAGATCACCCTTCGGCGGGGGCGTCTCCCGGACCCTCAGAGCCGGCGTCCGACCCTTCGGTGTCTGCGGCGTCAGCCTCGTCGACGACCGGGGCGAGCGACAGCTTGCCCTTGTCATCCATCTTGGTGATCTCGACCATGATCTTTTGCCCGACCGCGAGCACGTCTTCGACGTTCTCGACCCGCTTGCCACCGGCGAGTTTGCGCACCTCGCTGATGTGCAGCAGGCCGTCCTTGCCGGGCATGAGCGACACGAACGCACCGAACGTCGCGATCTTCACGACGGTGCCGAGGAAGCGCTCCCCGACCTCCGGGTTGATCGGGTTGCCGATCGCGAGCACCTGGGCACGCGCGGCCTCGGCCGACGGTCCATCGACGGCGCCGATGTAGACGGTGCCGTCCTCTTCGATGGAGATATCGGCTCCGGTCGAGTCCTGGATCGCGTTGATCGTCTTGCCCTTCGGGCCGATCAGCTCGCCGATCTTGTCGACCGGGATGTTGACGCTGATCACGCGCGGAGCGGTCGGCGCCATCTCATCCGGGCCGTCGATCGCCTGGTTGATGACCGCGAGGATCGCCGTGCGGGCTTCCTTTGCCTGCTTCAGCGCGCCATCCAGAACCGACGACGGCAAGCCCGCGAGCTTGGTGTCGAGCTGAATCGCGGTGACGAAATCGGCGGTCCCGGCGACCTTGAAGTCCATGTCGCCGAGCGCGTCTTCAGCACCGAGGATGTCGGTGAGGGCCGCGTAGCGCGTCTCGCCGTCGACCTCGTCGGAGATGAGACCCATCGCGATACCGGCGACCGGGGCGCGCAGCGGCACACCGGCGTTCAGCAGCGACAGCGTCGAGGCGCAGACCGAACCCATCGACGTCGAGCCGTTGGAGCCGAGAGCCTCGGACACCTGACGGATCGCGTAGGGGAAGTCTTCGCGCGGCGGCAGCACCGGCACGAGCGCGCGCTCGGCGAGGAAGCCGTGCCCGATCTCGCGACGCTTCGGGCTACCCACGCGGCCGGTCTCACCGGTCGAGTAGGGCGGGAAGTTGTAGTGGTGCAGGTAGCGCTTCTTCTTGACCGGGGCGAGCGAGTCGATCTGCTGCTCCATCTTGAGCATGTTCAACGTGGTGACGCCCAGAATCTGGGTCTCACCGCGCTGGAAGATCGCCGAACCGTGAACGCGCGGGATGACCTGCACCTCGGCGTCGAGCGCCCGGATGTCGGTCAGGCCGCGGCCGTCGATGCGGATGCCTTCGGTCAGCACGCGGGTGCGCATGACCTTCTTGGAAACCGACTTGTAGGCGGCGCTGACCTCGGCGTTGGCCGTGGCCGGAAGGCGCTCCGCCTCAACCTCAGCGGCGATGTGTCCCTTGACGCGATCCTTCAGCATGTCGTCAGCGTTCTGACGCTCCTGCTTGTCGGCGATCTGGTACACGCCCTTGAGCTCGTCGTAGGCGAGCCCCGCAACGGCGTCGTAGGTCGCCTGCTGGTACGGCGGGAACAGCGGGAACTCCTGGATGGCTTTGCCCGCCTGGTCGGCGATCTCCTGCTGCGCCTTAATGAGCTGCTTCAGGAACGGCTTTGCGGCCTCAAGACCCTGGGCGACGACGGTTTCGTCGGGCTTGGTCGCGCCAGCGCGGATCAGCTCCCAACTCCCCTCGGTTGCCTCGGCCTCGACCATCATGATCGCGACATCCTCGTTGCCGTTCTTGTCGGTGACCAGGCGGCCGGCAACGGTGAGGTCGAAGACGGCCTCAGCGAGCTGGGAGAACTTCGGGAAGGCGACCCACTGGTCACCGATGAGGGCGAGACGGATGCCACCGACCGGACCGTAGAACGGCAGGCCAGAGATCTGGGTCGACAGGCTGGCCGCGTTGATGGCGAGCGCGTCGTAGAACTCGTCCGGCGCGATGCTCATCACGGTGATGACGATCTGCACCTCGTTGCGAAGACCTTCAACGAAGGTCGGGCGCAGCGGCCGGTCGATCAGACGGCAGACCAGGATCGCCTCGGTCGACGGGCGACCCTCGCGACGGAAGAACGAACCGGGGATCTTGCCTGCGGCGTAGGACCGCTCTTCGACATCCACGGTCAGCGGGAAGAAGTCGAACCCGTCACGCGGGTGCTTGCCCGCGCTGGTGGCCGACAGGATCATCGTCTCTTCGTCGATGTACGCGGCAACGGCACCCTGTGCCTGCTGTGCGAGACGACCGGTTTCGAAACGGACGGTGCGCTTGCCGAACTTGCCGTTATCGAGAACGGCTTCAGCGAATTTGATTTCAGGACCCTCCATGGGTCACTCCTCTTGGTTTTGCCCGCGAGCGGGCGCATCGGAACCAAAAGCAGGAGCATGCACAGAAGTGCCCCCAGATTATTCCGCTGAATTTTCGGCGGCGATCTAGGTTTTCAGGGGCGATCTGGCCAACAGTAGAAGCGCTCCGCGCGAGTGCTCGGAAGACCACCACCGGTGACCAGGCTTCGATGCCGGCCTGCTCCGGGTATATCGGCCACCGATTGGCGGCCTCGGTAATGGTATCTGAAGAGCTGTCTCCAAGCCAGGAAGCAGCCCTGGACACAACCGCGCCGCGAGGCTTGACTGGAACTGTCCACGTCAACCTCGACCCTGAAGGAGAACCTCATGGCCACCGTCGCCCGTGTCACCACCATCACCTCACGAAGCACCAAAAGTTTCGAGGATGCTGCCCGCGAGGGCATCGCCCGCGCCAGCAAGACCCTGCGTCACGTCTCGGGCGCGTGGATCAAGGAGCAGAAGGTTGACGTCACCGAGGGCCAGATCACGAGCTGGCAGGTGACCCTCGAGGTCACCTTCGTCCTCGAAGACTGAGTCTGAGCACACTGCGTCTCATCTCAAGAATTCAGACACCGCGAGTCCACCAGGCTCGCGGTGTCTCTTCTTTCGGGCCAGGTTCTTTCGGGCCAGGTCGACACTGAGAGCGCCGGGTAGAATCTGCACATGAACGAGAAGCCCGTCGAGACCTCAGCGTCGGACGCTGCACCGATTGACGCTGCACCTATTGACGCTGCACCTATTGACGACATGAAGCGCAAGTTCCGCGAGGCGCTGGACCGCAAGAACAAGAAGCACCTCGAGAACCCCGCAGGCAATGTCGACGGCGAATCCTCGGTGGTGGGTGCGCAGTCGAAGATCGGCGGCAAGCGGGAGTTCCGGCGCAAAAGCGGCGGCTGAGACATGACCAACCACGTGGCCACGGCCGAGGGCGACGTCAATGCGACGATCGACGAAGTCTGGGCCGCCCTGACGAATACCGACACGCTCGGCGAGATCATGTTCGGGTCGACGGTCGAGACCGACTGGACGATCGGGTCGCCGATCATCTACCGCGGCGAATGGGAGGGTAAGCCCTTCGAAGACCGCGGGACGGTGCTCGAGCTGACAGCGCCCACGCTCATCCGCGTGAGCCATGAGTCGCCGGGCAGTGACGAGACGCACGAGGTGCGCTACGAACTTCGCGCGCTCGGTTCGGCTACCCACGTCACGCTCACCCAGGACGGCAACTCGAGCGTCGAAGCCGCCGAACATTCTTCAGCGAACTGGCGGGCGACTCTGGATTCCCTCCGGCGCGTGGTGGAGCATCCCGCTTAGGCTTGATCCCATGGCCCCCGTCGAACTGACTGCCGACACCTTTGAACCGACGATCGTCGAGTCGGGCATTGTGCTCGTCGACTTCTGGGCGGGTTGGTGCGGACCGTGCCTCGCGTTCGCGCCCATCTACGATGCCGCAGCGAGTGACAACGCTGACATCGTGTTCGGCAAAGTCGACACCGAAGCCCAGCAAGAACTGTCGTCGGCGATGAACATCCGCTCCATCCCGACCCTGATGATCTTTCGCGACGGCATCGGTGTTTTCTCGCAAGCCGGCGCGCTCCCCCGCCCCGTGCTCGACGATCTGATCGGCAAAGTTCGCGCGCTCGATATGGATGTCGTCCGCGCCCAAATCACGGAACGCGCGAACGCCTAAAACACCGGCTACGCACTACCAACACCGGGTGCGGCGAGGGCTAGTCTCGGTCCATGTCCGACGCCATGAACTCCGCCACTTCGCCCGCCTCTCCCGAGCCTGTCGTCGCCTCGGTCTCGGCGGTTGAGCCCGCTCCGCACGGGGCTACGGCCGCGACCAAGAAGAAGCGCGGATTCGGACTCTGGGCGTTCTTTCTCGCGCTGATCGTGGTGCTTTCCGACCTCGTGGTGATTGTCATCGTCGTCGTGGCCGTCTTTGCCGCGTTTGGATCGCTCAGCAGTGGAGCCCTCGGTGCCGGTGCAGACTGGGGCCCGGTCGTGAAGTCGATTCTCGCGTTGGGCCTCTTCGTGATTGCCGACTTCTGGGTGGGCTTCGTGCTCGCCGGTGTCGCCGCAGTTCTCGGCCTGATCGCCATCGTCTCCGGCCGGGGCCGCGTGATCGGTTTCATCGGTCTGATCTTGGCGGCCGGCGCGATTCTGGTGCGAGTGATGATCCTGTTCAACAGCTCGGGCCTCAGCAATGTCGTCACCAACGGTTCCGCGGGCAGCTAACCCTTCGGGTTTCGGGCTTACGGCGTCGGGCTTTTCGAGGCCTACTCCTCGCCGAGGACGATGATCTTGTCGCCCGGGGCGAACGTGCGCGCGAGGGTCTTCGTCGGGTTGACCGTCACACCGTAGGCGTCCGCTTTGCTGCGGGCGTGAGCAGAGATGCGGTATCCGATCGCAGTTTCGCCCCGGCGGCGCGCGGCCTCGAGCACGGTGTAGAAGTCGACCTCGGCCCCGTCGGTGACGTACAACTCCGCCGGACGCAGGTAGATCTCCGACCCGACGGCCGAGAACAGGTCCTCGAAGACATCCGTGAGCTGCTTGTTCTCGCTGACCTGAGAGAGCATCAGGCTGATCAGGTGGTCGCTGACGATGAAATCGTCGGCTTGGGTGACTTCGGCGAGTTCGCGGTTGCGGTCGTCGATCATCTCGCTGACGACATTGAGGTCGACCCCCCTCTGCTCGGCGATATCGCGAAGGTGAAGCAGGGTGATGAGTGTCTTGGCATCCGCTCGCTGGCTGCTCAGGGTCTCCTTGGCGGCGAGCACGATGATGTGGTCGTACTCGTGGGCATGGAGGGAGTCAAGAACGGCTCGACTCGTCGGATCGCCCTTCTCGAAGGTCACGTCGAGACCCGGAAAGGTCGCAAAGTCAGGGTGGTCGACGTTCGCGACGATCGTCACTCGCGAACGCGCCGTCGAGTAGTCATCGAGCTCGGTGAGCATCAGATGCAGCCCCTCGTTGTACCCGAGCACGAGCGTGGTCTCCGGCTTGGGCGGCTCGACCTTCGATGTGCTGATCGCGGAAACGTTGGCAGCACCGGATGCGCTGAGTGCGATCGTGTCGTCGTCTTCGGCGATCACGATGAGCTGATCCCCCGCGCCGATCACGGTGTCGGCCGGCGGGTTAAGCGCGACCTTGCCACCCTGCACCATCCCCATCACCGCGGACTGCGCAAAGGCCAGTTGGGCGTCGAAGTAGGTTCGGCCGACCAGCGTCGGCTGCTCGGTGAAGTAGATCTCGGCACCGGCGAAGTCGAGCAACTCGGCGTAGACGACCGACAGGCCGCTCTGCCGGCAGGTCTGCACGGTGATACGGCTGATCAGTTCCGACGAGAGCACCCAGTGTGCTTCGTCGCGGCCCACCAGTCGGGCCGCTTCCAGGTTCTTAGGATCCTGCAACTCTCCGACGATGTGGTACTCACCGGTCTTGCGGTTGGGGTTGTTCGTCACCGCGAGGGTCGTCTTGATCACCGTCGAGTCGGGGTCTTCGTCGCCTTCGGGCGCGAGCACGATGATGCTGCGCGCGGCGTGCGGGTTCGCGACCTCCAGCTCGGCGAGGTTCATCGGATCGCCGGAACGGATGACCACCTTCGTCTTTCCGAGGTTGGTCACCTGGGCCTTGATGTCATCCTCCATCTCGACCTTGTCGCGGTCGGCGAGGATGACGATCGCGCTCTTACCGCGGGACTCGTTTGCCGTGCAGATCTCGCGAACGATCGGGAACACCTTGTTGCTCCAGCCGAGGATCAGCGTGTGGTCCTGTTCGAGCACGCGCGACCGACCCTTGCGCAGCTCCTCGACCTTGCTGTCGAAGGCGCCCGACACGATGCCGATCAAACTCGCGACGATGATCAGACCGCCGATTGTGACGACGAGCATCAACAACCGGAAGTACCAGCCCTGGTCGCCCCCCATCGTGCCGGGGTCGAGGGTGCGCATCAGGCTGCCCCAGAACACGTCCCACGGGGTGTATTCCGGGTCATCGAACGTGTTGTACGAGGTCGGGAAGAGCGCGATGACGACGGCCGTGATGCCGCCAAGGATCGCGACGAACACCAGAGTCGCGATGCCGAGGAGTAGCACGAGAGCGACGGGGCCTCGCGACATCCAATTGTCGAACCAGTACCGCAGGCGTTCGCTCAGGGCAGGCTTGTTCATCGTTCCTCCGGATCGCAGTTCTCGAACCCTAGCGAACCGAAGGTACCGAGCGGCGAGCAGATCAGCGGCGCGAGGAGCCCGCCAGGATGCCGCGGAGCGCGAAGTAGACCAGTACCGCCACGAAGGCGACGATGATCAGCCGCACCACGAACCAGATGAACGAGAATAGGAACCCGACGAGGAACCACGCGATCACAGCTGCGGCGATGACGAGCAGGATCGTGAGGACGTTGCGGCTCATGCCCCCAGCGTAAGACGTGGCCGACGTCTCGCGGGCCGCGGGCTAGCCCTCACGCAGAATCGCGTCGGTGCCGCGCCGACGCTCAACGAGGTAGCCAACCTGGAGCAGCACGACCGCGAGCAGGATGGCGGCGGCCGCGGCGTGTGGCACCTCGTGGGGGCCGGCGGCGTCGAGTGCCAAGCCGCCCACGATCGGCGCGATCGCGATGCCGACGTACAACGCTGTCGAGTACCACGACAGACTCACGGCCGAGCGCTCGGGGTCGATCGCGACCAACCGGTGCTGGATCGGGATGCCAGCGCCGAACGCCGAGACACCCCAGAGCAGGAACAGAACCGCTATCACGATGAAGTTCGGCTCGGCGGGCGGCATCAGCACGAGTACAGCAAGTTGGGTGACCAACAGGATGCTGGCGACGATTCGGTTGCCGAGCCGATCGGTGAGTCGCCCCGCGATCACGTTGCCGACGACCCCGCCGATTCCGTAGATCAGCAGCAGCGTGGCCAACAGGGTCTTCGAGCCTCCGGTTGCCGTCTCGGTGAACGCCGAACTGTAGATGTAGGCGATGTTGAAGCCCATCACCGTCGCGACGACCGAGAGCGCGGTCAGCAGGATGCGCGGGTCCCCAAGTACGGCGAACCGGCGGGCGAACGAGAGCGGCGGCGAGGCAGGGATGCCGCGGACGAACAACGCGAGGGATGCCGCCGAAGCGAGCGACAGCACCGCGACGGCCGCGAGCGGGATCTGCCAGCCGCCGACAGCTGCGACGGCGGTGCCCAGCGGGGAGCCGACTGCGGTCGAAAGGGTGAAGCCGAGCGCAACGATCCCGATCGCCTGCCCCCGGCGGAGCGGGGTCACCATCGACGCGGCGGCCGCGACCGCCGTCGGCACGATCGCGGCACCGCCGACCGCAGCGACCGCGCGGCCCACCATGAAGATCGGAAGGGTGGTCGAGATCGCCGTGAGCGCCGTGCCGGCGGCGACCAGAATCATCCCGATCGTGACCAGCAGCGTGCGGGAGACGTGGCCGAACACCGTCGCGAACGTCGGGGCGAGCACCGCGACGACGCCTGCGTAGACCGTGAATGACAGGCCAACATCGCTGGTGCGCGCGTTGACGCTTTCGCCGATATCGGGCAGGAGCCCGGCGATGACGAAACCGTTCGTGCCGACCAGGAACGTCGCGAAGGTCAGCAGGTAGAGCTTGACCGTGATGCCGATCGGGATGCGGGCGGCAGCATCGGAGGGCTGAGCTGGGGTCACTTACCGACCCTACGACTCACCGGTGGCGGACGGAGAAACGGGCCGCCATCCCGAAGGATGACGACCCGTTTCCGTGTGTCTTGCGCTGCGGCGATCCGCTCCTTAGCGGCGCAGTCCCAGGCGTTCGATCAGCGAGCGATAACGCGCGATGTCGATGTCCTGGAGGTAACCCAGCAGCCGGCGGCGCTGGCCCACCAGAAGCAGCAGACCACGACGTGAGTGGTGGTCGTGCTTGTGCTCCTTGAGGTGTTCGGTCAGATCCTTGATCCGATTGGTCAGGAGTGCGACCTGAACCTCGGGGGAACCGGTGTCACCGGGCTGCACTGCGTACTCTTCGATGATCGCCTTCTTGGTCTCAGCGTCAAGAGCCATAGATTCGATCCCTCCTTCACCTCGTTGCGCGGCGCTCGGCACCTGATGTGCGAGCTCTCTGTATCCGCGGCCGTTCAGACGGCAACCTTGCGAGGATATCAGAGGACGAAGAAGAGGATGGTCGTCGCAGCCAATGAGGCGGTGACCAGTAGCGTCCAGAGGCCAGACACGACGATGCCTAGGATCGCCCAGCTGCGGCGACGGAGGCCGCCGACCTGGGTCTGGGCGATGCCGCGAATGCCGAACCGCACCGAGACAACGAAGAGCGTCACGACGACGACGAAGCGCACCACCTCGAGAATGAGGGCCGCCTGCGTGAGGTGGGAAGCATCCGACAGCAGGTAGAGCACGCCGAGCGCGGAACCGCCGAGCAGGATGTTGGCGAGCACCCCCAGCGTTGCAAACTGCAGCGAGCGGGTGGCCGCGAGCGACGCCGTTCCGGCCTTCACCGGCACGGTGACGCGTGAACCGCAGTGCGCGCAGAACGGCTCCCGGCTCTGGGTGCGGGTTCCACACGAGAAGCAGGCAATGGTGACTACGGCATCGAGGTGGGGCGCCTGGATGTCGGTCGTCGGGTAAGCGACCGTCATGTCCCCCATCTTAGGGACATGAGACTCAATCGGGCTAACACGGAGGCGAGCAGGAGGTCGCACGCCGCGCCGTCGAGGGGAGAAAGCTACGCGGCCTTCAAACCAGAGTTCGAAGGCCGCGTCTGGGGGTCATTCGCCGAGCATGCGGTAGAGCTCGCGACGCAGGTCGTCGAGCTTCTTCGAGGCGGCGGAACGCTGTTCCGACGTGCCTTCGGTCGCGACCTGCCGCACGACGCCGGCGAGCTTGCGCGCGGCACCGAGCAGTTCGCCCTGTTCCTGCAACGGATGCCGGGACGTGGTCCAAGCACCCGCGATTTCTTCGCTGTGCTCCTCGACGTGGGTGCGACCTTCATCGGTGAGCTCGTACTCGGCGCGAGCGCCCTCCGACGTCGGAACGATGAGTCCCTCGTCGACGAGTTGCTGAAGCGTCGGGTAGACCGAGCCGGGGCTCGGGCGCCAGGCGCCCTCGGTCTTGGTGTGGATGGCCTTGATGAGGCCGTACCCGTTGGTTGGACCCTCGCTCAGGAGAGAGAGGATCGCGCTGCGCACGTCGCCCTTGCGGGCTCTGCCGCCAAACCCACGCGGTCCGAACGCGGGACCGCCGAGGAAGCCCATGTAATCGGCTCCGGGGTGCGGTCCGCCGAAGTTGCGGAAGCGGGGGGTGGACATGGCCGCGTCGATGCGCGGCCTCTGGGGGTGATGTTGTCTGTTCATATCCGACATGTTACGACACGTCACCGATATATCGCAATAGATCGCCAAAAGAATTTCAGTGGATGCTGTCGATCTCGCCACTCGACCGGCGTAGCGCGCCAACCGGCGGGCGATCCTGTCGCACACTGGTCACCATGATCGCTGCCCGCCTCCTCGACGTGCTGCTCGTTCTCACCCTCCTGGTCTTCATCGGCGAAGGGGTGCGCAACGGGTTCGCTCGCAGTTTGGGATCGTTGATCGGCATCATCCTGGGCGGGATCATCGCGTTCCTGGTGATCCCCGTCATCTCGACGATCGTGCCCAACCCGTTCTTGCGCATCGCGATCGCTGTCGCCGTCTCGCTGTTGTTGCTCGTCGGGGGCCACGCACTCGGACGACGGATCGGCCGCGGCATCCGCGATCGACGTGACGAGCCGCTTCGCGCGGGGAGCCGGTTCGCGGGCGGGATCGCGAATGGGATCATCGCAGCCCTGACGATCGCGCTCGTCGCGGGCGGCGTCAGCGCGATGGGCAACCCGCTGCTCACCCAGGCGATCTCAGGCTCCTACGTGCTGCGCGCGATCGACGTCGTAACGCCCCCACCCCTGGATGCCGCACTCGCCCGCCTGCGCGCGACGGTTCTCGAAAAGGGTCTGCCTGCGATCGGCGAGGCGCTCGGTGGTGTGCAGGACTCCCCCGGCATCCCGAATGTTGCGACGAATACCGACCCGCTGGCGCTCGCCGCCCAGTCGGTCGTGCGCATCGGGGGCACGGCCTACGCCTGCGGGCAGAACCAGACCGGGTCGGGTTTCGTCGTCGCGACCGATCGGATCCTCACCAACGCCCACGTCGTCGCGGGAGTCGATCAGCCGACGGTCGAAGCTCCCAACGGTCAGACTCTCGAGGGCCGAGTCGTCTACGTCGACCCGATCGACGATCTGGCGATCGTCGCCGTCGACGGTCTGCAGGTCGCTCCTCTCGCGCTCTCCCCCGACCTCGCCGTGGGTGCCGACGCGATCGTCGAGGGCTACCCCTACGGCGGACCGTTCACGACCGGAGCGGCCGAGGTTCTCGCGGTGTCGACCGAGAACCTGCCCGACATCTACGACTCCACTCGGAGCACCCGGCAGATTTACACGATTGCGGCTCTCGTGCAGCCCGGGAACTCGGGCGGTCCACTGCTGTCCACTGATGGCCGGATCGCGGGTGTGGTGTTTGCGCGCAATGCCAACCAAGACAATCTCGGCTATGCGATGACGAACGCAGAACTCTCCCCCGTCATCGCATCCGCCCCGGGACTCGACCGCGCAATCTCGGCCGGAAGCTGCGTACGCGGCTGATCCCGGTCGTGACGCCGAAAGGTGACTCGGCGATGAGTCTGTGTGCGGGTATCTGATCGTCCACAATGGAGCCATGGCTACCGCCGCTCGCCTCGTCGACTATTCAGCACTTCTGACCCCCGCGTCGCCCGCCGACGTCGCGGCGTACCGGACCGCAGCGAAAGCGTCCGGCGCAAAGTGGACGGGCGCCTCGATGAGCACGCTGACCGGGGTCATCACGTTGGTCGTCATCGGGTCGCTCATCGGGATCACGGTGGTGGGTGGCATCACCTACTCGATCGCGAATGCCGCTAGCTCGGGCAACGCGAACGGGGTCGTGGCTATCACGATCGCGGTGATCGCCATCGCCGCGATCGCCCTCGCAATCAACCGCGGCTTGGCGGCCCTGAACCGCCGCTGGGAACGGTGGCTGCGCATGGACCGCTTCGCCCAGGCGAACGGTTTCACTTTCAGCCCTGCCGATTCTTCTCCGAGCTATCCGGGCGTGATCTTCCAGCAGGGAGACAGCCGCAACGCAATCGAGCACTTCCGGACCGTCGCTGGGCGGTTTCTCGATTTCGGCAACTATCAGTACATGACCGGTTCGGGCAAAAGCCGAGCCGTACACAACTGGGGCTTTCTGGCGATTCAACTGGATCGCAAGTTGCCCAACATGGTTCTCGACTCTCGGGCGAACAACCGACTCTTTGGATCCAGCAATCTGCCGGCGAGTTTTGACAAGAGCCAGATTCTGTCGCTGGAGGGAAACTTCGACTCGTACTTCACGCTGTATTGCCCGAAGGAGTACGAGCGCGACGCCCTCTACGTGTTCACGCCCGACCTGATGGCGTTGCTCATCGATGAGGCATCGCCGTTTGACGTCGAGATCGTCGACGACTGGATGTTCGTGTACTCAGCGACGCCCTTTCCGCCGGCAAACCCCGCGGTCTATCAGCGCCTGTTTCGTATTGTCGAAACCGTCGGCGCGAAGACTCTTCGGCAGACCGATCGCTACCAGGACGATCGCACGGCGCAGCCGTTCGCCGCGAACGTGGTTGCCCCTCAGGGCATTCGGCTCAAGCAACGCGTGAGCGTCATCGCGGTGATTTTCGGCATCCTGATCGTGGTGTTCTGGGGCTGGAGACTCGTCGCCGGCTTTATTTCGCCGTTTATGCGCTAGCCCGGATCGGCGCCAGCCCAGATCAGGTCGTCGGAACCGGTGCCGCCATGGTCGGAGCTGTTGCCGCCAGACGGGCGCGTGACTCGCTCACCTGGGTGAGGAGCAGTGTTTCGTCGGCTTGCGATGCGACCCGATCACGGCCCGAGACGATTCGGTTGCGCGTGAACGCGAGATGGGTCGCGTCCTTGATGTACTCCTTCATTACGGGACGCATACCGCGCTGACGGGCCCACGCCAGCGCCTGGCGTCGCCCTGCACCGGTGCCGAGGGTGTTGACCTCGGAGGGATGAATCCACCCCGCGGTCGCGTATTCGGCAAGTCGCAGTTGGGTCATCTTGGCCTCGCGACGCCGGAGTATCGTCACGGCCACGATCCCCAGCACGAACAGCGGCACCTGCACCACGAGGTAGTACAGGTAGAACTGGAAGGCGTTGTAGACGAAGAACAGAATGCCGTTCCAAAACGCGTGCAGCAGGATCGCGGGAATCAGCCCGAGGAAGAAGAATCCGACACCCGCCGCGGTGGTCCCCTTGCGGGCGGCGAGCCCGATGAAGAAGCCCGTGAAGGCAGTAAACATCACGTGCGCGAACGGCGACAGGATTCCTCGGATGAAGAAGATCTGCCCGACTTGGAGGTCGAGACTCCCCGATTCACCGATCTGCAGCGCGAAGTACTGGATGTTCTCGGCGAAGGCGAACCCTCCGGCGACCAGCGCCGCGTAGACGATGCCGTCGACGGGACCGTCAAAGAATCGTCGCGCAATCAGGTAGATGAGCAGAACGCCGAGGCCCTTGGCTGACTCTTCGACCACCGGTGCCTGAATGACGGTATGGATAAAGATGGTCCAGTTCGTTTCGCCACCGCCTGCGGCAATCAGGAGCGAAGCGCCGAGGTCGACGGTGAGCGCAATCACGATCGCCGCCGTCGCCCCCCACAGGAATGCGATCAGCACCAGCAGTCGCGGCTCGGGCTCCCAGCGGTCGATCCAGCGCACCCCGAGCAGCACGATCGTGAGGGGGATGAGCGCGAGCAACGCACCGAGGAAGGTCAGCCCGGGGCCGATGAAGGCCAAAAAGTACCCGAGGACCAACAACAGGGCGATTCCGAGCACAACTCCCGCAACGATGAGCGCAATCCGTGCGCCGCGCCGCTTGCGCGGGTCGGTGTCGAAGATCGCGTGCGGGGTCGAGGTCGTCGCTGCCTTCACTTCGGCGGGCGCCTCCATGGGCGGGTGGGCGCTCGCACCGGATGCGGCGTGAGCCGTCAACGGCGCAGGGGCCGACGGGCCGGGAGTCGGGGCACCGGGTGCGACGGTGCCAGCGGGCGCGGTGTTCTCAGCGGGAGCCTGCGTCATGGCAACAATCTATCCGCCCGGCGATCGTCGGCGCGTCAGCGTTGCTTCTCGCGCAGAATCGCGAGTGCCCGGCTGACTCGATCGCGCAGGCTGGGAACTCGTCCGCGCTGCGGGATGCGAGCCCGCTCGAGCATCGCAACTACTTCGGCACGCTGAGCGCCGAGGACCACGTCGAGGCGCCCGCGTCGCACTGAGGCTGCCCTGAGGGCGACGACGAATGCGACGATCTCGAGCGCGCCTCCCCCTAGATAGAGCCACCCTTCGGCGCGGTCGTTGACCAGAAACGTGAATGCACCGATCGACGCGACACCGAGCACCAGCACCAGCCCGATGAGCCGAACGGCCACTGCCGCCATCGGGTGACGCCGACGGATGCGGTCCGCGCGGTCGAGTCGGTCCTCGAAGTCGGCGAGCTCTTCCGCATCGACCGAGAAAGTCGATCGGTCGCGCAGGTCACGGCGAATACGGGCGTAGGTGGGACGTTCCCGGCCGAGCACCGCGCGCACCGCGATCAGACCCGCACCGAAAGCTCCGAACGCTGACGCGACGAGCACCCAGGCACCTGCCACCGGCTGTTGGCTGTCCCAGATCAGCCGTGCCGCGCCATCCACCCCGAACGCGATCAGAACCGCGAGAGTTGCGGTCACGGCGAGCGTCCAGAACAGTTCGCGGAAGCGGCGCCGGGTGAGCGCGTCGGGTTCGTCGATGTCGCGGATCGTGACGGCATCGATCACGCCAAACACGGCATCCATCAGTTGAAGGCAGAGGGCGAAAAGGGCGGCGATGACCAGCCCGACACCGACCAGGTTCACGTCATGACGCGGCCGAAGCCGGCGGTACGAGTTGGGCGACGAGCGAAAAAATGCAGACCCCGAACATCAGCCCGGCATAGCCGGCCAACACGGCGCGGCTGGCCTGCGAGAACGTCGCCTCGACGCGGGTGATGAGTTCGGACGGCACCCGGCTCGGGTCGGCGCCGACCGAGCGGCCCCACTCCAGAAGCAGCGACTCCGCTTCGGTGACCTGGGGATTGACCGGGTCGTCACCCCCGGCGCGCAGGATGCCCTCGAAGAACGCTGTCGGATACGGCGCCGGCACCGCGCGGGCGAGCGCAAGGGAGAACAAGGTCACCGCGCGTTCGCCGACCAGCTCTTCGAGCTCTTCCTTTACGTCGAACCACGGCGTGTACGCCGCAAAGACGGTCGGGTTGTTCAGCAGCGCGCGATCGAGGTCAGTCAACCGACCGGGGTGCGCGTCCTGAAACCTGTTGGCGGCCGCAATCGCATCCGACGAAAGCTCGTCGTCAGATGGGACGGGGAGAAAACCCATACCGTCAGCCTAGAGGGCGGCTCGGGCCCTTCCGCTAGCGGTTACGCGGCCAGCTGGCTTTCGGCGACCGGCATCAGGGCGATGTCATCGAAGACCCCGGCGCGGATCGCTTGGAACACCTCAACGGCGGCCTGAGCCAAACGCCCGTGGCTGCCGAGTTCGCGTCGGCGGGTCATCCTGTCATCCTGGATCGCAACGGCCGCCGTGTTGTCGACAACGCGGGCTCCGAGCGACCGCACCCAGGAGGCCGTGAGTTCGGCGACGAGAGGGTCGTGCGACTCGATGCGTACCTGCTCGCCTCGACTAAACGGCCGGGTACGAACCAACGCACGCGCGATCAGGCCGGCACCGAGGTAGGAGACGACTTGGTCATCGGAAACCCAACTCGGCACGCCCAGCACGTCATCCTGATCGATCAGGATGAGCTCTGAGAGGTGCTGCCCGGCGTCTCGCCAAGCGACCCTGTCGCGTGGGGCGAACCCGTTCGTGTCGGGGCCCACAGCATCCACGATTCCGACGATGAAACCGCGACCGCGGCGCGTCGGGCGCAGTCGAAGGCGCCCGGTTGTGGGTCGCGGCACGAAATTCGGGCGGATGCGCGTGTCACTCAGGTTCGTAGACATACAGAGGTGACAACGCCGGGTTGCGGGGCTCTATTCCCGCGATTGACCCACCATCGGGTTAGAAAATCTTGCCCGGATTCAGGATGCCGAGCGGGTCGAACACCTGCTTGATCTGACGCTGAAGATCGAACGAGTCGTCGCCCAGCTCGTCGCGCAGCCAGCGCTTCTTAAGGATTCCGACGCCGTGTTCGCCGGTGAGGGTACCGCCCAGCCGCAGACAGTCTACGAACATCTCGTCGGCGGCGGCCCAGACGTGCTCGGGTACCTCGACGTGACCGTTGACCTTCTCGCCATGGAAGACAAAGTTGGGGTGCAGGTTGCCGTCGCCGGCGTGCGCGACGGTCGGAATTTCGAGACCGTACTTCTTCGCGATCCGCTCGATCGAGGCGAACATCGCGGGCAGCGCGCTGCGCGGCACGGCGACGTCTTCAATGAGAACAGTGCCGCGGGCTTCGAGTGACGGGTGGAACGACCGACGGATGTTGAACAGCCGGACGCCCTCCTCGGCATCCGTTGTCGCCTCGACCTCGGCGCCCAGGGAGCGCATCACGGCCGCGATCGCGTCGGCCTCGTCGGCTGCTGCCATGCCGTCGGTCTGAACCAGAAGGATGGCGCCCTCGCCGAGTTCTAGCCCGAGGTACTCGGCGATGCTCGAGACCGCGTGCGGATCAAGGAGCTCCATCATCGACGGCTTGAGGCCGGTCGCACTGACGACACTCGACGCCCGAGCCGCCTGTTCGGTCGTCGCAAAGACGCCCTTCACGGTGACGACTCCCCCGCGCGGAAGCTGGAGCAGTTTGAGCGTCGCCTCGACGATCACGCCGAGCGTGCCTTCCGAGCCGATCATCAGCGCCGTGAGGTCGTAGCCCGTCACGCCCTTCACGGTGCGATGGCCAAGTTCGAGAAGCCGGCCGTCGGCGAGCACGACCTTGAGACCGAGAACGGCCTCGCGCGTGACGCCGTACTTCACGCACAACAGACCCCCCGCATTGGTGGCGATGTTGCCGCCGACGGTCGCGATCTTGCGGCTCGCCGGATCGGGCGCCCACCAGAGGCCGCGAGTGCTCAACTGGTCGTTGAGGTCGGCGTTCAGCACGCCCGGTTCAACGACCGCGAGTTCATCGTCAACCGACACCTCGAGGATGCGGTCCATCAGCCGGGTGCTCAACACCAGCTCGCCTTCGCTGCCGATCGCACCACCGGCCAGACCGGTACCGGCCCCGCGGGGCACGACCGGGACGCGGTGCTCGGTCGCCCAACGCAGCGTCGCCTGCACATCGGCAATCGTGCGCGCTTCGATCACGGCGAGCGGGGAGCCCTGCGCGACGTACCCGGATTTGTCGGCGCGGGCCGCATCCAGCGCATCGCTATCGGTGCGCAGCGCATCTCCGACCAGCGACCGGAGTCCGTCGAGGAAGGTGGTGGGGCTCGTCTGCTTCGACGTCATGCTCCGACTGTATCGGCGCGCCGAGGCATCCAGCCGAGGTCGTGTCCGATATCCGCTACTCGATGACGGGGGCGCGTGCGACGCTGGGCTGCATGGACGGATTCGCCGAGGCTCAATTCGCCCGACGGTACGCCGCCCTGTCGTCTCGTGACTCCCGCTTCGACGGGCAGTTCATCGCCGGCGTTCACACGACCGGCATCTACTGCCGACCATCGTGCCCCGCCGTCACGCCGAAGCCGGGAAACGTGTCGTTCTATCGCACGGCGGCGGCAGCTCACGAAGCGGGACTGCGCGCCTGCAAACGCTGCCAACCGGATGCCGTGCCCGGCTCCCCCGACTGGAACCTGCACGACGATCTCGCCTCGCGCGCGATGCGGCTGGTGCACGACGGCGTCGTCGAGCGTGAAGGCGTCACCGGGCTCGCGGCCCGCCTGGGCTACACCTCTCGACACGTGTCGCGGGTACTTCGCGCCGAGCTAGGAGCCGGTCCGCTCGCCCTCGCCCGTGCGCACCGCGCCCAGGCGGCACGGTCACTATTGGCGGCGACCGAGCTTCCGGTGTCTGACATCGCGTTCGCCGCAGGCTTTGGCTCGCTGCGCCAGTTCAACGACACGATCGGCGCGGTCTACCGCGCGACCCCGAGTGAACTGCGGGCTCTCGCACGGCGCGGTGCGTCAGCCCCGGGGAAGGTGCCGGAGGGCGGGGCCGTCACCCTGCGTCTCCCCGCTCGCGAGCCGTTCGATGGGATCGGACTGTTTCGCTTCTTCGCCGACCACGGCATCCACGGGTTTGAGGAGGGCGACGACACCCGATTCGCGCGGCCGATGCGGCTGCCGAGTGGGCTTGCTCAGGTGGAGGTGCGGCTCGATCCGCAGCGTGCCGGGGTCGTGCTGACGGCGCAGCTTGCGGCCCTTGCAGATGTGCCGGCGCTGACGGCTCGCGTGCGGCGAATGTTCGACCTCGACGCCGACTCGGTCGCGATCGATGCCTGGCTCGCCCGCGACCCCGATCTGGCTCCGCTCGTCGCGGCGGTTCCCGGCATCCGGATCCCCGGCACTGCCGACCCCGAAGAGGCCCTGTTCCGCACGCTCGTGGGCCAACAGATCTCGGTAGCCGCCGCACGCACGGTGCTCGGCCGGATCGTCGAACACTTCGGCGGGTTCCCGACCGCGAGCCAACTCGCCGAGCGCGGCGACGAGGTGCTGCGGGGGCCGGCGGCGCGAGTGCGGGCAATCCGCCAGGTCGCCGAACGAGTCGCGGCGGGAGACATCCCCCTCGACCCTGCCACCCCTGTCGTCGAACTTCGACGTCGCCTCCTCGCTCTGCCCGGAGTCGGACCCTGGACCGCCGAGTACCTCGCAATGCGCGCGCTGGGGCATCCGGATGCCGTCCCCGCCACCGACCTCGTGCTCAAGCAGTCGGCGGCGGCGCTCGGCATCGCGGACTCGCCCCGTGCCGCGTGGGCACCGTGGCGCTCCTACGCCGCCTTGCACCTCTGGCGAGCTCGACCGCTAACGATCCGCGGAGGGCGAATCCAGAGCGTAGAGTGACGCCCGATATGTTCGTCTCGGTCGTGATCCCCGCGCGGAATGATGCAGAAATGCTGGCTCGGTGCCTCGGCTCACTCGCCCACCAACGGCGGCCCCCCGACGAGATCGTGGTCGTCGATAACGGCTCAACTGACGAGACCCGAGCAGTCGCACAGGCGGCGGGAGCCCGGGTCATCTGGGAACCGATCGCGGGTATCCCGAGGGCGTCGTCGGTCGGGTTCGACGCGGCCCGCGGCGACCTGATCGCCCGGATCGACGCCGACAGCGTGTGCCCACCCGGCTGGCTCGACGACGCAGAACGCGCCTTCGACCGCGACCCGGACCTGTCGGTGCTGTCGGGATCCGGCGACTTTTACGACGCGGGTCCGATCCGTCGGCGGCTCGGCAAGTCAATGTGGGTCGGTGGCCTCTACTGGTCGATGACCATCTACCTCGGGCATCCGCCGATCTTCGGATCCAACTTCGTGATGCGCCGTTCGGTGTGGGAGCAGATCGGCCCCGAAGTGCATCGTGAGGCGACCGACATCCACGACGATCTCGATCTCAGCCTGCACATCAAGCCGTGGATGACGGTGCGCTACGACCCGGATTTCACGGTCGGCATCTCGGCACGCCCGTTCGCGTCATGGTCGGGTTTCACCCGGCGACTGTCGTGGATCCTGCCGACTCTGCGTAACCACTGGCCCGACGAATCGCCGTGGGCGCGCCGGGCCGCGCGTCGTCGTTGGGAACGGGAACGCGACACCGAGCGCGAAGCTCTGGCTTAGTCCGCGGCGCCTTCGGAGGATTCGGCGAACAGCGCGATCATGTCGCGCGACAGTTGGTTGGGCGTCGTTTCACACGGACTGTGCCCGGTCGGATAGACGACGAGTCGGGCACCGATCTGTTCGGCAAATGCAGCGTGTAACTCGGTCGGCCACAGGTCGTGTGACCCGACGGCGACCAGTTTCGGAATCGGCGACGCAGCAACCTGCGCGCGCAGGTCGGGGGCACGCTTCATCAGCCGGATGATGTCTTCCATGCTCCGCCGCGAGGTGAAGTTGAACCGCATCCGTACGAAGTCGAGCCGCAGCGGCGACACGTGATTTCTGTTGCTCGTGATGCCCCAGGTCATCAGGGCGGCACCGATCCGGCCGCCGACCAGGAATGTGTAGGGTCCCAGTCCACGCACCCCGCGGAAGCCGTTGCCCGGCTCGGGCGGGGTCGCGAGCAGCGTCACACTGCGCACCAGGTTGGGGCGACGAACGAGCACCAGTTGGGCGATCGTGCCGGCAAACGAGTAACCGAGCAGGTGAGCGGGCGACCCGTCTTCCAGAAGGGCGATCAGGTCGTTGGCGAACAGGTCATAGTCATAGTGAGCACCGCGGGGCGGCCCGGCCTGTCCCGACTGGTACTGCCCGGCGAGGTCGAAGGACTGCACGTAGTAGCCGGCCGCGGCGAGCACCGGCAGCATGAGCACGAAATCTTCTTTCGACCCCGACACCCCGGGCACCAGGACGACCCGGGGATGCCGCGGGTCACCGAGCGACACCACGGCGAGTTCACCGCTGGGCGCTGCAAACGTCGAGGCGATGGAGCCCGGCGCGGGAACGGTCCAGTCCCGGTCTTCGAGGGCGCGATCAAGACGCTCGGCTTCGTCGACCGGGTCGCCCGAAGTCTCCTGGTAGTGGTCGAACACCCGGCCAGAATACTGAGCGACTGGGCCCCCGACGACCACGACCGGTTCGCGGTCCGTAACATCGGGGCATGGTTCACGAAGGCGAGACCGAGGTCGAACGACTCGACCGTAACTGGGACGACATCCTTCAAGAACTGCGGGTGACGCAGACGGGCACGCAGATTTTGCTCGGGTTCTTGCTGACGATTCCGTTCCAGCAACGCTTTAGCTCGCTGGATGCCGAACAGCTCGGGCTGTACCTCGTGTTGGTCGCGGTGGCTGCCATCGCGACAATTCTCGCTCTCACTCCGGTGGCACTCCATCGGGCGCTCTTTCGACACGGCAGCAAACCGCGCCTCGTTCCGCTCGCCAATCTGCTGCTTCGCTTCGCCCTCGGGGCAGTTGGCTTGACGTTGAGTGGCGCGGTGGTGCTGATTTTCGACGTCGTGCTCGGGTTTGCTGCAGCGCTCGTTGCCGGTTCGATCACCCTCGCGCTGGTGGGGCTCGGCTGGGTGCTGCTGCCCGCCCTCATCCGCCGCGCTCCGGCAGCCGGAAGGCCGTAGGGCGCGCTAGCGTGATGGCATGTCGTTCATCACCCGCGGCTTCACCGGCAAGGGGCGCGAACGCGACCCGCGGCTGCCTCCCGGGCAGTCTCTCGTCGAGGACTGGCCGGTGCTCTCGGCCGGTCCGACGCCCGACATCGACATCGCCGACTGGTCATTCACGGTGCGCACCGAGACCGGGCAAGTACACAAGTGGACGTGGGATGAGTTGCTCGCGCTCGGCGTCGAAGATGTCACCGTCGACATCCACTGCGTCACCCACTGGACCAAACTTGACATGCCCTGGCGGGGAGTGTCGCTCGACAAGATCTTCGAAAACATCGAGACCAGCGGCGACTTCGTGATGGCGCACAGCTACGGCGGCTACACAACCAACCTCGCCCTCGACGAGCTGCTTGACGGGCAGTCTTGGATCGCGACCGAAGCCGACGGCGAGCCGCTCGAACCGGAGCACGGTGGGCCGGCCCGGCTGCTGGTTCCTGCGCTGTACTTCTGGAAGAGCGCCAAGTGGCTTCGGGGCCTCGTGATGATGGGCGACGATTCGCCCGGATTCTGGGAGCAGAACGGGTACCACATGCACGGCGATCCGTGGACCGAAGAACGCTACTGGTAGAGCGCCTGTGGTAACCCGCATCCGACCGGCGTGGCTGGTCGGCACTGTTGCTGAAGTCACGGTCGAAACCGCCACAGCGCGGCGAATCGTGCTCGACGTGGCGGGCTGGCCCGGCAACGACGCCGGGTCGCACCTCGACGTACGGCTCACCGCGCCAGACGGCTATCAGGCAACTCGGTCTTTTTCGATCGCGTCGTACGGCCCTTCGTCGCGCGTGGTACTTGCCGTCGACGAGGTGCCCAACGGTGAGGTGTCGCCCTACCTCGTCGAAGAACTGCGAGTCGGCGACCGGGTCGACGTGCACGGCCCGCTCGGTGCCTACTTTGTCTGGAAGCCGCACGGTTTCGGCTCGACCACGGGCCCCGTACAACTGATCGGCGGAGGGTCGGGCATCGTTCCCTTGGTCGCGATCGCGCAGGCCGCGGCAGACGCCGGCCGGATGGCCGACTTCCGTTTACTGAGCAGCGTGCGCTCCCCCAACGACCAGTTCTTCGACGCCGAGCTCACGGCCCTATCAACCGAAGGTCTTTGGATTGATCGGGTGTACACGCGTCAGATTCCGGATGGCTGGCCGGTCCCGGCGGGACGACTCACCCGAGAGACGCTCTCGGCCGCAATCACGAACCCCGCCGAGATCGAGCGCAGCTACGTCTGCGGTCCGACGCCTTTCGTCGAAGCCGTCTCCTCGTGGCTCATCGAACTTGGGCACGCACCCGGCACGATCCGCACCGAGCGGTTTGGCGGCGCGGGCCCCGCTTAGAGCGAAGGCGCTTTCGCGCGGGCCCCGCTAAAAGCGAAGGCGCTTTTGCGCGGGCCCCGCAAAAAGCGAAGGCGCTTTCGCGCCTTCGCCGCGGCCCCAGCGCCGATGCCCGTCCCGGGGGTCGGGTCGGCCTAGGAAGCTTTCTTCTTGGCGGCGGGCTTCGTGGCCGCCTTCGAAGTGGGCGCCTTCTTAGCCGGAACTTTCGCAGCATCCGCACCCCCGCGCTTCGCGTCGACCGACCGGCGCAGCGCCTCCATCAGGTCGAGCACTTCGCCGCCCCCCTCGGCCTCTCGGCTGAAGGTCGCCTCGGTGTCGAGAGCGTCGCCCTGCTCGAGCTTCGCCTCGATGAGTGTCTTCAACTGCTCCTGATATTCGTCGGTGAACTTCTCGGGAGTGAAGTCGCTCGCGAACGACTCGACCAGTTGTCGCGACATTTCGAGTTCCGCGGGAGTGATCCGCGGCGTCTCGTCGAGTTCGGGGAACCGTGCCTCGCGCACCTCGTCTTCCCAGAGCAGCGTCTGCAACACCAGGATGCCGTCGCGCACACGAAGTGCGGCAAGCCGGGTGCGCTGACGCAGCGCGAACTGCACGATCGCGGTGCGGTCGGTGTCTTCGAGGGTGCGCCGCAGCAGAACGTACGCCTTGTTCGACTTGGAGTCGGGCGCGAGGTAGTAGGTCTTCTCGAGCATGATCGGGTCGATCTGGTCGGTCGGCACGAATTCGACGACGTCGATGTCTTTGCTGCGCTCGAGCGGCAGCGACGCGATGTCCTGGTCGGTGAGGATGACGGTCTGATCACCGTCGACGTACGCCTTCGCGATGTGTTCGTACTCGACGGTCTCGCCGTCGATCTCGCACACCCGCTTGTACCGGATGCGCCCGCCGTCTTTGTCGTGCACCTGGTGCAGCGAGACGTCATGGTCTTCAGTCGCGGAGTACAACTTCACGGGCACGTTGACCAGCCCGAAGCTGAGCGAGCCTTTCCAGATGGAGCGCATCTGCCCATTCTCCCGTGCGATCAGTAGCTTGGGGAAGGTGGTTGCGCAGAGCGGGTCGAAGCGGGCAGAAACACTCGTGAGCGTGGGAGGCCACCGCCTCAAGCTCACGAACCTCGACAAAGTTCTCTACCCCGAGACCGGCACGACCAAGGCCGAGGTCATCGACTACTACTCACGCATCGCGGATGTTCTCATCCCGCACGCCCGCAATCGACCGGTCACCCGCAAGCGCTGGGTCGAGGGCGTCGGCACCGATGCGAAGCCCGGCAGCGTGTTCTTCGAGAAGAACCTGCCGAGTTCCGCGCCGTCCTGGATTTCGAGCCGCGACATCCAGCACTCCGATCACGTCAACACCTACCCGCTGGTCAACGACCTCGCGACGCTGGTCTGGATGGCGCAGCAAGCGTCGCTGGAACTGCACGTTCCGCAGTGGCGGTTTGCCGGTGCTGGTCAACAGAGCGCGGGAGCCCGACAGAATCCCGACCGACTGGTGCTCGACCTCGACCCCGGCGAGGGTGCGGGTCTCGAGGAGTGCGTCGAGGTCGCGAAGCTGGTGCGCGCGATCCTCGAAGGAATGGGGCTTGAGGTCTTCCCGGTGACGAGCGGGTCGAAGGGCATCCATCTGTATGCCCCGCTCAACGGCGAACAGACCACCGACGACGCCTCGGCCGTCGCCCACGAACTCGCGCGGGCGCTCGAGGCGGATCATCCCGACCTCGTCGTCTCCGACATGAAGAAGGTGCTGCGCCACGGCAAGGTGCTGCTCGACTGGAGCCAAAACAATGGCAACAAGACGACGATCGTGCCGTACTCGCTGCGCGGGCGGATGCGGCCGACGGTTGCCGCACCGCGCACCTGGAAAGAACTGCTCGCGCCGGGGCTGCGGCAGCTCGAGATGCACGAGGTACTCGCGCGGGTGGCGAAGAACGGTGACCCTGCCGACGAGTTGGAGCGGGAGATCTGGCACTCGAGCGAGGCCGACGAGAAGCTGTCGACCTACCGGTCGATGCGGGATGGCACGAAGACTCCCGAACCGATGGGCGGCGAGGTGCCTGCGTTGGGCAACTCGTTCGTCATCCAGGAGCACCACGCAACCGCGCTGCACTACGACTTCCGGCTCGAGCGCGACGGGGTGCTCGTCTCGTGGGCGGTGCCGAAGGGTGTACCGACCGAGCCCGGCAAGAACCACCTCGCCGTGCACACCGAAGATCATCCGCTCGAATACGGCCAGTTCGAAGGCTCGATTCCGCACGGCGAGTACGGCGCCGGCTCGGTCGAGATCTGGGACCGCGGCACCTACGACCTCGAGAAATGGCGCGACGATGAGGTGATCGTCACGATCCATGGCGAGAAGCATGGCTCCCACCGGCTGGCTCTGATTCAGACCGACAAAGGTGCGACACCCGGCAAGAACTGGCTGCTGCACCTGATGAAAGACCAGCAGCCGGTCGACTGGGATGACCCCGACAGCATCGCCGCCTCGAAGCAGCGCAGCGCCGCCGGGTCGTGGAAGCGGGTTGGCGCCGAACCGCGGCGCGGGCTGAAGCGGGGCAAGAGTGTCGTCGGGGGTCGCACGAACGCGACGGGCACCGTGCATCCGATGCTGGCCACCCTCGCCGACCTCGACTCCTCAGACCGCGCCCTTTTTGAGAATGACGCCGACTGGGTGTTCGAGATGAAGTGGGACGGGTACCGCGCGATCGCGACAGTTCGCGGGGGCGAAGCCGACTTCCGCTCGCGCAACGGACTCGACTTCACGGCGACCTACCCGGAACTGGCCGAGCTCACCGCTGCCGTCGACGGCAATGGTGCGGGCGGCGACGTGGTGCTCGACGGCGAGATCGTGGCGCTTGATGCCCATGGGCGACCCGACTTCGGACGTCTGCAGACCCGGTCGGGCATCACCAATCCACGGGATGTCGACCGCGCCCGCGCCGTACAGGGCGTCGAGTATTTCATCTTCGACATCCTCGAACGCGACGGTCGGTCGCTTGTAAATCTGCCGTACTCCGAACGCCGCGCGGAGTTGCGAGCCGCCGTTCGCGACGTCGGGGTCATCCGTGTGCCGCCCGAGACCGGCACCGATTTGGATGCCGCGGTCGCCACCAGCCGTCGCCTGGGGCTCGAAGGGGTGATGGCGAAGCGCGCCTCCAGTCCCTACCGTCTGGGTCGCCGCTCGCGCGACTGGTTGAAGATCAAGCACACCCTCACGCAGGAGGTCGTGATCGCGGGGTGGCGACCCGGCAACGGTGCACGTGCCGACACCATCGGGTCGCTGCTGCTCGGAATCCCCGACGGCGATCAGCTACGGTACGTCGGCCGGGTTGGCTCGGGCTTCAGCGACCGCGACCTCACCGACCTCCGCGCGAAGCTGGACCGGATCGCCCGGCAGACCTCTCCCCTCGTCGATGTTCCGGCTGCCGACGCCCGTGATGCGCACTGGGTAACCCCGAAACTGGTCGGCGAGGTCGAGTATGCGGAGAGGACGGCCGACGGCAAACTGCGAGCGCCGACGTGGCACGGCTGGCGCCCCGACAAGTCCCCCGCCGACATCAACGTCGAGTCCTGAGAGTCGGTCGAGCCCCGCAGTCCGCGTTTTGCGTATGCTTCCGCGGAATCCCAGGCCGCCAAACGTGGGCCCCGACGCAAAACGCGGGCTGGGGCGTCCACGAGGCGCGCGAGCATCAGTACAGAAAGAAGATCGGCGCCCAGGTCGGCTGCCGCGCGTGCACGATCGCGAGAAACACCAGCGCGTCGAACATCAGATGCACCGCGAGCACGTAGCCCAGCGATCGGGTTTTCGCGAAGAGGTAGCCCTGCAGAAGGGCAAACGGAATCGTCAGCGCCGGCCCCCAGACGCGGTAGCCGAGTTCCCACAGGAACGACACGAAGATCACCATCGTGAGCAAATTCGCCTGCCAAAGCGGGAAATGCCGGCGCAGCAGGGCAAGCACCGTGCAGATGAAGAACAGTTCATCCCAGGTGCCGACAGCGTTGACGCCGACAAAGAACCGCAGCAGTTCTGAACCATCGGCAAGCACCGGCCAGTTCAGGTACGCCCCCGAAGCGATGAAGTAGAACGGCAGAATCAGATAGCCCAGAGCCGGCACCGCGACCAAGTAGGCAATCTCGAGCCGCGTCTTCTTCTCGCGCGACCGCCAAGGAAAGGTCACCACCCGCCGACGGAACACGAACCTGTCGATGACGAACGGGGATGCCACGGCGAGAGCGAGCACCGTGCCGATCCTGATGAAACTGGGCCACGAGACGTCCGCCTCGACACTCGTCGTGGCAACAATTCCGATGCCGAGGGCGACCAGCGCGAGATCTTTGCCGAGCTCGGCGTCGAGCATGGCGGCCGCAATCACGGAAACCGCGAGTAGCGGGATGCCGACCGCGTGCCACTGCAGCCCGAAAAGGAAGAAGGCGGCCAGCGAGACCCCGCCCGCGGGAAGCAGGTTCCACCTGGGGCGGGTTTCGACACGCCCGCTTCGCGGGCTGCTCAACCAGCGAGACCAGAAACCGCTTCGCGGGCTGCTCAACCAGCGAGACCAGAAGCTGCTTCGCGCGCTACTCAACCGGCGGGACGGGCACCGGCAGGGTGATCGCTCCGGTGGCCGGCACCATCCCCGACAACCGCTCCGGTGACAGGACGCGCTGCAACTGCTCTTCGGACATCACCCCGGAGTCCCGAACCAGGTCGGCGATCGAGGCGTGCGTCGTGAGGGCGATATGGGCGAAGGTGGCGGCAGCGGCGTAGCCGATATACGGCGTCAGGGCCGTCACGACTCCGACGGAGGTTTCGACCTGCATCGAGAGGCGCTCGGTGTTCGCGGTGATGCCGTCGACACAGTTCACCCGCAGCGTGCGGCAGGCGTTCGTCATCCAGGCCAGCGACTGCAGGATGCTGTGGGCGATCACCGGCTCGAACGCGTTGAGTTGCAACTGCCCGGCTTCCGCCGCCGCCGTGACCGTGGCATCCGCTCCGATGACGCTGAACGCAACCTGGTTCACGACCTCAGGGATGACGGGGTTCACCTTTCCGGGCATGATCGACGAGCCGGCCTGCCGCGCCGGGAGGTTGATTTCGCCGAACCCGGCCTGCGGTCCCGACGAAATGAGCCGCAGGTCGTTGCAGATCTTCGAGAGTTTCACGGCGGCGCGTTTGAGGGTTCCCGAGACGGTCATGAAGATTCCGGCATCCGAAGTTGCCTCGATGAGGTCGGGTGCGGTTTCCTGCGGCATCCCAGTCAGCTCTTCGAGGTGTCGGCGCACCGCCTCGGCGTAGCGTGGGTCGGCCGTGATGCCGGTGCCGATCGCGGTCGCGCCCATGTTGATCTCATTCAGCCACGGGATCACTTCGCCCAACCGATCCTGATCTTCGCCGAGGGTGTGGGCGAAGCCCGTGAACTCCTGCCCGAGCGTCATCGGTACGGCATCCTGCAACTGGGTGCGCCCGATTTTCAGGATGTGCGCGAACTCGACGCCCTTCTTGGCGAATGCCGCACTGAGTTCGCGGTGCTCAACCAGCAACCGCTGGATGCCGAACACCATCGCCAACTTGATGGCGGTCGGGTAGACGTCGTTGGTCGACTGTGAGCGGTTCACGTCATCGATCGGATGCAGCGCCTCATAGTCGCCGAACGGGCGACCCATGGCCTCGAGCCCCGCGTTGGCGATCACCTCGTTGGTGTTCATGTTGGTGCTCGTGCCCGCGCCGCCCTGAATCACCCCGACCACGAACTGGTCGTGCAACTCGCCGGCGACGATCCGCTCGCAGACGGCGTCGATCACGTCAGCCAGGTGCGGATCGAGAACGCCGATTTCTTTGTTGGCCCGAGCCGAGGCCTGCTTCACCCGCGCCAGAGCCCGGATCAGGTCGGGGTAGTTCCAGATCGCGCGCCGCGAGATCGGAAAGTTCTCGAGCGCCCGCGCGGTGTGAATTCCCCAGTAGGCGGCGGCCGGAATCTGCATCGAACCGAGCGAGTCGCTCTCGGTACGCGTCGGGCCATCCCCCTCGAGCAGCATCGATGCGGGCTCGGGTCCGTTGGTTCCCTGCATGAGTCGAGCCTAGGCTCACCGACCGAATGTCAGTGAGAAACGAATGTCAGTGAAAAAACGGAACCACGAGCCAGATCCCCACGAGCGCGATCCCCGCGCAGATGACGAACAGGGCGACGGCGACCGGGCGTCGCCAGGGCGCGGTGCCGTCGATCAGTCGCAGTCCCAGCGAGAACAAGGCCACTAACGCCGCTGCGGCGACGAGCGAGACCGCGACGACGAGCACGAACGACATCCAGGCGATTGTCATCGGGACGCCGCCTTGCGCTTCTTTGGCCGCACGAACTGGCCGGGTTGCGGCTGGTGAAAGGTGCGATGCGTCACGCTGTTGCGACGCGACCAGAGGTAGATGCCCGCGATCACGACCAGCGCGAGCACGACATCCGCGATTATGCCCCAGAACCCGATGCCCGCGAGGAGTGCCGCGAGTGCGGCCACGATGCCCGCGGCCGGAATCGTGATCAACCAGCCGATCGCGATCTTGCCCGCCGTGCCCCACTTGACCTTGGCTCCCACGCGACCAAGCCCGGTGCCGATCACCGACCCCGAGGCGACCTGGGTGGTGGAGAGCGCGAAGCCGAGGTGTGACGAGGCGAGGATGGTCGCAGCCGTCGACGCCTCGGCCGCGAACCCCTGGGCGGGTTCGATATCGGTCAGATCGCGGCCGATCGTCTTGATGATGCGCCAGCCGCCCGTGTAGGTGCCGGCGGCGATCGCGACGGCGCACGCCACGATCACCCATATCGGTGGCGTGGCGTCAGGCTCGAGGGCCTTGGCCGCGATCAGGGTGAGGGTGATCACGCCCATCGTCTTCTGGGCGTCGTTAGTGCCGTGAGCGAGCGAGACGAGCGACGAGGTGAAGATCTGCCCGATCTTGAAGTTGTCGCGCTGGCGCTTGCGGGTGATGGCGTAGGCGATCTTGGTCGCGAGGAACGCCACGCCCATCGCGGTCAGCGGCGCGAGCACGGCCGGGATGAGGATTTTCGACACCAGCACCCCACCGTCGATCGCCCCGGTGCCGGCGCCGACGATCGCGGCGCCGATCAGGCCGCCGAAGAGCGCGTGACTCGACGAGGAGGGAAGGCCCAGCAGCCAGGTGAGGAGGTTCCAGACGATCGCGCCGATCAGCCCCGCAAGAATCAACGTTGGGGTGATTTGCACCCCGCCAGCGCCCTCCTTGATGAGGCCACCCGAGATGGTGCGAGCCACCTCGGTGCTCAGAAACGCGCCGACCAGGTTGAGCGCTGCGGCGAGCGCGACCGCGACTCGGGGACGTAGTGCTCCGGTCGCGATCGGAGTCGCCATGGCATTGGCGGTGTCGTGGAAACCGTTCGTGAAATCGAACAGCAGAGCAAGCCCGATGACGAGCACGACGAGAAGTGTGGGGTCCACCGCCGACGAGTCTCACACATTCTCGGCAACGCGTCACCTTGCCGTGGCCCAGCGTGTCCTCCGTGTGGGTGCTCCTCGAACGGGGTGCCCCCGAAGCGGGGCGTATCCCCTGTCGGCACGCCGCCCTAGTCTCTGAGCAGTCAAGGTTTTCAGGGACTACCGCACCTGACGATGGGAAAAAACAGTGCACTCGTCGCGAGTGCTGGGCGTGGTCGCGCTGGGTGCGATCGTTGTCGCAGCGATCAGCTTTGCCGTCGTGGATGTCACGGCGGCAGACAGCTGCGCGACAAATGCGTGCAATTCGGGCATCCCGATCGTCACGATCACCTTTGCGGCACTGGGGGTTCTCGCGGCTCTGGTGAGCGTCATCCCGGCCGTCACCTGGATCGTCGACACCATCCGGTCGGTGCGCACCCAGGATCACGAGACCGACCGCGAGGTCGCTCGCGCCGTCAGTCGCCGCACCGTGAACGACCACGACTTCCCGGACGACGAGCACTAACTTTCCCGAGCTCGCGCTTCGGCTGTCAGTCGAGCCGATCTACGCGCAGGACGGTGACGACAGCGACTCCCTCAGCTGCTGACGCCTCAAGATCGACTTCGGCGACGATTCCCCAGTCATGATGTGCGGCCGGGTCGTCAAGGATTTGCCGCACCCGCCAGAAGCCGAGCCGATCGGCCGGCTCCTCTTCGATGATCAGACGAGCGGTGCTGCGGGCATCCGGCCCGGTGCCGATCGCGTCGTGTTCGGCGTAGTAGGCGTCGAGAGCCTCCGGCCAGCCGGCGTTCGGGTCGAGCGCGGTGAGTTCGTCATCCTGCTGGAGAGCCGCGAGGTGCACGCGTCGCCATAGGGCGTTGCGCACGAGCACCAGGAACGCGCGACGGTTGGTGACAACGGAGGTCGGTGCTGGCGGCAGCACCGGCTTCTCGGGGTCGATCTCCGCCGGGTTCTGGAGCGCATTCCACTCGTCGAGCAGACTCGAGTCGACCTGGCGCACGAGTTCGCCGAGCCACTCGATGATGTCGTGCAGTTCTTCGGTCTTGGCCTCGTCGGGAATCGTCTGGCGGGCCGCGCGATAGGCGTCGGACAGGTAGCGCAGCACGAGTCCTTCGCTACGCCCGAGCTGGTAGAAGGCGATGTAGTCCGAGAACGACATCGCGCGTTCGTACAGGTCACGCACGACCGACTTCGGTGAGAGTTCGAAGTCGCGCACCCACGGCTGGGATGTCGCGAAGGTCTCGAAAGTCACCTCGAGCAGCTCGTCGAGCGGCTTGGGCCAGGTCACCGACTCGAGCAGTTCCATGCGCTCGTCGTACTCGATGCCGTCGGCCTTCATCGCGGCGACAGCCTCGCCTCGAGCCTTGAACTGCTGCTGCGAGAGCACCGGTCGCGGGTCGTCGAGGGTCGCTTCGAGGATGCTGATCATGTCGAGCGCGTAGGTGGGCGCTGGGCTTTCGGGGGAGCCCCGATCGAGCAGTTCGAACGCGGCGAGCGCGAACGGTGACAGCGGCTGGTTGAGCGCGAAGTTCGGTTGCAGGTCGACGGTCAGACGCGGGATGCCGTCCCGCAGCTCGACGACGCCAGCTGCGGTGAGCGTGCGGTAGATACCGATCGCGCGACGGGCCAACTCACGCTGACGGGTGATCGGCTCGTGGTTGTCGTACACCAGCTGCTTGACATCGGTGAACGGGTCTCCCCCGCCGTGCCCGTCAGAAGCCCGCCCGATGACGTTGATCAACATCGCCGCCGTGATTTGCATCGACGAGGTGAGAGTCTCGGGCTCGGCCGCGATCAGCCGCTCGAACGATGCCGGACCCCACGAGACGAAGCCCTCGGGCGCACGCTTCTTCGGTCCTTGCTTACTCTTCTTGCCCGATGCGGTGGCCTTCGCCTCGGCCTTGATCGCGACGAGCGCGTTCTCGATCTCGTGCTCGGGGGCCTCGGCCTCGACCTCACCTTCGGTATCGAAGCCTGCCCTCCCCGCACGGCCCGCAATCTGGTGAAACTCGCGAGCCGACAACTGCCGGGTCTTCACCCCGTCGAACTTCGTCAACGCGGTGAACAACACGGTTCGGATCGGCACGTTGATGCCAACTCCGAGGGTGTCGGTGCCGCAGATGACGCGCAACATCCCGAGTTGAGCGAGCTGTTCGACGAGTCGCCGGTACTTGGGCAACATCCCCGCGTGGTGCACGCCGATGCCCGACCGCACGAGCTTGTTGAGGGTCGACCCAAATCCGGGCGAGAACCTGAAGCCGCCGATCTCTTCGGCGATCCGGTCACGCTGCTCCCGAGTCGCGACGCGTGCCGAGAGCAACGCCTGGGCGCGCTCGACGGCTGCCGCCCGCGCGAAGTGCACGATGTAGACCGGGGCGAGCTTGCCATCCATCAACTCTTCGACCGTCTCGTGGACGGGCGTCGTGACGTACTTGTAGCGCAGCGGAACCGGTCGCTCGACCCCCGTGACGTGCGCGACCTCGCGGCCGGTGCGACGTTCCAGGTCGGCTGAGATGTCGGTCAGGTCGCCGAGGGTCGCCGACATCAGCACGAACCGCGCACGATTCAGGATGAGCAACGGAACCTGCCACGCCCAGCCGCGTTGCGGGTCGCCGTAGAAGTGGAACTCGTCGGCGATGACGACATCCACCTTCGCGTCGACCCCTTCGCGGAGGGCCAGGTTGGCGAGGATCTCGGCCGTGCAGCAGATGATCGGGGCGTCGGGGTTGACGCTCGAGTCGCCCGTGACCATGCCGACGTTCGCGGGCCCGAAGGTCTCGACCAGGGCGAAAAACTTCTCGCTCACGAGTGCCTTGAGCGGGGCGGTGTAATACGAGCGCTGGCCCTGGGCGAGGGCAACGGCATGGGCGGCGATCGCGACCAGCGACTTCCCCGTACCGGTCGGGGTCGACAGGACGAGGTGACGGTCGAGCACCAGCTCGAGCACCGCCTCTTCCTGTGCGGGGTAGAGCTTGAGGCCGCGCGAGCGGGCCCAGTCGTCGAAGGCCTCAACGAAGGCATCCGGATCCCACGGCGACGGCAGGGCGGCGGCAAGGCCGGTATCGCCGAGGGAAGTCATGTGGTGAAGTCTGCCCTGTTCGGTCGGGGTCGCCCCTCTGCGGGTGTCCCCTGGTCGGGGTAGACGAACCGGGTACCCCCGGGAGGCCCCACCGCTTAGAATCAGCTGTGAATCCCGACTTTTTCGGGCAGTCAGGGACGTGAAGGAGCGCAGTCGTGGCAGACGACGACGTCCGCGTTCCTGCGGGATGGTACCCCGATCCTCTCGGGTTACCGCAACTGCGATGGTGGGACAACCACTCGTGGACCGAACACACTTCGGATGCCCGTCAGCCCATGGTTTCGCAGCCGTTGCGGGCGCAAAGCGCTCCGATGGAGCAGGTGGCGGCTCTGCCTCCCCGGCTCGCGTTTGCCGACGATCTTCCGTTCGCGGACGACCTTCCCTTTGCCGACGATCTCATCGACCTCGAGGACACCCAGCTGTACTTCGAGGAGCCCCTCTACACCGGCGCGACCGACCTGCCGTCGCGGCGAGCGCTGCGCGAACAGGAGCGCCTGGCCCACGACGATGACGTCGTTCGCGACCGCGCGGGCGACTCGCCGCGCTTCGCCGAGCCGCTGAGCGAACTTGAGGCACCGACGCGAGGGCACGAGATCGCGACCGAGATGTCGCCTGCGGCGCGCGCCGCCCAGAGCTCCCCTGTCGATGATGCCCCGCGCACGATGCGCTACGACCTCGACGAACAACACGAAGATCTGTTGGGCGAGCCGTCCATGCCGCGCTCGTCGTTCCAGCACGCGTCGTCGTCAACGACAACGTTCATCCCCGAGTTTGCGCCGGAGCGCGCCTACGGGACGAGCCCCGCTGGGGACGCCGGCTACGGACACCGTCGAACGACGCTCACCGCGGCACCATCGACAAGTACCGTGCCGGGCTGGATCTTGACCCTCATCCCGGCCTACATGTTGCTCATCGCGATGCTCATCCTGCTGAGCGGCCCAGACGCGTCGTTCGCCCCGTTCGCTCTCGGGATCGTTCTTGGCGTGCCCTGGATCGCGGGCGTCGTACTCGCAGCCCTCGATCGGCGCCGCCTGCTCAGCACCGGGATGACCTCCCCCGCACATTGGGCGTGGGCCTTCCTTGGCGCTCCCGTGTACCTCGTGGCGAGGCTTGTGGCGACGGTTCGCGAAGCCGGAACCGGCTTCGCGCCGGTGCTCACCTACCTCGTGCTGGGGCTGTTCACCATCGGCGCGATCGTCGCCGTTCCGGGTTTGGTGATGGAACTCGCGCCTTCGACGTTCTCGGCAGAGGCCGAACGGTCGGTCACTCTGGACGCCAGCTCGATCGGCGCTCAGCTCACGATCGACTGCCCCGAAACTCCTCCGCTGCTGGTCCAGCAGTCGTTCACCTGCGTCGCCAAGAACGCCGCCGGAGAGCAGTTCAATGTGCTCGTCAGCCTCCAGCGATCCAATGGTTGGATCGACTGGCGCGTCGACGACTGGGGCGTTTTCTCGATCGGCAACTGAGCCACCCGGCTCTGAACGGTGCGTGAGCGCGATGTCGACACACCCGAACTGGGTTCAGCGCCCCACAGCCCAGGTACCTAGACTGAGGCCACCCACTGCACCATCCGTGACCTGCACCGCCCTTCTATTACCCATCACAGAAGCGTCCCCAACCGACGCGCTGTCCAGAAGGAGAACGGCTTGACCTACGAGGCGACCCGCGTCGTCCCCGCGGGCTGGTACGAAGACCCGGCCTCGAGCGCCCACGTGCGCTGGTGGAATGGTCTGGCCTGGACCGAGCACACGACGCTCAAGCCGACGGCGCCGCCTCGCCCACAGCAGCCGGTCGCCGAACAACGCTACGGCGATGGATTTACTCACCAGCAGAACCAGCAAGGCTGGCTGAGCGACCACACCGATGGTCAGCACGCCACGAGCGACCAGGGGTCGACCGCACCCGATGCTGTCGATGCCGGCCAGGCCGCATCCACCGCTGCTCGCATCGCCGAAGCCCGCGCCCTCGAGCGCCAGTACGGCATCAGCACCGAAGAGCACGACGTCATCGTGCGCTCGGCGACGGAAGGCTCGGCCCAGGATGCCAGTGCTGGCCTGTACGGCGCCAGCGACGCCACCTCCAGATCTCGCGGCACCTCGAACTGGCACGCCGAACCCGAAAGCCCCGAACCCTCGGCGCGGCGCACGGCAACCGCCTCGTCGTGGCTTATCGCGCTCTACCCGGTTCTGACCCTGGTCGCGGCGATCGCGGCCGCCTACGTCGCCTTCTACATCTCCCCTGAACCCGCCGTCGCCGGCATCCCGGTCGTCGCGGGTCTGGTGCTCGTTCCCTACCTGCTCTGCCTCATTTGGGCGTTCGTGGATGCCAGCCGCCTGAAGTCGCTCGGCCACTCGCCCGCGAGCGGGGCCTTCGCGATTCTCGGCCCGCTGGTCTACCTGATCGCGCGCCGGGTGCGCGTGAAAGGTGTCGGCCCGCTGATCGCGTTGATCCTCCTGACGCTGGCTTCGGTTGCTGTTCCGGCGGTCGCCATTTCGTCGGGTGCCACGGCACCGCTCGCCAAGGCTCTCGAGGTTCAGCAGACGATCCGCGCCGACTTGGTCGGCTCGGGGCGGCTCGCGTCGGTCAGCTGCCCGATCTCTGTCGAGAGCATCCAACCGGGAACCCTGTACACCTGCGACGGAACGCTGGCCGACGGCACGGCTAAAACGGTGTGGGTCAGCATCGACACCAGCGCCGGCGGCTTCTCGTACGCGCTGGCCGTCAAGTAGCCTGCCCACTGGTTCAAGCGCCCGGCATAGGCTGAGGTCGACATGCGGATTCTCTTCATCAGGCACGGCCAGACTCAGGCCAACGTGGATGGCGCCCTCGAGACAGCCACCCCCGGCCCCGGCCTGACCTCCCTCGGCACCCGTCAGGCCGAAGCCGTGCCCGCCGCGCTCGGCGATGCCGGAATCTCCGCGATCTACGTCTCGAAGTTGCGTCGCACGCACGAGACCGCCGCCCCACTTGCCGCCGCCCTCGGTCTGACCCCGATCGAGTTGCCGGGTCTGCATGAGATCGAAGCGGGATCGCTTGAGGGCCTGAGCGACCTCGAGTCGGTGCGCGGATACATGGGGACTGTGTTCGGCTGGGGTGAGGGACATCTCGATCGCGCGATGCCCGGCGGACTCGACGGCACCGCATTCTTCTCGCGCTTCGACGCGGATGTCGCCCACATCGTCGCCAGCCACGCGGCCGACGACACCGTTGTGGTTGTCAGTCACGGTGCAGCAATCCGGGTCTGGACCGGCAGCCGCGTCGCCAACCTCGGCGAAGAGTTCACCGCCGAGAATCGCCTCGACAACACCGCGGTCGTCGTCGTTGACGGTTCGCCGGAATCCGGCTGGACCGCGCTCTCCTGGGGTGGGGTACCGATCGGCGGCGCCGCCTTGAACGACCCCGGTGCTGAGGATGTCATTGGCGAAACCGTGGACGAACCCGCTGCTGAGACATCCACCGCTAAGACATCCACCGAGTCCTGAGCGCGGCGCGCGTCCCTGAGCGAGTCGGGGGTGCGTTCTACGGTGAGGGGATGACCCGGCGCCTGCTCTTCGCACGTGCAGAACTGGTTGCCGAGTCGATCGAATCCCGCGGCATCCAGAGCACCTGGCATTCGCTCGTCGCCACTCATGCGTCCCGGGTCGCTGAAACCCGTGTCACTGAAACCCGGGCGCTTCCGTCGCTGACAGCGATCCTCAGCGACCTCCCGCTGCGGGATGCGGCGTTCGCCGATGACCTTCTCGACGGCCTCACGATGAGTGAAATCGGGGTGCTCTACGAGTTTTCGCTGGCCCACGTCGACCGCGGCAGCCGTAAGTCGTCGGGCCAGTTCTTCACCCCCGACGACGTCGCGCAGTTTCTCGCCGCTCGTGCCGCGCGGTTTCCGGCCGGCGTCTGGATCGACCCGTGCTGCGGCGTCGGCAACCTGTCGTACTGGCTCGCGCGCGAGCAACCCGATCCTGACCGTTTCGTCGCGACCTCGCTCGTGCTCGTCGACCGCGACCCGCTCGCCCTCCTGATCGCCTGCGTGCTGCTCACGGTCGAGTTTGAACGAGAGCGCCCGATCTACCTCGCCGTCGTCGGCCGTTCACGAGTAGCCGACGCGCTCACCGACGAGCTTCCCGAGTACGACTACGCGATCCTCAATCCGCCCTACGTCGTCGTGCCGCGTGACGACCGGTTTGCCTCAGCCGAGTCACGCGACCTGTACGCGTACTTCATCGAACGGATGCTGCGCGCCGGCGACCGCGAACGTCGGGGCATCGTCGCGATCTGCCCGCAGAGTTTCACGACCGGGGCGAAGTTCACGACCTTTCGCCAGCTACTCGTTCGGCGTCTTGCCACGATGGATGTCTACTGCTTCGACAATGTGCCCGACAACGTGTTTCGCGGCATCAAGTTCGGGTCGCAGAACAGCAACCGGGTCAACTCGACCCGTGCGGCGGTGCTCGTCGGCACGGCGCGGGTCAGCGGCGATGCTGACGGCGAGCAGGCGCTGCCGAACCGGCACCGCATCACCCCGCTGCTGAGATGGCGCTCGCACGAGCGGGCGGAGCTATTCGAGCGGGCGGATGACTTCCTCTCGCCCCTGCAACCGGATGCCGAGCGCGCATTCCCCAAGGTTGGGGCAGACCTGGTGCCGCTGCACCGCGAGATGGTGGCGGTCGAGGCCACCTTGGCCGACATCACGTCCCGAGAGTGGACGGCGTTTCACCTCGATATTCCGATGACGCCGCGCTACTTTCTGTCGGCGGTGAAGCGCTCCCTCGATCGCGGCCACGTTCACCGCCTCTACTTTCCGACATCCCTCGCGCGGGATCGCGCCTACGTGGTGCTGAACTCCTCTCTCGCCTACTGGTGGTGGCGGGTTTACGAGGGCGGCATCACGGTGTCGAAGTCCACGCTCGCGTCGCTGCCGCTGCCGATCGCCTCAGCCCGCCGAAGCCTGGTGGTGGAGATCGAGAAGTCAGAGCACGAGAACGTCGTCGTCAAACAGAACGCCGGCCGCCGCAACGAGAACGTCAAACATCACTGGCGTCTGCTGCGTGAGCTGAATCGGGTGGTGGCTCCCGAGTACGTCGAGCACCTCATGGCGGTGCATCAGAACTCGAATATCGCGATCTACAGCGAGGCGAACAATTCGTCGAGCGAACTGAGGTCGGTCATCAGGACGCCGGCCGACGCCGCCATCTCGCGGTCGAGTTGAGACACCGGGTCGCCGAGTAACACCACCGCTCTCGTCGAGTCGTGCATCGCCGACAGTCGGGTGCGGTATTCGATGACTTGGCCCAGAGCGAGCCGGGCCTGTTGGCGATGGTTCGAGGGATTCGCGCTCTTCACCTCGACGACAACCACGGTGCCGTCGATCTCCCAGGCGAGATCGAAGTCGGGCTCCCCAGACCCCGGCGATCGCGGGCTGTACCCGGCAGCCCGAACGACCTCCGCCAGGGCAGACTCGAGCCGCTGATGCGCGCGAGTGGCTTCGTCGAGAGCATCCCAGTTGCGCACCAGTTCGGTGGGCGCTGCCGCGATACCTCCGGTTCGAGGGCGGTATTCGACTCCGAGCCCCGCCGCATTCGCCTTGGTCGCACTGGACTCCCCTGCGCGACGCTCGAGCGCCTCAATCATGTGGTTGAGGCCCGACAGGGTGACGGTCGATCCCCTCGACCAATGTTCGGCATCCCAACTCAACCCGGCTGCCTCGACCACTCGGCGGGCGCGTTCGGGCATCGAACCATCGTTCGACAGCCCGAGTCGCGCTGTCGCGGCGTCGAACAGGACCGACGAAACCGAACTGCCGACACCGATCTGTTCGTTCGTTCCGAGAATTTCGTTGAGGCGTCGAATGGCGTCTTCTTTGAGAGCGCTCGCGGTGAAGGCCATGTGCGCGACCTTAGCGAGAGTTACGGCACACCCGGCAGAACTGGACCATGAGGCGGCCGACACAGGTACGGTATTCGAAACCGAGGGGGAACGGATCATGGGACGACACAGCATGGACACGCACAGCGAGGTCGGCGATCAGGTCGAAGACGACGAGGTGGTCGAGGCAGAGGTGGTCGACCCGGAGTTGCTGAAGACAGAGCTGCTCGAGCCAGAGTTGCTGGAGCCAGAGTTGCTCGACCCCGAGTTGCCGCCAGCCCCGGGCTCGCACCGGGCAACCGGGCCGTTTGATGTGACGGGCTCGGCCGAGGACAGCTAGCGAGACTCCCGCCGGCGCGCCGCCGCTCCCCCGACATACTGTCGCGCGAGCGTGACGCCGACGAGCACCAACCCCAGCAACACTCCGAACGGGGTGAGCGTGCCGAACACGATCCCCGCGTTCTGATTACCCTGCACGAGCTGCTCGGGTGTTGCGATCGACACCGCCCACGATCGACCGAGGAGCGCGAGGGCGACCAAGAAGACGAGCAGCAGCATCCCGATCAGGAAGCCACCCCAACGCCGCGAGACGAGTCCGATGACGAGCCCGGCGATCGCCATGCCCGCCGCGAGCGGCACGAACAGCCCCAGGATGAGGCTCGCCGCTGGCAGCGCGATGATCACGATCAGATCTATCGGGTTCACGCCGCCACGCTAACCCCACACCCGTGGGATTCCGTCGGGGCGCACAGGTGAGTCGCCGCTCCCCCGAGCGGCGACCCCTGGGCGATCCAGCCCCCCGGCTGGACTACCGCAACCCGTTCAATCCCGCGCGAGCGCAGCGCGGCGACGGGGGACTACAACAAGACGGGGGACGACAACAACCAGAGTTCCGGTGATCAGCAGAAGCAGCGCTGCGATGATCGACGGCACCATGGTGGTTTGGGCGTCGACACCGGTGGAGGCGAGGACCTGAGGTGCACTGAAGATGCGACTCGCACCGTGGCTGCCAGCGTTGCGGCTACCACTCGATCCGCTCGTGCTCGTCGTTCCATCCGTGCCGCCGGTCCCGGATCCACCGGTCCCGCCGGTACCACCCGATTCCTCAGCGGCGATTCGCTCCGTCGAGGTCTGACGCACGCACGGTGATCCCATGGTGATCAGGTTGTTGTCGAGGGTTACGGCACCGGCGTTGGTGGCCCCGGCCAGCAGTTGTCCCTGAATCGTGGCGCCGGTGAGCGCCGAGATGGAAGTCGCGGCAACGACGGTGCCGACGAACGTGGCGTTAGTCCCGATTGTCGCGGAACTGCCCACCTGCCAGTAGACGTTGCACGACTGGGCGCCTCCGACGAGGAGCACGACGCTGTTGGAGCCGACGGTCAGTGATCCGGTGGATGCCTGGAAGATCCAGACGTCGTCAGCCGCTCCCGAAAGAGTAATGGTGCCGTCGAGCAGCAGATCGCTTGCCGACTGGTACACACCCGGTCCGTACGGGAGAGGGTTGGCTGCGAGATTGGTCGTGCCAACGACGTCTGTTGCTGCCGTGTTGGCAAGAATGACGTAGGCAATGTTGAGGTCGGCGTCGGCAGTTGTGGCAGCCGTGTCGTTGACGTGGATGTCGCCGCCGACCTGAATGTCGCCGAGCTGCTGGTCGGTTCCAGGCGTCAGCCCCACGTTTCCTTCGACCTGGGTGCCGTGCGTCGCGGTGTCAGTGATCGTGTCCGACGCGATCACCGAGTAGTCCTCGGCTGAACCGAGAAAGTCGTCATCACCCGGTTCTGCCGCGCTGGCGGCGAGCGGAGCGAAAAGGATGGCAGATCCGACAGCGAGCATCGTGCCAACTGCAATGAGCAGCGGACGACGAGAGCGTTTGGCTGTCGCGGGTACGGAAATGTCGTAGGGCATTGTGCAAGCCGGCTTTCTCAGTGGGTGTTGAACACCGGACAAGAGCAGCAAGGCTTGGGGCCTACGGGGGAAGCAGCTGATGAAATGGCGTCCCGAGGAGGGGACGCCGCGATGGGTATGACAGTCTGCGAATCACGGGGATCGCTCGGTTCGCGATCTCTTAATCGCGAATGCGCCCTTATCGGGCCACGCGGAGCGACCGCCGGTCTCACGGACCGATGATCGACAAGTTGGGAGGAATCCCAACCTTCGGCTTACTTATGCTCGCAGAGAGCACCTAGACGAAACGGTACACCCACAGGCTAGTGGGATACGAACCTGTGAGAAATGGGAAAAGCTCACAGGTTCAGAAACCCGGCTTTCAGCAGTCGCGCCCGCGACATCTCGAAATACTCGGGGTTGAGTTCGATCCCGGCGAATCGGCGCTGCAGAGATCCGGCGACCAGGGCCGTTGTGCCCGAGCCCAGAAACGGATCCATCACCAAGTCGCCCGGCTCGCTGCCGAGGGCCACACACGGCTCCACCAGAGTCGAAGGAAACGTGGCGAAGTGACCGCTCGCCTCCCCCACCCGCTGAGTCGGCACATCCCACACCGTCCGCAGCCGGCGATCGTTCGGTCCTCGCACCGCATCGACGTCGTACCGGTAGTGCTCCGACTTGGTGAGCAGAAAAACGGTTTCGTGTGAGCGAGTGGGTCGGTCACGCACCGACTCGGGCTGGGCGTTCGGCTTGTTCCAGATGATCTCCGAGCGGAGGTACCAGCCGCGTTCTTGCAGAGCGAAGGCGAGTCGCCACGGCACCCCGATGAGATCTTTCGACTTCAGTCCCTCGGGGGTCCCGGGCCGCGTCGACATCGCGCGCGCGACGTTCTTCTTGTCGGGGGCACGCCAGGTGCGCCCGCCGGATGTGTACGAGTCGCCGATGTTCAGCCAAAGAGTTCCGTCGTCACGCAGCACGCGCTGCACGTCGTCGAAGAGCTCGGCAACTCGGTCGATGAAGTCGAAGACGGATGCCTCGAGCCCGACCTGACCGCCGATGCCGTAGTCGCGCAGCGACCAGTACGGCGGGCTCGTGACGACGGTCTGCACGACCTTGCTCGGCATCGCTCTCAGCACCGCCTGTGCATCACCCTGCACCAGCACCGACTCGTCGGCGAGCATCCCGTAGCTGCTCGAGTCGTCGTGAGTGATGGCCCGAAACTCGGGGCGCTTGATCGGGACAGCCGGCACTCGATGGAGGCTACCGTGCGGCAAACGGCAGCCTCAGAACCGCGCTCGGCCCCGAGCAAAATGTGTTCTCCCATAAGGGATTCGCGGTCCAAATCGACCCGCAATTTGCCACTACCCCCACACGGGGGTCAACCCCCCAATCCGGGGGGCATCCGGGGGTAGAACGACCGGTGTACGGTGCCGGTAAGTACCTGGATATCGCTCTCACCAGCGGGATGCCAGGGATCGTCCATGGGGGGCGAAATCGAAAGATGGGAACGGGCATCATGACGACAACTCTCACATCACCCAAGCCGCGGACTACGCCGGAACAGGCGCAGCCCACTGGGGTCGAACCGAACAGGGTCGAACCGAACAGGGTCGAACCGAACGAACAACCCCGCGGGAACACGATCGGGATGGTCGCGCTCGGCCTCGGCATCCTCGGGTTCCTGCTCGCGATCTTCCTGATAACGGCTGGCCTTGCCTGGATGCTGCTGATCCCCGCGATCGCGCTCGCAATCGTCGGGCTCATCCAGCCGAAGCGCCGTCGGGGAGTCGCCATCGCGGCGCTCACCGTCGGGGTGATCGGACTCCTGCTGTCGTTCGTCGGCTTTCGGCTTCCGGCCGGCACCGGTGCGGGCACCGAGGTTCTGAACAATGACGGGGTCAACCCGTTCTCGGTCTTCACCGGACCGCTTCCCGGCCAGACGGTTGGCGGCAACCCGGTCACCGGTGGAGGCACCCCGGTCACGGGGACCAACGCCGACGGGTTGACCGTCACGGTGAGTTCGGTTGACTGCCACGCGCCTCTGGCGAGTGTTACCGGCCTCAACATCACCGGCAACGTCTGCGCTGTGACCCTCACGGCCACCAACAATGGCAACGACCTCGTCACCATCGACAGCTCGAACATCACGGCCAACGCTGACGGCGCGAACCTGCTGGCAAGTGTCGACCTCGGCGAGGGTCCGGTACTGAGTGCCGAGCTCAATCCGGGCGACTCCACGACGGGGTTGATTTACGTCAACGTGCCCAACGGCACCGGCCTCGACGGCTTGTCGGTCAACGCCGGAAACACCGGCGGCGACCTGTTGAACCTCAATCTCGGCGGCCTGACCAACGGGGGTTGAGTCAGTCCGTCGCTCCCAAAGAGTGGTCGGTGAGCCTTCGGGTTTGCCGGCCACTCGTCTGTTTCTGAGGGGCTCTGTGCCTGAGGGGCTCTCTGTGCTCGGGGGCTGTCTTTTGCTGCGACGATGAATGGATGACCGACATCCAGATCCTCGAGTTGGGCGCCATCGACACTTGGCGCGACTTCTTCGGCGGTTTCCGCCCCGAAAGCTACCGCGACGGCCGCCGAGTCGTCGACCACGAACTGCCGATGCAATACATCGGGATGACGTCGAACGCCTACGAACCCGGCGAGTCCGCGGGGTACTGGCACGCACACTCTGACATCGAGGAGCTCTACGTGTTTCTCACCGGCCGCGGCGAGATGGGTCTGGATGACCAGGTCGTGCCCGTCGGACCCGGAACCGCAGTGCGCGTGGGTCAGGGCGTCATGCGCACCTGGCGCTGTGTGCCCGACAGCCCGGAAGCGCTCACCTGGTTCTGCATCCGTGCCGGCGGCGGCGCACTCGACCGTCTGCCATCCGACTCCACTCGGGATGCCGACCGCCCGATGCCCTGGTAGGTCACCCCGTGAGCTCTCGCTGCGCATCGGGTTGTCGCCGTGAGAGGTGCGCCCGCATCGCGCGCGACTTGGTCTCGAGCATCGCGCCGATTTTGGCCGATCCGTCGGGTGGCTCGAGCCAGTAGCGTCCGGCCCGCAGAATGATCCGCCATCCTTCGTTGTGTAGTCGCAAATGGTGGTGACGGCAGAGGAGGATTCCGCGGGCGACGTCGGTGCGGCCGTCATCGCGGGCCCAGTGATCGATGTGGTGCGCCTCGGTCCAGGATGGGGGCCGTTCACAGGTGGGCCACATGCATCCGCCGTCGCGAACCGCGAGAGCCACCCGCTGTCGTGAGGAGTACAGCCGCTGCTCGCGCCCGAGATCGAGAACGTTGCCGACCGAGTCCACGAGCACCGACTGCGTGCCATTCGCGCACGCGACCCGCTCGATGGTCGCCCGCGAAAAACTCTCGCCCGATCCTTCGGCATAGCCGTGACCGGTCGGCGATTCGAGCGCCTCGGCGGACACAATGATCCGAACCGAGGGGGTCGCGGATCCGATCAGTACGTTCTGGTCGACCGACGCCGACTGGCGGAGCAGTTCTGCAAACGAGTCGGACGCGATCTGCTCGACCGTGCGCTCATCCCGCTCGAGCTCTGACGCCCGCGCCGCCTTCTCGGAGTCCACGAAACGCGGACCACCGCGACGCGGTGAGGTCGCGCGGTCGTAGATGTCATCGACGATGCCGGCCGTCTCGGGGTCGTAGTCCCAGATGATCCGCTTCATCCCGTCGCGAAGATCGATGCGCCGCAGCGATCGACGCAGGCGCAGAACGTTCTCCCGATCGGCTACGCCCGCCTCGTCGAGTTCGTCGCGCACTTCGCGAGCCCGCTTGCGCAGCCGGTCGGGATCGAGCAGTCGCGCCTCGTCGCACAGCAGTTCTGCGGCACGCGCGAGAAGACCCTCGTCAACCCGGCCAGCGCTCATCGAGCCGGCGTCGTCCGCTCCGAATCCGCCGAGCCCACCTCGGATGGCGTCTGCAGCTTCGACAGACACGGAGCCCGCCGCCACTCCGCTCGCGACGACAGCGAAAGGCCCGACCTGATCGGTGAGCTTTCCGACGCGGACGGCGGTAGCGGCATCCCGACCCGTGACCTTCATCGTGGTGGTCAGCAGTTCTTCGACGGTGCGAGCGCCCTGCCGGCGGGCTAGCCCGGCGCCGCCCAGTTCCGGACGAGAGCGGTGCGCGATCTGGCCTGCCGCGAGCGCGCTGTGGGCACCGGCCAGCCGCGTGATCTCGGCCACGACGCGGGACACATCGAGCAACTCCGAGTCGGCAGCAGCCGCGTAGTCGCCCGCCACCCGCGGCACCTCGCGCAGCGACCGAAGCGCTGCGTCGAGGGCGGGAAGGGTGGCGAAGGTCATGGGATCAATCCTTTCTGATCCCATTCTCGCCGATCGAACAAATCTTCGAAAGTACCAGAAGTCGGCGCGCGGCGGCCTGTGGAGGACTCGCAAAGCCCGGCGCGAAGTCTCCGGTGCGAGTCTCACCACCCGATCGAGCATCGCGGTAGCTCACCCCAGGTGACGCACGTGCACCGCTGAACTCAGCACAGTGCCGTTTACGTCGAGATACAGCTGCCCCTCGATGACCGACACGTTGAGCACGGTGCGCCGTTCGAGCGCCGCGACTGCGGCATCCACAAATCCGGCGTCGAAACTGTGCAACGTGATCTGCTCCAACTGATGGATGCGTTTGCCCGCCCACGCGCCGATCACCTTCTCCGGATCGCGGTGCGTGTAGATCGTCGTGCGGTCGGCCAGTTTGCTGGCGTAGTGCAACCGGTCGGCATCGGGGGCGCCCACCTCGATCCAGGTGGTGAGTTTGCCGGTCAGGTCTCGCACGAGCACCGCCGGTTCATCCGTCGACGAGACACCCTCGCTGAAGGTGATCCCCTCCACGTATTCGAGGCAGTACGCGAGCACGCGCGTCACCATGTAGGCGTCCGACTCGGACGGGTGACGCGCGACCCGGAGGGCGAGATCTTCGTACACTCCGCGATCCACGTCGGCCAGCTGCACGGCGAAGTTGTACATCACTGCGCCGGCTGCCACGCGTCCGACCCTATCCTGGCGGGGTGAGCGAGATTCAACGATGATCAGCTGGAACACGAAGCTTGCCTACGGCGTCGGCGCCCTCGGCAGCAACATCATCTACGGCTTCGTGGTGACCTACCTCGCGGTGTATTACACCGACGTTGCCGGCATCGCGGCGGGGACGGCCGCCATCCTGTTCCTCGTGGTGCGCAGTATCGACGCGCTGCTGGATCCGGTGATGGGCCTCATCGTCGACCGCACGAAAACGCGCTGGGGGCGGTTCAGGCCCTACCTGCTGGTTGTGCCGCCGATCCTCACGATCACGACCGTGCTCGCCTTCTCGCTGCCTGTTCAGCAGGGCGCGCTCACCCTCGGACTCGCGTACCTGACCTACCTGCTGTGGAGCCTCTCGTACACGGCGACCGACGTGCCCTACTGGTCGATGTCGGCTGTGTTGACGATGGATGCCCGCGACCGCACGTCTCTCGTCATGGTGCCGCGCACTCTCGCGAGTGTTGGCGCGATCGGCGTCAACATCATCACCCTCCCCCTCGTCGTGCTCTTCGCCTCGCTGTTCGCGGCGGGCCAGGTGACCGCGGGGTGGCAGACGGTTGCCCTTCTCTACGGGGTTGTCGCGCTCGCGCTGATCTGGGTGACGTTCTTCCGGGTGCGCGAACCCGCCATCGTGCCGGGCGCGAGGGCGGCGACGCACTACGGCCTCCCCCAAATGCTGCGCCTGTTCGCGAGCAACCGGCCCCTGCAACTGCTGCTGGTGACGATGCTGTTCACCGAGGCCGCGCTCACCCTGCGCAGCGTCGTGCCGGTCTACTACATGACCTACAACTTCGGCTCGGCGGCGCTCGTGCCGGCGTTCCTCGGCATCTTCGCCATCACCGCGGTCATCGGGTCGCTGCTGAGCCCGCTGCTCGCCCGCCTCTGGGGCAAGCGCCGGGCCGCGTTCGTCGGCATCGCCCTCACCGCCGTCACTTCGGTGGGCGCCTGGCTGACCGGCTACTCCGACCTCGCGCCGATCCTCGCCTGGATCGGGGTCGCCGGGCTCGGGTTCGGCGTGACCAACATCGCGCTCGTCTCGATGCTCTCCGACACCGTGGAGTTCGGCCAGTGGCGCACCGGCCGCCGCACCGAGGGGCTCATCTTCTCGAGCAACATCTTCAAGTCGAAGGTGGCCTCCGCCCTCGGAACGTCCGCGGCGCTCGCCCTGCTGGCCGTGTTCGGTTACGTCGCCGGGGTGCCGCAGAACACGGCGACTCAGGATGGCATCCACCTGACGGTCACGCTGGTTCCGGGAATCATCGGCGCGCTCGGCGCCATTCCGCTGATCTGGTACCGGCTCGACGAGAAGCGGCACGGCGAAATCGTGGCGGAACTCGAAACCAGGGAAACGGTCTGATGATCTCTTGGCAGCTCGGCGTGCGCGCGGAGTCGGGAGTGCACGTCATCACGGAGCCCGGCACCAACGCTGGCCTCACCCTCCGCACCGGCGGCACCGGCCTCTCCGCGGGTGACGGCGACTTCTGGATCGAGGTGACCGCAGGCGAGCATCAGGTCGACCTCGACTACCTCGTCGTGACGTTCCCCGCCGAAGTCGAACTCGGCGACCTGGTCTGGCTCAACGGGTACCAGAGCTGGTCGGAGTCGGCCGTTCGCCCCCTCGGCCGCGGACGTCGCCCCCTCTTCTCACCCGCGCGGCTGCTGAAGCTGCACCTCATCGGCGACGACGTCATCGCACCCGCGCAACGGAACCGACGCGCCGAGGTGTCGCACGAGGTGCTCGCCGCGCAACCGTCCTCGGCGACGGGTGCGCCCGGGGCGCGGCTGTGGGCGTCACGTCTCGGCAGCGACGCCTTCACCATCCTCGAAGTGTCAGCCGGAAGCATCCGGGCCGTCATCGATGTCGCAGGTTGGCGTCTGGCGGCCGGTGAGTCCGCCCGCATCGCCTGGCTCGAGGCCCGCACGGGTGACACCGCACCCCACCTGCTGCGCGACTGGGCCGGGTCGCTCGCGACGGCGCGCGAGGTGCCCGCGATCACCGGCTGGACGAGCTGGTACCGCTACTACACCGACATCGACGCCGAGCGGCTGAGTGCCGAGATCGATGCGCTCGCGGCATCCGAGATCCGTTTCGACGTCTTCCAGATCGACGACGGATTCCAAGCGCAGATCGGCGACTGGCTCGACCCCAACCCCGGGTTTCCGAACGGCGTGGCGCCGCTCGCGAAACAGGCACGGGATGCCGGCATGCTGCCCGGACTCTGGATCGCCCCGTTCATCGTCTCGAAGCACAGTGCCGTCAGCCGCGAGCATCCGGACTGGGTTCTGCGCGACCGTCGTGGCCGCCGGGTGCCCGCCGGCTGGAATCCCGCCTGGAAGGGCGACTACTGGCTGCTCGATCTGGAACTCCCCGAGGTGCAGCACCACCTCGCCGAGGTCTTCCGCACGGCGCGCGACGACTGGGGTTTCGGCCTGTTCAAACTCGACTTTCTGTTCGCCGCCGCCCTCGACGACCGCCCCGGTGCAACCCGAGCCCAACGGATGCGTCGAGCGATGGAACTGCTGCGCGAATGGTGCGGCGACGCCGTCATCCTCGGCTGCGGTGTGCCGCTCGTGAGCGCTGCCGGTCTCGTCGACTACTGCCGCGTCGGCGCCGACGTCGAAGCCCGCTGGGAGAGCCCCCTGCGCCTGCTGAACTACCGCGAGCGCGCCTCAACGGTGTCGGCGCTGCGCAGCACCCTCGCACGCTCCTGGATGGACGGCACCTGGTTCGGAATCGATCCGGATGTCGTCATCCTGCGCACCACCGACACCCGACTGGATGACACCGAGCGTCGTGCACTGTTCACGATGAACTCCGCGCTGGGGTCTCTCGTATTTGTGAGTGACGACGTTGTGGGGTATGACGGGGAAACGGCTCGGCTGCTGGGGACGTGGGACCCACCGGGTGCGGCGCGCGTACTCGCTCACACGCAGGTGTCGGGGGTGGATCAGGTCGTCACCGATCGCGGGGTGCTGAGCGCGCGGCTCGGGCGCGACGGCGGGTGGGTGCGGGTCGACGGCTGAGCCGACGGCGCGTACTCGGCCGCCGGAAACCTCGGGCATCTCGAACCCACAATTGCTCACACGGCGAGCGCGAGCACCCGCAAGGCGCGCCACAACGTTGGCAGACCTTCGCGTAATTGGGGCCCCGCGATACCCTGGGCTCATGTCGTTCGCGGCCGCCTCACCCGAGACTCTCGCCCTCCGCGAGCTTCTCGACGCGCGGCGAGGCGACTTCCAATCGCTGCTGACGAAGTACGGCGCAACGAATCCGAAGCTGTTCGGCTCGGTCGCTCGGGGCACGGCGCACGAGGGCAGTGACATCGACATTGTGGTCGAGATGGATCCCGCTGACGGGAATCTGCTCATGCGCGCTTCCGGGCTCATGGAAGAGACCCGAACCCTCTTCGGCCGCGACGACATCGACATTTTCCCCGTGCAGCTGCTCAAGCACCCGGTCTCAGAGTCGGCGCTCGCAGACGCGATCTCCCTGTGACCCGCGAGACAGATCAGCGGGTCGCCGACATCCTTCAGGCGATCGACCGATGTCGGCGATTCGTCGACGCGTTCGACAGCGACGATCGGAACCTCGTTGACATGGCCGAGGATGCGGTAGAGCGCAACCTTCAGATCATCGGCGAGGCAGCGAACCATCTGCCGCCAGCGATCACCGAGGCCCACCCGGAAATCCCATGGCCGCAGAGCCGCGGCTTTCGGAACATCCTTGTGCACCATTACTTCGGGGTGGATGTCGCCACCGTGCGCGACGTGGTCGAAACGCACCTCCCGCCGCTCGCGGAAGCGCTGAGCGACGGCGCATCAGGGTAGTTGCCTAAGCGCCGTCCGGTCCCGATGTTGTCGCGAGCAAGGCTTGTCGCTGCAGGTCATCTCACCGCAACGACGGCCAGCCGTGGAGCACCTGCAACCACGCCGCCGGCACCCCGCTCAGCCCCTGACCTGCACCGGCGAGGGATCCCGCGATGGCCGCGACCGTGTCGGTGTCACCTCCACCTCGCACGGCCCGCTCCAGGATGTCGACCAGCGAGTCGCCGCGCGTGATCGCCGACCAGGCCCCCTGTAGTGCCTCGACCACCCAGCCGTTGTTCGCAAAGTCGCGGGGCCGCTTCGCTTCGGCGTCATCGATCCGCGCCGCCCACAGCGCCGCGCGATCCGCACGTAGAAGCGGCAGCCCCACCCGCGCATCCACCTCGCCGGTGCGCACCGCGTGCCGGATCGCGAGGCTCCACAGCACGCAGGCGTCGCCGGCATCCTGCTCAAAATGGGTGAGAGCACTGAGCGCCCGCGCGACCGCAGCGAGCTCAGGCTCCCGCCCGTCGTCGAGGTAACCCAACGCGACAGGCCCGGTGCGCATCAGCGACCCGTTGCCGCCGGAACGTCCCGACGCCTCGTGCACCCGCTGCGCCGACACCCGCGCCTCCGCAACGGTCGGTACGGTGAGACCCGCCAGCACCTGACGCGTCTGGATGCCGACATCCGGAGCCGTCTTCGCCCACGCCACCCACTCGGCAACGATGGCATCCTGCGTCGCCTGCGCCGCGAGGTCACGGCCCTGCGACAACGCCCGCAGAATCGGAATCGCCATGCTCGTGTCGTCGGTCCACTCCCCCGGTGCCCAGCCGAAGGAACCCCCACCCGCCATCCGCACGTCGACCGAATCGTCGAGCGGCGGGCCGAACTCGTAGCCCGCGCCGAGGGCATCACCCGCAGCTGATGCGACGACGGCCCCGATCGCGCGGTCCTGCTGTGCGGTGGCGAGCTTCACGCAGGGCAGGTTATCGCCCGCTAGGAGCGCACGAATCGCGCGGCGAGCAGGTCGGTCGTCGCGGCGACGTCCAGAAGCTGTGGGCCGGGGGCGGTCATGCGATCGATCAACTTCCGCGCCCACAGCACGTGGATGCCTCGCACCGAGACGTCGCCGCCGATGATCGGCCAGTCCGCATCGACGAAGCACAGAGCGCCGAACACGGGAAGGTCTCCGACAACCGCCTGCACCTCGGTAGCCTGCCACTCGGCACCCTCGATGAGCTTGGTCTTGTCGCGACCGCCGATGAAGAGACGTTCAACCCGCGGCCGGAACAGTCCGCCCTCGACGCGCTGCTGCGGGCGACCCTTGTACTTCTTGGCGTCCACAACCCAGATGCTTCGAGGCGCAGACCCATGAGGATGCGTGCGACTCGCAGATCACCAAACTTGGCGCAACGTAGCGCGAACTGCGTCCGAGAAGAGAAGTGCTGGAAAGACCCGCGAGGTGTGGCGTTGCCAACGGGATGGATGGCGCGGTGAATCTCCGAACGACCACGCAGAAATCTCCCGAGATTGCAGTTCTCCTATGACCCACTCGACCTGCGCTCGCTGATGGGCACGTGCAGGCCCGGATGGCTGGCTCGTACCCCAGGCGAGGAGCGCAACATCAGCTTGTTCCATCGCCCTCTCAAGCGGCTGGCGAGAAGCAACCCATGGTTGAAGATCACGACCTAGTGTTGATATTTGTCGCGTGTTGGACGTCGGCAATCCGAAGAGGTTCGCGACCACGATCGCATTCGCGCCGACGACCTCGGCGGCTTGTCTCACACGAGACATTGTGCGATCGCCAGATGTTGCAAGCGGCGGGGCCGCAAGCAGCGCGAGCAATCTCACCGGTGCTGCCCAAGGGCAGCACCGACCCCGCTCACCCAACCAAAGGTGCGACAGGGGTTGGCAAGATTTTCCGCCCTGTTTCTAGTCAGCAAAGACAAACTCGGCGGTCTCCCATCTGCTGCCGGTTCCGTCGAGTGGCGCCGAGGCAATTACATCTTGAGATTCCACGATGATGGGCCCATTTCCTTGAACCCACGTATGAAAACGATAGGCGCCGGCGAGTTTTACGCATGTCTCGTACTCCCCGCGCGAGAGGTGAAACCTTACGATCGAACTCACCGTGGACTTGACTTCGATGGCGAGCTGTCGCCAGACCCCATCGTCTACCTCCCACGATTGGATGTCGTAACCCGCCGAGTTGTCATCCAAACTTAGCCATCGCGGAAGATAAGGGCACCCGATCTGCGAGAGCCTGTCGAGCTCGTACTCAAGGGAACGCCGCTCTGCATCGCGTCCGAGCTCAAGGCGCCTGGCGTCTAGGTCGCCGCGGGCTCGTGCCGCCAATTGGTCCCACCACTCGATCGCCTCGACGCTGGGAACTGGGTCAAATAGCCCGCCGGCACGCAGGACCTGAAGGACGTCTGGCTCAAGCTGACTGGCGACCCGCTCGCGCCCCAGCGGCACGACCTGAAGCCAACCGGGAGGGTCCGCCTCGAGCAAATCCGTTACTAGACGGCGAATATCACTCTCGAAGTTGAGCAAGAGATTTGACGAGTCGACGACCGCGTCAAGTCGAACCGCAGCCTCATAGTCGTGGGCCGCGCGGACAACGTCCAGAAACGGAACATGCAACACCGCTTCGGCGACCGATTCCGAATTGGCCGAAGCAAACTCGCGAAGATACTTCAGCGCAGTGACCGCGCTCATGGAAATATCCTCGAAGAGCATCAGAAGTTCTCATCTTGCGCCGGAGCACGACCCTGCAGCTCTAGAACGAGATCCGCGACGTCATTGAAGTCCACTGAGTCATCGACGGGCAAATCTGCATCATCCTCCGCCATAGCGATCTCGGCGAGATCCGGATCGTTCAGAAGTTGCCCGAGATCGCGTGCCTTTGTCGCGAGCCTTCGACTGATCGAAACGTCGATGTTCCCGATACCAGTTGGCGTGACGCTCTGAAGCACCTGAACCCGAGTTACTGTGCCGACTTCAAGGCCGAGCCTGTGGATGCGGTCAATGGATTGCAGATAGTGCGCCGCATTGTAAGTCCGGTCCACATAGATCGCCTCGTGGCATCGCTCATGCAACGAAAGACCCTCGCTCGCTGCGGCGGGATTTGCGACGAGGACCATGGATTCGTCGGTCTTCACGAACCTCCGCAGTGCCTCGTCTCTTGTTACTTCGCCCGCCAGCGGGTCATCACGATTTCCCCCATAGATGGCGACTGCATCAAGATCCACTAGGGCCGTCCGAAGCAACTTGAGCGTGTCGGTAAAGATCGTCCAGATGACTGTCTTGCGCCCTTCGTCGGCATTCTGACGAGCTAGAAACGCCGCCATTTCGATCTTGGGAGATAGCCCCTCCGCAATTGCTGCGGCCAGGACGTCAGAGGGGCCAGAGAACGCGCCAGCCGCGAGGGGTGGATTGACCGACGCCTGCATCAGCCTGAAAACTGCGCCTCGCGCCTGCGGGAGGGTTTGTGGGGTCCTAGCGATCTGTGTCAACTGGGCAAGAGTGCGCTCCCGCAGAATCCCGTAGAGCGCGAGCTGCCCGTCGCGCATGGGGACTGGCACAAAGATCGTCGGCTCGCGCGGAGGCAAGTTCAGCTCGCGTTTCGTGGTTCGAACGAATCGGCCCGCAAGCACGTGAGAGGGTGACGAACCGTTGCGGATTGCGCGGCCAAGCCCTTCTCCTTGCCAAAGGAAGTCGGCTTGTGCGGCGATATCACTGGCTCCTTGAGGCATCGGAGTCCCCGAAAGAATGTCACGACGTGCCGCTGCTGAGGCAAGCGCTAACGCAGTGGCGCCGCGCTGCGACCCCGGGCCAGCCTTGATGCGATGGGACTCGTCGATCACCAAATGGGACGGTGCAGCCGCTAGGTAGCGCCTGACCTCTGTCGCGACTTGGACTGCCATTTCGTAGTTGATTACTAGCCGAGGGTGCCCGCTCCGAAGGAGTCGAATTACTTCTTGGCGGTCCTCAGCCAGACGAGCGAAAGGCGTGAAGTCGGCGTCCATGCAATCCTCAACGACCTCTTCCCACGCCGTGAACGCTGATTTTGGAGCGACGACGAGCATTCGGGAGTTCGCTGGCATGGCAATCAGGTGAAGCGCGAGAGTCACAGTGGTCTTGCCTGCACCGGGTACGGAGAAGTTCGCGCCGTGTGGCGCGGACGCAAGCTGCCTCAGATCGCGCAACTGATGGTCCTTCAGTTGCCGTCTAGTAAAGCCAGATGCAATAAGTAGGGCATTTAGCTCGTCAGCGGTAAGGTCACTAATGCCTTGATTGTGCTCGCGGGCGTTCTTTACCCTTTCGACGAACTCGTGAACCCTTTCGCGTGACTCCGAATCCGCGAACACGAATCTAAAGGCCCACTGCCGCTGCAAAGGAGCCAACTCGCGGAGGAGGTCCAATCCATCCCCGTAGGCGAGCGTAAGTGTGAAACGGCTCTGTACGTACTGGTACCCAAAGGCGGAAGCTTGAGCCCTGAACTGTTCGAGAATCGCCGGAGCTACGGCTTCATATTCAAACGAAAGCTCGTCTTCGGCGAGGTCTACTCGCACAATCACATCTGACACGATCCCGGCTAACGCGAAAGACCGTCGAGTCGCGCCTGAGCGGCATCCCGCAACACACCTGCGCGGATAATGAGCTCGCTCAGCTGGGCCACAACCTGTGGGAGGTCATCAACCGGAGCTAGGAGGACCTGGAGACCCTCGAGGTTTGAACGCGCCGAGCGAATGATCTTTAGTGGCTTAGCGGCTCGCTCAGCGTTCTTCTTCTTGTCTACCAAGTCGTCGGCCGCGTCTTGAATAGCAGCTTGGACGACCTCGCGAGTGCCTGCCGAGTCGGCAGCGTCAATAAAGCCTTGGAGGTCAGCGCCCGGAGCGATCGCACCAAAGTCAACTTCGAATGGCTCTGGGTCGTCGGCGCCGGGCTCAAAGCCGCCAAGAACCTCAGCGACTCGTTCGACGATCAGACTGGGGTCATCACCGATTACCGCGTTATAGTTGTAAATACGCCCAGATCGGTCTTCCGAAGTCTCAAGCGACCACGCGACCCGGCGGCTGGCCTCGGAATCGAGAACGGACTTGTCCTTAACACGCTTTGCGACGTCCAGGAAAAACTGCTTCTTGTTCTTCACTAAGTTGAACGCGGTCGGATTCGCAATCCAGTCACGGAGGTAGCGTCGCGCCTCGTCGAGAGCACGAATCGTTGAGTTGACCCACTGGGTGCTCTCGTTGTTGAGCGCGGCGACCTCGCGTGGAGTTCGACCTTGTGCAAGCGCCTCCTCGATGACCAGCGCCTGGTCGACCCAGGAGTACTCAAGAAGCGTCTGAGGCGTCATCTGAAGTCTCACTTCAACTTCCAGAGACTGCTCAGGAGTCAGCAGAGGCAGGACCGCGACATCGATGTTGCTGAAGTTGCTATAAGCAGCTGGGTCAGTCTCGTACAGTTCTCGCATCGCCGCGAGACGACGATTTCCATTGAGAACTACCCCTGAAGGCGTTACAAGAATCGGTTCCCGCTGGCCGTTCAGTTTGAGTACTTCCATAATCGGCGTCACGCTGCTCTCGCGCCCGACAACCGCAAACTCAGCCAAAATCTCATGTTGCTTTTGTTGCGCGTTCTGGTTCTCCTGGCCGTTAGAGAAGAAGTCCACAGGCAAGTCATTGTCCGCGACGAACTCCATTTGGGTACTACGCGTCCGGCCGTTTGTCATACGGTAAAGCGGAAGAGAGTGATGGACGCTGACCACTGGAAGTTGGGTCGCCGTACCGGGGTTAACCTCCCATGAAATGAAGGTAGTCGAGGGCGACTGGGCCAGATCTTGAAGATGGGTCTTGCGCTGGGGTTCGGGCGTGACCACGACGTTGTACGGCAAGAAGACTCCGATCCTGACCTATTCGAATGCAACCAGCAACATCGGTACCGTAATCTGTCGGCTGAAGAGCTGGAGCTCGTCCCACATTCTGTCGCTGTTTGCGATGTTGGAGCCAATCCTGGACGCACCCACCTTCGTGGGCACCGCGAGCGCGGCAGCCCCTATCCCCTCGGTCAGGTACAAGTGCTGGAGCTTGAGGAGGTCGTAGGCAGCCCGGCTGACGTTCCCAGTCTGAACTTGAAAGGCGAGATCGCCCTTCTTGGCAGTGACAGTCAAGTCGAAGTGGGGCGCAATTCGGCAATCGATCGCCCACCCGCTCTCACCTAGATTCTTGGCAACATGGGCTCGAATCGCCGCTCCAGACTTTGGCCCAACGTGAACGTTGGGCGCATCGAACATGTCGGTGAGCCACTCGAAAGCCTCGCGAGACTGCCAAGCCGACTCGCCTCCATGAGAAGAGAAGCTTTCTACATACCTCACCGGGGAGACCCCGTCGGTTCATAGACCGGCTTGTTCATGGGACGAGTCCGAAGTTCACCACGTCCGAGCCTCTCGAGTCTGTCGCGGGCAATGTCGATGTACTCGGGGACACTGTCGACGCCCAACCCCCGTCGTCCGTTCTTCACGGCCGCGATCGCGGTGGTGCCAGACCCAAGGAAGGGGTCGAGGACGGCGTCCTCTATATTGCTCATTGCAAGAATCAATCGTTCAACCAGACCGACCGGGAACTGACAGGGATGATCTGTCTTCTCCAGGTGGTTCGCTTTGACATTCGGAATGTCCCACACATCACCGGGGTTCTTGCCGAGCGGGTTGCTCGACACTTCGCCGCGGCGAGGCCCTTTGAAGTGCTTCTTCAGTGGGTACTTGGATGGCACTCGCACGCTATCCAAGTTGAATGTGTAGTCGTCACCCTTGGTGAACCAAAGGATGGTCTCATGACGACCGGAAAAGCGTCGACGCGCATGGAGGCCATGGCCAAAGGTCCACACGATTCGGTTGCGAAGCTTGAGCCCGGCTGCCTTGAAAATGGGGTAGAAGATGGCATCGAGGGGAATCACTTCTCCATTCGAAACGCCATTCCCTACTTGCCAACAGATGGAACCTCCTGGCGCGAGCACCCGGACTAGCTCTCGGATGATTTGCGACTGCCACGATACGTAGTCCTCATGCGAGAGACGATCCTCGTACTCCTTCCCGACGTTATACGGAGGCGAGGTGACAACGAGCTGCACTGACTCATCAGCGAGACCCTGCAAGTAGGCGAACGCGTCGCCGCACTGAATCTCATACGGTAACCCCCGAGGGGCCAGCCTCACGATGGGGGGCAACTTGTCGACGGATTGCGGTTCTTCCGCTGCCACGCTTGGGATGCTCACACTGAGAGACTAGATCCAACCGGCGACTAGTTGGCCGGGACTCGCCAAACACGTCACCACTCAAGTCGGCGACCCTATCGGCGTTCACCCGACGCAGGCAGCCTCACCCAGGTCTCCGCAAGTCCCATACGACCCTCGACGCCAGCACGTGGCGTTACGCGGGCGTCAAGAGTTTCAGTGTCGGGAACGCGCTGCGGTAGCGGCGAGCGTCGCGGGTGACGAGCGTCAGACCGTCCACGACGGCGTGCGCGCCGATGAAGAAGTCGGGGAGCGTCGCCACCCGAGTACCGCCGCGTCGCCGGTAGGCGTTGTGCGCCTTCGCCGCGAGGAAACCAGCGCGGTACGGGAGCGGCGCGCGTGTCAGAACCGACTCCGGCATCCGCCGATCCAGGTCGTCGATGTGATCGAATCCCACGGAGACTTCGGCGTAAATGAGCGGGTTGATCAGCGTGCGACCTCGACGTACCGACTCCGCAAGTGTGAGAGAGGACCACTCGCCCCAGACGGGATCATCGGTGACGATGTCGAGCAGCACGTTTGAATCGATGAGGAAGGCCTCCCGGTCGGATTCGCTCATTCGTAGTCGCGAGTGAGGCGCATGATCTCGTCGGTCGAAAGCTCGCCTCGACCGCTCCCCCGCAGTCCGCTCACCAGACGCTCGGCGCGGTCGGGCTTCGACCCAGCGCGGGATGGGCGCACCACGACGAGCCCATCCTGCTCGACGAAGTCGATTTCGGTGTCGGGCAGGAACCCATGACGCTCCCGGATGTACTGCGGGATCGTCACTTGGCCCTTCGAAGTGATGCGCACGAGTCCATCGTAATTCTTACTCATCGAAGTAATACCACCTTTCACTCAGTTGCAGCGTGGCAGCGACAATGCGCCCCGCAGGCGTTGGTGCGAGAACGTGCGCACTGCCGTGTGCAACGACCCGGTGGGGTGGACGTCGCACCTCGCCGATAGCCTCCAAGCATGTTCATCCGCAATGACCGCGTGTACTACAGCGCCTCCGACCTGAAGGCGGCGGTGGAGTGCGAGTGGGCGCTCATGCGGAAGCTCGACGCGAAACTCAAGCGCGTCGAGATGATCGACGAAGCGGAAGACGCGATGCTCGCCCGCGCGGGCGAACTCGGCAACAAACACGAGGAGTGGGCGCTCGACCGCTACCGCACCGAACTGGGTGACGGTGTCGTCGAGATCGACACCACCGAGACTCGCGCCGACCCGGTGCTGCTTGCTGAGAAGCACGACGAGACCCTCGCCGCGCTGCGGGCCGGCAAAGACGTCGTCTTCCAGGGCACCTTCCTCGACGAACCCGCTGGCGCGCGCACGGGGTTCGTCGGGTTCGCCGACTTTCTGGTGAAAGACGCTTCGGGCGCCTACGAAGTCTGGGACACCAAGCTCGCCCGCAAAGCCCGCGTCACGGCGCTGCTGCAACTCGCCGCCTACGCCGACCAACTGCGGCGCCTCGACATCCCGGTGTCGAACACAACGGTTCTGTTGCTCGGCAACCGGGAGCGATCCGATCACAAGCTGACCGACATCGAGCCCGTGTTCCACGACCGGGTCGCCCGGCTCAAAGAGATGATCGAAGCACGGCTCGACGACCCGAATCCGATCGAGTGGGGCGCCGAGGGCTACACCGCCGACGGACGCTGCGACTGGTGCGCGCCCGAAGTCGAACGCACCCGCGACGTTCTGCTCGTCGCCGGCATGAGAACCACCCAGCGGAGCAGGCTCAACGCCGTCGGCATCCACACCATCGATGAGTTGGCCGCCAGCACGGGAAGCGTCGAAGGGATCGGAGACCCGGCGCTCGAGAAGCTGCGTAAGCAAGCGCGGATGCAACTCACCGCTCCCGCCCACGTCGAGGGCGAAGCGCACGAGGTGCTCTACGAAGTCGCGAGCGCTGCGGGGTTGTCGGCACTCCCACCCATGGATGCCGGGGATCTGTTCTTCGACTTCGAAGGCGATCCGCTGTGGACCGACAACGGCATCGACTGGGGCATCGACTACCTGTGGGGGGTCGTGACGCTCGAACCCGAAGAGCGGTTCACCGCGTTTTGGGCACACGACCGGAAGGAAGAGAAGCAAGCGCTGATCGACTTCCTGGCGTTCGTGCAGGAGCGGCGCAAGCAGCATCCTGGGCTGCACATCTACCACTACGCCGACTACGAACGCGCCCACCTGCTGCAACTGACGGCGCGGTACGGGGTGGGCGAGGCGATCCTCGACGAACTGCTCACCGAAGACGTCTTCGTCGACCTGTACCCGATCGTGCGGCGCAGCATCCGCATCTCGGAGGGCTCCTACTCGATCAAGAAACTCGAACCGCTCTACATGGGCGCCGAGGTGCGCACCGGCGACCTGAAGAAGGGTGACGAGTCGATTCAGTTCTACGTCGACTACACCGAACTTCGGGATGCCGGCGACACCGAAGCGGCAGGGGCGAAGCTGCAGCAGATCGCCGACTACAACGAGTACGACTGCGTCTCGACCCACCGCCTGCGCGATTGGCTGCTCGCCCGCGCCCACGAGAACGGCATCGAACCGGTCGCCTACCAGGTCGCCGAGGCATCCCCAGAAAAGAAGCAAGACAGTGACGAGTCGCTGGTGCGCGACCGACTGTATGCGCAGATTGACGGCATCCCGGCGCTGGAACGCACCGCCGATCAGGCCGCCATTGCGCTGGCCGCCGCGGCGATCGAATACCACCGCCGCGAAGACAAGTCGTACTGGTGGGAACATTTCTCGCGCGAAACCCTCGACCTCGACGACTGGGAAGACACTCGGGATGTATTCCGCGTCTACGACGCCGCCGTGGTCGACGACTGGCGCATGCCGGAGGGCAAGCGCACCGAGTCCCGACAGATTCGGCTGCGGGGGCGCCTGGCACCCGGTTCGCGACTCGGCGTCGGGGCACGGCCGTTCGTCATGTACGAGCAGCCCCTCCCCGCGGTCTGCCCCCCCGTGCGACCCGGCCAGCGCGGCGAACACGCGCGCGGCGAAGGCATCCTCTCGATCACTCCGGTCGAGGGTGGGGGTGGGGATGTCTTCGAGGTGCTGCTCGACGAGAACGCCGGGGTCGGCGGTGAGACCTGGTCGAGCTACCCGGTCGCGCTGACGCCCGAATCCCCGGTGCCGACTAAGGCGCAGCGGGAGGCGATCCTGCAGTGGGGTGGAAAGGTGGCGGATGCGCTGCCGGGCTTCCCTGCGGATGCCAGCCTCGACATCCTGCGTCGCGTTGCGCCTCGGATGATCGACGGGGAGGGCCTCGAACCGGTCGGGATCGACGGCGCGCCAGCAGCGATCGTGGAGTCGCTGAAGCGGCTCGACCACTCCTACCTCGCCGTGCAGGGTCCCCCCGGATCGGGCAAGACCTACGTCGGCGCCAAGGTCATCGCACACCTGGTGACCGAGCTCGGCTGGAAAGTCGGAGTCGTCGCGCAGTCACATGAGGTGATCGAAAACCTGCTGCGGAAGGTGCTGACCGAGGGGGTGCCCGGCGAGCGGATCGGCAAGAAGCCGTCGAGTGCCGGCTACGCCACCCCGCCCGGCTGGACGATCCTGCCGGAGAACTCCGACATCCCACCCTTCATCTCGGCGAACTGGGACGAGGGTTTCGTCCTCGGCGGCACCGCCTGGGATTTCGCCAACGCCGGCAAGGTTCCGCGCGACAGTCTCGACCTGCTCGTGATCGACGAGGCCGGGCAGTACTCGCTCGCAAACACGATCGCGGTGTCGGTTGCGGCATCCCGCCTGCTGCTGCTCGGCGACCCGCAGCAACTGCCGCAGGTGACCACCGGCGTGCACCCCGAGAAGATCGACACCTCGGCGCTCGGCTGGCTGTCGGACGGCCACGACGTACTGCCCGACTCCCTGGGCTACTTCTTGGAAGAGACCTGGCGCATGCACCCCGCGCTGACGACCTCGGTGTCCGACCTGTCGTACGAAGGCCGGCTGCGGTCGCACCTGCCCGACACCGTGCTGCGGCATCTGGATGGTGTCGAGCCCGGGTTGCACTCGGTACCGGTGCACCACTTCGGCAACTCGACCGAGAGCGTCGAAGAGGCTGTCGCAGTCGTCGCACTCGTGAAGCAGCACCTCGGCGTGCCGTGGGTCGACCCGTCCACCGGTCGGGATGACGTGCTTCGCCCGTCGGATGTCATCGTCGTCGCGCCCTACAACGCCCAGGTGGAACGCATCCGCCAGCTGCTCGAGGCCGAAGGTCTCGGCGACACCCCGGTCGGAACGGTCGACAAGTTCCAGGGGCAGGAGGCGGCGGTCGCGATCCTGTCGTTGACGGCATCGAGTGCGGCCGATGTGCCACGCGGGGTGTCGTTCATCCTGTCGCGCAACCGCCTCAACGTCGCCATCTCGCGCGGCAAATGGGCGTCGTACCTGGTGCACTCCCCCGCCTTGCGCGACTACCTCCCCCTCACCCCGCAAGGTCTCGCCGAGTTGTCGGGATTCATCCGACTGACCACCGCCTAACCCGCGCCACCAGATTCGGCAAGGGTGTCGCGCCGCGCCGCGGTCAGGCGTTGAATGACCCCATGGACATTGACAACGTGGACATCGACGACATCCCGAATGACGACGGCACCGACGACGGCACGGCGGGGCTGCGCTCCGACGGCGGAACCACCGAGGCCGAGCGCCTCGCGAATCGCGGCTCGGGAGTCAGCGTTCCGCAACCCGACCCGACCGGCGCAGGCGGGGTTATCCCGCAACCCGAAGTGCCACTCCCCGACGGCGAGATGTATCCCGAAGAGCACGAAAAGGACAAGTAAATGGATGACATGACGCCCGGCGATCTGCCCAACCGGCTCGGAGACGACGACTCCGACAAGGCGACCCACCCCGAAACGCCCGGCGACCCCGAAGAGACCGACCCCGTGCTCACCGACGACTTCGACAAGTTGATCAGCGATGACTTCAAGAAGATGGCTGGCATCGAGCAGGGCGACCCGCCGGAGAGCGGTCCGGGCGGCAACCCGTTCCTGCAGCAGAACCTCTAGACAGCCACGGTCTCGCTAGCAAGGCATCGCTAGCTCGAATCCGCCCCTCTGGCAAGCCCTCGACGGCCCGTCGCGTCCGGCGTGAAATAAGTGCATGGCTGACAACGAGAACATGACCCCGGATGCCGAAGACCAGAAGCGCATCAATGACCAGCGCCGAGCGGATGACGCCAACGAGCCGAGCGGACGACACCTGCCGGTGATGCCGGCCGACACGATGAGCCCGCGCGGCATCGACGTTGACGACGTGGTCGACGACGAGGGCAACGACGACTGGATGGCGGATCGCAAGGGCGTCGTTCCCGATGCCGACATCGTCATCCCGGAAGCCGACGAAGAAGCCGAAGAGCCGGTCAGAGATCGAGACCTTCCGAAATAAAGAGGCGCAGCGCGAACAGCGTTGCGTCATCGACCGACCCGGTCTGACGCAGAACGCGTTGGCGTGAGGTGCTTCTCAGCTGCTCCGTCATCCCCCAGGTTTGCTCAGCAAGCCCGGTCTGGCCTCGCAGCGCGACGTGATTGGGCCATCCGCGATCGCGGGTGGTCGCGGGGATGAGATGCACGAGCGAGTCGACGGATGTCAGGAACCTGACTGACGAGACGACTACGGCTGGTCGAATTCCAGCCCGTTCAGGTCCGCGACCCTCTCCGAAATCTGCCCAGACCACCGCTCCCGGAAAGTACTCCACCTACTGAGGGTCGTACTCAGCGAGGTCGGCATCGGAGGCCTCATCGAAGGCCCGTGTCTCCTCGTGGTATTCGGCCCACTGTGCAGGAGTCGTGTTGCGCATCGCAACCCGAACGGCTTCCCACCGCTCCTCACGCTCGCGCGCGGCAATCAACTTCTCGATCACTTGCCCAACGGTGAGGCGGGTATACCAGCTAGCGCCCTCGGCCTCCACCGCCGCCGCCGCCACCACCCGAGAACCCGCCCCCGTGCGAGCCGCCCGAGAACGACGACCCTGACGAGCCGCTCCAGCCGCTGCTCGAGCCGCCCGTCCCCCAGCCGCCCTTCCAGAAGTTGTCGCTCGAGGCGAGGCTCTGCGCGACGATCGGCTTCGGCACTTGGGGGGTGCGCAGCCGCAGGTTTTGGATGGTCGAGTTCAGCTGCCATCCGGAGAACTGCGACGAACCCGACCACCATTCGACCGGAACATTCGCCGCGGCCGCGCGCACGCTGAGCTCGTTCGACCACTTGTCTTCGACGCCAAAGATCACCGCATACGGCAGCAGTCGTTCGTAGAACTTCACCATCTGCGTGGTGTCGTCGACGTTGATCCGTTCGGCACCCTCCGGGCTCTGCAGCATCCTGATGCGGTCCTCCTCAGCGAGGTGCAGATACTCCTTCAGGCCGAGCAGCTGATCGTTGAGTTCGTGGCCTCTCGGGGTAAGCAGGGCGATCGTCGCACGATGAGCCCAGACCGAGCCCAACGAGAAGACGGCGAACCCGAGACCAATCCACGAGAACCCCAGGTCGTCATTCACCAACCGCCGCAGGGTGTCGATGCCGGCCGCGAGAGTCGCCAGCAAGGTGATCACGAACAGCACCACCCAGAGCGCCGTCGGCCGGCTACCACCCTGGATGCCGGCGCCCGTGAGCTGAGCCTTGACTGACTTGTAGACGGGCTCGATCTTCGAGCCGAGCGTGGTGTTGGTGCCGCCAAGGGTGATCCGGATGCCGGGCGCCGGTTGCGCCCCGAACATCGCGGTCACCAATTGGGTCTCAATCGCGTCGAGCCCGGTCGCGTCGAGCAGCTCGACGGCGAACGGCACGCCCTTCTCTTTGTTGTCGAGCAGTCGCACCTTTCGGCGCACGGCGAGGCTGATGATCTGCGCCGCGAACGCCCGAGTCGGTTCACCAACGAGGTAGGCCGCGACCATTACGTTGAGGTCTTTCGGCGGGGTGTACTGGGCGATGATCGTGCCGCTCGGGCCGAACTTGCCCGGACCGCCGGCGCCGCGAGTTGCCGACGCGATCAGCCGAGAGACGATGGCGGTGCCGCCGAGCACGAACGGTGCGAACATCTCCCACCAGGGCGAGGCCGGATATTCCGGTGGATCCACATATTGAGTGCCGCCACCGTTCGACGTCGGCGGCGCGACGACGACCTCGCCCGGCGTGAAGGTGCCCGCGGTGAAACCGATCGAGAAGGTGAGCGAGTCGTTCGCGCTCAGGTTGGTGGAGCCTGCCGTGAAGGTGACCGAGCCGTCGTCGTTGGGGTGCTGAACGAGCGGGTCGGTGCACTCCCCGGTGAGCACGTAGCAGGCCGAGTCGCCGCTCAGGGTCGGCACGATGGACGGGTCGATGCGCAGCGACATGCTCGCCTCGCCGAACGGCTGCGCCCACCCGGTGCCGTTGACATCCCAATACAGTTCGTCGGCGCCGGTGTCGGCAAATGACTCCACCACGTCGACCTGGTCATAGGTGATGACGTACGTCTGCCGGCCGTGAACGTAGGTGTCGTCACCGAGCCCGACGCTGAAGAAATCTTCGTAGTACTCGGTCGTGTGCGGCACCCGCTGGCCGTACTCGTCGACGACCGAATCGAGGACGGTGTGCAGTTGCACGCCGTGGCGATACTCCGGGATGTCGCGGAAGAAACCCTTGTTCTGGTCGAAATCGGGGTAGACCGCCACGATCGTCTCGACCACGTGAAGATGGGCGCGACCCTCGGCATCCTGAGTGAGGGTGTAGTCGGAGTGGAACGACTGGATGTCGTAGTCGTCGAGTCCGGATGGCGCGGCCAGCGCGGGGCTCGACACCCCGGCGAACAGCAGCAGGACCGCACCGGCCACGAGCCCGAGCTTCGAGAATCTGCGCATTCGTCCACCCTACGGGCAGGATTCGGGCTGAAGCGTAGGCTAGAAACGTGACCGAGAACGAGGGGCGGCCGCGGCACGCGAGCCTGGAGGTGCTGCGCGCCGAGGCGCAGGAAGAGCTCGGCACGGTTGTCTGGGAACGCCTTCGGAGCGGCGAAGACCCCTGGGCATTCATGGAGGAGATTCCGAGTGTCGACGAACTCGTGGTGCTGATTCTGCGCGCCGAATGGATCACCGCCAACAACGGTGTGCGCCCGACACCCGAGGTCGACTACCGCGTCCTGCGCCAGATCGGGCTCGCCTACCCGGGGCTCACACTCACGGTGTGGTCGATGCTCGACCGACGGATGGCGTCAACGTGATCGGCGACGAGATCGGCGACGCATGACCGCCAACTCGGCGCTCGCCCTCGTGTCGTTCGACGACGCGGGTGCGGCGACGGGCCATCGGATGATCGATCCCGACGAGGCCGTGCTGCGGGTCACCGAACTCGCCGCGACCCGCGGTGACGGCATCTTCGAGACGGTCGGACTCTCCAACGGACGGCCGTTGAAACTGGCCCGGCACCTGGTGCGAATGGCGAACTCGACTCGGATGCTCGACCTTCCCGAGCAAGATCCCGCGATCTGGAGCGCGGCGCTGCACGCTGTCGCCGACGCCCTCGGGCCGGCCGACGAGGGCTGGGTGAAGATGGTGCTGAGCCGGGGCATCGAGGGCGGCACGACTCCCACCGGCTGGGCGTACGGGATGGTCGCCCCCTCGTTCGCACCCGAGCGAGCGGATGGCATCCGGGTGGTGTTGCTCGATCGCGGCTACCGCCACGACGTGGCCGCGACATCCCCCTGGTTGCTTCAGGGGGCGAAGACGATCAGTTACGCGGTCAACCGCTCGGCGTACCGGGAGGCGACCCGTCGCGACGCCGACGACGTCGTTTTCACCTCGAGCGACGGCTACCTGCTCGAGGGACCCACCTCGAACCTGGTGCTGCGGGATGGCATGCGCCTGCGTACCCCGCGAACCGACCTCGGCATCCTCGCCGGTACCACGCAAGCCGAACTCTTCGCCTGGGCCGGGGAACGCGGCTACCAGACCTCGTACGACCTGCTGACTCCCGCCGACCTTGCAGCCTCCGACGCCGCCTGGCTGGTGTCGAGTGTGCGCCTGGCCGCCCCCATCCGCTCGGTGGACGGCACCGCGAAACCCGTGGATGCCGCCCTCACGACAGCGTTCAACGATCACCTGCGCGGGTTGACTGCCGAGGGTTAAGAGTCCCGGGGAAAATCGCGGAGAAGAATCGCGGAGAAATATTGACGGCGGTGAGCTCGTCTGCGAATTCGCACTTACCCCCGTAATTGCGATTCGTATCTTTGACGAGGTCACCGCCGTCTGGCTAGTCCCCCAACTAGTGCACTCCTGAGACTACCGACGGGGTACCCATGTCGCTGTCCCCAATGGGGGTGTCCGCGCCAATGGGGACACCGCTACGCCAAAACGGGGTACAGAAGGGAAAGTCTGCGGACAAACGAAAGGCCCTCGAAAACCGCGTTCACCAGCCTCAGTGTTGCCACTAAGCCGGGTGTTCGTCGAGCCTCAAGGGCCTTTCTGTTGCCTTCTGGTTTTACCCTTCCGGCAAACTCCAACTTACTCAGCGGTGAACATCGCGCAACCCGTGAACTCTCGCTAGATAGTTGAGGGTTGGCTGGTGCGGCCTAGTCGGAGACGTTGTCGCGCAGCAGCGAAATGAGCGCTTCAAGCTGAACCGAACCCTCTGCGGCGGCGAGCTCCTCCTCGCCGTCGAGGGCGCGCGCGGCGAGGCCGGCCTTCGAGTCGATCAGTTCCGAGATGCGTCCATCGAGCGTTCCGGCGGCGATGATGCGCCATGCGGTGACCGGCAGTTCCTGACCGATGCGATGCACCCGGTCGATTGCCTGGGTCTGCTCGGCATTGGTCCAGGACAACTCCGACAGCACCACGTTGGATGCCACTTGAAGGTTGATGCCGACGCCGGCCGCGGTCAGCGAACAGACCGCGACCGCGACAGTCGGGTCGTTCGTGAACGCGTCAAGCGCGAGAGTGCGGGCCTTCGTGGTCTGCTCACCACGGATCGACACCGTCTTCAGCCCGGCCTTCTTGAAGAACTCTTCGGCCGTGTCCATCACGTCGATGTGCTTGGCGAAGAAGACCACCTTGCCGACGTTGCGAGCGAGGTTGACGGTGTAGTCCGCTGCCGGCACAGCCTTCGCCTGCCCGATCTTGCGCACCATCGAGAAGACGTTGTCGCCGCCGGTCCCGACGCCGCGCGATTCCTCGAGTTCGGCGGCGGCCACCAGACGGATCACGTCGCTGGGGTCACTGTCGGGTCGCGTCGCGCGCAGCCGCCGGTACCGCTCGACGAGACGGGCAACGAGTGCCTGCTCGGCATCACGGATCGAGCGACCCGCCTCGCCGTCGAGTTCGACCGGGATGTCGGCGATGCGCCGCGCGGGGATGTCGGCGGCGACATCCACCTTCTTGCGGCGCACCATGCCCATGTCGACGACGGCGGCGCGGGCGGCGGAGAAGAAGCCCGAGTCGCCGGGATCTAGTTCGGTCTGCTCGAGGCGTCGCATCAGTTCGGGCAACGGCTTCTTGTCGTCGATCCAGCCGAGGTACTGCCAGATCATCTTGAAGTCTTCGATCTGGTTGATCAGGGGGGTACCGGTCAGCGCGACGAACAGCGCGTTCGGCGTGGCCGCGCGGATGTTGCGCGACAGGGTCAGCACGTTCTTCGACCGCTGCGAGTCTTTGTTTTTGATGAAGTGCGCCTCGTCGACGACCATCCCCTTGAACCCCCGTCGCGAGAGCCAGGCCACGTGCCGGTCGAGCACCTCGTAGTTGACGATCACGACATCCGCAAACGCGTCGATGTCGTCGCCGTCACCGTGTACGACGGTCGCGACGCGCTGCGGCGTCCACTTCTCAACCTCGCGCGACCAGTTCACCTTCACGACGTTGGGCACGACGACCACGATCGGATACGCGTGGGCCGCCTCGGCGGCGAGCAGTGCCTGGGCGGTCTTGCCCAGACCCGGCTCATCGGCCAGCAGATAGGTGCGATGGCCCGACCGCGCGCTCTCGATGAAGCGCGCCTGATGGCGCATCAACTCTTTGCCGCCGGCTGCGGCGAGCGAGCGAGCTTCGGGCAGCTCCATGCTGGCCGCTCCCCCGCCGCCGAGCTCGAACGAGCGGAACAGGGGCTCGATGAGTTCCCAGTTGTTCAAACGTCCGGCGGTGCCCGACTTCGCGATCGAGGCGCTGAAGTCGGGCGCGAGGAACGGGTTCGACATCTGGAACTGCTTCACCGACTGCGGAACGACCTGCTTCTCCTCAGCCCGCGCGGCCGGAGCCTCGGTGACGACGATCAGATCTTCAGGCGACAGTTCGGCGCCCGCCTCGAGCAGCATCGCCCGCTTGGCTTCCTGCTGTTGCGGGGTGAGCGGGGCGGTATCGGTGAGCAGCTGGATGAGAGAGGTGTCGCGCGCCGCGGTCTTCGCCATGATCGTGGCGATGCCGTCGAGACGGGTGAGTTCTTTCGTGCGTTCGGAATCCGAGAGGGCGGGGTCGGTCTTGATGCGGGCGCGTTCCTCGCGCACCAACATCGCGACGACCCGAAACCGGGTGCGGTTCGACGGGGCGACTTTGCCGCGCTCGGCCGAGTTCTCGATCGCGCGAACCGTGCGCGCGAGGATCGGGATGATGCCCGACTCGTCTTGATGCTGGCGGCGACGCTGCTGCGGGGAGGTCGAACGCTTGCGGGTCGACGACTTCTGGCCTGACGCGCTGTGGCCGGAACTGGCCTTGTTCTGCCCGGTAGGGCTCATCGGTCTCCTTGGCTCGCGTCGCAGACGTGAGCCGGTAAGTCGATCCACCAGCGGCGGCGGACCGGAAGTGATCCTGACGTGCTCCGCGAAACGTACCCAGACCCGGCTTGACCGGTGGGAGGGGAGCGAGCCAACTCTAGCGCACCGTGGGCCCGACGTCCCCCGAACCGTAGGATCGACACGTGCTCTCCACCGTGCTCCGGGTTCTCGTTCGGTGCTGGCCTGCCCTTCTTGCCTGGTTCCTCGTGGGCTGGACCGTGCGCGCGCTCATCATCCGCGGCGGGTCGTATCTGCTCAACATCAGCTATGACCTCGGTGATCTGGTGCTGCCGCTCGCGATCCTCGCGCAGCTAGCTGCCTACGTCGGCATGTTCTTCGCGATCAAACGCGAACTACGCCATGTCAGCCAGGCGGACGATGTCCAGGCGGGCGAAAGCGCGGTCTCCGCCGCTCGGCAGTGGCGCGAGTCGTTACTCGCCTCGATCTTGCCCTTCTTTCTGCTGTACCTCGCGTGGAACCTGAACGTCGCAGATCGCACGGATCTCTATGCGGCGTCCCTCACTCAAGGCAACTTCGGCAGCGACTCCAGGGTCGAGTCGGTCACCTGGTTCGTGCTGGGATTCGCCGTGCTCGCGTTCGTCGCACGTTGGTTGCTCGGTCGGTTCTCAGCCCGCCTCCCCCGCTGGAGCACTCTGCTCGCGACCTACCTTGAAGCAGTGTGGGTGTTCATCGCCCTGTCGTGGATTCAACACGGATTGGGGATTCTCGGCAGCTGGCTCTCGACCCGGCGCATGTTTGGCGGCATCGTTGATGCGTGGGCCGAACTGCGCGCGAACTTCGCGTGGCTCGGCGCCATCGGCGACGCGATCGGCTGGACGTGGGCGCAGATCGGAACGCTGGTCGGCCTCCCGCTCGCCTGGCTCGCGTTCGCATCCATCATCTATTTCGGAACCATGCCTCGCTCCCCGCGTCCCGACTCTTCGGTAGCGCGGGTCGCCAGCGAGCGATGGAACAGGATGCCGGTCTGGCTCCAGCGCGTCGGCTCGACCGCCAGCGCGGGAATTCTCGACCGTTGGCGACCGGTGACTCTCGCGGCGCGACTCATCTGGCGCTCCGGTCCGATCGCGATGGGGACCTACCTGCTGGCGTTCGCCGTCATCACCGCCGCCTCCGAGTGGCTCAGCATGCTCATCTTCCGCCTTCTCGGGCCTCACGAGGTGGCGTGGTGGTACGGGGCGAGCGACGCAGTCAATCTCGGCGTCAGTGCCGTACTCGCCGTGCTGCAGGTGTGCGTCGTCGCGGCGGCGTTCGACCACGCGTTGCGCAGTGACGCGGCTGAACAGGGTGCGCTCGAGGAGATTGTCGAAGAGGCGGGCGACGCCGTCAGTGCAGCCGCAGCTCCTGCGGGAACGCCGCCGTCGACGTGAATCGGATGGCGGGGTCGGGCACCTCGCCTCGCGGCACATAGAAAACCAGCTGCAGGTGATACCGGCGTGCTTCGCTGAGGTCGCAGTATTTCTCGAACTCGTCCGGCACCTCGTAGTCACTCGATGCGATCGCCTCGTCCCACTCACGCTCGACCCCGTCGATCGGCGCGACCAGCGTCACGGTGCACACCGATGATGCGGGCGGGTCGACCACATCGATCGCGAACGTCGCAACAACGACATCCGAACCCGCCGGGGCATTCAACGCTTCGCCGTCGAGAACCTCGAGGTCGGTGAGTTTCACGTTGGCTCCCGAGTAGCGCTCGTCCAGCCCGCGGGCGACGTCGATCACCGCCGGTTGATTCTCGAGGTACGGGAAGAAGCGTGGGATGAGCGACACCACGAGAGCCGCCGGGATGAGCACGGCGAGCGCGACGAGGAACCAGCGGTTGCGGCGCAGCCACGTCATCGGCACTTCGGTGACGGGCCGCTCGGAGTCGCTCATCGGCTGCCGTCCCGCGCGGGCTCAAGTTCGACGCGGTCAGCCACCTCGAGGGTGGTGAGGTCGATAACGATCTCGACGACGCTGTCCAGGCGATCATCGCCGAACGGGCTGATGCGCAGCACCGCCGAGCGCGCCCCCGGGAAGTTGACAACGTCGGCAGGCAGTTCGATCAGCAGCGGCCCCGTCGCCGGAAAGCGCACGGCGACCGTGTGTTCGTCGACGGTGCCGCCATCTCCGCGTTTGGTCCCTCCATACTGCACACCGTCGATGAAGAGATCGACCTCGATGAGTTTCGACTCAAGGGTCGCTTCGACGGTCGCGTCCGCCACGAACCAGACCCCCGCGGTGGTTCCCCGCCAGGAGCCGAGCTCGACCTCGTGCGCGAGCGACGCCTCATGCACGGTCGCGATCAGGTGCTGCGACGAGACGGTATCGCCCAACGACCCCCGAGACCCGAAAGGTGCTTCGACGAGTTGAGAGGTCGGGGTCGTCGCCGCTACCGCGTAGGTCGCGGCGAGCAGCCCGAGGCCGGCGACGATCGCGAGACCGCGCTTCATCGGTCGTCTCGCACGGTGGTCGAAACCTCGACGGCGACGTGCTCGTCAACCCACCGGGTGCCGTCAATGATGTCGGCCTTCTCGGGCGTCGCGTCGGTGAGACCGATGCGCAGAACGTCACCCTGCGCGAACTGGCCAGAGCGCACCGTGAACACGAACAGAAGGGTATCGGGAACCCCGGGGCTGAGCACCGGCTCGAAAGTGCCGTCTCGCTTGAGGAACACGGTGAGGTCACCGTAGCCGGGGCGCTCATCGAGGTTCATCAGCCCGTCGATCGTGAACGGACTGGGGGGTCCGATCGAGATCGGCGACTCAGGCTCGGCGGTCAGTCCTTCCAGCGTCGCGACCACGACGAGGAAGCTCTCTCCGGGTTTGGTTTCGGTGTAGTCATCCGGAAAATCGTCGGTGAGGTAGAGGTCGTCGATCGAAATGGCGAGCCGGTTGCCGACGAACGTGTCGCCAACCGACTGCTCGGGGATGACGGCGCTTTGAAGTTGCACCGTGTCCCAGCCGCCGAGCGGGATGGCGACGACGCCGGCGACTGCCAGCACGGCGCCCACCACGAGGATCGGCAGCCAGGCTCGAACTCGGGACGCGAGGGTCGCGCGTGGGGACGGTTTAGCGGGCACGACGCTGCTCTTCCGAGATGGGAACTTTGATCATCCAGCCCGCGACCAAAAAGACGATCGCGGCGACGTACTGCGCCACCTGCCAGAACGGATCGGGGATCGCGATGATCCACACCGGGTTCCAGGCGACGGCGATGGCGGCGAAGACCGGCAGCCATCCCCACTGTTTGGCTTGGAATGCAAAAACCGCGACGATGAGCGCGAAGATCGCCGCGATGTACCGCACGACGATGAACGAGTCCTCAGCGAGGACCGCCAGTCCGATCAGCAGCGCGAGGGCAGCGATCAGTCCGGGCGCGAGCGCAAGGCGCCGCCATCCCGGATCGGGCTTGGTCCCGTAACGGGAGCTGTTGGATGCCATCGCTGCCACCCTACGATGTGCCGCATGGGCTTCTTTGACAGCATCGCCGATTCTTTCCGCTCGGCCGTCGGCTCGGCCGACCCCGACCTCATCAAGAACGGCACGCTGGGCCGCGGTGACCTGACCGGCATCCAGGTCTCGAACACGACGATCACGATCGGCAACGGGCTCACCGAACGCAAATGCACCTTCCAACTGAAGGTCTACCTCGAGGGCGTCGAACCGTTTGACGCCACCTGCGAACAGCGCGTGCAAGAGGTTTACCTGCCGCAACTGGTTCCCGGGGCGGCCGTGCTCGCGGTACGCGTCGACCCGACCGATCACACCAAAGTGGCGATCGACTTCGCGTCAGAAGTGCCCAACGTCACGATCAAGGCTGGCACCGGTCACGATTCTGCGGCGTGGGTGCTGGCCAATGGCACGCCCGCGAAGGTCGTGCTCGTCGCCAATCAGCCGATCGGTCTCACCTCCTCGAAGGGTGATCCGGTTCAGGCGCTGACCCTGACCGTCGACAAGGGCGATGCGAGCTATCAGGCCCAGGTGGGCAACGGGGTGCCAAACAGCGCCCTGCCGCTGCTGTTTCCCGGCTCGAAACTGCACGCGATGATCGGCGACGGCCCGAACGACATCGTCGTCGACTGGGCCAAAGGCGCGCGCACCGACTGACCCGCCGCTTACGCTCAGATCGTGGATGCTGACGCGGCGGTCGAGCGACTTCGGGCGCTGATCCGAGTACCGACGGTTTCTCGCGAAGATTCCGACCTTCAGGATTCGGCAGCGTTCGAGCGCTTCCCCGCACTGCTTGCCGAGCTTTTCCCGCGTGTCCACGCGACCCTCGACCTCGAGACCCTCGACGGCCCCGGCCTGCTCTACCGCTGGCACGGGCGCGAAACCGGGGACGCGCTCATCCTGATGGCGCATTGGGATGTCGTGCCCGCCGATGAGGAGGGCTGGACTCACGAGCCCTTCGCCGCCGACCTGACCACCGACCCGGATGGCGCACGCCGACTCTGGGGGCGTGGCGCGATCGACGACAAGGGCGCGCTGGCCGGCATCCTCGAGGCCGTCGAAGCGCTGCTCGAGTCCGGGTTCACGCCAGCCCACGATGTCTACCTCTCGTTCGGCGGTGACGAGGAGGTGCAGGGTTCGGCGGCCGAAGCTGCAGTGGCCCTGCTGGCGTCGCGGGGGGTCGCCGTCGATCTCGTGCTCGACGAGGGGGGCGCCATCGTCGAAGGGCAGTTCCCCGGCATCAGCGGCCCAACTGCCGTGATCGGGATCGCCGAGAAGGGCATCGCGACGATCGAACTGCGCGCGACCGAGCAGGGCGGGCATGCCGCGCATCCGCCGCGTTCGGGCCGCACCGCGACCGCTCGGCTCGCCCGCGCCATCCTGCGGGTGTCTCGCCCTGTTCCTGCGGGGATGCCGCCGACGATGTACCCGATGTTCGCCGCCCTAGGTCGCCGGGCGGGCGGAATCCTCGGCCTGGCCTATCGGCATCCGCAGCTGTTTCGTACCGTGTTGCTCGGCGCCCTGGCCCGCGGAAGCGACGAGGCGAACGCGCTCATCCGCACCACCCGGGTCGTGACGCGGCTGCGGGGTGCTGCCGCCGATAACGTGCTGCCCGAGGTGGCGACAGCATCGATCAACCTGCGCATCGTCGTCGGATCGACGCTCGCCGCCGAAGTGGAACGCATCCGTCTGGATATCGCCGATCCCGGCATCACCGTGCGGGTTGTGCGCGGTAGCGATCCCTTCCCGGTCGCCCCCGTGACGGGGTTGCCCTGGGACCGAGTCGTGCAGGCGCTGGCGCACTCGCATCCCGAGGCACTGCCGGTGCCGTACGCGATGCTCGGCGCGACCGACGGCCGGCACTTCACCCGTCTCACTCCGGCCGTCTACCGCTTCACGCCGTTCGAACTGACCACCCGCGAGTTGGCCGGGCTGCACGCGATCGACGAGAGCATCCGCGTCGACCCCTACCTGCGCGGGATCACCTTCTACCGCGCCCTGCTCGAGTCGGCCTAGATCGAAGCGGCCTGACTCGAATCGGCCTACGCCCTACAGCACCGACTTCGTGTGCCAGACAGTTTTCGTCTCGGTGAACGCGAGGATGCGGCCCAGCGACAGCTCCGGGATGCCGGGCTCCGGCGAGAGCACCCGCTTCAGGGTGTCGGCGGCGGCGATCTCGAGGTCGATCCATTCGAGGGCCCCGGCTCCGGCAAGGTCGAGTGCGTTGACATCGGCGTGTGAGGCGAGCCACGGTGCGATCTCGGCGGGTGACCCGGTGAGCACGTTGACCACTCCCCCGGGCACGTCGCTGGTGGCAAGCACCTCGGCGAGCGTGATCGCCGACAGCGGCCGAGTCTCGTCGGCGATCGCGACCACGGTATTGCCGGCGACGAGCGCCGGCGCAACGGTATTCACGAAGCCCAGCAGTGATCCGCCCTGGGCTCCCTGCGGCGCGATGACGACGACGACGCCCGTCGGTTCCGGAACCGAGAGGTTGAAGTAGGGACCGGCGACCGGGTTGCCCGACCCGGCGACCTGGGTGTATTTGTCGGTCCAGCCCGCGTACCAAACCCAGGCGTCGGTCGCTCGGTCGACCTGAGCCGAAGCGGCCGCCGCCGACACGCCTTCCGACGAGCGGATCTCTTCGACGAACTGTTCGCGGCGACCTTCGAGCAACTCGGCGATGCGGTACAGCACCTGTCCACGGTTGTAGGCCGTCGCCCCTGCCCAGCCGGACTGTGCTGCGCGGGCGGCGACCACGGCATCCCGTGCGTCTTTGCGGGAGGCCTGGGCGGCGTTCGCGAGGAACGCTCCCTTCGGCGTCGTGACCTCGTAGGTGCGGCCGGACTCGCTGCGCGGGAACGCCCCACCGATGCTCAACTTGTACGTCTTCGGAATCGCGAGCCTGCTCATTTCGACGAACCCTTCAGATAGGCGGCGAGCCCGTGACGGCCACCCTCGCGGCCGTAGCCGGACTCCTTGTAGCCGCCGAACGGCGACGCGGGATCGAAACGGTTGAAGGTGTTCGCCCAGATCACTCCGGCCCGCAGTTTGTCGGCCACGGCGAGAATCTTGGAACCCTTGTCGCTCCAGATCCCAGCCGAGAGGCCGTAGGGCGTGTTGTTCGCCTTCGTGATTGCCTCAGCCGGAGTGCGGAAGGTCAGCACCGACAGCACCGGTCCGAAGATCTCTTCGCGGGCGATCGTGGATGCCGCCTGCACGTTCGTGAAGATCGTGGGTGCGAACCAGAACCCGTTTTTCGGGATCTCGCAGGGCGCCGTCCAGCGCTCAGCACCCTCCTTCTCGCCGATATCGCTCAGTTCGCGAATGCGATTCAGTTGCTCGCGGGAGTTGATCGCGCCGATGTCGGTGTTCTTATCGAGCGGGTCACCGAGCCGCAGCGTCGACAGCCGCTCCTTGAGCCGCGAGACGACCTCGTCGTGCACGTTCTCTTGAACCAGCAGGCGGCTCCCCGCGCAACAGACGTGACCCTGGTTGAAGAAGATGCCGTTGACGATGCCTTCGATGGCCTGCTCCATCGGGGCGTCGTCGAAGACGATGTTCGCGGCCTTGCCCCCGAGCTCGAGGGTGACCTTCTTGCCGGTTCCCGCGACGGCCTTCGCGATCTCCCGCCCGACCGCCGTCGACCCGGTGAAGGCAACCTTGTTCACGTCGGGATGCCGCACCAGCGCCGCGCCGGTCGCGCCCGCTCCGGTCACGATGTTCACCACACCCTTGGGCAGGTCGGCCTGCTGCAGGATCTCCGCGAAGATCAGCGCCGACAGCGACGTGGTCTCTGCGGGCTTGATGACGACGGTGTTACCCGCGGCGAGGGCCGGCGCGATCTTCCAGGCGAGCATCAGCAGCGGAAAGTTCCACGGGACGATCTGCGCGGCCACCCCGAGCGCCCGCGGGTCCGATCCCAGACCCGCATACGAGAGCTTGTCGGCCCAGCCTGCGTAGTAGAAGAACCACGCAGCGACGAGCGGGATGTCGACATCCCGACTCTCTTTGATCGGCTTGCCGTTGTCGAGGCTCTCGGCGACGCTGAGTTCGCGGGCACGCTCCTGGATGAGGCGGGCGATGCGGTAGAGGTATTTGCCGCGGTCGGCGCCGGGCATCTTCGACCAGGTCTTGTCGAACGCCCGGCGGGCCGCGATGACCGCCCGGTCGACATCCTCGGGCGTCGCCGTCGCGATTTCGGCGATCTTCTTCTCGGTGGCCGGCGAGATCGTCTGAAACGACGAACCCGATCCGTCGACGAAGTCGCCGTCGATGAAGAGCCCGTAGGACTTCTTCAGGTGCAGGATGCTGGTCGATTCCGGCGCGGGCGCGTAGTCCAGAAAGCTCATCAGTCCACCGTCACGTAGTCGGGGCCGCTGTAGCGACCGGTAGCCATCTTCTGACGCTGCATGAGCACGTCGTTGAGCAGGGTCGAGGCGCCGAACCGGAACAGGTGCGGCTGCAGCCACTCCTCCCCCACCGTCTCGGCGACTGTCACCAGATACTTGATCGCATCCTTTGAGGACCGGATGCCGCCAGCCGGCTTCACCCCGATCTTCTCGCCGGTCAGCCGATGCCACTCCTGCACGACCTGCAGCATGAGCAGGGTCACCGGGAGGGTGGCGGCGGGCTGCACCTTGCCGGTCGAGGTCTTGATGAAGTCGCCCCCGGCGAGGATCGCGAGCCAGGATGCGCGGCGCACGTTGTCGTAGGTGTTGAGTTCCCCGGTTTCAAGGATGACCTTGAGGCTCGCGGAAGAGCCGTCCTTACGACGGCATGCTTCCTTGACGGCGACGATCTGCTCGAAGACCGTTCCGTAGGAACCCGCGAGAAACGCCCCGCGATCAATCACCATGTCGATCTCGTCGGCGCCAGCAGCCACGGCATCCTCGGTGTCGGCGAGCTTGACCCGCAGCGACGCCCGGCCGCTCGGGAAGGCTGTCGCGACGGCCGCGACGGCGATCTTGCCGTCATCCGGATCGCCGTGCAGGTCGCCCAGTGCTTCGACGGCGGTGCCGACCATGTCGCCGTAGACGCAGACCGCGGCGACGCGCGGGGTCGACGGGTCGGTCGCGTCAGGAGTGACGGCCTTGGCGACCAGCGACTTGACTTTGCCGGGAGTGTCGGCGCCCTCGAGCGTCGTGAGGTCGATCAGGCCGATGATGCGATCGAGCGCCCACGCCTTCGAGGTCGTCTTGATCGAGCGCGTGCCCAGCCCCGCTGCGCGGGACTCAAGGCCGACAGCATCCACACCCGAGAGTCCTTCGAGGTGGAGCCGCAGACTCTTCTCAGTCAGGTCTCCGCCGAGCAGTTTGACTGCCCGTTCGGCCGGAGCCAGCGCCGTCGCGTTCATCCGACGAAGTCTACGCTGGGGCTGTGAACGACCCTGTGCTGGCCATCGATTTCGGCGGCACCAAGGTCGAGGCCGCTCTCGTCGCCGACGGGCTCCTGGTCGAGGGGAGCCGATTCCGCGAGACCACCGGCGCCGTGAAAACTGCTGCCGAGCTCGACGACGCCGTCCGTTCCGTCGTGACGCAGGCACTCGGTGACCGCACGGTGACCGCGGTTGGGATCGGATCCGCCGGCCCGGTGGATGCCTCCCGCGGCGTCGTGTCGCCTCTCAACGTGCCGGCCTGGCGCGATCATCCCCTGGTGTCTCTGGTGGCGTCACTCGTGCCGGACGTTGCGATCACCCTCGCGATCGACGGGCTCGCGATCGCCCTCGCCGAGCACCGCTACGGCGCCGGCCGGGGCGCCAGAAATCTGCTCGGCATGGTCGTGTCGACCGGAGTCGGCGGCGGGCTCGTGCTCGACGGTCGGGGCTTCGCCGGCACGACGGGCAACGCCGGTCACATCGGCCACATCGAGGTTGCCGGGTTCACCGACGCGTGCCCGTGCGGCGGTTTCGGCTGCCTCGAAGCGATCGCGTCCGGCCCGAGCAGCGTGCGGTGGGCTCAGGCCCAGGGCTGGGCCGGATCGACGGGCGAAGAACTCGCCACCTCGTCTGACCCGATCGCCCGCGCCGCGATCGAACGTTCGGCCCGCGCCGTCGGGCAGGCTCTCGCGTCGGCGACCGGGCTCCTCGACCTCGACGTCGTCGCGGTCGGCGGCGGCTTCTCACACTCCGCCCCGGATTACCTCGACCTCGTGCGTGCTGAGTTCGCCGGCCGACTGTGGGAGTTCGTGACGAAGGTGCGCATCCTGCCCGCCGGTCTCGGCAGCGAAGCCCCGCTGATCGGGGCCGCTCTGCTCACCGAGCAGTAGCGCGCTTCGCGGTCAGACTCGCCACCCCGAGTGCGGGAAGCGCAAGCAGAAACACCGTGAACGGTGGGATGTCGTGCACCACCGCAACGAGGATGACCAATCCCAGCGCTACCGCTGCGCACACCCACCGGCTCCAGTCGCGCAGGGCGAAGACGAGCACTCCGAAGCCGGCCGCCATCGTCAGGAACGCGACGAGCCAGAGCACGTGGCCGATCTCGCCGAGCACCAGGTACGACAAATCCTTCGCCGTTCCGCCTTGCGCGTCCGACATCAGGATGTTCGTCGACATCGTGACCAGCGCGACAATCCACAGAATGATTCCGCCCGAGAGCACACCGACGCCAGTTGTAACGAGCGGTCGGCCCGCGTAGGCGCCCAGAGCGTTCACTCCCAGGAGTGCGGCGATGCCGGTGAGCGCCCAGAGAACGCTCGACAACTGGTAGCCCGCTCGCAGGGTGTGCACGACATCCACCGCATCGAGCGCGCGCGCGGTCACGACCGGCCAGGCATCCGGAATGGCGAGCGCCGCGATGGCAAGCACGCCACTCGCCACCAGCAGGATGCCGGGCACCCGGCTCGAAGGAGAGGTGGCCACGGCGCTCATGACGTGACCCTACTGCGACGCGTGGACGACCTGGGGATGCCGCTCGAGCTCATCATCGACGTATCGTCGGTGGCGCAGGATTGCGACTGCAGGGACGGCGATCAGCGCGGTCGCGAGCAGGGCGAACATCCCCGCGGTCCAGTTGCCGGTCAGGTCGTGGAGGACGCCCATCCCGAGCGCGAACAGCCCCGCCGCGAGGTAGCCGATGCCCTGTACAAACGCGCTCAGTGCCACCGTGACGTGCTGGTCGCGGGTGCGGGTGTTCACCAGGAGCAGCGCGAGCGGGAACAGGATCGCCACGAGGCCGATCAGCACCGCCCACAGCAACGGAGCAGCCGCGGGGGCGGTCAACATCCCGATCCAGGCTGCAACGTCGCACACCGCGGCGATCACGACCATCGGCACGACCGCGCCAGCTCGGCGCGCGAGGAGCGGCACGATGAGAGCCTCAGGGATGCCGAGCGCGATCGCGATTCCGACGGCAACACCCGCTGTGGTGGCAGACACACCCCCGGCCTGCACCAAGATCGTCGGCAGAAACGCCATCGCACCGTAGATGTTGATCGACGTGAACGCGAGTGCGCCGGTGATCGCCCAGGCGGTCGGCGAGCGCACGATGGCCCGGCGAGCGTGGGTCGCGGTGGGAATTCCCTCGGTATCGAACTCGGGCGCGAGGGTGCTGACCTTGTCGTCAGGCGGAGTCTTGAGCATCGAGATCCACGGGATGACCGCGAACACCGGCACGACCGCCCAGACAACGAGCGCGACCCGCCAGCCGTAGCTCTGGGCGATCTGCACCCCGGCGAAGGCAGCCGTCGACGCGCTGACCCCCATCAGCACGAGGTAGAGCGAGGTCATCGGAGCGATCTGGCGAGGGAAGTAGCGCCGCACGAGCGGCGGCAACAGCACGTTTGCCAGCCCGATTCCGGTCATGATCACCGACGTCGATGCCACCAGCAGCACCGCCTCCTGCGAGAGAACGCGGGCACCCTGCCCGATGAGGATCGCCAGGATGGCGACCACGAGTGTTCCTTCAAGGCCCCATCGTTGAGTGAGCGTCGGCGCGATCAGCCCCGCCACCGCAAACATCAGAGGTGGAGCCGCGCCGACCAGTGACAACACGATCACGCCGAGACCCAGGTCGTCGGAGATCAGCGAGAAAACCGGCCCGATTACGGCGACCCCGCTGCGGATCGACAGCGCAACCAGCACGATGCCGAGCACTGCGACGATTCGGCCCCCGCGCGGGACCACGGCCGCGGGCAGAGTCACCCGACGAGTCGCTCGTGCCAGGCGTTCGCCGAAACGTCGGTGAGTGACGCGACCTGGTCGACGACGACGCGTTTGCGAGCCGTGTCATCCGCGGCCGCGGTCCAGTCGCCGGTGAAGCCGACATCCAACTGGGTCGGGTCGGCCAGCAGCCGGTCGGCCAGTTCGGTCAGAATTCCGCGCTGGCGGGCATAGAGCGGCTGGCGGGCGTTGGTCGACATGACGTTCGCCGCGACGATTCCCTTGAGAACCGCGATCTCGGCTTGAGTCTCGAGAGGGGTCGCGACATCCGCTCCGAACCGGGCGAGGGCGCCCTGTGGATGCGCGGCACGTGTGGCACGCTCGGCGTGTCCGGCGAAACGCCCGATCAGAAAACTGGTGAGGTTCTTCAGCCCGGCCAGATCCCGACGACTGCCGTCCCACGAGTCGATCCAATACTCCAGGTTGTCGAGTCGATCGAAGGCCGCGATCAGGGTGTCGTGGTCGAACTCGCCGCCGATCCAGGCGAACATCGCGTCGACCAGTTCGTCGTGATCGACCCGCGCACCCAGCGCCCGCACGTCGAGGTAGCCGTTGACGATCGCATCCTCGAAGTCGTGAACCGAGTAGGCGATGTCGTCGGAGAGGTCCATCACCTGGGCTTCGATGCAGCGCACCCGGTCGGGTGCGTCGGCCCGCAGCCACTGGAACACCGGGGTGTCGTCGTCGTAGAAGCCGTACTTGCTGCGACCCGACGGATCCGGGATGCCCTGCGCCGCCGGCCACGGGTACTTACAACTGGCATCCAGGGACGCGCGGGTCAGGTTGAGGCCGTACGACCTCGCGTCGTCGAAGACTTTGGGTTCGAGCCGGGTGACGAGGCGCAGGGTCTGCGCGTTCCCCTCGAACCCACCGATGTCGCTCGCCCACTCGGCGAGAGCGCGCTCCCCGTTATGACCGAACGGGGGATGCCCGAGGTCGTGCGCGAGACACGCGGTGTCGACGACATCCGGATCCAGTCCGAGCCGGGCACCCAGCTCACGCCCCACCTGCGCGACCTCGAGCGAGTGCGTGAGACGGTTGCGGGCGAAGTCAAGTCCGGCGGTCGGACTCAGCACCTGCGTCTTCTGTGCGAGCCGACGCCAGCCGCTGGAATGCAGGATGCGGGCGCGATCGCGGGCGAAGTCGCTGCGGCGGCTGGCGTGTTCCTCGGGAAGCCAGCGCTCGGCATCCTGTTCTCCGTAACCCGGAGGGAGGTGCTCAACCGCCACTGTTGTGCAGTTCCGCCTCGGCGACCTCGGCCCGCATGCCCTCGGCGATCTCGCGACTGTCGAGCCAGCCGTAGGGCAGGGTCGGAATCTTCGGGGTGCCCGCGCGCCCCCGCTGGCCTTCGGCGTCGACGCCCGGGTAGAGCTGGTCGTCGTCGAGCGTGCCGATCAGGTCGGCGATCTGCTGCAGGCTCGACGACATCGCGAGCGCCGCACGGGTTTCGCCGCCCACCGCGTAGCCCTTGAAATACCAGGCGACGTGCTTTCGGATGTCGCGGCAGGCATGGTTCTCGTCGCCCTCGAAAAACTCCACGAGCAGTTCAGCGTGGCGCAGGAACGCCGCCGCGACCTCCCCAAGCGTCGGCTCGGCCTTGAGCACCTGCCCCTGGAACGCGGCGGCCAAGTCGCCGAACAGCCAGGGCTTGCCCAGACACCCGCGGCCCACCACGACGCCGTCGCAGCCGGTCTCGTCGACCATGCGCAGAGCGTCTTCGGCCGACCAGATGTCGCCGTTGCCGAGTACCGGAACGCTGGTCACGGTCTCTTTCAGTTTCGCGATTGCCGACCAGTCGGCGTGGCCCGAGTAGAACTCGCTCGCCGTGCGCGCGTGCAGGGCAATGCTCGACACCCCGGCTCCTTCGGCGATGCGACCGGCCTCGAGGTAGGTCAGGTGGTCGGGATCGATGCCCTTGCGCATCTTGATGGTGAGCGGCCGATCGCCCGCCGCCTTGACCGCCCCTTCGACGATGTCGCGGAACAGGCCAAGCTTCCAGGGCAGCGCCGCTCCCCCGCCCTTGCGGGTGACCTTCGGCACCGGGCATCCGAAATTGAGGTCGATGTGGTCGGCGCGGTCCTCAGCGACCAACATCGTCACGGCATCCGACACCGTTTTCGGGTCGACCCCGTAGAGCTGGATGCTGCGCGGCGTCTCCGACGGATGGTGCTGGATCAGCCGCATGCTCTCCGGGGTGCGCTCGACGAGGGCACGGCTCGTGATCATCTCCGAGACGTAGAGTCCCGCGCCGTACTCCCGGCACAGCCGACGAAACGCCGTGTTCGTGATACCCGCCATCGGCGCCAGCACCACCGGAACCGTCAACTCGATCGGCCCGATGTGCAGGGGCGCTGCGACGCCCTGTGCGGCGACGACGGAGGTGGACACCGTCCGATTGTTTCAGACCCGGTGCGTGCCCGCCTGCGGCGCGGTGCCGGTGCCTGGCCCAGCGCGTACCTAACTCTCGGAATTCCGGGCTTTCGTCGCCATGGCATCGATAGACCCCCGCTTTCCCGAGAGTTAGGTACGCGAGAATGGCGAGATGACGGGGCACCGTCGTCGGATCGCGCATTTCGGGCGGGCGGGCCGCCGGAACCCCCTGAACAGACACCCGACACACGACCGGATGTCGCCCACCGTTCACCCCGGATTTCTAGCCTGCGAACGTGAGAATCTCGGTAATCGGATGTGGATATCTCGGAGCCGTTCACGCGGCGGCGATGGCGGAACTCGGCCACGACGTCGTGGGAATCGACGTCGACCCTCTTAAAGTCGACTCCCTTGCCCAGGGCATCGCGCCCTTCTTTGAACCCGAACTTCCCGAGCTGCTGGCTCGCGGACTCGACGCCGGCAACCTGACCTTCAGCAGTTCGATGGCCGAGGCACGCGGTGCCACCGTTCATTTCATCGCCGTCGGCACCCCTCAACGGGCGGACGGCTCGAGCAACCTGAGCTACGTCGACGCAGCCGTCGACCAACTCCTGACCGTCCTCGCCGCCGGGGACGTCGTCGTCGGAAAATCGACGGTGCCGGTCGGAACCGTCGCTGCACTCGCCCCCCGGATCGAAGCGGCCGGCGCGACGCTGATCTGGAATCCTGAGTTCCTGCGGGAAGGGCATGCGGTGCGCGACACGCTCGCCCCCGATCGGCTCGTCTACGGGATCGGTGCCGGCGACAACCGGTCGGCCGACGTGCTCGACGACGTCTACGCCGCCCTGCTAGAAGCGGGCGTGCCGCGCATGGTCACCGATCCCGCGACAGCCGAGCTCGTCAAGGTTGCCGCGAACGCGTTCCTCGCGACGAAGATTTCGTTTATCAATGCAATGGCCGACATCGCGGATGCGGTGGGCGCCGACGTCGGACAGCTCGCCGACGCGATCGGGCAAGATCCACGCATCGGGCGACGGTTCCTCAACGCCGGGCTCGGCTTCGGCGGCGGGTGCCTCCCGAAAGACATCAGGGGCTTCATCGCACGCGCCGACGAGCTCGGGGTCGGCGCATCGTTCGGCTTCCTCCGCGAAGTCGACGCGATCAACCTTCGCCGACGCGAGCGCCTGGTCGAGGTGACGCGGGCCGCCCTCGGCGGAGACCTCGTCGGGCGACGCATTGCCATCCTCGGCCTTGCCTTCAAGCCGGGTTCCGACGACGTCCGGGACTCCCCTGCGCTCGACGTTGCGACGCGTCTGCGGGCCGAAGGCGCCCACGTCGTCGCGACCGACCCTCAGGCGATCGAGACGTCACGTCGGCTGGTCCCCGAGCTCGAATACCGCTCGAACGTCGCGGCAACCGTGACGGGCGCCGACGCGGTGCTCGTGCTGACCGAATGGCCCGAGTTCGTCGAGCTCGACCCTGCGGTGCTCGGCCGTATCGTCGGGCGCCACCTCGGCGAGCAGATCGTGATCGATGGCCGCAACTGCCTCGACCCCGCTCTGTGGCGGGACGGTGGCTGGCGGTACTACGCCCTGGGACGCATCAGCGATCCGGCTCCGGCGGGGATGAACGTCGCGCAACTCGCGTAATGACAGCGTCGGTGACGAAGCCCACTGTTACCGCAATCAGCACTGAGACCACGATCGCGACGAGCGGCGTCGCCGAGAACACCGTGCCGAAGACCACGCCGACGACGCAGTTGTAGACGGCCCACGACAACCCCGCCACGGCGGCGAGGGGCAGGAATCGGCGCAGCGACAGCCCGCTCGCGCCGGCGCTGAGATTGACGGCGATGCGGGCAAACGGGATATAGCGAGCGGTGAAGATCAGCGCGGCGGGCCTGCTGCGCACCGTCGCGCTCGCCCGCGCGACCGCACGCTGGATGATCGGAAGCCGCTGCCACCGCCACCTGTCCAGCCCCACGCGGCGCCCGATCGTGAAACACAACAGGTCACCAACCCACGCTCCCGCCGCGGCGACCGGGATGATCGCGGCTAGCGACGGAGACCCGGTCGCTCCGCTCAGGGCGGCGAGCGCGACCACAACTGTTTCGCTCGGCAGCACGACGAGAAACGCGTCGCCGACCACAAGCAGGAACAATGCCGGCAGCAACCACGGCGAATCCGCCAGCGTCCTGAACCATGTCTCGTCCACCGCCCCTGTTTAGCGTCCCGAGGTTAACGCGGGGCGACGTCGTCGTGCGAGCGAACATCAGGTGAAGCTCGGGTGCGCGACCCTGTTTCGCGCCCGTTCGTGACACGAAATTCGACACGCTGGTCGCGTGAGAGTCGTCTTGGTTGCCGAATCCTTCCTTCCGCAGATGAACGGCGTCGTTAATTCGCTGCTCCACGTGCTGCGCCACCTCAATTCCCAGGGCCACGAAACGCTCGTGATCGCCCCGCGTGGCGACCGCGAGCCCGAGACCAGTCGGCTGCACGGCGCCAGCCTCGCCCTGCTGCGGTCGCTCCCCCTTCCGACCTACCGGGAGGTGCGGTTCACGATCGCCGGGATCCACGAGATCGAGACGATCTTGCGCGACTTCCATCCGGATGTCGTGCACCTCGCGTCGCCGTTCGTGCTCGGCTGGCAGGCACTGCGCGCTGCCGACCGCCTCGGCATCCCGACCGTGGCCATCTACCAGACCGATATTCCCGGCTATGCACAGCGCTACGGCATCCCGGCCCTTGCCCCCGCGCTGACGCGACACCTCGCGAAGATCCATAAACGCGCGACCATGACTCTCGCCCCGTCGACGTCCGCGATCGCCGAGCTCGAGGCGATCGGCGTTGATCGCATCCGGCAGTGGGCACGCGGCGTGGATGCTGAACGCTTCACCCCTAACCGACGCAGTGACTCTTGGCGGCAGCGCATCGCACCGGGCGGCGAGTTGGTCATCGGATTCGTCGGCCGGCTCGCCCCGGAGAAGCAGGTCGAAGATCTGGTTGCCCTCGCGAGCATCCCGGAAACCAAGATCGTCATCGTCGGCGACGGCCCGAGCCGCGCAGCACTCGAGCGACTGCTTCCCGACGCCGCGTTCCTCGGATTCCTCGCCGGTGACGAACTCGCCGACGCCGTCGCGAGTTTCGACCTGTTCGTGCATCCGGGTGAGAACGAGACGTTCTGCCAGACGGTGCAGGAGGCGCTCGCGAGCGGTGTGCCGGTCGTCGCGACGGGACGTGGGGGGCCGCTCGATCTCGTGCAGAACAGTCGAACCGGCTGGCTCTACCGGCCCGGCGACCTCGACGATCTCCGAGCCCGCGTTCTCGACCTCATCGGCGACGATGCCAAGCGCCGCGCGTTCGCCGTGGCAGCTCGCGCGTCGGTGGCTCACCGCACCTGGTTCAGCCTCGGCGAAGAGCTGCTCGGCCACTACCGCGACGCCCTCGTTGCGCCGGCCCGTTCCTCCCGCGGGGTGACCGCCGTGTCCCCCGTTACGACAGTTGCGGATGCCGACGTCACTCGGCCGCGCGCGGCGGTCGCCTGGGCGAGCTACATCGCTCTCGGCGACTCGCTGACCGAAGGGCTGTGCGATTCGTCGCGGCAAGGTGAAGGGCAGTACCGCGGCTGGGCCGATCGGCTCGCGATGTTGCTGGCGCACAGCGGCTCGGCTCCCGTGCCACCGCTCTACGCAAATCTCGCGGTGCGCAGTCGCCGCATCGCCGACGTCACCGAAGAGCAGATTCCCCGCGCCCTTGAGCTCGGCGCGGGACTCGTGTCGGTCCTGGTCGGGGCCAACGACCTGGTACGACACGACGCGAATCCCGAGGCCCTCGCTCGTCGCCTCTCGGCCGGAATCGTAAGACTGCGGGAGTCGGGCGTCGACGTTCTCGTCGTCACGCCATTCGCCCCGCATCGTGGCTACCTCCGCGGCTTGCACGCGCGGCTGGCCCGATTCAACGCGATCCTCAAACAGACAGCCCGCGACACCGACTCGATCTTCCTCGACTTCTGGACCGACCCGGTTTGCCGCGATCCGCGGGCTTGGGCCGAAGATCGCGTGCACCTCAGCTCCCACGGCCACCGGATGCTGTCCTATCGCGCCGCTGCGGCCCTGGGAATCCCGCGGGCGGCCGAACTCGGCGCGCTCGATGCCGCGATGCACGACGAGAGCGCCGACACCGACACCTCGATCCCGACGGCATCCTGGCTGTGGACCCACGTTCGACCCTGGGCGCTGCGTCGGATGCGCGGCCGCACGGCGGGAGACGGCCTTCCCCCGAAGCACTCGGTGCTCATCCCGGTCGAGCGGCATCCCGTCTGACTGCGTTACGAAGGGCTTACCTAACTCTCGGAATTCAGGGGGTCCGTCGACGTGGCATCGATGAATGCCCCGAATTCCGAGAGTTACGTCCGCCCGCTGCGAGAATCGGGATGTGAGCCCCGCACCCGTGAGCAGCGCATCTGGACGCGAACGCGTTGCGGCGGATGCCGAAGCTCGCGGCATCCCGGTCGAATTCCGTGAGCGCAGTGTTGCCCGCTCGCTTGAGGAAGCCGCACAGATTCTCGGAATCACCCCTGCCGACATCGTGAAGTCGCTCGTCGTGCGGCGGCACGATGGCAGCTACCTCTTCGCGCTGGTTCCGGGCGACCGGCAAATCTCGTGGGCCAAACTTCGCACGGTCGTCGGGGTCAACAAACTGCGTCTGCCTGAAGCCGAGCTAGCACTCGAGGCGACCGGCTACGAGCGCGGCACGATCACTCCGCTCGGGTCGACGACGCCGTGGCCAGTGTTCGCCGACGAGCGGATCGCGGGTCAGCGCGTCTCGATGGGAGCCGGCGAGCACGGGTACTCGCTCTTCGTGGAGGCCGACGACCTCGTCCGGGGTCTTGACGCAACTGTCGCGGATATCACCGATCCGATGCCGCACTAGGTGCGGGATGACATCCGAGTTGGGTTGGGCGTACACTCGCGACCACCCCGCAAGGGGTGTCTGCCGGGACCCGACTCCCGATAAGCGCGGGCCCCGGCAGAACTCTGTTCGGCGGATCTAGGCGACGGCTCTGCGTTCCTGATCCACCGTGGTACCGATCGGTCGGCCGAGAGCGCGGAACTCCCAGCCAGCCGCGAGATAGGCCTCGGCATCGAGCGCGTGCCGCGCGTCGATCATGCGACGAGACCTGACGAGGAGGCCCAACGCGACCGGGTCGGCCTCGCGGAACTCGTCCCACTCGGTGAGCAGCAGAACGAGGTCCGCGCCGCTCACCGCGTCAGCAAGCGAGTCGGCGTAGACGAGGTCGGGGTAGACCCGGTGCGCGTTGGCGTTGGCCTCGGGGTCGTAGACGATGACATCCGCGCCCTCGAGGTACAGCATGCGAGCGACGTCGAGCGCCGGCGCATCCCGGACGTCGTCGGAGTTGGGTTTGAAGGCTGCACCGAGTGCCGCGATTCGGACGCCGGAAAGATCGCCGCCGACCAACTCGCGGGCCATATCGAGGACACGCACACGACGGCGGATGTTGATCTGGTCGACCTGGTCGAGGAAAGCGACGGCGTGACCGACCCCCAGCTCTTGGGCCCTGGCCTGGAATGCTCGGATGTCTTTCGGCAGGCATCCGCCGCCGAAGCCCAGACCGGGCTTGAGGAAGCGACCGCCGATTCTGGCGTCGTGACTCAGTGCTTCAGCGAGGAGGTTGATGTCCGCTCCGGTGGCCTCGCAGACCTCGGCCATCGCGTTGATGTACGAGATCTTCGTCGCCAGGAAGGAGTTCGCGGCGACCTTCACCAGCTCGGAGGTGCGGAGGTCGGCCACCACGAGGGGGGTGTCCGCCGCGAGAATCGGCGCATATACCTGGCGCAACCGTTCTTCGGCCCACTCCGACGCCACCCCGAAGACGAGGCGGTCAGGATGCAGGGTGTCCTCGACGGCGAAACCTTCGCGCAGAAACTCGGGGTTCCAGGCAAGCTCCACCAGGTCGCCAGCGGGCGAGACCTCGCGGGCCAGTTGGGCGAGCCGCTCCGCGGTTCCGACCGGAACGGTCGACTTTCCGACAATCAGGGCGCGGCGCGTGATTCGGCTGGCGAGTTCGGTCACCGCAGAGTCGACGTAGCGCATGTCGGCCGCGTGGGATCCCGGCTTCTGGGGCGTTCCGACGCAGACGAAATGCACATCTCCGAAAGCTGCCGCCTCCGCGAAGTCGGTCGTGAAACGCAACCTTCCCGTTGCGAGGGACTCGGCGAGCAACCCGGGCAGACCGGGCTCGAAGAACGGCAAGGTGCCGGACGAGAGTGCGTCGATCTTGGATTGGTCGACGTCAACGCCGAGAACGTCATAGCCGAGCGCGGCCATGCAGACCGCATGGGTCGCGCCAAGGTAGCCCGTGCCGAGCACGGTGATCCGAATGGGCTGGACAGGCAAGCCGGTACCCGATTGAACGATGGTCACAATTTCCTCCTGGGGGGTGGAGAGTTCTGATGCGATGGGCGGCCGTAATCGGGGTCGGCCTTGGGTCTTCCTTTAGCCGGACACGCAGCTCACATTGCTCAAGCCACTGCCAGCACCGGAAGCCGTGTTATCGCACGTGACGACGTTGTCGCGGGCGGGAGTAAAGGAGAACCCGAAACCGGGTCCGTTGATGACAGCGGTGTTGCCGCGGAATGTGTTGCGCGTGCCCCAGCCGTCAACGATTTCGTGCGTTTGGAATCCGTCCATCGGGGTGTTGACACCGGTGTTGCCCTCGATGAGCCAGTCGTTGCCTTTGACGTCGACCCACGAGTCACCGCCGGCGTTAGTCAGCCCTGCGCCGTCGAAGGAGTTGCCGCGCACGGTTCCCCCGGTCGTGCCCTCTTTGATGTCGATCGATTCGGCCGTCGTGGCCCAGATCGTGTTGCCTTCGATCACATTCCGGTCGCTCGCATCGGGGTTGCAGTCCGAGATTTCGCACCAGTTGCTCTTTGCCGTCCCGACGTAGATTCCTTCGCCGTACTTGTCGCGTCGCAACCCGGTCGCGCTCACCTGGTTACCGGTGACGAGATTGTCGGTGCTCGTCCGGCGGAGGTGGATCGCCTCGTCGCCGATCATGGTCACTGTCAACCCCTCGATCACCGACCCAACCGTGCCGTCGGCCATGACGCCTTTCTGCCCGTTGGTGACCGTGAACCCGGCGAGGTGCCAGTAGCTCGCACCGTCAAGGTGAACGACATAGCCCTGATCCACACCACCTCCGTCGAGCACGCTGTCGGGCGTCCCACACAGGGTGATGGGGTTCGACGCCGTCCCGGAGGTCGTGATCGTGAAGTTGCCGACATACCGTCCGGGGGCGATCGAGATGACATCGCCAGGTGCCGCGCCGTCGAGCGCGGACTGAAGGTCGAGCTCGGACGCAACGGTCGTTGTCGGCTCCGCGCACGAGCCGTCAGCGCTCGGCGTCGAGATGGGCGTTTTCGACGGCTCAAGGGCGGTCGGAGTCGGGCCGGTCACGGCCTCGGGCGTCGTTGGTCGGCTTCCCAGAAATACCCACACGCCTCCCACAATGAACAGACCAAGCACGAGGACGAGGACGACGATGGCGATCACGGGGCGGCGCTCAGTGGGCTCGTCATCGGCTTTCACGACCCGATCCCGGTCGACGGTTCGCCGAGGTTGGGGACCTGCACCCGAGACCCAACTTGCGCCCGAGGAACGATGCCGCGCGTGAAGCTCGACAGCGGTGCCTGGTCGGCGTACGGGTTGACTCCGACGCGGCGGCGACGACGCATGACCAACGTGACGATCAGGAGGAGCGCAATCACCAGCCACATGACCGTCAGTGGCTGGAAAATACGAGCCAGGACGATCGCGAGCGGCTTGGTGTCGTGCCACCCTGTGGCGTCGTTGTCGCGCACCGCCATCCCGGTGGAGCGGCTCACGTCGATCGCGCTCGGACCCGAGCCGTCGATGGTGTTTCCGACGATCACCGACCCTCCGGTCGCGCCGACGAGTGCAATGCCGTGGTTGCTGACTTTGCTGACGCGGTTGTCTTCGATGCGTCCGCCCGCGTCTCGCAGGTAGATGCCGATCTCGCCGCCATCGACGCGGTTGTCCACGACGGACATGTCAGCACCGGAGTCGCGCACGGCGATCCCCTGCTGGGTCGATCCGCTGACTTCGTTGGCACGAATGGTCACCCCGGTCGCCCCGGAGGTCACCACGATGCCCATCAGGTTGTTCGAGACCTCGTTGCCGATGATGTTGATGTCGAAGCCACCGACCACCTCGATGCCATACCGGCCGTTGCCCGCCGAGGTGCTGTTGCGCACCTCGTTGCCGCCGTAGCTGCTGACGGCGATGCCCGTTGCGCTCGGACCGTCGACCAGAGCACGGCCCTCAATCGTGATGCCGTTGCGACCGTTGTCGCGCGCCTCAAGATCGTCGAACACGACGCTCGACGTCGCCCGAGTGAGGTTGAAACCGTCCTGGGCGTTGCCGGTCGCGACCGAGCCGGAGACCGTGCTGTTCGTGACATCGCGGTGAAAGACCAGGCCGTCGACAAGCGAGTTCTCGAACGACGACCCGCGAATATCGACACGGTCGGCCGCCGTCACGAAGAGCCCGAACGCGTTGCCGATCGTTTCGACCGACTGCAGGAGAGCGGAGGCGTAGCCCGCACCATCCGGTTCTCCCTCGAGGGCGAGGGTGTCGAGCGGCGACGCGTCGGGGCCGAGGCTAACCAGGTTCTCGTCAAGCGGTTGGGCCGCCGATGTCGGGTCGTCGGCGATGAGCGGTTCGGGGATGACGGAACCGGTGATCGCGAGACCGCCGGTGATTCCGCTCCAGAAGCCAAGCTGCTCGAACTTCGCATCGGTGATTTCGGCATGACCGCCGTACACCCGCACGTAGGCACGTCCATCGTCGGTGAGGAGGTCGGGTCCGACTGCGTCGGAGTCCCAGCTCCCCACCTCGAGCGGTGAACTTGCGTCACCCCGGATGACGAGAGTGCCTCCGTCGGCGACGATCGACACGAAACCGTGCGCGTTCGAGGCGAGCAGCAGCTTGACGCCGACGCCGTCGATCCGCAGAGTCGCACCCTCGGCGACGTAGATGTGCTCCGAAATCAGGTAGCTGCCGTCGCTGCGCTTCTCGACGCTCCGCGGCGCTATGCGGGCGAGTTCGTCGATCGTGTACGGCGCCGAACGGCCGACGAGGACGATCGTTGGCACTCCGGTCGTGGTGAGCCGGAACGGTCGCCTCGGCACCACGCCTTGCAGAAGCGCGGTTTGCAGAGTCGTTCGGATGTCGATGATTCGGCGTTCCTCGGCGGCAACGAGCGGCGCTTCGGTGTCCGGGTTCCCGGGGTAGTCGCGGCCGGCGGTGACGGTATCCGGAGAGGTGAAGGTCGCGGTCGGAGCGGCGGAGGCTGCAATCGAACCGGTGAGAAGTCCTACAGCGATCAGCAGGATGGCGGCGACGGCCGCAATCAGGCGCGTCACGCGACGACCTCCGCTCCGAGCGAGCGGGTGTTCTGGCCGTCGCCGCCGATCTGGTCGGCGCGGCGGGTCAGCCATCCCTGGCGGTTCATCGTGACGAACGCGAAGAGCTTGATCGGGAGGGCGATGAAAATCACGACCAGAGCCACGATGGGCAACAGGAAGATCTCACCGGGGTGGCGACGAAGGTGCGACGCGCCACGGATGCCACGGGTCACCAGCAGCCAGGCGACCACCGCGCCGATGGCGAGCGGCGTGAAGTCGAGCCGGCTGAGCAGGAGGTATGCCACCGTGAAGCCCATCGTTACCGGGGTGAGCAGGATCTGCAGAACCGTGACCTTGGTCACGAACGGCTGCTTCCACAGCCACCCCTTGAAGATCGCCGTCAAGTAGCAGCGGTAGGAGTTTCGGCTCCAGCGCACGCGCTGCTTCACGAAGCCGCTGAGTGTCGAGGGGAACATCGATAGCGCCCGTGCGGAGCGCTGATGCACGGTCTTGAACCCCGACGCGAGGACGAGCCAGGTGAGGCGCCCGTCGTCGCCAGAAATGCAGCGCTTGCCGAGGAAGAACTCGTTCTCGAGACGGTCGAGCACCGGCAGGACTGCCGAGCGGCGATAGACGGCAGTGCGTCCCGAGATGCACGGCACCGCGCCAGCCCTGCCCATCGCCGGGACGTAGTTGTAGTACCGCAGGTTGACTAGCCAGTCGGCGACGCGTCGCCAGATGCTCGTCGTGCGGGCGTAGACGTTCTGCTGGGTCGAGACGCCGCCCACTGCGGGGTCGGCGAACGGCTTCTGCACGTTGACCAGCAGCCCCGGCAGCCACGAGGTGTCGCTGTCGGTCAAAACCAGAATCTCGTATCTCGCCAGGCGAATGCCAGCGCCGAGCGCCGAGCGCTTGCCGACGTGCTCGAAGAGGATGGGGCGGATGCGGTCATCATCGAGCGCAACGATGCGGTCGTAACTGTCGACGTCCGCAACGTCCAGAACGATGATGATCTCGTCAGGGTCTTGGGCTCGCCAGGACTCGAGGCAGCGCATCAGGATGTCGGGATCCTCGTGGAACGAGGGCACGACCACAGAGGTTGGGGCTCGGAAGTCGCCCTCGATCGCCGGGGCCGTCGCCGACAGGATCACGCGGTAGAGCCAGAGGCCCCAAACGAGGATCCCTGCGAGCGCGATCGGGAAGTACGGCGCGAGGCTTGCCACGAAGTTGGCGATGGCGTCGGGGTTGAACGGCGAGGCAAGAAAATCGCCGAGCGGGTCGATCGGAAGGTATGCAGGAGCGGGCATCGGGTCACGCTTTCGGTCGGGGGAACCATTGGTATCGCTACCAACCGACGCGCCCAGTGGGCAGCGCAATCCCCATCGACCGAACTCCTGAAGGTCGAGGCCTCAATCGGGGGTTGGCCTCAACGTGCGGAGCTTCCGGCTAGGCCGTAAGAGTCCCCCGAAACGGGGACGTGAGTCAAGCGGATACGGAGGAGTTCTCACGTCTGTAACAAGCTGTTAATATCTGGCATCCAGGGCGCACGGGTGCACCTCAGGCCGGAAAGCCCGAGAAGTCAGATGTTGTCGGAGTCCACTCGGCGGTTCATGACGTGCTGATCGTGGTGGGGCGGGATGACGCAGAACTCCCCCTCGCAAACCTCCGCGGCGGTGTCGCCCACCATCTCCAACACCAGGGGTGCGGGGTTCGGCTCGGTCACGACGCCTCCGTTATTTCGGACTCCACGGCGGCCGCACGCTCGTCGGCTACCTGTTGCAGGACGTTAGCGAACGTGGCCGGGTCTTGCGCGCCCGACACTCCGAACCTGCCGTCGAGCACGAAGAACGGAACCCCGCGGATACCCAGCTCGCCCGCCAGCGCAATGTCGGCGCGCACGTCGTCGAGGTACTCGTTCGCCGTCAAGGAGCGGATGACATCATCCCGATCGAGGCCGAGCTCGGTGGCGAGATCGGCGAGTTCCGGGATGCGGCCGACGTGGCGCCCGTCCTCGAAGTACGCCTTCATCAGGTGTTCCTTCATCTCGAGCTGCAGCCCCTTCGCCTTCGCGTAGTGAATGAGCTGATGCGCGAGCACCGTGTTGGTCGACTGCAGGGCGTCGTAGTCGTAGTGCAGTCCCACGCTTTCGGCGATACCCGAGACCCGATCGATCATCGCGGTCGCCTGCTCGAGCGGCACACCCAGGTGCTGAGCGAGGTGCTCGACATGGTGACCTTCAACCTCGACCGCAGTACCCGGCGAGAGCTCGAACGAGTGGTACTCGACCTCGACCGGCAGCCCCGCGGCGGCGACACCTGCTTCGAACTTTCGTTTGCCGATGAAGCACCACGGGCAGGCGATGTCCGACCAGATGTCGACCTTGATGGGTTCGGTCGTGGTGATGTTCATGGTGGGTTCACGGGTCATGTTGGGTTCAACCGCCCAAAGTCGCAGGCATTCCCGGTTGGGTCGGCGGGTCGGGAACGAGACGGGTCACCGCGATCCGACTGATCCGCTGCGGGTGCATCCGACGTGCCGCAAACTCGATCGCGGTGAGCCAGACAGCCGCAGTGATCAGCGGCGGGATGACATCCATCGGTGTGCCGACGGCCCCGGCAGAGTTGGTGGGCCCGAACATCCCGGTGCCGGTGATCAGGAACGTTCCGATGTTGTGCACCGAGTGGTAGGCGATCCCCGATTCCAGGCCGCCGGTTCGGATCGCCGCGATGGCGAAACTCACGCCGAGGATGCCGACCTGCAACTGCCCCCAGATGTCGTAGCTGTGGCTGAGCGCGAACAGGGTCGCCGAGATGACGATGCCGACCGGAGCCCACCGCGCCCAGGCGCCGATGACCTGTTGCAGGACGCCGCGAAAGAGGTACTCCTCGGTCGCCGCCTGGAGTGGTACCAGAAGCACCACGATCAGCGCACCCACGAGATAGGGACCGATCGGGGTGCTGAACGGCAGCAGCGGCTGGCCGGATGCGACCCCCACGAGAACCTGCACGGCCAGGCTAACGATCCACACGACGGCGGAGATCGCCGCCGTGACACCGAGCCAGCGCCAACGCAGTCGGAAGGTGACCGAGTGCAGGATGTTCACCCGATACCCCGACGGGCGGATGCCAGCGATCCGCAACGCCAACGGAATCAGCGGCAAGACCAGCAGGATCGCCCCGAGCCCAAACACCAGAGTCCACGGATTGGTCAGGTCGGGCGACAACTCGGCGAGCAACTCGGTCTGAGTCGGGATGTGGCCGACACTGATCGTGCCATTGGCGAACAGCACGACGACCAGAACGATAGCCAGCACGACTTGGACACCCAAAAAGAACACCGCTGCCATCACAAGAGCAACGAGCGGACGCCACCACCGATACGTCGGCTGCGCGCGAAAAAGACGGTGATAGGGCAACTCGACGATCGTGGTCTGCTCGGCACGGGAGGTCGGCGGTGGTGGAGGCGGGAGGTCGGTCATCGGCCTTCTTCTTTTTCGTCGAGGTTGTCGAGATCGTCGATCAGGGTGAGCCCGTTGCGCGCCCACGCGATCTCTTGCTGGGCACGTTGCACGAGCCCCTCGTACGCGAAGCGCTTGAACGCGGTAGTTCGCGCGCGGTCGGCTTCCGGAGTGACGGCGAGCCGACGATTCAGCATCGGGGAGGTCGACGTGTTGATCTGGATGATCTGCTCCTCCCACTGCGCAAGTTCTGCCTCGTAGTGCGCGATGTGGGCGCGCAACTGGGCGCGCGCGGCATCCGGTGTCGCCCACTCGAAGTAGGCGGACTTCAGGTGCATGGCATCCCGGAATCGGGCGTACGGCAGCATCGCGTTCATCCACTCACGCAGCGCAGTGCGACCTTCATCGGTGATGTGGTACTCGCGCTTGGTGCCTTTGGGACCCCAGGCCACCTCCTCGGCGCGGACCACGCCGTCGGCTTCCATCTTGCGCAGCTCGGGGTAAATCTGAGAGTCCGGCGCGTACCAGACGTGACCGACCGATGAGTCGAACCGCTTGTGCAGGTCGTACCCGGTCATGGCGTCGACGCTCAGGAGCGCGAGTAACGCGAATCTCAGAGACATTTTTCACAAAGCCTAGGGTCGGACGCGGGACCGTGAAGTGATCCAGCGTCCGACCCTAGCGGCTTATCAGCTCTTGTAGCCGGTGCGCCAGCCGCCCTGGTACGACCCGCGAGCGACCGTCGAGTACGGGACTGGGCTGACGACGGCGCGAACCGGAAGTTGCACATGGGTCTCGACCGAGGCCTTCGTGGTGTTCGGGTCTTCACCCCACAGCACGTGAAGTTCGGTGCCCTCGGGCACGTCGGGCGAGATGGTTGCGAGCGACAGCGCGCGCTTCTCGTTCGACGAGTAGCCGGTGAACATCGAGTAGCCAACGACCGTGCCGTCGGCGTCCACGACGGAGTCGTAGTTCGCCGAGCCGTAGTTGGCCAGCGGGAGGTCGAAGAACTTGTGCGACGGTCCGTCGACGTCGAACAGCGACGCGAAGATCTTGGTGACGTCCTCGGCGTCCCAGGCCAGGGTGACCTTCTTGCGCTGGGTCTCCGTGTCCATCTTCTCGAGGGCGTCGCGGCCGATGAAGTCGTGGTCGAACTTCACGAACGAGCCGTAGCCGAGCTCCCACGGGGTCAGGTAGTAGTCCTCGATGTTCGCCGAGACGAACGAGCCGGCGAGCGTGCCGGTCGCCTCGTAGGAGTCGGCGGGTAGCCAGTCGCGGTAGCCCTGCTCTTCAGCACCCGTGTAGATCGCAGGAAGCGGCGACGGGATCCAGCCCGACTCGAGGGTGTTCGACGGGTAGGCGCGCGACCCGACCTGCACGAGGCCGAAGTCCTTGCCGGCCTCGACGATGAGGTCGCGGATCTTGTGGTGGTCGGCGTACGGGCCCCACAGCTCGAGTCCCGGCGCGCCGGCCATGCCATGACGCAGGGTGCGCACGTTGATGCCGCCGACGCTCATGGTCGCCATGCTGAAGAACTTGAGCTGCTCGAGCGGCCCGCCGTTGAGCTTCTCGATAACCGACCAGGCGGCAGGGCCCTGGATCTGGAAGCGGTAGTACTTGCGACTCACCGCATCGCCGTAGGGGCGCGAGTTCGAGCGACGGTCGACGACGACCTCGAGGTTTTGGTAGCCACCGGTCGCACCGTGGTACATCAGCCAGTTGGATGCCGGGGCGCGGCCGACGTAGACGTACTCATCTTCGGCCTCACGAAACAGGATGCCGTCACCGACGACGTGACCGGAGGCGGTGGTCGGAACGTACTGTTTGGCGCGATCGACCGGGAACACGGCCGTCGAGTTGATCGCCGTGTCGGAGATCAACTTGATCGCATCCGACCCCTTGAGAAAGACGTTGTCCATGTGGTGGGACTGGTCGTAGAGAACGGCCGTCTTGCGCCAGGCCTGCTGCTCCTTGATCCAGTTCTGGAAGTCGGCAGGCACAACCGGGTAAATGTACGACCCGATCTGGGAGTTGCGCAGCATCTCGACGGGGTTGCCCGCCGCATCGATCTTGCCTTGGAGGTTCGTGGGCTCGGCCATGGGTTCCTTCTTCGTTGAATACCTATGGAGATAGGTGTTGGGTGGATGTGAAAGAGCCCCGAGAGGCCCGGTGGTGGCTAGAAGACGATCGTTTCGCGGTCGGCGCGGATGACGCGGTCTTCGCAATGCGCAAGGACAGCACGGGAGAGCACGGCGCGTTCGACGTCGGCGCCGCGAAGCTGCAGGTCCAAGGCGGTGTCGGCGTGCGTCACGCGCACGACGTCTTGCTCGATGATCGGACCTTCATCCAGGTCGGGGGTGACGTAATGCGCCGTCGCGCCGATCAACTTCACCCCGCGCTCTTTCGCCTTCCGATACGGGCCAGCACCGATGAACGCCGGCAAGAACGAGTGGTGGATGTTGATGATCGGAACCCCCACCTTCTCGATGAAGTCCTCTGAGATGACCTGCATGTAGCGGGCGAGCACGACGAGATCGGCGTTGCCGCGGATGAGGTCGAGCATCTTGGCCTCGGCCTCTGACTTGTCCGGACCCGGCTTCGAGGGCACGTGCAGGAACGGGATGCCGAAGCCGCGCACGTCATCCGCCAGCTCCGGATGGTTGCCGATCACCATCGGTACCGTCATCGGAATCTCGCCTCGACGCTGACGCCAGAGCAGGTCGAGCAGGCAGTGGTCGGACTTGGATGCCATGATCACCACCCGCTTCGGCACTGAACGCTGCGTGAGTTTCCACTGCAGGCCAAAGCCCTTCGTGATGGTCTCGCCCAGCTCGGCTTCGAGGGCGGGGAGCTTTACGTTGAGCTCCGCGAGGTGGAAGACGGTGCGCTGGTAGAACTTTCCGCCTTCGGGATTGTCGGAGTACTGATCGAGCGACACGATGTTCGCCCCGAGCCCGGCCAGCATGGTCGAGACCGCCGCGACGATCCCCGGCTGGTCCTTGCCGTGCACGGTCAGAACCGCCTGGTTGGTGTAGCTGTCGAGCTGCGCTGCCGCCGCAGCGGCGAGCGTCGTCGCCGGGCTATTGATGGTCGCCATGCTCACAGCTTCTCCTTGAAGTCGCGGATCCACTCCGACGTCGCGGCGAGACCGCCGAACGTGTAGAAATGCAACTTCACCACACCGTGCTTCGCGGGGTCGAGCTTCTTGGCGAGGCGGTTGATGAACTTGTCGGGCCCCGCGGTGCCCATGAGGTTGGTGAGCGACAGGCCGTATTTCTTCGCAATGCCGGCGCTCGACGCCACACCGAAGCGCGCGGCGAACGACAGCAGCCGCTTGATGCCTGCTGGGCCGGGCACACCGATGCGGATTTCATAGTCGATGCCGGCCGCACGTACCTTCTCGATCCAGGTGAGCACCGGCTTCTCGTCGAACCCGAACTGCGTGAGGATCGTGCCGCGGGTGCCCGCCGCCGTCAGGGCAGCATGCTTGCCGGTGAGGGCAGCCCAGAGCTTGTCGTCGGAGATATCGGGGTGCCCCTCGGGGTATCCCGCGATCGAGATGTCGGACGCGCCGTACTTCTGCAGCAGACCGGTCTGGATGACTTCGAGCGAGTCCTCATAGGGACCCTCGGGTTCGTGCGGGTCTCCTCCGACGCTGAATACGTGCGACGCGGTGTTCTGCGCCTTCAGCGCACCGAGGAACTCCTCGAGCATCTCCTGGCTCTTCAGACGGCGCGCGGAGATGTGCGGCACGGGGATGAACCCGCTGTCGAGGACGGCCTTCGATGCGATGAGCCGCATCGAGAGGTCTTCGTTGCCGAGGAACGTGACGTTGATCCGAGTTCCGGCGGGGATCAGCGGTGCGGCTTCACGGAGGCCGGGTACGTCTTTGCCGGTCATCTCCACCGAGAAGTCTTCGAGGAGCTGGGCGGGAGTGTAGGTCGCCATGGGGGTGGTCCTTTCGACGTCGTCGTCGCGGGCTGTACCGTCATAAGCACACTACCTATGCCCATAGGTAGTTGTCCAGCACCGCACCCTCACCCGACACCGGCCGCCCCGCGCGGTGACCCTGTGGAAGGGGCGGTCAGAGCCGTTCGGCGAGGTAGCCGTGCAGCTTCGCGAGTGAGACCCGCTCCTGACTCATCGTGTCGCGCGAGCGAACGGTGACCGCCTGATCCTCAAGCGTGTCGAAGTCGACCGTGACCGCAAACGGGGTGCCGATCTCGTCTTGACGGCGGTAGCGACGGCCGATCGCGCCGGCGTCGTCGAACTCGATCATCCAGTCCTTGCGCAGGTCGGCGGCGAGATCGCGCGCGACCGGCGAGAGCTGCTCGTTGCGCGACAGCGGCAACACCGCGGCCTTGACCGGGGCGAGCTTCGGGTGAAGGCGCAGCACGGTACGGGTATCGACCCCGCCCTTGGTGTTGGGCGCCTCGTCTTCTGCGTAGGCATCCACCAAAAAAGCCATCAAGGCACGGGTCAGCCCGAACGCCGGTTCGATGACGTACGGCGTCCAGCGCTCGTTCGTGGTCTGGTCGAAGTACGACAGATCGACGCCTGACTCGCGGGAATGGGTCGACAGGTCAAAATCGGTGCGGTTCGCCACACCCATCAGTTCGCCCCACTGCGACCCGGCGAAACCGAATTTGTACTCCAGGTCGACGGTGCGCTTGGAATAGTGCGACAGCTTCTCGGGTGCGTGCTCATAGCGACGGATGTTGTCGGCCGTCAGTCCGAGGCCGGTGAACCAGGCCTCGCACTGGTCGAGCCAGTAGCTGAACCACTCCTCGTCGGTGCCCGGCTGCACGAAGTACTCCATCTCCATCTGCTCGAACTCGCGCGTGCGGAAGATGAAGTTGCCGGGGGTGATCTCGTTGCGGAAGCTCTTGCCGACCTGGGCGATGCCGAACGGGGGCTTCATGCGCGCACTCGAGACGACGTTGGCGAAGTTCACGAAGATGCCTTGTGCGGTCTCCGGACGCAAGTAGTGCAGGCCGGCTTCGTCGTCGACCGGACCGAGGAAGGTTTTGAGCAGACCGCTGAACGCGCGCGGTTCGGTCCACTGGCCGCGAGTTCCGCAGTTAACGCAGACGATGTCAGCCATCCCGTTCTCGGGGGCGCGGCCCTTCTTCTCTTCGAACTCTTCAAGCAGGTGATCCTGGCGGTAGCGCTTGTGGCAGTGCTGGCACTCGACCAGCGGGTCGGAGAAGACATCGACGTGACCGGAGGCTTCCCAGACGCGCTTGGGCAGGATGACCGCGGAGTCGAGACCCACGATGTCGTCGCGGGTCTGCACCATGAACTTCCACCACTCGCGCTTGATGTTCTCCTTCAGCGCGACGCCGAGCGGGCCGTAGTCCCAGGCAGACCGGGACCCTCCGTAGATCTCGCCCGATTGGAAGACGAAACCGCGACGCTTTGCGAGCGAAATGATCGATTCAAGAGGGGTGGCCATAGCCCCGCCAGCCTACCGGCGAGCGTGGGCGCTGATATTCTGCCGCCAGCATGCGCCCGCACCGTGCTCTTACCGCCCTGGCGATCCTGGTCGCCCTCCTCGGCGTGCCCGCCGTCGCAGCGACCGCCTCACCGCTCGCAGACGACCTCGATCCGCTCGTCGTGTACGAGGGCGAGGGCGAGACAGTCGCGACTGACGGGGTGAGCTCGCCGGTCCATCTCCAGGTCACGGTCGACTGCTCGACCCAGCCCTGCAGAGTCGCCGCGGTCGCCTCCAACTCCGCCGATACGGCGTCGCTGACCGGCAAGACGACCTACGCCTTGACCAACGGTCACTTCGAAGCCGACATCCCGGCAGTCGGTGATATCTGCGCCGACGACTACACGCCGCCGATCCACACGGCGATTGACATCACGGCGGTATCCGCCCACCTGCAGGTCACGGGTGGGTCGAGCGGCGAGGTCGACTGCGCCGACGGATCGACGATCGAGTACGACGCGGGAACTATTGACGCGACGCTGCCATACATCAGCGGCTCCGTGTGCCTGCTCGACGCCAGCTGCAATAACCCGTCCGCGACTCCCCTCTCGAGTTCCGGGCCGTTCCCTTCGTACCCGCCGCGTCCGCCCGCCGACCCGGGGGTTCTCAGCACCCTCGCCACCCCGTCCCAGGCGATCACGGTGGCGAATGTCATCTGGGCCGCGGCGGGGAGTGTCGTGCTGGTGCTTCTTGTTGCGCTGCCCACGGCGCTCTTCGACTCGGCGATCGAGCGGCTCACCGCCGGTCGCGCTCCCCGTGAGAAGAAACTCAGGATGCGGTTCACGCGCTGGCCGTACGCCGTCGCCGGTCTCGGTGTCGCAGCGATCGCAGCAACCTTCGTCGACCCACGAGTGGGACTCGACGTTGCCGGGTTGCGCACTCTCACCGAGATCACCCTCGCTCTCGCAGTGTCGATCGGAGTCGGCTGGGTCGTCCTGATGCAGATTGCGCGGCGCCTGCATCCGTCGTCTCCGATCGCACTGGAGTTTCGACCGGTGACCCTCGTGGTCGTCATCGGCGCGGTGCTGTTCAGCCGCCTCACCGGGTTCGAGCCGGGCATCGTCTTCGGCCTCGTCGCCGGAGTCGTCGTGGGTGGACTTCTCGCGACCGTCGAACAGGCACGGCTCGCGCTGATCGGACTCGGCTGGTCGCTGGCGGCAGGCATCCTGAGCTGGATCGGGTACGGACTGCTCCCCGCCACCGGCGGGACCGTCTTCGTGCGTGAGACCCTCTCGGCTGTTGCGGTCGCCGGAATCTCGGCCATGCCCATCGCGCTGCTCCCGCTGCGCGGGCTCACCGGCAATGCGGTCTGGGCGGCAAACAAGATCCTCTGGGCTGTTGCCTACCTGGCCGGGCTGTTTGCGTTCCTCCTCGTGCTGCTGCCCCTGCCCTCGTCGTGGGATCGCGTCCAGGTCGACCTCTGGGGCTGGATCGGGCTCTATCTCGCTTACGCCGTCGCAGCTCTCGGCCTGTGGCTCTTCGTCATCCGACCGTGGCGACGGGATGCCGCCCCGGCAGCTCAGGCCGAATCGACTCAGTTCGATTCGACCGGCGCGAACTCCTGATTGTGGATCACGTAGCTGTAGAGCGGTGCCTGCAGTGCGAAGAACGCGATCAGCCACACGACGAGGGTCACCAGCGCGACGACGACAATCGAGGGTGTTCTCGCTCGTAGCCGCCGACCGGCCGGGGCGACGACGTTCGGCACCGACTGTGCCGCGTGCTCATCCTGGTAGCCATCGCCCTGCACAACCACCTCAGGCGCCACGGCACTGATGATGGTGAAGATGCGCCGCCAGTCTTCCGCGGTGTTCTGCTGAAAGCTGTAGCCCTTCGTGAAAATCACCCAGTCGTCGACGATCTCGACGTGCCAGGCCGCCGCGTCATCCACGAGCACCGCCATGACGTCGGGCGTGATGACCTGAAGCGCATCCCGCTCATACCCGGTCGGCGCATAGAACCGAAAGTAGGTCTGAAAGTCGCCCTCGAGCGGCACCAGTTGAGAGCCATCCACGCTCAACCAGTTCGGCACGCGCGCCTGCGTCGAGAGGAAGGCCATGTGCGGCAACTTCCGATCGAGACGCACCGCGACGTATGCGGCCGGCTCCATACCGGGGTCCAATTTGCTCTCCGGCTGCACCCGCTGCAGTTCGCCGATCTCGAATTCCCGGCCGGTGGCCGAACTCACCCGGTACACCGCTAGGCGCCGGCGAGTGTCAAAGAGCCAGCCCGAGACCCGATGGTCGGTGGGGTATTCCTCGAACTTCAGACCGTTCGCCGCGGCAAAGGCGGGAAGACGGCGCATCACCGGAACGACCGGCTCGCCGTTGAAGACGACCCAGAGGATGACGCCTCCCAGCCCCAGCGCGAACAGTCCCCATGTCGAGATGGCGAGCAGCAGACCGTACTGCGACAGCCACGGGTCGGGCACGCCGTAGTCGGTGATCGTCTTGGCGATCGTCGAGGGCAGCGAATAGCCGATGATCGCCAGCATCGGCAGAGTGATCACGATCACGCCGAGCGCGCCGATCGGCATCTGCTTTTTGGGGCGACGCGCGGAGCGAATCGGATTGGCCGCTTCGTCCGCACCGGGGGTGTCGAGGGGTGCGAAGTCGATCGTCTGCGGCATGTCAACATCCTGGTGGATGCCAACATCCGTTCAGGACGTCGGGGTGTCGACCGCTCCGCCGAAGCGCCGGGTGCGGCTGGCGTAGAGCTCGACCGCGCGCCACAGGTCGGCTCGCGTGAAGTCGGGCCACAGGGTGTCGAGAAACACCATCTCGGCGTAGGCGCTCTGCCAGAGCATGAAGTTGCTGGTGCGCTGCTCCCCCGACGACCGTACGAACAGGTCGACATCCGGCAGTTCGGGCACGTACAGGTGCTTCTGCAGGGTCTTCTCCGAAATGCGGTCGGGCTTGAGGCGGCCGGCCGCGACCTCGGCGCCAATCGCGCGCACGGCATCCGCCAGCTCGTTTCGCCCACCGTAGTTGACGCACATCGTGAGGGTGAGTCCGGTGTTGCGGGCGGTCAACCGTTCGGCGACCTCGAGCTCGTCGATCACCGAACGCCACAAGCGCGGTCGTCGCCCGGCCCACTTCACCTGCACTCCCCACTCGTGCAACTGGTCGCGGCGGCGGCGGATGACATCCCGGTTGAAGCCCATCAGAAAGCGCACCTCGTCGGGGCTGCGGCTCCAGTTCTCGGTGGAGAACGCGTACGCCGACAGGTGCGTCACCCCGATTTGGATGGCGCCCGCGACGACATCGAGAAGACTCGCCTCTCCCGCTTTGTGGCCTTCGACTCGGGACAGGCCGCGCTGGTTCGCCCAGCGACCGTTGCCATCCATCACGATCGCGACATGTTTCGGTACCGCGGCAGCGGGCAGCGTGGGAGGCTTCCCGCCCGCGTAGTCGAGCGGCAGCCCGGTGCGTTGTTGGTCGGTCACGCGGAGGTCCGATCGACGTGCTCGAGTGATCGCAACCCGCGCTCAAGATGGAACTGGGTGTACGCCGCTACCACTCCGGAAGCCTGGGCGCGGGTGCGGGCGTCGGCGGCATCCGCGGTCTGCCAGTCACCGGCCAGCAGCGCTGCCAGGGTGGTGAGGGTCAGCGGATCGAGACGCGGGGCGCCGGGCGGTGCGACCGCGTCACTCACCACCCCGCCCAGTTGCACGACGAACGCGCTGTGCGGCCCGGGTTCTGCCGTGACGGCGCAGTCCACGAACGACGGTGCCCAGCCCGCGACCGACAGCGCGCGCAACAGGTAGGAGTCGAGGGTCAGCCCGGGTGCGTGCTCGTTCTTCGACAGCGATCGCAACGCGCCGACCAGAAGGAGGTAGTGCTGCAGCCCCGCCTCGTGCTCGGTGAGCCGGTCGGCGGCCTCCACCATCGCGGTCGCGGCGGTGAACCGCGGGTAGTCCTCAACAATGTCGGCACCGTACGACCCGATGGATTCCGCCTGCTGCACAATGTCGAGAGTGCGACCCTTGTAGAGCTGCAGGTCGGCGACCATGAACGGTTCGAGTCGAGAACCGAAACGGGATGCCGTGCGGCGAACACCCTTCGCGACCGCCCGGATCTTGCCGTGCTGCCGCGACAGCATCGTGACGATACGGTCGGCTTCACCCAACTTGTGGGTGCGCAGCACGACCGCCTCATCGCGATAGGTCATCGGCACGGGAGTAAGTCTGCCCCGCCCCGCCTGTGATGATGTGGAGGTGGACGTCTTCGACGAGGTGCGGCCCCGACTGTTCGGGATCGCCTACCGCATGCTCGGGTCGGTGCACGATACCGAAGACGTGCTGCAGGACACCTGGCTGCGCTGGCAGGGCGCCGATCGGGATGCCGTGGCCGAGCCCGGTGCCTACCTCGCGACGATCGTGACCCGGCTCTCGATCACCGCGTTGACGAGTGCACGTGCACGCCGCGAGGTCTACGTCGGGCCGTGGTTGCCCGAACCCGTCGATACCTCGGCGGATCCGCTGTTGGGGGCCGAACTGGCCGAGGCTCTGTCGATCGCGATCCTCGTGTTGCTCGAGAGGCTGCTGCCCGCCGAACGTGCCGCCTTCGTGCTGTACGAGGCCTTCGACTATCCGCACGCACGCATCGCCGAAGTGCTCGAGGTGAGCGTCGCGAACGCTCGGCAGTTGCTGAGCCGGGCTCGCAAGCATCTGGCGAGTGAGCGTTCCCGTGCGGTGCCCACGACCGAACGCGACCGGCTCCTGGGAGCGTTCCTGACCGCAGCAGGCAGCGGCAACCTCAAGTCGCTCGAAAGCGTTCTCGCGGCTGACATCGTGGCACTCTCGGACGGTGGGGGCAAGGTGACGGCAGCCCGCAAGCCGATCCGTGGCCCGCAACGAGTGGCGCAGTTCGTTCTCGGGGTTCTCGAGAAGTTCGGGGGCGGCATCCACCCGGTCTCCGTCGAGGTCAACGGTGGCCCCGGAATGCTGGGGGTTCGAGACGGTGTGCCGATCGCAATCTGGACGATCGAGGCGGAGCCTGGCGGCATCCACCGCATCTTTATGGTCGTCAACCCCGACAAGCTGTCACGTTTTGAGAGCCTCGCCGCTCTCAGCTAGGGAAATCCCACCCCTAAGGAGAGAACCATGACCACCATCCTCGTCACCGGCGGCACGTCGGGACCGGGACACCCCACCGTCGACCGGCTCCGCGCGGCAGGACACGACGTGCGCGTGCTCAGTCGTCAACCCGGCGACGGCCACCTGCTCGGCAACCTGTCGACCGGCGTCGGACTCGCCGACGCTCTGGTCGGAGTGGAAACCGTCGTGCATCTGGCGACCAACCGAAAAAGGGACCTGCCCGATACGCAGCGCCTCCTCGACGCCGCGAAAGCCGCCGGCGTGACTCACCTGGTCTTCCTCTCGATCGTCGGCGTCGACCGCATCCCGTATGCCTACTACCGTGACAAGGTCGCCAACGAGTCGGCGATCGAAGCGTCGGGGATTCCATTCACGATCCTGCGCGCGACCCAGTTCCACTCCTTCCCCGGCGAGATTCTGGCGATGACGGGAGGGCGGTTCTTCGTCGACCTGAAGATCCAACCCATCGGGGTCCTGGATGTCGCGGTTCGGCTAACAGAACTGGCGACAGCTACGCCCGCTGGCCGGGTCGGCGACATCGGCGGGCCGGAGATTCTCGAAGGCCGCAACATCCTGGCTCGCCTGCAGCTCGCGGGTCGGGCCAAGAAACGGGTGTTCGTACTCAATCTGCCGGGCAAGACTTTCGCCGCATTCCGTGCCGGCTACCACCTGACGGGGGTACCCGGGTATGGCACTCAGACCTTCGACGAGTGGCTCGCTTCGGGAGCACGGCGGTGACCGCCGTGCTGCGTATCGGCCTCGCGGTTCTCGCGCTCGCCGAACTGTTGATCGGGGGCTGGAACCTTCTCGCTCCCGAGAACTTCTACGCGAACTTCCCCGGGGTGAACCTCACGCCGCCGTTCGCAGAGCACTACGCCCGCGACTTCGGGGGCGCGACGCTCGGGATCGCCATCGTGCTCGTCGCGGCCGCGATCATCCCTCGCACGGTTCTGGTCATCCCGGCACTGCTCGCCATTTCCGCCTTCGCGGTGCCGCACGCCGTGTTCCACCTTGAGCACCTGCATGATGTGGGCCCCGATCTTCTGCTTTTTGTCGTGGTGACCACCCTGGGCGAGGCCGTCGCCGCACTCGTGCTGCTCGCGGTCGCCCTCGTGCGCTGGCAACGCGAGCGCAGCAACAGGACTGAGCAAGTGCTACCAATGGAGTCGTGACCCCCGACGTTTTCGTGATCCCGATGTGGGCCGACCTGCTGGCGATCGGGATCGGCAGCCTGCAGGGGGCGACGTTCGCGGCACAGTTTCGGGATCGGCGGCTCGACCTGCTCGGGGTGGCCATCATCGGCATCGCGACCGGGTTCGGTGGTGGGCTGCTGCGCGACATCCTGCTCGGAGAGGTGCCGAAGGCGCTGCTCAGCAACTGGTACCTCCCGGTTGCGGTCGGCGCTGCACTCGGCGGGATGTTGCTTGAGCGCCTCTTCTCACGGCTCCAGAAGGTCATCACCGTGCTCGACGCCCTCACCCTGGGGCTGTTCGGGGCGATCGGTACCACCGCGGCGTTGAGCGCCGGACTCCCGGCGATTCCGGCGATCTTCGTGGGTTCGCTGTCGGCTGTCGGAGGCTCGATCCTGCGCGACATGTTGCTCAGCGTGCCGGTCGCCCTGATGCACGTCGGCTCGCTCTATGCGGTCGCTGCCCTCGTCGGCACAACGACCCTGGTCGTGCTCGTGGCGCTCGGGGTCACCATCACCGTTGCAGCGGTCGTCTGCGTCGCGTTGACGGTGACGGTGCGCATCCTTGCCGTGCTGTTCCACTGGAGCCTGCCCGAGCAGCGCCGGCTCGAGCGCTTGCCGCGACTCGTCATTCGCCGTCGTAGCAGGTCAGCGCCAACACCGGCCCCCACGCCAACGGCCGATGCCTGATCCGCTCGTTGCGCGATTGCGCGCTGTTGGGTGCGTCTTCGCCGAAGAGGAGGCAGCCGAAATCCGCCGGGTGCTCGGTGACGACGACAGCGCAGCGGATGCGGTGGTTGCTGCCCGCGGAAGCGGCATCCCGCTCGAACACGCCCTCGGCACTGCCCTGTTCGCCGGCATCGAAGTCGAGGTCGGTCCCGGCGTCTTCGTGCCCCGCGCCCGAGCCGAAACCCTGATCGAGCAAGCCGTCGCCCTGCGCCCCGAAGCCCGTGTGATCGTCGACCTTGGAACCGGCTGCGGCGCGATCGCCGCCGCCCTCGCCTCGCGTCTCCCAGAAGCGGTGGTCTACGCGGCGGATCTCGATCCGCTCGCATTGACCTTCGCGACCCGCAACGCAAACCGGTACGGGTTTACGGTCCACGAAGGCGACTGGTGGGATGCCCTCCCGCCCGCACTACGCGGCACGGTCGACCTCGCGGTCGCCTACCTCCCCCACGTGCCTACAGCCCGCCTCGACGAAATCCCCGGCGACTACCGCACCCACGAACCCGACCTCTCCGTCGCCGGCGGCGTCGACGGCCTCGACCCGCTGCGTGCGGTGCTCGTCGACCTGGACGACTGGCTCGCCGTTAACGGCATCCTCGTCACCCTCGTGGCGGACGAGCAGCTGGATGCCGCCCGCGCAGTGAGCTACGTACGCCGAGTCCACCTCGTCGAGGGCTAGAGCTTGTTCGGTTGGATTCCCAGTGTGTGAGCACACGCCTCGATGCCGTGTAGTTCGATGTCGTCACGTCGGCGCGTCGACCACTCCTGACGAGTGAGTCGCCAGCGTTGTAGTTGGGCGGGCTCGCCGCGCCGTGTCGCCCACTCGAACCCATTGGCTTGATAACCCAAAGCTCGAGAGACGCCATTAGATCCGGGATTGTCCAGGAAACCTTCGGTGGTCGCTTCCTTGGCTCCGAACCCTTCAAACGCGAGGTGAAGAATTGCCTGCCGCATCTCTTTGCCGAGACCGCGACCCCGCACATCCTCGGACAGCCACGAGAAGGTCGTGACGATGCCGAGGTCATTGAATGATTGCCCGACCATGTCTTGCATCCCTACCGGTTCCCCGTCGAGGATGACCGCAAAGTAGAGGCGCCAGAAGTCGTTCGTGGCGGAGCCCCGCCCCCGCCAGATTCCTTGCAACCACTTCGCTTCCCGAGTCTCAGGATTCTCCTCGTACAGAGACATCGGATCGTCGTACGGGGGCGGATCGGCCATGGCTTTGCCGGAACGCACCAACGGGGCCAGTCGCTCCAGCAACTCGTCCGACGCTCCAACAAGTTTGATCCGCGGCGTTGTCGCTGTCACCTCGAGAGGCGGGTATCTCAACACCGGTCAAAGCTAACACCGGCCATACCCGCCTCACCGTGGGTTGAGGAGCGCCGCCCGACAGCGCGAGGCTCAACCGGCGGGGACGAGCTCCCGGTCGGTGGCGTCGGAACGAACCGAGCGGTTGACCGCCGACACGACAGCCTTCAACGATGCCGTCGAGATGTCGCCGTCGATCCCGACGCCCCAGAGCCGTTTGCCGTCGACCTGAAGTTCGACGTACGCAGCAGCCTGGGCGTCGCCGCCGGCCGAGAGAGTGTGTTCGACGTAGTCGTACAACTTGATGTCGTGTCCTTGCTCGGCGAGGATGCCGAGGAATGCGGCGATGGGTCCGTTGCCGTTCCCGGTCGCCGCCTGCACCTCCTCGTCGACCCGCATTTTGATCTCGAGTGAGACGTTGCCATCCATATCGCTTGCAGTGCGGGTACCGAGCAGTTCGTAGCGTCCCCACTTCGCGTCGGCGTCGCCGGCGGGCAGGTACTCGTCTTGGAAGATCTCCCAGATCTGGTCGCTGGTGACTTCGCCCCCGTCGATGTCGGTCTTGGCTTGCACGACGCCGCTGAATTCGATCTGGAGGCGACGCGGCAGGTCGAGGTGACGGTCGGCCTTGAGCAGGTAGGCGACGCCACCTTTGCCCGACTGCGAGTTGACCCGCACGACCGCTTCGTAGCCGCGACCGAGGTCTTTCGGGTCGATCGGCAGGTAGGGAACGGCCCATGCGAGCTCGGAGACCGGGATGCCCTGTCGGGCCGCCTCGGCATCCATCGCCTCGAAGCCCTTCTTGATGGCGTCCTGGTGCGATCCCGAGAATGCGGTGTAGACCAGGTCGCCCGCCCACGGCGAGCGCTCGTGAACCTTGAGCTGGTTGCAGTATTCGGCGGTTCGGCGAACCTCGTCGAGGTCGCTGAAGTCGATCTGCGGGTCGATCCCTTGGGTGAACAGGTTGATCCCGAGCGCGACGAGGTCGACGTTGCCGGTGCGCTCACCATTGCCGAACAGGCAGCCTTCGATGCGGTCAGCGCCGGCCTGGTAGCCCAGTTCGGCGGCCGCGACCGCGGTGCCGCGGTCGTTGTGCGGGTGCAGGGAGAGCAGCACGCTGTCGCGCTTGAGGAGGTTGCGCGACATCCACTCGATCGAGTCGGCGTACACGTTCGGGGTCGCCATCTCGACGGTCGCCGGCAGGTTGATGATGAGCTTGCGGTCCGGCGTCGGCTGGAAGTGTTCGATCACGGCGTTGCAGACCTCGAGCGCGAACTCGAGCTCCGTGCCGGTGTAGCTCTCCGGCGAGTACTCGTAGTACACCTTCGTCTCGGGCACGGTCGCCTCATACTGCGTGCACCACCGCGCACCCTGCAGGGCGATGTCAACAATGCCGGCGCGGTCGGTGCGGAACACGACATCCCGTTGCAGAATGCTGGTCGAGTTGTAGAGGTGAACGATCGCTTGCTTGGCGCCCTTGATCGATTCGTAGGTGCGCGCGATCAGCTCCTCGCGGGCCTGAGTGAGCACCTGAATCGTCACGTCATCCGGAATCAGGTTTTCGTCGATCAGCTGCCGTACGAAGTCGAAGTCAGTCTGACTCGCCGATGGAAAGCCCACCTCGATCTGCTTGTAGCCCATGCGGACGAGCAGGTCGAACATGATGCGCTTGCGCTCCGGGCTCATCGGGTCGATGAGCGCTTGGTTGCCGTCACGAAGGTCGACGGCACACCAGATCGGGGCCTTATCAATGACCTTGTCGGGCCAGGTGCGGTCGGTCAGGTCGGTGCTGAATTGGGTGGCATAGGGGCGGTAACGATGTACCGGCATCCCAGAAGATGTTTGTGTGTTTTTCATGGTCGTGGAGGGTTCTTCCTGGTCGAAACGGGGATCAGCCGACGACGAACTCCGCGACGAGGGGGGCTAGATAAATGAGCCCTCGTCGCGGCAGCTAAGAAGAAGCAGACCGTAGTACACACTGCGAGGCTAGCACCGCCGCTCCGGTGCGGAGTGGTTGATACCGAGACGCACCTTCGCTGCACTATGTTGTGGACCGGCCGGAGGGGGATTGCTTTCCGGCATCACACAGCGCATTTATTGGAGGACGTCCATGTTCCGCACCCCGACCCTGCTCCGCGCGACCATTGCGGTCGCCGTCGGACTCAGCGCCGCAACGCTTCTGAGCGGCTGCTTCTCGCCGGTCGCCATCGGCGGCGCGACTCCGAGGCCGACCTCCACCGGATTCGCCAGCGTCGGCGGCGATACCCCGGAGCCGATCGATACCGGCAACCAGGTCGATCCGACCGCTGCACCGACCGCCGGCTATGTCAGTGTTCAAGACGACCTCAAGGTGCTCGCCGTCGCGGTGCCCGTTGCCTGGACCGACATCGACACTGCGCCCTTCGACGACAATGGCGGCCAACAGTGGGCCTCGATCGCCGCCGCCACGAACCTGGACGACTATTTCGCGGGCTGGTCGGCATCGGGTGTGGAGGTCGGCGCGGCCCCGCTGAACCCCGACCTGACCGATGCCGACCTGACCACGTTCCTCGAGTCCATCAGCGACTACCTCACGAAGGCGTGCACCGTCGACGAGGATGCGGGGACGTACAGCGACCCGTACTACGCCGGATTCGAATCCATCTTTGAAGACTGCGGTGGAGCTGGAAGCGGCGTTGAAGGATTCGCAATCGTCGCCGTCAACACCGACCGCACCCACGTGATCTACGTGCGCGGTCAGATCGCCGACGCCGCCGAAGACCCGAGCGACATTTTTTCCAACATCACCAACTCTTTCCAGGCGACGATCTAGTCTGCTGAACCGAGAGGTCTCCTGACCTGACAGAAAGGGCGTCCGGGGAGCCGGGCGCCCTTTCTCATTTAGGTGGGACGTCAGTCGACGGCGAGCGCCTCGATCGGCGAGATCTGAACTGCCGCTCGCGCCGGCGCCCAGGATGCTACGGCCGTCAGGATTGCCCCGGCGACCACCACGAGCGTGATCGACAGCCACGGCACCCCGGGAATCACAATGCCGTGGGATGCCGCGCCGAGGAGCGACTGCGCCCCACACCAGCCGTAGAACGCCCCGAGCACCAGACCGAGGATGACCGCGGCGAAGGTGAGTTGCGCACTCTCGGCCAGGATCATCCCGCGCACCTGGGGCCGCGAGAAGCCAAGCGCGCGCAGCAGGCCCAGCTCGCGACGCCGCTGCAACACGCTAAGGGAGAGGTTGTTGACGAGCCCGACGGCGGCGATGAGTCCGCTGAAACCGACCAGCACCGAGAACACCGTCGTGGTCGCGGTCAGCATCTGATCGATCCCCTGATAGGTCTCGGGCTGCTGACGTTGGGCCTCGCGAATCGACGCCTCGAACCCGGCCATTGCGACGGCGAACATCGTGACCAAGGTCACCCCGATCACAAGTCCGATCGTCGCGCGCGAGCTGCGCTGTGGGTGTCGCACCGCGTTCTCGGCAGCGAGTCGTGCCGGTGCGCTGCGTCCTGAGAGGCGCCCGACCAACCGCAGTACGGGGGGCATGATGACATCCGCTCCAAGCACGATTCCGGTGAACGACAGCACCCCGCCGGGAAGGGCGATCAACACACCGAGCGGCGACCCCAGCCCGACGAGCACCCCGAATACCAGGAGCAGCAAGCCGAGGATGCCGAGCACGAGAGCCGTGCGGTTGCGCCCCGACCGGGCCAGCGTTTGCTCGCGACTGAGCTCCTCACTGCGACCCAGCGCCTCGAGCGGGGTGACGGTGGTCACGCGACGCGACCCCACCCAGGAGGCGGCCCAGGTGGTGAGCACGACTCCGGCGATCGGGATGAGCACCACCGGGTCGTTGTACAAGTAGCCGGATGGGGGGACGACCCCGGTCGCCACGGCGGCGCGCTCGATGCCGAAGGCCACCGCGGTGCCGATCACCCCTCCCGCGAGCGACCCGACGACGCCGACGCCGAGGCCTTCCCGTGCGATGCGGCCGCGCTCCCGGCGGGCCGACGAGCCGAGCAGGCGCATCAGCGCGATGCTGCGCACTCGGCCGGCGACGATCGTCGAGAAGGTGTTTGACGTGACAACGGCCGAGACGTAGACCGCGATCACGATGAAGACGAAAGCGGTGATGCGCAGCAACAGCGCGACCGTGTTACTCGAACCCGTGACGTCATCCCCCCGCAGTGCCGCGGCGAGCGCGCCGGTTACTTGCAGCAGCGTCACGCCGAACGCCGAGCCGAGGATCGCGACGATCACGCTCGCCCCGTGCTGCTTCACGACTGCACCTCGAGCGAGAGCATGAACGCCGAGATCGCTTCGGCACTCGATCGTGCGCGGTCGGCGACGATCTGCCCGTCACCCAGGATGACGACCCGGTCTGCGTACGACGCGGCGATCGGATCGTGGGTGACCATCACGATCGACTGCCCGTGCTCGGTCGCCGCCTGACGCAGCAGGCCGAGCACATCTCGACCGGTGCGAGAATCCAAGTTGCCGGTCGGCTCGTCGGCGAACACGACATCCGGCCTCGTGGCAAGCGCCCGCGCAATCGCGACCCGCTGCTGCTGCCCGCCGGAGAGCTCGTGCGGGCGATGCGTCATCCGGTCGGCGAGGCCGAGGGAGGCAATCAGTTCATCGATCCACTTCTGCTCGGCCGAGTCCGGCTTGCGGCCGTCGAGCTCGAACGGCAGCAGCAGATTGCCGCGCACATCCAAAGTCGGCACGAGGTTGAAGGCTTGGAACACGAACCCGACGCGACGTCGGCGCACCAGGGTGAGCTGGGCATCCGGCAACTTGCCGATCTCCAGCGGTCCGAGCCACACCTCCCCCGCAGTCGGCGAGTCGAGCCCCGCCATCAGATGCATCAGGGTCGACTTGCCCGAACCAGACGGCCCCATGATCGCCGTGAATTCGCCGCGACGCACGTCGAGCGAGACGTCGCGCAGGGCGTGAACAATGTTGCCGTCGTGGCCGTAAGTCTTGTTGAGGTGCCGCACGCGGGCGGCGAAGTCGTTCTCCATAGGATCAACGCTAGGCAGGGGGCCCGCGCGGCGGATCAGGCGCAAGAACGATCGACCTCCGTCGGGAGGATGACCGCGAGGCGTGCTGACGTTCGACTCGCGCGAATAGTTGGGTGGCCGTCATCCGCTCCTGCGGCGACACTGGTGGAGTGAGACTTCTGCGCCCTGTCCTGCTTCTTGTCGCCGCGACCCTTGCTCTGGCCGGGTGCGCCTCGGCAACCCCCGGCAGCGCGGTACCACCGAGCGCGACGATCACAGCCCCCGGCGAAGTCGTGGGGCAGGGCACCGTGCTGCAAAAGGATGGCGAGACCGCGATGCTCTGTCTCGGTGTCGTCGCGCAGTCGTATCCGCCGCAATGCACGGGACCCGCGATCGCTGGCTGGGACTGGTCGACCATCGATCTGAAGGAATCGTCGGGTGGCGTGACCTGGGGCACCTTCGCCGTATTCGGCACCTGGGACGGCACCACCTTCACCTCAACCCAGTCGCCGATTCCGCTCGCGCTGTACGACCCGATGAAACACGACCCCGACCCGCGCCTCGACCCCGCCAACGCCGGCGCCGGCACGGCCGAGGGGATGACGCACATCCAAAACGATCTGATGAACTCGTCGGTCGTGACCGTGCTCTCGACGCACACCGAGAACGGCTACGTGTGGGTGAGCGTGATCTACGACGACGGCACCATCCAGGCCTACTTCGACGCGACCTATGGCTTCGACGTCGTCGCGGTGCAGCCGGCTCTCGTCGATCGTTGATCTCACGGCCCGCGACTCACGCGCCCGAAGCGGCTCAGACCAGTCGGTGCTCGAAGGCGTAGACCACGAGTTGCACGCGATCGCGCAGCCGCAACTTCGCGAGGACGCGCGAGATGTGAGTCTTCACGGTCGCCTCGCTCACAAATTCAGCCTTCGCGATCTCGGAATTTGACAGACCGCGCGCGGCGAGCATGAAGATCTCCCGCTCACGCGTACTGAGGTCGGCGAGCTCGACGTCAGGGTCGCCGGGCCGCGGAGCACGCTCCCCGAAATGTTGGAAGAGTTCGGCCGTGGCCGCGGGCGCGATCACCGCGGTCCCCGAATGCACGGTCCGGATGGCGGCAAGCAGAAACTCGGGCTCGGCGTCTTTCAGCACGAATCCGCTCGCACCCGCACGGATCGCCTTCGCGGCGTTCTCGTCGAGGTCGAACGTGGTGAGCACCAGGATGCGCGGCCCGATGCTGCCGCCGGCGACCGCATCCGCCACAATTCCCTGCGTCGCCTGGATGCCGTCGGCGACCGGCATCCGAATGTCCATCAAAACGACGTCGGGCTTCGCGTCGCGCACCATCCCGCGGGCGGCCTCGCCGTCGCCAGCCTCGCCCACGACCTCGAGGTCGTCTTGCGAGTCGATGAGCATCCGCAGGCCCGAGCGGAACAGCGGCTGATCGTCGACCAGGGCAACGCGGATGCTCAACTGGCCACCGCGGCGGCCGACGCGCGGGCGAACGGGACGGTCGCGCGCACCCGGAACCGACCGTTGGTTCCGTCGCTTGCCTCGAGTTCCCCGCCGGCCAGCGTCGCGCGTTCCCGCATCCCGGGGATGCCGTGGCCCGCGGTGTTGGCGAGGATCGTTGCGCCCTGGGGGAGGGCGTTCGTCACGATGACAGTGAGGCTGGCGGCGCCCCAGTCGAACACCAGCTCGACGGGGGTGGCCCTTTCACCGTGACGCAAGGCGTTGGTGAGCCCCTCCTGAACGATCCGATACACCGCCAACGCCGCGGGATCAGAGAGCGGGCCCGCGGTGCCGTAACTGTTCCACTCGACCTGGAGCCCGGAGTCCCGAAAACCACGGATGAGGGCGTCAAGGTCGTTCATCCCGGGCTGCGGCCCGGCCTCCTGGTTGTGCCGCAACTCGCCGAGGAGCACCCGCACGTCTGTCAGCGCCGCGCGAGCCGTCGCAGCGATGTTCTCGAGAGCCTCTACCACCGGGGCCGGAACATCCTTCGACGCGTAGCGCGCGCCATCCGCCTGGGCAATGACCACAGCGAGGGAGTGGGCGACGATGTCGTGAACGTCGCGAGCGACTTTGTTGCGCTCCTGCTCGAGGGTGACCTCATGCTTCACCTCGCCGAGCTTCGCTGTCGCGACGATCTCCCCGGACTCGGCTCGCATTCGACCCCGGTTGACGTAGACCAACATTCCCGCCACCCAGGCGAGCGCGAAGAAGGCCAACGCGAAGAAATAGATCAACAGTCCCGAAAACGAAACCCCGTAGCTACCGAAGATCATGAACGACGCCACGAAAGTTCCGACGAGACCCGTCCACCTGGTCGTCGGCTTCCCGTACGCGGCCGTGCCGAAGAACACCAGCAAGAGGGGTGCGTAAACCGCGAAACTCCCGAGGTTCGACAAGTACGAGCTGGCCAGCATCGTGAGAGCGCCGAGCGCGCCGATGGCGAGCGACAGGAACGGCTGGATGCGATAGAGCACGATCGTCGACGCCAGGAGGAGCACCGAAAGCAGTCCCAGAACGCCACTGAAGTCCGAGACGGCCACGGACGCCACGATGAAATAGAGTGCCGCGACAACGCACTCAACGACCAAGCGGTACTTCCGAAAGTTGGCGAGGGAGAACCAGACCTTCAACCGGTCGATGAATTCTCTCTCCGTCATGCCCTCACGCTACGTCGCAGTCACCCCTTCCGGCATCCGTCGCGAGGTTGACTGTCGGTCATCCCCCAGGCGGGCCGAGGTTCAGGCGGGCAGAGGTTCTAAAAGCCGAGACGCCCGAGCTGCTTGGGGTCGCGCTGCCACTCCTTGGCGACTTTCACCCGAATCGACAGGAACACCTGCTTGCCGACGAGCGGTTCGATCTCGGCACGTGCGCGGGCGCCGACATCCTGGAGGCGCTCCCCCGCGTGGCCGATGATGATGCCCTTCTGGCTGTCGCGTTCGACCCAGAGGTTGGCGTAGATCTCGACCAGGTCTTTGTCGTCGCGCTCGATCATGTCGTCGATCGTGACGGCGAGCGAGTGCGGCAGTTCGTCAGAAACTCCCTCAAGCGCCGCCTCACGGATCAGTTCGCTGATGCGCGCTTCGAGGGTCTCGTCGGTGCGCTGCTCGTCGGGGTAGAGCGAGGGCGACTCCGGCAGCAGGGCGACCAGTTGCGTGGTCAAAACATCGAGCTGGATGCGACTGGTCGCCGACACCGGGATGATCGCTTCCCAGTCCGCCAATTCGCTCACTGCGAGTAACTGCTGGGCGACCGCCGGACGCGATGCGGCGTCGATCTTGGTGACGATCGCGACCTTCTTCGCTCGCGGGTAGTCGGCGAGCTGATCGACGATGTACCGGTCACCCGGACCGATGCGATCGGGCGCCGGGATGCACATCCCAATCACGTCGACGTCACCGAGGGTCGCGGTGACGACATCGTTGAGACGCTGTCCGAGCAGCGTGCGCGGGCGGTGCACGCCGGGGGTGTCGACGATGATCAGTTGGCCGTCAGTGGTGTGCACGATCCCGCGGATGGCGCGGCGCGTGGTTTGCGGCTTCGACGACGTGATCGCGACCTTCTCACCGACGAGAGCGTTGGTGAGCGTGGACTTGCCGACGTTGGGCCGCCCGACAAACGAGACGAACCCCGCGCGATGGATAGCGGTCATCCCGCGTGCTCCTTGTTCTTCTCGTCGGTCTTGTCGGACTTGTCGATCTCGAACGCACCCCTGGCGTCGAGCAGCGCCTGGTCGGCCTCGACGACGATCGTGCGCAGCAGTTTGCGGCGGCCTTCGACCCGTTCGGCACGCAGCCAAATTCCCGACAGTTCGACAGCCGACCCGACGTCGGGCAGACGACCCAGGGTCTTCGTCAACAGGCCGCCGGCTGTGTCGACGTCGTCGTCGTCGAGTTCGATCCCAAACAGGTCGCCCAGTTCGTCGAGGGGCAGCCGCGCGCTCACCCGAAAGACTCCGCTGCCCAGGTGCGTCACATCCGGGGTCTCGCGGTCGTATTCGTCGGCGATTTCACCGACCAGTTCTTCGATCAGGTCTTCGAGCGTGACGAGCCCCGCGATTCCGCCGTACTCGTCAACCACGAGCGCGAGATGGATGCTCTTCACCTGCATCTGTCGCAGGGTGTCGTCGGCCTTCTTGGATTCGGGAACGAACTCAGCCGGACGAGCGAGGTCGCGCGCTGAGGCCGTTTTCGCATCTTTCGGCTGTTCAAAGCTCAGCCGGGCGACATCGCGCAGGTAGAGCACCCCGAACACCTCGTCGGCGTCTTTGCCGATCACCGGCATCCGCGAATGGCCGGTGCGCAGGAACTCCGCCATGGCTTGCGCGATCGTGGTGTCGTCATCGAGGGTGTCCATATCGGTTCGGGGCACCATGACCTCGCGCACGACGGTGTCGCCCCATTCGAAGATCGAGTGGATGAGCTCCCGATCGTCTTGCTCGAGCACGTCGAGTTCGGCCGCCTCATCCACCATGCTCAGCAGCTGTTCTTCGCTCGAGAAGGTCTGAGTGCGCGGGCGGCCGGGGGTCACCCGGTTGCCGATCGCGACCAGGGCATCGGCGAGCGGACCCAGGATCACTCGAACGGCCCGGATGATCGGTGCTGAGAATCCGAGCAACCCGCGGGCGTGAGCGCGGCCCACCGAGCGCGGGCTTGACCCGACGAGCACGAACGATGCCGCCGTCATGACGACGACCGAGGCCAGCAAAATCCACCACCAGTCGGCGAACACCGACGCGAACGCGAGGGTGACGAGCACCGCCGCTGTCGTCTCGGAGAGCACGCGCATGAAGTTCAACGCGTTGACGTGAGCGCCGACATCCGCCGCGATCGCCAACAGCGAGGACCGCGTGCGTCGGTTGGCCGCGAGGTCGATCAGGTCGGTGCGACTGACGACCCCGAGTGCCGCATCGGCCGCGGCAAGCAACCCGCCGAAGGCAACCAGCAGCACCGCGAGGGCGACGAAGATTCCGATCACAGCGTTACCGTCGTCGTTCGGCGAGCGTGAAGCCGACCAGAATCTCGCGCTGGATGTCGAACATCTCGCGCTCCTGATCGGGTTCGGCGTGGTCGTAGCCGAGCAGGTGCAGGATGCCGTGAGCGGTCAGAAGGTGCATCTCGTCGGCGGCGCTGTGGCCAGCCTCAATCGCTTGGGCGACCGCGACCTGCGGACACACGACGAGGTCACCGAGCAGTCCGGGCGGGGTGATCTCGTCTTCACTTCCGGGCCGCAGCTCATCCATCGGAAAGGAGAGCACGTCGGTCGGACCCGGTTCGTCCATCCATTGCACATGCAACTGCTCCATCGCCGCTTCGTCGACCAACAGGATGGCGAGCTCGGCATCTCGGTGCACGTGCAGGTGATCGAGGGCGAACGTCGCAAGCCGCTGGAGCGATGCTTCATCGACTTCGACGCCCGACTCGTTATTGATCTCGATGCTCATGTCGATACCTCCGGCGGGTTCTCGCGTTGGTACCGCCGTGCCTGCTGCGTCGCGTCGTACTCGGTGTAGCGATCGACGATTCGGCCGACCAGCGAATGGCGCACGACGTCGTCGCTGGTCAGACGCGAGAAGTGGATGTCATCCATCTCGTTCAGAATTGTGCTCACCAGTTTCAGGCCCGAAGCCCCCGCCGGAAGGTCGACCTGTGTCACGTCGCCGGTGATGACCATCTTGGTTCCGAAGCCGAGCCGAGTGAGGAACATTTTCATCTGCTCGGGGGTGGTGTTCTGTGCCTCGTCAAGCACGACGAACGCGTTGTTGAGGGTGCGCCCGCGCATGTAGGCGAGCGGAGCGACCTCGACGGTGCCGGAGGCGAGCAGTTTAGGCACCAACTCGGGATCCATCATCTCGTTGAGGGCGTCGTAGAGCGGTCGAAGATAAGGGTCGATCTTGTCAGTCAAGGTGCCGGGCAGAAAACCGAGCCGCTCCCCCGCCTCGATCGCCGGCCGAGAAAGGATGATGCGGTCGACCTCTTTGCGCTGCAGAGCCTGCACGGCTTTCGCCATCGCCAGGTAGGTCTTGCCGGTACCGGCGGGACCGATGCCGAAGGTGATCGTGTTGAGGTCGATCGCGTCGACGTACGCCTTCTGGCCGAGAGTCTTGGGACGGATGCTCTTGCCCCGGCTGGTCAGAATGGCCTGGCTCAGCACCTCGGCTGGGCTTCCCTCACCGCGTTCCAGGATGCGGGCACCGGTCGTCACATCGGTCGGACCGAGGTCGACGCCGTTTTTCACCATCGCCACCAACTCAAGCAGGAGTCGCTCGGCAGCACGCAGCTCGGCTTCAGGCCCCTCGAGGCTGACATGGTTGCCACGCACCAGGATGCTCACCTGGGGATAGCGCTGCTCGATGGTCGTGAGCAACCGGTCTTGTGCCCCGAGCAGGCGCACCATGGCGACACCATCCACCTCGAGTTCCGCACGCTGTGGCGCAGCAGAGCCGAGTTCCGTCACAGCGTTCCCCTGCTCACAGCGTTCCCTCGGTCAGTGCACCGGTGTGCTCGGGGTCACCGAGAACGTGCGCGTGCACGTGAAAGACCGTTTGCCCGGCGGTTTCACCCGTGTTGAAGATCAACCGAAACTCCCCGCCGCAGTGCTCGTCTGCAAGGTGCTGCGCGACCGAAACGAGTTCGGCAAGCAGGCCCGCGTCGCCCGCGGCGAGCGCCGCAACGTTCGGGTACGTTCCCACCTTCGGGAACACCAGCAGGTGCACGGGCGCCTTCGGCGCGATGTCGCGGATCGCGAGCACACGGTCGTTCTCGAAAACCTTCGAGGCAGGGATTTCTCCGGCGACGATTCGCTCGAAGACGCTGGCCTCTGACATGACCTCCAGCTTACGGTTTCGACCCACGCGAAAACCGGGCTTCAGTACGCTGGCGGCGAAGAGGAGGTCCGATGCAACTCGTCAGTCGCCCAGCACGCCGATGACCTCGATCGTGCGGCTCAGTTCTACGCCCGGCTGCTCGGGGTCGAGCCGACCGCGAAGTTCGATCCTCCCGGGCTTCTGTTCTTCGATCTCGACGGTGTGCGCCTGCTGCTCGAACGCGGCGCCCCAACGCCATGCCTTCATTCGCGACTCCGAGGGCAACACCGTCGGACTCATCTCGTTCAGCCCTTCGACCTAGGCGCTCGGTGTCCTAGGCACTCTGTGTCCTAGGCGTTCCAGGCGGCACGGTAGTAGTCGATGCGGTCTTCGTCGCGCTCGATCCCGTACGCGGCGAAGAACTCGTCTTGCCATCCTTCGCCGTAGTTCCAGTCGAGGCTCAGGCTGGCAATGGCCAGGTCCGCCCAGCGGTCGCCGACCCCGATCGCTCCGAAATCGACATGCCCAACGAAGCGGCCGTCGACCCCGATGATCGTGTTCGGTGCACACGCATCGCCATGGATCACGACGGCCCCGTCATCCGGTCGCGGAGCATCCGCCGGAATCCACGGGGTGCGGAACGGACAGGCTGCGGACGGCACTTTATCGTGGAGCGCCCGAAGTCCGGCCGCGATCGCGAGGACGGCGTCACGGGGTCGTTCGACCCAGGTCGGTGAGACCGCGCCCTCGCCGTCGAGCGCTCGCGTGACGAGCACCTGACCCTGGTCGTCGCGCCCCAGGTCGAGCACTTCAGGAACCGGATGCCCGATCGTGCGCGCCCAGATCAGGCGCACCCGCTCGTCCTCCAGATCGACCCCGCTGCCCCGTGGATTCCACTTGAGAAAGCGGTCACCGGCAACGAAGGTGAGGCCGCCGAGTTCGTTGCGCCAGACCACGTCGTCGATCTGATCCGCGAAGGCGCGCACCAGGTCGGGAACCTCAACCGGACCGGTCGGCACTCCAGCTACCACCGTGCGCCTACCAACGCGCGAGCCTCGCGTTCAACACGGCAAGCGCGGCGGGTCCAGCCGTGGACGTGCGCAACACTTCGGGGCCTAGCCGCACGATCGTTGCGCCAGCAGACAGGAAAGTCTCGAGTTCGCGCGGTGCGATGCCGCCCTCCGGTCCCACCACGAGGGTGATCCGGTCAGCGTCAAGCGGCACCGCAGTGAGCGTCACGGTCGCCGTCGGTTCCAACACCAGGATGACGCCCGCCAGTTTCGCAACGGCGGCCGTCGACATCATCGGTTCGACGACCGGAATGCGGGATCGGATGGACTGCTTCGTCGCCTCGCGCACGATCGACGCCCACCGCTCGCGGCCTTTGTCGGCCTTCGGGCCGTCCCAGCGCGACACCGACCGCTCGGCCGCCCACGGGATCACGCCGGCCGCGCCCAGTTCGGTAGCGGCCTGGATGGCGAGTTCGTCCCGATCGCCTTTCGCGAGCGCCTGCACCAACCACAACTCGGGAAGGGTCGCAGGGTCGAGGCTCGAGGACTCGACAGTCACCGACACCACGCCATCGTCGATCGAGAGCACGGGACCCGACACCACGAGACCGGCGCCATCGCCGAGTGAGATCTTCTCGCCGATGCGCACCCGAGCGACCGAGACCGCGTGCCGCGCCTCCTCGCCGCCGAACGTCACGACCGAGCCGGCCACGGCATCCGTTCCCAGATTTAGCTGCCGAGCGAGATCACCCGCGAGATAGAGCGAAGCCATGCGCGACCGAGCTAAACGCCCAAGAACCGATCGCGGATCTTCGCGAACAGCCCCTGCTGGAACGTCGCGAACTCGGGCGCGACCGGGCGACGCGAGGCAGCGAACTCTTCCATCAGCTTTTGCTCTTTGCTGTTGAGCCGCACCGGCGTCACCACCTGGATGCCCACCTTCAGATCTCCGCGACCCGCACCGCGCAGGTGGGTGATGCCGCGATCCTTGACGGTCACGACGTCGGCGCTCTGCGTGCCCGGCTTGATCTCGATCGAAACCTCGCCATCGAGCGATCCGAGACTGACGCGGGTGCCGAGCACGGCATCCGTCATCTGCACTTCGAGAGTCGCGAGCAGATCGTCGCCATTGCGGCTAAAGGTCTCGTGGTGCTTGACCTTGACCTCGAGGTAGATGTCCCCATTGGATCCACCCGCCGGGCCGGCCTCACCCTGGCTGGGGAGATGCAGTCGCGTGCCGGTTTCAACTCCCGCCGGGACGTCGAGCGAGATCGTGCGCTTGGCGCGCACGCGGCCCTGGCCGGCACACGTTGGGCACGGGTTCGGGATGACGGTGCCGTAGCCGCGGCAGGTTCCACACGGGCTCGACGTCATGACGTTGCCCAGCAGCGACCGAACGGCGCGCTGGATCTGACCGCTCCCCCGGCAGATGTCACAGGTGACAACGGAGGTGCCGGGCGCGCAGCACGAGCCGCCGCACGCCTCGCACGTGACCGCGGTGTCGACATCGATGTCACGGTGCACGCCGAACACGACTTCTTCGAGTTCAACCTCAACCCGTAGGAGGGAGTCCTGCCCGCGTTCACGGCGCGAGCGGGGAGCTGATCGACTTTGCCCACCGCCGAAGAAGGTTTCGAAGATGTCGCCGAAACCGAACGTCGCCCCGCCGCCTCCGCCGCCGAAGCCGGTCTGCGGTCCTAGGTCGTAGCGTTCACGCTGGTTGGCGTCGCTCAGCACGTCGTAGGCGTGAGTGACCGACTTGAAGCGTTCGGCGGCGTCCCCACTCGGATTCACATCGGGATGCAACTCGCGCGCCAGCTTGCGGTACGCCTTCTTGATCTCTTCAGTGCTCGCGGTGCGCGAGACTCCGAGAACTTCGTAGTGGTCGGTCACCCGCGGTCGTCCTCACCGAGAAGTCGTGTGAGGTATCGCGCCACCGCACGCACCGCAGCCATGTTGCTCGAGTAGTCCATCCGGGTCGGACCGAGCACGCCGAGATGGGCGAGCCCTCCTCCCGACGCGGTGTAGCCGGTCGCGACGAGACTCGTCTCGCTCAGCCCGGATGACTCGTGCTCGCGCCCGATGCTGGTTCGCACCTCGTCGACCTCGATCTGCATTTCGCCGAACAGTTTCAGCATCGTCACTTGCTCCTCGAGGGCTTCGAGCACCGGGTAGATACTGCCGCTGAAATCGCGTTCAGTGCGAGCCAGGTTCGCTGACCCCGCCACCACGAGACGGTCCTGTCGGTTGGCGGCGACCTGCTCGCCGATGCTCGCTGCGATTGACGCGATCAGCTCGGCGCGTTCGCGGGGGAAGGCAGCGGTGAGGGTGGGCAGCTTCGCAGCCGCGTCTGCGAGGCCGAGGCCGCCGAGTTCCGTGTTAAGCCGCTCACGCAGTTCGGCCACGGCGTTGTCGTCAAGAGGAGCGGCGACATCCAGCAGGCGTTGATCGACGCGGCCGGTGTCGGTGATCAGTACCGTCATGAGGCGGGTTGGGCCGAGCGCGACGACTTCGATGTGCCGCACCCGGGCGCTGCCGAACGACGGGTACTGCGCAAGCGCGACCTGACTCGTGAAAGTCGACAGCAACCGAACCGTGCGCGCGAGCACGTCGTCAAGGTCGACAGCTTCGCCGAGGAACACCTCGATCGCCTGCCGTTGTCCGGCGCTCAGCGGACGCAGTTCGGTGAGCTGATCGACGAAGACGCGGTAGCCCTTGTCGGTGGGGACGCGCCCGGACGAGGTGTGCGGAGCCGCGATCAGCTCTTCTTCTTCGAGCTGCGCCATGTCGTTGCGGATCGTCGCGGCCGAGACGCCGAAGGAGTGTCGCTCCACGATCGCCTTTGAACCGACCGGCTCACGGGATGCGACGTAGTCCTCCACGATCACGCGGAGCACCTCGAGGCTGCGTTCGGAGACCATGCGAGCCCCCTTCCGCGGTTAGCACTCGATCAGATCGACTGCCAATGATAGCTCGACACGCCATCGCCGGGCCGTTGCATAGGTGATGAGGCAGCGCTACCGTTCGAGTGTTATCACTGGCGTCGGCAGGTGCCGACATTCGCTCATCGAAAGGCATGAAGGTCATGACCACTCCGCAGCCCGCGGCTCCGGCACCGCAGCCACCTCTCACCGCAGCGGAAGACCAGCAGTGGGCGTCGTTCGCTCACTTTGGGAACATCCTCACGCTCATCCCGCCGCTCATCATCTGGGTCCTCTTCAAGGACCGTGGCGCGAAGTCGAACGTCGAAGGTAAAGAAGCCCTGAACTTCGGAATCACGGTGGCCATCATCGGCGTTGCGATCGGCATCGTTAACGGCATCCTCGGTCTCGTGACGCTGGGCTTCTGGTTCGTTATCGGATGGATTCTGCCCGTCGCTCTCTGGGTGTTCGTGGTGCTGTTCTCGATCCAGGGCGGCACCAAGGTCAGCGCCGGTGGCTCGTACCGGTACCCCTTCGCCATCCGCTTCATCAAGTAGCCCCCACCGCATCTGCAAGAGCCGGGCCCTCGGGTCCGGCTCTTCGTGCATCAGCGTGGCCCGTTGCATCACGTGACCGCGAGGCACTAGCTTGTGACCGACCCGCCACCTAACTCGTTGAAAGGCCTTCCCACATGAGCACCCCTCCTCCTCCTCCCGCGCAGCCTGCTGCTCCGCAGCCAGCTATCCCGGCTCAGCCTGCTGGTCCGCTCACCGAGGCCGGCGACAAGCAGTGGGCGATGCTCGCCCACTTCGGCGGCGCAATCAGCCTCTTCACGATCTTCGTGGGCTTCTCGCTGGTGAGCTTCATTGGCGGCGTTCCCGGCAGCGTCATTGTTCAGGTAATCCTGGCGCTCCTGTCGCTGGTGCCTGCGCTCGTCATCTACCTGGTGTTCGGCAAGCGGGGACCCCGCACTCTCGTTGAGTCGAAAGAGGCGCTGAACTTCCAGATCACCGCGGTCGCGATTTTGGTCGTCTGGATCATCGTGTCGTCGATCATCGTCTACAACATCATCGTCTCGTTGGCGTTCGGATTCAGCGAGGGTCCGTACTGGGCGATCTTCATCGTTCTGGGAATCCCGACGCTCGCGATCGTTGGCCTCAACATCCTGCTGTCGGTCCTTGGCGGTCTCAAGGTTCAGAAGGGTGGCACGTACCGCTACCCCTTCGCGATCCGCGTTATCAAGTAGTCGCGACCTCGTTTGAGAAGAGCCGGGCCCTCGGGTCCGGCTCTTCTGGTTTTCGTCGGAGCGGGTCAGCCGTCGGAGCGGGTTAGCCCAGGAGACGTCGCACCACGGCGTCGGCGAGCAGCCTGCCCTTGCGTGTGAGCACGACCCGTCCGTGGATGGCGGGGCCGCCCTCAACCAGACCCTCCGCGATCAACCCGGCCACCGCCCGCCGGCCGGGCGCTTCGAGTTCTGCCGTCGGCAACCCGTCGGAGATCCGCGACCGAAGCAGCACCGACTCGACCCGACGGGTTTGCGCATCCAGGGTTTCTCGCCCCGCGGCCGGTGACTCGCCGGCTTCGAGCCGCGCCGCGTAGGCCGCGGGGTGTTTGACGTTCCACCAGCGCACGCCGCCGACATGACTGTGGGCGCCGGGTCCGATCCCCCACCAGTCTTGTCCGGTCCAGTAGGCGAGGTTGTGCCGGCTTCGGGTGGCGGTCGAGGTCGCCCAGTTGCTGACCTCGTACCAGTCGTAGCCGGCAGCGGCGAGGGTCTCGTCGGCGAGGTCGTACATGTCGGCCTGGAGGTCGTCGTCGGGCTGGGCGACCTCACCGATCTTGATCTGGCGGGCGAGCTTGGTTCCGTCTTCGACGATCAGCGCATACGCGCTGAGGTGGTCGGGAGCCTGCGCCAACGCCAGGTCGAGGGATGCCGTCCAGTCGTCGAGCGACTCCCCCGGCGTGCCGTAGATCAGGTCGAGGCTGACCTGGAGGCCGGCATCCCGTGCCCATTTCACGACCAGCGGGATGCGTGCCGGATCGTGCGTGCGCTCGAGGGTCGCGAGGACGTGCGGCACGGCCGACTGCATCCCGAAGCTGACCCGAGTGAACCCGGCCGCCTTGAGTTGCTTCAGGGACGCGGCGTCGACCGAGTCGGGGTTCGCCTCGGTCGTGACCTCGGCGCCCTCGGCGAGACCCCAGGTCGTCGTCACGGAGTCGAGCATCGCGCCCAGGTCCGAAGCGGGGAGGAGGGTCGGCGTGCCACCGCCGAAGAACACGGTCTGCGCACTCCTGGTGGGCAAACCCGCGGCTTCGAGCACGCGGGCCGCGAGGGCGACCTCGGAGATGGCTTGGGCGGCGTAATCCGACTGCTTGACGCCCCGGATCTCGGCAGATGTGTAGGTGTTGAAGTCGCAGTACCCGCAGCGCACCCGGCAGAACGGCACGTGCAGGTAGACGCCGAAGTCGCGCCCCTCGACGCCGTCCGTCATCGACGTCGGCAGCAGGCCGTCGGCAGGAGCCGGGTCGGCGATCGGGAGAGTCGAGGGCACGGCTACGCCAACGGCTTGGTGAGAGCGTGCTCGTACCGGGAGGTGAACACCGCTTGGAACAGCCGCAGAATCGGGTAGCCGATCCACAGCCAGGCGTACGCCGGCCGCGAGAAAGCTCTAATCGTCAGCCACACCGAGTCGTCATCGCGACGCTCGACGACGAACGCCTCTTCGCCGGACTCCGGATGCCCGGGCAGGGTGCCGTAGCCGAACCCGCGACGAGTGGGCTCGTCGATCACGTAGACGATGCGCACCGGAATACGCAGGCTCAGAATTTTCCAGCCAAGCAGCAGAATCGCGGTGTCGCCGGGTCGCACCAACTCAGCCCCGGTATCGGCGTACACCTGCTCGGCCGACGTCACTGTCGCAGGTTGCACCGGTTCGCCCGTTGCCTCGTCGAACGTCACCGGCGAGTAGCTGTTCTCGAGCACGGCGGCCGGGGCTTCGATGCGCTTGACCCGAAAACCCGAGCGGCTCTGGATGCCCAGGCTCAGCGTCTCAACCCAGGCGTGGCGCCAGCGATCCTCACCATGCCCGATCCGCACCCGCCGTTCGATCGGGCGGTAACCCTTCGGCGGGTAACGCAGGAGGTCGTCGTTCTGAGTCGCGCCGATGGCCCCGTAGGTGACGGCGCGCTGCCAGAGCGGCACTCCTGATCCGGCCATCCGTCTATTCTCACCGACAGCCGACCTCGCGCCTTACCTTCTGGGCACCACGACCCCCACGAATTCGATCTCCCGACGGATCACGAACCCCATCCGCTCGTACAGGCGGATCGCTCCGGTGTTCGTTCCTGCCACGTGCAAGATCGGCGTCTCGCCCCGCGCGACGATGCCGGCCGCGACGGTCCTGACCGCGCGTTCGGCGAGACCTCGGCCCCGAAACCCTTCGTCGGTACACACCGCGCTGATCTCGGTATAGCCCGGTGGATGAAGTCGCTCCCCTGCCATCGCGACGAGCTTTCCGTCGACCCGGAGACCGACATACCGGCCGATCTCGGGAGTGCGTTTCTCGAACGGCCCCGGCTTGGTGCGGGTCGCGAGGTCGAGCATCTCCGCATGATCGGCCGGTCCGAGCTCACGTGCGTCGGGATCAGGATGCCCCACCCAGTCGCGCGCAATCATCTGGTACCCGACGACCTGGAACGGGACACGGATGCCATCCGCCACCGGCAACGGGGATCCGGCGAGAACCCCGGCGCGGCCCGCGAGCAACGTGCGGAGGTCATCCCATGCTTCGACACCATCACCCTCGGTGCCGGCGAAAGGGGAGATCTCGGGGTCGTAGACGGCAGCGGTTCCGTGCCGGGTGCCGAGGTGGGCGTGGAGACCCGTCAGCGAGTGCCAGACGGGACGGTCGAGAACACTTTCGTTCACGATGGCCGTCTCACTCCCAGCGCGTGACAGCGTACCCGTCGCCGTCGTGGGCCTGGCCAGAGATGATGATGATCCAGTCGATGAGCGGCCAGAGGCCAGCGGTTGCCCACCCGAGGAGCAGTTTCGCGACGCCCATGCCGATGTTGCCGAGGTAGAACCGGTCAACTCCGAGGCCGCCCAGGAAGAAGCCCAGGATCGACGCGACAGTGCGACTCTTCGGCGACACGTCGGCAGGCCGCGCCATCCCGACATACGGTGCAGGCATCGTCGAGTGCTGTCGGGGCTGCGAGTGGGTGTACTGGTTTCCATCCCACCAGTGCTCCATGCCGGGATTGCTCGGGTCTGGGTACCAGCCGGGCGAGGCGGACATGCTCATCCCGCCACGCTAGCTACTTCTTGTCCTTTTTCTCGACGTCTCCGGAGAGCGCGGCGATGAAGGCTTCCTGGGGGACTTCGACGCGCCCGACCATCTTCATCCGCTTCTTGCCCTCCTTCTGCTTCTCGAGCAGCTTGCGTTTGCGGGTGATGTCGCCGCCGTAACACTTGGCGAGCACGTCCTTACGCATCGCGCGGATCGACTCGCGCGCGATGATGCGGGCACCGATCGCCGCCTGGATCGGCACCTCGAACTGCTGCCGCGGGATCAACTCGCGCAGCCGTCCGGTCATCAGAACCCCGTATGCGTACGCCTTGTCTTTGTGCACGATCGCGCTGAAGGCATCCACTTGTTCGCCTTGAAGCAGGATGTCGACCTTCACCAGATCCGCTTCCTGGTCGCCGGCAGGCTCGTAGTCGAGCGACGCGTAACCCTGGGTGCGGCTCTTCAGTTGGTCAAAGAAATCGAACACGATCTCGCCGAGCGGCATCGTGTAGTGCAACTCGACGCGGTCGGTGCCGATGTAGTCCATGCCGCCGAGGGTGCCGCGGCGCTGCTGGCACAGTTCCATGATCGTGCCGACGTAATCCTTGGGCGCAAGAATGGATGCCTTCACGATCGGCTCGCGCACGTTCGCGATCTTGCCGTCGGGATACTCGCTCGGGTTCGTGACAGTGACCGTCTTCTTGTCTTCGGTCGTCACCTGGTAGATCACCGACGGGGCCGTCGTGATGAGGTCGAGGCCGAACTCGCGCTCGAGTCGCTCGGTGATGATCTCGAGATGCAGCAGACCGAGGAATCCGCAGCGGAAACCGAACCCGAGAGCAACGGATGTCTCCGGCTCGTAGTTGAGCGACGCATCCGACAGTTTCAGCTTGTCGAGGGCTTCGCGCAGGTCGGGGTAGTCGCTGCCGTCGATGGGGTAGATGCCCGAGAAGACCATCGCGAGAGGTTCGGTGTAACCGGGCAGCGCCTGAGTCGCGGGCTTCATCGCGGTCGTAACCGTGTCGCCGACCTTCGACTGCCGAACGTCTTTCACGCCGGTGATGATGTAGCCGACCTCGCCGACGCCGAGACCCTTGCTCGGAGTCGGCTCGGGGCTCGAGACGCCGATCTCGAGAATCTCGTGGATCGCCCGCGTCGACATCATTTGGATGCGCTCCCGCGGCTTGAGCGCTCCATCGATCATGCGCACATAGGTCACGACTCCGCGGTAGGAGTCGTAGACCGAGTCGAAGATCGCCGCCCTGACCGCGCCGTTCGGATCGCCCTTCGGCGCCGGAACCCGTTCGACGACTCGGTCGAGCAGCGCCTCGACGCCCATGCCGGTCTTGCCGCTGACGCGCATGACCTCGTTCGGGTGGCCGCCGATGAGTCCCGCGATCTCGGCGGCGTACTTTTCGGGGTCGGCGGCCGGCAGGTCGATCTTGTTGAGCACCGGGATGATCTCAAGGTCGTTGTCGAGCGCGAGGTAGAGGTTCGCGAGGGTCTGCGCCTCGATCCCCTGCGCGGCATCGACGAGCAGGATTGCGCCCTCGCAGGCGGCGAGGCTTCGGGAGACCTCGTACGTGAAGTCGACGTGGCCGGGGGTGTCGATCATGTTGAGGGCGTAGGTCGTCCCCTCGACCGCCCACGGCATCCGCACCGCCTGGCTCTTGATCGTGATGCCGCGCTCGCGCTCGATGTCCATCCGGTCGAGGTACTGCGCGCGCATGTCACGGTCACTGACGATGCCGGTGATGCCCAGCATCCGGTCGGCCAGAGTCGACTTGCCGTGGTCGATGTGGGCGATGATGCAGAAGTTGCGCAGGCGCGCGGGGTCGGTTGCGGCCGGATCGAGGGGCTTCGCGGCGCGGGGAGACATGACGCCCCATTGTTTCATGCGCGCTGTGGCTCCAGCGGCGCGGCTCCATCTGACGAGACCGATGCGTCAGCTGGAACTTGGAACGCGCTGATTCAGAAGCCGCCGAGTCAGAAGCCGCTGATGGCCCAAGCGCCCAAGGCGAATGGCGCGAACAGAACGATGCCCAGAACCGCGAACAGCATCCAGCCGAACAACGAGAAGAGGCCGACGACGATCGCCCAGTTGGCGGTGGTGACGGCGGACGGCTCCTTGGTGCGGCCGAGGAATCCGAGAACGATACCGGCGATCGCGAGGGGCGCCATGCCGACCGGGATCGACACGATCGACAACACCAGACCGACCACGCTGTAGGTGTTGCCCGCAGTCGCGGCAGTCGGCGTGGCGGTTGTTGGGGTCGCGGTGGTGGGGGTGTCAGTGATGGTCATATCTCGAGATTAAGAAGGTCGCGGTGAGGTCGACATGGGGCAAACCCCCCGATCGGCACTCGGGACCGCCTCCTGCGTTGCCCGACCGCCCGGATTCCGGTAACGTAGCCCCTTGGTTTCCGCGTGGACTTTCCTTCCACGCGATTCATCCGGAAGCACCCCTTGCGTTGATCAAAGCTTTGGTCAACGCAGTCACTCCGGATCGGCACCCTTCGAGATCACAACGAAAGACAGTCATGGCCAATATCAAGTCGCAGATCAAGCGCATCGGCACCAACAAGAAGGCTCAGGACCGCAACAAGGCGGTCAAGAGCGAACTCAAGACCGCCATCCGCGCCGCCCGTGAGGCCGTCGTCTCCGGCGACAAGACGAAGGCCACCTTGGCCCTCGGCGTCGCGACCAAGAAGCTCGACAAGGCCGTCAGCAAGGGTGTCATTCACGAGAACAACGCCGCCAACCGCAAGTCGGCAATCGCGAAGAGCGTCGCCGCACTGCCTGCGAAGTAGCCACTGCTTCTCCCTCGAAGGCCTCGTCCCTGCAGGACGAGGCCTTCTTCGTTCCGCCCCTGAACTCACAAGATTCAGGCCAGACCGAGTTTTCCGACACGCCTTCGGGCACAAGCGCTGATCCGCCCTGAATCTTGTGCGCGCCAGCGACCGGCTCGCGCCAATTTGTTGGCTCGACTACGCGCCAGCCAATCTCCGGGACCTAGTCGGTCTCGCTGCTGGGCAGACCGTAGTTTGCTCGGAAGCTCTTGTACTCGTACTCGGTTCGGTACCGACCGCGGTTCTGAAGCTCGGTAATGACATCCTTGAATCTCGCAACGCCATCCGGCTGAACGTCGATATTGATGTTGAACCCGTCGGCGACGTCGGTGTCCACCCACTCGATGATCTTGTCGGCGATTTGTTCCGGCGTGCCGAAGATGGCCCGCTGCCCGCGATTGAGGTTGTGGTGAACCAACTCTTTGACAGTGAAGCCGTTCGCCTTCGCCACGCCCCCGATGTCTTCACGTCGGTAGTTGATGACCTCGTCATCTGAGGGGATTGTTTCGAACAGCTCGAAGGGAAGCGGCTTGTTGGGATCGAGCTCTTCGACCGGCAGGCCCAGTTGCTTGGCGAGATTGTTCACCAAGAAGTTGAGGGGCATCAGTTCGTCGAACTCGGCCTTCCGCTTGCGCGCGGCCGCCTCGCTTTCACTGACGACCGCATACAGACCCGGGAGCACGACGAGGTGGTCGGGGTTCCGGCCGAACTTTGCCGCATGCGCCTTGGCCTCGGCGTAGAACTTTCGGTCGTGCTCGACATCCGGCTGCGAGGTGAACAGCACGTCGGCGTATTTCGCGCCGAACTCGCGGCTCTGCGGCGACACGCCGGCCTGAAAGAGCACCGGGCGATCGCCTTCGTATCGGCCCGTGAGCTGCAGGACCCCGCTCGAGCGGTAGTGCTTGCCTTCGAAATTGACCGGTCGCGTCAGCGTGGTGTCGATATAGACGTCATTGTCCTTATCCGAGGTGATCGCTTCCTTCGGAAGCGAATCCCACAGCGCGGTAACAATTTCGACGAATTCCGCTGCTCTTTCATATCTGGTGGGGCGATCAAGCTTCTCGCTCAACGGCACACCCACGGCCTCCAGCGCCTGATCGTCTTGACTGGTCACAATGTTCCAGCCGGCTCGACCCTTGCTGATGTGGTTGAGAGTGGCGATGGTTCGGGCCACCACGTATGGGTGACCAATCAGGGACGACGCCGTGGAAATCAGGCCGAGATGCTCAGTCTCGCGGGCGATCGCCGCAAGAAGCACAACGGGATCCAGCCCACGCCGGGGCTTGCGAAGAAAGCTGCTTCCGAGTACCGCGTGGGTATCGGGCAGGAAAATCGCGTCGAACTTTGTTTCTTCGGCGAGTTTGGCGTACGCAATCTGGTGGTCGATATCATCGACCAGGGTGGTGGCGTCTTCGAATGATTTCCAACCGGCATCATGTCTGCCCGACGTGTGGAAAATGAGATTCAAGCGAATCTGTTTTGCCATTCACTAGCCCGTTCTCAGCGCAATCGCAGTCATCACAAGCGTACCTACGTTCAGCGTCGCGATCGGTCGCTGAGCTGCGCGACGACGACTTCGAGCGCGTAGACCGGGTCCCGGCCGCCGCCCTTCACCTGCGTATCGGCTTCGGCCAGCAGTTCGATCGCTCGACCCAGACCCGCATCCGTCCAGCCCTGAAGATCCCGCTTCGCGCGGTCGACCTGCCAGGGGGCGAGACCGAACCTCTGAGCGAGATCGTTGGATGAGCCACGTTGACCGGAAAGTTTGGCCATCGTGCGAATCTTGCTCGCGAAGGCGGCAACGATCGGCACCGGGTCCGCACCGGAGGCGAGTGCGTGGCGCAGCAGGCCGAGCGCCTCGCCGTAGTGTCCGGCGATGGCGGCATCCGCTACGGCGAAGGCCGTCGTCTCCACCCGTCCGCCGTAGTACTTCGCGACAGTCTCTTCCGTGATCTCGTCGCTTGTCGCGCCCGTCGTATCGGAGAGCAACTGCTGACAGGCTGCAGCGAGTTCGGCCAGGTCGCCGGAAAATGCCGTGACCAGTGCCCGCAGAGCGCCGCCCGTGATGCGTCGACGTGCGGCCGCGAACTCGGCCGCCACGAAATCCTGCTTGTCGCTGTCACGTTTGAGTTCGGCGCAGACGATCTCAATGCCGCCGCCGGTTCCCGCGCGGATCGCATCGAGCAACTTCTTGCCGCGCACCCCGCTGGTGTGGCGGATGACGAGGTACGTTTCGTCGGCCGGACTCTGGATGTAGGCGAGAGTCTCCTCGAGGAAGGCATCCGTCATCTTCTCGGCGCCTTCGACCCGCAGAAACCGGGGTTCGCCGAACAGGCTCGGGCTGGCGAGAGTCAACAACTCCCCCGGCGAGTAGGCACCGGCGTCGATGTCGTGCACTTCGAGGCTGGGATCTTCAGCCCGCAAAATGTCGCGCAGCAGCCGGATGGTGCGGTCGCCGAGCACCGTCTCGGAACCCGTCACGAGCACGACAGGCGCTGGGCGTACCTGGTCCCACGGCAGTTGCGGAATCGCGGATCGGGCGGGAAGCGCTCGACCGCGGGAGGAGTTTGTCGCCATCGCTGCAACCCTAACGCGCTGTCCAGACGTCGATCCCATCGGTCCCCGGTGCCACGAGGATCAGTCCGTTGAGGTCGGTGCGCAGCACCGTTGTGCCGGTCGACGCCAGGATGCCGAGAGCCCGATCCGTCGGATGGCCGTAGTCGTTGTCCGCACCGACTCCGATCAGTCCGATCGTCGCCTGTAACCGTTCGTAGAGTGCCGGGGACTGGTCAGCCGAGCCGTGATGGGCAACTTTCACGACATCCACCTGTGCGGGGTGTGCCGAACCGGTCATGCGTAACTGGGCCTCCTCGCCCAGGTCGCCGAGCATGATCGCGCTCAAGCATCCCGACGTGCACGACCACCAGAGGGTCACGCTTGACGGGTTGCCGGGCTCGGTGCCGTGATCGGGCGGCCACAGCACGTCCCAGGTGAGGTCGCCCAGGGTGCCCTGGTCGCCGCGTTCGGCACGCACCACCTCGGCACCGGCCGCCGCAAACCGTTCGACCAGGCGCTCCTCATCCGGTTCGCTGACGACTCCCACGAGCACGCGATCGGTGCGACCAATGACCGCATCCGCTCCCCCGACGTGGTCAAGGTCGAAGTGGGTGAGCACCACGAGGTCGAGTCTGCCGATCCCGAGGTCGTCGAGGCAGGCACGAAGGGGCGCAGGATCTGGACCGACGTCGACCGCCGCGATGTGATCGCCACTGCGCACCAGGGTCGCGTCGCCCTGCCCGACGTCGCACATCGCGTACTGCCAGTTGGACGGCCGACCGACACGTGAAACGACGGTGGCCCCGATCGAACTCGCGAGGTAGGCAACGACGGCGAGCGCGCAGACCAACCGTGCCGCACGGCGGGAACGGCGCGCGCCGAACAGCGCCACCAGCGCCGCGACTTCGACCAGACACAGCAGCGCGATGCCGACGCCCCCGCCGGGCCACGGGCTCCGCGCGCCGGGGAGTCCGGCGAACAGGGTGGCGACCGCCGCGATCCAGGATGCGGGCAGCCAGCCCAGCCACGCGATCGCCGAACCGAGCGGCGGCGAGAGCGCCCCGACCAGACACGCGACCAGACCCAGCACTGTCGCGAGCGGCGCGGCGGGTTCAGCCAACAGATTGGCCGGGATGCCGTAGATCGGCAGCGACGGATCGAGCAGCAACAAAACCGGCTGGCAGGCGAGCTGCGCGGCGCTGGGAACGGCGATCACCGTGGCGAGCCATCCCGGCAGCACTCGGCCGAGCACCTTCGCCAGCGGACCCGCGAGCATGAGGAGCCCGGCCGTCGCCAGCGCGGAGAGTGCGAACCCGTACGACCGGGCCAGCCACGGGTCGGTGATCAGCAACCCGAGCACGGCGACGCAGAGCACGGGCATCCCGAGTGCAGGTCTGCCCGCGGCGAGCGCGCCGAGGGCGAGGGCCGCCATCACCGCCGCCCGCAGAACGCTCGGCTCGGGGGTGACGAGCACCACGAACCCGAGGAGAGCCGCTGCGGCGACGGCGATCCGCACGATTCGCGGTGCTCGCGTGCGCGCCATGAGGGCAAACACCGCCCCCACGACGATCGCGCAGTTCGCTCCCGACACCGCGGTCAGGTGGCTCAGTGACGACACCTTCATCGCCGTGTCGAGCGACTCAGGAACCCGCGAGGTCTCCCCGATTGCGAGACCCGGCAACAGGCCACCACCGGGGTCGGGTAACTGGCGCGAGATCTCAACGAACCCCGTGCGGATGCCGTCAGCCCACGCCAGCAGCGGCGGCGGCCCGGCGACCACCTCGATCGCGTCCTTCGGGTACACCAGGAATGCGACGTTCTCACCAGCGTCCGCGGGCCTGAGGGTTGCGCGCAGCGACACGGTTGACCCGATGGCGGGGCCCGCACCGCGGGCGTCGCCGAACACGAGCACCGGCACCGACGTGTCAGCGATCACCCCGGCAAACCGACCCTCGACAGTTCTGCCGCCCACGACCACGAGCAGTTCACTCGATCGCCCACCGTGCGCGGCCGCAGCGAGGTCGGATGGCGCCCTCGCGGGAGCAGCGAACGCCACCGCCGCGAGCACGAGCGCGGCACCCCCGACGCACAGCGCGGGAAGGATGAGAATGCGCACCCGACGCGCCGCGATGGAAAGCCCCGCCGCGACCAGCGCAGCGATGACGGCGGACGGGAGGGCGGCATCCGGAATCCCGATCGCGATGCCCGCAGCGAGCCACGCCAGGAGGGCGACCGGCAGCAGCCTCAACCTCGCGGGAAGGGCCGGGATGGTGGCGATGGTCACACCGTCACCAGATCCCGAAGCGACTCGAACTTCGACTGGCCGATTCCGCCGACGTCGAGCAGATCTTCGACGCTCGAGAACCTGCCGTTCTGTTGCCGCCAGGCGATGATCTTCGCTGCCGTCGCCGGCCCGACGCCCGGCAGCGTGTCGAGAGCTGCGGCATCCGCGGTGTTGAGATTCACCTTGCCCGGAACGCTCGCCGAGCCCGCGGCCGGGACTTCCCCCACCGCAGGAACCACGATCTGCTCCCCGTCACTCACCAGGCGGGCGAGGTTGAGACCTCCAGGGTCAGCCGTCTGCGTGAACCCGCCCGCGGCAGCGACAGCATCCACCGCCCGGTCGCCGTCGTGCAGTTCGTACAGCCCCGGCCGCATCACCTGCCCGAGGATGTGCACGTAAATCACATCGGCGACCGTCGGCACCTCGGTCGCACGCGTCGATGGGGCGATCACCTGCGACGAACCGTGCGGGGTGATCGCGGTGACGAAGACCGCGATTCCCAACCCGCCCAGCACGAGGACGAGTGCGACTCCCGCCCACCGTCTCGCGCGGGCGCGGCGCGGGTCGGGGCCGGGAGTCGCACTCACCCGCTGACGCTAAGCATCCCGTCCAGCATCGGGGATGGCGAGCGCCCAACGTCGGGATGACGACACGGAATGAGCGCGGTGGAGGACTGCTCAGTCGGCGAGTAGCTCACGCAGAGTCGCGGTGGCGAACGAATCGTTGAAGTCGACTTCGAGCTTCCAGAGCACCTGCCAGATGGCCCAGCCCCGGCCACGGTCGATCGTGTCGACGTCGAGATCGACTTCGTCGAGAAACGCGGCGCGAGCCCGACCGCGCAAGAGCGTCCAGGCGATCACGACATCGCAGGCGGGGTCGCCGACGCCGAGAAGTCCGAAGTCGATGAGTGCCGCGAGCCGCCCCTCGCGCACGAGTAGGTTGCCGCTTGCGACATCGCCGTGGAACCACACTGCTGGCCGCTGCCAGGTGGTCGAGAGGGCGCGTTCCCACACTGCTGTCGCAGCCGGGGGGATCTTGTCGCCCAGAGCTGCGAGCGCGCGCCGACTCTGCTCGTCGTAGTGCTGAAGCGGTGCGCCCCGGTACCAACTGGTAGCGCCGGCCTGTGGCCCGCCCGTGGCATCCACCGCCCGGAGAGCACGCAGTGTTGCAGCCAGGTCACAGGCAAACGGAACTGATTCGGCGACTCCCGCATCGGTTGCGACCCCGCCGTCGATCCACTCGCGAATCGACCACGGCGAGGGAAATCCTGAACCCGGCGCTCCCGTCGCGACGACGACCGGGATCTGCATGGGGAGATGAGGCGCGATCCGAGGCAACCAGGTGGCCTCTTTGGCGACCTGGGACTCGTAGTCGGGGTGGGAAGGCAGCCGCACAGCCAGGTCGTCGCCGAGCCGAAAGGTGCGGTTGTCGACTCCGCCGGGCAGCACCGGCCGAACCGCGAGCGACGCCCACGCGGGGAACTGACTGGCGAGCAGCCGTTGCACCAGCGAGACGTCAATCTCGGCCATTGACCTACTTCGTCGCGATGTTGACAACCCGAGGAGCGCGCACGATGACGTTCACGATCTCCCGGTCGCCGATCGAGCGGATGACTGCTTCGGATGCGCGGGCCAACGCTTCGAGCTCGTCCGAGTCGATCGTGGGCGAGACTTCGAGCCGGTCGCGTACCTTGCCATCGACCTGGATGACCGCGGTCACCTGATCTTCGACGAGCAACGTCGGGTCGGGCTTGCGCAGTCCGGCAGTTTCGATGCCCGGCGGGTAGCCGAGACGTTCCCACATGTCGGCCGCGGTGTACGGCGCGAACAGTGACAGCAACACCGCAACCAGTTCCGTCGCTTCGCGCACCGCGGCATCCGCCGGTCCCGCTCCGGAGTCGATGACCTTGCGGATGGCATTCACCAGTTCCATCACGCGCGCGACGACAACGTTGAACTTGAGCGCCTCGATCATTCCGGGTGCGTCGGCGAGCAGCCGGTGGGTGACCCGGCGCAGGGCTACGTCGCCGGTCTTCCACTCGACCTCGGGCGCCGAGGTGACGTCACCCGAGAGGCGCCAGGCACGCGCCAAGAACTTGGCGGATCCTGCGGGCGAGACGTCGGCCCAGTCGATGTCGTCTTCGGGGGGCCCGGCGAACGCCATCGTGAGGCGCACGGCATCCGACCCATGTTCATCCAGCTGGTCCGACAGTTTCACCAAGTTGCCGCGTGACTTCGACATCGCAGAGCCGTTCATCTGCACCATGCCCTGCGTCAGCAGTTGGCCGAACGGCTCGGTGAACGAGATGAGTCCTTCGTCGAACAGGAACTTCGTGATGAACCGGGAGTAGAGCAGGTGCAGCACCGCGTGAGTGATGCCGCCGACGTAGTGGTCGACCGGTGCCCACTTCTCGGCCTCGGCCGGGTCGAAAGCCTGGGTGGCGTCGTTCGCCGACAGGTACCGCAGGAAATACCAGGACGAGTCGACGAAGGTGTCCATCGTGTCGGGGTCGCGATGGGCGACCCGACCGTCGGGCAGGGTGACATCGCGCCAGGCGGTGGCCCCGCCGAGCGGGGAGGTGCCCTTCGGTTGCATGTCGAGGCCTTCGGTACCCGGCAGTTCGATGGGCAACTGGTCGAACGGCACCGGGATCTCGTCGCCGTCGTCGGTGTGCAGGATCGGGATGGGCGTTCCCCAGTAGCGCTGGCGTGAGATCAGCCAGTCGCGCAGGCGGAAGGTCTTCGCGGCGCGACCGATCCCCTGGGCCTGCAGCAGTTCGATCATCTTGGCTTGCCCGTTCGCCTTACTCAGGCCGTCGAGCGAGCCGGAATTGATCATCCTGCCGTCGCCGAGCAGCGGAACGCCCGTCGCCTTCGGGTCGAGCGGGGGCACCTCGCCGGCCTCAAGCTGCTCCGGCGTGATGATCGGGATGGCGCCCGTGATCGGAGCGTTCGTGTCGATGACGACGCGCACCGGCAGGTCGAAGGTGATCGCGAAATCCAGGTCGCGCTGATCGTGCGCCGGAACGGCCATGATCGCACCGGTGCCGTAGTCAGCCAACACGTAGTCGGCCACCCAGATCGGCAGCCGTTCGCCGTTGACCGGGTTGATCGCAAACCGGTCGATGAAGACGCCGGTCTTCGGGCGGGAGTCATCCTGACGGTCGATCTCGGAGGTGCGCTGCACCGTCTCGAGGTAGTCGGCGAAGTTCTTTTGCACCTCGGGGGTCGAGGCGGCGACCAGCTCAGCGGCCAGGTCAGAGTCGGGGGCAACGACCATAAAAGTCGCGCCGTACAGAGTGTCGGGACGGGTCGTGAAAACCGTCACCGCCGCATCTCGACCGTCGACCCTGAAGTCGACCTCGGCGCCCGTCGAGCGACCGATCCAGTTGCGCTGCATCGCGATGACGCGCGACGGCCAGAAGCCCTCGAGCTGCTTCAGGTCATCGATCAGCCGGTCGGCGTAGTCGGTGATCTTGAAGTACCACTGGGTCAACTTCTTCTTGGTGACCAGGTTGTCGCAGCGCTCGCAGCGGCCGTCGACGACCTGCTCGTTCGCGAGCACGGTTTGGTCGTGCGGGCACCAGTTCACCCACGACGCCTTGCGGTAGGCGAGTCCCTTTTCGTACAACTTCAGGAACAACCACTGGTTCCACTTGTAGTACTCGGGGTCGCTGGTGTGCAGCACCCGATCCCAGTCGAAGGATGCCGCCAGGCGACGCATCGAAGATCGCTGCTGCGCGATGTTGTCGTAGGTCCAGACGCGGGGGTCGATACCCCGCTTGATCGCCGCATTCTCGGCCGGAAGACCGAAGGAGTCCCAGCCGATCGGGTGCAGAACGTTGAACCCCTGCTGACGCCAGTAGCGCGCAATCACGTCGCCCAGCGTGTACGCCTCGGCGTGACCCATGTGCAGGTCGCCCGACGGGTACGGAAACATGTCGAGGATGTACTTGCGCGGCCGGTTATCAGCAGGGTCAGAGGTCGAGAAGGGCTTCAGTTCATCCCAGCGCGCGAGCCATTTTTCTTGGATGCGGGCGACGTTGTACGCGTTGACGCCGAGCTCGTCGGCGCTGTCGTCACGGGTGTGGTCGTTCACGGAAAATCAGCCTCTTCTGTGGTGCGCGGACCCGGAGGGGCCCCATCCAGAGTAGTCAACGCGTTCGGGGCGCTGGGCGTTCCCGCGATCTGCCGCAGACGTAACGCTCAGACGGAACGGATGCCGAGGGCCGCCAGCGGGGCCCGCGCCTTCAGCCGCATCTCCGCATACTCCTCGTCGGGATCGGAGAGGGTGGTGATACCGCCGCCGGCACCGACCGAGGCGCCCGTGGCATCCAGAATGATCGATCTGATGACCATCGCGAGGTCGGCCTGGCCGTCGTAGCCGAAGAAGCCAAACGTGCCGGCGTAGATGCCGCGAGGGCCGCCTTCGAGGGAGTCGAGGATCTGCGTGGCCCGAATCTTCGGCGCCCCCGTCATCGACCCGGCCGGGAAGCACGCGCCGAGGGCGTCGACGGCGGTGAGTCCGGGCCTCAATCGGCCTTCCACCTCGCTCACCAGTTGGTGCACCGCGGGATAGGACTCGACCGCCAGCAGGCTCGTCACGGTGACCGACCCGGTTTCGCAGACCCGCGACAGGTCGTTGCGCATCAGGTCGACGATCATCACGTTCTCGGCACGTTCCTTCTCGCTCTCCCACAGCTCGTTGGCGAGTTCTTCGTCGGCCACTTGGTCGCTGGCCCGTGGCCGCGTGCCTTTGATCGGGCGGGTGCGCACGATGTTCTGCTGGTCGACTTCGAGAAACCGTTCCGGCGACGCTGACAACAGCGACGTGTCGCCGACCCGAAGGAAGCCGCCGTGGTGCGTCGTTGAGGATGCCCGCAGCGCGAGGTAGACGGCGATCTCGTCGAACGTGCCGGCGACCTCCGCCTGCGTGGTGAGGCAGATTTGGTAGGTCTCACCCTCGCGGATCGCCTCGAGGCAGGCCCGCACGTTCGCGACGTACTCCTCCTCGCCGACCCGCCACCGCACCTCGGCCGACGTGGAGGGCCGGGGTGGGGCGGGCGGAGGAGAGGCCAGCCGCGCGACCCAGTCGTCCCGCCAGACAGCCAGGTCGCCCGTCCACTCTTCGCCGAGCGCAATCAGGTCGGCAGTGCCTGCCTCGACGTCGATCGCCAGTGCCCGCTCGACGCGCAGGAACGCGGCCTCGGGATGCCGAGCGTGAGCTGTGACGGCAACTCCGGTGGTCTCCCCCCGTACCTCGTAGCCGATCCAGCCAACGAGTCCCAGGCGGAACCCGTCGAACTCCGGATAGGAGCGGTACAGCTCGATGGGCTCCCGCTCGAGCTCGGTACGAAGAGTGTCGAGCACGGCGCCACGGGGCGGGAGGATGCGAACCCCGGTACCGAGCACATGAACTCCGTGCGCCCCGCTGTCGAGCCAGAACAGGTCGCCATCATCGACGGCAAGGGCACGGAAGGCGGCCTCGGGATCGAGCGTGCCAGGGAGAGGGTGGCGCAGCAGCCGGCGACGCTGTGCCTTATCCCGCATAGCCTGATCCTATGAGCGCCGCCGCTGCCATCTTCCGCTGGGACGGGCACCTGCTCGAACCGCGCGACGACTGTGACGTGCTGCCCGCGACGATTGAGGCGGCCGACTCGTGGCTGGTGAGCGACGGCACGGTTCTCGCGCTCGACCTGCACCGCACGCGGTTCATGACCTCGATCCCGCGGAGCAGCTTCCTCGGGCTCGCAGCTGGCGAGTTCTGGGATGACGCGATCGCGGCGATTCCGCGTGACGGGGACTGGTTTCCCCGCGTCGAATTGCGCACCCAGTTGTCGCGGCTCCACCTGCTCTTCCGGCTGCGGGAGGCGCCGCCACGGTCGCGGTCGATCGTGCTGGCGACGCATCGCGGCCGTGACCCACGCACCGCTCCGCGTCTCAAGGGACCCGATCTCGAGGCGATGACGCGCCTGCGAACTAAAGCCCAGCACGAGGGCGCCGACGAGGGCGTCATCCTCACTACGGAGGGGTTCGTCGCGGAGGGTTCGACGACCTGTCTCGCCTGGTGGCGCGGCGATGCCCTGGCGATTCCGGCGACCGAGATCGACCGAATCGACAGCGTCACCCTGCGCAGCGTTCTGGCGCTCGCAACAGCCACGGGCGTCGACATCCTGTACGAGTCCACTCGGCTCGAAGACCTCGACGGCTGCGAAGTGTGGGCGGTGAATGCGCTGCACGGCATCCGAATCGTGACCTCCTGGATCGACGGTCCCGATGTCGCCGAGCAACCGGGTCGGCTCGACACCTGGCGACGACGACTGGATGCCCTGCGCCGCCCCCTCCCGGAGGAGAAATGAACGACATCCTGCTGTGGATTCTTGACCTGGTTAACAGCGTCGATCCCGTCACGCGTACGTTGCTGGCCGGACTCGGAATCTTCTGTGAAACGTCGCTGCTGATCGGGCTCGTGGTGCCCGGCGACACGATCGTGTTGGTGGCGGCAACCGCGGTCGACTCGCCTGCGGAGTACATCGGACTGCTCGTTGCCGTCATTGTCGGGGCGCTGTGCGGCGAGAGCCTCGGCTTTCTGCTCGGTCGCTGGTTCGGACCGAAAATCCGCACCTCCCGGGTGGGGGGCTGGGTTGGCGAACGCAACTGGCAGCGGGCGGCGAACTACGTCGACCGTCGAGGCGGGTTCGCGGTGTTTGTGTCGCGGTTCCTGCCGATTCTGCATTCCCTCGTGCCCGTCACCGTCGGGATGAGCAATATGGGGTATCGCCGATTCCTCGCCTGGACAGCGCCGGCCAGCGCCATTTGGGCCACCGCGTACGTCACTTTTGGATCAGTCGCCGCGGTCTCGTACCGTGACCTCGCGGGCACTCTGCACTTCGCCGGCTACATCTTCGTCGGCGTCATCGTGCTGTTCGTGGTGGGCGTGCTGATCGGTAAGAAGGCGCTTGAGCGCTCGGAGGCCCGACACTGGGACCGCCCCGGCGACGGCGACGCGACGACAACCGAGGATCCGCAGGACTGAGCCCGCAGCACTAGCGGGTCGGCGTACCCCCGTGCGGCGTACCCCAGTGCGGCGCGAGAAGGGCCTCGGCGGCACGACGCCCAGCGTCGAGGAACGCAGGGTCACCCTGCGGGTCGCGAGCGAAGGCGCGTGCGGCGAGAGCGTCCAAGGTGACGACGGCCGACTCGAAGGCCGAGCGCGCCTCAGCGGACGCATCGAGAGCGAAGCGTTTGACCAGCACGTCGAAGATCTGGTCCGAGAACGTTTGCCGTGCCAGAGCGCCGACGGCGGGTCGCAGATCGAGCACGTCGCCGTAACGAAGCGAGGCAAACCCGGGCTCGGTGCGGAACGCCGCGAAGAAGTGACCGAATCCGGCGTGCAGCGCAGCCGTCCATTCGGTGTGACTGCTGTGCGAGATCTCGGCGAGCACGAGGCCGCTGGTGCGGTCAGCGTTGCGCGCGGCGAGACTCAGCAGAACCGCGATGCGGTCGGGAAAGTACCGGTAGACCGTGCCGATCGATGCACGTGCGCGATCGGCCACCATGGCCGTCGTGAGCCGCTCGTAGCCAATCTCGTTGGTGACCTGGGCGGCGGCGTCGAGCAAGGCGGTGAGGCGCGCGGCACTGCGCGCTTGAACCGGCTCGTTTCGGATAACCCCGGTCCCCTCGACCCGCGGCGTATCTAGGTGCGTAGCTAGCAATTGAGATCTCCTTGAACTGATCCGATCGGATTCTACCGCGCGACCCGTTCAGGGGTAGTGGTCGCGTCTCAGGGCCGAAACGACGAGCGTGCGACACTGGGTTCATGGCGGGTCCTGCGGTGCACATCGGGGCTCGCATCGAGGATGCCGTGCACGCCGTGCGTGAACGGTGGGGTCGTCGGGCAGGGCTGATCCCGGCGATCGTCCCGTTCGTCGGCTACGGCGGTGACGGCTGGATTCGCGTGCTCGCGCGCGTCGTCTTGCGCAAGCCCGGAGTCTTGCCGAGAGACCGTTTCACGAGCGTTCGGGGCTGGCGCTCGTTCACCTCGATCACGGTTCGGGATGCCGAGGTCACGATTACGGCAGGCGACGCGACCGGTGTAGTGCACTCCGATCGTGGTGGCGTGATCGACGCCCGCTTCGCGGTATCCCTCCCGCCCGGATGGTCCAACGTGGTGCTCTCGATCGGGAGCAAGACCGGTGGCGGCGGCATGGTTGATTCGATGGGGGTTCCGGTGCCCATCTTTGTGGTTGATGAATCGACCGACTTTGGCATGGTCTCCGATGTCGATGACACCGTGATGGTCACGCTGTTGCCCCGACCATTCCTCGCCGCGTGGAACTCGTTCGTCATCAACGAGCACGCCCGCACCCCGGTTGCGGGCATGCCCGTGCTCTACGAAAGGCTCGCGGCCGCTCACCCGGGCTCGCCGGTCGTCTACCTTTCGACCGGTGCGTGGAACGTCGTCCCCACCCTCACTCGCTTTCTGAGCCGCAACCTGTACCCGCCCGGGCCTCTGCTGCTGACCGACTGGGGTCCGACAAACGAACGCTGGTTTCGTAACGGCGCCGAACACAAGCTCGCGAGTCTTGACCTACTGGCGACCGAGTTTCCCGGTATCCGGTGGTTGCTGATCGGCGACGACGGGCAAGCCGACGAAACGACCTACGGCATCTTCGCGGAGCGTCACCCCGAGAGCGTGCGGGCCGTTGCCATCCGGCAACTCACCCCTGGACAGGCGGTTCTTGCCGGGGGGCGCAGTAACGCGCGAACCCATCGACGCGGCTCCGCGCCGTGGGTTTACGCCTCGGACGGGGCTGGCCTCAACAGTCAGCTCCGCGACCTCGACCTCGACCTGCTCTAGCAGCCTGATCCGGCTGCCCCATCGGTCTCGCACCGTCCCCCGAAGGAGGGGGCGCGGTCACGGGGGATGTTCGGTAGATTCTGACAAGTCGTGTCGTCCCCCTTAAGGCGGACAACGCGGCCAACCCCGAATCAGTAGCCTTACGGCAGACTTCATCCCGTTGAATTCGGCAGCCTCCCCCGGGCTGTCACCATCCCCCAACCCCTAGCGGTTCCTATCCCCCGAGAGGAACAGCCAGCATGTTTGCTGCGCTCACCGTCGCTCCCGTCGCGACCCCCGACTCCAGCATTTTCGCCGCTGTTATCGTCGCCGCAGGCGCGACCGCTCTGGTCGCGCTCGGCATGATGTTCTTCGGCATGCGCCGCACACACAACCTCACCGGGTTGCGCGCCCTCGCGACTGTCGGCGTCGCTGTCGCTGTGATCTCGGTCGCAATCGGCGGAGTCTTCGCCGTCTCGCCCGCTCCCGCTCAGGCTTCGCCGAACGATAGTTCGCCGACTTTCACCTACTCAACGACCGACAGCCCCGACATCCAGCTGCCGACCCTCGGTCTCGACGGCTAGACCGCCGCTCCTGCTCTGCTAGCTGGCGCTCTGTCTAGCTACTGAAGCTGCGGCAGTCATCGCCACAGTGGATATAGGGACCGGTCTCACTCGACATCCCGCGCCGTAGCTCGATGAGTCGAAGTGCAGCATCGTCGATTGTCGACTCCGGGATGCTGCCGTCGCGCACCGCCGCCGCGACAGTTGAGACGACACCTCCGACATCCACCGGCCCGACGTAGAGCAGCAGCGTGTCGCCGGCGGCAATCGCCCAGGTCGCATTTTGGGCCTGGTCCGCGAACTGCGCCTCGCCCGAGTGCTCGAGCATCGTCATGTCGTCGGTGACGATGACGCCGGTGAAGCCAAGGTCGTCGCGCAGTATCTTGTTCCACACCGGTGAAAGCGTCGCCGGCATCGTGTCGACCGAGCTGTAGCGCAGGTGGCCCATCATCACGAATTCGGCGCCGGCGTCGATGCCTGCCTGAAACGGCGGCTCCTGGGTCGAGCGCCACTCGTCAATCCCCATCCCGGTCGTCGGCACGCTCACATGAGAGTCGCCCTCGACCGACCCGTGGCCCGGGAAGTGCTTGAGGGTCGAGAACACCGTGCCCTTCTCACCCTCGACCGCCGCGGCGACGCGGGGAGCAGCGGAGGCTGCGTCGACACCCATCACGCGCGGATAGATGAACGAGTGGTGGTCTCCCGTGACATCGGCGACGATCCCGAAGTTGATGGCGACGCCCGCGGACGCCACGAGCGCTGACCGGGAGCGGAACGCTTCCTCAGCGGCCGCCGGATCTTGGGACCGCAACTGGGATGCCGACGCGGCCGAGTCGCCGGGGAGCCGACGAACGATGCCGCCCTCCTGGTCGATCGAGGTCAGCACCGGCAGTCCCGGGTCTGCGCTGAGAACGGAGGTCATCGCGGCAAGTCCCGCCGCAGATCCGGGAACGTTGTCGCCCATGAAGATCACACCCGAGACGCCCGTTGCGTCGATCGCGCCGCGGATAGCGCTCGCGTCGGTTCCGGGCACGTGAATCATCAGCAGGCTGGCGATCTTCTGTTCCAAGGTCAGATGGGCAAGGCGAGCCGTCGAATACGCCGTCACCGGATCGACGGCGACCGCGGGGACTGCTGACCACGGCTTCAGCGGCCCCGAGAGCGTGACGGGGGCAGCTGCGCACCCACTCAATACGAGGCCAATCGCGATTGCGGCGATAGCGCAACGTCGAGCCATGATCGGGATGCTATCGCTCGCGCAGGATCAATGTCCCCTCTAGGGGGCCTGTTGCACGCCCGCCTACGCTGGCCTCATGCGGTCGATCGGCGCGCTGGCGCGTTCGTCCCACCCGGGACCGGTACTCATCGTCACGCTCATCGAGGTGCTCCTCGGGATCGCGGTCGGGCTCGAGCCGTGGCGCGTTCTCGTGCTGGGTCTGACCCTCGGGTTCAACCAGCTCTCGATCGGTCTTTCCAACGACTGGATCGATGCCCGCCGAGACATCGCCGCGGGCCGTACCGACAAGCCGATCGCGCGCGGCGATGTCACCCCACATCTCGTTCGTAACGTCGCTCTGGCCTGTGGCGGGTTAGCGATCGGGGTCTCGCTTGCCCTGGGGTTCCCGTTCGCCGTCGCGCACCTGATCGCGATTGCGGGCGGCTGGGCGTACAACCTGTGGCTGAAGAGCTCGGCGTTGTCGTTCGTGCCCTACCTCGTGAGTTTTGGCCTCCTGCCCCTGTTGGCGACTCTCGCGCGCCCCGTTGCGGCCGGGGCTGCCTGGTGGGCAATCGCCGCTGGCGCGCTGCTCGGGCTCGCCGCGCACATCGCCAACGTGCTCCCCGACCTCAGCGCTGACGTCGCTACCGGCGTGCGCGGGATGCCGCACCGGGTCGGCCTGCGAGTCGCGTCGGTCATCGCGGGGCTCGCGCTTGCGGCGGCCGCGCTGGCGCTCGTGGTGGGAATTGGAGTCTCGCCGATCTCCACCGCGGGTCTCGCGCTGTCTCTCGCGGCCTCTGCGGCATCCGTCGTCTTCGGTCTGCGCCGAAGCCGCGCCGCCTTCCCGCTCGTGATGCTTGCCGCTGTCATGGACGTCGTGCTGTTGGTCGTCGCGGGCAGCCGGATGGTCGCGTCGCCGTTCGGTGGCTGACCGACGTCAGCCTTCTCGCTCGACGGCTGCGACGACAGCGGCGATCGCGGCCGGATCTTCGAGCACCCGAAAGTGCCCGACGATCCTGAGCGGCACGTTGGTTGCCCCCTCGAGCGCGCTCCCTTCGGGAACGTGCGGGTCGAACGACGGGTAGATCGACGTGATGCGCGAGTTCACCCGGGTCTCGCGGACCAGTCTGCGGATCACGGGGTGCTCCGGCCGGAACGCCCGCAGCGCAGGCAGGATCATCAGGTCGGCCATTCGCGAGCCCGAAAACGGCGTCGCGACCGCCACGAGCCTGTCGATGCGCCCGTCCCGGTCGGCAAGCATCGCGGACTTCCCGATGAGCCCACCTTTGCTGTGCGCGACGAGCACCGCCCCGTGCAGATCGCGAGCGGCGAGGAAGCGCAGCACCCGCTCGGCCGAGGCGGGAATGTCGGCGGTATTGATCCCCAATTCCCGCACGACATGAATCGGGTGGCCGCGTTCGGAGAGCCGCAGTGCGATGGAGCGCAGAAACTGCCACCGCTCGTAGACGCCGGGAATCAGCACGACGGGGCGCGCATCGCCCGCCCCGAAGGATGACGGCACCGGGGCCGCAAACCCGAAACCGCGCATCCGCATCGCCCGGGGGTAATCCCGCAGCGCCTGCCCGGCGTACTCGACCCACCTCACAGCAGCCACCTCACGGCGCGTCAGCAAAGTCGGTGATGTGTTTCGCGATCATCACCGGATCGGTGTACATGATGACGTGCGGTCCGCGCACTTCGTGAAACGCTGCATCCGGGTGCGCTGCCGCGAGCGCTTCGGCCCACGGAGTTGGCGAGATCGTGTCGCGATCGCCATTGATGACCAGAGTGCGGGCACGGTCCGCGCCGACCCGGTCCTCCAACCGGTCGTTGATCATGTGCGGTAACTGACGCAGCAGATACGGCATCCCGCATCGGATGAGGTAGTCAGTGATCGCAATTCCAAACACGACGGGCGGTTCTCGCGTCGCGTCCCACAGCAGATTGCGGATGGCGAGCCACGGCGTGCGAGCACGCGGCACGAGCGTCGGCGCCATCATCACGATGCGGTCGGTGACATCCGGAAATTTCTGGGCGAGCAGCGACACGATCTGCGTGCCCATCGAATGTCCGATGATGATCGGATTGTCGAGGCCCGCCTCCCGCACGAATCCGGCCAGCACCGCGGCGTGGTCGGTGAGTGTGACGTCCCGCCGTGGGTTCGGCGCGGCCCCGTAACCCGGGAGGTCGACCAGAAAGACCCGGCCGGTCTTAGCCAACTCGGCGGCGAGCGGGCGGAAGTACCGCGAGGACACACCGAGTCCGTGTACCAGGAGGTAGGTGCGCGTCGAGGCCGCGACCAGCCCCGGGAACCGCTCGACGACGATCGTCAGATCTTCGTGCTCTTGTCGGCTTGTGAAGAACGTCGCGCCGTTCACCGCGCGGGTTCGAAAGCTCTCCTCCCCCGCGGGTCCGCGGCGACCGCGACGTCCGCGAGGTTCGGGCATGCCTCGATCCTACGAATGCGAGGCGGCGTTTCTTACGCGGTCGCGGCGATCGGATCCTCAGCGAGCAGCTCCCGCACGCGCGGGATCACCACCGTGCCGTAGAGCTCGATCGCGTGCATCAGGTGCTCGTGCGGGATGGTGCCCGCCGAGTACTTGAGGTCGAACCGCTGGATGCCCAGGGTGCGCACGGTGTCAGCGATCTTGCGCGCGACCGTCTCGGGCGAACCGGTGTGCTGGGCACCCGAGGCGATCTCAGCCTCGAAGTGCTCGCGCGTCATTGGACCCCAGCCGCGCTCCCGGCCGATGCGGTCGAACATTGCCTTCTGATGCGGCCACAGGATGTCGGCGGCCTCCTGGTCGGTGTCGGCAACGAACCCGGGCGAGTGCACCGCGACCGGAAGGTCGGGCATGTTCTGCTGCGCGAGCGCGCGGTGGAAGAGGTCGACGTAGGGGGCGAACCGCACCGGTGCGCCGCCGATGATCGCGAGGGTGAGCGGAAACCCGTAGCGCGCGGCACGCACTACCGATTCGGGACTGCCTCCGACGCCGACCCAGGCTCGAATCGATCCCGAGTCGGTTTTGGGGTACACCTCCTGGTTTTTCATCGGTGCACGCAGAGTGCCCTCCCAGGTGACCGGACCCTCCTTGAGCAGTTCGTGCAGCAGCTCGAGCTTCTCTTCGAACAGACGCTCGTAGTCGCCGAGGTTCAGTCCGTACAGCGGGAACGACTCGGTGAACGATCCACGGCCGAGGATGATTTCGCCCCGACCCTTCGAGATCGCGTCGAGGGTGGCGAACCTCTCGAACACACGCACCGGCTCATCCGACGACAGAACCGTGACCGCCGTGCCGAGATGGATGCGCTCGGTGCGGGCGGCAATCGCGGCCAGCACGAGTTCGGGACTCGAGATCGCGAAGTCGTCGCGGTGGTGCTCGCCCACGCCGAAGAAGTCGACCCCGACCGAATCGGCGAGAACGCCCTGCTCGACGACGTCACGGATGACTTGGCCGTACGAAACGGGGTTGCCATCGAGATCCACACTCTTGTCGCCAAAGGTGTCGAGCCCCAGCTCGACGCCGTCGAGCGGGATGTGGTTCGGAACTGTTGTCATGTCACCATTCAACTCGATCGAGGCGGTTGCCATTCCCAGCATCCCTCGCCCAGCATCCCGCGGCGGGCCTCGCCGATCTAGCCTGATCTGATGGCATCCGTTCACAGCGCCGGCATCCTGTTGTATCGGGATGGCGTGGTCGGGCGCGAGGTATGGATCGCCCACATGGGCGGCCCGTACTGGGCGCGTAAAGAGGACCATGCCTGGTCGATCCCCAAGGGCGAGTACCTCGACGACGAAGACCCCTTCGACGCGGCGCGGCGCGAGTTCGTGGAGGAGACCGGGATACCCGCTCCCTCGCTCGCCTACCGCCACCTGGGTGTCTACCGCTATTCGTCGGGAAAGTTACTCACGGTCTTCGCCGCAGAAGCCCCGGACTTCGACCCGGCGAACATCGCCAGCAACACTTTTGATCTCGAGTGGCCGCCGAGATCCGGCAGGATGCAGTCGTTCCCCGAGCTTGACCGGGCCGCGTGGGTCACCCGGGAAGAAGCGCGTCGGATCCTCGTCTCAGCGCAGGCCGCGATGCTGGACGACCTGATGTGAATCGCGGGTTGAGGTTAATCGGTCGCCGAGCCTTCAGCGATTGAGTAGCAGAGCACTCAGTGATTGACCCGATACACCGTGCGCGCATAGTCGTGATACGGCGCCGGAGCGACAGTGGCACGAATCTTCACCTGACGGTGCTTCTGGTCGACCTGCGGCTTCGTCGAAATCGGGTCTTCGCCCCAGACCACCTCGACGACAGTTCCGTCGGCCACGTCGTTGTCGAGTGTCGCAAGCGACATGTAGAGCTGTTCAAACGCGGTGTAGCCGGCGTCCGTCGAGATTCCGACCGGCTTACCCTCGAGGTCGACACGGTCCATTTGGTAAAAGCCGTATCGAGCTTTGGGAAAGTCGAGGAACTTCGCCGGGATGCCCGGTTCGACCTGGGACTTGACGACGGCTGCGACGTCGTCGGCATTCCAGAGCAGCGTGACCTTGCGCCGCTTCGGGGCGGCCGCGATCTTCTCGAGGGCCTCTCGACCGTGGAAGTCGTGGTCGAACTTGACTGACTTGCCGAGTCCGATGTCGAACGGCGTGAGGTAGTAGTCGTGGATGTCGGTGGAGAACAGCGACCCGGCGAGCGAACCCGCGCGCGCGGCGGGCAACCACTCGCGGTACTCGGCGAAGTCGTCATCCCAGATCGCCGGGAAGGGGGTCGGCACCCAGCCCGACTCTTGGGGCGACGAGGAGTACGCCTTGGCGCCCACCATCTTGATGTCGAACTCGGCGCCCGCTTCCTGCAGCGCGGCGAGGATCGCGGGGCCGTCGGCGTACGGGCCGTAGAACTCGAAGCCCGGCTGCCCGGCCATTCCGTGCCGCAGCGCCTTGACCTTCTTGCCGGCGATCTCGACGTCGGCGATGTGGAAGAACTTGACCTCGGGAATCGCATCCCAGAGCTTCAGCATGACTTTGTCGGCCTCCGGGCCCTGCAGTTCATAGCGGTAGAAGGTCGGGTCGGCGTCGGTGCGCATGTTCGAGTTGGCCTCAAGGCGGTGGTGCACGTTCTTCCCCTCGGCCTCGCCTTTCTCGAGGTTGTAGCGCACCCAGTCAATGAGGATGTGGTGGCCGATGAGCACGAGACCCTCACGGTCGTCGGAGTTGTAGAACAGGATGCCGTCGCCGATGAGGTAGCCATCCTGGTTGACCGCGATGAGCTGCTTGGCGACACCCGCCCGGAAGGTCGCGAACGTGTTGGGCGAGATGCTCGACAAGATCGGGATGAGGTCGGACCCACCCATAAAGAGCTGCGTCATGTGGTGCGACTGGTCCATAATCGCGACCGTTGTCGACCAGGCGCGCTGCTCGTCGCGCCAGTTGGTGAACTCCGGCTTGATCGGAAAAGTGACCGACGGCCAATCCTGGTTGCGCAGCAGTTCAACTGGGCTACCGACGCGGGCGACCGCGGCTGCCAAAGTCTCTGAAGTCATCATTGATCCTCACGTGGGTGCGCCGGAATGCGTCGCCACTCTACGAGCGGCACCGGAAGCCCGCGCCTTGGTTCTCTTTGAAAGGAAGTAGGCTGCGCTCGTGGCACGGCAATCGAACGGCACCTCCGCGATCAGCCGCGTCGTACTCGTGCTCGACACCTTCTCGGTCGAAGCCCCGTTTCTCTCGCTGAGCGAGATCTCGGAGCGCGCCGGTCTCCCCCTTTCCTCCACGCATCGGATCGTCACAGAACTGGTCGGCCACGGCCTGATCGAGCGGATGCCGGACCGCAGTTATCGGGTCGGCAACCGGCTCTGGGAGCTGGGCAGTCGCACGCCCGGGGCTCTCGGGCTGCGCGAGATAGCACTCCCCTATCTCCACGCCGTCCAGACCCGTGTGCGGCAGCACACCCAGTTGTTGGTGCGCTCCGACCTCGACGTGCTCGTCATCGAGCGGCTCTCGGCACGCGATGCCGTGGTCAACGCCTCGATCGTGGGCGGGCGCATCCCGGTGCAGCACTCATCGAGTGGGATTGTGCTGCTCGCCCATGCCGACGAGGCCGAGGTGCTTCTCGACCGCGTCGTCGCGCGCGGGCTGAACCCGATCACGCCGACCAGCCTGCGCACCGCCACGCAGCTTCGAGATGCCGTCGAGCATGCGCGCCACGAGGGGTTCGCCGTCTCGGAGGGCTTCATTTTCCCCGAGTCGCGCGGCATCGCCGTGCCGGTGCGGGGTTCTCAGGACGTCGTCGTCGGCGCCATCAGCGTCGTCGTGCCCAACGACGGGTCGGCGGTGCACGACTTCGTCCGCCTGCTGCGGCTCGCGGCGGACGGCATCCACGAGGCGCTGTTGCGCAGCTACCTGCCGGTCGGGCATCCGAACGCTCGAGCCGGCGGCATCTACCGGCAACTGGTGTCGTCGTCCGACCGTTCGATGGAGTATTTCGAACACCTCCTCACCGACCACGTCTCGTTGAATGGGAATACCGTGTCGCTATGGCCAACGGACCCTCTGGAGAGGGAGTCATCGAGCGGCTGATCCGCGTGCTCGAGACTTTCGACCCCGACCACACCGCGCAGACCGCCAGTCAGATCTCCCGCCGGGCCGCACTGCCCGCATCCACCGGGCACCGGGTCGTCGCCGAACTGACGGCGGCCGGACTGCTCGAACGCGACGATGAGGGTCGCGCGCGGGTCGGGATGCGACTGTGGGAACTCGCCACCCGCGGCTCCCTCGCCCTCGGGTTGCGCCAGGCGGCACTGCCTGCCATGGAGCGCGTGCAATCCGCGGTTCGTCAACACACGCAACTCGCCGTGCTTGAGCACGACACGGCGCTCTTCCTCGAACGGCTGTCACACCCGGAAGCCGGCGCCAACATCACCCGGATCGCCGGACGTCTGCCGTTGCACGCGTCGTCGTCGGGACTCGTGTTGCTGGCCCACGCTCCACGAGAGGTCATTGAGCGGGTACTCGCGTCTCCTCTCCCGGCGGTTGCCCCCGACACGATCACCGACTCCGCGGTGCTCCGCCGCCGGCTCTCCGAGATCCGCCGACTCGGCTACGCAGTCTCGCCGGGGTCGGTCGAGACCGTTTCGACCGGGATCGCGGTTCCCATCCTCGACAGTGGGACCGTCGTGGCGGCGCTCTCCGTCATCCTGCCCCGCGGTTCGCGCGACGAAACCCGCACGCTCGTTCTGCTCCGGGATGCCGCAGCCGACATCGCGACGACCCTTGCGCAGGCGAGATTGTTCCGTTGAATGGGCAACCGTGCCCACGAGACTGACCGCCCCGGCACACTGGAGCGACCTCGTCGAAGGAGACTGAAGTGGCCGACAGTATCCACACCCGCGTCGCGATCGTGGGCGCCGGCCCTGCCGGGCTTCTGCTCTCGCACCTGCTGCACCTCGACGGCATCGAGTCGATCGTTCTCGACGACCGTTCGCGCGATGACATCGAACACACCATCCGGGCCGGCATCCTCGAGAACGGAACCGTCGACCTGCTCTCCTCGTCCGGTGCATCGGAGCGGGTCCTCGTCGACGGACACCGGCACGAGGGCATCGAGCTGCAGTTCGAGGGCGAGGGTCACCGCATCGACTTCGAGAAACTCGTGGGCCGCGCCGTCTACCTCTACCCGCAACACGAGGTGCTCAAAGACCTACTGGCTCGACGTCTCGCCGACGGCGGCGACATTCGCTTCAGCACCTCGGTCACGGCGGTACTCGACGCCGAGAGCGACTCACCGCGCGTGGTGGGAACGGATGCCGACGGCACCCCGTTCGAGATCGTCGCGGAGTTCGTGATCGGGGCCGACGGTTCCCGCAGCATCGCCCGCACGGCGGTCGTCGGATCGCAATCCGGCGGATACTTCCGTGAGTATCCGTTCGGCTGGTTCGGCATCCTGGTCGAGGCGCCGCCTTCGTCGGACGAGCTGATCTACGCGAACTCCGTCGATGGCTTCGCGTTGATCAGCCAGCGCTCGGCAACGGTGCAGCGCATGTACCTGCAGTGCGACCCGGGGATGAGCCCGGATGCCTGGAGCGACGCCCAGATTTGGGACTCGTTGCAGTCCCGGGTCGCTGGCCGCGAGTTGCACGAAGGACCGATCTTTCAGCGCGACGTACTGCGGTTCCGAAGCTTCGTCGCCCATCAGCTGCAGAAGGGCAGGGTGTTTCTGGTCGGCGACGCCGCCCACACCGTGCCGCCGACGGGAGCGAAGGGGATGAACCTCGCGATCAACGACGTGCGCATCCTGCACGAGGGACTGGCCGCCTACTTTGCCGGTCAGGGCACCGCGGCGCTCGACGCGTACGAGGAGCGAGCGCTCCCCCGCATCTGGAAGGCCCAGCACTTCTCGTGGTGGATGACCAGCATGCTGCACTCGACAGCCGAGGCGAGCGAGTTTGACCGTCGTCGCCAGATCGGCGAACTGCGCAGCGTCGTGGAGTCCACCGCGGGCAGCACGTACCTCGCCGAGGCGTACACCGGCTGGCCCTACGACTGAGTCCCTACGACTGAGCCGAAACCGCCGGTGTGACCGGTGCTGAGGATGGACTGTTCCGAGCGCCGATCGTTCGCAGCGCAGCCAGGATCGTGACCAGATCGATCCCCTCCTGCAGGAAGGCGCCGAGGGTCGCGGGGATGACGCCGAACATGGCGACCACCATCAACGCGACGGACACAATCATCCCGAGCCAAATGCTCTGCAGCGCGATGCGTACCGTGTCCTTTCCGATCTGGATGGCGTCGGCAACGCGCGAGATGTCGTCGACCAGAATGACGGCATCCGCTGACTCGCTCGCGGCCGTCGCACCCCGCACCCCGATCGCGATGCCGATCTCCGCGGCGGCGAGAACGGGCGCGTCATTCACACCGTCGCCGACCATGATGACCGGCCGCTCGGTGATCGCAGCTACCTCTGCGACCTTGTCGGCGGGCAGGCATTCGGCACGCACCGTCGTGATGCCCACTTCTGCGGCGACGAACTCGGCACTCTCGCGCGCGTCCCCGGTGAGCATCCGGGTGTCGCGGATGCCGAGCTGCGCGAGCCGCACGAGCATTGCCGCCGCTTCGGGTCGGACGGTGTCGCGGGCAAGAAGAGCGCCGGCGAACACTCCCCCGACCGCGACGTAGACCGCGAGTTCACCAGGCCCGATCCTCGTGCGCGCGGCATCCGAAACGCGTTCCGCGATGAAGGCGTACTTGCCGACTGCGACATCCCGACCGTCGATGGTCGCGACCACGCCGTTGGTCGCGTGTTCCTCGGCTGCGGCGCCCTCCTGCAGCACGAGATCGCGAGAGCGCGCGGCAGCGATGAAGGCCGACGCAAGCACATGAGACGAGTACTGCTCGGCGCTCGCGACGAGTCCGAGCAACTCGTTTTCGCCGAAGCCGTGCTCGGGTCGCACCGCGACGAGCTCGGGCGACCCATGGGTGAGGGTGCCGGTCTTGTCGAACACGGCAGTTCGGGCGCGGGCGAGCTGTTCGAGAACGCCGCCGCCCTTGACGATGATCCCGTTGCGGGCGGCGCGGCTCATCCCGCCGATGAAAGCAACGGGCGCCGCGATCAGCAGCGGACACGGCGTCGCGAGCACAAGTACTTCGGCGAAGCGCACGGGCTCGCCGCTCACCGCCCAAGCGACTGCGGCCAGCGCGAGCGACAGGACCGTGAACGGGACGGCGTAGCGGTCCGCGAGGCGCACGACCGGGGCTCTGCTGCGCGACGCCTGCTCCACGAGGGCGACGATCTGCTGATACTGGCTGTTGCCCGCAGTGGCCGTCGCGCGCAACTCGAGCGCCGCGACGCCGTTGACCGACCCGCTCAGCACCGCATCCCCGGCCACCTTCTCGACCGGGATCGGCTCGCCGGTCACGGAAGACTGATCGAAAGCGCCGGCCGGGGAGACCAGGGTGCCGTCAACGGGAACGATCTCCGAAGGACGCAGGAGCAGCAGATCACCGACCCGCACCTCGTCGATACCGACATCCCGCAGGCCGCCGTCCTCGATCAGATGCGCGTGCTGGGGCGAACGTGCCAGGAGCGCGTCGAGGTCGTGCTGTGCCCGTCGGTTCGCGGCATCCTCGAGGGCGACCCCGCCGGCGAGCATCAAGACAACAACGATTGCGGCGAGATACTCACCAACGAGCACCGCCGCAACGATCGCGGTGACCGCGAGGATGTCGAGCCCGAACTGACGTTTGAGAAGTGAGCGGATCATCCCGACCGCTTGCCACGCCGCCATCGCGAGCGCGTAGCCGCCGAACAGCCACGGCACGAACCAGGCCTCCCCCGTTAGGAAGAGGACCCCGCCAACCGCGGCCACCATGAGAGTCAGGGTGACGGGCCAGTAGCGCACCGCGTAGTTGAGGATGCGCCGCATGCCTGAGTGTCGCAGACCGGCCCCGACCGCACCTGCTTAGGAGTCGATCCACCCGAAGGTGCGCTCGACGGCTTTGTGCCAGGTGCGACGCAGCTCGGCGCGGCGGTCGTCGTTGATCGAGGGTTCCCAACGTCGGTCTTCACGCCACCGGGCGCGCAGGTCGTCGAGGCCCGACCAGACTCCGACAGCGAGGCCTGCAGCGTACGCAGCACCCAGCGCGGTCGTCTCGGTCACGACCGGACGAACGACCGGGATGCCGAGAACATCCGCCTGCAACTGCATCAGCAGGTCGTTGCGCACCATGCCGCCATCGACGCGGAGTTCGACGACCGACACCCCGGCATCGGCATCGGCGGCCTCCAGCACATCGCGAGTTTGGAACGCCACGGCCTCGAGCGCGGCGCGAGCGAGGTGCGCCCGCGTGACGAACCGCGTGAGACCGAGGATCGCTCCACGGGCGTCGGGTCGCCAGTACGGGGCGAACAGCCCTGAGAAGGCGGGAACGATGACCGCGCCGCCGCTGTCAGGAACGGATGCCGCGAGCGGTTCGATCTCGTCGGCCGATTGGATGATTCCGAGGCCGTCACGCAGCCACTGCACGAGCGAACCGGTGACCGCGACCGACCCTTCGAGCGCATACCGGGGTGACTGGTCGCCAATGCGATACGCGACCGTTGTGATGAGGCCGTTGGCAGAGTGCACGACCGTCTCGCCGGTGTTAACGAGCAGAAAGTTTCCGGTGCCGTAGGTGTTCTTGCTGTCGCCCGCCTCGAACGCGACTTGCCCGAAGGCGGCGGCCTGCTGGTCGCCGAGGATTCCCGCGATCGGAACTTCGCGCAGCAAGCTCGACGACTCGACCTGACCAACCACTTCGGAAGAACTGCGGATCTCGGGCAGCATCGCGCGAGGGATGTCGAACGCCTGAAGCAGCGCGTCATCCCATTCCAGGGTGTGGAGGTCCATCAGCAGGGTGCGGCTCGCGTTGGTCACATCGGTAACGTGCACGCCGCCGTCGGGGCCGCCGGTCAGGTTCCACACCACCCAGCAATCGGTCGTGCCGAACAGCAGGTCGCCGCTGACCGCCCGCTCGCGGGCGCCCTCGACGTGGTCGAGGATCCAGCTGATCTTCGTCGCAGAGAAGTAGGTCGCGAGGGGCAGCCCGGTGTCATCGCGGAACCGGTCGACCCCGCCGTCGGCCGCGAGGCGATCGACGATGTGCTGCGTGCGGGTGTCTTGCCACACGATCGCGTTGTAGATCGGTTCACCGGTCGCGCGATCCCACACGACGGTGGTCTCCCGCTGATTGGTGATGCCGACCGCGGCGATGTCGTGCCGGGTTAGATCGGCTCGGGCAAGCGCGAGCCCGATGACCTCTTGGGTGTTGCGCCAGAGCTCTCGCGGGTCGTGCTCGACCCAACCCGGCCGCGGGAGGATCTGCGTGTGTTCCAGCTGTCCGCTGGACACGACAGTTCCCGTGACGTCGAACACGATCGCCCGGGTACTGGTGGTGCCTTGATCGATCGCCAGGACGTGACTCATCGTCGAGCATCTCCTTCGGTGCGCTCACCATGTCGGTCAACGCCTCACTTTACGAGCGCGGCGAGCACCGGATGAGCGGCGTGCACGAATGTGCGGGGTCACGTCGTCGCGAGCAGCCGCCGCGCGAGCCCCTCGTCGAGCACGAGATCGGTGATCACTCCGGCGGCGAGGGCCCCGCGCAGGCTGTCGAGTTTCTGCTCGCCGGCGACGACGCAGATTCGACGAGGCACCCGTCGGAGCGTCGCGAAGTCGGGTCCGGTCGCCCGGGCATTGAGTGCCACGTCACGATGGCTGCCGTCGACTCGATAGAACACGGTGGCCACGTCGCCAACCACTCGATCCGCGCTGAGGCTGCGATAGTCGCGATCGTCGAGGTAGCCGCCGACATAGACGTGGCTGGGGACGCCCGCGAAGGGGGATCCCAAACCGAAGAGTGCGACATCCATTCGTCCCTGAAGTTCGAGGACGCGTTGGGTTGCTCGCTCGCGCCAGAAGGCATCCTTCGTGCTGGCTTCGTCGAAGAGTGCTGGCACCGGAAACTGCTGCACGCGGGCGTGATACGCGTCACCGAATCTGCGGAGAATCTCGCTCGCGTAGTCGATGCCCGTGGTCTGGGTGTTGCCTGCTCCGTTGAGCTGCACCACGAGGGTGTTGTGCACGTCCTTGACGGCGAGATGCCGACTGATCGCCCCCATCGTCGACCCCCAGGCGAGCCCGATGATCATGTTCGAGTCGATATGGCGATGCAGCAGGCGGGCCGAGGTCAACGCGACGCGTTCGAGCCGGTCGACGTCGCTCAGCGAATCCGGCGCGGGGACGACGTGGGCGACGACCTGAAACCGTTCCGCGATCGCTCGCTCGGCTGGCGGCCCCGCCGCGAAGGGCGCACGCACCCGGATGTCGACAAGCCCCGAGGAGCGCGCGTAGCTCAGCAGACGCGAGACCGTCGACCGGGAGGCGTGGAGTTCGGACGCGATGGTCTCCATGGTGAGGTCTTGCAGGTAGTACATCTGCGCTGCCTGAAGCGCAGCGAGTGCGCGCGGATCGGAAGCAACGTCGTTCTGGTCGCTCATCGTCGGCTCCTTTCCGGCTGCGCACGTTCGTGCAGAGGCATTGCGCGATTGTGCACTCCTCCCCGATCATAGGGATTGCCGGCGAACACGACGAGACCCCAAGGATTCCCACGCATGCCCGAACGGAAGTCTCAGCCGACCGTTCTCGTCATCGGCGGCGGAATCAACGGGATCGGCGTCTTCCGTGAACTGGTCCTCCAAGGGATCGACGTGTTGCTCGTCGAACGCGGCGACTTTGCCTCCGGGGCGACGGCCGCATCCAGCCACATGGTGCACGGCGGGATTCGCTACCTCGAGAACGGCGAACTGCGGCTCGTGCGCGAATCCGTCGTTGAACGCAACCGGCTGCTGCGCGTCGCTCCGCACCGGGTCACGCCGCTTGAGACGACCATCCCGATCTTCTCCACCTTCTCGGGACTGTTCACCGCACCTCTTCGGCTGCTCACTCACCGGGCGCCGGCGCGACCCCGTGAACGCGGTGCGCTGCTGATCAAAATCGGCCTGGTCATCTACGACACCTTCTCCCGCGACGGCGGAACGGTGCCGCGGCACCGCATCCACGGTCGCCGCCGCTCGCTCGGCGAACTTCCCCAGCTCAACCCGAACGTGCGCTACACGGCGACCTACTACGACGCGTCGATGGATCAACCTGAGCGTCTCGCTCTCGACGTGCTCGGCGACGCCCTCGCCGTCGGCCCGCACGCCCGTGCGCTCAACTACACCGAAGCGGTCGGAATGGATGAGGCGGGCGTGCGACTGCGCGACCTCGATTCCGGGCGCGAATGGCACGTCACTCCGGATGTGATCATCAACGCCTCGGGGCCGTGGACAGACCTCACCAATGAGGCGCTCGGCGAACCGACCTCCTACCTGGGGGGAACCAAGGGTTCCCACGTCGTGCTCGACGACCCCGAACTGCTGGCCGCGACCGGCGGGCGCGAGATCTTCTTCGAGAACAACGACGGCCGAATCGTTTTGATCTACCCGCTCAACGGCCGGGTTCTAGTCGGCACGACCGATCTCGAGGCCGACCCGCGCGAGCCGGTTGAATGCACCGACTCGGAGGTCGACTACTTCGCTGACCTCGTGCGAACGGTCTTTCCTGACCTCGAGTTGCGGCGCGACCGCATCGTGTACTCGTTCTCGGGAATCCGACCCCTTCCGCATCATGCCGATCTCGCGCCAGGCCTGGTGTCGCGCGACTACCGCATCGAGGTCAGTCGCGACGGCCGGCTCGGCATCCCGACGGTGAGCTTGATCGGGGGCAAGTGGACCACCTTCCGGGCCGTGGCCGAGCACCTCGGCGACACCGTGCTCACGCTCCTCAGCACGCGGCGGCGACAGTCGACCACCAACCTGCCGATCGGCGGCGGGGCCGGATTCCCGGCGGCGGCCAATCGTGTGTCGTGGCGTGAACGCGAACTCCCCGGAGTCGCGGTGGGGCGAGCTGACCTGTTGCTCAGCCGCTACGGAACCCGGGCCGCCCTGGTTCTGCCGTACCTCGCCGATGACCAACCTCTGTTGGGCGACGAGTTGTCGACCGGGGAACTTCGCTTTCTGGTCGAACACGAATGGGTCAAGCACCTCGACGATGTCGTCTTTCGCCGCACCACGCTGGCGTTCCGAGGCCTTCTCGCGCCCGCGGACGTCGAAAGGATCGGTGCTGCTCTGGCGTCAATCATGGGGTGGGATGACGGCAGCCGTCGGGCCGAGGTCGACGCGACCGTCGAAAAACTGCGGATCGCGCAGCGACCCAGCGGAATTCCTGCGAACTAGCGGATCGGAATCTGGCCAAGACACCCGTTTGGTGTGCTCACCCGGCTAGGCTGAGGGGCAGTGATCGGCGATCTTCCGATGGCTTATACAAGCGGGCTCCTGTTCTTGAGAGAGATTCGGACCGCCGACTGGACGGATTCGCACATCTCGAACCCCTCTGCGTCCGTACCCGCCGAGAATCTTGCTTCAGGTCAGCTCGGCCGCATCCGTGAGACCGTTCCTCGCACCGCCGAAAAGATTGACCCGACACGCAACTTCACCACGATTGCGATGGAGGTCCGCGATTCAGGCCTGCTTCGTCGTGCTCGCTGGTTCTACCTGGTGCTCATGCTCGGACTCGGGGCTGGCCTCGTGGCCGCCGCGGCCGGATTCGTGTTGCTCGGCGCGAGCTGGTTTCAGCTGCTGATCGCGGGTGGGCTCGGCGTTTTGTTCACCCAGTTCGCGTTCATCGCCCACGAGGCCTCGCACCGTCAGGTGCTCGAGTCCGGGCCAGCTAACGACCGCATGGGTCGCCTCGTCGGCGTGCTGCTGGTCGGCATGAGCTACAGCTGGTGGATGACGAAGCACACCCGTCACCACGCCAACCCGAACCAGATCGACAAGGACCCCGACATCGGTGGTTCCGTCATTGCCTTCTACGACGACAAGGCGAAGAACGCTCGCGGCCCGCTGGCTTTCATTAACCGTCGCCAGGGTGTGTTGTTCTTCCCGCTCCTGCTGCTCGAAGGTCTGAACCTTTACGTGCAGTCCTACGCTCACCTCCTCTCGCGCAAGCCGATCAAGGGCCGCGTCTTCGAGCTGACCATGCTGACGCTGCGGTTCACGGTTCTCTTCGGCGCAGTGTTCTACTTTCTGCCTCTGGGCATGGCGTTCGCGTTCCTCGGCGTTCAGATGGCGGTCTTCGGCCTCTACATGGGCGGTGCCTTCGCCCCGAACCACATCGGGATGCCGATCCTCGAGAAAGAGTCGACGTTCGACTTCCTCACCAAGCAGGTCGTCACCTCTCGCAACATCGCGGGTGGCTTCTGGGCGAGCGCGATCTACGGCGGACTCAACTACCAGGTCGAACACCACCTGTTCCCGAACATGGCGAGAGTTCACCTCGCCAAGACTCGCAAGATTGTGCGCGAGTACTGTCGCACCGCCGACATCCCCTATACCGAGACGTCGATCCCCCGCGCTTACGCGGCCGTGATCACGTACCTAAACCAGGTGGGACGGCTCGCTCGCGATCCGTTCGCCTGCCCAGTCGCCGGTCTCTACCGGCGCGCTTAACGCGGTTTCTGGGGCCGAAAGGTTCCGGGATTCGCACCAATGAAGAAAGAGTACAAAGAACATGGCAACTGGAACCGTTAAGTGGTTCAACGCCGAAAAGGGCTTCGGCTTCATCGCTCCGGATGACGGAACGGCGGACGTCTTTGCCCACTTCAGCGCGATCGCCGGCACCGGCCGTCGTGACCTGAACGAGAACGAGCACGTCTCCTACGACGTGACGCAGGGCCCCAAGGGACCCCAGGCGTCGAACATCACGCAGGGCTGATCTCACCGATCTGATCCCGCATATCAGGAACCCCCGCTCACGGTGACGTGAGCGGGGGTTCCTCGTTGTGCGGGAACTCCCCGGATAGGGACGATCGCGACTACCCCCTTTAGGGGGTAGAACGAACAGCCGAGACAGATCGGTCTGCTAGCGTCCCAAGAGTCCCGGCGAGGTCTCCCCCGACTGAGCCGTACGATCACACCCCCCATCGGGGCGCGTCACCCGAAAGCGACCCGCTCCGTGCTTACCCCCGCCGGCCTCACGTGCCGGGAAAATTGTCGTG
>NZ_JBDSPJ010000005.1:0-40975 GCF_039912695.1 Pseudolysinimonas sp.
TACGCCGGGTTCTGTCCGAATCCCGAAGGATTCGTGACGGCCATCTCTCTCGGGACTACGTTGCCGCAGCCCTCTTGCGGTCTACCCGACACCTCGGCGAGCCGCGTCAACGGTGTCTGTCTGACCTTGCTCCGGACGAGGTTTACCTAGCGAGCCCGATCACTCGGGCCCCTGGTGGTCTCTTACACCACCGTTTCACCCTTACCCCGGGACCGAAGTCCCGTGGCGGTCTGCTCTCTGTTGCACTTTCTCGCGGGTTGCCCCGGGTGGGTGTTACCCACCATCCTGCTCTGTGGAGCCCGGACGTTCCTCGGCATCCCCTCGATCGAAACCGAGAGGATGACGCGACCGTCTGGCCGGCCCGTTTGCGTGCTCAGGCTAGCAAACCGGGCTCACGGCGTCTCGGGTCGCGCGAAGGACGCTTTTCTGTCCATCGATTCGTTGGCCATCTTGTCAGCGCGCGCGTTCTCCGCCCGCGGGATCCATTCGAACGACACCGGAGTGCCCGAGAGCAGTTCCCGCGCCTCGGCAGCCAGATCAGCCATGCCGGGATGCTTGATCTTCCAGCGTCCGCTCATCTGCTCGACGACGAGCTTGGAGTCCAAGCGGACGTGGAGTTCGGCATCCGGGTCGATCGCCATCGCACGCCGCACGCCCTCCAACATCCCGCTGTATTCGGCCACGTTGTTGGTCGCAATCCCGACGTAGACGCCGAGCTCGGCAAGGATTTCACCGGTCGCGCCGTCGATGACGACCGATCCGCCGGCCGCGGGTCCGGGGTTGCCCCGCGAACCGCCGTCGGCCTCGACGATCAGCAGGCGGGTCACAGCGTCACCTTGTTCACAGCCCAGACTCCGTTCACAGGCCAGACTCCGTTCACAGGCCAGACCTTGTTCACAGCCCCGACTCCGACGTGCGCACCAGGATCGCGTTCGAGTCGGGGCACAGCAGCACATCGTCGGGCGCTGCCGCGCGCACGACATTCATGTCGGTTGAGTTGAGAGCCACCCCGCTCGCTCCCGAAACTCCGCCACGCAGGTGTGAAGCTCCGATTCCGTAGCGATCACGTTGCTTCTCGTAGAGCGCGAGCAGGTCGGCGGGTACCTTCGAGGCGACCGTCTGCCGGTTCGCGGCCGTGTGGGTGCGTTCGGATTCGAGGACCCCGAGCGCGGAGTCGCGTGCTGCTGTCGCCGCGGCAAGCGCCTCGTCGAGAGCGGTCAGATCGGATGCGGTCGTCGCGAGTGCCGACTCGCGCGCTTCCACGGTTTCCATGACCCCGAGTTCGATATCCTCCAGGTCGCTCTTGCGTCGGGCCAGCGCTTCGAGTTCCTGCTCGAGCGCCTGAACGTCTTTCACCGACGAACTGGTGCGCAACCTGTCGCCGTCGCGCGCGATGCGCGCATCGACAACGGCAACATCCGATTCGGTGCGCGAAAGTTCGAGCCGGATGTCTTCGACGGCGCCGAACTGCTCGGCGCGAAGCCGCTCCAGCCCGGAACGTTGTCCAGCGAGGGAGTCGACGACGTCGCGCTCCGGCAACTTCGCGATGCGATGCGCGAGCTGCTGCAGTTTGGTGTCGAGCTCCTGAAGGTCGAGCAACAGCGCCTGATCTTCGGGACTGGCCTTGAGTGGCACGGATTTCCTTTCTCACGATCGCCGAGGCAATCGTGCCCTCGTCACACGATCGAAAAAGTCCACGGGTCGGTGCGCAACTCGCTCACCGTAATCTCGACACCCGGGAGCGCATGGCGCAACTGGGCGGCCGCGACGTCGAGCCACAGCCATTCGCTGGCCCAATGAGAGATGTCGATCAAGGCGGGCCCGCCGCCGACTCGACCGTTCTCGCTCGCCTCGGAAGCCGGATGATGCCGAAGATCGCTCGTGATGTACACGTCGGCGGCCATCACGTCGGCGAGAGCGAGGTAGGCGTCCCCCGCTCCTGCGCAGAGTGCCACCCGGCTGATCGGGCGGTCGTACTCTCCCGCGACTCGTACGCCCTGCGCCGTCGCCGGCAGCAGTTCAGCAAGACCACCGGCCAGGCGACCGAGAGTGGTCGGCTCCGCGAGGTCGCCCACCCGACCGATCCCGATCGTCGAATCGAATGCCGTGGGCACGAGCGGCCGAGTGTCGCGCAAACCAATCCGCTCGGCGAGCACCGCGGAGGTACCGCGTGCGACGACATCCGCGTTGGTGTGAGCCGCCAAGAGGGCGCAACCTGCCCGAATGAGCCGCGCGATGACCGCGCCCTTGTAGCCGGTCTCGGCGACCGTCGTCACCCCGCGCAGCAAAAGCGGATGGTGCACGAGCAGCAGATCGGCGTGCGCGGCTATGGCCTCATCGACGGTGTCCAGGACGGCATCGACGGCCAGATGGATGCGAGCGACGGGTGCGGCAAGATCGCCCGACAGCAGTCCGACTGCGTCCCACGACTCGGCACCCGACAGGGGCCAGAGCGCTTCGACGCACTCCGCAACCTCGGCCAGCGTCACGGCGGCCAGGGTCACGGCGGCCAGCTCCCCGGCGGCCGGAGTGCCGTCGTTCAGGGGCGCAGTCACGGCTCCGAGTCTACGAGGGGCTGCGACTGCCGGCGGATGGCCGGGACGGCACTCACCAGCGGCAGAAGGATGCCGAGCACGAGTGCGACCAGCACACCAACGTCGCTGGTCAGAAGCGGATCGTTCGCACCGAGGCCCAGGAACGGCAGCAGGTAGCCCTGCCAGTCGAGACCGGGAAGAACCGCCGAGGTGAGGCCAAAGCCCACCACCGTGATCAGGATCAAGCCGATCAGGTTGCCCCAGCGCACGGCCGGGTAGATCCCGCCACGACGCAGCAACGAATCGGAGTGGAAACCGGCCGAGAATCGCGACCGGATCATCATCTCGGCGACGAAAATGCCCGCCCACGCAGCGACCGGAACGGCGATCGTGGTGGCGACATCCCGCACCAGTTCGCGGGCGTCGGTGACGAGGAACACCAGTCCCGCACCCATCGCGAGGACGAGGATTCCTGCCAGCACAGTCGTGAAGGACCGCCTGCCCCGAACCCCGAGCGACTGCAGCGCGAAACCGCCGGAGTAGATAGTCAGCACAACGCCCGACAGCAACCCGAGTGCGGTGGCAGCGAGCAGCGGTGCCGGGTACCACAGGGGCAGAAGGCTGGCGATCGCATGAACGGGGTTTGTAGCCAGGGCTTGCGCGAGTACCGGGTCCGACGCGGCTAGCAACGCCCCCCAAGCGATCAGCAGGAAAGCCGGGAGCGTCGCGCCGAAAGTGGCCCAGAGCATCGTGGAACCGCCGTCGCTCCCCGCCCGCTGGTAACGCGCAACGTCGGCACTCGAGTGCACCCAGGCCAGGCCGACGAAACTGAAGACCAGAACGATTCCGCTGACCAACAGAATCCACGGACCGTCAGCGATGTTTTGCGCGGCCGCGACGTTGAGGTGCGGGGAGGTGATCACGATCAGCCCAATGACGAGGAGGCCGGTCACGATGCTCAGGATGAGTTGCAGGCGCGCGATCAGCCCGTAGCCGAACACCGCGACCACGAATGCGATCAGGAACCCGGCTGCGAGCCCAACGAGAGTCCAGACCTGAGCTCCGAGACCGGCGTCGAGGCCCGCATCGACGAGAACGCTGGCCACGCCGGCGGACAGCATCCAAAGCAGTGCTCCACCCCAGAAGACACGAGAGACGAGCGCGAGAACCGCCGGGAGCGCGTTGCCGACCAAGCCGAAAGTGGCGCGCGAGACGATCATCGTCGGCTGACCGCTCCACTTGCCCGCGAGGGTCACCAGTCCGAGCGGGAGGAATGAGATCGCGACCCCGATCAGGATGGCGACCAGCGCCTGCCGCACGCTCATCCCCATGCCCAAGAGCACCGCGCCGATTGTCAGGCTGACCACCGACGAGTTCGTGGCGAACCAGAGCCAGAACATCCGGGCAGCACGGCCCGCACGCAGATCGTGTGGAGTCGGCTCGACACCCGCGTGCTCGACCAGGAAAGCGGGATGGTGCTCAAGTTCCTCGTCGACCATGGCCGCTTCGTCATCGCCGAGCCTCAGGGTCGCGACCGGCTCCGACGGCGGCGCAACGATGCCGGCAGCACCCGTGGAGTCGACCGCGATCGGCGCGGAACCGAAGGCCCGATCGACGTCGTCGACGACATCGTCGTCCTCATCGGTGAAAGGTGTGGTCGGCATACCGATTTCGGGGTCTGCGACGTTCGGACTAGGGAGGTCGTCGGGATGCGGCGCACCGAGTAAGGCCTCGAAGTCGGATGCGAGCGGGGCGAGTGCGCCCGTCCTGGTGCTTTCGTTCCCGTCGTCGCGAAGCCCGCTGTTGGGGAGATCCGGCTCGTACGGCGGCAGGGCGGCAGGCTCGATGCCGCGTGGCGGCGGAAGGTGGGCAAGATCGACGAGTGCGGCAGCGCCGGGCGGAGGGAGGTCAATCGGCGGGGTGAGGGGCGGAGTCCCGAATCCGGGATTCGGCGGCGGCGCATCGAATACCTGGGCACCAGGCGGTGGCGGACTCGACTCGAGCGGGGTCGGCGTTGCCGGCTCAGGCATCCCGAAGGACGGCGGTTCGACCAGTGCTGGCGGGAGATACGTCGGCGGGGGCGCTACCTCCCAGCTCGGCGGCAGTTCCTCGTCGTAGTCCGGCTCCGGTGGTGCAAACGACGACGGCTCGGGATCGGACGGCGGTTGCGGGAACGAGGGCGGCTCCGCAAACGAGGGCGGCTCCGAGAATGAGGGCGCTTCAGGCAACGTTTCGGGGGGCGGATCCGCAAACAACGGCGCTTCCGGCAACGGTTCGGAGGGGGTCGCGACTGGACCGGCCCCGAAGGGTCGGAACGGCGACGGAAACAACCGCTCCCCGTCCGGAGGAACGTGAGGTTCCGGCGGCACCATGGGAGGCGGCTGAATGTCGATCGGGGCAACCTGCACCGGGGCCGGAGGCGCGACCTGCGCGTCATCGGCGCGACGGCGCAGTTCGCTCTCCAACCGCTCGATCGCGTCGAGCGTGGCACTCGACGATGGGTCGACCGTCGAGGGCAGCCCGGGCTCGGGTGGTGCGTCCGTGGCTGCCGGCATGTCCGGTCCCGCAGACGCCTCAGGTTCGGCAGCGAGCTCGGGCTCGGCCGGTGTCGCAGGTGTCGCAGATCGCTCAAGCGGCGGGGTCACCGTGATCGGGGCGGTATACGACGAGACCTGCGCTGCCAGCACGTCGGCGAGGGCGTCATCGTCGAATGACGGCGGCGCTGCATTCGCCTCGGGAGGCGTGAACGTCGACCGGCGGCGCCCTTGGAACGCATCCGGATCGGGCTCGCCCGCCGGTCCGTCATTGCCCGGTGGTACGTCGGTCATTCTCGGATTGTAGGGGCGGGCGACTTTTCGAGGCGGCGACGGGCCGCAACTCCCGGCGCGAATCTGAGCAAAACTACGACGACCCCGGTCGGTGTGAGGGTTCCGCCGAGATCTGTCGTACCGGCGTAGGGATTCCGTCAGGATCCGGGTTGCCGGCTCGAGGCAGGCGTTCACTCGGTACGAGAACCCGTCTGACCAAGGGAGAAGCACCGTGCTCGATGTCGTCTATGTCGGCGCGATCTTGGCGCTCGTCGCGCTGATCGCTCTGATCGGCAAGGGCGTGCAGAGGCTGTGATCGTGTTCGAGGTCATTGCCGTCGTGCTCGCCATCGCGGCAATTGGGTATCTGGTTGTCGCGCTCGTGAAGCCGGAGCGTTTCTGATGGGGAACGAGCTGACAGGCACAGAGATCTGGGTCTTCGTCGCGCAGTTGGCGACCCTCGCACTCGCGCTGGTCGTCATCCACCGTCCCCTGGGCGACCACCTCGCCCACGTCTACACGTCGGTGAAGGACAACGTTGTGGAGCGCGGGTTCTACCGCGCGATCGGGGTCGACTCGAAGTCTGAACAGACCTGGCCCGTTTACCTGCGCTCGCTCCTAGTCTTCTCAGCGCTGGGCATCCTCGCGGTCTACGGTCTCCAGCGTCTGCAGGAATTCCTGCCATATGCGCTCGGGCTGCCCGCGACCAGCGAGCCTCTCGCCTTCAACACCGCCATCTCGTTCGTGACGAACACGAACTGGCAGTCGTATTCACCCGACCAAACCCTCGGCTACACCGTTCAAATGGCGGGCCTCGCGGTACAGAACTTCCTGTCGGCTGCCGTCGGCCTCGCCGTCGCGATCACCGTCATCCGTGGGTTCGTCCGACGCTCGTCGGGGACACTTGGCAACTTCTGGGTTGATCTCACCCGCGGAACCCTGCGCATCCTTCTGCCCCTGTCGGTACTCGCCTCGGTCGTGCTGCTTGCAGGCGGCGTGATCCAAAACCTTTCCGGATTCCAGGATGTCGCGACGATCACCGGTGGAACCCAGACGATTCCCGGCGGACCGGTTGCAAGCCAGGAGGCCATCAAACTCCTCGGCACGAACGGCGGCGGCTTTTTCAACGCGAACTCGGCTCATCCCTTCGAGAACCCGAGCGCCTGGACGAGCCTGTTCGAGGTATTCCTGTTTCTCGCGATCCCGTTCTCGCTCCCGGCGACGTTCGGCCGGATGGTCGGCGACCGCAAGCAGGGCTACGCGATCGTCGCGGTGATGGCAACGCTGTTCTTGGTGTCGGTGACTCTGATGACCCTCGCCGAGCTCAACGGCGCGGGAACCGCTCCACAACTCGCCGGCGGAGCCCTCGAAGGCAAAGAAGTGCGATTCGGAATCCCCGGCTCGACGATCTATGCCACCGCCACCACGCTCACGTCCACCGGGTCGGTCAACTCGATGCACGACAGCTTCACGTCGCTGGGCGGCGGGATGGCGATGATCAACATGATGCTCGGCGAGGTCGCCCCCGGCGGCGTCGGGTCGGGTCTCTACGGGATGCTCGTGCTCGCGATCATCGCGGTGTTCATCGCCGGCCTCATGGTCGGTCGTACGCCGGAGTATCTGGGCAAGAAGATTGGCGCACGCGAGATGAAGCTCGCGAGCCTCTACATCTTGACCACGCCGATCATCGTGCTGGTGGGCGTCGCCCTGAGTTTCGCGATCCCGGCCGTGCGGGCGGACGTCGAAGCCACTTCGATCTGGAACCGCGGATTGCATGGTTTTGGGGAAGTGCTCTACGCGTTCACCTCCGCGGCGAACAACAACGGATCGGCCTTTGCAGGTCTGACGGCGAACACCCCGTGGTTCAACACAGCCCTCGGCGTTGCGATGATGCTCGGGCGTTTCCTGCCGATCGTTTTTGTCCTCGCGCTCGCCGGGTCGCTGGCCGCGCAGGACAAGGTGCCGGTCACGGCCGGAACGCTCCCCACTCACCGGCCCCAGTTCATTGGGCTGCTTCTTGGAACGTCTGTGGTCGTCACAGCGCTCACCTACTTCCCCGCGCTCGCGCTGGGACCCCTCGCGGAAGGGTTGCACTGACCATGACCACGTTGACCAACACCCCCTCCCGAGACACCGGATCGGCGCCCGCGGGCGCGTTCTCGTTCGGGCAGCTCGTCGCAGCACTTCCCGGTGCTTTGCGAAAGCTTGACCCGCGCCTGATGTGGCGCAACCCCGTGATGCTGATCGTCGAGGCGGGCGCCGTGCTCACGACGGCGATCGCGATCGCGGAGCCGTTCATCGGTCGGTCGTCGTCGGGCGGGTCAGACCTGGCTCCCTCGTTCACCGCCGGAATCGCGGTCTGGTTGTGGATCACGGTGATCTTCGCGAATCTGGCCGAGTCTGTTGCGGAGGGGCGTGGAAAGGCGCAGGCGGCCACGCTGCGTGCGACCCGGACCTCCACCCCGGCCCACCGCCTGGGCAGCTACGTTGACGGCTCCGACGGCCTGGCCGCCTCTCCCGACGAGGTTTCGTCAGCAGATCTTCGACTCGGCGACATCGTCGTGGTGACCGCGGGCGAGATCATCCCCGGTGATGGCGACATCATCTGGGGTATCGCCTCGGTCGATGAGTCCGCTATCACGGGCGAGTCGGCTCCTGTGGTGCGCGAGCACGGCGGCGACCGATCCGCGGTCACCGGTGGTACCCGGGTACTGTCCGATCGGATTCTGGTGAAGATCACCTCGAAGCCGGGCGAGACCTTTGTCGACCGAATGATCCGGCTCGTCGAGGGTGCGTCTCGGCAGAAGACGCCGAACGAGGTGGCGCTCAACATCCTGCTCGCCAGCCTCACGATCGTCTTCCTCGCCGTGGTGGTCACGCTCAACCCCCTGGCGTCGTACGCGGGCAAGCCGGCCAGCCTGCCGGTGCTGGTCGCACTGCTGGTGTGCCTCATCCCGACCACGATTGGCGCTCTGCTTTCGGCGATCGGCATCGCGGGCATGGACCGCCTGGTGCAACGCAACGTGCTCGCCATGTCGGGCCGTGCCGTCGAAGCGGCCGGAGACGTCACAACACTGCTGCTCGACAAGACCGGCACGATCACCTACGGCAACCGTCAGGCGAGCGAGTTCCTCGCCCTCCCGGGCGTGACCGTCGACGAGTTACGGGATGTCGCGCGCCTCTCCTCGCTCGGCGATCCGACGCCGGAAGGTTCCTCGATCGTCACCCTCGCTGGCGGCATCGTTGACACTCCGACGGGCGCCGTGGTGGTCCCGTTCACCGCGCAGACCCGCATGAGTGGGCTCGACCTTCCCGGAGGCCGTGAGTTGCGCAAGGGCGCTGGATCGATGATCGCCCAGTGGGCCGGAGTCTCGCCCGAGGGGCTCGATGCGATCGTGTCGAGGGTCTCCGAGTCGGGTGGCACGCCCCTGGTCGTCGCCGAGAAGTCCGGGAAGTCGGTTCGCGTCCTCGGGGTCGTGCACCTCAAGGACGTGGTGAAAGACGGCTTGACCGCGCGATTCGCGGAACTTCGGGCGATGGGCATTCGTACCGTGATGATCACCGGCGACAACCCGCTCACCGCGAAGGCGATCGCCGCAGAAGCCGGCGTCGACGACTTCCTGGCCGAAGCAACACCCGAAGACAAGATGGCGCTCATCAAGCGTGAACAAGAGGGCGGCAACCTGGTCGCGATGACCGGCGACGGCACCAATGACGCACCGGCACTCGCGCAGGCGGATGTCGGGGTCGCCATGAACACCGGCACGAGCGCCGCGAAAGAGGCCGGCAACATGGTCGACCTCGACTCCGATCCGACGAAGTTGATCGAGATCGTGCGCATCGGCAAGCAGTTGCTGATCACCCGCGGGTCGCTCACGACGTTCTCGATCTCGAACGATGTCGCCAAGTACTTCGCGATCATTCCCGCGATGTTCGCTGGAGTCTTTCCCGGCCTTGCCGTTCTCAACATCATGCAGTTGCACTCCCCTGCTTCGGCGATCCTCTCGGCGGTCATCTTCAACGCCCTGGTGATCGTGGCGCTCATCCCGTTGGCGCTCCGTGGAGTGCGGTACCGCCCGGTGTCGGCGAGCAGGATTCTGTCGCGCAACATCCTGATCTACGGCGGTGGTGGCCTGATCGCCCCATTCATCGGCATCAAGCTCGTCGACCTCATCGTCAGCCTCATCCCGGGCTTCTAGTCCGGGTATCGAAGAACTCAGCGCAGAAGAAGGAATAGTCATGGCAACCCGTCGCGGAACCCTCCGCCAGACCTGGACGGCGCTCCGCGCGCTCGTGGTATTCACGATCGTGCTCGGCATCGGCTACCCGCTCGTCGTGCTCGGCATCGGTCAGTTCGCGTTCCCGAACCAGGCGAACGGTTCGCTGCTGACCGTCGACGGCCGGGTGGTCGGCTCAAGCCTGATCGGCCAGTCATTCACGGATGCTGACGGGAATGCTCTCCCGGAGTGGTTCCAGTCTCGGCCGTCCGCTGCCGGCACAGGCTACGACGGGCGTGCCTCGTCCGGCTCCAACTACGGACCGGAGAACCCCGACCTGATCGCCGCGATCGAAGCCCGCCGAGCGGCGATCGCTGACCTCGACGGTGTCGACCCAGCCAGCATTCCCGCGGACGCACTTACAGCGTCAGCGTCCGGACTCGACCCCGACATCAGTCCGGAGTACGCCTACCTCCAGGTCGCCAGGGTCGCCACCGCACGGGGGCTCTCCGAAGCCGAGGTGCGCGCTCTGGTCGATGCTCACGTTGAGGGTCGTACTCTCGGCTACCTGGGCGAGCCGACAGTCAACGTGCTGGAACTGAACGTCGCCCTCGCGCAGCTGGGGTGACGTTGGACGTCGTGTCGACCGAAGCACCCCGGCCGCAGCCGGGTGGCCGCCGATACCCTAGCCGGATGGCGCACGAAAGTTCCACATCGACCGGGGGCGCTGCGCTCTGGGCATTTTCTGTGGTGGCTCTCGCCTGGGATGCCGTCGCCGCGATTGTCACGGTGGTATTCGCTTTCGCGCTGGCACCGCGCCTTCCGTCAGTCGTGACAATTCTATTTCCGGGCGTTCGTGGCGCCCTCGATATCGCCTACGAAGTGCCGACCGGGGGTCTGACGATCGGTCTCGCCATCGGCGTGGTCGCGTTCGCGGTGATCGCGTTGGTGGTGCGCGTCGTTCAGTCGGACTCTGCGCGAGTCTGGCTCGCCGTCATTCTCGTGATCCTGAGCGTTTTGGTCGCCGTTACCGCCGTCACGATCCTGACGAGCTCGCTCTTCCAGTTGGACGCTGCCGAGCCGCTCACACGCTCGGACCGATCGTGGGTTGGGCTGTTGGTCGCGACGGACGTCGTGTTCCCCGTCACCTTTGTGGCGGTTCTTGCCTCTGCTCTGTTCATCCCGCGTCGCCTCACCCTCGGCGTGTGGCGTGCCCCCGGTCGGCGCCGCACGCCATGACCAAAGGCCGGTTGCGGGTGATGCTCGGGGCCGCACCCGGGGTCGGTAAGACCTTCACCATGCTCGAAGAGGGGCGCAGGCTTCAGCACCTCGGTATCGATGTGGCGGTCGCCGTCGTCGAGACGCATGGGCGGGTTGCGACGTCGTCGCTCCTCGACGGGCTCGAAGTCGTGCCCCGCCGAGTGGTCGAACACCGCGGGGTCGTGCTCGACGAACTCGACCTCGACGCGGTGCTCGCCCGGCATCCCACCGTCGCTTTGGTCGACGAGTTGGCACACACCAACGCTCCCGGTTCGCGCCACGAGAAGCGCTGGCAAGACGTGTCCGAACTCCTGGATGCCGGAATTGACGTGATCTCGACCGTCAACATCCAGCACATCGAGTCGCTCAACGATGTTGTGCAAGGCATCACCGGCATCATCCAACGCGAGACGATTCCGGATGCCGTGCTGCGCGAGGCCGACCAGGTTGAGTTGGTCGATCTCGCGCCGCAGTCGCTACGCAACCGGCTCTCCGAAGGGCTGGTGTACCCGGCCACCCGAGTCGACGCGGCTCTCAGTAACTACTTCCGACTCGGCAACCTCACGGCGCTCCGCGAACTCGCGCTGCTCTGGCTGGCCGACGAGGTCGACTCTGCCCTCAAGAAGTACCGCGCAGAGCAGGGCATCTCGGCGCCGTGGGAAGCGCGGGAGCGGATCGTCGTCGCGCTGACCGGTGGCCCCGAAGGCGAAACCCTGCTGCGCCGCGGAGCCCGAATCGCCGCGCGCTCAAGCGGCGGGCAGCTCTTCGCCGTGCACGTCACCAGTCCCGACGGCCTCGCCGAGCGTGATCCGGCGGTGCTCGCCGGGCAGCGTGCGCTCGTTGAGACGCTGGGCGGCACGTATCACCAGGTGGTGTCGGACCGCGTTCCCGAGGCCCTTGTCGACTTCGCGCGGAGCGTCGAGGCGACCCAGCTCGTGATCGGGGTGAGCCGTCGCGGTCGCGTTGAGGCTCTGCTCGGGGGTGCGGGAACCTCGGGCACCGTCATCCGACTCTCGGGCGAGATCGACGTGCACATCGTGTCGCACGCGCAAGCCGGTGAGCGTCGTTTGCCACGGCTGGGTGGATCGCTCTCGCTTCAGCGTCGCCTGATCGGCTTCGGGATTACCCTGGTCGGGCTTCCCCTCCTGACCTGGCTGCTCTCGGCAGGTCGCAGCGACGAGTCGATTACCAGTGACGTGCTCGCCTTCCAACTTCTGGTCGTCATTGTCGCTCTCGTCGGCGGAATCTGGCCGGCGTTGCTGGCCGCGATCGGCGCAGGTCTCCTGCTCGACTTCTTCTTCGTCGACCCGCTGTACACCATCACGATTTCGGAACCGCTGCACCTCCTCGCGCTGCTGATCTTCGTGGCCGTCGCCGTTCTGGTCAGCGTCGTCGTCGATCAGGCGGCTCGCCGAGCCCGCTCGGCAGCCCGCTCGGCGGCGGAGGCCGAAGTACTCATCACGATCGCGGGAAGCGTCCTCGGCGGCGAGGAGGCCGCGCAGGCGCTGGTCACGCGGCTGCGTGAATCCTTCGGCATGGCGAGCGTGCTGCTTCAGCAAAACGGCGAAATCGTCGCCGTCGCTCGCGACCCCGACCTCATGGCCGACAACGACCAAGAGACAACCATCCCGATTGGTGCCAACGCGGGTCTCGACCTTCGTGGGCGATCCCTGACGCCTTCGGACCGGAGGATTTTGGGTGCCTTCGTTTCTCAACTCGAGACCGCGCTCGAACAGGGTCGACTCCGAGCCGAGGCCGCGGGGGTCCGCCCGCTCGCTGAAGCCGACCGGCTGCGCAGTGCGCTCCTGGCGGCTGTCGGGCACGATCTGCGTCGACCACTTGCGGCAGCCCGCACGGCAGTCACGTCACTGCGCAGCGACGAGGTCGAGCTCGCGGAAGGCGACCGGGATGAGCTGATCGCCACTGCCGACGAGAGCCTTGCCGCGCTCAGCGACCTCGTGACCGACCTGCTCGATGTGAGCCGTCTGCAGGCCGGAGTTCTCGGCGTCTCACTCGGTGATGTCGCCCTCGATGACGTCGTGGGCGGGGCAATCGACGAACTCCGGCTCGGGCCAGGAGATGTGACCCTCGACCTCGCGCCGGTCAGCGAGGTTCGTGGCGATCGCGTTCTGCTCGAACGAGTGATCGTGAACCTCGTCACCAACGCCCTGAGATACGCGCCCGCGGGGACACCCCCGATCGTGGCGACCAGCGAACTCGGCGAGCGCGTGCAGTTACGGGTCATCGACACCGGACCCGGCATCCCCCTGGAACGGCGAGAAGATGTCTTCGTGCCGTTTCAGCGGTTGGGCGATACCGACAACACCACCGGGGTCGGCTTGGGTCTTGCACTTTCGAAGGGTTTCGTGGAAGCCATGGGCGGCAGGCTGGAGGCCGAAGACACTCCGGGCGGCGGCCTGACCATGGTCGTTGAACTCCCGGCCGTCGCGGTGGTGGCGTCGTGAGAATCCTCATCGCCGACGACGATCCGCAGATCCTGCGTGCGCTGCGCATCACCCTGGGTGCGCGTGGGTACGACGTGACGACGGCCTCCGACGGAAAGGCCGCCCTCGACGCTGCCGCCAAAGTGCATCCCGAACTCGTCGTGCTTGACCTCGGGATGCCGGGCCTCAGCGGGGTCGAGGTAATCGAGGCGCTGCGCGGCTGGACGGCGGTTCCGATCCTGGTCGTCTCTGGGCGCACCGACTCCTGGGACAAGGTGGAGGCACTCGACGCCGGCGCGGACGACTACGTCACCAAACCGTTCGCGGTCGACGAGTTGCTCGCCCGCGTGCGGGCGCTGTCGCGGCGCACCCCAACGGCATCCGACGAACCTGTCGTGAGTTTCGGCGACGTCGTCGTCGACCTCGGAGCTCGCGTCGTCACCCGCAACGGTTCAATGGTTCGACTGACGCCCACGGAATGGCGCATCTTGGAACTGCTGGTGCGCAACCCCGGACGTCTCGTCACCCGCGAAACGCTGCTGACCGAAGTCTGGGGACCGCAATACACCTCCGACACCGGGTACCTCCGGCTATACCTCTCGCAGCTGCGCAAGAAGCTCGAACCCGAACCCTCGACGCCGCGCTATCTCATGACCGAGTCCGGGATGGGCTATCGCTTCGTCAGCGATGTGGTTGGCGGCGATTCGGTGGGTGGCGACCCGGTGGGCCCTGAGGGACTCGAACCCCCGACATCCTCGGTGTAAACGAGGCGCTCTACCAACTGAGCTAAGAGCCCCGACCCAACGAACGGGATCGGACCCTCCGATGGTATCGGGCCAATATGCTGGGCGAGCCCCAACTAGCGAACGACGGAAGAGGCAAGGGATGTCGCGGTCACGGTTTCTGAGGACCATCGGTGGACTGGGAGTCGCGGCTCTCGCCGCTGCCGGGCTATCCGCCTGCGTCGGAACGCCGGGCGGCATCCAAGCAGCCGACAGTTGGACGGTACTCACCTACGAGATCGCTGACACCAACCTCGAACCGTTCATGATGCAAGACGTCGAAGAGATGGGTCAGGTCGGCTCAAAGCCTGGCTTCAACCTGATCTCGTTCGTTGACCGAGCCGAGGGCTACACCGACACCTCGGTTCTCGGCATTCCGAACTGGACCGGAGCGAAGTGGCTTCAGGTCGAGCCGGGCGGCACCGCGAACGTCCTGCAAGACTTCGGGCCGGTCGACACCGGCGACCCGGCTCTGCTGGCGGACTTCATCCGCGAGAGCATCTTGAAGTTTCCGGCCGCGCATTACGCGCTGATCATCTCTGACCACGGTGCCTCGTGGCCGGGCGTTGGCGGCGACGAATCTGCCAACTACGACACGCTGACTCTCGAGGAACTCAATCAGGGCATCGGCGACGGCCTTGCCGGAGCGGGCGTCGACAAGCTCGACCTTCTCGGCTTCGACGCGTGCCTCATGGCGACGTACGAGGTGGCTTCCGTCATGGCCGCCCACGCCGACCGGATGGTCGCATCCCAGGAACTCGAGCCCGGCCACGGCTGGGACTACACAGCGCTGGAGGCCGCCTACCGCGGCGAGTCGGTGGACGACGTCGGCAAGGCGATCATCGACGGCTTCCACAACCAGGCGCTTCAGCAGGGAACGGAGAACGAGATCACTCTCGCGCTCATCGACCTGACCAGATTCAGCGAAGTCGATACCGCCGTGACCGCGTTCGCGAAGGCGATGACCGAACGGGTGTCTGACGTCGCCCCAACGGTCGGTCGAACGCTCGCCCAGACCCTCGGGTTCGGCACCAACCCCGACCCTCGGTATGACACCCAAATGAAAGATCTCGCGATCCTCGCTGGGGAGATCAGCGTCGACGCCCTCGACGTTGCCGACGAGGCGGACAACGTGGTGCGCGCCGTCAACGATGTCGTGCTCGACAAGGTCGACGGCCAGGCAACGCGCGGGGCAACCGGCCTGTCGATCTACTTCCCGCCGGACGGTCAGCTGTACAACCCCGACTATGCGGCGGTTGCGTCGGCCAACGGCTGGGCTGATTTCCTGACGGCTTACTACCACGCCGGCTCACAGATTCCGCAAGGCAACCTGCCGGCGTTTGTCACCAATGACGCGCAGACCCGACTCGCCGATGGTGGGCTCTACATCCAGGGCTCGTTCGGAGCCGACGCCGAGGCGAATATCTCGCATGCCTACATCCAGTACGGAGTTCTGCAGTCCGACGGTTCGGTCAACTTCTTCGGCGAGGAGCCCGCACAGGTCTCGACCGACGGTTCCGGCATCGCGAGTGCGTTCTACGACCTCACCTATCTGACGATCGACGACGGATCAAACCCCGCCTCGCCGTCGTATATGTCGCTCACTCAAGACAGCTCGGGGTCGAGTTCGATCGACGTGCCCCTCAACTACTACGCCCCGGGATCCAGCGATCCGCTGGCTGCCGTACTCACGCTCGGCCTCGATTCTGCGACCGGGCAGATCGTGTCGACAAACTACTACTCGTATAACACCGACACGGGCACGTACGGCGAGCTGACCGCTGACTCGACCGGCTTCATCGAGCCGACTCTTCAGTTCTACGACATCACCGACGGCTCGTACACCTGGCTTCCCGCATCTGACGTGCGTCTGCATGCCGATCTCGGAAGCCTCGAGTACGCGCTTGAAACGTTGCCGTCAGGCACGCAGCTCTACATCGAACTGTGGGTCGTCGACTTCGGCGGAAACGCCGACTACGTGAATGCGGTCGTCACGGTCCCGTAAGGACGATGACTACGCGACGCCAGCCTTTATCGGCCGAACGTCGTCGAGTGCGGCGCGATACTCCTCGATGGCACGCGGCTCGCCCGGTGCCGAGATAAAGGAAGCCCGGATGATGCCCTTGACATCGATCACGAAGGTCGCGCGGTTCGCAAAGCCCTTTTCCTCAAGGAACACGCCGTACTCCTTGGCGACGGCGCCATGCGGCCAGAAGTCGGCCAGGAGCGGAAAGTCGTAGCCTTCCTGTTCGGCGAAAGCACGAAGGCTGGCCTTCGAGTCGACCGAGATTCCGAGAAGTTCGACGTCGTGGTCTTTGAAGATGTCGACGTTGTCACGGAGGGCGCACAACTCGCCCGTACAGACGCCCGAGAACGCCAACGGGAAGAAGACGAGCGCGACGGGCTTGAGGCCTCGAAAGTCGCTCAACCGCACGTGCTCCCCGAACTGATTGGGAAGATCGAAATCGGGTGCCTGGGTGTCGTTCTCCAGAGCCATGGCGGCGCAACGTTCCTTTCGGGTCCGGACCACACTTTCAGGTCCAGCCGCCGATCATACGCCCCGGTACGTCATTAGTCCGGCCAACTAGACTCGTTGCGCGCCATTGCGCGACGCGGTCCACAAGACCGCCCCGCCACCCCAGAACGCTCTGCGCTCGACAACCTATGCGAGGTCACCGGTGTCCGTGAACGACCAGGACCCCTATTCGGTGAACAACACCGACCAGGATCCCGACGAGACAGCTGAATGGCAGGAGTCGCTCGACGCTCTCGTTGCCGCAAAGGGCCATGCCCGCGGCCGCGAGATGATGCTCAGCCTGCTGAAGCGTTCGAAAGACCTGCATCTCGGCGTTCCGATGGTTCCCACCACGGACTACATCAACACCATCGCGCCGGAGAACGAACCCGACTTTCCCGGGGATGAAGAACTCGAACGTCGCTACCGCGCCTGGATTCGCTGGAATGCGGCCATCACCGTGCACCGGGCCCAGCGTCCCGGCGTCGGGGTCGGTGGGCACATCTCGACCTACGCCTCGTCTGCGGCGCTCTACGAGGTCGGCCACAACTGGTTCTTCCGCGGCAAGGACCACCCGGGCGGTGGCGACCAGATCTTCTACCAGGGTCACGCCTCCCCCGGCATGTATGCCCGAGCGTTCCTTGAGGGCCGCCTGAGCGAACAGCAACTGATGGGCTTCCGTCAGGAGCAGTCGCAGGCGCCCAACGGCCTCTCCTCGTACCCGCACCCGCGCCTGATGAACGAGTTCTGGGAGTTCCCGACGGTATCGATGGGTCTCGGCCCGATCAATGCCATCCACCAGGCGCAGGCCAACATGTACCTCACCAACCGCGGCATCAAGGATGCGTCCGACCAGCACGTCTGGGCGTTCCTCGGCGACGGGGAAATGGATGAGGTCGAGAGCCGTGGCGCGCTGCAATGGGCCGCCAACGACAAGCTCGACAACCTCACCTTCGTCATCAACTGCAATCTGCAGCGTCTCGATGGCCCCGTTCGCGGCAACGGGAAGATCATCCAGGAGCTGGAGTCGTTCTTCCGCGGGGCCGGCTGGAACGTCATCAAGGTCGTCTGGGGCCGCGAGTGGGATGACCTGCTCGCCAAGGACACCACTGGCGCGCTGGTCAACCTGATGAACGTCACCCCCGACGGTGACTACCAGACCTACAAGGCCGAGTCGGGCGCCTATGTTCGCGAGAACTTCTTTGGCCGTGACCCGGTAACCGCCGACCTGGTCAAAGACCTGACCGACGACGAGCTGTGGAACCTCAAGCGCGGGGGCCACGACTACCGCAAGGTCTATGCCGCGTTCAAGGCGGCGACCGAGCACAAGGGCCAGCCGACCGTCATCTTGGCCAAGACCGTGAAGGGGTATGGCCTCGGCCCGTCGTTTGAGGGCCGCAACGCGACCCATCAGATGAAGAAGCTGACGTTGGACAACCTCAAGCAGTTCCGCGACGAGATGCGCATCCCGATCACCGACGCCCAGCTCGAGGCGGATCCGTATCAGCCGCCGTTCTACCACCCCGGTGCCGACGACCCGGCGATCCAATACCTGCAGGAACGTCGTCGCGTCCTCGGCGGCTACCTCCCCGAGCGGCGCACGAAGCACACCCAGATTGCGCTTCCCGGTGACGACGTTTACGCCGACATGAAGAAGGGCTCCGGCAAGCAGTCGATCGCGACCACCATGGCGTTCGCCCGGCTCCTGAAGGATCTGCTGCGCGACAAGGGCCTCGGAAACCGGATCGTGCCGATCATCCCGGATGAGGCGCGCACGTTCGGCATGGACGCGTACTTCCCGACGGCGAAGATCTACAACCCCAACGGACAGCACTACACCTCGGTCGACCGCGAGCAGTTGCTCGCGTACAAGGAGAGCCCTCAGGGGCAAATCATCCACACCGGCATTAACGAGGCGGGCGCGTTCGCTGCGTTCACCGCGGCCGGCACGTCGTACGCAACGCAGGGCGAGCCGCTCATCCCGGTGTACGTCTTCTACTCGATGTTCGGCTTCCAGCGCACCGGCGACGCGATGTGGGCTGCCGGAGATCAGATGGCACGCGGCTTCATCATGGGAGCAACGGCCGGTCGCACGACGCTCACCGGGGAAGGGCTCCAGCACGCCGACGGACACTCGCACCTGCTGTCATCGACCAACCCCGCCGTTGTCTCCTACGACCCTGCCTACGGATACGAACTGGGCCACATCGTGCGCACGGGGCTCGACCGGATGTACGGTCTCGACGCGAACGGTCAGCCGCATCCCGACCCGGATGTCATGTACTACATCACGGTCTACAACGAGCCGCTTCAACAGCCTGCAGAACCCGAAGGACTCGACGTCGAAGGCGTTGTGAAGGGAATCTACAAGTTGAAGGGGTCCGAAGTTTTCGGGCCGCGCGCTCAGATTCTCGCGTCGGGTGTCGGCGTTCCGTGGGCTCTGGAAGCACAAGAGATCCTGGCCCGCGACTGGAACGTGGCAGCGGATGTCTGGAGCGTCACCTCGTGGACCGAGCTGCGGCGCGACGGTCTCGCCGCCGACGAACACAACTTCCTCCACCCCGAAGAGCCCGTTCAGGTGCCCTACCTGTGGCAAAAGTTGCACGGATCGGAAGGTCCGTTCGTCGCGGTGAGCGATTTCATGCACGCCGTGCAAGACCAGATTCGGCAGTTCGTCCCGGGCGAATTCCTCACCCTCGGGGCGGACGGCTTCGGGTTCAGCGACACCCGCGCGGCCGCACGACGGTTCTTCAAAATCGACGGCCCGTCGATCGTGGTGCGCGTGCTGCAGTCACTCGCTCGCCGCGGCGCGGTGGCGGCCGACGCGCCCGCGCAGGCCATCGCGCGGTACCGGCTGTTGGACGTGACAGCTGGCACATCTGGATCGGCGGGCGGCGAGAGCTAGTGTGTCCCGTAGCCCCCTCCGCGGTGGCCTAATTGGCGGCACCACGCACGAAGCAGCAGACGCTTGCCTGGCTGCGCACCCTCACGGGCGAGCTGTCGACGGCGACCCTGAAACGTCTCGAAGACACCCTGCCGTGGTACCGCGACATGCCCCCTGGTCGCCGAAGTGCCGTCGGACTGGTCGCCCAGGCCGGCATCACGAGTTTCATTTCGTGGTTTGAAGACCCCAAGTCGATCCCCTGGATCGCGGCGGATGTCTTCGGCGCAGCACCTCGGGAGCTCCTGCGTTCGGTGAGCCTGCAGCAGACCCTGCAGCTCATCCGCGTCACGGTCGAGATCGTCGAGCAGCGCGTCAAGAACGACGATGAGAGCCTGCGCGAAGCCATCCTGCTGTACTCCCGCGAGATCGCCTTCGCCGCCGCCGACGTCTACGCGCGCGCCGCCGAAGCCCGCGGTCTCTGGGATGCGCGGCTCGAAGCGCTCGTCGTCGACTCGATTCTGACCGGCGAATACGACTCAGAACTTCCGTCCCGCATCGCGGCTCTCGGCTGGAACGGGCACGGCGAGGTGAGCGTACTGGTCGGCACCGCACCCAAGATGCTGGATGTCGACATGCTGCGTCGCACCGCGCGTCACCTCGACGCCGACGTGCTGATCGGTGTTCAGGGCAGCCGACTGGTCATCGTCATCGGTCGGGTCGAGCAGGAGGTCGACGAGACGACTCCCCCCGTCGAACAGCGTCCCTTTCTGGAGATTGCCGGTCAACTCGAGCCCGGTTTTGGCTCGGGACATCTCGTCCTTGGACACACCGTCGCGTCGCTGCTGGAGGCCGCACGAAGCGCTAAAGCCGCGCTGGCTGGATTCGCCGTGGCCCGTGCTTGGCGCAACGCTCCCCGACCTGCCCTTGCCGACGACCTGTTGCCTGAGCGCGCATTTGCCGGCGACCCGCTGGCCCGTTCGACTCTGATCAACCGCATCTATCGACCGCTGCACGACCACAGCACCGAGTTGCTGACGACTCTGTGGTGCTACCTCGACAACGGTCGGTCGCTCGAAGCCACAGCCCGCGAATTGTTCGTTCACCCGAACACGGTCCGCTACCGCCTGAAGCGCATTTCTGAGGTCATCGGCTACGACGCAACGGGTGCGCGCGAAGCGCTCATTCTTCAGGCGGCGCTCATCGTCGGTGCGATCGCCGGCTCGCCCAAGAGCCGTAGCTAGAAGCCTCGACTGACGAATCCCCCAACGATTCCGAACTTTCTTGGTCGGATGTATTCGGCCCCGAGTCGCTCGGGCTGGCAGGATGGACTCTCGTGAGTGTCGTCGTCGTAGCCCCAGGGCAGGGATCCCAAACTCCCGGGTTTTTGGAACCTTGGCTCGCCGAATCCCGATTCGCCGATCACCTCGGTGCGCTTGCAGACGCCGCCGGGATCGATCTGAAGGCGCATGGCACGGTCTCTGACGCCGACACCATCCGCGACACCGCAGTAGCCCAGCCCCTCATCGTCGCCGCCTCGCTGCTCGCTTTCGGCGCCCTTGCGAGTCACCGTGACCGACTTGCCGGCGTCGCAGGCCACTCGGTCGGCGAGTTTGCCGCGGCAGCCGCGGCCGGCATCCTCAGCGAATCCGACGCTCTTGCTCTGGTGCGCGAACGCGGCAGCGCGATGGCTCAGGCCGCATCTCTCGAGGCCACCGGCATGGCTGCGGTGATCGGCGGAGATGAGAACGACCTTCTTGAGCAGTTGAACGATCTCGGCCTCTCCCCCGCGAACTACAACGGTGGCGGGCAACTCGTGGTCGCCGGCGATCTGGTTGCTCTCGCGCAGCTGGCGCAGAACCCGCCCGCCGGTTCACGCGTCATCCCGCTTCAGGTGGCCGGCGCGTTCCACACTCGATACATGCTGCCCGCCGTGCAACGGCTGCGCGAAGCCACCTCAGGAATCGCCATCAGCGACCCGACCCTCACCATCTGGACCAACAGAGACGGCGAGACCATCGCATCCGGTGCGGCGTTCGTCGACCTGCTGGTTGGCCAGGTCGCCAACCCGGTGCGGTGGGACCTCTGCATGGCCGCGTTCGAGAACGCCGGCGTTACCGGACTCGTCGAGCTCGCCCCGGCCGGTGCTCTGGTGGGTCTCGCCAAGCGCGGCCTCAAAGGGTTGCCGACCGTGGCCGTCAAAACTCCGGATGACATCCCGGCCGCCATCGCCCTCATCGAAGAACAGAGCAGCGCACCGTCATGACCACTCTGAAGCAGGCCGAAGGCCACAAGTACACGCGCATCCTCTCCCTCGGGGCGGCACGCGGAGATCTCACCGTTCCGAATGACGACCTCGTCGCAGCGATCGACTCAAGTGATGAGTGGATTCGCCAGCGCACCGGCATCATTACCCGCAAGCGCGCCAGCAAGGGCGTCAATGCGATCGACCTGGCTGAGGCCGCGTCCCGCGAAGCGATCGAGAAGGCGGGCATCCGACCCGACCAGATCGGTGCTGTGCTGGTTTCAACGATCAGCAACGTCGCCGTAACCCCGTCGATGGCGGCGTTACTGGCCGACAAGATCGGGGCAACCCCCGCTCCCGCCTACGACATCAGTGCCGCCTGTGCCGGCTACACCTACGGGATCGCGCAGGCCGACGCCCTCATCCGAAGCGGTGCCGCCGAGTACGTGCTCGTGGTGGGCGCGGAGAAGCTCTCGCAGTATGTGCATCCCGAAGACCGGTCGATCTCGTTCCTGCTCGGCGACGGCGCGGGTGCGGCCATCGTTGGCCCCGCCGACGAACCGGGCATTTCGGCGACAGTCTGGGGTTCCGACGGCTCGAAGTGGGACGCCGTGGGCATGAACGGCACCTTCGAGGAGTACCTCGACAAGGTCAAGCCGTGGCCGACGATGCGACAAGACGGCCAGGCCGTGTTTCGGTGGGCCGTCTGGGAAATGGCCAAAGTCGCCAAGCAGGCTCTCGAGAAGGCCGGCGTCACGGTCGACGATCTCGCTGCCTTCATTCCCCATCAGGCGAATATGCGCATCATCGACGAACTCGCCAAGCAACTCGGGCTTCCCGAGTCGGTGATCATCGGCCGCGACATCGAGACAACGGGAAACACCTCGGCCGCATCCATCCCGCTCGCCACCCACCGATTGCTCGAAGAGAACCCGCAACTCAGCGGTGGCCTGGCGCTTCAGATCGGCTTCGGGGCCGGGCTGGTTTACGGCGCTCAGGTCGTTCGTCTCCCCTAGCAGCCCTGTACCCCCGGTAGAATCGACCTCGGTCACTCGAATCCTGACGCTTCACCTCACACGCTTCACCTCAGACGCTTCACCCCTCACACAAGGAGAAACACCATGGCACTGTCCACCGAAGAGGTTCTCGCCGGTCTGGCGGAACTGATCAACGACGAGACCGGAATCGCAACGGACAGCGTGGAACTGGGCAAGTCGTTCACCGACGACCTCGACATCGACTCGATCTCGATGATGACGATCGTGGTCAACGCCGAAGAGAAGTTCGACGTCAAGATCCCCGACGAAGAGGTCAAGAACCTGGCCACCGTCGGCGACGCTGTTTCGTTTATCGTCAAGGCCCAGGGCTAAAGGGTTCAGAGCTAACAACCGCAGGTTTGTAGCTGGGCGGGGGCGAGAGCCCCCGCCCAACTTTTCAGGAACCAGATCTATTCAGGAAGCTGTGATTCGAATGACCAAGCGAATCGTCGTCACCGGAATCGGCGCATCAACGCCGCTCGGTGGAACCGCCCCCGAGACCTGGCAGGCTCTGCTCGCCAAGGAGTCCGGCGCCAATACGCTGACCCACGAGTGGGCGGGCATGTACGACCTCCCGGTGAACTTCGCGATGGAGGCCAAAGTTCGGCCCTCCGAAGTGCTCGAACGCGTCGAAACCAAACGCCTCGACCCGAACAGCCAGTTCGCCCTCATCTCAGCCCGCGAGGCGTGGAAGGATGCCGGCGCGCCCGACATCGACAAGACCCGCCTCGGCGTGGAGTTCTCCACCGGTATCGGCGGACTCTGGACGCTTCTTGACGCCTGGGACACCCTGCGCGAGAAGGGTTCGCGTCGCGTTCTGCCGATGACAGTTCCGATGCTGATGCCGAACGCGGCATCCGCTGCCGTCTCGATGGATCTGGACGCTCGCGCCTTTGCGCGCACCGACGTCTCGGCCTGTGCCTCGAGCACCGAGGCGATCGCCAACGCCTACGACCACCTTCAGGCGGGCTACGCCGACATGATCCTGGCCGGCGGCACCGAGTCGTGCGTGCACCCGATCACGCTCGCGTCGTTCTCGTCAATGCAGGCGCTCTCGCGTCGCAATGACGACCCGCGCGCGGCATCCCGGCCCTATGACATCGACCGCGACGGCTTCGTCATGGGCGAAGGCAGCGCGACGCTCGTGCTCGAGACCCTCGAACACGCGCTGGCCCGCGGCGCCAAGATCTACGCCGAGATCGCCGGCGGCGGCGTCACGAGCGACTCGTACCACATCACCGCTCCCGACCCGGAAGGTCGCGGAGCCTCACGGGCGGTGCTCGCCGCGCTCGCGCAGGCCGGAGCCACGGTCGACGACGTCACTCACATCAACGCGCATGCGACCAGCACGCCGGTCGGCGATATTGCCGAATACAGGGCGCTGCACGCGGTATTTGGTGATCGGGTGAAGGAAATTCCGGTGTCGGCCACGAAGGGCGCTCACGGGCACCTGCTCGGCGGAACGGGAGCCCTCGAAGCGATGATCACCGTGCTTGCGGTACAGAGCCGCACTGCGCCCCCGACGATCAACCTCGACAACCAGGATCCCGAGATCCCCCTGTTCGTGCCCACCGAGCCGCACGCCCTCGGAGATGCCCCGCAACTCGCGATCAGCAACTCGTTCGGCTTCGGCGGGCACAACGCGGTCGTCGCGATCCGCTCCTACGACGAGTAGCGGGCTGCGCGGGGCGGGGCGCGACCCTAACTCTCGGAAATCTGCGGGCTCATCGACGTCTCGTTGACAAGTGCCCCGGATACCGAGAGTTAGTGCCGCCAGGCCGTTACAAACTCGGCGTAGGTTGGAAATGTGACAGTTTCTGACACCTGGACCACGATCGACGACCTCGACGCGCTCGTGGAAGTGATCGGGATGCCGCTCCCGCGCACCGCGAGCAAGGAACGCCAAGCGCTCCTCACGATCGATCGCGCATGGCTCGCGGCATCCCCGTTCTGCGTGATCGCGACCACCGGACCCGACGGCGGCGACGCCTCCCCCAAGGGCGACCCGGCGGGTCAGCTGGTGCACGTCATCGACGACACCACGATCGCGATCGCCGAACGTCCGGGCAACAGGCGCGCAGACGGGTACCGCAACATCCTCAGCGACCCGCGAGTCGGGCTGATCTTCCTCATCCCGGGTCGCGGTGACACCCTGCGGATCAACGGCCGCGCCCACCTGGTGCGCGAGGCGCCGTTCTTCGACGACATGGTCGTCAAGGGCCACCGGCCGCTGCTGGCGATCGTGGTCGAGATCGATCAGATCTTCCACCACTGCTCGAAGGCGTTCCTGCGTTCCCAACTCTGGGATGCCTCGACCTGGGATCCCGAAGGCCAGGTACCGCGACGCGCGGTCATCGCCCAGCTCTGCGAGCGGCCGGATGACTCGATCGAGACGCTCGACGCGTACTACGACGCGCCGAACTACTCGCGCGGCCTCTACGCCTGAGGTCTCCGGCTAAAGCGAGCGGCAACCGGCGTGGTCGCCGCAGTCCCCTTCACCGTCGACGCCGAGCGGCGCGAGCGCGGAGGTGTCGATGATCGTGTCGCCCTCGAGAATCTGGTCGACGTCATCCAGCAGGATCAGCGTGCGCATCCTCAAGCCCTTCCCTTAGCCGACCTTGTGCAGCCAGATCACCGGAGATTCCTCCGATGCCAACCGGAACGCTTCGAGTTCGTCGTCCCAGGCCTGCCCGAGCACGAGTCGCAGTTCGCGGTGGAGTTCGAAGGCGTCTGAGCCGGCGAGTTCCATCGCCGAGCGGATGCGGTCTTCGGGAATGACCAGGTTTCCCGCGGTGTCGGCCTGGGCAAAGTAGATCCCGAGGTCGGGCGTGTGCATCCACCGGCCGCCGTCGGTGCCGAGTCCGGCATCTTCGGTGACTTCGTAACGGAGGTGCTCCCAGCCACGCAGGCCGGATGCCAGAGCCGCCCCGGTGCCCCGGTCGCCTTCCCAGAAGAACTCCGTGCGGAACGAGCCCTTGAGCACGGGCTGCTCACGCCAGTCAAAATTGACGGCACGGCCGAGGGCGCGACCCGCCGCCCACTCGACGTGGGGACGCAACGCGCTCGGTGCGGAATGGATGTAGACCACTCCGCGTGCGATCTTCGATTGCACAGCAGCCACTTCTCTCTCCATTCGTCAGGATGCGACTTCCCCATCGACCTGGTGAATGTGTTCGAGATATATGACTCAAGTGCGATTATGCACGAGAAATGCCGAGAATCACAAGACTGTGATTACACCGGGATGATTCTCAGAAACCGCTGTCACGTCCCATCACTTGGCGTCGCTGTACCGGTCGACGGTAGCCACCGAGACCGCCCACTCGACCGGCACCGGCCCAAACAGCAGTCGCCCGGCCTCGGCGGCCGCATCCCGCATCGCGGTTTCGACGTCAGGCGCCAGTTCAGCTGGGGTGTGCACGATCAATTCGTCGTGCAGAAAGAACACCAGGTGCGGCTTGTCGACCAGGGTGGATCCCGGCAGCTCCCAGAGCCGAGGACGCAGCGACCCCATCCAACACAGCGCCCATTCGGCGGCCGTGCCCTGGACGACGAAGTTGCGGGTGAAACGGCCCCAGGCGGCGGCACGCTGCTGGGTGCGACGCTTCTGGGCCTCGGTGGCGATCTCGTCGTAGCCCAGGCCCTCTCCGGGTGGCGAGGAGCGACCGAGCCAGGTCGAGACGACATCCCCGTGCTCCCCCGCTCGCGCCGCGGCTTCGACGTACGCCATCGCCGCGGGGAACGCCTTCTCGATGCGCGGCTTCATCCGCCCGCTCTCGCCTGTCGTGCCGCCGTAAATCGCGCCGAGCATCCCGAACTTCGCCTGCGATCTCGTTTCGACCGCTCCCGACGAGACCATCCCCTGGTACATGTCGGCCGCTTGTCCGGCGAGTGCCATTGCCCGATCGCCCGACATTGCGGCGAGAACCCGCGGCTCCAACTGGGAGGCGTCGGCAACCACGAACTTCCAACCGGGATCCGGAATGACGGCGCTGCGCACCTGGCGCGGCAACTGCAGCGCTCCCCCGCCATCCGATGCCCACCGTCCGGTCACGACTCCACCGGGGACGTAGACCGGCCGGAAGCGGCCGTCGTGCACCCACTCCTCGAGCCAGTGCCAGCCGTTGGCCGACAGCAGCCGCGACAGGGTCTTGTATTCGAGGAGCGGTTCGACGGCCGGATGGTCGATCTCTTTGATCTCCCACTTGCTGGTCGACTCGACCCGGAATCCAGCGTTCTGAAGAGCCTTGAGCAGATCCTGTTGGGAGTCGAGGTTGAGGGTTGGTGCATCGAGCAGTTCGCGCAGCTTCGCGGCGAGCGCCTCAAGCTTCTCCGGACGACCGCCCGCGACGCGCGGACCCAGGATGTCGGTGAGCAACTCGTCATGTACGCCGACATCCCACGGCAGGCCGGCAAACCGCATCTCGGCCGCAACCAGGGCGCCGACGCTCTCCGCAGCGAGCAACAACCCGAGTCGCGGCACCCCAGCGACTGCCGCCCGCTGCCGGAGGTACTCCGCGACCGGGTCGTCATCGTCGGGCAGCGGCTCGAGGTCGAAGAGGGCATCGGATGCCACTGCCGCAGTTCGCGCGGGACGATCCCAGTCATCAGGGGCGGCACCCGCAATCTCGGAGGTGACCGACGACGCCGAGTTGCGCAGGATCACGTGGCACAGCCGAAGGTCGATGCACCGCTCAACTCTCACGCCGGCGGCAAGCAGCGGTGGATACCAGCGGGAGGTGTCGTTCCACACCCATCGCGGGTGCTCAAGTTCCCGGGCTGCCACCCACGCGGCAAGCCCAACGGGATCGAGGGTCGTGACGACTCCGACGGCGCCGTCATCATCCAGGTCCGTCGCGACAACGCCGGTCGACGTCGAGCGCAGGGTGATCAGCACGCCTTCAGTCTGCCGTCAGCCACACACACCACACTGTCTGACTCAGCGAGGATGGAGGATCGAGGATGGCTACGGAGGTGAACAGATGACACGACGCAGTCCGGTGCGGACCGCGCTCACCATCGGCGCCCTTGCCGTTCTCGCGGCGGGCGTGGTCGCCGGCGCGGCGGCAGTCATGCTGCGACCGTCACCCATCGCCGTCGATGACACCGTCACTCGCGCCTATGTCGCCTCGTCGGGTGAAATTTGGTATCTGCGTCTCACCGCCTTCGTCAACGATCACCGCGAATCCTCGTCCTTGGTCGCTCGACGGTACCTGCGCACGGCAGACCTGCAAACCCTGAACGGCGCGGCCGCAGCGGGGATCACGCCGGCCGGACTCGGGGGCACCCAATCTGCGACTTCCGTCGAGATCGCCTCCGTTCTCGAGCTGCTGCGCGACGGGGCGACGAATGCCGTCCACAAGTCCGGTAGCCCCAACGCGCAGGTGTTCGTCGCCGAGACCCACGAATGCCAGCCTCCGCCGCCCATATATCAGGACGACCCGCGGCCGACTGCCGCTGACCTCGCCGGGCGACCGTTCGGCAACTGGAGTGTGACACCCCCAGATTTCGAAGGCTTTCGGATCACCGCATCAGGCGAGGTTTGCGAGATACACGTGACGGTGTTCTTCGCGGTGAGCGACCCGGCTGTGCTCGCCCGCGCTCGTGCGTATCTCGCAGGTCTCGACCTCTCGACGATCGATGTCTCCGCGGATCTGGCCGATTGGGGAACGGAGCCCGGAGCCTTTGCGCCGTACCCGCGGGCACGTCTCGAGGCGGACCTGATCGGCCTTCGCGTCCTGCAGATCTTGTCCGACTACCTCGACGCGCAGGGTCTCCCCGGCGTGGTCAACGGAGGCGACGCGCCAACTCGGTGCGATAACGACTGACGTCACGCCGACGTCAGCGCGCTCAGCCGTGCAACAGCGAGCCGTCTTTCGCGAGTACGTTCTTCTCGCCCGCTTCGATCGGGATGCCGAAGCGATTCTGCTTCGGCGGCAGCGGGCAGTTGAAGGCGTAGCTGAACGCACACGGCGGGAGGACCGCACGGTTGAAGTCGAGAGTGATGGTGCCGTCGGGGTTCGGAGCGACGAACAGGAAGCGCCCGACGCTGTAGGTCGAGTCGCCGCTCGTGGCATCGGCGAAGACCAGTTGCAGCGCACGACCCGCTTTGAACGCCACGAGGTCGTAACCGACCCCGTCCCGCGAGAACCGGATGCTGCCGGGGATCACCTCTTCGCGAGGGTCCGCCTTGCCATCCTCATCTTTGACGTGCTCAAAGCCCATCGTCGTGCCCTCGGGGTTCTCTGCCCACGCCGCGGTGACAATCCAGTCGGGGTTGTACGGGAAGGTGTCGATTTCGCCGAAGTTCTCGATCGCCTCAGACTTCGCGTCCCACACTCGAAGCGCGTACCCGCCGCCAGCCTGCGTAATGACCACCCCGCGCACGGTATCGCTGAACACGACATCCGACGGGTTCGGGTCATCTTTGCCGCGCACGATGGCTTCACCGTCGACGAGCACGCCATCCACCAGGATGCCGTCAGCCGCAGCAGCGATCACCTTGAGGCCCGACTCTTCCGCGGGGAGCGGTGCCCAGCGGCCCGGAACGCCCCAGATCGGCTGCTCGACGTCGACCACCTGGGTGTTGGTCAGCGCGAGGCTGCCGAGCGGCTGAGTGACCGCCAGTTGCCGCCTCTCGTGAAAGTAGGCGAGCTGCTCTTCGGGTGACTTCTCGGCGGGCACATTCGAAGTCGAGTCGGTGCTCGAGTCGGTCACGGTCATGCGGTCCATCCTCACTCAGGTCACCAGAGTCAACCGTTGGGGACACGGCCGAATTCCCCAACTTCGGGCGACCCGCCCATGGAGCGCATCCGCTGTGTTTAGACTCCGGCCATGCCGTGGAGTGATCAAGCTGCCCGATATCTGCTCGGGTCGACAACGTGTCCCCGGTGTGAGCGCGGTCCGGTCAATTCGGAGTACTGTCCGTACTGCGGAGCCATCCTCGTTGGCCCGATCGCCGACGAATTGCGAGACGTCTCGGCGCAGGCCGCATCGTTGCTGCAGCGGCGCCAAGAGATCGTGGGGCGCCTCACCACGAAGGCTGCCCTCGCGCCCCCACCTGTGGGCGCACCGTCGGCGGTCGGCTCCCCAGCACCGGTGGGAGCCCCTCCGGTAGTCGGGGTCCCTGCCCAACGAACCGCAACGGTCAGTTCTCAGATCAGCCTCCAGTCGGTGCTCGCCATCGCGGGTGCGGCGCTCTTTGCCGTGGCCGTTATCGTCTTCCGGTTCTTCAGTCAGGATGTCGACCTCTCTGCGCGCCGGATCGTGCTCGGAATCGTCACCCTGCTGTTCTTGGGTTTCGCCTGGCTGCTCGCGCGGCTGACCCTGAGATTCTCCGCCGAGGCGGTGGGAGCTCTTGCGATGGTGTTCGTCGCGCTCGACGTCTGGGCGATCTCCGAGCTCGCTCCGGGTGACCTGAGTCCCTGGACGCTCGCGGCGATCTCCACCCTGGTCGCCTCCGTGTTCACCCTGCTGATCGCCCTCCTGGTGCGCCTGCGCACCTGGCTGTGGCTGGGGCTCGTCGGCCTGGTGCTGGTGCCCGCGTTCTTCGGGTACGCGACCGAGGGGCCGTGGTCGACGATCGTCGGGCACCTGGGTGCTGCCGCAGTAGCGCTGGTCGGGTACGAGTTTGCCCGTCGCTTCGCGGCACGCTTTGCCAGCCCCCTGCTCGCCGACCGCGTGACGATGGTCGTGCTCGCGGCGGGCTTCGCAGCCGTCGCGCTGCTCACCCTGCCCTCCATCGCGGTTCACGGACGTGTCGAACGCGATGTCGGCACCGCCGTCGTGTTCGCTGTCACCGCTCTCCTCGCCGCCGCCGCGACCCGCACTCTCGCCGCGAAGGCGTGGAGCGCCGCAGTCGGTGTTCTCGGAGTTGCCGCGGTCGGCATCCTGCCGTTCGCTCTCGACCTCCATGACGACGTATGGATGTTGGCCCTCGTTCCAGCCGCAGCCGCGGTCGCGCTGACGGCCCTCGTCGTGACGCCGTGGCCGGGCACGGTGCGGCGCGCGGCACTCCGCATCGGCGGCCTCGCCGTCATGCTTGCAGCCGCCGTACCCGCAACGGTGATTGCCGGTGCCCAGTTGCTCTCGCCCCTTACTCGCGACCGGTACGGAAGCAGTACCGCGGGCGACCCTTCGTGGTGGTTGGTACCGATGGCGCGGTCGTCGTCCTTGATTCCGGGCGTCATGAGCCTTGCCGCGATCCTGGGCCTCGGCGTTGCCGCGGCCGGTGTGCTCGCGGTCGCCGTAGCCGCCCGGCGCGGCAGCAGCGGCCCAGGGCGTGCCTTCCTCATTCTGAGCGCATGGCTCGCCGGCGCCACCCTGGCTGCGGCGCCAGGTTGGTCAAGCCTTTCTCGCCCTGGGCAAATCGTGTTGGGCATCGTCCTCGCAGCGGGAATCTCGCTGGCGCTGGTTGTGGTGCCGCGCGTTCGAACGGCGGCCCTCGCACTTCGCATCCCGTTGCTCGCGGCAGCGCACGTCATCCTGCTCTACCTCGTCGCGATCTCGTGGGTCGACGACCGCGTGGTCGTTGCCGCCGGCGTGCTGATCGTCGCCTCGTTCGCGCTTCTTGCCCTAGCCATGCCCGCCGCCGCGCGACCTGCCTACGTCGTCGTCGGGTATGGCTTCGCACTCATCATCGTGGCTCGCGGGCTCGACCTGCTCGGTCTCGACGCCATCCCGGTGCTCTCGTACACCGCAACCGCCGCATCGCTCTTTGCGCTCGCGGTGACCCTGATCCGACGCGTGCGCGCACGTCTTTGGTATGCCGTTCTGGGCGTGACCGCCGTCCCGTTCCTGATCGGTGTGGCGACGGTCATCGCGGAACGCACCTGGGAGACCGCACTCGCGAACGCGGCGATCTTCGCCCTGGCACTTACTCTCACTCTGACGCGCCGCCCGGGACTGAACATCGTGCTCCGCAGTGCTGCGGCGGCTCTGATGCTGCCGTCACTCGCGGTCGCGGTCGTCAACCTGGTCCCACGCATCATAGAGACGAACATCGTGCCGGCCTGGAACGGCGGCGGTGGCGCACCCGTCACTCTGCCGATCATCGCAACCTTGGTCGCCCTGGTGTTGCCGATCACGCCACTGGTCGGCGATTCGCTGCGTCGCGGAGAGATTCCGGATGATCAGTCCCGGTCGGTGCAGCGCTGGATCGAAATCTCGGCCTTCGTGACCGGCGCAATCGCGGCCCTCCTTTCGCTCGTGCTTCAGACTCCCGACCTGGGCACCTCGCTCACGGTGTTCGTCATCCTCGGGATTGGGGCTGCCGCCGCGGCAGTATTCGCGAAGCGCCGCTTCGGCTGGTGGGCGGCCGCCGCATCCTGGACTGCCGCCCTGTGGTGCGTCTGGGGCTTGGTCGGGATCGCCGATATCGAGCCGTACGTCTATCCGCCCGCGCTCGGTGCGGCGCTCGTCGGCCTGATGCTGACCCTGCGCGGTCGCAGCGGCGGCGCGCTCGTCGGCCCAGGGCTCGCGATCGCGTTGGCGACATCCCTGGTCGTACTGGCAGTCAGCGGATCGGGACCGGATGCCGTGCTCCCCTGGCGTGCGCTGGCGCTCCTGACGGCATCCCTCGTTCTGCTCGTGATCGGCGTTGTGCTCGACCGCGGGACTGGCCGCTGGCGACTCTCAGTGCTGCGTATTCCCGTGCTCGCGGCGGGGATCGGTGCCGCCGCGGCGGGTGCCGTGCAGGGCGCCCGCTACGGAGTCGGGGCCGATCACCTCGCCACGACTGATTCTCAATCCGTGATGCTGACGGTGCTCGCGTACGCCATCGCCGCGACACTCTTGGCCGCTGCCGCGGGGTTCTCGCTGCGGCTTCGCTCGGCGACCGGTCCCAGCCGGTGGGTGTTGCTTCCGGCCCTCGTCTTCCTCGGGCTCGGCCCGATCACTGCTGTCGCCCCCGGCGCGCCCATGTGGACCCTGTGGGGACTCATGCTCGCGCTTCTCGCCCTGATGATCGTCTCAGTCGTGCGCGCGCTCGCGGGCCCGACCACGTTGCCTCCCGTTTGGGCGACCTTCGCCGTGGCGTGGGCGGTCGCGGTCGCCGGATGGAGCACGCGCGAACTGAACGTGGAATGGTTCTCGCTCCCCCTCGGGTTCGCGCTCACCGCAGCCGGCGTGCTCGCGCTGACGCGCGGCGTCGGTGCGACGGGTGGAACGGCGATCTCGTGGCCGGTCGGCTTCACGCGGTCGTGGGTAGCGATCAGTCCGGGACTCGTGGTGACGGTGCTGCCCTCAGTGCTCGCAACGGGGACCAACCCGGCGACCTGGCGTGCGATCCTCGTGATCGCGCTCGCTCTCGTGATGCTGCTCGGCGGTTCGTTCTTCCGCTACGCGGCCCCGTTCATCCTGAGCCTCGTGACCTTCGGTATCGAGATCATCGTCGTGCTCGTGCGCCTCGGAACGGCGATCGACGCCGTTGTGCTCTACGTCGCCCTGGGCACCGCCGCGACAGTACTTCTCGTCATCGCTATTGGCTTCGAGCGACGCACCGGCGGCGACAAGACCCGCGGGCCTCGGATGCGTGACTTGCGGTAGAGGCTACGGCGCTACCACGGCCTCAGCAGTCGCCGTAGAAGTAGATCGGCGACACGATCTGATCCATCGTGCCTGCGCTGACGAAGCCGCCGACACCCCACGAGTCGGCGCCCGATCCGCCTGCGGCGGTTTGCAAATGCAGCACTCCCCCGCCCGATCCGTCGTCGTCGAATGTGACGTGGGGGTAGGTCGAGAGCACGGTGGCAGAGGTGGTGCCGACTTGCTCTCCGTCAGTGGCCTCGAGGCCAACCCCGCCCGACGTGGCAACCGAAGTCGCCAGCACCGAGTAGAGCGCGCCCGGTCCGACGATGACCTCACCGGGGTCGGAGAGCACGAATCCGCCCCAGTCGTACTTGATGGTCGCCGTCTGGCAGCTGCCGTCGGCGGGAAAGTTCTTCACGACCGGACTACCGATCAGGTCGGTCAGGAGGCTCACCGCAGACGCGCCGGATGCCGTATACGGGATCTCGGTGATGAGTGCGTCGTCGGCTCCGAGAACTCGAATTGACTCGGCCTGGATCACCAACGTCACCGCCTCCGGCGCGGCTGTCGTCGGCGAGCCACTCGGAGTCGCACTCGAGGCGGGCGAGCCACTTGGGCTGGAGCTGCCGCCCCCCGGTGTGGCTGTCGGAACGCAGCCCGCCAGGGCAACGAGTGAGAGTGCCGCCACCGCAATTACTGCATTTCGTCGAGCAGTCGTCATGTCGAGAGAGTAAGTCATGATTGCTCCGTTTCGTTATGCCCAGCGCGAGCTTCATTTTCACGACGGATGGGCGGGGTCTTCCGGTTGACACCCCGACGACGCGCGCGCACGACCACAATGAGAAGCACCAGGGAGGCGATCTGAGCCGGGATCGTGATGATGCTCAGAGTGCCTGCGTCAGGGTAGAGCGCCCCGGCCACCACCGCCCCTGCGAACGTCCCGGCTCCTTGAAACACCGCGAAGACCCCGTAGGCCGTTCCGCGTCTGGCGACCGGAACGAGGTCGGCCACGAGCGCTTTCACGGTCGAGTCGTGCACACCGGTAGCCGCACCCCACACCATGACGCCCACGATCACCCAGGCAAAGGTGGATGACAGCGTCAGCACGGGGATGGCGGCGACCATGACCGGCACGACGAGGAGCACCGCTCCCCCAAAAGTGTCGTAGGCGCGACCGGTGATCACGGCCGCAACCGCCGCGGCCGCCATCCCCACCGCGTACACCAGCGGCACCGCTGCGACGTCAACGAGTCCGGCGTCGGTCAGGTGGAACGACATGACCCCGAAACCCACGAGCCCGAAGCTGGTGAAAGCCGCCGAGAGGCTAAACAAGTACAGGGAACGCGGAATCGCGCGCGACGACGAGACTGCTGCCTGAGGTTGGGCCGATCTCAGCAGCGGCGCACTGAACGCTCCCGGATCGGGAACGCGCCGCCGCATCCACAACAAGAACGCCAACGCGAACAGCCCCGGGATCGCCAGGATGGCGAACGCCGGCCAAATCGCGCCGCTGATCGCGATCACGGCCGCCACGATCAACGGCCCCGAGAACGCCCCGACCTGGTCGAGGAGCTTGTGAACGCCGAATCCGCGGCCACCACCGACCGCGGTGGCGGCGTGGGCGAGCAGCACCGTCTTCGCGGGACTCCGGATCGCTTTCCCGACCCGCTCGACGACGATGAGCGTCGCCGCCACCACGACCCCGGCCGGTCCGATCCACGGGGTGAACGCGAGCAGCGGAATGCACAACGCGGTGAGCGCGTAGCCGCCGATCGCGAATCCCCAATACCGTTTGGTGCGATCCACGAGCGGACCAGACACGAGTCGCAGCCCGTATCCTGCCGCTTCAGCGCCACCTGTGACGATTCCCACGACCAAAGCGCTCGCGCCGAGTGACGCGAGCAATGGTCCCTGAATCGATTTCGCCCCGTCGGCGACCAAGTCGACCGCGAGGCTGACCAAACCGAAACCCACAACGACTCGCCACGCGCTCCAGCGGGGGTCCGGCAGCACTCGGTCGCTCATGGCACGAGGTTACGGGCGCGCGGGTGAGCTGTGCAGCCGCCTGTTAGCTGTGCACCGGCCCGCCTTCAGGAACACCTAAGGAGTGGCCAGCTAGGGTCGACGGCGTGACCAGCATGACCCGCCACGGACGACTCGCACGACTCGGCCCCGTCAAGCCCATCCTCTCTTTCGTCGGGGCTGCCGTTGCGGTGGTTCTCGTCAGCACAGCATCCGTCGCGGGCATTGCCGTCTGGCAGATCGGCACGAGCTTTCAACCCGGCGTCAACATCCAAACCAATGGCGAGCCCCCGCCCGCGATCGGCCCGATCGACGAGCCGGTCAACATTCTTCTCGTGGGAAGCGACAGTGGCGACGGCAACGCGGCCTATGGGGCACGCGGAGAGACCCTCAACGACGTCACAATCCTGTTGCATATCTCCCCGGTCAGCCACAGCGCGATCGCCGTCAGCCTGCAGCGCGACATGTACGTGCCGATCAACGGCACCGCGTGCCACGGCAACCAGGGGACGCGCAAAATCAATGAAGCGCTTGCCGACGGCGGCCTCGCGTGCGCTGTGTCGACGGTGGAGTCGCTGACCGGCCTCAACATCGGTTACGCGGCGAAGATCGAGTTCGATGGCGTCATCGCGATGTCCAACGCGGTGGGCGGCGTCGAGGTCTGTGTAGCGGTCCCGATGCACGACCTGCAGATCCACTTCGACTTGGAAGCCGGCACTCATACCTTGCAGGGATGGGATGCGTTGCAGTTCTTGCGCAGCCGGCACGGCGTGGGCGATGGCAGCGACACCACCCGGGTCAGCAACCAGCAGTTGTTCCTGTCCGCGCTCATCCGCAAGATCAAGGCCGAGGGCACCCTGTCCAATCCGCTTACGGTGTACGCGATCGCGCGGGCCGCGGCGGAAAACATGCAGTTGAGCACCTCGCTCAACTCCGTCGACGCGATGACTGCGATGGCACTCGCGGTCAAAGACATCCCGCTGGCTAACATTTCGTTCGTCCTCTACCCCGCGGGACCCACCGAGGTCGACGGCGTCAGCGGCGTGAAGCCGATCGTGGGCAGTGCGAAAGTGCTGACGGATGCGATCGCGGCCGATGCGCAGATCGTGGTCACCGGACATCCGGGCGGCGGAGTGGTCGGGGGCGCGGATGTCGTGGAGACGCCGTCCCCATCTCCGACGAATTCGCCGTCCAACCCGACGACACCCCCCGACACGACGGCCGTCGTTCAGCTACCTCCGTCAATCAACGGGCAGGTCGCGACACAGCAGACCTGCACAGACGGCAACACCTTCTAACGCTCGACGCCGACCGCTTCGTCGTGAGTGGGCCGGTCGCGGTCATGGAGGGTGACCTGCCCTAGGCTCGCGCTGAACGATCTACGCATGCTGGCCACCGAAAGGAACGATCAATGACCGACGCTTCGAATCCCCCACCGCCCCGCGCCGTCTTGCCGACACGGCGGGTCAACAAGGTCGTGTACATCCTGCTGACCTTCTTTTTCGGCGTAATCGGGGTTCACCGGTTCCTGCGCGGTCAGATCGGCCTAGGCATCCTCTACATCCTGACCGCTGGGCTTTTCGGAATCGGCGTCCTGATCGACTTCATTATTGCGTTGGTCAAACTCAGTTCGTACCCGACCGACGACTACGAGTTCAGCTATATCCCCAACGGACAATGGGCATTGCCGAGCCAGCACTAGTCGCAACCCAGAACTCGTCGCAACCCAGCACTAGTCGCAACAGAGACAAAGCCCCTCAAGACCTCACGGTCACGAGGGGCTTTTCTTCTGTGGCTGGACCCAAGTAGGGCGGGCGGGACTTGAACCCGCGACCCAGGGATTATGAGTCCCTTGCTCTAACCAGCTGAGCTACCGCCCCGCGCCGTTCACTCCGGGCTGATGCGCGGGATGGGAACAGGCTCGGTAACCGGGTCGGTCACCGCGTCCCCACGATACAGCGCCTCGAATACGTCGACGGTGTGCTGAAGGTCGTGCTTCGCGACGATCCGTTGCGAAGCTTTCTTCATCGACGTGTACTCGGCAGGGGCGGCCGTGAGCACGGAAGTCAGGTGGGCGGCGAACTCGGGAATGTTGCCCGGTTCGTACAGGTAGCCGTTCTCGCCGGGGTGCACGAGGTGCGGCAGGGCCATGGCGTCCGCCGCAACCACGGGAAGCGCGGATGCCATCGCCTCCATGGCCGCGATGCACTGCAGTTCGGCGCGCGACGGCATCGCGAACACGGCACCAGCCGTCAGGATGTCGCGCAGCTGCTCGTCTGACGTCGCGCCGTGGAAGGTCACGACGTCGGCGATCCCGAGATCTCGCGCGATCTTCTGAAGGCGGTGGAGGTCTTCCCCCATCCCGACGATGTCGACCTTCGCCCCGAGCGCAGGGTCGAGGAGGGCTGCCGCCTCGAGCAACTCATGGATGCACTTCTCTTCGTCGAGCCGCCCGACAAAGACGATCCGATTCCCGACCCGCGGCTCATAGTTCGGGTGGTAGTTGGCGGCATCGATGCCGTTCGAGATGGAGTGCACGCCGCGCAGGCCGGTCATCTGCTCGAAGTAGTCGCTCGACCGCTTGGTCGGTGTGGTGACCTCATCAGCAAGTCCGTAGACCTTGCCTGCCGCCTTCCACTGCACGCGAATGAGCCAACGCAACAGCGGCGGCGGAAGAATCGTGACGTGCTGAGCGATGTTCTCGGCCATCACGTGGTTCGTGCCGATCAGGCGGATACCGGCTGCCTTCGCGGCGGGCGCCAGCCCGTTGCCGATGATGATGTGCGACTGGAAGTGCACGACATCCGGCTTGACCTCTTTCATCAGCCGGCGACCGTTGGGCTTGGCGCGCCAGGGCAGAGCAAAACGCAACCAGGGATGCGGGTACCAGCGCCAGCTCGTCAGACGGTGAACCATCAGCTGGATGCCGTCATGCATCTCGAAGCCTTCACGCCCCGGGCCATCAGGTGACGGTGCGACGATGTGCACCTCGTGACCTCGACCGGCGAGCACAACGGCGAGGCGTTTGACGAAGGATGCGGAACCGTTGATATCCGGGGCGAAGGTGTCGCCGCCGATCAGGATTCGCACTCGGATGACGCTACCCGACCGGAGCGTCAGTTCCGTGCGTTACCCGCTGTGTCTGCGGGGTGTGCCGCGAGAGTTGGAACACTCCGTAGATCGCGATCGCGCCCGCGACGAACCAGACCGGCACGACCCACAGCGGTGCGTTTGCCGCCTCGCCCAGCACGCTGACGCCGAGGGTCACCGCCACCAGGGGGTCGACGACGGTCAGTCCGGCGATCACCAAATCCGGCGAACCGAGCGAGTACGCGGTCTGCACGAAGTAGGCACCGAGGGCCATCGCGGCGAGCAGCGCAACGATGCACCCGATGGTCAACCACTCGAATGGTCCGGGAATAACGCCCGCCACCAGGTTTCCGAGACGGTTGATAACGACCTTGGCGAGCGTCGCGACGAACCCGTACAGGATTCCGGCCGACACGATGTAGAACAACGCCGTTGCGCGCTTTCTGAACAGGATGAACGCCAGCGCAAGCAACACGATCACGCCGCCGAGCACGCCCAGAATGATCGCCAGCTGAAGTTCGGTGATGAGCTGTTCCGACGCGACGAACGCCGCGACAGTGACAAAAAGTGCGATGCCTGCGACACAAAACCCGATCGCGCGCAACACGGCGCCTTTGATTTTCACACCGGTCACGCGCGAGTTGACGATTGCCGTGATGACGAGCGCCACAGCTCCGATCGGCTGCACGACGATCAGCGGGGCAAATCCCAGGCTGGTCAGTTGAAAGAGAATCGCCAAACCCAACATGACCGAGCCGATGAGCCATGACGGTCGCGCGAGGAGCCGCAGCATCTGGCGAACGTTGAGCCCGGCCTTGTTCCCGGTGCCGTGTCGCTGCTCGACGACCTCGACACCTCGGTGCTGGAACTGCGCGCCGAGCGACAGAAAGATCGCACCGACCAGGGCGATGGCGATCCCGATCGGTGCGTAGTTGCCGATGGCGCTCACGCCGGTCAGGTCGTCGAGCTCGATCACTCCAAGAATCTACTGGTCGCAGCGCCGATATCCTGTGCGAATGGCCGTTCGACCCATCCTGATCACGGGCGACCCGGTGCTGCATGCCGTCGCCCAGGCGGTGCCTCAGATCGACGAATCTGTGCGCCAACTGGTGAACGATCTCGAGGAGACCATGGCGGCCGCTCCGGGCGTCGGTCTTGCCGCCCCCCAGGTGGGCGTCTCGCTGCGCGTCTTCGTGTACTCCTGGGTCGATGACGACGGCGTCGTTCACAGCGGCACAGCGATCAACCCCGAGTTGCTCGTCACCCCGACCGAGCTCGGCGATCTGGACGACGACGAGGAGTCAGAGGGGTGCCTCTCGATCCCGGGTGAGCGCTTCCCGCTACGACGATCGGTAGATGCCGTGCTCACCGCGACCGACCTCGACGGTCAGCACTACGAGCTACGGGTTTCGGGCTGGCTGGCCCGCATCTTCCAACACGAGTTCGACCACCTGAACGGCATCCTGTACGCCGATCGCCTCGTGCACCCCCACGACAAAGAGATCGCGAAGGCCGTGCGCAAGCGGAGCTGGGGCTCACCCGGTCAGTCCTGGACCCCGGGGCTTGACCACCTCGAGGGTTAAAGAAAAGACAGCCGACGACTTTCGCCGCCGGCTGTCCTCGCGCCACCTCGTGGCTCGTCCACTGTTACGCAGTCGGCGGAACAGCCCCGCTCGCCCGAATCACTTCGAGGCGTGCGCGGTACTCCTTCTCGTCGATGTCACCGTTCGCGAAACGCTGCGCGAGGGTCGACTCGGCGCTCGACGCGGACTGGGCGCGTGCCCAGTAGGCGTGCGGGCCGAAGCCGCCCATGCCGTAGCCGTAACCGCCGTGGCGCTTGCGCCACCGGCGTCCGAAGATCGCGAACAGGATGATCGGGATGACGACGAAGAACAGCGGGATGAAGAGCAAGAACAAGCCGCCGCCCCAGTGGTGGAAGGCGAGGGCGCTCACAGCAAGTGCGGTGAACATGTGGGGTGTCTCCGTTTCTGCGAATCCTGAGTGGATCCGACATCCCCACATTCGTCCGATGTCGCGAGAAGCGAATCCGCTGCCGGGAGTGATCCGGCTACTCCCGCGGGAGCAAGTTTCGGCGCTGACGCTACTCCGAGCCGGGTGTGACCAGGCCGCTCTCGTAGGCGATGACGACGAGTTGCACGCGATCGCGGGCGAGGAGCTTCGACATGATGCGTGAGACGTGGGTTTTTGCCGTCAGGGGGCTCAGGTAGAGGCGGCCGCCGATCTCGTCGTTCGTCAGACCCTGCCCGACGAGCGTCAACACCTCGCGCTCGCGATCGGTCAGGTTCACCAGCGCCGAGACGTCGGGCTCAGCTCGCAGATTGCCCGCGACGCGCTCCAGCAAACGTTTCGTGACGCTCGGGCTCAGGAGCGCGTCGCCGCCTGCGACCACCCGCACGGCGCGGATCAGTTCCACCGGTTCGGTGTCTTTCACGAGGAACCCGCTCGCTCCGGCTCGGATCGCCTGAGCAACGTACTCGTCGAGTTCGAAAGTGGTGACTACGACGACGTGAGTCCCAGCGAGCGCGGGGTCGGCGACGATCTGCTCGGTCGCCCAGAGTCCATCTCCGTCAGGCATCCGGATATCCATCAGGACG
>NZ_JBDSPJ010000008.1:0-73053 GCF_039912695.1 Pseudolysinimonas sp.
TGCTCGGGGTCGTGCTCGATCTTGGAGCGCAGCCGCTGCACGTGGACGTTGACGAGACGCGTGTCGCCGGCGTGGCGGTAGCCCCAGACCTGCTCGAGGAGGACCTCACGGGTGAACACCTGCCACGGCTTGCGGGCCAACGCGACCAGGAGGTCGAACTCGAGCGGCGTCAGCGACAGCGCAGTGCTGTCGCGCTTGACCGAGTGGCCGGCGACGTCGATGACGAGGTCACCGATCTCCAGGCGCTCCGGCTCGGGCTCGTCGCCGCGACGAAGCCTTGCGCGGATGCGGGCGATGAGCTCCTGCGGCTTGAACGGCTTGACGACGTAGTCGTCGGCGCCCGACTCGAGCCCCACCACGACGTCGACCGTGTCGGTGCGTGCCGTGAGCATGACGATCGGGACCCCGGACTCGGCCCGGATCCGGCGGCAGACCTCCATGCCGTCCAGCCCGGGGAGCATGACATCAAGGAGGACCAGGTCGGGTCGGCTGTCACGGAACGCACCCAGGGCGCCGGCCCCGTCGGCGACGTGCGAGACCTCGAGCCCCTCGTTGCGCAGGACGATGCCAAGCATCTCCGCCAGCGCCAGATCGTCATCGACGATGAGTACGCGACCGTTCACCTACGTCAGCCCTCTCCCAGCAGTGAGTACAGATTCCCTCCCGAATCATCACACACCGAACGCACGCGGCGCCGGAAGCCCACGCGACCCACAACGGCGTATGCCGCCCGCTCATGGTGAGCGGACGGCATACGAGGTGGTGCGTGGCGGGCGGAACCGCCAGTGAAGGCGTCGCCTCAGTAGCGGTAGAGCTCCGGCTTGTAGGGACCGGCCACGTCGACCCCGATGTAGGCGGCCTGCTCCTTGGTCAGCTCGGTGAGCTGGGCGCCGAGGGCGTCGAGGTGCAGACGCGCGACCTTCTCGTCGAGGTGCTTGGGCAGCACGTAGACCTGCTTGTCGTAGTCGTCGTTCTTCGAGAACAGCTCGATCTGGGCGATCGTCTGGTTCGCGAAGGAGTTCGACATGACGAAGCTCGGGTGGCCGGTCGCGTTGCCGAGGTTCATCAGGCGACCTTCGGACAGCACCAGGATGCTGCGGCCCGAGGGCATGCGCCACTCGTCAACTTGCGGCTTGATCTGCACCTTTGTGGCCCCGGCGAGTGACTCGAGGCCGGCCATGTCGATCTCGTTGTCGAAGTGTCCAACGTTCGCGACGATCGCCTGGTGCTTCATGCCCGTGAGGTGCTCGAGCGTGATGACGTCTTTGTTTCCGGTGCCGGTGACGAAGATGTCGACGTCGCCCAAGACGCTCTCGATCTTGGCGACCTGATAGCCGTCCATCGCCGCCTGCAGGGCATTGATCGGGTCGATCTCGCTGACGATCACGCGAGCACCCTGCCCGCGCATGGCCTCAGCGGCGCCCTTGCCGACATCCCCGTAGCCAGCGACGAAGACGACCTTGCCGCCGATCAGCACGTCGGTCGCGCGGTTGATGCCGTCGGGCAGCGAGTGCCGGATGCCGTATTTGTTGTCGAACTTCGACTTCGTGACCGAGTCGTTGACGTTGATCGCCGGAACGAGCAAGGCGCCGGCGGCATGCAACTCGTAGAGGCGGTGAACGCCGGTCGTGGTCTCTTCCGTGACGCCGAGCAGCCCTGCTGCGACCCGCTGCCAACGGCCCGGATCGGAGGCGAGCGATGCACGAAGGGTGTCGAGGATGATCGACCACTCGTAGGAGGCGTCAGACGGGGTCTCGGGAACAGCACCGGCCAGCTCGTACTCGCGGCCCTTGTGCACGAGGAGGGTGGCGTCACCACCGTCGTCGAGGATCATGTTCGGGCCGTCGTGGCCCTCCGCGTAGCCAGCCGCCGTCGACCAGTCGAAGGCCTGCTCGGTGCACCACCAGTACTCTTCGAGGGTTTCGCCCTTCCAGGCGAAGACCGGGATGCCGGCGGGGGCGTCAACGGTGCCGTTCGGGCCGACCGCAACGGCCGCGGCCGCGTCGTCTTGGGTGGAGAAGATGTTGCACGAGACCCAACGGACCTCGGCGCCGAGTGCGACGAGGGTCTCGATCAGAACCGCCGTCTGCACCGTCATGTGCAGCGACCCCATGATGCGTGCTCCCGCGAGGGGCTGCGCCGGGCCAAACTCCTTGCGGAGGGCCATCAGACCCGGCATCTCGTGCTCAGCAAGGCGAATCTGGTGTCGGCCGGCCTCGGCGAGAGAGAGGTCAGCGACCTTGAACGGGAGCACGGTCGTCATGGCAGTCATGCGCCCATTATCCCAGCCGGTACGACTGCTCGCGAGCCGTTAGGCGCCGGGGGCCAGCTCTTCGACGATCACGTGCCGAATGACCTGCCAGCCCAGAGGGACCGACAGTCGCTCCGAATGCTTGGGGCACAGGTCGTAACTGTGTGGCTCCCGGCGGATCGATAGGGGTCCCAGCACCGCCATCGCATCCTGATAGTCGTAGGTCAGGGTGGAAACGGCGTCTTCGCTGCAGGCCACCTTGCTGCACGGTCGACCTCTCACCATGCCCCCTTCATCGTTGGTGGTCAGGTTAGACCTCGCCGGACGGAGCTGAGATTCGGCACGCCGCCCTCTGCTGGCCCGCCCTCTGTGCGCCACCCCCGCTAAACTTCTGACGTGGCTAGGATCGGACGCCGCCCGGCAAAGTCGGGAGCAGCGCAGTCGAACTCCGGGCAGTCGGGCACCTCGCAGTCGGGCACCGGGCAGTCGGGCACCTCGCAGACAGCCATCTCCCGTGCCGGTTCGCGTGATCGGCACGGCCGCGGCATCCGATCTTCCGTCACCGGCCCGAGCTTGGCGCGGCTGCGCACCCGCATGGACTTCTTCGACACCTGCATCGCCTCCGCGGTTGAGTATCTCCAAGAGCTGTGGCCGGATGAGATGGCTCAGGTGCGCTTTGAGGTGGCCGGGGTGCCGAACGGCGAACCGGGCAAGGCGGGTGTTGACCGCTGGCGCGTGGATGTGACGCGACGAATCGTGGTGCTCTACCGGGTCCCCATCGAACGCCTTGCTCACCTGCACAAGGACGACGAGTGGCACCGCCGGTCCTTGACCGAGAGCTGCGTCTTCCGTGCCGTTGCCGAGCTGCTCGGCAAAGACCCCTGGGACATCGCGCCCGAGCGCTACCGGCACTTCTAGTCGGTGTGGATGACGATCGGTCCCGAGACCGGTCGCGGCGGACTGACCACGAACGCGGCGAGTTCACCCGGCGCCGCCGACGTCACCGCGACGCCGAGCCCGGTACCGCCGGTGAGCAGATAGCTGCTGCCGGGCGCAACCACGATCGAAACAGTGCCGCCAGCAGGCACCAGGAGTTGGGTCGGCACCGAACCGCCGGCGCGTGAGGTGAGCTGAGCTTGAACATCCTCTGATCCTGGGTTCACGATCGAGATCACCGGCTCGGGCGCATTCGGCACCGCGATCAGGGTGGTGTCGCCGAGCGCGGGCGCGGAGCTGAACCAGGCGAGGTCGCTCGGTGGCGCAGCGGTCGAGCGAGGTCCGGAGTCGCTCGCGGAGTCGACGGCGGTCGTTGCCCGAACCGCGGCGACCACCGGCTGATCGGAGTCGACGAAAACGGTGTACCGGCCGTCGCCCAGCCGAAGTTCCTCAGATCCGTCGCCTGCCGAGTCACCGGAGCCGGCCGAGTCGCCCGAACCGGTCGCGCCGCCGCCCGACCCATCAACGGTCTCGGAGTCCGCGACGGAGTCCAGCGGCATCTCGACAACCGTGCCCGCCGGCACCGAAATGTTGAACGACGTTCCGAGGTCGCCCGCCTTTTCGGGGACTACCCGCACCGTCACGGTCGCGTCCACTCCCCCGGGCGCTGCGATCCGCACCGCGGCGATGACGTCCTGCCAGTCGGCGAGCGCCGAGGCGCGCGCCGTTCCCACAGCATCGAGGATGCGGATACCCGGAACCACGACCGACATCGACGGATCTGCCGAACCGCCAATCGTGTCGACTCCCACCGCATCAAGCCCGCGCACGACGGACTGCTGCAGATCGGCGACCACGCGGCCACCCCGAGCTGTGACGTGAACAACGGGCGATGCAAGTCCCGGGGCGAATCCCGCGAGCGAGAGAACCACCTGGGTTCCGGCGGCGACCGCGATACCGGCCATCCCCGGAGCTGCGACCGCGCCCTGCTCGCCCCAGATTTCGAGGCTCACCTCGGAATCGACGTCGGTCGGGTTTGCCAACAGGAGGAGCGTGGTTCGCCCCACCGTCAGAGCACCGCCGACGAGCCAAATCGATCCGCTCGGCTCCGCGCAGGAGGCCGAGGTCAGCCCGTGGAAGTCAGGGGCGTCGACATCCTGACTCTGCGCCCCGGCCAGAAGCGCGCCATCGGCCGTGGCCACTCGGAGCACCTGGGGGGCAGACGAGGTGCCGCCCGAGCCCGCATCGCTGTGAGCCAAGGACGCGCCCTCGAGCTGGCCATCGACAACCGTCGAGTCGACGTTCGGCGTGCCGATCGCGAAAGCCGAGTCGGCTTGGCCCCCGGTCTCGTCGCCGAGTCGCACTGCCGCGCCCGGGCAGACGCGAACCTGGTCGGCGGCAGCCGGCTGGACGGTGGCCGTGCGCGGCGCGGCCGAGACGGTGGGCAGCGGGATCAGCCCGACCGCCGCGACCACGACCAACGCGACACCGGAGGCAATGGTGCCGGTGACGATGCGTGCGCCGATCATGAGACCGCGGCGTGCGCGCGGGCGGGGGGTGCTCGACAGCGGCTCCGTCCCCGTCGGCTCCGTGGCCATCGGCTCAGTCCCCATCGGCTCAGTCGACAGCGGCTCAGTCACGATCGTCTCCGAACTCGTCGGTCTCGAAGGAATCCGAGCCGAAGGCGTCCTCTGCGTCGTCCTCGGCCTGCGCTCCGCCGGCGACTCGACGGCGACGACGGTCGGTGGGAAGCGCGAGCAGGAGGGTGAAGACGAACACGGCGGTCTGACCCGCCAGGATGCCGAGGGCGGGCCCCGACGGCCCCTCGAGACCGCCGGTCGGTTGGTGTGCGGAATAACGCCACAGTGATCCCCGCTCGGTATCGCCGACTGGTTCGAGCGCAGACTGCGCGTCAAGCGCCTCGGCAACGCGGTCGCGGATGGCGGCCGTCGCGACATCCGTTCCGACCTGCGGGGCGAGGACCACGAACTCGATCCCGAACTGGTCGAGCGCCGGTGCGGGGTTGTAGCCCCCCCTCGACGCCAGGTTGCCGGCCAGCTCGGCGAGCGACGACTGTTCGACGCTTGCCGCCGGCCGAGTGAGCGCGAGGGTTGAGAAGTCCTCCAGGCCGTCGCCGGAGCCCCGCTCGACCGAGGCGGCCAGCGACCCGTCGTCTTGGGATCGCAACACCAGGGTTCCCAGTTGTGGGTCGGCGACGGCTTCAGCCGCAACAATCGCGGGAAGGGTTCTCCCGTCGCCCGCGACGACCTGCCCGCCGCCGGTGACAATGCCGGCAACCATCGGTCCAACGACCACGGCGGCTCCGGCCAGCACCACCAATCCCACTACCGCGGATGCGCGTCCGAGCGCGTTCATCGCCACCACGGCGGCGCCCACAAGCCCCGCCCAGTAGAGGCTGAGGCCGCTGCCCGGCCAGATCCCCACCGCTGATGCACCCGACGTCGCCGGTTCGAGATGCGCGGCAATCACCGCCGTCGCGAGACCAGCCAAACCGATCACCGTAGCAGGGATGGCGCGGGCCGACCCCGGCAGGAAAGTCGACAGCAGCACAACGGCAGCCAACACGGCGAGAGCGCCGATCGGAAGGAAGGTGCCGAGCGCGACCGGAAGTCCCATCGACTGGACAACCGCATGCCACCCCTCAGAGTCAGCACTCGGAAAGCCGAGCAGCAGCTGCCATCCCGACGGCGCCGGGAACGCGACAACGGGGCCGGGGTCGGCCAGGAGCCCGAACAGCGTGCCGCGCGCGAACTGAGCCGCAAACAGAGGCGCCCCCAGCACCAGGCCGGGCAACAGAATCGACAGCACCCGCAGGATGGCCCGGGGATGCGCGAACGACCACACCACAACAGCAACCGCAAGTGCGGGCAACAGCACGGGGGAACAAGCTGCCACCGCCGCACCCAGCAGGCCGGCAGCACCGGCGGCGCTCCAGGACCGCGGCGCTTCGAGCACGGCGAGAACCAGCCAGGGCAACAGCACGTGCACCATCACCGCGGCGGGGCGGCCGTCCGAGAGTGCCGCGAGGAACGGTGGCGCGATCGCCCAGAGCAGAGCAGCCAATACCGGCGGCCACGCCCGGGTACTCAACCGCGTCGCACACCACCAGGCTCCAAGAGCAGCGATCGGCGGGGCAACCAGCCACAGGACGACGAGCGAGAACGACGGATTCCAGGGCGTCAGGGTGCCGAGCGTGGCCACCACCGCGCCGAACGGATCCGCTGGACCCGTCAACCCGAGCCCATCCCGATCCCCCCAGCCGAACTGAGCCCACAGCCCGCCAGGGGTGGCCGACAGTGGCCGCAGGGCACCGCCGGCCAGGGCGCGGGCGCCCAGCAGGTGCACGGAGAGCGCAAGACCGAAAACGGCAGCCACCGCTGTCACAGCAAACCCGCCGGGGAAGAAACCGGCACGCACCAGATCCGGTGCTCCCGAGCGCGCGTGGGCCAGATCCCGCGCGGTGGCCCGCCGCTCGCGAACGACGTCATTCGGGATGCGCAGCGATGCGAGAGCGGTCCAGCCGACGCGGCGAGTGCGGCGCAGGGCGGCGCGCGCCGGCAACACCGACCCGTCGAAGATCGCGGCGAAGGTAGCGGCGAACTGGGCAGGGATCGTGCCGGGGCGCTTGCCGATCAAGAGTCCCAGCGACCGCAGCACCGCAAGCGGCAGAAGAGAGAGCCAGTGCAGAGGCACGGCGATCGACGGTGCGTAGACGAGCCGACGATGCAACTGGGCATGGCGTCGCGCCCGCTCGCGACCGGAAGCAGTGAGAGGTCGACGCCGAACGAAGTCTTCGGCCCCGCCCGAGATCGCGACCCTCGCGCTCGGAACGCGCACGACGCGAGACCCGGCGAGGCGGGCACGGATCGACAGATCGAGACCCGCGTCGATCGTCGGAAGACCCTCATCGGGCCCGCCGAGCGCATCCCAGGTGGGGCGACGCACGAGCATCCCGGCGAGCACCACGCCGAGCACGTCGTCGTGAGAGTCGTGCTGGGACTGGTCGAGTTCGTCGTCCGCGAGCGCGACGGTGGCTCCAAAACCCGTCACGCTCTCCCCGAAGGAGCGCAACAGCGAACGATCTTCTGGATCAACGAGTTTCGGCCCCGCGATCACCACCGACGGGGCGACCTCGACCGCGTGCAGCAGCCGAGCCAGAGCCTCAGGGTCGGGGGCGGCATCACCGGGGAGGAACCATAGCCAGTCGTCCGCACTTCCCGCGGGCAGGGCAGCGGTCGAGCGAACCAGGCGGGTGCCCGCCGTGACGACGATGACATCCTCGGGGCGTCGGGTCTGTGCCGCGAGCGCGCTTTCGGCAGGGGCCTCGCCATCGCGCGTGACGAGGATCGCGGTGACCCGTGGCATCTTCTAGAGGCTAAGCGTGGGATTCGCGCTGGGGGGTGCGAACACTCCCGAACCGCGGGATGCGTACCCGACGAACCGCGGGATGCGTACCCGACGTGATCCGACGCCCGGGACGGGCGTCGGCGCTGGCGCCGCCGCGAGGCGCGAAAGCGCCTCGCTCCATGCGGAGCGCGCGCTATGCGGTTCGCGCGCGCCGGAGGCGGCGACGCTCGCGCTCGGAAAGACCGCCCCAGATCCCGAAACGTTCGTCGTTCTGGAGGGCGTAATCCAGGCACTGAGCCTTAACGTCGCAGGTCGTGCAAATGCGCTTCGCGTCGCGGGTCGATCCGCCCTTTTCGGGGAAGAAGGCTTCGGGATCGGTCTGGGCGCAGAGTGCGTCGGTCTGCCAGGAGAGCTGGTTCTCGTCTTCCTGAACAGCGGGGCGCAGTCCCGGGATGCCCAGGCGGACCGGATCGACAAACCAATCGTCCGGCACTGACGGCTTGTACTGAGTGCTCGTCGTCTCCGGCGACACCTTCGGTGAACTCGTGACCCCCGCTGCGCGCATGGCTAATTACACCCGTGTGATTCCCCCTAAGTCAAGTCGCAGATCATAAGTGGGTCGGCACGGCAGCTTCCCGCGCGACTCGCCGTCTTGATCGGAGCTTGACCCAACGGGGGGTAGGCGCGGATTTCGGCTCGAATCTGGCAGGAACGGCCCGGGTTGCGCAATCCAGCCACACTTGGCAAGATCGCGTTGTTCGATGAACACCTGCCAAAGGGATGCCGTGCTGAAAAAAGTCGTCTGCCTCGTGCTTCCGGGCACCGCGCCGTTCGAATTCGGCGTCGTGTGCGAGGTTTTCGGCATTGACCGATCGTCGGCAGGCGGCCCGGCATTTGATTTCCACGTCGCGACAGCGGTACCCGGCCAGGTGCCGACCAGCCTCGGATTTCCGATGATCATCCCGAATGACCTCTCGATCGCGGCCGACGCCGACCTCATTGCCGTGCCCGCCCACCTCATCGGCACCGAGGCGGTGGACGAGCGCTACCTCACGGTGATTCGGGATGCCGCTGCGCGCGGCGCGTGGGTGCTCAGCGTCTGCAGCGGCGCATTCGCACTCGCGCAGGCAGGCGTCCTCGACGGGCGCCGCGCGACCACCCACTGGATGCACGCCGACAAACTGGCCCGCCGGTATCCGAAGATCGCGGTCGACCCCGACGTGCTGTTCGTGCAAGACGGCCACATCGTCACGAGCGCGGGCACCGCCGCCGGCATCGATGCCGCACTGCACATCGTGCGGGTCGAACACGGAGCCGCCGCCGCCAACGTGGTCGCGCGCCGCATGGTCGTGCCCCCGCAGCGCGACGGCGGGCAGTCGCAGTACATCGTCAGCCCCATCCCGGAACGTCGCGCCGACTCGTTCGCGGAGGTGACCGAGTGGATGCTCTCGCATCTGGGCGAGGAACTGACCGTCGACCAACTTGCCCGCAAGGCGCTGATGTCGTCGCGCACCTTCGCCCGGCGGTTCCGCGCCGATCTCGGCACGACGCCGGCGGCCTGGCTCAATCGCCAGCGGATCCTGCGAGCGCAACAGTTGCTCGAGCAGAGCGACTCGGGGCTCGAAGAAATATCGCGTCTGGCGGGTTTCGGCACCGCGGCCGTGATGCGGCATCACTTCTTGAAAGTGCTGCAGACCACCCCGACGGCGTATCGCCGCGCGTTCTCGTACCGGGCGGACGGCGAAGGACGCGTGGCGAGTTAGCCGCTGCTCGCGAGCCCGGCCCAAGCCTCGACTTGCGCCTCCGCACCGAGCTCCGACAGCACTCGCTCGATGAGACGCCGCCGACCCCATAGCTGAGTGTCAACGCTGTACTGAGCCCGCGCGACCTCGAGGCCCGCTTGCGCCAACACCCGAAGGCCTCCCGGAGCCGAGATCGTGTCACGCAGCCGCGCGGCAATCGCCCCTGGCTCGGGCGGGACGATCAGGATGTCACGGCCATCGCGAAAGGCCACGTTCTGGTCGAAAGCGTCGGTAGCAACGATCGCCGCACCGCACAACGCCGCTTCGATCGCCGAGCCCGTCGGGAATCCGTCGAACACGAACGGCCCAGTGATCCCCGGGCGACCCGGAGTGACGACGGCATCCATCTCGAGCATCGTGCGCCGGTATTCGAGCGTCGTCAGCGAGCCGTGGAAACTCAGGATGTCGCGCAGGTCGTCGTCTGGCAGGTCGCCGGGTTCGAACCCCCCGACCACGTGTCCACGGATCGGCAGCTCATCCCGGAGCTCCCGCAGCATATCGAGGTAGACGTCGTAGCCCTTGTCGCGTCCCGACGGGTGATACTTGTGGGCCGTGAACACAACATCCAGCTGATCCTTGCCGAAGCCGAAATAGTTCTCACGGCGACCCGCGCCCGGGAAGTGATACAGCGGGTTGACGACCACGCCGATGATCTCCGCAATCATCAGTTCCGGGGCGAGGGCCCGCACGTGTTCGGTCACTCGCGGCTGCGTCGTCACCACCGCGCGCAGAAGCGGCGACGCGAGCAGCCGTTGCAGCTTCTGCTCGGCCACCGCATCGCCGAGATCGAGGCCGCCGCCCGGGTAGAGAGTCACGATGAACGGGGTGCCCGAAGCCTCGAGGTCGGGGAGGAAGAGGATCGCGTTGTTGAGGAAGACGAGCACCGCCAAGTCGGCATCTTCGAGGATCGCCGGGTCGTAGGGCAGGACGCGATCGGCGACCTCAGGATGCAGTTCGGCGTAGAGGGGTAGCGGCACCTCCAGCGGCCACGTCGTCGCAACCCGGTCAACGACGGAGTGCTCGAGAAGCCAAGTGAACTCGGCGATGCGGAACCCGGTCTCGAGCCGGGGAAAGTAGTCGTCGAGGACGACGACCACCGGGGCCGTTACCGTCAAGGCCGTCCCCAGGTGCGGAGCATCCGGACGCCCCGGCGCACGACCGTCCTGAACCGAGCTCGACGAATCCGAGACCAGACCGCCCGTACCATCTCCTCGGCGGGCGCAGCCGCGAGTGCGCCCTCCCACCACACCGGGGCGCCGATCGCGTTCTGGCCCGCACGCAGATCGACCGTATCCTCCCCGGCCAGAGCATGGAGGTTGAGGTCGCGGAAGTCGTATCGCGTTCTCAGGATGAGTGCGGTGTCTTCACGGCCGAGAAGTTCTCGAAGTAAGCGCAGGGCGGTGATGCGGTTGATGTCGCGCATCGCGCAGTGCCGGTTCCACCAGAGCAGTGCAATCTCGACCTCGCGCTGCTCGGGCGAGCTGAACGAAGGATCGACCAGCAGCTCTCCGAAGCCGTCGAGCAGGAGTTCGTCCGTGATGCCCTCGAACATCCGCTCGTTGACTGCGAGGTGCTCGTGCATCCCCCGCACGACGTTCGCGCGACTTGTGCTGCTCAAGTTTTTCTCGCCGGAGAGTACGCGAAAGCGCACCAGATCCTCGTCGCCGATCACGCGGATCGGCCCTGCCTTCACGACTTCGATCCACATGAGCAGATCGGGGATCTGACGCAGACGGTTGTCGTACAACTCGTGCGTGAGATAGAAATCGCGCCGGATGAGCACGCTCGGATGGCAGAGCGCGTTGCCGTTCTCGAAGAAGTAGCGCAGCCACTGACCCTGACTCCGGTTGCGCTGTCGGAAGATGTCATGCCAGGGGGGGATGCGAGCGGCGGTCAGCGGCTTGCCGTCCTCGCCCACGAAGCGTGCCCCGGTGAACACCGCAATGGAGGCCGGATACTCCTCGAACTCGCGAAGCTGACGTTCAAGCTTCGATGGCTCCCAGGCGTCGTCGGAGCTGATGACCGCGACGAAATCTCCGCGGGCTTGCTGAATCGCGAAGTTGAGCGCTGCGGCCCCGCCCTGGTTCGTGGGCAGGCGATAGTGCCGGATGCGCGGATCAGCGAAGCGGGCGGCGATAGCCGAGGAGCGGTCCTGCGACGCGTCATCGACCACGATCACCTCGAAGTCGCCCATCGACTGCTGCAACACGCTCTGGATCGCCTCCTCGATCCATGCCTCGTGGTTGTACGTGGCCATGAGGACCGACACGCGGGCGCGCTCCCCCCCGACGCGCGGGATCGCGGTGGCGGGCGCGTCGCTCGCGGGCGGTGCAGGGCGGTCCAGACCGTTCGCCTCGGGGGACACGCGCAGCCTGCTCTCCAACATGTGGAGGGTGCGGGTGAGCTCGGGCCGGGCCTGGGGTGGGGCGAGTTCGATGTACTCGGGCAGAAGATCGCGGATGCGCACGTCGCGCTGGTATTCGGACGACCGGGACCACTCGCCGCCACCGTGCAAGCGGTAGAGCGTCATCACCTCCGGGAGGAACCCTGCGGGTCCGAATCCGAGGACCGCGAGGTTAATCATCCAATCGAAGGACGTGGTCTCGAAGACTCGTGCGCCGATCCGTTCGATGACGTCGGCGCGGTACATGCACGCGCTGAAGGTCGCGAACCAGTTCGTCTCGGCCAGACGCTGAGCGGTGACTGTCAGCGAGAAGGCTTCGAACCCGATCGCGGGAACCACGGTCGACGAACCAGTGGAATCGTCGTAGAGAAGCACCCGGTTGGCGACCATCGTTCGATCGGGTCGCGACCGGAGGTGATCGGACTGGATCTGGAGCTTTTCCGTCCAGATCCATTCGTCGTCGCCTTCGAGGACGGCGATGAACTCTCCGCGGACGTTTGAGAAGCCGCGGGCATAGTTGAGAGTGATACCGAGGCGAGCCTCCTCGGGAAGCACGCGCACCGTGAGCGACGTCGAGTCCGCCCATTCGAGCAGGCGCTCACGCGTTCCATCGTCGGAGTTGTCGTCGGCGACGACGACCTCCAGCTCGAAGTCGACGACCTGCGCCTCAATCGAGGCGATCGCTCGTTCGATGAATCGGATGTGGTTGTAGGTGACCAGCAAAACGCTCACCAGCGGTCGCTTCACGGGCGCCCCCCGGATCGATGCCAGCGCACGAACGACGCGACCCGCGCCGCGTCCACGGGACTCATCCCCGTGTGGAACGGCAGCGCGAGCACCTCGTCTGCAGCGCGCCTCGCCACCGGGAGGTCGCGAGCGGAGGGGAGGTGCCGATACGGGTCGAGGTCCGCGCAGAGCGGGAAAAAGTAGCGGCGACTCATCACGTTCATCGCGCGCAGCGTCGCGTGCAGCTCGTCGCGCGTCGAGCCGAACTCGGTCGGGTCGATTCGAACCACAAAGTAGGGGAGATTCTCGCCGGCACCCGCCACAACAGAGAGTCCGGGAAGGTCCGTCAGACCCTCGAGATACACGGCTGCCAGGACCCGCCGTTGCTCCAACTCCACGTCGAGAAGGGAGAGCACCGAGAGACCCATGGCCGCGTGCAGTTCCGACATCTTGCCGTTCAACCCCACGCCCTCGACCCGATCCTCCGCGGTGATCCCGAAGTTGCGCGCGAGCCGCAGTCGGCGATCGAGTTCCGGGTCCTCGGTCGTCGCCGCTCCGCCTTCGGCCGTGTGGAAGAGCTTCGTGGCGTGGAAGCTGAAGATCGTGATGTCGCCCAGCACGGAGTCGCGGTCGGGGAAGAGCGCGCCGGGACGGGAGAACGAGTGCGCGCCGTCGTAGAGCACGCGCAGATTCGCGTCGGACGCGATCGCCGCGAGACCGTCGGTGTCGCACAGCGCTCCATACACGTGGGTGGCTGCGACCCCGGTTGTGTCAGCGCGGATCCTGGTCGCGACACTCGCTGGGTCGAGGGTCAAGGTCTCCGGGTCAACGTCGGCGAAGACCGGCTCGATCCCCAGTGCAGCGAGCGCGTGCACCGTGGCGGGGAACGTGAACGGGGTGACGACGACGGAGCCCTGGAATCGGAGTGCCTGGATCGCTCCAACGAGCGCTGCCGTTCCGCTGCTCCAGAGGCTCGTCGCGCCTCGGCCGATCCGCTCGCCCACCGCGACCTCGAGACGCTGGTGGAGCGGTCCCAGGTTAGTGAGGGTGCTGCTCGCCCACACCTCGTCGAGCAGGGCGACGTAGTCGGCCAGTGGGGGCAGCGCAGGCTTGCTCACATAGAGGGGCTCCGCAAATCGCTCGGGGGAGTTCACGCGAGTCGATCCTCAAGGAAGCGGCGATGGTTCTGCTCGACGCCCGCCTGATCGCGCTCACGGATCCGACGGTTACCGACGTACACCCCCCACGGCTCGAGGTCGCGCGAGACGACGCTGCCGGCCCCCACGACCGCGCCCTCGCCGATCGTCACACCAGGCAACACAACTGAGTTCGCGCCGATGATGCAGAACCTGCCCACATGCACGGGCCGCCGCGTCGTGTTGCGGTACTTCTCGTCGATCGTCGTGTTGCCGAAGCCGTGACCCGTGAAGTCGTCGGTGGCGGTGAAGATGCGGGCTCCCTGCGACAACGCCGTGAAGTCACCCATGACGACCTCCTGGCCGCCGGTGATCGACGAGAAGCACGCGATGTGGACATAGTTGCCGATGGTGATCGTCTCGCGGGCCATGATGAGCACGAAGTCGTCGATGAGAACCGGATCCCCGAAGCGGATGTTCTCGCGTCCCACTATGCGGGCGGATTCGTAGATCGTCAGCATCGTCCCAATCCGAGCAGCGGGTGTGTGTCGTCCACCTACGGAGATCGTAGTAGCCCTGGAGCGAACCTGGCAGCCCTCCTGGGTCACGCGAGACCGGTCCGCATCGCCAGATCTACCCGGGTACACGCAGAGTTCTGCGGGCACGACACTCGGCAAGATCCGGACGTTCCTCGACCTCGCGGGGGCTATTGGACGCCGCCACTAGGCTAAGCGATCGTGGAGCGTACGAAGACCAGGGTCGCTGTCACAGGCGTCGGCGGCGGAGTCGGACAAAGCATCATCAAGGCGCTTCAGGGCACTGAGTACGAGGTCGTGGCACTTGACGGCGAAATCCTCGCAACCGGGTTGTACAGCGCGCAGACCGCCCGGTTGATCCCGTACGCGACCGCGCCCGACTACGTCGAGGAACTCATCCGCATCTGCCAGGACGAGGGCTGCACGGTGCTGTTCCCGGGGCTCGACGCGGAACTCGAGATCCTGAGTCGCAGCCGCGACCGCTTCGCGGCCGAGGGCATCACGGTCGTGGTCAGCAGGCCCGAGGTCGTCGCGTTGAGTAACGACAAGCAGCTCACCTACACCGAGCTGACGGCGCTCGGTGCCCTGGTCCCCCGCACCGTCGATCTCAGCGCGACACCGTTCGACGAGGTGGACCTCGACTACCCAATGGTGCTCAAGGAACGCGTCGGGGGATCGCGATCGCTGAACCTCTATATCGTGCGCGACCGGCACGAAGTCGACAGCCTGAGCTTCCGCGGCGTCGATCTGACCGCGTACATCGCTCAGGAGTACATCGAAGGCGACGAATACACGTGCGGCTCCGTCACCCTCGACGGCACCTGCCGTGGCGTGATCGTTATGCGCCGAATCCTCCGGGACGGCGACACCTACAAGTGCTTCACGGTGCGTGATGTGTCGATCGAAGCCGAGGTGGGCCGGCTGGTCCAGGCGCTCGGGCCGTTCGGGGCGTGCAACGTCCAGCTCCGAGTACGCGACGGCCTCATCTACGTGTTCGAGATCAACGCCCGCTGCTCGGGGACGACGGGTGCCCGCGCCCTCTCCGGATTCAACGAGCCGAAGGCGATCCTCGATTTCCTCGTGAGCGGTGTCGACCCCGTGTTCGAGGTCACCGAGCAGACGGTGCTCCGCTACTGGAAGGAGCTGGTCGTCGAGAACACTCTCATCGAGGAGTTGCGCAGCAGCGGCCGGCTCCGCCGCCCGGCTCCGACACCCCTATGACGCTCCTCACGGGGGGTGGCGCCCTCGCGGAGGCCTACGTCGCGCAGTTCGGCGGACGGGTCGTGTCCGCGCGTTCTCTCGCGGACGACGACCTCATTCCGGCACTCGAGCAGGCTGAGGTTGTGGTGCACAACGCCGCCCTCATCCGGGCCGACTCGCAGGAGGAGCTTCTGACAGCGAATCTCGGGCTCACGGCGCGCATCGTGACACTCCTGGAGCGATGGAACCCGGGCGCGCGACTGCTCTCGATCGGCAGCATGAGCTACCTCGACCTTGGCGATTCGCGTTCCTATGCACCGCTCGACAGCTTGGGACCGTACGCGCGATCGAAGTACCTCGCCGAGCGCGCCGTGCTCGACTCGAGCCTCGAGACGGCCTACTCGATTCGGATGTCGACGCTCTTCTACGGCAATCCCACCCGCGATGGACTCTCGCAACTTGTGAGCGACGCGGCGACCACGGGCCGTGTGACCCTGACCGACGGCGGTGCCGCCGCACGCGATTTCCTGCCGCTGCACGCCGCCGCCGGGTACCTTCACCGCATGGCGGTGGGATCGCTTCCGGCGGGACCGACCGTGAACCTCGCGACCGGACGCCGCACCTCGTTCCTCGATGTCGCGCGGCATCTAGCCGCGCGACTCCCACAGCTCGAGATTGCCGACCGGCCCGCAACGTCCCCGGCCGCGCCCGTGCTTGCGGACTTCGATCTCCGCGACGTCACGGCGATCGGCCTCGTCGGCCCTCGATGGGAGGACGCCGTGGCCGACTACCTGGAGCGTCTCCTCTCATGAGGATCGCGGTGTTCAGCGACGTGCATGGGAATTTGCCGGCGCTCGAGGCAGTGATCGGCGACGCGGGCGAAGTCGACGGTTACGTGTGTCTCGGCGACGTCGTCAACTACGGGCCATGGTCGGACGAGTGCGTGGACGTGGTCGCCGCGCTGAAGAACAGCGTGTACCTGGCGGGCAACCACGAGGTGGCGTTTTCGACCGGCGCGTACCCGGGCACGAACCCGATCGCCCGCGCGTTCTTCGACCACTGTTATCCGGCCTTCACTCGGCAGGACATCATCCGCGACCTCCCGACGACGGCCGAACTCTACGGCTTCGAGTTCCGCCACACGATCGACGATCGCTACGTCTACCCGGATTCTGTCCTTACCCTGACCGCCGACTCTGTGATCGGGCACTCTCATCACCAGTTCGTGGTCGAGGACTCGGGTTTCCGGCTGGTTAACCCGGGAAGCGTCGGGCAGAACCGCCGGTATATCAATATCGCCAACTACCTCCTGCTGGAGACCGACACGATGACGTTCGAGCCCCGCGCTCTGCGCCACGACATCGACCTCGTGATCGCGGAAATGCGACGGCGCGACTACCCGGAGGAGTGTCTCGCGTACTACGAGAGCAAGGAGCGTTGGATCACGAGCGACCCGCTTCCCGGTTTCCGTCCGTTCTCGGCGAACTGACGAGCACCATGTCCTCGGGTGGACGGCCGGCGCGCGAGATGTCGCGCCGGCGTGACGACATCCAGGGAGTCCGCGCCGTGGCTGTGCTGCTCGTGCTCGGCTACCACCTGGCTCCAGGAGCGGTTCCGGCGGGCTTCGTCGGCGTGGACGTGTTTTTCGTGCTCTCGGGGTTCCTCGTCACGAGTCTCCTGGTTGACGGCGGCGGCACCCTGCGCGGTCTGGGCCGCTTCCTGGTGCGCCGTGCTCGCCGCCTGCTGCCCGCAGCCGGGATCGCGCTCGCCGCGACGCTTCTCGCGGGCCTCATCGTCCTGCCGCGGAGCCGCTGGAACGACCTCGCGACCCAAGTGATCGCGTCGAGCCTCCAGGTCGAGAACTGGTTCCTCATCGTCACCGGGCGGGAGTATTCGGCGGATCACTCCCCGAGCGCCGTGCAGCACTTCTGGTCGCTCTCGGTCGAATGGCAGACCTACCTGCTCTGGGTCGCGCTGTTCGCACTCGTGGGTCTCACCCGGCTTGCGGGCCGGCGCAGACTGACGACTGTCATCGTGGGGGTCATCGCCATCCTGAGCCTCGCGGCGACCGTGACGGTCGGCTTCGGATGGCCGAGCGCGACCTATCTCGCAACCCCGGGGCGGATCTGGCAGTTCGGGGCCGGGGCGCTGCTGGCGCTGTTCCCGAGTCCGCCCCTGCGCAGCGCCGCCCGTGAGGTGCTCGCCGCGAGCGGTCTCGCGGCGATCGTGGCGAGCGCGTTCCTGCTCGACCCGGCCACGCATCCGGGGCTGCCAGCGCTCGCCCCGGTGCTCGGCACGTGCGCCGTCCTGGTCGCGGGCGCGGGCGACTCGGCGACGGCGACGGGGCGCGCGCTGTCCGTGCGACCGCTCACCTGGATCGGCGATCGTTCGTACGAGATCTACCTTTGGCACTGGCCGATCCTGGTGCTGCTCGTATCGCTATCCGGCCATCCTGCGGGACCGCTGTCGGTGATCGCGATCCTCGTCGCGACGCTCGTGATCTCGTCGGTCTCCCTGCGCTGGATCGACGACCCCCTTCGCCGTCGCCTCCCGCTCCGCCCGGCTCTGGCCCTCGTGGCGACCTGCGCGCTTCTCGGCCCCGCGATCGCGACCCCGGTCGTCGTTTCCACGGCCGTGCTACGGAGCCAGCTCGAGACCGCGCTTGATCCCGATCACCCCGGCGCCCTCGCACTCGATCCTGGCGCGGCGGCGCTCGTGCCCGAGGCGACGATGGTCCCCGACGTGCGCGTGGCGGTCGACGACTACGGCGACCCGGGTCCTGACTTGCGATGCCTGCGGCCCGCGGTCGACCCGGTCCCGTGCGCCTACGGAGACGTCGACGCGGACCGGGTTCTCGTGCTTGCCGGCGACTCGCACGCCTGGCAATGGCTGCCGACCCTCGACCTGTTCGGCACCCGGCAGGGCTGGCGCATCGAGACCCTGGTCCGCCCCTCCTGCCCGCTCGCCCCGACCCAGGTCGACGTGCCAGGGATCGGCGACGACGGTCAGTGCGCCCTCTGGCGGGAGAATGCCATCAACTTGCTCGTGCGCGAGAAACCAGATGTCGTGCTGGTCGGCGGTCTCACCCCGGACGGCTACGAGACCATCGACTACCACGTGGATGATCTGGATGCCTTCGTCCACGGCTACATCGACGTCTGGGATCGACTGGCTAGCGCCGGTATTCGAGTTGGGGCGTTTCGCGACACCCCGTACTTCCCCCAGGACGTGCCCGCGTGCGTCTCAGAGTCGCCCAACGACCCCGACCGCTGTGCGGGTGTGCGCGCGGAGGTGCTCGACGTGCATCCGGACCCGATCGTGATCGCGGCACAGGAGTCTGACACTGCGCTGATCGACCTGTCCGACGCGATCTGCCTCCCCGCGACGTGCCCAGTCGTCGTCGGCAATGTCTTGGTCTATCGCGATCGGCACCACCTCACGGCCACCTACGGCCGAACTCTCGAACCCGCGCTCGCCCGCGAGCTTGCCCGGCTCGGCCTCCTCGGCTAGAGCGGCGAAGCGATCGCGACGAGCCCCTCGGCCACCACCTCGGTGGAGCCGTCGGTTAACACCCACCCGGAGCCAGGTCGCAACCGCTGCCCAGCAACTTTCGTAGGCCCGATTGCAACCACGATCGCAGGCGCCTCGACAGCTGCCGAAGCCCCTGCACTGAGAATCCTGAGCTGCCAGCCCGCTCCCGGCGGGGCGAAGGTAGACACCCCACCTTGGACCTTCGGAAGGAGTCTCGGGGCCGCGGACGCCCGGAAGTCCAGCACCGCCACCAGTTCGGCGACATCCACGTGCTTGGGGGTGAGACCGCCGCGCAGCACGTTGTCGGACGGGCCCATCAGCTCGATCCCGAGCCCTTCCTGATACGCGTGGATGTTTCCCGCCGGCAGATAGAGCGCCTCGCCCCGCCGCAACACGACGGTGTGCAGCAGCAGCGAGATCGCGATCCCCGGGTCGCCCGGGAACGCCTGGACGAGCTCACGCACGGTGCGCCACGACTCGCCCGTAGCCCCAGCGGCGGCCGCCGATACCTCGCCCACCACACTCGCAACCTCCGGGGTCCCCGACAGCAGCCACTCGAAGACCGGGCGGATATCGGCATCCCAACGCAGCCCCGGGAGGAGGTGCCCGACCCCACCAGCAGCCAACACGGCACGGGTCTCGGCGACGGGGCGAAACCCGCACAACGCGCGAAACCGGTCACTCAGCGCGTAGATCATCTCAGGCTTGGCATACGGATCTTTGTAGTTGCGATTCGGCGCATCGAGCGGGATACCCGCGGCGTTCTCGCGTGCGAAACCGTCCTGCGCCTGCTCGGTCGTGGGATGGGCCTGAAGAGACAGTGATGACGCGGCAGCGAGGATCTTCATCAGGAACGGCAGGTCGCCGACGACATCCCTCAGCGACCCTTCCCGGCCGACCAGACGCGACGGCGAGCCCGGGTGCGTGCCAAACCAGAGCTCGGCTTCGGGGCGCCCAGACGGTGCCCGACCCTGCAGCTCGGCGATGGCCGTGGTAGAACCCCACGTGTAATCGCGCGGTTCATTGGTGATCTCCACGAACATCGCACACCTCCATCCCGCCGCTCTTGCACCAAAGTACCAACGGCATAGGCCACGCCACGCGCAGGCTCGTAGGCTCCGGATATGGAATTCAGCACGCTCACCAGCGACTTCTACGGCTTCGAGAACGGACTCGCCGACAACGAGAAGGAGCTGCTGGTGAAATTGCGGCACTGGCTCGAAACCGAGGTCAAGCCGATCGTCAACGACCACTGGGCTCGGGCGGAGTTTCCGATGATGTTGGTGAAGGGTCTCGCCGATCTCGGCATCTTCGGGATGCCGTGGGAAGAGACCCGCCCTTTCGAGAACACTGCGGTCTTCCGGGGCTGGGTCGCCCTCGAACTCGCGCGCGTCGACGCCTCGGTCGCGACACTCGTCGGCATGCAGAACGGCCTCGTGATGGGAGCCATCGGGGTCGCCGGCTCGACCGAACAGCGCGCCGAATGGCTGCCCAAGTTCGCGACCGGCGAATGGTTGGGATGCTTCGCCCTCACCGAGCCACTGTCGGGCTCCGACTCCGCTCAGGGACTTCGCACGGTCGCGGAGCGCGATGGTGATGACTGGGTGATCAGCGGTTCCAAGCGTTGGATCGGCAACGGCACGATTGCGTCGCACTCGATCGTCTGGGCGAAGAGTTCCGAAGACGGTCAGGTGAAGGGTTTCCTGGTTCCGACGTCGACGCCCGGCTGGTCGGCATCCAAAATCGAAAACAAGCAGGCGCTTCGGATCGTGCAGAACGCCGACATCACCCTCGACAAGGTGCGGGTTCCCGAGGCGAACCGCCTGCAGAACGGCAACTCGTTCCGCGACACGGCCGCCGTGCTGCGTCTCACTCGCGCCGAGGTTGCCTGGGCTGCCGTCGGAAACTCGATCGGCGCCTACGAGGCCGCCGTGAAGTACGGGTCGGAGCGCATCCAATTCGGCAAGACGATCGACGGTCACCAGCTCATCCAGGAGCACTACGCGAAAATGCTCGGCAACATCACCTCGTCGATCGCGCTCTGCACGCGGGTCTCGGCAATGCTCGATGAGGGCATCCAGAGAGATGAGCACGCGGCGCTCGCGAAAGAGTTCACCACCTCGCGGATGCGCGAAACCGTGGCCTGGGCACGAGAGAGCATGGGCGGCAACGGCATCGTGCTCGACTACGACGTGATGCGGCACTTCGCGGATGCCGAGGCGCTGTACTCGTACGAAGGAACCCGGGAGATGAACACCCTCATCGTCGGTCGCGCGATTACCGGCAAAGCTGCGTTCGTCTGAAACCCAGGACCGCTAACCTGAGCGAATGACCACGGCCGGGGCGAGCGCATACCGCCGCACGCTGGCCATTGCCGGTATCTTCACGCTGATGTCGGGTGACACCTGGCGTTACATGCTCACCTGGTGGGGCTGGGGTGCGATCGTCCTGATCCTCACCGTGCTCGGAATCATTGAGCTGGTACGCAGCCGCATCGACCTGCGCCGGCTGCCCATCCTGCTCCTGGCCACCCTCGCCCTGATGGCGCTTTCGATCGCCTGGTCGAATTATCGATTCGAGAGCGTGATCGGCGTCGTCGCGATGGCCGTCACGACGACGTTCGCGGTGTTCCTCGCGACCTGCTTCACGTGGGACCAAATTGTCGATGCCCTCGTATTCACGACACGTTTCATCCTCGGCGTCTCGCTCCTCTTCGAGCTCTACGTTGAGGTCTTCGTCGGCTACCCCATGCTGCCGTTCTTCGTCAACTACCACTCGCTGCCGATCATCCCCGCGGCGTTCTACTGGTCGCAGGCGCTGCTGTTCGACGGCGGTCGCATTCAGGGCATCCAAGGCAACGCGAACCTCCTGGCGATTACCGCCCTGATCGCCCTCATCGTCGGCTTCGCGCGGTCGATCGCCGGACGCGGCAACCGCCTCGGCCTGATCTTCTGGTCGATCGTCGGCGTCGCGGTGCTGCTCCTGACCCGGTCGAGCACCGTGCTGATCGCAACCGTCGCGGTCGGGGTTGTCACCCTCGTCGCGTGGTTCGCTCGTCGCGGCTCGGGTCGACGGCGAACGATCACGCTCGTCGCGTTCGTCCCGTTCCTTGCGGCCGTCGTCGCGACCGCCGTGGCATTCCGCGAGCCCCTGCTCGACCTGCTGGGCAAGAGCGATGACCTCTCCCACCGGCTCGACATCTGGGCGTCGGTCGCGAATCTCGCCATCGAACACCCTGTCGCGGGCTGGGGGTGGGTGAGCTATTGGGCGCCCTGGGTGGAACCGTTCCGTCACCTCGCGGTGTTCAACGGCGTCACCTATCTGCAGGCCCACAACGCCTGGCTCGACATCTTCTTGCAGCTCGGGATCATTGGGCTCGTCGTGATGGGGCTGTATGTGCTCACCACCATCATGCGTAGCTGGTCATACGCCCTCGATGGACCGCGCGCGAATGCTCTCCTGCCGTTGGCAATCGTTACCGCACTGCTCGTGCAGTCTCTCGCTGAGAGCCGACTGCTGATCGAGATCGGCTGGGCCCTTCTGGTGATCGTCAGCATTCGAACGGCGACGAATCGTTGGGCTCGCGGCGACAGTGGCGGGGCGCCGATCACCGCTCCGGTCGCGACGCGCTCTCTCTAAACGGTCGTAGCGCGCGACCAGCGCCGGATGACGAAGATGGTCTGAGCGGTCACCGAGACCATCTCGCCGATCGCGAGGCCCCAAGCACCGCCCGCCGCGCCGAACAGCCCGGCGAGCACCAGAATGGCCGGCACCCCGGCGGTCGCCCCCAGGATGACGCACACCAGAAAGTCGCGACGGGCGCCCAGCGCAACGAGAATGACGCGGCCGAGGGCGGTGCCGACCGCGATCCCCAGAGTTGCGACCCCGAACCCCAGGGCAGTGAACTCGTCGATCGCCACGGCGGGTCCGAAGAGCAGCGAGGTCAAGAGCGGGCCGAGAGTAGCGAAGGCCACGAATCCCATCACCCCGAGTCCGAGGTGGGCTAACACCGCGAGACGTGCTCGTGGCGGGAAGCGGGCGTGCCCGGCCTCCACCACCCAGCCCTGAGCCGCGTTGCCGAGCGCCGACGCGGCGTACTGACTCATCCGGTAGAACTTGTCGCCCGAGACGTAGGTCGCGGCTTGGGCGACGGTGGCCATTGCGCTGACGAACGTCACAGCCAGGGCGTTGTACGCACCCCCGGCGACCTCGATCGCCATCGCCGAACCGTTGCGGCGCAGCATCCGTCCGACCTCACCGCGCGCCCCCCGATGGTCCCGTAACCCGCCGATCGTGCGGACCGTGAAGATGGCCGTGCTGACGAGTGAGGCGACGATCAGCAGGAGCGGATACCAGAACACGACGCCGGTGGTCACCAGCAGCGCCGCCGCGGCGAGGGTGGCCACCATCCGAGGTGCGATCTCATAGCGCACCAGCAGACCGGCCTTGCCAACGCCGACCATGTACCAGGCGGCGGAGAGCCCGCTCACGGCGAGCGCGACCGTCATCAGAGCGGATTCGAGCACATGACCGGGAGGTGCCACCATCGACGCGACAACCACGGCTGCCGCGGTGAACGGCAGGAACATCACGAGCCGAACCGGAAGGCTTTCGCGCAGAACATCTGCACGATCCCCCGGCTGGGCACGAGCCACCATCGTGGGCCCGACGGTGTTGTAGCCGAGCGATATGAAGAGTGCGGCAAACGCTCCGGCCGACTGCCCGACGGCGATCGCCAGCCAAGAGTCGGCCCCCGCCAGACGGGAGAGCAGCGGCAGGAAGAGGAAGGGTGTGACCAGGGAGAGGAACGGCAATCCCGCGAAAGCGACCACGCGGCGCATGAAGCCGCCGTTCTCGCTGCGACGGTGATCGAGGTCGCCGTCGGCAGGTTGAGCGCCGTCGTCCCTCACCGTCCACAGCGTAGCCGTCCGACCCGGCCGTGCCGGAGAGGCCCGAAGTGACCGGATAACATGGCCGGTGTGTCTGTCGCGCATCCCACCGCCGATGTTGCCGACTCGGCGGTCATCGGTGAGGGTTCGAAGGTTTGGCACTACGCCCAGGTGCGCGAAGGTGCGCGCCTCGGGCGCAACTGCATCATCGGTCGCGGGGCCTACATCGGCACCGGCGTCGAACTCGGCGACAACTGCAAGGTGCAGAACTACGCGCTGGTCTACGAACCCGCGAAGCTCGGCAACGGCGTCTTCATCGGACCGGCCGTCGTGCTCACCAACGACCATTTCCCGCGCGCCATCAACGGCGACGGATCGCTGAAGTCGGCCCACGACTGGGAGCCGGTCGGCGTCACCATCCACGAAGGTGCCTCGATCGGCGCGAGTGCGACCTGCGTGGCTCCCGTCACGATCGGGCGTTGGGCCCTGGTCGGATCCGGCGCCGTCGTGGTCAAAGACGTTCCCGACTTCGCCCTCGTCGTGGGCAGCCCGGCACGCCGGGTCGGCTGGGTGGGCAAGGCCGGAGTTCCGCTTGAGTCCGCGCCGAACGACGAGTGGATCTGCCCGCAGACCGGCGAACGCTACCTCGAGACCAATGGCGCCCTGAAAGAGGCTGATTCATGAACGACTTCATCCCCCCGGCCAAGCCCATCATCGGCGAAGACGAGATCGACGCGGTAACGCGGGTCATGCGCAGCGGCATGGTCGCGCAAGGCCCCGAGGTCGCCGCTTTCGAGCGCGAGTTCGCCGCACACTTCGTCGACGGTCGTCCCACGGTCGCCGTGAATTCGGGTACTGCGGGCCTGCACCTCGGCCTGCTGGCCGTCGGAGTCGGACCCGGCGACGAGGTCATCGTGCCGTCCTTCACGTTCGCCGCGACCGGCAACTCGGTCGCACTTACCGGGGCCACCCCGGTGTTCGCCGACATTGAGCCCGCGACCTTCACCCTCGATCCCGCCTCGGTCGAAGCCGCGATTACTCCGCGCACCAAGGGCATCATGCCCGTGCATCTCTACGGTCACCCGGGCCGGATGACGGAGCTGGGTGAGATCGCGAAACGTCACGGCATCGCGATCTACGAGGATGCGGCCCAGGCCCACGGCGCGAAGCTCGACGGCCGGTCGGTCGGCACGTTCGGGGAGTTCGCGATGTTCAGCCTCTACCCCACCAAGAACATGACGAGTGGCGAAGGCGGGATGGTCACCGTCTCGACCGAGGAGTTCGCGCGCCGCGTGCGGCTGTTCCGCAATCAGGGCATGGAGAAGCAGTACGAGAACGAGGTCGTCGGCTTCAACGCGCGCATGACCGACATCCACGCCGCGATCGGTCGCGTGCAGCTCACCAAGGTGGATGCCTGGACGGCGACTCGGCAGGCCAACGCCGCGTTCCTCGACGCGCACCTCTCCGGCGTAGTCGTGCCGCCCGTGATGCCGGGCGCCGAGCACGTTTACCACCAGTACACGATCCGTGTGCCCGAGGGCCGCGACGCGTTCGTCACCGCGCTCCGTGAAGAGCACCAGATCGGCAGCGGCGTCTACTACCCGATCCCGAACCATCGGCTCCCGTCACTCGCTTCCTATGCGCCCGGGCTCGATCTGCCTGAAACGGAGCGTGCCGCGCGCGAGGTCGTCTCACTCCCGGTGCACCCGTCACTGAGCCAGGGCGACCTCGAGCGCATCGTCGAAGCCGTGAACGCGCTCGCGAAGGCGGGCTCCTGATGTCGCTTCGGGCCGGTCTCGTCGGTCTCGGGGTGATGGGTCGCAACCACGCGCGGGTGCTCGGCTCCCTCTCCGGTGTCGAGTTTGTCGGCATCTCCGACCCGGCGCCGAACGTGCCCGAGTCGGTCGAGGGCCGCCCGGTCGTTCACGATCTCGAAGACCTGATTGCGATCGGCATCGATTACGCGGTCGTCGCGGCTCCGACCGTCTTTCACATGGAGATCGGCACGCGTCTCGCGGAGGCCGGAATCCACGCCCTCATCGAGAAGCCGGTTGCCTCGACCGCCGAAGACTCGCGCACGCTGCGCGACTTGTTCGCCGCCAAGGGACTGATCGGCGGCGTCGGCCACATTGAGCGGTACAACCCTGCGTTGCAGGGCGCCCGGCAGCGCCTCGAAGACGGGATGCTCGGCGAGATCTACCAGATCGCGACGCGGCGGCAAGGTCCATTCCCGGGGCGCATCGCCGACGTCGGCGTCATCAAGGATCTCGCGTCGCACGACATCGATCTCACGGCCTGGGTCGCCCAGCACGAGTTCGTTTCGGTCAACGCCCGCACCGCGCACCGAAGTGGGCGCCCGCACGAAGACATGGTGCTCGCCGTAGGCACCCTGAGCGACGGAACGATCACCTCACACGTCGTGAACTGGCTCACCCCGTTCAAAGAGCGCCTGACGGTCATCACCGGCGAGAACGGCGTACTCGTCGCCGACACGCTCAACGCCAACCTCACCTACTACGAGAACGGCCGCATCGAGGTCTCGTGGGACCCGGGCGAGTTCCGCGGCGTCTCGGAGGGCGACTCGACGCGGTACGCGCTCGATCGCAAGGAGCCTCTGCTCGCCGAGCACGAAGCGTTCCGCGACTCGGTACTCGCTGGTGAGCCCCGCGGCATCGTCACCCTCGAGGAGGGTGCACGCGTCGTCGAGATCGCCGAGCGGATGCTCGCGGACGGGCTGTCGACCCGACTCGAATGAGCGTCAGATCCCGAGCGACCGCACCTGCTCGGGGGCCGGGTAGGAGATGAGCACGGCCCGGTGTTTGCCGTTAAGCACGAACATGCTGCCGGCCGCGACAGCGGAGGCACCAGCTTCGAGCGCGGTGCGGAAGTCGTCGAAGGCGGAGGCCCCGCCTAGCGCGACGACAGGGACCGTGACTGCGGACGCCACGGACTCGACGAGCTTGAGGTCGTAGCCGCTGAAGGTGCCCTCGCGGTCAATCGAGGACACGATGATCTCCCCCGCGCCCAGCTCTTGAGCGCGGAGAGCGGCCTCGGCGGGCGTAAGCCCCACGCGCTTCGAAGCGCGACGGATGAAGGTGTCCCAGCCGCCGGTCATCCTCTTCTTCGCGTCGATGCTCACGACTGTGCTGGACGCGCCGAGGGCCGTCGAGATCTCGGTGATCGACTCGGGTCGCGTGAAGGCGACGGTATTCAGCACGACCTTCTCGATGCCGATCCCGGTGATGCGTCGGGCATCGGCGACCGAGGTGATGCCTCCCCCGTAGGCGACCGGCATAAACGCTTCACTCGCGATGTCCTCGATGAGCCCGTAGTTGACCCCCGTACCCCTCACCGAAGCGTCGATATCGCAGATGACCAGTTCGTCGACCTGCTTCTCGTTGAAGATCCGCACCGCGTTGATCGGGTCGCCGACGTACTTGTCCCCGGCGAAGCGCACCGGCTTTACCAGGTATCCATCGCTCACCAGGAGCACGGGGATTACCCGCGGGAAAACGTTCATAGCTGCGCGAAGTTGCCGAGGACGGTCATCCCGAAGGCGTGGCTCTTCTCAGGATGGAACTGGGCTCCCATGACGTTACCCGCGCGGATCATCGAGGCGAAAGGGACCCCGTACTGCGTCGTCGCCAGCACATCCTCGTCGCGATCGGGGACGACGCGGTAGCTGTGCACGAAATAGAAGCGACTGTCGTCGGCAAGTCCGGTGATGAGTGGATCGTCGCGAGACGGGTTGGCGTAGTTCCATCCCATGTGCGGCACCCGGATTCCGCTCGCTTCGCTGAACCGCCGGCTCACGCCGGGGATGAGGCCAAGGCCGGCCGTGACACCCTCCTCGCTCGAATCCAGCAGGAGCTGCATCCCGAGGCAGATACCGAGCATCGGGCGACCGGTTGCCACGAAGTCGCGGAGAGCCTCGACGAGTCCCTGATCTCGCAAGAGATCCATGCCGGCGTCGAAGGCTCCGATCCCGGGCAACAGAACCCTTTCGCTCGCGGCGACCTCTGCAGGCGTGCTCACCCGACGCGACGCAGCTCCAACGCGCTTGAGCATGTTCGCGACGGAGCCCAGGTTTCCGAGCCCGTAGTCGATGATCGAGACCTCACTCACCGACCACCACCTGCCTCCGGACTAGCCGGTAACTCTTCGAGCTTTAGATGCTAGCGCCCCGCGAGCTGGCCGAGGCTGACCGACCTGGTCGATAGGCTGTGGCGGATGACTGACCTCGACGTGGCCCGCCCTCGGCTGGACGCGCTGACCGGCCTTCGCTGGCTCGCCGCCTTTTGGGTATTCGGCTACCACATGGCCGTTTTCGGGTCGCTGCCGTACCCGTTCGACCAGCCAAACCGGCTTGGCTTTCTCGGCGTGACATTCTTTTTCGTGTTGTCGGGCTTCGTTCTGACCTGGTCGATGAGGCCGTCTCTGCCCATTAGCACGTTCTACCTGCGCCGCTTCGCCCGCATCTGGCCGTCCCACATGGTCGCGCTTCTGCTCGCGATTCCCGTGTTCTACACGCTGTCGGCCGACCCCGACCACAGCTGGGTCAAGACGTTCAGCATCCCGATCCTGCTGCTCTCGGTCGTCCTCCTCCAGGGTTTCAGCCGCAACCCCGAAATCCTCTTCTCCGGCAACCCGGCGGCGTGGACGCTGAGCTGCGAAGCGCTGTTCTACGCCATCCACCCTTTCCTGGGAGCACTCCTGCGCCGCGCGAATCGCCGTGGGGCGCTCGTCATCGCGGCAGTGACCGTCGCCGTCGCATTCGGATACCGGGCACTCACGCAGACGGGTCCTGACGGCTGGGCTAGCGGAGTGCCGCTGCCGTTCGAACACGTCCCCGAGTTCGTACTCGGCATGGCGATCGCCTGGGCGTTCGCGCGAGGATGGCGTCCTAGAGTCGCCGTCTGGGCCGCCTGGCTCGCGTTCGCCGCCATCATCGGGTGGCTCACCGTCGGTCCTTCCCTCGAGTTCGGGGTGCTGTCCGAGCTCGCTGGCCGGTTCTCGAACGAGTTCGCGACCGTGGCGTGCGCGCTGCTCATCGTCGCGATAGCCGGGAATGCCCTCCGAGGGCGACGGAGCTGGCTCGAGCATCCCGTGATGGTTCGCCTTGGCAACTGGTCGTACGCCTTCTACCTGGTGCACGCCACAGTCATGTACGCCGTGCTCAACGTAATCGGCGCACCCCGCGGCCCTGGCTGGAGCAACTTGGTCTGGGGCGCTGGGATCTTCGCAGTCGCACTCGCGCTCGCCGGCGCAATCCATCACTGGGTCGAGACCCCGGCGGAGCGTGCCATCCGTGGATGGAAGGAGCGTCGCGACCTCAACCGCACGAGCGGTCGAGGGATTGTCTGACCCGCAGGGCGGTCAGGCTCAGCCGATGCCGCGCATGTTGTTCCAGCCGGAGTCGATCTGGCGGTTACCCAACCATGACCCGTCTCCGCTTCCGCGGTAGAGGAACAGGCGCCCGTCGGGGAGCCGCGCGAGCACGTCGGTGCCGCCCTTGCCATCCCAATTTCCCGGGCTGAAGATCGTGACGAAACTAGACCACCCGATTCCGATGAGGCGGGGGGACTGCCACACACCCGCGCCGTTCGTCGGGTAGAGCCAAAGCGACCCGTCTGCGGTTCGGGCGATGACGTCGGCACCGCCGGACCCGTCGAAGTTGCCGGCGTTGAAGATCTCGGTGAACGGAGCCCAGCCGATCCCGATCTTCACGCCGTTGTTCGAGAGCCATCCCCCAGCGCCGTTGCCGCGGTAGTACCAGAGGTCTCCCGCCTGGTCGCGCACGACGACGTCCTGCTTGCCATCTCCGTCGAAGTCCATCCCGAACGCGCGATTGATCCCGCCCCAATCCCGTCCGATTACGATCGGAGCCCCGAGACCGCCAGCGCCGTCGCCTGGGTAGAGCTCGAATATCCCGTTCGCGATCCGGCCAACGTCGGGGTGGCCGTCGCCGGTGAAGTCACCAAGTGTGACCGTCATGGATGCAGCACCCCACCCGGTGACGAGAGTCGAGATTTCCTGATGCATCCCGCCCTCGCCGTCGCCGCGGAACAGGCGTAGGTCTCCCGCCGGGGTCACCCCGAGCACATCACGGTCGCCATCGCCATCGAGGTCCCCCGCCCCACCCGGCTGCGGCGACACCGCGTCGGGTGTTGGGGTCGGCGTAGGCGTCGGAGTCGGAGTCGGCGTCGGAGTCGGAGTCGGAGTCGGCGTCGGCGTCGGCGTTGGCGTTGGCGTTGGCGTGACGGGTTTGAGCGTGCCAGGAGCGTCACCCGGACCCACGATGACGCGCATCGAGTCCCAACCCACTCCGATCGCACCAGAGGAGGTGATGGCGCCGGCGCCGACACCCGAGAAGAGATAGAGGACACCGGCCCCATCCCGCGCGATCAGGTCGGGGATGCCGTCTCCCGAGAAGTCGCCTACGGAATAGACGCCCGTCATCCCGCTCCATCCGACGCCGATTCGGATCGGCGGCTTGAAGGTGGAGTCGCATGCCCCGGGATAGAGCATGAGATCCCCGTTGGAACGACGCGTGACCAGGTCGCCGCAGCCGTCACCGTTGAAGTCGCCGGGGCCGGCGAGGAGGGTCGTCGAGTTGAACCCCGTCGCTATCTGGATTTGCGACCCGAACGTGCCGTTTCCCATACCCGGCCACAGCCACAGCCGCCCGACGGAATCCGTTGTGAACACATCGGCGAAACCATCGCCGTTGAAGTCGCCCGCGTACACGATCGAGGCCGCATCCGACCAATCGACGGCAAGGCTCCGCACCACGGGATACTCGAGAGTGCCGTCGCCCGCGTAGAAATAGGCATGCCCCCCGCCGTCGACCCCGATGACGTCTCGGTAGCCGTTGTTGTCGAAGTCGCCCACCCCGACGAGCGTCTTGATACCCTCCCAGCCCGGGCCGAGGCTCACACGCGGCTTCCAGCTGCCTCGACCGCTCCGAGGGTAGGCCCACATCTCCCAGTTGCCATCGATGGCAATCAGGTAGTCGGCGCCAGCCGTCGTCGTGATGAACTCCTCACCGCGCGTGTTGCCGAACCACTCGGTGTAGAAGCGCCAGAAGTTACGGTTACCGTACGTCGAGCACTCGTCACCGGTGCCATACAGATTGGCGAGGGCCGCGTCGTCGGGCTGGTAAGGCGTGTAGTTGTAGAGGGCGGCCGTCGCGTAGTTCTGGACCGCGAGATTTGTGCCCCCGCACGAGGCGTTCGGCGAATATTGCACGAATTGCGGCCCAGGTTGGCGGGCGAAGCGGTTCGCCATGTAGGCCTTGAGCTGGCGCGTGCCGGAGACGATCTGTTTGCCCAGTCCTTCGAAAGCGACGTCGCAGGGTGCGGTATCGGGGCAGGCCAAGCCCATCGCGTGGTTAAGAGCCCAGTCCCTCGGCGCGTTGCTTGTGACGAGTCCCTGCTCCTTTTGGAGCGTCACGAGGATGACCTTTGCCGAAATTCCACATGCAACCTGAACCGTGTAAATGAGATCGGCGGCGCGATAGTCGCCCGCGGGGATTGCGTCGCACACGACTTTGCCGGAGCCCGTCGACGACACTTCTCGCGCGCGTCCCGCGTAAGGGATCACCGCGACGTTGAGGCAGCGACCGTTGCTGCACGTGCCGATGCGGGCTTGCAGGAAGTCCTGGATCTCGGACGCGGTCATTGCCGCGGCGTCGTAGAACAGCGAGTCGGCGATGATCAGCTCGGGATCGAATTGTGAAGCGGTCAGGACAGTCGGCGCTACGATCGCCGACGGTGGGGAAATGATGGTGCCGAGTGGGATCGCGAGGGAGAGAGCGAGCAGGCCCCCAAGCCACCGCCGTGTCATCGCCACCCCCGCGTCGTCGTCCCGAACACTATACGTACAGGATGGGCTGAGATCTCGGAGTCAGAGCCGACCGAGTCGAGCGATATGGGAGTGGGCGAGCCTGCCCGACGGTATCGTGGGACCCCGTGGAGACTCTCTGGTCGGCATTGACCCGCCGTCGACACACGGGGCCGTGAAGCTGCTCGTTACCGGAGCGGCGGGCCTCGTCGGTGGCGCCATCGCACGGCGGGCCATTGACCTCGGTCACGACGTCATCCGAGTCTGGAATTCCGCGCCGATCCCGGCCCTGTCCGGCGCATATGACGTCCGCTGCGACCTCGGGAACCCTTCGGCGGTGTCCTCGCTGCCCTCCGATGTCACCGCCGTGATCCACGCGGCTGCGCGCATCCCCGCGGGCGACTGGTCCGATGAGGCCGCGGCCGCGGTCAACCGCCGCACCGACGACACACTGCTCCATCACTACCGCTCCTTCGGAGGAGCCTGGGTCTACGTGTCAAGCGTCGCGCTGGAGTCTCCGGAGCTGCGCGAGACCAGCTCCTACGCGCGGGAGAAGGCCGCCACCGAGGAAAGTACGACGCTCGCATTTTCGGACCGGGCACGCAGCATCCGAATCAGCTCGCCGTACGGCCCGGGGATGCGGCATCTGAATGTCCTGCGGCGGTTCGTGGAAGCAGCACGCGCGGGCGACCCGATCACCATCTTCGGAAGCGGCGAACGCACGCAGGACTTCGTTCACGTGGATGACATCGCGACCGCTGCCATCGCCGCCGCTGAGTTCGCCGGAGGCGAGCCGGTCGTCGTCGCCTCCGGCGAACCGGTCACGATGATCGAACTCGCTCGTCTGATCGTGAGGATCTGCGGCTCACACTCGACCATCAAGTACGCAGACGAACCCGACCCTCAAGAACAATTCCGGGCGGACTACGACCTCGGTCCTGCACTGGACTCCTTCGACTGGTCGCCGTCGATCCGCCTAGAGACAGGTCTGCGATCTTTGGTCGAGGCGATGTGAGAGTCGCCCTGTTCTCGGACGTGCATGGGAATGCCGTCGCGCTCCACCAACTTCTCAAGGAGCCTGGGTTCGCCTCCGCGGACGTGAGGGCGTTCCTCGGCGATGCTGTGGGCTACTTCCCTGCGGGGGCGGAAGTCGTCGAGATCTTGCTTTCGACCGCCGACATCGGAGTGCAGGGCAATCACGACGCGATGATCACGGGCGTGCTGCCGATCGACCCCGTCGCGGATGAGGTCTACCGCCTCACCGAGCAGCTCACGTCGCTCCCCGACCTGGCCCGGTCCTACCTCGAGGAACTCCCCCTCACGGCGGAATTGGGCGGTGCGCTTCTCGTGCACGGGAGCCCGAGCGACCCGCTGCTCGGGCGCCTCTACGCCAACACGCCCGATGGTGAAATCGGCGACCTGACGAACCCCTTCGTTTTCGTCGGCCAAACTCACCGACCCTTTATCCGTCGGGTCGGATCTTCGACCCTCGTTAACATCGGGTCGGTCGGGCTGCCCCGCGATGGCACAGGACACGGCTGTTACGCTGTCTGGGATTCCGCGAGCGGCGAAGTACAGGTGCACCCGTTCGCACTCGATGGGAGGGCCATCCTCTCGGAGTATCCCGACGTGCATCCCGATGTACGCGCACGGATCGCGGAGCGGTGATTGTCGGCACGACCGGAGGACGGCAGACGGTGTTGAACATTCTGGTGACCGGCGCTGGGGGCGGTGGCGTCGGCGAACAGCTGATCAAGACCGTGCGCCTCTCCGGGATCGAAAGCCGAATCGTGGCCACGGACACGTCGAGGGTAAGCACCGCGACAGTGAACGCGGATGCCTTCGCGGTGGTCCCGATTGCGCGCAACGAGAGCTACCTCAACGAACTCCTCGCCCTCAGCGAGCGCGAGGGGATCGACGTGCTCTTGCCGGGCTCGGAGGCTGAACTTCGGGTGATCAGCGACAACCGCGAGCACTTCGAACGGCTCGGCATCTTCTTGCCGATCAACCCGAAGTCGGTTATCGATCTCAGCCTCGACAAGAGCCGTACTGCTGAGTTCTTTACCGAGCACGCTCTCGCTTTCCCCCGGAGCGCGACGATCACGAGCGCCGAAGACCTCGAGCGCGTGGACTTCCTGCCCGCGGTCTTGAAGCCCTCGATCGGCGGTGGCGGATCAGCCAACATCATGCTCGCCCAGTCGCTCGACGAACTACGGGTCTTCGGGCAGTACCTGCTCCGTATTTACCCGGAGTTCGTCGTGCAGGAGTACGTCGGCACCGAAGAGTCCGAATACACCGTCGGCGTACTGCTCGACATGGATGGCGGGCTCGTGAACTCGATCGCGATGCGCAGGATCATTCGCAGCGGTCTCGGTGCCAAGCTCCGCGTGGCAAACCGCACGGCACGAGGGGAGCTCGGCGAGTACCTCGCAATCAGCAGTGGCATCTCTCAGGGCGAGTTCGTCGCTCCCTTCGAACTCAACCGCGAATGCGAACGGATCGCGGTGGAGCTGGGCGCGAGAGCCGCCATCAACATCCAATGTCGTTGGGTCGACGGCCAAGCCATCGTGTTCGAAGTCAACCCGCGTTTCAGTGGCACCTCGTCGAGTCGAGCGCTTGTCGGCTATAACGAACTGGCGGTGCTGTTGCGAGCACGCTTCGAGGGTATCGAGCCGGAGCGCGGTTTCGCCTATCGTCACGGCTACGTGCTCCGCGGGCTCCAGGAGCGTTTCGTGCCGGTGGCTGGCTAGGGACGACCTGCCAGACCCGTCCGCTCTGGTGAGGAAAACGTGGGGGCTTCCAGGCCACTGCGCGGGACTCTCAGTGCGAAGAGTTCAGCGCCAACACGTCGGCGACGCAGGTGATGCGGACGCCCGGAAGAAGTCCAGCCAAGGTCTGCGCGAGCCTCGGACCGAAGGTCTGCGACATGATCAGCACCGAGACGGGCGGCTGGGCCAGAAGCTCCTCGCGGTTCTCGATCGGCGCGACGAACCCAGGGTAGAACTTGCCATGCGCGCTTTCGTCGTCGTCGAAGAAGCGCACCGCGTCCAACCGGAGCCCAGCGATCTTGGCGACGTTCACGAACCGACTCGGTACGTACACTCCGAGTCCTCGACCGTCGCGGGTGCTGTCTTCGACAAATTCGCGGATGAGCGCGCTTTGGGCTTGCATCTGGCGCGCGTAGCGCTCCGCCAGCTCAAGCGCCTCCGGCACCTCAACCAATTCGACCGGTTGCTCGACCGGAGTGATGACGCAATAGAGAGAACCGCCGAAGGACGCGGTCTCGAGAACATCGACGTTCAACCCAGCCATCCGGACCGTGTTGGTGAGCGTCCGGCGATCGAAGTAGCTCCAGTGCTCGTGGAACAGCGTCGAGGCGTCACCCGAGTTGATGTAAGCGCTCTCGTCGGGGACACCGATGATGATGCGACCGCCGATAGCCAGCTGGCTTGCGATCACGCCCAGGAAATCGACCGGGTCTTCGAGGTGCTCGAGCACGTTGCTGAGCACGATGAAATCGAACAGCCCGGTCACCTCGGGCGAAGGGAAGAAGTCGTGCACAATCTCGACGCCGATCTCCCTCGCCCCATCCTGCCCATGCGCGCCCGGCTCGATCCCGAGTACGACGCCACCACGGTCTCGAAGCTGGCCGAGGAGGTAACCGGTTCCGCTCCCGATCTCCAAAACGCGACGTCCCTTAAACTCGCCGATCTCCCGGTCGATGAACGCGAGGAAGTCGTCGGCGTAGATACGCCCGATCCCCGACGCGTCGAAGTTGCTCGGCATCGCGTCGGCAGTGCGGTACGCGATGCCGAGTGCATCAGCGACGGCCAGGTTCTGACCCTGGCTGACGAGGCCCGTGCGGGTGTCGACTCCGAGCACAAATGGCAACGCGTCGGGAAGGCCAGATATGTTGTGCGGGCGATCGAGTGCACCCATAACGAACGGAAGTGAGTCGACGTGCCAGAGGGCGATGACGCGCGAGTGGGGCAAAGTCGACACGTGACCGACGTTAGTGCAACGGCTGGAGCGGCTCGTCCAGCACCCGGCGCAACTCCCGTGTCATCGCTGCCCCGGAGACGCTCGCCGATGCGTGATCGCGCACCCAACGGGCGCCGCGTCGGGCGAGCGGCTCGAGCCGATGCGGCTCATCTAGCAGCAAGCGCAGATGGGTGTGGACGCGGTGCGGCGGCGTCACCAGCCACGCTTCCGCGGAGTCCTCGGGGAGCTGCAGCTCGACCCGCGGATCCGCGCTCGTGATCAGCGCAGCGCCGGCGGCCATCGCCTCGACGCCGAACACGCCCGGGGTGAACGCGTAGAACTCGTTCATCACGATGTGCGCGCGTCGGAGGGCGGTCTTGACCTCCGAGTTCGGCACACCAATGAGCTCCACATACTCGAAGTCGTAGCCGTCCTCGAGCAACGCGGCGACGGCGGCCCTCACCAGCTGGGTGCCCTTGATGATCGGCGACGAGGGGGCGTGCACCACGACGAGACGATCGAGGTCATCGAAACGATCGAACGAGGTGGTGATCTCGTCATCCGGGTAGAAATACCGCGTGGGCAAGGTGGCGCGTTCGAGATAGCTGCGTTGGTCGACATCCGCGTTGTAGATGAGGTCGGCGTACCTGTCGGCGACCGCGGCGACCCGCCGCTTGATGTCGTCGTAGGCGTCGGAGCCGAACACCGGATTAACGTCGGCCAGGTAGGTGGCGAGATTTGGATGCCCCGACTCACGCTCGAGCTCACGCATGCGCTTCGGGGAGCGGATGTCGTTGCCGGTGAATGAGCAGACGATCGCGATGCCACGGCGTCGAAGGAATCGGAACTCGTGTTCGCGGTAATCGCGTCCCGAATTCAGGAACCCCTCGGAGCCGACATACACGAATCCTCTAGTGCGCGCCGCGAGGCTTCCGAGTTTCCACGGTCCGAGGAACAGGTCGCGCCGATTCGCTGCTCCGGGCAGCCTGCTGAGCGGACCCGGAGACCATCCATAAGGCACGTCGTAGTAGCGGTGCCGAGCGAGCACGACGGACATGGAGTCGGGGACGGCGCGGGCGATGTCGAAGACGAGCGACGCGATCTCGTAAGGTCCGACCACCCAGTCGATATCGGAACTCGAGCCGCCCCGGCGGATCCTCGCGATGAGGTAGGCGAGCCGGAGCACGACGATCTGCACGACAAACCGCAGACCCCCGATCATCCGCCGCACGATGGTCACGGCCTGCAAAACTTGACGTAGAAGCTCTTAGGCACGCGGTTGAGTTTCATGAGCACCCAGAACAGCGGGCGCAGCCTCTCGAACCACTTCTTATAGGTGGGGTAGTCGCGGTAGGTGTGTTTCGGCGCGGTCATGAGCGCGTCGAACCGCGCATCGTCGTAGCCGAGACGCTTCTTGAGCAACTCGATGAGTTGCGGATCGGGATACCGGGGGGCGATGAATCGCTCAAGGGCCACTTGACGCTCCATCTGCCCGGATCGGATGAGAGCTGAAAACTCGATCTGACGGAAGTTGACGCCGAAGCGCTTGGGCATGAAGTAGCTGTGACAGAACGCCGAGAAGCGATTCTCGAGGTGGTGGCCGCCGTACCATTCCCACCCGTAGCGATCAGCGAGAAAGCGCTTGGCCTCCTCCTTGTGGTAGTCGACCCAGTAGAGGGGGCGCGTGCGCTCGATCCCGGAGAAGGCCGACCACTTCAGAAACTTGAGGAAGTCGAGGTTGGGGTAGGTCTTCATCGGGACAGTCCCGAACTGGCGGTGCACCGACTTGATGTATCCGCCGTCCATGTAGATCCATCCGCGGGGAGCGATTCCCTCGGTGCGGAACGAGTGCCCCTCGACGATGTGTTTGATGCCGTGCTTCTCGGCGGCGCGGTAGAGCACTCCCATGAAACCGATATCTGTCGGCGTGTCGATGTCGATGACCCCGGCCTCGATGAACGACCGGTAGATGTCGTCGTACTCGGTGTTGTCGACGACATAGGTCTCGAGGTCGACGCCCAGCTTGTCAAGCACGGCGTAGATGTTGGAGGTCGCCACCGGAGAGTTCCAGGTGTTGTCGAAGTGCACCGCGAGGGGGCGTACCCCCAGTTCGACCAGCAAGTGGGCAAGATACGACGAGTCCGTGCCGCCGCTCACCCCGATGATGCAGTCGTACTTCTTCCCCTCCCCCGATCGCTTCAGCCGCTCGGCGAAGGCGTGCATCGCCGCAGTGCTGGAGGCACCGGTCGGGTACTGCGCGTCGAGCTCGTCGTGGAGCGAGCAGTAGTAACAGATCGGGCCCTCGTCGAGACGCGCGCCCGGTACGTCGGACGTCGTGATGCACCGCTCGCACATGACAGTCGTCGAGAGATCCCGTCCCGGGATCTCGTACCGCGCATCGACGTGGGCGTCATCCTCTACCCCGACCGATCGATGCTCTCGTTCTTCCTGGAACAGGGCGGTGAGCTGTGCGCCGCTCGGGTAGTTGATGAGCACGCTGTCACGTCCACCCTGCATCACGAACTGGCTGCCCGCGGCGACTGCCGACGCGCCAGCTTCGAGGATCGGCTCGGCGAGGTGCTCCCGCGTGCCAGCACCGCCGTGCGCGATGACCGGCACTTCGGGCAGGAGGCGGGTTACTTCCCGAACGAGTTCGAGATCGATACCGGCGCGCGTTCCCTCCCGGTCGATGCTCGTCACCATGATCTCGCCAGCGCCGACCTCCGTTGCGAGTCGACTCCACTCCTGCAGCCGAAGCGGCGAGAGTTCGGTGCCTCCCCGACCGAAGATGCGGTACTCCCCGTCGTATGCACGCACATCGACCGCTGCGATCACTGCCTGCGCCCCGAGCGCCCGCACTGCGTCGGCGACAATCTCCGGAGTGTTAAGCAGCGTCGTATTGAAGACGATCTTCTCGAAGCCTTCGCGCACCAGACGGTCGGCCTGTTCGACCGAGCTGACTCCGCCGCCGTAGGCCAGGGGCACGAAGCACTCGGTGGTGAGCCTTCGCAGGTAGTCGAGCTGGATCGGCGCGCCGCGCGCGGCCCCGATATCGAGAAGCAGCATCTCGTCGACCTCGAGATCGTTGAAGATGCTGAGGACGTTGACCGGATCGCCGACGTATTGCGGGTCCTCGAACCGACGGGTCTTCACGAACCTGTCGTTCTCGAGGAGCAGGGCCGGGATGACACGCGGACGGATGCTGAGCATCAGGACCGTCCGAAGTCGGCCAGGAGGCGCGCACCCATGCGATGGCTCTTCTCGGGATGGAACTGCGCACCGACGACGTTTCCGCGACGGATCATCGACGCGAACGGTACGCCATAGTCGGTGATCGCCATCGTGTCGGACGAGTCGGACGGGTCGGCGTAGTAGGAATGCACGAAATAGAAGCGATCGCCGTCGAGGACGGCGGGAAGCACGTCGGCGTTCCCCTGCCGCGTGACTGTGTTCCAGCCCATATGGGGAACGCGGAGCGCCTCCTCGCCCACGGTCCGCGGGAAGCGTCGAACTGTTCCCGGCACGATTCCCAGCCCGGGCTCGTCGCCTTCTTCGCTGCCGTCCAGCAGCAGTTGCATGCCGAGGCAGACGCCGAGCACACGGTCCCCCGCGGCGGCCTTCGCCGCGACGACCTCGCCGAGTCCCGAAAGTCGAAGTCTCGACGCCGCGGTGTCAAACGCGCCGACTCCCGGCAGAATAATCCGCTCAGCCGCGGAGATGACGTCAGCGTCTGCGCTCAGCTCGCTGCTCAGACCGGTCTTGCGGATCATGTTGGCGATCGATGCGACGTTGCCGACTCCGTAATCGACGATCGTGATGTCGACGGTCATCGACGCCCGGATCTCACCGAGGCGATCGCGCTCGCGAGCGTCGAGGCGACCTGCTCGACATCAACACTGGTGAGTTGGGGGTACAGAGGAATCGTGAGCGCCGACTGGTGAGCTCGGGTTGCCGCAGGTAGGGACTCGTCGGGGATGCCGAAGCGCTCGCGGAAATACGGTTGAAGGTGCATCGAATAGGTGCCGAGGGTGACCTCGACATCGTCACCCTTCATGATGTCGATGATCCTGTTCCTGTCGATGTCCTCGTCGAGGAGCACGACGTACGACTGATAGGAGTGCTGCAGTCCCGCCGGGACGGCGGGGACGCGCACGCCGTCCATGCCGGACAGCACGGCGTCGTATTCTGCTGCGACCTCGCGCCGTCGACGGAGGATCTCATCCAGCCGCGCCATCTGGGCAATGCCGATGGCCGCGTGCACATCGCTGAGCCGGTAGTTGTAACCGGCGTCGATGAAGGACATGAAGTGGGAACCGCGCACAGAGCCATGCGATCGCAGCACCCGCATCCGATCCGCAAGGGCTTCGTCGGAGGTCGTGACCATGCCGCCCTCCGCCGTCGTGATGATCTTGCGAGGATGGAAGGAGAAGACACCCGCGAGAGACAGGGTTCCAGCTTCGCGGCCGTGGTACGTCGCGCCGAGCGCGCACGCCGCATCTTCGATGACGGGTATGCCGTGACGCATCGCGATCTCGTTGATCGGGTCCATATCGGCGGTGAGCCCGAATGCGTGCACGGGCATGATCGCCGTCGTGCGCGATGTGATGGCGGCCTCGAGAAGCGCAGGGTCAAGGTTGAAGGTATTGATGTCGATGTCGACAAAGACTGGCGTCGCGCCCTGCTGCACGACAACGTTCGCGGTGGCAGGAAAGCTGAAGTCCGGGATGACGACCTCGTCACCGGGCTTCACCCCGGCCGCGTGAAGGGCCAGGTGAAGGCCGGTCGTTGCGGAGCTAACCGCGAATGCCTCCGCGCTCCCCGTGCGTGCGGCGATCAGCCGCTCAAATTCTGCGGCGCGGGGACCCTGGGTCAGGTACCCAGACTCGAGCACCTCCCCGACGAGCCGGAGCTCCTCGGCTCCGGTGAGGGGGATGTTCAGCCTCATACGAACACAGCCTGATACCAAGCCACCGTCTCACGGAGTCCTTCGTCGCTGAGAGCCGCAGGCTGGCGCCCGAGGTAAGACGTGAGGCGGGAGACGTCGGCCTGGTGAGACCTCACGTCGCCCGGCCGCTCGGGCGTGTGCACGACCGGATGATTCGGCGCATCCATGATCTGCAAGATCTGGGAGACGAGAGCGTTGATCGACGTCGGCACCCCGGTGGCTACGTTGAACTCTAGGCCGCTGCATTCCGGGCTTTCGGCGATCGCCACCGTCAGATCCGCAGTATCGCGGACGAAGGTGAAGTCTCGGGTCTGCTCCCCGTCGCCGTGAATTTCGATCGGCACGCCGCTCATCACGCGCTGAACGATGATGGGGATGATGCCCGCATAGGAGCCGGGATTCTGGCGCGGTCCGTAGTTGTTGAAGGGCCGCACGGTCGTCGCGTCGATGCCGAACGTACGCACATAGGAGCGGATGATGTGATCTTCGGCTGACTTCGCTGCAGCATAGGGCGTGATGGCATCGTGCGGATGGTCCTCATCCATCGGGGTGTACCTGCTGGTGCCGTAGGCCTCCGAACTCGACATGTGCACGAGTCGTTGGATGAGCCCGCGACGCGCCAGCTCGCAGAACGTAGTCGTGATCCCGATGTTCGTGTGGATCGTCCAGGACGGGTAGGTCAGGGACGTGGGCAGGGGGACGACAGCCAGGTCGAACACTGTCTCGATCTCGTGCGCGATCACGACGTCCTGCATGGCGGCGAGGTCCGACGCGTCGAGACGCAGGATCTCGAGGTCGTACTTGCTGCGTGCGTCGTCAAGATTGCTCTCGTTACCGAGGAAGAAGTTGTCGACGACCACGAGGGTGCTGGGCTCCTCGAGCACCAGGCGGTCGACGAGGTGGCTCCCAATGAAGCCCGCGCCTCCCGTCACCAGCACTGAACGATTTCGGATCGACACGTTCGATTGCCCTTCTAAGAGGTGTGGGGGGACGCTACCCAGCCCCGGTCGATTATACGGAGGCGGACCTTGGCGCTCCTGCGTCGTGCCGCATCGCCAACGGCTTCGGTGCATTCGAGACGCCACGACCCGCGATGGCTGCCCGCCGCGCAACGGAGGAGCCTCCTAAGCTCGAGGCCATGCGGATCTTGAGCGTTGTCGGTGCGCGACCGCAGTTCGTGAAGGTCGCGCCGATCGCCGCCGCAATGGAAGGCCGCGCCGACCACCTCATCGTTCACACCGGCCAGCACTACGACGACCTGATGAGCGACGTGTTCTTCCGCGATCTCGGCATCCCTGCTCCCGCGGTGAACCTCGAGGTCGGATCCGGGAGCCACGGGCGGCAGACCGGGCGCATGCTCGAAGGCCTCGAACGCGAGTTCGAGCGCCTCTCACCCGACTGGGTGCTCGTTTACGGCGACACCAACTCGACAGTTGCTGCCGCGCTCGCCGCGGTGAAGCTCCATCTGCCGGTCGCGCATCTCGAGGCGGGCCTTCGCTCGTTCAACCGCCGGATGCCGGAAGAGCACAATCGCGTTCTCACCGATCACGCCGCCGATCTGCTGTTCGCACCGACTCGCGCGGCGATGGCGCACCTTGAGCGCGAAGGACTCGCGGAGAGGTCACGTCTCGTCGGAGATGTCATGACCGATGTGCTCCATCGCACTCGCGACCGCGTGCTCGCAGAATCTCGACTCGCGCCGCATGGCCTCCCGGCGAGTGGGTACTACGTAGCGACCATCCACCGCCCCGACAACACCGACGACCCCGAGCGCCTTCGCGCGATCGTCGAGGCGCTCGCCGACCTTCCTCTCCCGGTGCTCCTGCTCGCGCATCCCCGGCTCCGCTCGCTCGCGGCGCAACATGGCATCCTGCTCGAAACGGGCGCGTTGCGCGTCTCGGACCCCCTCTCCTACCCCGAGCTCGTTGCCTCGGTTCTGCACAGCGCGGGCGTTGTCACCGACTCGGGTGGCTTGCAGAAGGAGGCTTTCCTACTGCGCGTCCCCACAACGACCGTGCGCCCAGAGACGGAGTGGGTGGAGACTGTCGACCTCGGCTGGAATGTTCTCGTGAACGACCCGGAACAGATCGCAGCTGCCGTTTCACGTCCGGTGCCGAAGGCAACGGACGCCGCACCATACGGCGATGGGCACGCCGCAGAGGCGGTCGTCGACGAACTCCTGGGGGAGGCACGGTGACCCGGGCGCGCCTGCTCATCCTGTCGTTCTCCGACATCTCGGCAGATGCGCGAGTGCTCAAGCAGGTCAGGTTCTTCGCCGACCGCTACGACGTGACCACCTACGGCTACGGGCCGAGCCCCGACCCCCGAGTCGAGCATGTGCGCCTCGACGACACGCTTGGCGTACGACGGTGGACCCGACGAGACCTCGTTCTGCGACGCTTTCACAAGATCTACTGGGGCCAGCCGGCGATCCAGCGGGCACAAGCCGACCTCGAACGCCTCGAGCAGTTCGACGTCATCCTCGCCAACGATGTCGACGCGGTTGGCCTCGCCCTCGCTCTGAAACCCGCGCGGGGGGTCCACGCCGACATCCACGAGTACGCACCCAGACAAAACGAGGAGCTGCTGATCTGGCGGGCCTTCGAGGCTCCGTACATGCGCTGGATGTGTCGACGGTTCCTGGTGCGTGCCGCCTCAATGACCACTGTCGGCCACGGCATCGCCGACGAGTACCGCCGCGTCTACGGTCTTCGCGCCGGCGTGGTCACGAACGCCGCCCCCTACTCCGAACTGGAGGCACGGCCCGCCGGCTCCCCGATCCGCCTCGTGCACAGCGGTGCGTCGCTTCGCAACCGGAGACTCGAGGTGCTCGTCGACGCGGTGGCCGCGACGACGAATGACGTCACGCTCGACCTTTACTTGATGGGCAATGACCCCGAGTACGTCGTCGAGCTGCGCGAACGCGCCGCGGGCGCCGGCCGCGTGCGGTTCCCCGATGCCGTGCCCTACGCACAACTCATCGCCCGTCTCAACGAGTACGACATCGGAGTGCACGTCATGGCCCCGACCAACTTCAACAACCGCTGGGCGCTTCCCAACAAGTTCTTCGACTACGTGCAAGCGCGCCTCGGGTTGATCATCGGCCCGTCGGCCGAGATGCAGAAGATCCTCGTCGCTCACGGGTTCGGCTCCGTATCCGACGATTTCGGAGCGGCGGCTCTCACCCGGGTGCTCGACGACCTGACACCGCCACAGGTCGACGAATGGAAGGCGCATGCTGTTGTCGCCGCCCAGGCACTCTCATCCGAGACTCAGGTGGAGATCTGGGGTGCAGCGGTGGACGCGCTCGCCGATCGGGCGCACACGTGACCAGCCCTGTCGTTGATGTCATCATCCCGGTGCACACCGATCGCCGTCCGATCGCTCGGGCGACGGCATCGGTTCTCGCGAACACTTCGACCGACACTCGGGTCACCGTCGTTTGCCACAACGTCGCAGCGGACGCGATCGCTGCATCCCTCGGGCCTTGGAGCGGCGACCGGCGGGTGCGGCTACTGTCTCTCGTCGACGGCATCCCCAGTCCCGCTGGTCCGCTCAACGCGGGGCTCGACGCGGCAACCGGCGAGTTCACCGCGCTCCTCGGCTCAGACGACGAGTACGAGCCCGGAGCGATCGACGCCTGGCTCGCGGTCGCGCGAAGAGACGGCGCGGATGTGGTCATCCCTCCGCTCCGCACTGTGCAGGGAGGCCCGACACGCAGCCCCCCGACGCGACCATTCCGGACGAGTCGGCTTGACGGCGTCCGCGACCGTCTCGCCTACCGCACCGTGCAACTCGGACTCGTATCGCGGCGACGGTTCGGTGACATCAGGATGACGACCGGGTTGCGGTCCGGCGAAGACGTCATCCAGGGCGCCTCAATCTGGTACTCCGACGCGCGGATCAGCGCCGCCCGTGGTCCGGGTTACCTCATCCACGAGGACGACCCACATGCTCGCACGTCGAGCAGCGTCAAGCCCGCCGCCGAGTCACTGCTCTTCCTCGAAGCCATCCTCGAACGGGGATTCGTCGCGACGCTGAGCTCATCGCAGCGCGAGTCGTTCGCGATCAAACTGTTGCGCACTCACGTGATGGACATTCTCGGGGCGAGCCTCCAAGCGGGGGGTCCGGCAGACGACCTGGCCGCGCTCTCCGCAGGGGTGCGACGCATTGTCGAACTCGCTCCCACCGCCACCGCAATCCTCAGTCGACGCGAGGCACGTATCGTCGCCGAGCTGGGCCGCGGCGCCGACCGTGACCGCCTCGGTGCCGAGCTCGCGATCCTGACCGACTTTCGCCGTCCGGCTAACCTCATCCCGGCATCGCTACCGCGGTTGCTTCACCGCGAAGCGCCACTACGATTCCTCGCGGCAAACGCTTTCATGCGCTGATCCCGAGGAAGGGCGCGAGCGCAGCAGCCGATCGGGCGCCGTTATGCACGGTCTCCACAAAGGCTGGACCCGCCTCACGAAGTGAGTCGAACGCTGCGGGCTCAGCCGCGGCGCGCCGAAGCTCACCCTCAAGCGACTCGATGGTCGCCTCGTGAATCGGCAGCTCGAGCCCGGTAGCTGATCGCACGGCGGCTCGGGTGGTGTCGTCGACGTGCCCCATCACGAGCAGCCCCGCTGACATCGCCTCGCAGGCGGTCACGCCGTAGCTGCCGATCGCGAACTGGTCGAGTACGACGTCGGCCTCGGCGTAGAAGTCCGGCATCGACGCGTGCGGGATGCCGACGACCTGCCGATAATCGATGACGCCTTCCCCGGCGAGCCGATTGAGCATCGGCACGACTCTTTCGGTGCCCTTAAGCCACATCTGCGTCGGTGCGTGCACGACCACGAGGGGCCCGGGCGATCGGGGGGCGACCGCTTTGTGCCACACCGAGGGTTCGACGACGAGAGGGCACCAAACGGCATCGGGCACCCACCGCAACAAGTCGGGCGTTGACACGAACACGGGCAGCCCCGACTCCGCGGCGAGTGATGAGTTTCGCGCGGCGTTCTCCTCGAGCGCGTGGACCGGCCCCGAGGGGCTCCGGAATGGTGACCAGAGACTCCCTGCGGCATGGCGCGAGGGCGGACGGATGTCGCTCCCGTGGAACATCAGCGCGCCACTGATGCCGAGCGCGCGAAGCCGCGCAAGTTCGATGAGAACGGAGCCGTAGGCGCGACCGAGCAGCGGCAGCCCGGACTCCCAAATCACGTGAGTCTGCCCGGCCATGAACGCCTCGAACTCGTCATGCCACTTGCCGGAGCGCTGGTAGACACCGACCGGGACGCGAAGGTCGACCTTAGGGAAATACGGATCGACGATCCCCTCCATGGCCACAGCCTCGACTGCCGGCAGATGGCTTTCCACGGAACGGGCCCACTCGTAGCCCTGCCCCGCCGAATTGGCCGGGCCGATCAGGAGGCGTACAGCTTGTCCGGCCGTCGGAGGGACGGGGGGCACGTCGTCATCGGAGTAGCGAAAGCGCGCGACATCCGCCAGTCGACCCAAGTGCCCCTCGCCTCGGGCGATGCGGTAGGCGAAACGGCGAAACCACGCAGGTCCTTCGTCTAGCAGCATGACGGTGTCGCGCATCGCACCTCCGCCCCAGACATTACTTCGCAAGAGTCTACCGATCGGCGTGGGATGTCGGTCAGGAAGGCCTAGCACGCCGCTGATACCGTCATCGAGATGAAACATCTTTGGCGCGTGTTCCGCGATCTCCTGCCACTCTTGCCTGGTCGCGCTCGGCAATTCCTCGTCGCCTACGTCGTGTGTACCGCAGTGCTCGCGCTCTTCGACGTCGTCGCGATGTCGCTGCTCGTGCTCATCATCACCCCCGTCGCGGCTGGGACGGCGGTAGTGCTCCCCGTGATCGGCGCGCTCTCTGCCGACGCGACTCCGATCCTCATTCTGATCGCGTGCGCACTCATCATCATCAAAAGCATCCTCTCGGTGGGGATGCACTGGATCGCCACCCGTCAGTTCGCCATTTACGAGTATGAGATAGGGGCACGCCTGTTCCGTGCGTACCTCAACTCGACGTGGGAGGAGCGTTCGAAACGAAACACGGTGGAGTTCACCCGCATCGCCGATACCGGCATCTCCGTCGCAATGTCGAGCTTGGTGCTTTCCCTACTGATCATCCCGGGGAACGTCCTGACCATCGTGCTCACTCTGGGCGTCCTCATCTTCGCCCAGCCCGTGACGGCCGGACTCGCCCTCGTCTATTTGGGAATCGTCGCGTTCATCATCAACCAAGTCGTCACCAAGCGCACCCTCGACGCAGCCCAGAGGAACCTTGACTTCAGCTTCCGCATCGCGCAGCTCTTGACCGAAATGGTCGACGCTCTCAAGGAGCTCACCCTGCGCGGCCGCCTTGGCCAGATCCAGGAGGTCGTCGGCCACCACCGTCAGTCCGCCGTCAAGGCACGCGCCACGCTGTCCTTCCTGTCGATCATCCCTCGCTACAGCTATGAGGCCGCCCTCATCGGGGGCTTTCTCCTCATCGGCGGCGTCGGTTACCTGATCGGGGGGCTGAGCACAGCCGTCGTCGGAGTCGCGCTCTTCGGGGCTACCGGCATCCGACTCATCCCGGCGCTGACGGGTATCCAAGGTTCGGTCATCACCGCGACGGCCAGCGTGCCGTGGGTCAAAGACGTCATCAGCGACCTGCGCGGCGCGGAAGCCAACCCCACCGATGCCCTGGGCGGAACCGACGCGGTCGAGCTACCCGAGGAGCCACGCTTACTGCAGCTCAGCGGAATCCGCTTCAGCTATCCAGCCAACGACGGGGATGTGCTTCTCGGGCTCGACCTCGAGGTGCCCCTCGGCTCCTCACTCGGGATCGTGGGCCCGAGCGGTTCCGGCAAGTCAACACTGATCGATCTGCTACTCGGGTTGCGCATGCCGACGGCGGGGACGATCCGACTCGACGGCCAGCCGCTGTCCGACGTCATCCACTCGTGGCGTTCCCGGATCGGCTACGTCCCGCAGCGGGTGACCCTGTTCGACGGGACCATCGGTCAGAACGTCGCACTCACCTGGGACGACGACTATGACCGTGAAAAAGTCCTCGAGGCGCTCGAGAAGGCCCAGCTCAGCTCACTGATTGCGGCACGCAAGGGCGGGATCGACGAACGAATCGGGGAACGCGGGATTTCGCTCTCCGGCGGTCAACAGCAGCGACTCGGGATCGCCCGCGCTCTCTACTCGGACCCGCTTGTGCTCGTTCTGGACGAGGCCACGAGCGCACTCGACACTAAGACGGAGGACGATGTGGTGCAGGCGTTGAAGGCACTCCACGGCGAGATCACTCTCATCGCCGTCGCCCACCGCATCTCCACGATCAAGGACTACGACCAGATCTGTTACCTCGATAGGGGGCGGATCCTCGGCAAAGGTACCTTCCAGGAGCTGGCAGCGGCACTTCCACAGTTTGGACTGCAGGTGCAGCTCGCGGGCCTGAGCGAACGCGAGCCGGACCTTCTCTCAGGACTCTGACTGGCTCGTCAGGGTTCTGACCGCTCGGGTACCTATCGAAAACGCTTGCGCAGTTTTGCGAGCGCCCGCCAGAATCTCGCTGAGTTCGGGTAGGCGGTGTAGTCCACGGGAGGACGAGCGATCAGGTCGTCGAATTCCGCAGGCGTCAGTCCGAGCTTCTTGGCGATGAACTCGTGATCTTGCACGCGCAGCGGGTCGGGATAGTTCGACGTAACCATGAGTTCCAGCGCGTCGTCTCGGCTCACCTGCCCCGAGAGGATCAGGGACGAGTAGTGTGCAAGCCGCTTGTCGAAGCCGAACTTGTGCGGCAGGTAATAGCCCTGGAAGTAGCGGGTGAAAACCGATTCGTAATGCTTTCCCCCGTAGTCACGCCAGCCCACGCTGTCGGCGATGTCCTTCTTGGCGTCAACGTAAACGTAAGGCATGAAGTCGAGCGGCCGAACAGTATGGATGCGTCGAACAAGGGGGAACCAGATGTGCCGCGCGAACATCCCCAGCACCGGGTAGGTCTTGAGCTTCACGGAGCCGAAGCGCTTGTGCACCGCTTTGAGGTGCTTGGCGTCGTCAGCGTTGTAGCCCCACGCCTCCGGCAGCACCGACTCCGTTGCGGCGTTGCCTCCCGAGAGGATGTACTTGATCCCGTACTTCTTCGCCTGCTGGTAGGCGACCCACCCGAAGGCGTGGTCGGTCGGAGTGTCCGCGTTTGCGAGTGACGCCTTGAAGAAGGAGAGCTGCAGGTCCTTCATCTCGCGCCAGTCGACGACGTGCGTGTAGAGGTCGAGACCCAGCGTGGTGACGAGGCTATGAATGTTGCCGACCGCCAGCTCGGAGTTCCAGCCGCTATCAAAATGAACGACGAGCGGACGGAGCCCGAGCCTCACGGCCCGTAGCGTCAGGTAGGTACTGTCCACACCGCCTGAGACTCCGATGATGCAGTCATAGGGCTTGTTCGCACCCGCTGCCTTGATGGTGGCTACGAGGCTCTCGAGCTCGCCTAGTCTCTCACCGCGTTGAGCAGGGAGGACCAGCGGGGCGAAAACCTGGTCGAAATGGTGCGCGTGCGAGGAGACGCCGTTCTCGTCGAACCAGATATCGGGGTCGGTCGTATCCATAATGGTGCGCGCACACCTCTGATACGGTCGCGGCTCATCTGACATTGGCCCTGTCCCTTATTAACCCCTGGAGGCAATCCTACGAGCACCGTTTCGTATCAGCGGTCATAACCGGAGAGTCGACACGTCGCCGTAGACTCGTGCTCCGTGCGGCCCCGAATCCTCTGCGTCTCCTTTTCGCCGATCCATGCGGATTCCCGTGTCCTGCGCCAGATTGACGTGCTGCGACAGCACGGCGAGGTGACGACCGTCGGCTACGGCCCCGCCCCCGAGGGCGTCGCGCGTCACATCCAGGTTCCCGACGACGCGTCGTCGCTGCCGCAGACGCCGCCCGGCGTCGCCCGGCTGGCGCTGCGCAGGCACGACGCTGTCGAGCTCACGTCGCCCGGCGAAAAGGCGGTACTGAAGGATGTCGTCGCGTCCGGGCACTACGACCTCGTCGTCGCCAACGACGCCCGCGCGCTGCCCCTCGCCTTCGCGGCCGACGGCGACAAGGTCTACGCCGACATGCACGAATGGGCCGCGGAGGAGCGCGCAACGATCTTCGTCTGGCGCGTGCTCGTCGGTCCGTACATGGAGCACCTCTGCCGCACCTACCTGCCGCGCACCGCAGCCGTGACGAGCGTGAGTGCCGGCCTCTCCGGGCTCTACGCCGAGCGCTACGACCTAACGACCGAGACGATCCGCAATTCCGCCGACTTCCGGGGCGACCTCGCGCCGACACCGGTCGATCCCGACCGCATCCGCCTCGTGCACAGCGGCACCGCTGATCCGGAGCGCAATATCGTCGAACTCATCGACGCCACCGAACGCCTCGGCGACAGGTTCTCGCTCGACCTGTACCTGCTCGAGGTGCCGGGCGGTCACCTGGCCCAAATCAAGGCGAAGGCGGCGAACTCGCCCCGCGTGACCGTTCACGACCCGGTGCCGCCCGCAACGCTGCCGACCGTGCTCAACCAGTACGACCTTGGCGTCTTCCTCTATCCGCTTCGCACGCTGAGCCACCTGTACCACCTGCCGAACAAGTTCTTCGACTTCGTGCAGGCCCGGCTCGGGATGGTCTTCTCGCCCGCGCCCGAGATCGACGCCCACATGGCCAAATACCAGCTCGGCATCATCACCCGCGACACGAGCGCCGACGCTCTCGTCGAGGCGTTGCGCGACCTCACCGTTGAGGACGTCGCCGGGTTCAAGCGCGCCGCCGACCGTTCTGCGCGTGAGCTGTCGAGCGAGCCGGACCGTGCCGCTCAGGACGCTCTCATCGGGCGCCTGCTCGCCGACCGATGAGAGCTGGCCGCACCAAGCGGGTGATCATCGCCACGCGCATCTTCGGGCCCGAAGTGTCGGCGGCGTCGGCAATCCTGCGCATCTGGGCCGAGGAGTTCCGCGCCCGCGGGTGGCAGGTGACGGTGCTGACCGCGAAGCCCCCGAAGGGCGCCCTGATCGATGACCCGACCGGCATCGAGGTGCGCCGCGCCCCGGTGAAGCGCGACAAACAGCTGTACGTACGCGGCTATTTGAGCTATCTGAGCTTCGACGTGCCGCTCGCGTTCCGACTGCTGTTCGCCCGCCGGGCCGACCTCTACATCGTCGAGCCACCGCCGACGACGGTCGCCGTAGTGCGGGTGCTCGCCGCCCTCAAGCGCTCGCCCTACGTCGTGCGCGCCGCTGACTACTGGACCGAGGCTGCCGAGCTGGTGACCGGCAACAGATTCGTCATCGGCACGCTGCGCCGCGTGGAGGCCTGGGGTCTGCGCGGGGCGCGGATGCTGTTCGCCGCCCACCAGCCGCTCATCGACAGGTTGCGCGCGGTCGGCATTGCGACGCCTGCCGTGCCGATCGGCTTCGGGGCGGACACCACCCACTTCCGCTACGACGACCAACCGGCGCCCGAGCCTCCCGTCTTCGTCTACGGCGGCACCTACTCCGAATGGCACGGGCCGGGCATTTTCGTCGACGCCATGCCCGCCGTGCTCGAACAGCACCCCGGCGCCCGACTCGTCTACTACGGCAACGGCGAAGAACGCGAGGCGATGCAGGCCCGGGCCCGCGAACTCGGGATCGAGGCATCCGTCGAGTTCAACGCACCGATACCGCCGGCGGCGCTCTCGCCGATCCTCGCGGGGGCGACCGCCTCGGTCGCGAGCTTGGCACCCGTCCCGCCGAACGACTACGCGCTTGCGACGAAGGTTTACTCTTCGCTCGCGGCGGGATGTCCGGTGATTTATGCGGGACGCGGACCGACGGTCGAATTTCTCAACGACTCCCAGCACCCGCACGCGGGCGTTGCGGTCGCCTACGACATCGTGGCGGTGGCGGCCGCCATGAATGCGGCAGCCGCATCCCCACTACCGCCGAAGGCTCGCGCGGAGCTGGCTGCCTGGTCGGCTCGCGAGTACTCGCTCGCCGCGATCGCGGAGCGAGTCGTCAGCGAGAGCCTGGCGATCATCGGCCGATAGTCGACGCCGTGCGCACGTAGAATCGAACCCGCTCAACCACCCTGGAGACATTCCTGTGAAGATCGCCGTCATCGCCCTTGGCAAGATCGGCCTCCCGCTCGCCGTGCAGTTCGCCAGCAAGGGTCACGATGTCGTCGGCGTCGACGTCTCGCAGCGCACGGTCGATCTCGTCAACCAGGGCGTCGAGCCCTTCCCCGGCGAAGCCCACCTCCAGGAGAAGCTCGCAGAGCTCATTCCGGCCGGCCGCCTGCGCGCGACGACCGATTACGCCGACGCAGTTCCCGGTGCGGACGCCGTCGTGCTCGTCGTCCCGCTGTTCGTCGACGAGGAGACCGCCGAGCCCCAGTTCGACTGGATGGATGCCGCGACCCGATCGCTCGGCGCGGTCCTGACTGCCGGCACGCTCGTCTCCTACGAGACGACGCTGCCGGTCGGCATCACGCGCTCCCGCTGGAAGCCGATGCTCGAAGAGGCGTCGGGACTCACCGAGGGCGTGGACTTTGACCTCGTGTTTTCCCCGGAGCGCGTGCTCACCGGCCGGGTTTTCGCCGACCTCCGGAAGTATCCGAAGCTCGTCGGCGGGCTGAGCGAGGGTGGAGCTGCGAAGGCGGTGAAGTTCTACGAGGCGGTGCTCGACTTCGACGAGCGCCCCGACCTCGCGCGCCCGAACGGTGTCTGGGATCTCGGCAGCGCCGAGGCCGCTGAACTCGCGAAGCTCGCCGAGACGACCTACCGCGATGTCAACATCGGCCTTGCCAATCAGTTTGCCCGCTACGCATCGACGGCGGGTATCGACGTCTACCAGGTGATCGAAGCCTCGAACTCGCAGCCGTACTCGCACATCCATCAGCCCGGCATTGCCGTCGGCGGCCATTGCATCCCGGTCTATCCGCGCCTCTACCTCTGGACCGACCCGGAGGCGACGGTGGTGTCAGCCGCTCGCGCCGCGAACGCCGGGATGCCGGAATACACGATCGGCCTTCTCGAGGGCGCCTACGGCGACCTTGCTGGCGCGAAGGTGGTTGTGCTGGGAGCCGCCTACCGCGGCGGCGTCAAGGAGACGGCGTTCTCCGGAGTCTTCGGCGCGGTCGCCGCGCTGAACGCGCGAGGTGCTGTGACGGTCGTGCACGACCCGCTCTACGACGACGACGAGCTGACCCGCCTCGGATTCACCCCGTACCACCTCGGCGAACCTGCCGACGCGGTCGTGGTGCAGGCCGACCACGACGAATACCGGTCACTGGGCCCCGACGATCTGCCCGGAATCGCGGCGTTCATCGATGGCCGCCGCATCTCGTCGGCGGACCGGTGGCCCGGGATTGCCTATCGCGTAATCGGGAAAGCCACGAGCTGACGCTCGGCCACGACCCGTGCCCGGCTCGCACCCGGTCCGCATGGCATCATTGAAGATCTGCGAGCCTGCCCACCGCCGTCGTGCGGCGGGCTCCCCCCGGATCGGAGAACCAACTCGTGTGCGGAATCTTTGGCTTCATCGGCACCGACGCCCTCGACTCCGCCTCGGCGAAAACCCTCGTCAAACACGCGCAGCAACGCGGCCGTGACTCGAGCGGCATGGTGATCCGTGAGGCGGACGGCTTCCATGCCTACCGCGCGGACTACCAAATTGACTGGCTACTCAAGCGCATCCCCCCGCTCGGCAACCTCTTCTTCGGCCACAGCCGACTGGTCACCAACGGCACCGGCGATAATCAGCCCGTACTTCGCGAGCAGATTATGGTGCTGCACAACGGCATCGTCGTCAATGAGGAGGCGGTCTGGAAATTGCTGGGCAAGTCGCCTCAGCTCACGGTCGACACGGAAGTCATCCCGGCCATCATTGCGTCGCACCTCGAAGCGGGCGGGACTGTTGAGTCGGCGGCCGAACGGGTGCTCAGCGTCACCGAGGGCGTTGTAGCCTGCGCCGCTCTGGTTCCGCATCTCGGCAAGCTCTTGCTGTTCTCGAACAACGGCAGTCTCTACGTCGGCGACAAGAGCGGAGGAACTGTCTTCTCGTCCGAGAGCTACCCGCTGAGGGAGATCGGCGCCGAGAACATTCGCCAGATCAAGGGCGGTGAGGCCGTCGTGCTCGACGTGCCGGCCCAGGATGATGCGATCAGCATCACGGAGTGGACCAGCCGCTCCATCGACCTCGTCCCGGGCCTGGGTATGTCGGCGCAGGAGGAGGCTCTTCTGCAATACCCGAAGCCGAACTTCCGGCGTTGCACGCGCTGCATCCTCCCCGAGACAATGCCGTTCATCAAGTTCGACGATCAAGGCGTTTGCAACTACTGCCTCACCTACAAGCCGCGTAACCACCCACGTCCGAAAGAGGAGCTTTTCGAGCTGATCAAGCCCTTCCGGCGCGCGAAGGGCGACGAGGTGCTTGTGCCGTTCTCGGGCGGTCGCGACAGCTCCTACGGCCTGCACCTCATCGTGAAAGAGCTTGAGTTGCGGCCGGTGACCTACACCTACGACTGGGGAATGGTGACCGACCTCGGGCGCCGAAACGTCAGCCGCATGTCGGCCAAGCTAGGCGTGGAGAACATCATCGTCGCGGCCGACATCACCAAGAAGCGCGACTACATCCGTCGCAACCTGGAAGCCTGGCTGAAAGCTCCGAACCTCGGGATGCTGAGCGTTCTCACGGCAGGCGACAAGCACTTCTTCCGCCACATCGAGACCCTGAAGCGCCAGACCGGCGTCACCCTCAACCTCTGGGGGATCAATCCGCTCGAGGTCACGCACTTCAAGTCCGGCTTTCTCGGCGTTCCTCCTGATTTCGAGGAAGAACGGGTCTACAGCCACGGCGCCATGAAGCAGTTGCGCTACCAGTCGCTGCGTCTCAAGGCGATGACGCGCAGTCTCGGCTACTTCAACAGGTCGATCCCCGACACGCTCTTGGGTGAGTATTACCGCAGCTTCACCACGAAGTCGGACTACTTCCACATTTTCGACTATTGGCGCTGGGACGAGAAGCAGATCGAAGAGACCCTCGACTCCGAGTACGACTGGGAGCACGCGCCCGACACCCAGACCACCTGGCGCATCGGCGACGGTACCGCGGCGTTCTACAACTACGCGTACTACACGATCGCAGGATTCAGCGAGCACGATACGTTTCGCAGCAACCAGGTGCGCGAGGGTGACATCACCCGCGACGAGGCGCTCCGACTGGTTGAGGAGGAGAACACCCCGCGGTACCCGAACCTGAAGTGGTACCTCGACGTGGTCGGGGTGGACTTCGCCTACGCGATCAACACCATCAATCGCACGCCCAAGCTCTACCGACAGGATCCGTCGCGAGCTGACGTCACGGCCTGACCCCCCGCAAGGCTCAGGCTCGGGCTGCAGCCTTCGGCTTCGGTGCCCTCGACTTCACCGGCGACTTAGACGGCGATGTCAATCTCGGTGGCGTGGTCGCGAGGTCAAGACTCGGCCGTCGCGCCACCGGCCAGAGCACCGCGAGCAATCCTGCGAAGGCGAGGGCGCCGAGTACCCAGACCGCGGTGGGTCCGACCGGGAGGCCCGTCCACCACCACTCGGATCCGGCATCCAGGTTCGCGCCCTGCTGGTCGGCCCCCGTGACATAGCGACGGATGTTGACCTGAAGCGCCACGAAGTTCGCACCGGCGATCGCGGCGAATATCGTGAAGGTTTGAATCCTGCTGAACACCAGCTCGCGGCCGCGCGGCATCGTCGTCAGCAAAAGCGAGAGCAGCAGGATCAGGGGCAACAGATAGCGGGGCTGCAGCGCTTGGCCGACTCTGGTGCCGCCGACGGTGAGGACGTAGACCGGCAGCACGATCAGAACTACAAGCACCCCGAGGATGCTGATCGCCTTGCGCCACTCGAGGCGCCCGAGGCCCGCGAAGGCCACGACGATGAACGCCGCCGCTCCCGCCCAGGGCACGATGGCGGGGAATCCGGTATCGAACCAGCCGAGAGCCCAGGTGCCCCAGACACCGGTCCAGAGGTACGGCAGCATCAGCAGGTTGTAGGCCCCGAGAGCGAAACCTGTGAGTGGAACATCAGCCGGGATGCCGACGACAACGCCACCGGGACCCGCGAAGGCTTGCCCGCTGGTGAACCCGATCGCGCCCACGCCCGACTGGCCGGCCGTCACGAAGAATAGGACCGCGATCACTATGCCCACAACGGGCAGGATCGCCCGCGTCGCCCAGGAACGGGTGAGACCGAACGACAGTACCGCGGCCGTCACGCTCGCCCCGACCACGTAGACGCCCGCGTCACCTCGAGCGCCCGACGCCATGATCACGCCGACCAAGTAGAGGGCACCGAGCGCCCACCGCCGACGCCCCGCGGTCTCGAACCAGCCCAGCAGCGCCAGGAAAGCCGTTCCGACGCCCATGATCGCCCAGCTGCTCGGGTTGTTGGACGGGATCAGGAAGATTCCGAGCGGTATCACGGCGACCAGCCAGCCCCACAGCAACGTGCGTCGCCGAGAAGTCGACAACAGTCCCGCGAGCGCCGTCGCCAGTGCGACAAAGAGAGCCGCGTTCACAAGTCGCATGGTGAGAGCACTCACCTGGATGTCGGGCCCGGCGAACAGGTGCATCACGGAGTAGTAGACCGGCGGGTACTCCCCTGCGAAGTTGCCGCGGTTGGTCTCGTAGCTCCCTCGCGCGTTCAGTTGCTCGAACTGACAGGCGGCACTGACATCCTGATGTCCGGCGTAGCAGGTGACCCCCGCGAATGCGACGTCGAGCTTGCGATGATCGCTATCCGTACCTGGCTGGCACTCGGCGTTCCCGCCGTCGGCACACCAGATACTGACCAAGTGGTAGTCGTCGTCGGGGGCGGCCCCGATCGGCGAGGCGAAAGCCCAGGCCGAGAGCGCAAGGAACGCGAAAACGGGGGCGAGGTGGATCAGCCGGATGCGTCTCACGAAGCGGGTGAATCCACGGCCGGGGGTGGCCGAATCAGTCATCGATGGATCGCCGCTTCTCTAACTCGAGGGCCAGTTTCTGAACTGTCTTGCGCAACTCGTCGCGCGTCCTCGCGACCTCAAGGCTCACCTGCATGAGCAAGAGGAATAACACGAAGAACGCCCCGACGAAGAGCAGGTTGATCGGCTGGGAGATGCCGAAGAAAATGGCGATGGTGTCGAGCAAGCCCGGCCACGCCGAGAGCACGATCGCCACGACCGAAGCGGCGAGCCAGATCACGGCGTATTTCTCGGGCAACACGTAGGAGCGCAGCAGCACGATGACGACGATCAGCAGAACCGCCGCCATTGCAATAGCGAGAATCTGAGGGGTCACGCGACGGACTTCCCGGCGGTACGCCTTCGGAGTTCACGCAACTGCGGCGGCACGCTGCGGAAACTCGCCAGCACGAGGATGAACATGATTCGTCCGGTGTAGCCAATTGAGCGGAAAACCGACTGCGACGGAACTCCGCCCGCCCGCTGGTTCATCCCGACCGGGATCTCCGCGACGCTGAGTCCCTGGCGAGTAGCGAGAACAATCGATTCAACAGTGTCGCCGAGCCACTCGATGGGATAGTGCTCAGCGAAGACGGCGAGTGCGCGCGGTCCGGCGATCCTGAAGCCACTCGAGGCGTCGGTGATCCGAGTACGGGCGTACAGAGACACGACCCGTGCAATCAGGTGGTGAACGCCCCGTCGCGCCGCAGACGACTTGAAAGCGTCGCCCCCTGGCGCATACCTGCTGCCGATGACGATGTCGGCGTTGGCCGTAGCGGCGATCAGTTCGGCGATGTGCTCAGGGCGGTGCTGGCCGTCGCCATCGAATTGGATGACGGCGTCGTACCCGTTGGCGGCGGCGTATTTGAACGCGGTTCCCATCGCCGCGCCGACCCCGAGGTTGATCGCATGCGAGAGCACGTGCGCGCCGGTCGCGTGCGCGATGCGCGCCGTATCGTCACGCGAACCGTCGTCAACGACCACGGTATCCGCGAGGGGATGCATCGCCGACAGGGAAGCGAGGACTTCACCGATAGCGTCCGCCTCGTTGAGCGCGGGGATCGCAACGAGAACCCTCATGGCTATCGAGCCTACCCGCCGAGCCGATTCGCCACGCGCCTCAGGACGTCGCGGACACCCGAGTGCCGCAGGTGATGCCAGGTCATCCTGGCGTCGTAGAGCGGACCCGACATTCGACGGCCCCTTCCCGATCCCGCGCCCATCGCATCCCGATCACCCGCATAGTCGACCGCATGGTGCGGGTCGGCGACGAATGCCCGCAGCGGCTCGAGCACGATGGGCCAGGTGAAGCGCTCACGCACGCGTGCGACATTCTTGCGATAAACGGCTGCCCGAACCGGGTCGAGCACCTCGGTGATCGCGGCCGCGAGCGCCGTGACATCGTCGCCCGGCACGACCACGCCGAGCCCCTCCTCGCGCACGAGATCGGCAAACCCGTCGCCGTCGGTCACGACCATCGGCAGGCCCGCCCACAGGTAGTCGAGGATGCGGGTGCGGAACGCGAACGTCGTTTCGAGGTGGATGTGGTGGGTGCTCACGCCAGCGTCGGCGTCGAGGAGGTATCCGGCCCGGTCCGCGTACGGGACCCAGGTGTCGTTGAACACCACCTTCGTGCCCTCGACCCCGAGTTCGCGAGCGAGGTCGAAAGACTCGCGCACGATGCCCATCTCGTCGACGCCCGGGTGGCGGGTGCCGAGGAAGAACAACCGGATGTCGTCCCGCTCCGCGGAGAGCTTCACGACCGCGCGGATGAGCGAGAGCGGATCGAACCAGCTGTAGACGCCGCCGCCCCAGATGAGGATCTTGGCACCGTCGTCGAAGCCGGTCACGACGCCGCGCAACGCCGAACCGGGAGCCGGGTCGACGGGGTCCAGTCCGAACGGCATGAGGTCGAGAAGTCCACGCAGGTCGGGATCGTCGGCATAGGTGGCCGGATTGATGCGACCGAGGGCAGCGAGATGGCCAAGGTAGAACAGGCGCTGGCGCTCGCTTGCACACACAACGAAGTCGACCCGGCGGAGCTGGTCGTTGAGGGTGCTTCGCGCTGCGGCGACCCGCAGGTCCCAGGTCGCCCGCGGGAGTTCGCGGCCCTGCTCAAGCATTTCGAGGTGCATCGGGTCGTAGACGTCTGCCACCAGGTACCGGTCACTGCGCCGTAGCGACGGGAACTGGCTCATGCCGTAGCCCTGGAACAGCACGACCTCCGCCCAGCGCTCGTGCTTCCGGAACGCGCGGTCGTCGCCCGGCGATACGGCCACGAGCTCGAAGGGAGCATCGGGTCGTTCGGCGCGTGTGGTCGTGACGACTCGCACCTCGTGACCGTCCCCCTGCAGGGTGATCGCGGTGTTCCAGACCCGGATGGCAGGGCCGGCCATGCGCTCGCCGATCGGGTCGCCGGTGAGGATGAGCACGCGCGTCATGACTCTCCTCCCGCTTGCCGCGGGCCAGCAGGCTGCACCAGATCGCGCAGGATGTCGATCGACCCCCGACTGTATCGCGCGTACCGGCGGCTCAAGGCTCCCGCGAGAACCCCGGGAATCCGAGCCAGCCGCAGGCGGGGAAGGCGTGACCGTGTGGTCTCGTGGGCGAGTTTCCCGCGCGCCGCTGCGACTCGAGCCGCAGGAGCCCCGAGAGCCTCCAGGCGCTCGACGAGCAGTCGCGATCGCTCGATGAGGCGCGCGGCCCGCTCGGTTCTCGTCTCGCGCAACTTGCGCATCCGGTCTGCCGTCGTCGGTTTCCGCGCGCCGATTTGATTGGCGCCGTGCTGGCGGTAGTCGATGAGCTGCGCAGGATCGAGCCTCAGCTCGCCGAGTGCCGCGGCGATCACGGCGAGCCATTCGTCGTGCACCCAGACCTTAGGGAAAGGTGCGGCCCTCTCGACCAAAGACCGGCGCAGCACAACCGTGGCTCCGGTGACGAGGTTGCGGCGCATGAGCACCGCGAAGGCATCTCCTGACTCAAGTCCCGCACGCTCGCCCGGCGTCGCCTCGAGAGCGTCGAGCAGGCCGAGCCCGAGCGAGGTCCCCGCTGCGTCGACGAGCCGCGCGTCAGTGTGCACGAGCAAGAGGCTGGATTCGGCCGCGAACTGCGGCACGACGCGTGCGAGCTTGGCGGCATCCCAGATGTCGTCCTGGTCGCTCAGGGCGATGAGGTCGCCGCGGCACTCGCTCAGGGTTGCGGCGAAGTTTGCGACGACGCCGAGCGGCTCCGCCCGACGCAGGATACGGAGGGCGACGTCGAGCGCCGGGTCAGCCGCGCGCGCGACCGCGAAGGTGTTCTCGATGACCGCGACCGTGTCATCACTCGAAGCGTCATCGCCGACGACGATCTCCATCGGGGCTGGACGTTGGGCGAGGATGCTGCGCACCTGCTCGGCGACGTAGGCCGAGCCGTTGTGTGTGCAGAGCGCGACGGACACGGTCAGCGGTGCGTCGGCCGTCGGATCAGCGGCATCGGTCGTCACCCCGCCAGGATATGTCGAGCACGCGCCGGTAGGATCCGGAGTCGTGCCCGGTACCGTGCGACCCGCGAGCGACCCCCGGGTTGCGATCGTCACTGTGGCCTACCGATCGGACGATGTGCTCCCCGGGTTGCTGCACTCAGTGCCTACCGCGACGACCCTTCCGGTGACGACAATCGTTGCCGACAACTCGCCCGATGAAGGCCGCGCGGCCCAGATCGCCGCAGACTTCGGAGCGCGCTACCTCGCCGTCCCGGGCAACCCCGGGTACGGCGGAGCCGTCAACGCTGCGACAGCCGGCCTGCCAGCGAGCGTCGAATGGATCGTTGTCGTCAACCCGGACGTCGTACTCGCGCCAGGCTCGATCGACGCGCTCGTCACGACGGGTGAGGGTGACGACCACATCGGCGCGGTCGGCCCGCACGTCGTCAACGAGGACGGCTCGACCTATCCTTCGGCACGCGCCATCCCGTCGCTGCGCACCGGCATCGGACACGCCCTGTTCTCCCGCCTGTGGGCCGCTAACCCGTGGACCCGTCGCTACCGCGATGACCGGGCTCCGGTCGATGTGCGGCGCGACGCCGGCTGGCTGTCGGGCTCGTGCGTCGTCGTGCGGCGTCGAGCCTTCGACGAACTCGGCGGCTTCGACGACGGCTACTTCATGTACTTCGAAGACGTCGACCTCGGGTATCGACTGGGTCAACGCGGCTACCGCAACGTGTACGAACCCGCCGCCCAGGCGATCCACGCGGGTGCGCATTCGACCTCGGGGGAATCCGCCCGGATGCTGCGAGCCCACCACGCGAGCGCGCGACGCTTCCTCACCCGCAAGTACAGCGGATGGTGGCTGTGGCCGGTCCGCGTGGTCGTGACCGCCGGACTTGGCGTGCGGTCGGCGATCACCACCCGACGAGCGCGCGACTGAACTCAGGTCACCTGAACTCAGGTCAGCGCGACGTGCGCAGGAGCCCCGCGAGGTAGCTGCCGTACCCGCTTTTGAGCAGCGGAGCGGCGAGCCGCTCAAGCTGGGCGTCGTCGATCCACCCGGCCCGCCAGGCGGCCTCTTCGATGCACCCGATCTTGTAGCCCTGCCGATCCTCGATGACGCGTACGTACTCCGAGGCCTGCATCATCGATTCGAACGTGCCGGTGTCGAGCCACGCGGTGCCTCGATCGAGGACCCGCACCTGGAGTCGTCCGGCTTTGAGGTAGAACTCATTGACCGACGAGATCTCGAGCTCTCCGCGAGCGCTCGGGACGATGCCCCGCGCGATCTCGAGAACGTCGTTGTCGTAGAAGTACAGTCCCGGCACGGCGTACCGGCTCTTCGGGTGGGTCGGCTTCTCTTCGATCGAGACGGCCCGGAAGTCATCGTCGAACTCGACGACGCCATAGGCCGTGGGGTCGGCGACCTGGTACGCGAAGATCAGTCCGCCGTCGAGTTCGCCCACCTGACTGAGCGCTCGCGCGAAGCCGTCGCCGTGGAAGATGTTGTCGCCGAGCACCAGGGCGACCGAGTCGTCGCCGACGAAACTCTCTCCGATGATGAACGCCTGAGCCAGCCCATCGGGCGACGGCTGGACGGCATACGAGAGGTGGATGCCGAGGGCACTCCCGTCGCCGAGGAGCGCTTCGAATTGGGCGTGGTGTTCGGGAGTCGTGATGATCAGAATTTCGCGGATCCCGGCGACCATGAGGGTCGACAGCGGGTAGTAGATCATCGGCTTGTCGTAGATCGGCATCAGCTGCTTCGAGATGCCCTTGGTGATCGGCCAGAGCCGGGAGCCGGATCCGCCGGCCAGGATGATGCCCTTCATCGAGCATCCGCCGCGTAGCGTGCCACGCAGTCGTCCCAGGTCGGCAATAGGCCTGCGCGTTCGGCCTCTTCGAGAGAGGGGGCGGCGGCGTCCTTCGCTGACAGCAGCGGAATACCGATGCTGTCGGGGATATCGAGTCCGATCGCCGGATCCATGGGATCGATGCCGTGCTCTTGCCCCGGGCGGTACACGTCGTTCACGAGATACGTCAATGTGGTGTCGTCCTCAAGCGCGAGGAATCCGTGTGCCAACCCTTCGGCGATGAAGACGGCGCGGCGATCGACGGTGTCGAGGAGTACCGAGTCCCAGCGGCCGTAAGTCGGAGACCCCACCCGCACATCGACGAAGAAGTCGATCGCGGCACCCGCCGAAACAGTGACATATTTCGCCTGCCCAGGCGGAACGGCAGCAAAATGGAGCCCACGAAAGACGCCGCGCCGAGAGACTGAGATGTTGGCCTGACGCAGGTCGAGACGTCGACCAACGACCTCTTCAAGTGGCTCGAAGCGATACCACTCCAAGAACGTTCCTCGGTCATCGGAGAACTGCCGTGGAGTCACCACAACGGCGCCCGGCACGAGGGTTTCGACGACATCCATGAAGTCAGCTAACCATTCCGTGGAGGGCGGATCAGAGATGCGTAAGGTCGGCTTCGTACGCCGCAAGAACCTGGCGAGTCGGCCCTACTTGACGGAGTTCGCCGCCATCAAGCCACAACGAACGCGAACACAGATCACGAACTTGCCCAAGCGCGTGGCTCACGATAATCACCGTTCGGCCGTCGCCCGTCAATTCGCGGAACTTTGCGCGCGAACGTTCCTGAAATTCGGCGTCCCCGACGGCGAGCACCTCGTCGATGAGGAGGATGTCGGGCCGCACGTGAACTGCCACGGCGAAGCCGAGACGCACGTACATGCCGGAGGAGTAGTTCTTCACGGGCTGATCGAGAAACGGTCCAACGTCGGCGAAATCGACGATCTCGTCGAACCGCGCGCGGATGTCGCGCCGCTTCATCCCGAGGATCGACCCATTGAGAAAAATGTTCTCTCGACCGGTCAACTCAGGGTGGAAACCGGAGCCGACCTCGAGCAGGGCCGCTACCCGTCCATTCATTCGAATCGTCCCCCGCTCGGGTGTGAGAATTCGGGCCAGCGTTTTGAGCAGCGTCGATTTGCCGGAGCCGTTGCGACCGACGATTCCGAGCGTTTCTCCGCGGGCGACCTCGAAGGAGACATCCTGCACGGCCCAGAATTCGCGATCGATAACGGATCTTCGACCCCTCAGAACTGCTGATTTCAGGGATTGATTGCGCTCGCGGTAGAGCCGGAATCGTTTCCAAACCTGATCAACGACGACTGCGGGCGTGCTCACAGAATCTCCGCCAGACGGCGTTCGGAACGGGTGAATACTACGAAACCGAACATTCCCACAACCAGGGCCGAGCACACGCACCAGATCAGATCGACGGAATCCGGCCATCGGGAGGCATACATGAGGTCACGAAAGACGGCGACGAAGTGCTCCATCGGATTGAGCTGGAAAATCGTCATCGCCCAGGGGTCAGAACGAGTCGCGTTTGCGACCACGTCAAGCGGATAGACGATCGGGGTCAGGTAAAACCACATCTGCAGCGCGATCGCTACCAAGTGCTGCGTGTCTCGGAAGTGTGCGTTCGCGATCGCCGCCAACATTCCGAGTCCCACGGCAAAGATCCCCAACAAGACCATCACCACCAGCGTAAGCGGCAACCACGGGACGACGAATGCCCCAGCCAAGCTCAAAGCCACCCCCAGCACAACCATCTCGATCAGCCACGTGACGCCGACCGACAGGAGGACTGAGAGAGGGAGGTGTGCGCGCGGGAAGTAGACCTTCTTGATGAGGCTCTCGTTGCCGATGAGGACCTCGATACAGCCATTGACGACTCGGGCAACAAACAGCCAAGGGAGCAACCCGGCCATGAGCCAAAGCGCGAACACATCCAAGCCGCTCGGATCCCCGCGGGGGGGCTGGGCGCCGAGAAAAACGGAGAAGACGATCGTGTAGATGAGCATCGTCGCCACCGGGTTGAGCAGTGACCAGAGCTGCCCGAACACGGTGCGGCGATACTGGCCTTTAAGCTCGCGGGCAACCAGATTTCCGAGCAGCTCTCGCGATTCGCGGAGGTCCCTCAGGTACGGCATCCGGGTCCGATCGTCCGCGTCTAACTCCCCACACTGTATCGGGCCTCGGGCGCGCGCGGATCGAAGGACCATCCACCCTCATGATGCTGCGAGACCATCGCCCTGAGCAGCCTAGAATTCCGGGGTGCGGATCCTCGTCACCGGCGGAGCCGGCTTCATCGGCTCGAACTTCGTGCGCCGCACCCTCGACGACGCCTACCCGGGCCTCGAGGGCGCTGAGGTCGTCGTCTACGACGCCCTGACCTACTCGGGCAATCTCGCGAACCTCGCCCCGGTCGCCGCATCCCCGCGCTACTCGTTCGTGCACGGCGACATCCGTGACTCGGCCCTGCTGGACAGCACCCTGCCGGGCATCGACGCGATCGTGCACTTCGCCGCGGAGTCGCACGTCGACCGTTCGGTGCGCGACGCCGGCCCGTTCGTCGAGACCAACGTCGTCGGCACGCAACGTCTGCTCGATGCCGCGCTTCGGGCCGGAACGAAGCGGTTCGTGCACGTGAGCACCGACGAGGTGTATGGCTCGATCGCCGAGGGCTCGTGGGCCGAAGACCGCCCGCTCGAGCCGAACTCGCCGTACTCCGCCAGCAAGGCGGGCAGCGATCTGCTGGCTCGCAGCTTCCACCGCACGCACGGCATGAACGTCTCGATCACCCGCTGTTCGAACAACTACGGGCCCTACCACTTCCCCGAAAAGCTGATCCCGCTCTTCGTCACCAACCTGATCGACGGCCAACACGTGCCGCTCTACGGCACGGGCGAGAACATCCGGGATTGGCTGCATGTCGATGACCACACCCGCGGCATCGCGATGGTGCTCGTCGGCGGGCGCGCGGGCGAGATTTACAACATCGGGGGCGGCACCGAGCTGACCAACCGGGAACTTACCCAGATGATGCTCGACGCGACCGGCCGCGACTGGTCTTACGTGGATGCTGTCGACGACCGCAAGGGGCACGACCTGCGCTACTCGGTCGACATCTCGAAGATCCGCTCCGAGCTCGGGTACGAACCGCTCGTGCCCTTCGACCAGGGTCTGGCTGACGTCGTGCAGTGGTACCGCGACCGCCGCGACTGGTGGGAACCTCTCAAAGTTCGCGCGGAACTCGAGTGAGATACGTCGTCCTCGGCGGACGCGGCATGCTCGGCCACGATCTCGCCCGAGCGCTTGAAGGCCGCGATGTCGTCGCGCTCGGTCGCGATCAGGGCGACCTGACCCATCCAGCCGCTCTGCGGGCCGCGGTCGACGGCGCCGACGTCATCATCAACGCCGCCGCGTACACCCGCGTCGACGACGCTGAGACGGATGAGGCGGCCGCGACTGCTATCAACGGCACGGGAGCAGGTGATGCGGCCCGCGCCGCCGCCGAGGTCGGTGCTCGGTTCGTACAGATCTCGACCGATTACGTGTTCGACGGGTCCGCTACCGCCCCTTATTCCGAAGACACGCCCCTCGCACCCGTGAGTGCCTACGGACGATCCAAGGCCGAAGGTGAGCGACTGGTCGCGCAGGCGCATCCCGCCCCGCACATCGTGCGCACCGCGTGGCTGTACGGGGAGCAAGGGCCGAATTTTCCGCGCACGATGCTCACCCTGGCGGCGGGGCGTGACACGGTGGATGTCGTCACCGACCAGATCGGACAACCCACCTGGACCCGTGACCTCGCGAGCGGAATCGTCGAGCTGCTCGACGCCGAGGCTCCGGCCGGCATCTACCACGTCACCAACTCCGGCCAGGCGAGCAAGTTCGAGCTCGCCCGCGCCGCCTTCGAGCTGGCCGGACTCGACCCGGATCGCGTGCATCCGACCGACAGCGCGTCCTTCGTGAGCCCCGCGCCGCGCCCGGCCTATTCGGTGCTCGGGCATGACGCGTGGCTGGCAGCCGGCCTCTCGGAGCTCAGGCCGTGGCGCGAGGCTCTGGCCGAGGCCGTTGCCGAGGGGGCGGTGAGTCCGAGATGACGACGCTTCGGGTCATCGTGGACGACATCGTGGCCGTCGGGGGCGACCGCCTCGGGCGCTACGCCGAAGACCTCACCCGCGCACTCATCGCCACGGCACCCCGCGGCACCAACGTCGCCGGGGTCGTCGCCGCCTCCCCCGAGGGCGACTATGCCCTGCTGCGCGAGCGCCTGCCTGGCCTGACCGAGCTGCACAAAAGTGCTCTCGCCCGCCGCGAGTTGGCGGCAGCTTGGCAGCATGGGTTCACCACCCTCCCCGGCAACGGGATGGTGCACGCCACCAGCCTGCTGGCGCCGCTTCGCCGCCACGATCGCCTGTCGAATCCCGGCGAGCAGACCGTGGTGACGATCCACGATGCGATCGCCTGGACCAGCCCCGAGCTGCTGCCCTCACGGCTGGCCTCCTGGCAGCGCACGATGGGCAAGCGAGCCGAGAAGTATGCCGATGCCGTCGTGGTGCCGACGCACGCCGTCGCCGCCGAACTGAGCGAACAACTCGCGCTGGGCGACCGACTGCGCGTCATCGGGAGTGCGCCGTCAACTGCCCTCGCTGTCCCGCCCGACTCCGCCGACCGCCGCGAGCGCCTCGGCCTGCCGACCCGGTACGTCCTCGCGATTGTCGAAGACGACGCACCGAACGGGTTCCCCGACTTGCTCGCAGCGATCGGGCATCCCGACGCCCACGGCACGCGCCTGGTGATCGTCGCCGGTGCGAAGTCCGCAGCTCGCCTGATGTCCGACTCCCCATCGTCCGGCGCCACGACACCCGACGCCCCGTGGCGCGACCGCGTCACTGTCGTCGACCCCGAGACCGACGCTGACCTGAGCGCGATCTATGCGGGCGCCGGTGCCTACGTGCAGCCGAGCGTCGCAGCAGGATTCGGCGCCCCGATGCTCGATGCGATGGCGGCGGGCCTGCCGCTGGTGATCTCCGACGCCCCGGCGCTGGTCGAGGTCGCCGACGACGGAGCCCGGGTCGTTCCACGCGGCGACAACTTCGTTGCGGAACTCGCGGCGACAATCGCCGAACTGATCGAAGATCGTCCGGCGGCCGAACGACTGGGGATCGCGGCGCAAGACCGCGCCCGAGCCTTCAGTTGGCGCGACGCCGCCGAAAAGGTCTGGCAACTCCACGCCGACCTCTGACGCCGGTCTGATTCAGGGAGTCGGCGTGGCCGTCACCGGGCGCGTCGCATCCACGACCGCCTGCCGGATCACGGTGTAGTCGGGATTCCCGGTCTTGATGAGCGGAGGCACGAAGTCAACCTTCGTCAGCGGCAGGTTCTTCGTCTTCGCCGCGAGTTCGACGAAGTACGCCAGCATCGACTGCGGGATGTCGGTCGACACGACCTGGGCGCCCGCCGTGGCGATCCCTTGGAATTTCAGCAGCACGGTCGCGGGATCCGCCTGCGCGAGGATCGCTTCCTGCACCTGACGCTGGCGTGCCATCCGTTCGTAGTCGTTGGAGCCGTAGCGCGAGCGGGAGTACCAGAGCGCCGTCTGCCCATCCATGTGCTGCAGCCCGGCCTCGATGTAGCCGATCGGCGGAGCCGCACTGCCGTCGTCATAGTTGTTCGAACCGATCGGCAGCCGTGCGGGCACGTCGATGTCGACGCCGCCCAGGGCGTCGATCAGGTCGGCGAACCCCTGCATGTCGATGAGGCCGTAGTACGGGATGGTGAGGCCCGTGACCCCCTCGGCGGCGTCGCGGACGGCCTCGATCCCCGGGTTGCTGGAGTGCTTCACGGCGTCGGGATACAGGTCCGGGTGCTCTTCGCCGTAGGTGTAGAGGTAGTCGATGAGGCAGTCATTGCCGCAGTCGTAGCCGTTGGGAAACGGGCCGTAGAGCGGGGAACCCGCGACGAACGGCACCTGCTCGAGGTTGCGCGGAATACCGAAGATCGTTGCCGCGCCGGAGGTGGCGTCGATGCTGACCACCGAGATGCTGTCGGGGCGCAGGCCGTTGCGGTCGGGTCCGGCGTCACCGCCGAGCAGCAGGATGTTGTAGCGCCCGTCGATCGGCGGAACCGGCGGTCCGGGGGCGAAAATCCCGAGCAACCCGATCGCCGAGACGGAGGTCGAGGCGATGAAGCCGGGCACACCGATCGTGAGCACGAGGGTCAGGACGCCGAAAGCGGCGACCAGCCCTCGGGCGCGCGGCGAGACATTGACGAACCGCACGAGCCGCAGGGTGTCGAGAGTCAGCACGACCCAGAGCACGGCGTAGAAGATCGCGATGACGACGAGGGTCACGAGCACGGCGGTATTCGTGACGGCCACCAACAGCGCGCTACGAGCTGCGACCGCCATCACGATTGCCACCACGACGAGCACCCACAGCACGATGGTCGCGCCCAGACCGAAGCGGCCCAGTCGACGATTGCCCGCGACGACCTGTGCCGAGCCGGGGATGAGGAGATTGAGCGCGACCAGCCACCACGCGCGCTTGGTCATCTCGGGGCGCGAGCGGGTGTCGGGATAGCGCACCGGCTGGTTGGCGGAACTCACGAGGTCGAAGCGAGCTTCTCGTTCTTCTCGGCGACCATGCGCTCGAGTCCTTCGGCGAAGTGCTCGAGCCGCTCGGTGAGCGCCGCGTCGGAGGTCGCCAAAATGCGCGCCGCCAGGATGCCGGCATTGCGCGCGTTGCCGATCGCGACCGTGGCGACCGGGATGCCGGACGGCATCTGCACGATCGAGAGCAGCGAGTCGAGGCCGTCGAGGTTCTTCAGCGGCACCGGAACCCCGATCACCGGGAGCGTCGTCACGGCGGCCACCATCCCGGGAAGATGAGCTGCTCCGCCAGCTCCGGCGATGATGACCCGGATGCCGCGACCGGCCGCCTCGCGCGCGAAGTCGATCATGCCCTGCGGGGTGCGGTGGGCTGAGACGATCCGGAGCTCGTGGGCGATGCCGAACTCGTCGAGGGCTGCGACAGCATCCGTCATCACGGGCAGATCGGAGTCAGACCCCATGATGACGGCGACGAGCGGGCTGTCGGACACGAGCCCCATGGTACGGCTCAGTTCTCGAAGAACGCCGCCGCCGCGCGAGCGTCGCCGCGCACCTTGTCGAGGTCGTCGCCGCTCGCCGTCACATGCCCGACTTTGCGTCCTGGACGGGAATCCTTGGCGTACGAATGGAACTTCACTCGGGGCTGTGCGGCCAGGGCCTGCGGGTAACGCTCAGGCATCGTCGCTCCGACCGGTCCGCCGACCACGTTGACCATGACGCTCCAGGGCTCGCGCGCCGACGGATCGCCCAGGGGCAGGTCGAGCACCGCTCTCAGATGCTGTTCGAACTGGCTCGTGACAGCCCCGTCGATCGTCCAGTGGCCACTGTTGTGCGGACGCATCGCGAGCTCGTTGACCAGCAGACGCCCGTCGTCGGTCTCGAACAGCTCCACCGCGAGAACACCGGTGACACCCAACCCGGTTGCAATGGATGTCGCCAGGTTCGCCGCTGAGCGCGCGAGATCGGCCGCTCCCGGCGCGGGTGCGACGACCTCGGTGCAGATCCCCTCCGTCTGAACGGTCTCGACGAGCGGCCAGGTCGCGATCTCGCCCGACGGGCGGCGGGCAACCAGTTGCGCCAACTCCCGACGAAACGGTACGAGCTCTTCGGCAAGGAGCGGTCCGGTCGCGGCTGCGAACCAGTCGGCAGCCTCGGCGGCATCCCGAACCACGCGCACTCCTTTGCCGTCGTAGCCGCCGCGCGGGGTCTTCACCACCGCGGCTCCGTCGTGCGCGACGATGAACGCCGCCAAGGCGGCCGCGTCACCAACCGCGGCCCAGGCAGGAATCGGAACGCCCAGAGCGCTCAGCCGCTCGCGCATGACGAGCTTGTCTTGGGCGACGGCAAGAGCGGCGGGTTCCGGCCGCACCGTCGCTCCCGCGGCAACGAGAGCGGCCAGCACGTCCTGCGGCACATGCTCGTGGTCGAAGGTGATCACATCGACGCCGGCCGCGAAAGCGAGCACCGTCGCCGAGTCGCGGTAGTCGCCGATTGCGGTCGCGACGAGCGCTGCCGACGAGTGCGGGGCTTCGGCAAGCACCCGGAGCTCGATCCCCATTTCGACCGCGGGTTGGATCATCATTCGAGCGAGTTGTCCGCCCCCGATGACCCCGACGCGATGCACGCCATCAGCCTAGCCAGGACCGCGTGGCCCCCCAGCTGCGCGCGGTTAGGGTTGAGAGGTGATCGACCGTCTCCGTGCCCTGATCGGGTTCGTCTGGGACCGAGTCATCCGTTACGTCCTCAAGTTCGGCGTCGTCGGGCTCGCCGGCTACGTGACCGATGTCGGAATTTTCAACTTCCTTCGTCTCGGGTTCGCGGGTGAAGGACATTTTCTGCAGCAGCCGATCGGCGCCAAGATCGTCTCGGTCGCGATCGCGACCCTCGTCACCTGGTTCGGAAACCGGTACTGGACCTTTCGCGAGCATCGTCGCAAGAACTTCGTGCTCGAGCTCTTTGAGTTCACGGTTGTCGGGGTGGGCGGCCTCCTGATCGGGCTGCTCTGCCTCTGGATCTCCCACTACCTGCTCGGCTTCAACAACATCGTCGCGGACAACATCTCGGCGAACGTGATCGGCCTGATCCTCGGCACTGCCTTCAGATTCCTTCTCTACCGATACTGGGTCTACGGGCACCACCGCAAAGATGGGCTCACTGCGGTTGAGCACAAGACCGGTGCCGCGACGATGGCGATCTTCGAAGATGAGTCAAAGGCCTCACTGGATGCTGAGGCGCCGATTCGCCTCACCGAGCCGCGCGACTGAGCCCAACCGGTCAGGCCGGGCGCACGTGTGTGACGTCACCGACCGAGACGGTGTGCCGGGTGCCGTGGGCGGCGAGTACCTCAAGACGCCCCGTTGCATCCAGGCCTGTTGCCGTTCCGACCAGAACATCGCCCGCCGCGAGCTCGACCCGAACACGGCGACCGATCGTGAGGCAGCGGGCTGCGATCCGATCCCGCACAACCCCCGCGGCCGGCGGCTCGTCGAGAAGGTCGCGCAGACCCGTCAGGTAGCCCGCCAGGATCCCGTCGACGACCTCGGGCCCGTGATCCAAACCCGCCGCCGCAAGCGACGTCGCCGTCGGCACCGGCAGCTGATCGGCGGTCTGGGCGAGGTTGAGCCCGGCACCGACCACGGCATCCATCGATCCGGGTACGACTTCGACCAGCACGCCACAGACCTTGAGCTCGCCGAGCAGCACGTCATTGGGCCACTTCAGTCCGAAGCGTCCCGGCCAGACGGCAGCTAGCGAATCCGTGAGGGCGAGCCCCGCGAGAAGGGGCAACCACCCCGCAAGGGGATGGCGCAGCGCGTCGCGCACGAGCACTGAGGAGGCCAACGCCAGCCCAGGAGGCGCGACCCAGCTGCGATCAAGTCGGCCTCGTCCCGCGGTCTGATCGAGGGTGACGATCGTTGAGAACGAGGGGATTTCCGCGTCAGCGGCGAGAGCCATGAGGGCCGAATTCGTCGACGGCGTCGACCCGAGTATCCGCAGCTCGGGAACGGCTCGCACACTCAGCGGGAACTCCACATGCCGAGCCTAGGATGGCCAGCATGCCGAACGACGCCACGCTCCCCCGCGTGCTCGTGATCATCCCGACGTACGACGAGGCCGAGAGCCTTGAGGCGATCGTCGCGGCAGTTCTGCTCGCTTCACCCGACGCCGACGTGCTCGTCGTCGATGACGCCAGCCCGGATGGGACGGGCGAGATCGCCGACCGGCTGGCGAGCGCCGACCCGCGGGTCACCGTGCTGCACCGCACCGGCAAGGACGGTCTCGGACGGGCCTACGTCGCCGGATTCCGGGTCGCGCTGGAGCGCGGCTACGACCTCGTGGTCGAACTCGACGCCGACGGCTCGCACCCGCCCAGCGCCTTGCCCGCGTTGCTGGCGGCCGTCCGCGCAGACCCCGGCGTCGGGTTGTCGATCGGGTCGCGCTGGGTTCCAGGCGGCACACTGGTCGACTGGCCGATGTCGCGCCGCATCCTGAGCCGCGCCGCAAATTCTTATGCCCGAAAAATGCTCCGACTCGGCGTCCGGGACGTGACCGCCGGCTACCGCGTCTACCGCGCCGACGCCCTGCGCGGCTTTGCGCTCGACGAGATCGACTCCCGCGGGTACTGCTTCCAAATCGACATGACGGTGCGCACGGCAGACGCCGGATGGGCGATCACGGAGTTGCCGATCGAATTCCGCGAGCGCACGGCGGGGCGTTCGAAGATGAGTTGGGCGATCGTGGCCGAGGCGATGCTTCGGGTCACGGGGTGGGGCGTCGCTCGACTGTTTCGTCCCCGTCCCACCGCTCAGCGCCAGGCACAGAGCGCCGTCGGTACGTCACCGGCCGCCCCCCGCTAGGGCGCAGTGGCACCGACCGTTCCGTGAGGCCGGTCCCGGAGGTTTGTAGGTTCCCGCCAAAGCCATGGGCGACCTGCTCGATAGGCTGAACGCCTACGCACGAGCGGTGCTGCGGTTGGGGGTGCGCGACGTCACCGCGCCTACCGCGCCTACCGCGCCGACGTCTTGCGCGACGTGTCCCTCGACGAGATCGATTCACGCGGCTATTGCTTTCAGATCGACGTGACGTTGCGCACCGTCGACGCCGGTTGGCGCATCGTCGAGCGGCCGATCGAGTTCCGCGAATGCACCTCGGGCCGCTCGAAGATGAGCAAGTCCATCGTGGTCGAGGCGATGTTGCGCGTCACTGCCTGGGGGATCGGGCGCCTGTTCCGGCCGCGCCGCGCGCTCAGCCCGTCAGCTGGGAAAGCTGCCGCCAATCGCTGACCCTCCCGGCAGAGCGTGATTCACGGCCCCGGATTGGTCACGGTGGCGCAGTTGTCCGACGCGGCCGGACCGGCATAACTCAACCTGGTGTCGCTGCCCGCGCCGTCGTTCACCGCGACGACGCACACCTGATGGGACCCGACCGAAACCGACGCCGACAGGCTGAACCCGTGAGCATCCCCGATCCCCGGCAAGTTCAGCGCCGCCGAAAGCCCAGGACGCGCAGAACCTGCAACCCCCGACACGACCACCGCGCCATCAACCATCAA
>NZ_JBDSPJ010000002.1:0-266550 GCF_039912695.1 Pseudolysinimonas sp.
GGAATGACCTTGTGAAACGTCCACCACGACTCGGGGAAGCCGTGAACGAGCAGGATGGGGGTGCCTTTCGTTCCGGCGGAAACATAGTGCAGCGTCGTGCCATTGACGTCGACGTAGTGATGATCGATGCCGTCGATAGTCGCGGGGGTACCTGAAGTGTTCATGTCACATCTCTCTATCTGTGGGTACGAGTCGAATCGACAACGTGGTTGTTAGTCTAGCAGTCGGACAACCTAGTTGTCTATTGTCACTGCGTCCGATATCTTCGATTCATGGACACTCACCCTGGCGCGACGTTGGCACAACTTCTTCTCGCAGGCTTCACCACGCTGGTCGATGAGGTCGTCGTTGAACTTGAACGCGAAGGTCACCCGGGGGTGACAGCGACACACGCGTTCGCTCTTGACGCCATCGATGCCGGGGCTCAAAGCGCCTCCGAGCTGGGGAGGAGTCTGGGGGTCTCCAAGCAAGCGGCCGCGAAGACCATCGCCGCGCTGGAAGAACTCAGTTACCTGGACCGGCGAGCGGACCCACAGGACGCGCGTCGGAAATACCTCACTGTCACTGACCGCGGACACGAGATGATGGCTATTGGAGAGGGAGCGTTTGACGCCTATCGCACTCGGCTCGCAGGGCAGGTGGGAACTCGCGCTCTTCACTCTCTCGAGAACGTCTTGAGGATCCTCACCACGCAGCAGGTCTGAGTCGGTCACAACTCTCCGACCGACCGGGTTGGTTTAGCGCGGCGCCGGGCTAGCCGCGACGATCGCGGTCCTCAGTTCGGCGAGAACGTTATCCATGTGTTCCGGGAAGTCGGATGTGGGCGAGTCGGCCCACGCTGAATAGGCCGCGCCGAAGACGGTCACTGCCGATTCGGCTACCAGCGTGGCGCCCCTGACTTCGGGGTCACGCGCGACCAACCCCGCGGTGATCACCCTGGCGAGCGACGCCAATTTGATGAGGCTTCGCTCTTGGAGTTCGGGTGAGGAATCGATGACATCTCGGCGAAGGCGTGCCCCCTCGCTGTAGCGCGAGAGCGTCTGGCCGGCGGCCGCGAGGGCGGATATCGCGACGTCAATGGCGCGTTGTTCGCGATCTGACGCGAGGATGTACCCCTCGACCCGCTCCTCAAGCGCTGATGATCCGGCGAACAGTACCTCACGCTTGTCCGGAAAGTGATTGAAGAAGGTTCGCTTAGTGAGACCGGCATGTTCGGCGATGTCGGCGATGGTGACGTTGGAATACCCGCGCTCATGAAAGAGCGTCATGGCCGCATCCTGCAGTCTCTCGACCGTGTTGGGTTCCCAGCGACTCATGTGGATGATTCTTGCAGGTGATTGCACTGTGTGCAATCGTGTGTGACCATTGCAAATGCACAAAGTGCAATCACACTCAATCGGAGGCTTTCTGATGTCCGTGCCACCCACCAACATCGCCGCGCGAATCCCGAGTAAACATGGACAACTGGTGGTGGAAGCCGCGCCGTACCCTCATCCGGGTCCGGGTCAAATCGTCGTGCGTAACCACGCTGTCGCGATCAACCCACTGGATTGGATCATCCAGGCCGAGGGCAACTTGCTGTACGGCTGGCTCAAGTACGCCACCGTGCTGGGCACTGACGTTTCCGGCGACGTTGTCGAACTCGGTGAAGGAGTCACGAGGTTCAACGTTGGAGACCGGGTGTTCGCTCTCGCCGTCGGAACGGACAAGGACACCAACACAGGGGCAGAGGGCGCATTCCAGCAGTACACGGTCGTGCGCGAGCGATTGACTTCACCAATACCCGACGCAATGAGCTTCGAGGAGGCATCCGTGCTTCCGATGGCCGTCTCAACGGCTGCGGCGGGGCTTTTCCAGTCTGACTATCTGGGTCTGCAACTACCTTCCGCAGCGGCTCGCTCAACTGGCGAGACTCTTCTCGTGTGGGGCGGCTCGACCAGCGTCGGCAGCAACGCCATCCAGCTCGCGGTCGCAGCTGGCTACGAAGTCATCACCACGGCGTCGCCGAAAAACTTCGATCATGTGAGCTCTCTTGGCGCGTCGCAGGTGTTCGACTACAACAGCCCGACCGTGATCCCCGACATCATTGCCGCACTCGCCGGCCGGACGGTTGCCGGCGCGATTTCGTTCGGAACTACCGGGTCACCCGCCTGCGTGAAGATCATGGCCAAAGCCCGCGGCAAAAAGTTCGTCGCGATCGCAACACCGCCGGTCGACTTCGCGAGCCTCGCGGATCCGTCGCGCGGAAGGCTGGAACGCGCGCGCGTGACTGTGAGACTCATCGCCGCAAACATTGCGCTGCAGTTCTCGGCCCGCACACACGGTGTCGGGCTGAAGTACATCTTCGGCACGAACATTAAGAACAACCACGTGAGCACGGCGATCTTTAGCGGCTACCTTCCTGATGCGCTTGAGGATGGCCGCTACGCCGCAACCCCAAAGCCGACGATTGTCGGGCACTCTGTGGGGGACTTCCAGAATGCGATGGACCTGCAGCGGGCTGGCGTATCGGCCACGAAACTGGTCGTCTCGCTCGACCAGGTCGGCTGAGTCGCGCGGGCTCAATATCTCTGACGGATCCGGTCATCCGGAAAACGCACTTCACCTCGTGCCACGCTCCTCGCATATCGGGGGAGGGGTTTGGGGCGAGGATTGCCAAGACTCTCTCGGCAGCTTCGGCCTCGAACCTCTCGCGAACAGGAGCCGAATGTCTGCGGTCGGATCGGGGGAGTGATGCGCACTTACCCGCGTTTGCTCGGATTGCATCACTTCACATGTGTCGTAATCGTTGATGGTAAAGACCGTTGTCGGCGATTTTCACGAGCGAATGCGCCCAAAGCAGAGAGATCAGACCTGCCCTGCGGCGGAAGGCGCACGGGTGCTGACCGCTGACGATGCAGGTTGACTCACAGATTCACCGCGCTCGAAAAGTCAGTCGAAGAGGCGAGGTCGCGTTGCAGTTCGTGTGCTGCGAGCCGAGCGGTCAGCGCTGCCTTTATGGCTCCGAACGAGTCGCTACCCAGCACAACGCGTCGCGGGGCGGGTGTCTGATCCACGCTCCGGATGACGGCGGCGGCGATCTTCACGGGGTCTCCGCTGGATTCGTGTTCAGGTTGCTGGATTGCTCGCACCATCGCGGCAGGGCTTCCGTCGTAGTCGGACAGGGGTTCGCCGAGCTGGAGGCTGCCGTGCCGGAAGTTTGTGCGGGCGCCGCCGGGTTCGATGATGGTCACCCCGATGCCGAATCCAGCGACTTCCTGAGCCAACGCATCCATGAATCCTTCAATGCCCCATTTGCTGGCTTGGTAGAGAGATGCGCCGGGCATTGCTGTCTGACCGGCGACGCTGGACATCTGGATGATGCGGCCATGACCTTGCCTCCGAAGGTGGGGCAGCGCTGCACGCGCAACTTGGATCGACCCGATGAGGTTGGTGTCGATAACGTGCGCGATCTGGGCGTCGCTGACTTCTTCTGCTGCGCCGAAGAGGCCGTAGCCCGCGTTGTTCACGACGACATCGATGGGCCCGAGCTCTCTGAAGGCGCGAGAGACGACCGCCTTGATCTCGTCCGTGTCCGTGACGTCGAGGTGAGCGACCCAGAGGCGGTCGCCATATTCGGCCGACAGGTCGTCGGTGGAGCCAAGGGTGCGGACCGTTCCGGCGACGCGGTCACCGTGGTGGAGCAGCTGCTCCGTAAGCTCACGACCAAAGCCGCTATTGATGCCGGTGATGAACCAGGTGCGTTGTGGCATGTCTGTCTTCTTCCCGTGTCGGCGGGTCGCGCTGAGTAGCGAGACGTCACCGCCGAGTAGATTATGGCACAGCAGTGTCAAGATCGTCCGCAGGGTGTAGATTCAACGGTGTGGATGGACAAACGGTCAGGCTCCGCGAACGTACGCGCCGGGCCGTCCGGGCCGAACTCGTCGCCGAGGCGATGGCCCTCTTCCTCGACAAGGGCTTCGAAGCGACGACGGTGGAAGACATTGCCGTTGCGGCGGGACTGTCCCGCCGAAGCTACTTCCGCTATTTCGCCAGCAAGGACGAAGTGCTCGCCGAAGGGCTCGCGGAGGTCGGTCGAGCGATCGCTGATTCCGTGGCCAGCAGGCCTGACAGCGAGTCGCCGTGGACTGCACTCCGTCGCGGATTCGATTCTCTGATCGACCAGGCCGAGAGTTACCCGCGAACTCGCGACATGGGAAGCCTAATGATCGATGGCCCGGCAATCGAGGCCAGTCACCAGAACAAGATGGTGCGCTGGCAAGCGTCGATCGCTGACGCATTGGCGACGCGCCTACCGGAGGGAACCCGTAACGCCGCTTTCGTCGCTTCGTCCATTGCCGCGGCCGGTCTCGGGTGCTTCAACGTAGCGCAGGACGAATGGCGTCAAACTGATAGCCCGGCATCCCTTGGCGCGCTGACCGACGCCGCAATGACAGCACTCCAGCCGCTTAACCAATTGCCCGTCTAGCCTGATGGCCCGAGACGAGCTTTGATGGGTGAACCGCCTGCACGGCCAGGCCACCGGCCGACACTGTGCATTCGCGATTAGTCGGCGTGTTCTGGGAGAAAGTCCTGGTCATACGGAATTCGCGGAACGGCTCGGGTGTCACCAGCTTTTACTCTGATTGCATTTTTTGCAAATAGAGTAACTACTACTGGCGAAGACCCTTATCCGTTTTCACACTAAGGGTTCGTCATTGGATCCTGAGGATCTTGGTGCGCCATCGTTTGCCGAGTTCCTTGGCGAGGCGATCACCGGGGGAGCCGAGCGGGTCGTCGGTGACCATGTAGGTCCAGGTGGCGGAGGGGCGGCGTAGACCGAGCTCTTCGAGACCGCGGCCCAAGTCGCTCGGCTCGAGGGTGTCGACGAACGCCGCTGCTGCGCTGTTGGTCGCGTTGAAGAAGCCGTGGAACTCGCGGAGCGCGATCCGGTGGAACTCGTCGGCCGGCTTTTCTCCGATTAGGGCGCGGAGATGGATGCCATCGCGGATCTCTTGGAGTCGCGCGAGGTGATCGATCCACCGGTCGTCGACAAAATAGAGCGCAACTGCACGGAGCGCGGTCGCGACCGTTTCGTTCGACCGGTGCTGCTCGAGCCGGGCTACTTGCGCAGGAATGAGCTCGCGTAGAGCGTCCACGGCGAACTCAGTGTCGAGTAGCCGTTGGCGGTACTTGAGAACCGCGGACCGTTGTGCTGCGATGGCGCGGTTGTAGGCCCAAGTGGCGCGGTGGCGGTCCAGCCGCGTGCTCTCCGCGATCGCCTGTGCAGTGTCGACAATCTGTTGACGGCGGCGCTGTGGCAGCGAGTCTTGCAGCCGGTCGATGGCGGAGAGCATGTGCGCGGATGCGTTGGTGCGCACGAGCTCGTCATCCAGGCTCAGGATCGCGAGGCTCGCTCCCGGGTCGCCCTGGCGAGCGGCGCGACCGCGCAGTTGGGCGTCGAGGCGGCGGGATGGGTAGCGCCCTGTGGCGATGACCGCGAGGCCGCCACCGGCGACGACGCGATCCCGGTCAGTTTCATCGATCCCGCCGAGACGGATGTCGGTGCCGCGGCCCGACATCTGGGTGGAGATCGTCACGGCAGCGTGTTCGCCGGCGCGGGCAATGATGGCAGCCTCGTCAGCGTCGTTCTTCGCGTTCAGAACCCGAGAGACGATCCCGTGCTCGTCGAGGAGTTTCGCGAGAGCTTCGGACTCCGCGACGCTCTGCGTGCCGACGAGCACGGGTTGACCGGCACCGTGCCGGCGCCGAATCTCGTCGATCGTTGCCGTGATTTTGACGGGGTGAGTGATCACGATGCGGTCGGGTTCGTCGACGCGTTGGTTCGGGCGGTGTCGCTCGATTCGGCCGGCGGGGAGCTTGTAGAACTCGAGGAGATCCTCGGCCACGGCGATGACGGTGCCGCTCATTCCCGAGAGCGTCCGATAGGTCAGGAGGAGATCCTGAACCGTGATCGTGTCGAGGACGATCCCCGGCGGGGTGATCACGAGACGTTCCTTTGCCTCGATCGCGGCGTGAAGCCCGTCTGGCCAGCGTTGCAATTGCGCGATGCGGCCACGGCCGGTGTTGACGAGCTTGAGCGTTCCGTCGATCACCAGGTAGTCGACGTCGCGGCGAACGAGCACGAACGCGTGCAGCGCCAGGTTGATGCGGGTCAGAGTCTCGATGTTCTCCGCCGCGTACAGATTGACCCCGCCGAGGCGCGCTTCAAGTCGATCGAGGCCGCGGTCGGTAAGCGTGACGGTGGCACCGTCGCCGTCGACCCCGTAGTCACAATCCGGTTCCAGATCTTCGACAAGTAGCGTCGCTTCGGCGAAATCATCGGCCGCCGTCTCGCTGCTCCCGGCGAGCACCAGCGGGACCAGCGCCTCGTCGATCATGACCGCATCCGCCTCATCAACAATCGCAACGTCGAAGACGGGGGAGACCCGCTCGGCGTCCTCGACGGCGAAGCGATCGCGGAGCACGTCGAATCCGACCTCGCCCACCGGCGCGTACACGATGTCGCAACGGTAGGCGCGCTGGCGCTCTGCGTGCGACGTACGCTGACCGATCCAACTGACAGAGACGCCGAGGGCTGCGAAGAACGGGCGCATCCACTCAGCGTCGCGCTGCGCAAGATAGTCGTTCACGGAAAGGACGTGCACCTGGCGCCCCGCGGCCACCTGCGCCGCAGCCGCCAGGGCCCCCACCAGCGTCTTGCCCTCTCCGGTATCCATCTCAACGGCGTGCCCGGCCACCAGGGCGCAACACGCCACCATTTGCTCGTCGAACGGGTCCAGCCCAAGTTGCTGTGACGCTGCCGTACGCAACAACGCAAGCAATTCCGCGAGAGGGAGCGAAGGCTGCGCTCCTGTCGTAGCGCGCAGCTGGTCGAACGCTTCGGCGGCCGTTTGGCCGGGCAGGACGCCCACACGTGTGCCGGCCTCACGAACCGTTGGGCCGAATCGTAGGAAGGACGCAGTACCAGGAAGGCCGAGTGCTCTGGAGAGCCATCCTGGAAAGGTCGTCACAGCGCCATTCTTACACCGCAGTTCGCGGCTCCGAAGGGGAGCGCAGCCCTGGGGCAGGCGGCACTCCGTGTGCAGGTTTCGCAACCAGAGCAATTGCCAACTGACATAATGCTGCTTATCGGAGTTGCCGAGGAAGCAACTTCCACTGGTTGGGAATCGAATTGGCCGACAATCCTCGGGCCCCCTAGATTCACACTCGCGCCAGGGGCTGCGACGTGGCCGCACCTGAAGATGGCGAGGCGAAGTCGTAACGATTCACACATCAAGGGCACTCCGTCGCGTACTTGGTCGACGAAATTGTCTACAAAGTGCTTGCCTGTCCTCGCTCCCGCGGGTTACCGTGGCCACACCCTGCTCCAACCACTGCAACGAAGCGGAGGACGGCTATGGCCGCTCGTCTGAAGCTCACGGATGTCTCCCTCAATTTCGGCGGAATCTCCGTGTTGGATGACGTCAGCCTCGAAGTCGAGTCCGGAACTGTTTTTGGTCTCGTCGGCCCGAATGGTGCCGGTAAGACGTCGCTGTTCAACTGCATCAGCGGTCACTACCGACCGTCTTCCGGTTCGATCCGCATCGACGACATCGAAGCACTCTCGGTCGCCCCCTGGCGGTTGGCGAAGGCGGCGGGACTTGCGCGCACCTTCCAGCATCCCGCTCTGCGCCGAGAGACCTCAGTGCTCGAGAATGTCCTCCTCGGCGCTCACAGTGAGTTGCCGGGCGGACCGATCAGTTGGGCGTTCCGACTCCCCCCGACGCTCCGCCGCGAGCGCGAGGCCCGTGCCGAGGCCCTCGATCTCCTCGAGCGATTTGGCCTCGGATGGGCGGCCGACCTTCCGGCCGACGAACTCTCCCACGGCCTTCACAAAGGCGTCGAACTGTGCCGGGCCCTGATGTCGCATCCAGGTCTGCTCTTGCTCGACGAGCCGGCCGCTGGGCTCTCCCACTCCGAGGTCGAGGCGTTCATCGAGTCGGTACGGTCGATGCGCGAAGACTTCGACCTCACGATCGTGATCGTTGAACACCACATGGGTCTCATCTCGGCGCTGACCGACAAAGTGGTCGTCCTCGACCACGGTCGGAAGCTGATGGAAGGTACCGCGGCCGAGGCCCAGTCCGACCAGCGCGTGATCGAGGCCTACATCGGCAAGGAGGTGACCGACGATGAGCCTGCTGGAACTTGAGAACGTAACGGCGTCTTACGGGCACGCAGAGGTGCTACACGGCATCTCGTTCGTCCTCGACGAGAACGCCGCCGCGGGCATCCTCGGGGCGAATGGCGCGGGCAAGACCACGACCCTGCGCGCGATCAGCGGCATGGTTGCTACCACTGGCAAGATCACCTTCGACGGCAAAGACATCACCGGGATGCGTCCCGATCAGGTTGCCCGCCTGGGCATCGCGCATGTGCCGGAAGGTCGCGGCACAATCAGTGACTTGACGGTGCACGACAACCTGAAGGTCGGCGCCTACCAGCGGCACGACCGCAAGCAGATCGCGACCGACATCGAGTTCTGCCTCGACCTGTTCCCGAACCTGCGCGAGCGCATCGGCTCGAATGCGTCGGCTCTCTCCGGCGGGGAGCAGCAGATGCTCGCGATCTCGCGCGCGATCATGGCAAAGCCGCGCGTCATCCTGCTCGATGAGGCATCACTGGGCCTTGCGCCGAGCACCGCCCAGCGGGTTTATCAGGCGATCCGTCGCCTGCGGGCTGAGTCGAGCGTCTCACTGGTGGTCGTTGAACAGAATGCGATGCTCGCCTTCTCAGTCGTCGACCACGCGATCGTGCTCGAGATCGGCACGACGTCGCTCTCCGGCACTAAGGCAGAACTCATGGGCATGGACGCGGTACGTCGCGCGTACCTGGGAGGCTGAGGATGGCGCTCTTCATCCAGCTCATTGTCGAGGGGCTCGCGACCGGATCCATCTACGGCGCGCTCGCGCTCGCGATCGTGCTCGTCAACCGTGCCACCGGCATGATCAACTTCGCCCAGGGTGCGATGGCGGTGCTGTCGACCTTCGTTGCGTTCGCATTGGCGCAGGCCGGCGTTCCCCTGCTCCTCGCGTTCCTCATTGCCTTCGCCTTCGCGTTCCTGTTTGGCGCAGCGGTTGAACGAGTGATCATCCGACGCTTCGAGAAGGGCGACCCCGACACCGCAGTGGTGGTCACGATCGGGTTGTTCGTGCTGATCGGCGGCATCGCGGCGGCGTTCTTCGGGTACGAGCCGCAGCAGTTCCCGTCGCTGTTCCCGCTCGATTCGGTCAACATCCTGGGTGCTTCGGTGAGTGTGCGATCGCTCGGAATCATCATCGTGCTGGTCATCGTCATGGTGCTACTGCAGCTGCTCTTCCGCACCACCAAGCTGGGTCTCGCCATGCGGTCGGTTGCCGACAACCCGGAGTCGTCGGCGCTGTCGGGTCTTCCGGTCAGCCGACTTCTCATGATCGGCTGGGGCCTCGCGTCCCTCCTCGGGGCGATCGCGGGCGTCCTTGTTGCGCCGCAGCTATTCGTCAGCCCGGGGATGCTCGACTTCGTACTCGTCTACGCCTTGGCCGCGGCCATCCTCGGCGGTCTCGATTCGCCCGTCGGTGCCGTGGTCGCCGCGTGGATCATCGGCGTCGTCGAGAACCTCGCGGGTGCCTACGTGGACTTCATCGGCAACGACCTCAAAATCGCGGTGCCGTTCGTCGTGATGATCATCATCTTGATCGTGCGACCACAGGGACTCTTCGGGCGGAAGGTCGTGGTGCGCGTCTGATGAAGCCCAAGCCCCTCAACAGAGTCCAGAAACTGTGGCGAACCGCTACAGCCAGCCGCTGGGTGCGGATCGCATTTACGGTCGTCGTGGCTGTCGTGCTCGCCGTCATCCCCCTTGTCTCCAGCAAGTCAATCAACGGGCAGCTCTCGACCATGGCTGTCTACGCCGTCGCCATCCTGGGACTCAGCATCATGATGGGTTACGCGGGCCAGGTGTCGCTCGGCCAGAGCGCGTTTCTCGGTTTCGGCGCCTACATCGCCGCGTACGGCGTCAACCAAAACTGGCCGGTCCCGGTGATCTTCCTCGCGTGCCTGGCAATCCCAGCACTCGCCGGGTTGCTGGTTGCCCTCGCGGCGGCTCGCTTGCGCGGCCTCGCTCTCGCGATGGTGACGATCGCGCTTCCGATCATCGGCATCCCGCTTGCCAAGCGCTTCTCCGACTTCACGGGCGGCTCGGTCGGAACGACGGTGAGCTGGATGAAGGTCCCCGACTGGGCAGCAGGGTTCCTGGCCAACGACCAGTGGCGCTACTACGTCGTGTTCGTGATCGCGGGACTGCTCTTCGTGATCGGTCGCAACTTGGTGAAAGGCCGGATCGGGCGCGCGTTCGCAATCCTCAAAGAGAACGAGGCGGTCGCGATCGCGATGGGGGTCTCGCCCTACCGGTACAAGGTCCTCGCGTTCACGATTGCTTCGATGTTCGGTGGCGCCGCCGGGTTCCTCTACCTGGTCGTCTACCAGTACACCTCCCCCGAGACCCTCAGCTTCCACGTCTCGATCAACATGGTCGCCTCAATGGTGATCGGTGGATCAGGCAGCATCCTCGGTGCGCTCCTCGGCGGGGTTTACTACCAGCTGGTCCCCGTGATCGCCGGCCAGATCGACCCTTCGAGCACGGCCCTGATCTCGGGCGCAATCCTGCTCCTGGTGCTGTTCCTTGTCCCCGGCGGCATCGTGTCGCTCCCCCGTCGCATCCTCCAGGTGAGCCGGCATGCTCGCCGCCGAATCGGTCGCTCCGCGACCACCCAGAACCCTCCGGACCGGGCGCTCGCGCCCGCAGCAACGAGTCCGGAGTCCACCGAGAAGAGTGAAAGAAAGAGGCAAGGTCATGATGAACTTCCGTAACGCGACCCGTGTCAGCGGCGTCGTCGCCGCGGCTGCCGTCACCGTGCTGCTCATTGCGGGTTGCTCCCGCGGCGACGGCGGTAGCGGCGAGACGAACGCGCCCAGCCCCGGCATCACCGACACCACGCTGAGCCTCGGCATCAGCAGCCCGCTGACCGGCGCCACCGCTGGCCCCGGCACGTGCACCGTCGCCGGTCTGTACACCTACCTCGAGGCGAAGAACGCCGCCGGCGGTTTCGAGTTCGGCGACGGCAAGACCCGCAAGGTCAACCTCACCTACCTCGACGATGCATACGACCCAGCGAAGGCCGTGACGAACTTCAACACCCTCGTCGATGACGGCATCTTCGCGTACGTCGGTGCCCTCGGCACTCCGACCAACGCCGCGATCATGCCGATCGCGAACGAGGGTCAGGTGCCTCAAGTGCTCCTCGTGACTGGTGCCAGCACCTTCTCGCAGGACACCACGGCCAATCCTTGGACCTTGGGTCTCCTGCCGACCTACTACACGGAGGCACACACGTTCGGTGAGTTCCTGGTGGCGGCAGGAAAGCCGATCACTGTCGCGGTTCTCTCGCAGAACGACGACTACGGCAAGGGTTACCTGAATGGCATCACGGATGCGATCAAGGGCAGCGATGTCCAGATCGTGGCGACGGCAACCTACGAGCCGACGGACACCACCCTCGACAGCCAGGTCACTGAGCTGGCCGCGAGCGGTGCCGACGTTCTCGTCAGTGCTGTGTCGGTGACCCCGCTCCAGGTTGGTGTGCTGACGAAGGCGCAGTCGCTGGGTTGGCTCCCGCGGATCTTCCTGCCGTCGAACACCTCGACGCCGGCGACGATCCTCGCCCCCGGTAACGCCGCCGCCTACCCGGGCGTCTACACCACCTCGCTGTCGAAGGTCCCGGCTTCGCCGGCTTTCGCCTCCGACCCGGATGTCGTCGCCTACAACGCGGCATTCGCGCTCTACGGCGCGAAGATCACCACGACCTTCACGCCTCACTGCGCATGGAGCTATGCCGAGGGCGCGATCCTCGAGCAGGCCTTCTTGGGCATGAAGGAGCCCACCCGTGCCGCGTTCATGACGGCGCTGAAGTCCATCAAGGACTTCGACGCGCCGCTCCTGCTCGACGGCATCACGGTCGATACCACGCAGGCGAACACGCCGGCGATTTCGAAGCTCATCCTGGTGAAGTCCAGCGGCCCCGGCTACGGCCCGGCCGGTGACTTTTGAGTCGCGGCGCTTCCGAATAAGTGAGTGAACAGAACGCCCCGGGCTTCGGTCCGGGGCGTTCTGTCTCACGACGAAATCGCTGCGATTCTGGCCGCGTGAGATCCTCGCCAGAACCTCACGCCAGGCACGACGGCAACTGCCGCCGGATGAGGTCGATCAGCTCGGGCGGTTCGAACCGGGGTCGCTCCCCGATGAGTTCGCCGAGAGTCCACCAACGCCATCCGGTCACATCGACGCGTTCGTCATCGGTCCACTGCTCATCGGATGGGTCGAAGGCATCCACCACTGTCGTGTAAAACTGGGCGTGACCCGTGTCGTGGTCGGCGGAGTCCCAGGCGACATCGAAATCGTGCGCCCACACGGGCCCTGTGATGGTGTCGAGTCGCAGCCCGGTCTCTTCCTCGAGTTCACGTAGGGCGGCCTCGAGGTAGGTCTCGCCGGGGTCCACTCCCCCGCCCGGTGTCAGCCACCGAGCGACACCACTCGAGTCTGGTGCAGCCGTCAAGAACAGCAGGATGCGATCGTCGCGGTCGAACAACAGCACCCGCGACGTCAGCCGATGGGCGTGAACGTTGACCATCGAAGGTCAGCGGTGGGTGGAGTAGCTGAGAAACGCGCTGACGTCACCGACATAGCGGATGCGGTCGGCCGGCAGCGGGTCGACAGCGGCGTGTGCGACCTCGGCCGCAAACTCGCTCACCGAGTACAGGCGTCCGGCCTCCTCCCGCCTCGCGTCGATCGCGCCCGGACGCGCCCGGTCAAGCAGGGTTGCCGTGATGGTGCCCTCGATCATGTCTCCCGACACGACAACGAAACCGATGCCCTGGGCATCCAATTCGGGGATGCGGGCGCGCAAGGCGTCTTCGCCAGCCCGCTTGCTTTGAGCGACCTTCTCGTATTCGGGCATCGTCGGAACGGTGTGGAAGAAGTGCGCCTGGTGGCTCGTCACGAAGACGATCCGGGATCCGTCGTGCAGCAGCGGCAGCGCGGCGTTGAGAGCCCCGACCTGGGCGTCGCGGTTGAGCTGCATGGCGTAGTCCTGCGCCATCCCGCCCTCCATGCCGCCGGAAGCGTTGAGCACCAGGATGTCGAGGCCGCCCCATTGCGCACGAACCGTGTCAAACATGGCCGCGACTGAGGTCTGGTCAGTGAGGTCGCCCCCGAGCGCGATCGCCTCTCCCCCGGCCGCCTCGATGTCGGCGATCAGTTTGAGTGCCCGTGCCTCTTTGTTGCGGTAGTTGATCGCAACTTTTGCGCCAGCCGCAGCGAGGTACTTCGCGGTGTCGGCACCGATCCCGCGGGACGACCCGGTGATCAGGGCACGCTTTCCCGACAGGGATCCGGCGGGCAGAACGGCTGGGACGGCTTCGGTACTCACAGTCGTCGAGACTATCCGGTCTGCTAGTTTCGAGACATGTCCGGAGATCTTCTGGTCACGTGGGCTTGGGTCCTGTGGCTTGCCCTCATTCTGGTCTTCGTGATCATCGAAGTGTTCACGCTCGATTTCACGTTCCTCATGCTCGCGGTGGGCAGCCTCGGTGGCCTCATCGCTGGGTTCCTCGCCGCCCCCTGGTGGGCTCAAATCATCATCGCGGCGGTGCTCGCGTTGCTTCTGCTGTTTGTCGTGCGGCCGTCGCTGTTGCGCGCGTTCCGCAAGGGCGGCGACCCGACTCTCAGCAATATCGAGGCGCTCATCGGTCAGACCGGGCGAGTCGTCGTCGAGTTCGCCGATGCGCGCGGACAGGTAAAGCTCGCGAACGGCGAGACGTGGACATCCAGACTGGCTGACGGCGTGACCGGCGAGCTAGTCGAAGGAGAACGGGTCGTCGTTACGGCGATCGAGGGGTCGACCGCAGTGGTCGTCCCGGCAGGTGCCTCAAGCACCGGGAAGGGCTGACCCATGACCGACGCCGCGATTTTCGGAACGGTGATCCTCTGGATCGTCATCGCGATCCTGATCATCTTCGTTTTCACCATCATCGCTCGCTCGATTCGCATCATCCCTCAGGCGTACGCCGGGATCGTTGAGCGACTGGGCAAGTACCACAAGACCCTGCTGCCCGGCCTGAACGTGCTTGTTCCGTTCATTGACCGGTTGCGTCCGCTCGTCGACCTTCGCGAGCAGGTGGTTTCGTTCCCGCCGCAGCCCGTGATCACCGAAGACAACCTCGTCGTCTCGATCGACACCGTCGTCTTCTTCCAAGTGACCGACGCCCGTGCTGCGACGTATGAGATCGCCAACTATCTCGGTGCTGTCGAGCAGCTCACCACGACCACTCTTCGTAACGTCGTCGGTGGCCTGAACCTCGAAGAGGCGCTGACCTCGCGCGACACCATCAACGGCAAGCTGCGCGTCGTGCTCGACGAGTCGACCGGCAAGTGGGGTATCCGTGTCGGACGCGTCGAGCTCAAGGCGATCGACCCGCCCGTCAGCATCCAGGACTCGATGGAGAAGCAGATGCGCGCCGAGCGTGACCGCCGTGCGCAGATCCTGACCGCCGAGGGTACGAAGCAGGCCGCGATTCTGCAGGCCGAAGGTTCACGGCAGGCCGCGATCCTCGAGGCGGAGGGTGGCGCCAAGGCTCAGGTGCTGCGTGCGCAGGGTGAAGCGGAAGCCATCCAGACCGTCTTCGCCGCCATCCACAAGGGCGACCCCGACCCGAAGCTACTGGCGTACCAGTACCTGCAGACCCTTCCCAAGCTCGCCGAAGGTGAATCGAACAAGCTCTGGATCATCCCGAGCGAACTCACCGAGGCGCTCAAGGGAATCGGTCAAGGGTTCTTCGCCGCACCCAAGGGCACGCCTCCGGCGAAGTAGCGCGCTGGGCGACAGAGCGAGGGCCGGGTCTGACCTTCACTCTGTCGCCTATGCCGATGCCCGTCTCGGGTTGAGGGTCACGTCATGACGTTTTTCTCCCCCGCTCCGCCGCGGGTGTTGGCTCATCGCGGGCTCGCGCTTGAGGCACCAGAGAATACGCTTCTGGCGTTCGCGAAGGCTCTTGCGCTGGGCGTGACCCATCTCGAGACCGACGTTCATGGATCGTCCGACGGCGTCGCGATGGTCAGCCACGATCCCGATCTGACTCGTCTGGTCGGCCGAAAGGTGCAGGTCGGCGACCTGACCGCCGGGGAACTTCGCAAGATCCGTTTGGGTGCAGACCAGGGATATTGCTCCTTGGCGGAAGCTCTCGACGGCTTTCCGGATGCGCGCTTCAATATCGACATCAAGGTGGATTCGGCGATCGTGCCGACGATCGCGACGATCCGTGACCTTCGGGCGGTCGAGCGGGTGCTCATCGGGTCGTTCAGTGCGAAGCGACGTCTCGCGGTCGTGCGCGAGTTGCCCGGAGTCGCTACGTCGGTGTCGGCTCAGGGCGCGATTGCCGCGGTCGCTGCCGCACGGGCGCCAGGTGGTCACGCGGCGGTTCGGCGCATTCTGCGAGACGTTGACGCGGTGCAACTCCCCCTCTCGATCCTCGGGATGTCGACGATGACGCCACGCACGATTGCCGCCTTCCATGCGGCCGACATCGAAGTGCACGCGTGGACAATCAATCGAGAAACAGAGATGGATCGGCTGCTCGACTTGGGCGTCGATGGCCTGGTCACCGACCGATCTGACCTCGCCATGACGGTTCTGAAGCGGCGCGAAACGGCCAGTTCCTGAGACCACCTCGCAGACCGCTACCCATCCCCTCGGTAACGCCTGTGAAAGCACTGGGAACAGGCGCGCGGGGGCATGCGCGAGGCCAGCCTGTCGTTATACCTGTGCTGGCACAACAAACGCGAGCGCCACAGATTTCGGTTACTGGATTCAGAAAGAGGGCCACACAATGGCAGAACGTAACCTCCGGGGCATGCGACTTGGATCGCAGAGTCTTCAGAGTGAAGTAGGCGTGGAGTTCGCCTCCCGCAAAAACAGCCTCTACCGTGCCGTCGACGGCACCACCTTTGAGGTGACGTTCTCGGCCGATGCCGACGTTCCCGAGACCTGGGAGTCGCCCCGTACCGGCCAAGAGGGTCGCCTCGTCGGTGAAGATGGCGCTCTCGTGCAGACCGAGGTCATCGAAGTCAAGGCACCGCGCACCCACTGGGACATGCTGCTTGAGCGCCGTACGCGCGTCGAACTCGAAGAGCTTCTGCAGGAACGCCTGACACTTCTCCGCGCCCGTCGAGGCGTGGAAGCCAAGAGCGGCGCCCGCAAGAGCGCCTGAGCCCCCCAAGGCAAGAGAAGAACGGCGGCCCGCAGGGGTCGCCGTTCTTCGCTGTCATGACTCAAATGGGATGACTCAAACTCGGGCTAACGAACCTGAAACGTCAACCCACGCGAGGCGAGATCGAGGCGACCTGCCAGATCCCGAGCGCCTGCTTCGTCAAACCCTCCCGTGATCTGTGGCTTGCCGTCAGTGACCGCGGCCTGAACGGCCGGGGCGCTGAGCACTCGGCCATCGAGAACCATCGCGAACTGGTTCAGAGGCGGCGTTTGGCCCACCGCCCGTTGTGTGAAGTCGGCGAAGGCCTGCGTTCCCTGATCGTCGAACACCAGGTTGACCACCCAAGTCCCGGTGTCGACGCCACCCGCACCCGCCAGGGTCGCCGCCGTCACCGAGTCAACATGTTTGCCGTCAATCGCGATCGGCCCGAGGGCATACATCGCGGTGCCAGCTTGGTCGCACAGGGTGACGTTGTCTCCGATAGCTGACGTTGTGAGCCCCTGATCGCACTGGTCGGCGGCGAGTACGGGACGAAACTCCAGGCTGTACGCCGGGGTGAGCACGGCACGTGCGCGCGACCGAGTCTCATCGCTGGTGCCCTTCGAAAACACCACAAGGATGTGGTCGCTTGAGCGTCCGATATCGGCGTAGTCGATCTCTGCAGCGTCCAGGCGATCGGTCGCGATCCCGATCGCGACGTCGAGCGCGCCCGAATCGATCGACGACCCGTTCGCTGCGCCTACTGCGACTACCAGCGTCGGTGCGCCGTCGGGCGCGACGAGATCGTTCGACCGGGACACGAAGAGCGAGGTGAGGACGACACCTGCGACCACCAGGCCGATCACCACGACACCCGCGATCACGAGGAACGGGATCCACCATCGGGTCGACTTCACGGGCACTGGCTGACCGTCAAGCGTCACGTCGACCCCGTGTCGTTGAACTTCGGGCGAAGACTCCGCCGATGATGAGACCGGCGAATCCGACGATGCATACCAGCCACTCGAGCTGGCGTCCCAGGAAAACTGCCGGCGTGATCGTCGACATCAACGGTACGTCGCCGAGCAGGACGCCGGGCTCGTAGGTCGGCAACTGCTGCTGGATCGATCCGTCGGGGAGAACGATGGCGCTGGTGCCGACGGTCGAGATGTTAATAACAGTGCGTGCGGTCTCGATGGCTCGAATCCGCGCGATCGCTAGTTGCTGCGCGCTCTCGTCGGTGTGCCCGAAGTCGGCATTGTTCGTCTCGGCAAAAACGATCTGAGCACCCTGCTCGACCATTTCGGTGAGCAACTGGTCATCGACGATGTCGAAACAGATCGCGTTTCCGGCAACTACACCCTTGCCGAGATCGAAGACGGCATCCGTCGTGCCGGGGGTGTATTCGCGTCCGATGAGGTCGATGAGGTCAGGAGCGAACTGCCGCCAGAACGCGCGATCGGGCACGTATTCACCGAACGGCACCGGGTGCTTCTTGTCGTAGAAGTCCTGAACGCCCTCGCCCGCCTTCCAGAGCAACACGGTGTTGAAGTACTGCGCTGTCCCATCCGCGGCGGTGCGCGTGGTGATTGTGCCCCCGACGAGCGGCGCTCCCGCCCTGAGGGCGACCTCGTCCCAGAGTTTGCGCGCGGCGACGTATTCCAAGGGGTCGGCGTCAGAAGCCCCCTCGGGCCAGACCACGACGTCGACGTGTTGGCCGTAGAGGGGCGCGGTTGCGGCGACCTGCCCGAGCAGGTTGTCGCCGAAGTGTTCAGGCGGGTCGAAGTAGGAAGCCATCGTGTCGCCCTGCACTCCCCCCACCCGCAGCGTTGGTTTCGCCGGATTGGGCGCTGCGGTAGTGCCGGGGAGGGACGTCCACGGCGGCAGGGTCACGAGTACCAGGGTCGCGAGCAGCAGGAGGGCACCGAGAGCCGGGATGCGATGAGGATGCCGCGCCGCCTCCTGAACTGCCGCGACCGTGAGCGCGCAGAGAAATACCATGGCGAACGACACTCCCGAGATGCCGATCCAGGCGAACAGCGGCGAGAGGGGACTGTCGGACTGCGTCAGCGCCACCCGTCCCCAGGCGAAGCCGCCGTACGGCCAGACGCTCATCGCCGCTTCCTTCGCGGTCCACAGGCCGGCGACTACGGCGGGCAGGAGCAGGAGCCGTCCCGCGGTGGTTGGCCAGGCGCGCGGTACCCATCGGTAGGCGAGCACGATGAGTCCGGCGGCGAGTGCGCACCAGAGGCTCATGAGGGCTGAAAGTGCCGACCACGGCACCAGTCCGAGGAACTCCGACGCCCACACGATATGCGGCCAAAAGTATGTCGCGCCGAAAATGAATCCGACGAGGATCCCGCTGCCCACACGTCGACCCTGAAGCGTCAGCAATGCGAGAGCGACGGCCGGGAACGCCATCGGCCACCAACCCTTGTCGGGCGATGCGGCATCCAGCATCGGTCCTGCCGCGGCGGCCAGAATCAGAGCCGCCCAGAGCGGGAGCGGAGGTCGAGCGGCGACGATCACGAGACCCCAGAGTAGGCGACGATCCCGCGACGGATGCTGTCGATCGCCGTACGCGCCTTGCGGCCCAGTGGCCCGTCCGCAACGATCGACAACTGGTCGAGCAGGTCGACGGCCTGCTTCATCCACCGCACGAAGTCACCAGCCGCGAGCTCGGCATCCTTCAGCACGGCGTCGAGGGCTGCACCCTGCGCCCACTTCTGGGTCGCCAGTGCGAGTCCGGCCGACGGGGCTGAACCCTCGGGCAGGCGGTGTTCAGCCTCAAGGGCGCTGAGATCCTCCCAGACGGCTGTGGTCGCCTCGAAGGCCGCACGGAATGCCCCGCGCGGCCAACCACGCTCGTTGGCATCCCCGGTCTCTCGTCGTGGCTCGTAGACCAGGCTGACGGCAAGAGCCGCGAGACCGGGTGCATCGAGTTCGTCCCAGATGCCGCGCCGCAAACACTCGGAGACCAGCAGGTCACGGTCTCCGTAGATCCGCATCAGGGCCCGGCCGGGAGCAGTGACCTCGAGGGCGTCGCCCTCACCCGTCAGGTACCCGAGTTCGGTAAGCACCTCGGTGACGCGATCGAAGACGACGGCGACCGCTCCGGTGCGCCCCGAGATCTGGCTGCGCATGGCATCCGTCTCGCGTTTCAAACGCCACCAGCGCTCCGCCCACCGAGCATGCGCCTCCCGCTCGGCACAGGCGTGACAGGGATGCTGCTTCATCCGTTTGCGGAGGTCGGCAATCTGGCGCTGACGCTTCTCCCGATCGGAGCGACTTTCGAGTTGTCCGGGGCCTCGGCCTTCGGCTCGCGCGTTCTTGCGTTCGAGGTCGCTCAGTTCGCGACGAAGGGATGAGTACGCCTGAAAGTCGCCGAGGTGGCAGGTCATTGCCTCGGCGTAGCCGACCAGCGACTCGTCTTGTTTGCGAACGCGGCGGGCGAGGTCGACGACGGCGCGGTCGGCCTGAAATTGGGCAAACGACGACTCGAGAATCTCGCGGGTGCGGGATCGGCCGAACTGATGAACGAGGTTGACGGCCATGTTGTAGGTCGGACGAAAACTCGACACGAGCGGGTAGGAGCGTCGGGATGCGAGCGACGCGACGGCCCGAGGGTCGACACCACCGGTCCACTGGATGACGGCGTGCCCTTCGACATCGATCCCGCGGCGACCGGCGCGACCGGTGAGTTGGGTGTACTCCCCCGGCGTGATCGGCACGCGCGCTTCGCCGTTGAACTTCTCCAACTTTTCGATCACGACGGTGCGTGCGGGCATGTTGACGCCGAGCGCGAGGGTCTCCGTCGCGAACACGACCTTGAGCAACTTGCGCTGGAACAGCTCCTCGACGACCTCCTTGAAAATCGGCAGCATCCCGGCGTGATGGGCCGCGATTCCCCGCTCGAGGCCGTCGAGCCAGCCGAAGTAGCCGAGTACTCCCAGATCGGTGTCCGGGATTGAGCGGCACCGTTCCTCGACGAACGCGCGGATCTCATCCCGCTCCCACGCTTCGGTGAGCCGCACATCGCTGCGGGCGATCTGTTCAACAGCAGCGTCGCAGCCCACCCGGCTGAACACGAAGAAGATCGCGGGCAACAGATTGCGCGACCGCAGCAGGCGCACCAGTTCGGCGCGCGACATCTTGTCGCCAAAGTGCGAGTCGCCGACAACGCTGCCACGCGACTGGGTGCGGGCGGCATCACGCTTGCCGCCCTTGTGTTGCGGGCGGCCGATGTTGGGATGCCGGTAGCTGCCACCTCCGCGGTCAGCACCATTGGTGAGCCGGGTCACCTCGGGGTTGACGCGCGCGAAATCGGTGCCGTCACCCCGCACTTGCGACGAGGTCTCGAACAGATCGAGCAGCTTCGAGCGCACCAGCACGTGCTGTTCGAGCGGCACCGGGCGGTCTTCCGAGACGACCACATCGGTGTCTCCGCGGACAGCCTGGAGCCAGTCGCCAAACTCCTCGGCGTTCGACACCGTCGCGCTGAGCGACACCATCCGCACCTCTTGAGGGAGATGGATGATCACCTCCTCCCACACCGCCCCGCGGAACCTGTCGGCGAGGTAGTGCACCTCGTCCATGACGACGTAGGCGAGATCTTTCAGCAGCGGGCTGTCGGCGTAGAGCATGTTGCGCAGCACTTCGGTCGTCATCACGACCACGCGCGCGGAGCTGTTGATGTTGCTATCGCCGGTCAGCAGGCCGACCGAGGAGGCACCGTGCTCGGCGGCGAGCTCAGAAAACTTCTGGTTGCTGAGGGCCTTGATCGGCGTCGTGTAGAACACCTTGGCGCGCGGCTCGGCGAGGGCGAGGAACACCGCGAACTCGGCGACGATCGTCTTGCCCGCCCCGGTGGGTGCGGCAACCAGAACGCTCTTGCCCGATTCGAGTGACCGGCAGGCCTCGAGCTGATACGCGTCGAGATCGAATGGAAGCTTGTCGCGAAAGCTCTGCAGCTTGGGGGTTCCGCGTTGCGTACGTGCCGCTGCGTAGCGTTCGGCAGGCGAAGGTTCCGAGGAGGGCGCTTCGGCGGCGGGGCTCACGCTTCGACGCTCGCGGTCGCCCGGCGGGCGATGATCCGGTCGCGCGAGACGGTGATGCCGACCGCAGTGAAATAGAGCACCACCATCGGGATCGCGAGCAGGAACATCGACAACACGTCGGCGGCGGGAGTCGCGATGGCAGTGAACAGCGTGATCGCGAGAATCGCCCAGCGCCATCCCTTCAGAATCGTCACGCCGCTCAGGACTCCGACGAAGTTCAGCAACACCAGGAAGACCGGCAGCACGAACGCGATCCCAGTCGCCAGCACAAGCTTGATGATGAAGTCGAGGTAATACTTCGCGTTGTAGTAGCTGGCATCTTCGGGAGGCACAAAAGTCGCCAGAACCTCGATGATGTGCGGAAACACCCACCACCCCGCGAAGCACCCCGCGAAGAACAGCGGCACTGCCGTGAAGAAGAACCCGAAGGTGTAGCCCTTTTCCTTACGACTGAGGCCCGGTACCAGGAAGGCGAAGATCTGATAGAGCCAGACCGGGCTCGAGGCGAGAATGCCCAGGACGATGGCGATCTGGATTCGGACGTCGAAGGCGCCGGTAATCGAGTCGTAGTTGATGATTGCATCGTGATCGGCGGCGATCTTCGTGATCGGCTCGCGGAGGGCATCCCACACGTATTCGGCGACGAAGAACCCGCCAATCGTGCCGACCAGGATGGCGAGCCCCGCCCAGGTCAGACGTTTACGGAGTTCGACGAGGTGCTCGCCGAGCGACATCCGGCCCTCGGGGTTCCGCCGGCGAGAGGCGGCCATGCGACTACTTCTTGTCGTCGGGTGCGGCGGCGTCGTCGCCGGTCTTGTCGTCGTCGGACTTCAGCTCTTGGCGGAAGATCTTCATCGACTGCCCCATGCTGCGAGCGAGCGTCGGGAGTCGCGTGGCCCCGAACAACAACAGCACGATGACGACCACGATCAGCAGATGCCAGCCAGTCAATCCGAACATCGTCTGCACTCCTTCAACACGGTCACGAGAAGTCTAGCGGGCTGCCCTTAGCGGTACCGGTCGGCTGCAGCGTTCGCCCAGGCGGCGACCTCAGCTCGCGCGGCGTCGGGAGCGACGACCGTCACGATCCCGGGCATGCTTGAGATCAGCCGCTTCAGTCCGTTGTAATGCGAAACGCGCATCGTCGTTCGAACGCGATCGCCATGCAGTTCGGTACGGGCGCCATCCGGGATGTAGTCGGCGAGCAAGGGCATCGCGGGCGGCGCGATGTCGATGACCACTTCGAGATCGTCGGGCGAACCCTCGAAGAGGGTCTCGGGCAGACGCACATCGCTCGCGTGGTACTCGATTGGGGTGTCGGTGATCTCGGCATTCGAGATTCGGTCGAGGCGGAAGGTGCGCACCGCTTCGCGCAGGTGGCACCAGCCACGCAAATACCAGTCGGCGTCGATCGACTCGATCCGCAGCGCATCGACACGACGGCGTTCGTGCTCGCCGCGCGAATTGAGATAGTCGAGTTCGAGCTGAACGCCCTTCTCGACGGAGGTGCGGATGAGGGCAAGCGTCGGGGCGAGGCTCTCTTGCGACTCATGCTCTTCGACGCCCACTTGGGCGGGTTCGCCCGACGTGCCCCGCGAGAGCTTGCCGGTCAGGCTGGCGATTGAGGCGCGGTCGGCGTTCTCGGGAATCGCCGAGAGGTATTGCAGACCGGCGATCAGCGCTGAGGCCTCGCGCGCCGAGAATCGTGGAGAGTCATCGATCGCGACCCGGTTGGTGAGAACGATCTCGTCATCCTCTTCAAACGCGTCCCAGTCGATGTCGAACAGGTCGTCATGCTGGTAGGCCGAGGTGTCGCCGGGCAGGCCACTGACCGCGATGAGATTCACGGCATCCCGAATCTGCTCGGCGGGAACCTTGAAATGCTCGGCTGCTTCGGCGACGGTGACGCGGTCGTGGTCGACGAGGTAGGGCACGAGTGAGAGCAGAAACACGAGTTTGTCGCGAGCCTGAATCGGCTGCGGCTTCGGCCTATCCATGGCTGCTCGCCTCATGGTCGGCTGCGACCCGCGCCAGGCGATCCCGCACCGCGTCACGCAATGTGGGGGGCGACAGGACCAACACTTCGGGGCCGAACCCGGCCAACTCGTCGGCGAGGATGTTCACGTCGACGAAGTGCACAATGGCCCGATCGCCGGTGATCTCGGCGCGACGCCGATGGGCGAGTCGAGTGGCGGCGTCGGTACCGCCCACGATCTCGAGCTCGGCGACGTTGGCCTCCCAGACTGCTTCGAGCCCGGCCAGAGCCTCGGCGGCGTGATCGCCATCCCGCACGGTCGCTGCCTTGCCCGTCGTCACTGCGCCGACGATCCGGCGCAGCAGGAACGTCTTGCGGTCCCCGCCTATTTCCTCCCCCGACAGGTGCCAACGACCCTGGTATTGAACGAGCGCGAGCGGAATGACTTCGCGGTCCGAGGCCCGCTCCTCCCCCGGCTTGAGGTATCCGAACCGCACGGTGAGTCGCTTTTCGATCGCCGAGTTGAGGGGTTCGAAGGCCGGGTCGCGCAGCCGCAGCCGCGGGGCATAGCCGAGCAGCGGCTCTTCGGCCTCAACCCCCATCGATCGCAGTTTGAGCAGGGCACGACGCGACTCCCCCGAGAGCGAGCCTTCCCGCCACACCATTGCGGCGAGGTTGAGCAGCGCGGTCTCGTCGGGCGTAAACGTCACGTCCGCGGGCAGCTCGTAGGCACCTTTCGGGATGCGGTAGCGCAGTGTCTGGTTGTTGCCAACCTCGCCGGGAGAATCGAGAGTCTCGAGCGGTACCCCGAGGTCGCGAATGTCGTCTTTATCGCGCTCGAACTGTCGCTCGAGGTTGGCGTTGTCGCCACCTGACTTGAATCGCTGGCGATAGCCCTGCACCGTCGACAGGATCTCGTTCTTGGTCAGCCCGGTTTCCGTCGCGAGTAGCGCAAGAACGAGGCTGAACAGCCTCTCCTCGACCGGTACGGCGGTCTGCGTCACGCCGTCACCGCCAGAATCTCAGCCCGCGTGAGCAGTGATGCCCAGGACGTCGACGACCCAGATCGTTGCCGTCCCCGAGCCGTCGGCGGCCGGGACAACGACGAGCAACTGCGACCCAACAGTCGCGCCAACCACGGACGACAGCGGTTCAGCGGCATCTTTGGTGATGACCTGGGTGCCCGGGATGTGTTTGCTCCAGGAGTCAGTCCCGCCCAGGGTGACCGAGTCGTCTGCTGCCCACGCCCAGTTGCGAACGTGAAGCAGAGCGGTGTCGCCGTCAGCGACGACGGCACCGCCGCCAGCCTTCACGGTCTCGACTCGTGTCTCACTCGGAAGGGATTTCGCGAGTACCGAAATGCCCGGGGTGCCGTCGACAGCAGTCACGACCGTTGGCATTCCGTCCTGAGGAATCTGGTTGAACCCGTTGGCCTTACCGAGATAGGAACTCTCGATATCAATGACGTAGATGAGAGTTTCATCGTCGGCGATTCCCTGCGCAGAGAGACCGCCAACCCCGTAAACGGCGGCAGCCGTCGTCGCGAGGGCGACACGCGAACCGACGGTTGCGCAGGTCAAGGAATCACCCAGGGCCAATACCGACTCGTCGGCAATGAGGTAGGAGGGGTCGGCCGAATAGGAGGACCCGAGTTTGGTGCCGTCCGATCCCAGCCAAATCGAATAGTCGACGCTGACTGCGTCGCCCGCTTCGACCCGGTTGCCGTCGCCAGCAATCACCACCGAGCGCTGCGGCGCGTGAACGATGAGCGGCGTCGGGAAGTCGACGTTCGGATCGGTACTCACTTTTCCGGTCGCGGTGACGGTGCTCGACCCGTCACCCGACGAGATCGTCGGTGTGCAGGATCCATCGATCGAGAAGCCCGTGCACCCGACAAGAGCACCCGAAATGAGCACGGCGGCAACGGCGGCGGTAAGCGGCCGGGCAAGCGAGGAACGACGCACGGGCTCCACTCTACTTGTCGTCGAGGCCCGCTCCGGCCTGGTCAGCCTGGGCCCGCGAGTCACGCGCCACCCGCCGCATGCGCTTGTCACTTTTAACGTGTTCGCCGAGCGCTCCGGGAGTCCAGGCCTCGACATCCTCATCGTCGTATTCGGCTTTTGACGCCCGTCGCACCGGCGCTGGAAGCACGGCCCCGGGGGCGAGTCGGCGGGCTGTCAACAGGAAGCCGGTGTGGCCGACCATGCGGTGATCGGGACGTACGGCGAGGCCTTCGACGTGCCAGCCGCGCACCATCGTCTCGCTGGAATCCGGCTGGGTGTACAGGCCGGTGCCCCGGATGGCCTCGGCGACCCGAGACAGTTGGGTGGCGGTTGCGACGTAGCAGAGCAACACTCCGCCGGGAACGAGCGCGTCGCTCACGGCGGGCAGGCACTCCCACGGCGCGAGCATGTCGAGCACAACGCGATCCGCCCGGATGCCGTGGGCGGGCAGTGCGACGGAAAGATCGCCGAGAGCGACCTCCCAGTTCTGCGGAACCTCGCCGAGAAAGGTGCCGACATTCGCGCGGGCGATGTCGGCGAATTCCGCCCGACGCTCAAACGAGATGAGGCGACCCTGTGGGCCGATGGCGCGGAGCAGCCAGAGCGACAGCGCGCCCGATCCGACCCCCGCCTCGACGACGGTCGCGCCCGGGAAGATATCGGCCTGGCCGAGAATCTGCGCCGCATCCTTCGGGTAGATGATCGCGGCACCGCGAGGCATCGACATCACGAAATCCGACAACAGCGGACGCAGCGCGAGGTAGATGTCACCGTTCGTCGCGGCGACGACGGACCCGTCGGGCTGGCCGATCAGGGTGTCGTGATCGATCGAGCCCCGATGCGTCTGAAAGGACTTACCCACCTCGAGGGTGATGGTGTTCAGGCGACCGCGTGGCCCCGTGAGCTGCACGCGCTCCCCCGCCCGGAACGGCGCGTTCACGAGAGGTTCTTCGAAAGGCCGGCCGCCCGGGACAGCTCGGCGAGGTTGAGGCCGACCATGGTCTCGCGCCGGATGTATGCCGAGCTGGGCGGCAGCGCGATGTGCAGCGGCAGCGCGAAGACGGTCGCGCCCGAGGCGACGGCCGACGCTGTGCCGGGTTCAGAATCTTCGAGCGCGACGCACTCGGTGATGTCGACGCCGAGCAGTTCGGCGGCCCGCAGGTACGGCTCGGGATGCGGCTTGGCGTTCTCGACGTCATCCCCGGCGACCACGACGTCGAACCCGGCGAAGCCGAGCCGTGCGGCGACATCGAGCGCCATCGTGCGGATCGACATCGTGACCAAGGCGGTCGGGATGCCGGCCTCCCGCAGTTCGAGCAACAGTTCCCGCGCCCCGGCTCGCCACGGAAGGTGCTCCGCGATCTGCTCGCGCACCCGATTCGTGAGAGTTTCGACGATCTCGCTGACGCTCAGCTGCACTCCGCGCGATTGGATGATGAGCGCCGAGCGCTCAAGCCCCGACCCGACAAGCTGCAGCCCGTCCTCCGCCGTCCAGACGCCACCGGCGCCGTGCACCATATCCATTTCGGCCTGAAGCCAGTACGGCTCGGTGTCGACCAGCGTTCCGTCCATGTCCCACAGCACGGCGGCGGGATGCCGGAGAGCCTCGGTGGTCGGCGCCGGAACGGTGCGGGGCGAAGGTTCAGGCGTCACGACGCACCAGCTTAGGCGGGCTGGCGCGGCCTATCCTGGTGTGATGGCCGACACGGGAGACGTCAACCCGTTTCGCGGGGGTTCGATTCTGCTCGTCGCGTTCGAGGGCTGGAATGACGCCGGCGAGGCGGCCAGCGGCGCGGTCCGGGCGGTACGCGATCAGTTGGGCCTCGTTACCCGCCTTGACATTGAGCCCGAAGACTACTTCGACTACCAGTTCAACCGTCCGACGGTCTCCACCGATGAGGACGGCAAACGCGTGTTGGAGTGGCCGAGCGTGACCCTGAGCGCTCCGGTCGACGGGATCGGCATCCACACGCTGCTCGGTACCGAACCGTCGCGCGGCTGGAAGACCTTCAGCGGCGAGATCATCGACGCGATCGAGGCTGCAGGGGTCACCGGGATCGTCTTCCTCGGCGCGATGCTCGCCGACGTTCCGCACACCCGTCCGATCTCGGTCTTCGTCGGCAGTGACCACGAGGCGGTGCAGGAGTTCTGGGAACTCGAGTCGTCGACCTACGAGGGTCCGGTCGGCATCCTCTCGGTACTGGGAATCGCGGCCGAGAAAGCTGGCATCCCGACGCTGTCGATCTGGGCGTCGGTTCCGCACTACGTGCACAACTCGCCATCCCCGAAGGCCACCCTCGCTCTCGTCGACAAGCTCGAGGAGTTCATCGACCTCGAGGTCGACCGCGGCTCGCTCGTCGACGACGCGACCGAGTGGGAGACCGGCATCAATGCCCTCGCCGAAGACGACGACGACATGGCCGCCTACATCAAGCAGCTCGAGACCGCTCGCGACACCGTCGACTCCCCCGAAGCATCGGGTGACGCGATCGCCGAGGAGTTCGAGAAGTACCTGCGCCGCCGCAACGGTCGCGACGAACCAGGCTCCGCGCGCGGCTAAGTCGGGGTCTCCGTTACGACTGCAGGATGCCGACCGACAGCAGGGCGATCAGCACTCCGCCCAGCAGGATGCGGTAGATCACGAACGGTAGGAACGACCGGGTCGAGATGTACCGCATCAGCAACGCGATGACCGCAAGTCCGACCACGAATGCAATGACTGTCGCGGCCACGGTCGGGCCAAGGCCGTAACCCTGGCCGCAGGTGGCATCCTCGGCGACCTTGCAGGTCAGCGCCGTGTAGGTCTCGTAGAGGCCCGAACCGAAAACGGCGGGCACCGCGAGCAGGAACGAGAACCGTGCAGCCGAAGGCCGGTCGTAGCCGAGCACCAGCCCCATGCTCGTCGAGGCGCCTGAGCGGGAGACGCCGGGTACGAGCGCCAGCATCTGCGCCAGGCCGATCAGCAGGCCGTCCCGGTAGGTGACGTCGGCGACCGTCTTCGTGCGACGGCCCAGGCGGTCGGCAAGACCGAGCAGGATGCCGAACACGATCAGCACGATCGCGATGATCCACATCGACCGCAGCTGATCACGGATGTAGTGCTGCAAGAGGAAGCCGGCGATCACGATCGGGATCGTGCCGATGATGATGATCCAGCCCAGCCGCACATCCGGATCGCCCTTCTGGATGCCGGCCGAATGCGACCCACCCTTCGACCCAAACGAGCGGAACCACTTGCCGATGATGCGACCGATGTCTTTGCGGAAGAAGATCAGCACCGCGAGCTCGGTGCCGAGCTGCGTGATGGCAGTGAAGGTGGCCCCGGGCTCACCCCAGCCAGCGAGCTCGCTGACGATCTTGATATGTGCGCTGGACGAAATCGGGAGGAACTCCGTCAGGCCTTGAACGAGGCCGAGGATGATCGCTTGGAGGTAATCCACGTCAGCGATTGTGTCAGAGCGTTCGGGGTATCAGTTGCACCAGGAGGTCGCGAAACCGGCGATCCCACCACTCACATCACCACTCACGACATCGACGAAGTAGGTCGTGATGCTGGTGAACGATGGCACGTTCGGATAGCCGTCAAAGGTGCCACCGGGATCCTGTAGCTCAACCGAAACGTACTGTCCGTTCGGCGATAGACAGATGTCACGGATGACCGCGCCGTCGGTTGGAGAGCGGTACAGCTCGGTCGCGCCCGAGCCATCGACGCGAAGCACCGAATACTCTTGCTGATCGCCGACGCCGGTGGGATTCGAGACCACCTCGAGATAGCTGTCGGGCGACATCGCCACCAGCTTCCCCGGGTACGACGTCGGGCCGAGTCTGTCGGGAGGCAGGCTGAGGGTGGATGTCGTGCCGGAGGTCAGGTCGATGAGACTCGCAGCTGTGGGATCCGCGACGACCAGATCGGTTGTGCCGGGAACGAAGCCCCGCAATTCGGCGTGCTGCCCGAGGGCGGTCGGCGCCGCGCTGCCTGCTGCATCGACCAGAAGGAGTGACTCGTCGTAAGCCTGGGCGACGAGGTAGCCGGTGTTCGGTACGAACCGCCAGTCGATCACTGAGACCGGCTTGCCGTCGAGCCCGGTCACCGGTCGCAGCAATCCGTTCGGGTCGGAAGGGTCATACAGGTAAAGTTGCGACTCGATCGCGGCGGGGTCGGTGAGGTCATCCGACGAGAACACGAAACCGAGCAGACCGGTCGTCGGCGAGGCACGCAGATCACGGATCTGGCCGTTGCCCGGGGTGGGTACATCTTGTTGTAGATCCTGACCGGTGTGCGCCAGGACGACACGTCCATCGTCGGCATCGTTGAGGACGACGGCCGCAACGCCGTCCTGAGTGAGTGCGAACTCTTGGATACGCGGGGAGCCGATTAGCGTCACCGAGTCTGTTGACGTCACCGCTCGTTGCAGCACTCGGTCGCCCCGTTGGGCGTCGCGCAGAAGCACGCTGACGCTGAGATCTGGCGTCGTGAATTGGTAGACGAGTGCACTGCGGATACCCGTGGATGCCCCCGTCACCGCGACGTCGACCCGGTAGTCAGTGGCGCCACGAAGCGTGGTGTCGAACTTCACGGTGATGGTGGCTCCGGTGGACTGCACCGTAACGGCAACTTCCGGATTGACGCGAACGTCAGCCGGCTTCACTGACTCGATGGCCTGGTTCGCTTGCAGAACGAGTCGTTGGCCCGGCAGTTGGATCGCCGAAGCGGCCGCCACCGTGACACTCGACAGGCGTGGTCCTTGGAAGGAACCAGCGACGGCAAGCCCAGAAGTTGCGACCACGAGCGTGCCGATCACCACCGCGAGCGTGCGTCGAAAGCTCTGGGAACGACGACGATATCGGCGCGACTCAGTAGACATACGGCTGCGCGGGAACGGGAATCTTGTCGGTCTTCGCGGCGGTCAGCACGACGGTGAGAGCGGCCCCGGCATCCGGATTCACTCCGAAGGTGCCCGTCACGTCGACCCAGTCATCGGCGGCGAAATTCTGCTGCCAGTCCGGGAGGTAGACGGGCACACCCAGCGGTTGGGCGTCGACCGCACAACAGGTGACCAGGAAGCGGGCGACGTAGACGACATCCGGGTCATCGGTCGCGACCAGGAATCCGGAGATGTGGGCGGGCTTCCCTGCGAAGAAGTCGTCTCCCAGGCCCTGGTGCAGCAGCGTTGCCCAATCCTTCACGGTGAAAGATGTCGAGTCGCCGCCGACGAGGTGCGTCGAGTCGGCGGAATCGAGGGACGACGAGCTCGAAATGTCGCGGTTCGCGGCGGTTGCCGAACTGAGGGTCGCGGGCGGAAGCACGAGGAGCGCCACCACCGCCGCGATGACGAGTACGGCGCTGCCGGAGACGCGAAGCAACACCCCACCCCGCCTGACCGGTCGCGGGTCGCCGTCGTCATCGTCATCGTGATCGTGGCCAGCGAGAGGAACTACTAGGAAAGCCGCGATGGATGCCGCTCCCCCAATGACCGCCATGATCGCCGTGAAGACGACATAGCGCGGATGGATGTACAGCTCGAGCCTGCCGGTCGCCCCGAGCCAGAGGATCGCGACGACTCCGATCAGGCTGAGCGTGACCCCCAGCCAGCGTTTCGTGAATCGCTCAGACAAGGTTCATCGCCAATCCAATCGTCGCCGAGGCGAGCCCAACTATCACCGTCAGCAGCACGAGTGTTCGAGCCGTGAAGGTCGTACGAAGAAGCGCGATCATTTTCACGTCGATCACCGGCCCGAACAGCAGGAAGGCGACGATTGCGCCCGGCATGAACGTCGAGCCGAGCGCCAAGACGAAGAAGGCGTCGACGTTCGAGCAGACCGCAACCACGAAGGCGAGCAGCATCAGCACGAACACTGACCAGACGGGGTTCGATCCCAGGGTGACCAACAGTTGGCGGGAAGCCGCAACCTGAATCAGCCCGGCGACCGCAGAACCGATGAACAAGGCGGGAAGCATCGCCGTGGTCTCTTCACCGAACGAGGTGATCGAGCGGCGCCAACGGTGCGAATGCTGATCGTCGTCGTCGTGATGAGCGCGCGTGCAGGCTGCCGAAAACTTTCGGGTCAGCAGCGCGTCGGGGTTGGGTGAGCGGGAGAACAGCCAGCCGATCAGGTTCGCCATCGCGAAACCGCCCACGATCCGAGCAATCAAGATTCCGTTGTCAAATCCGAAGGCTTGAAAGGTCGTCAGGATCGTGATCGGGTTAACGATGGGCGCCGCGACCAGGAAGGTCATCGCTTCGGGGATGGTGAGCCCACGCATCATGAGTCCACGCGAGAGTGGCACGTTGCCGCACTCGCACACCGGCAACAGGATGCCGAGCAGCGACAACACCGCACGTCGCAGCACGGGAGTGCGCGGCAGGATCCGAAACAGTACTGACTGCGGTAGCCAGAGCTGCACGAAGATCGAGAGCACGATTCCGAGGAAGACGAACGGCAACGACTCGACGACGACGGCGAGCGACAGGGTCACGAAGTCTTGGACCGCGCGGCCCAGATCGACAGCTCCCGTTGGCGGCGCAAAGACCCTGATTCCGACGAGTGCCAGAACCAAAATCGAGCCGCCGACCAAGGATCGGCTGCGCACGGATCGCGCTGTTGCTCCCGGACTGGCCAGCCCGGTGAGAGTCACCTCAACAGTTTCGCAAAAAGTCCCCGAGAACTTGCCGACCGAACGCCAGCGCGTCGAGCGGAACCCGTTCGTCGACCCCGTGGAACATCGCCGGGAAGTTCAGGTCGGCGCTGAGTTTGAGGGGCGCGAACCCATAGCCGGTGATCCCGAGCTTCGCGAGAGCCTTGTTGTCGGTGCCGCCGCTCATCAGGTACGGGATGACGGGCGCGCCGGGGTCTGCGCGATCCAGGGCGGCGACCATGGCATCCACGAGCGGCCCTTCGAAGGGGTTCTCGAGGCCGATGTCGTGGTGGATGGTCTCGACCTCAATGTCGGGTCCGACGATCTCGCGGATGCGAGCGGCCACCTCGTCTTCACCACCGGGGAACGGGCGGGTGTCGATCAACGCCTCCGCGCGATCCGGGATGACGTTGTGCTTGTACCCGGCCTCGAGCATCGTCGGGTTGGTCGTCACGTGGATGCCGGCCTGCAGGAAACCCGCCGCCGTTCCGGCCGAGAGGATGAGCGCATCCGGGTCGTCGGCGCTGCCGCCCAGAATGTCGGCGAGGCGCGCGAGCTGGTCGCGGGTGGTCGGGGTGAGGTGCACCGGCCACTCCTCGCGGCCGATCTTCGCGACCGCTTCGGCGAGCTTCGTGATCGCGTTGTCGCGGAATACCCGGGAGCCGTGCGCCGCTCCCCCGCGGGCGATCAACTTGATCCAGACCAGGGCTTTCTCTCCGGTCTGCAACAGGTAGGCGCGCTTGCCGCCGAGGTCGATCGAGTAGCCGCCGACCTCGCTCACCGCTTCGGTGGCCCCGGCGAATAGTTCGGGATGCTCGTCGACCATGTAGTGCGAGCCGAAGACGCCGCCGTTCTCTTCGTCAGCGAAGAACGTGACCACGAGTTCGCGAGCCGGGAGTTCGCCGGCCGCCAGGATGTCGCCGAGCGAGGTCAGGATCATGGCATCCATGTCCTTCATGTCGACGGCCCCACGACCCCACAGCATGCCGTCTTTGATGACGCCCTCGAAGGGGTCGACGGTCCAGTTCGCGGGATCGGCCGGCACGACGTCGAGGTGGCCGTGCAGCACCATTGCCGGTCTGGTTGGGTCTGCTCCAGGAACTCGGGCGACAACACTCGTGCGTCCGGGAGCGGCATCGAACAGCTGCGGCTTCAGCCCCATCGCTTCGAGCTTTGCGGCGACATACTCGGCGGCTTCCGTCTCGCCCTTACTGCGGCCGTTGCCGAAGTTGACGGTCTCGAAGCGGATGAGATCCCGCGCGATCGCGGCGGTGGTCTCCAGCTCGTCATCAGCTCCCATCGTTCGAGGGTAACGGAGGCAGGAACCGCGACCCCAAGCTGGGGCGCCGTGCTAATGTCTATCCTCGGTCGTCCACGGTGTTTCTGACATCGAGATGACCGACTCGCGCGGGTGGCGGAATGGCAGACGCGCTAGCTTGAGGTGCTAGTGCCCGAAAGGGCGTGGGGGTTCAAGTCCCCCCTCGCGCACGCGAGTTGAAGGCCCCGGATCCTTGTGGTCCGGGGCTTTCGTCTATCCGGCGAGGTGGCGGATCTGAAGCCGAGCCGCGGCAACGGATTCGAGGTCATCACCGAGGATGTGCACCGTACCGCTGCGCCTCTCAACTTTGATGCGCACGTCGAAACTCCGCTCGAGGTTCTGCACGGTCTGCCCCCTGCGACCAATGATCGACCCAGCTCTGGCGCGGGGAATCTTGAAGGTCTCGACGTAGCGCCAAGCGACGGACTTGACGACCACCGGGTTTTCGGATCGCCAGTCAGGCGGCACCCAGACCTTGAGCATGCGGCCACGCGCACGGAAGTCCTTTTCGAGTCGCACGCTATCCCGCTCCTGCTCGCCGCTGCGGTCGGCGTAGGTCGTTGGGACTACTCGATCCGGACGCGCGAGCAGGGTCAGCACGTCATCCTCGGTGACGCCGCGAAGCGTCATACGTTCGGATGCGTGGGGCGTGAAGCGCACCGGTCCCGAGACACCGCGACGGGATGCGTGCGACAGCCGCCACAGCAGGATTCCGAGGGCGATGATGGCGACTGCGATGATGCCGATCTCGATGAGAAGCGGCCATCCCTGCATGTGACCTCCTACCGACCGGCGGGCTGGATCTCCGCGAGGCGTGGCGCGACCTTCTCACCGAACGCGGTGATCGCACCGACCGGGTCGGCCACGTCATCCCGAAATTGCACGTGCTCGATGCCCAGAGCCGCGAGTTTCTCGGCGTGGGCGAGGAAGGCGTCGGCATCGCGGTACGACACGACCGAGACCAGGGCGGTCTTCTCGATCGTGTCGTAGTCGCGGCCGAGGGTGTCGCAGTGCCGGCGTAGCGCGTCGAGCTTGGTCGCAATCGCATCGGGATCTTGCACGGTCAGGTTCGCGATGTCGCCGTACCGCGCGACCAGGCGCATCGTCTTCTGCTCGCCGTTGCCACCGATCAGGATGGGCGGGTGCGGCTTCTGCATCGCGAGCGGGTAGTTGATCGTCTCGGCGAGTTGGTAGTGCTGGCCGTTGAACGCACCCTCGTCTTCGGGCGTCCACATCTGTAGCGCGATCTGTAGAGCCTCTTCGAGCATCTCGAAGCGCTGCTTGAGCGGCGGGTACGGAACTCCGAGGGCGAGGTGCTCGCGCTCGTACCAGGCGGCCCCGATGCCGAGGAAGGCGCGACCTTCCGACAGGATGTCGAGGCTCGTGACCGTCTTCGCCAGGATGCCGGGATGCCGGTAGGTCACGCCGGTGACGAGGGTGCCGAGCTTGATCGTGCTCGTGTGCGCAGCGGTGAACGCGAGCACCGAGTAGCCCTCGAGCATCGGGTCGTGAGCAGTGCGGTACTGCTCCATCTGGAAGAAGTGGTCCATCGCGGTGAACCAGGCTCCCCCGGCCTCCTCGGTGGCCTTCGCCGTCTTTGCGATGGTCGGGGCGATGCTCGCAGGCTCGCCGGGCAGATTGAAGTCCATGAAGTGAAGTCCGAAGCGCACGATTTCTGACCTTACGCCTGTCGGACGGTCGTGGCAGAATCGAACACATGTTCGAGCCGGGTGGTGCCGCTGCCGTGGTGCTCGACGCGCCCGACTCCGCTGTTGAGCACGCTGATGTGGTGCGCGACCTGCAGGCCCGCATCCGCAGCATGCAGCGCAACCGTCTCGACACCCGCGCCATCCCGACCCACCCCGCGCTCGGCGACCTGCTCCCCGGTGGAGCCCTCGCAGCCGGCAGCCAGTACCAGGTGGTCGGCTCGACGACCCTCGCCCTCGCGCTGCTGCAGGGGCCGTCGTCGGCGGGAGCATGGTGCGCGATCGTCGGAGTTCCCGACCTCGGCGTCGAAGCGGCGGCCGGCCTCGGCATCGACCTCGAGCGGCTCGTGCTCGTGCCGCATCCGGGAGAGCAGTGGATGTCGGTCGTCTCCGCCCTCGTCGACGTCGTCTCGGTCGTGCTGGTGCGACCTCCCGTGCGCGACGGTCGGAGCCGCGTGCCCGAGGCTGCGGCAGGTCGACTCGCCTCCCGGCTCCGGCAGCGGGAGGCCGTGCTGGTCTCGATCGGCGACTGGCCCCGAGCGGATGCCGCCCTCACCGTCTCCGAGAGCGCCTGGTCGGGTCTGGGGTCAGGCTTCGGGCACCTCACCGCGCGGCAAGTCACGGTGAGTTCCGCGTCAGCGTCATGGCAGGGACGGGTGAAGTCGCGGCGCCTGTGGATGCCGGGGGTGGATCAGCAGGTGGCGATGGTGGAACCGCGTGCGGTTGAGACCCGGATGCGCGAGGTCGTTCGGTTGCATAGCGTGGCGGGGTGAGAACTGCGCCGCTATGAGATTCGAATTCGACGCTGAGGTGTGGCGCTGGGAGGCGCGGGTCGATTCGTGGGCGTTCCTGAGTGTGCCGCAGGATGCCTCGGATGAGACCCGCGAGTACATCGGCGCCGGTGCTCAGGAACTCGGCCGGCGCGGGTTTGGCGCAGTACGGGTCGAGGTGATGATCGGGGAGACGACCTGGCGCACCTCGATCTTTCCGGGGCACTCCGGCGCGCCGTACTCGCTGCCGCTCAAGAAGGCGGTGCGAAAGGCCGAGTCGCTCGACATCGGCGATCCGGTGCACGTGATGCTCGAGATTCTCGACTGATGGATACCTAACTCTCGGACAGAGCACCACATGTCCCCACTGGATGCACGAAGGGTCGTCTCACCGAGAGTTAGGTACGCCACAACACCTAGCGGGGTTCGTGGGCGGAGGCGTCGGCCGCGTCGATGGCGGCACGCATCCAGTCGGTCCAGGTGTCGCTCGCCGAGGGCGGCAGCGTTACCCAGTCGTAGAACAGCCGGCCGCTGTTGCCGGGAGTGAAGATCGTCGCACCGGGCACAGCCAGAGCCGCCGCGTGTTCGGGCGTCGAGCGGCCGAGTTTGACGCCCAGACCGTGCGTGTCGAAGCAGCCGATCATCTTGCCGTCCCGCGTGATCGACGGGTAGCCCATCATCTGCGACCGCCGCACGTCCTTGCCGAGTGCGCTCACGACGGCGTCGAACTCGGGTGAGGATTCCAGCACGCGACCAGCATCCTCCCCCGCGGCGCAAGGGACAACGGGATCGTCGGCAGAGATGCCGACTTGACGCTGCGTCGAGACTTCCTCAATCATGGGCGGGTGCCCTCTCGCCTAGCTGGTCCCCTCGCACTCGCCGTCGTCGTTCTCGCGCTGGCGGGGTGCCAGTCGCCGGCCTCCCCGGCCGAGTCGTCCCAGGCTCTGGATCAGGAGTGGTTGACCGACAATCTCGACCTCGACACCTACCAGGTATCGGGCACGATCGACGGCCTCGAGTGGTCGACGCTGATCTGCGCGATCAACCTCATGCCGAACTGGCAGATCGAGACGGCGGCCCAGCCCTACCCGCAGGCATACCTGCAGTTCGAGGCCTACGACACGTCGATCTCGGGAGGCGTCGTCTCCGGCGGCTGGACGGCCGCGAACGGTAATCCGATGAGTGTCGCCACCTTCTCGGGCAACGGCACCTGGGTGCGTCAGGGTGCGGCGAACGGCACCGACCCGGGGTCGCTCGTGCTCACCCTTGCGGCCGACGAGGCGACCAGTACCGGCACGGTGCGTCACGACATCACCGCGAACCTCGCCCTTACCCCGATCGTGACGCCCGACGCGAATCAGGAACCCTGCGGCTTTCCTTTGATCGATCTGGAGTCGCTGCAGGACACCTTCGACAGCTACCAGGGACCGACCGGCGGCGGGAACTGATCGCCACCGACTTCAGTCACACGTCGTCGAGGTCCGGCGGCATGTCCCAGCGTCATTGGCGCGTGGCACAATCGAACACATGTTCGATACTTTGCGGCAGCCCCGCCTTCTCGCGCTGTGGTGTCCCGACTGGCCCGTGCACGCGCACGCACAGGCCGAACGGTTGCCCGCCGAGGCGCCGATCGCCCTGATCGACAAGAACGTCGTGCTGGCCTGCTCCCGCTCGGCGCGTGCCGAGGGCGTGAAGCGCGGGATGCGGCAGCGCGAAGCGCAGGCACGGTGCCCCGGCATCCATCTGATTCGCTACGACCCGACCCTCGATGCCCGCGCGTTCGAGCCGGTGCTCACGGCGCTGGAGGGTTCGCTGCCCGGGGTGCATCCGTTGCGGCCGGGGATGCTGGCCGTCCGCGCCCGCGGACCAGCGCGGTACTACGGCGGCGAACGCGCAGCCGCTCTCACGTTGCTCGGCACTCTGGCCGACCTCGGGGTGCCGAACCCGCGAGCCGGTATCGCCGACGGGTTGTTCGCGGCCGAACGTGCGGCGAGGTGGGTGCAGTCGGGGGTGGGTTCGGGTGTTGACCCCGTGACGATCGTTCCGGCGGGTGAGGTCGCCGCCTTCCTCGCACCCCTCCCTGTCGAGCTGCTCGAAGATCCCGAGTTGGTGTCGCTGCTCCCCCGGCTCGGCATCCGCACGCTCGGCGAGTTCGCCGCATTGGAGGAAGCGGATGTCGTGGCCCGCTTCGGTCCGCTCGGCGCACGACTGCATGCCCTCGCCGGAGGGCAGGATCCGCGGCCGGCGACCCCGCGCATCCCCCCTCGAGATGTCGATGCCGTCGTCGATTTCGAACCGCCGCTTGACCGGGTCGACCAAATCGCCTTCGGCATTCGCACGTCGTCGGAGCGTTTTCTCGATGACCTGCTCGAGCAGCGCCTGGTGTGCACCGCGCTGCGCGTCGAACTGATGGGTGCCGACGGTGAGACGAGCGACCGAGTCTGGCTGCACCCCAGGTCGTTTACGGCGAGTGAGGTCGTCGACCGGGTGCGTTGGCAGTTGGATGCCACAGGTGGCGCGAGGGCCGGCGAGCTGCGATCCCCCGTTGCGCGGGTGCGGCTCACCCCCGAGACGGTTGACCCGGTCGGCGCACACGAGCGCGGCATCTGGGGCACCGGACCCGACGAAGGTGTGCACTCCGGGCTCTCTCGGGTGCAAGGCATGCTCGGGCATGAGGGTGTCGGCACCGCAATCTCGACGGGCGGACGGATGCCGGCCGACCGTCAGCAGAGGGTCGCCTGGGGGGATCGCCCGGTCGTCGCGCGCGACCCGAAGCGCCCGTGGCCGGGAGCGGTACCCCCGCCGCATCCGTCGACGGTGTACGAGATCCCCCGGCAGATCACCGTCGAAGATGTGCGCGGACGTCCGGTGGCGGTCAACGCACGGGGAGGATTGAGCGCTTCACCGGCCGTCATCGTCTCGCCGACCGGGGCACGTCGCGACCTCACCGCGTGGGCGGGACCGTGGCCGCTCGAGGAGCGCTGGTGGGATCCGGCGACCGCTCGCACGGCACAGCGGTTCCAGATGGTCGACGCCTCGGGTGAGGCGTGGTTGCTCGTGCTCGACACCCGAGGGTGGTGGGCTCATGGCCGCTACGACTGAGCCCCGGTCAACCGCTGAGTCGGTAGCGACTCCCATCGGCATCGCGGTCGAGCAGCTCATGATCGACGAGGTAGCGGCGCAGGGTTGCCACGTCGTCGGCGTAGACCATCAGACGGTCGTTAACCTCGGCCTCGGTCAACCGCTCGTCGGAGTGGAACGCACGCTCGCCGATCCACCGCAGCAGCAGGCCACGCTCGACCAGTCGTCGTGGGTAGCGGTCAATCCGACCGTCGGAACGTCGCAAAAATTTGGCGACCACAGCATCCGGGGGGATGATGTCGGCCACTCAGAACTCCCGGCGCATGATCCAGCGCTCCTTGCCGCCGGAGTGCGCGGTCGTCTCCGCCGCGCGCGTGAAGCCCGCGGCCTCGAACAGCTCGGTCGTCCCTACGTAGCCCGAGATGACATCCACCCGGTCTCCTCCGGTCTCGATCGGGTAACCCTCGACGATCTCGGCCCCGTTCGCGCGCGCGTGTTCGACCGCGCCTTCGAGCAGCACGTGCATGAGGCCACGTTTGCGGTAGCCGGCCCGCACCACGAAGCAAACGATCGACCAGGCGTCACGCTCGTCGAGAAACGGGATGGTGCGGGAGTTCATCAGTCGGCGGTAGGTGGAACGCGGGGCGACCGAGCACCAACCCGCCACCTCGCCGTCGACGTAGGCGAGCACCCCCGGTCCCGGAGAGGTCGCGCATTCCCGCTCCATGTACGCACCACGCTGGTCGTTGGGCACACGGGAGTCGCGGTAACTCATGCACCAGCATCCGCCGCCGCCGGGCTTCTTCACCCCCACGACCTCGTAGAAGTCGTCGTATCGGCCGAGCGCGGGCTTGACTTCGACCACAGCATCCGGCGTCTCAACATCCATCGCCCCAGCCTACGAACAGGCACCGACTAATGGGGTGGCACAACCCGCCGCACACCTGGAGCGAGCTGGAACGACGGATGTCGGGCAAAGGCCCGATCCAGGATGGCGCGACCTGGAACAACCGCCGCCCCAAGTACGAGGCACCCGAAGCGAGCGGGGCGCCCGAGTCGGACGAAGCGGTCGAGCCCCTGGTGCCCTACGCCGAACTGCACGTGCACTCGGCGTACTCGTTTCTCGATGGGGCGAGCATGCCCGAGCACCTGGTGGAAGAGGCGAAGCGCCTGCGGCTGGAAGCGATCGCGCTCACCGATCACGACGGCTTCTACGGTGCGGTGCGGTTTGCCGAGGCCGCCCAGGCACACGGGATGTCGACCATCTACGGTGCCGAACTCTCGCTCGGTCTCAGCAAGCCGCAAAACGGCATCCCGGATCCGGAGGGTGCGCACCTGGTGGTGCTCGCCCGCGGGCAGGAGGGCTACCACCGGCTGTCAAAGGCGCTCACCCGTGGGCATCTCCAGGGCGGCGAGAAGGGTCGCCCGCGCTACGACCTCGACGAACTCGGGGACACCGCGGAAGGGCACTGGGTGGTGCTGAGCGGATGTCGCAAGGGCACCGTTCGGCAGGCGCTTGAGGTACACGGGCTCGACGGGGCGAAACGTGAGTTGACCGCACTCACCGAGCGGTTCGGCCGCGACAACGTCGTTGTCGAACTCACCGATCGCGGGGACCCGCTCGACTCCGACCGCAACGCCACCCTCGCCACCCTCGCGCGCGACCTCGACCTGGCAGTGCTCGCGACCGGCAACGTGCACTACGCGCGTCCCGAACAGGCTCCCCTGGCATCCGCTCTCGCTGCGGTGCGGGCTCGGGCCAGCCTCGACCAGCACGACCCCTGGCTGCCGGCTGCCGGCGGCGCGTACCTGCGATCGGGGCACGAGATGAGCCTGCGGTTCGCCCGGTATCCGGATGCCGTCGCCCGGTCGGTGGTGCTCGCCCGTGAGCTGGCGTTCGAGTTGCGCAGCGTCACCCCGCGACTGCCCCAACTCGATGTGCCCGAAGGCTACGACCTGATGGGTTGGCTGCGGCACGAGACCTGGGCGGCCGCCGCGCTGAAGTACCCGAACATGCCCGAGTCGCATCGACGGCGCATCCAGAACGAACTCGACGTGATCGCGGTGAAAGACTTCCCCGGCTACTTCCTGCTGGTGAAAGACATCGTCGACTTCGCCCGGTCGCGCGGCATCCTCTGCCAGGGCCGCGGGTCTGCGGCGAGCAGCGCCGTCTGCTACCTCCTGGGGATCACGGCGATCGACGCGATCTACTACGAGCTGCCGTTCGAGAGATTCCTGTCGAGCATCCGCGAGGAGGAGCCCGACATCGACGTCGATTTCGACTCCGACCGCCGTGAGGAGGTCATCCAATACGTCTACGAAAAGTACGGCCGCGAGAACGCCGCCCAGGTCGCCAACGTCGTCACTTACACACCGCGCAACGCCATCCGTGACATCGCGAAAGCCTTCGGTCACGGGCCAGGTCAGCAGGATGCCTGGTCGAAACGACTCGAACGTTGGGGCGATCCGGTCGAGGAAGATCTGCAGGACATCCCGATCGAAGTGCGCGAACTGAGCGGTGAGTTGCTCGGGTTTCCGCGGCACTTAGGTATCCACTCGGGCGGCATGGTGATGACCGAGCGTCCGATCGGCGAGGTGGTGCCGATCGAGCACGCGCGCATGAAAGATCGCACGGTCCTGCAGTGGGAGAAAGACGACTGCAAGTGGATGGGGCTGGTCAAGTTCGACCTGTTGGGTCTCGGGATGCTGTCGGCCCTCCAGCACTCGTTCGACTGCATCCGCGACACTTTCGGGCGAGAGCTGACTCTCGCGACCATCCCGAAGGAAGAGGCGGCGACCTACGACGCCCTGTGCCGGGCTGAAGCAATCGGGGTGTTCCAGGTCGAGAGCCGGGCGCAGATGGGGCTGCTCCCCCGGTTGCAGCCGCGGTGCTTCTACGACCTCGTCATCCAGATCGCGCTCATCCGGCCCGGACCGATCCAGGGTGGGGCGGTGCATCCGTTCGTGCGACGGAAGCTCGGCGAGAAGTTTGAGTTTCTGCATCCCGACCTGGAACCGATCCTCGGCCGCACCTTCGGGGTGCCGGTCTTTCAGGAACAGGTCATCAAGATCGCCCGCGATCTCGCTGGACTCGACCCCGAGGAGGCTGACCTCCTACGCCGGGCACTCGGCTCGAAACGCGGCTACTACAAGATCGGGTTGCTGCGCGAAAAGCTCGAGGACGGGCTGCGTGCGAAAGGTCTCGACGACGACGGGATCGCGACGATCTACGGCCAGATCGAGGCGTTCGCCAACTTCGGTTTCGCCGAGAGTCACGCCCTGTCGTTCGCCCTCCTGGTCTACGCCTCCTCGTGGCTGAAGTTGCACTATCCCGGGGCGTTCCTTGCCGGGCTGCTGCGGGCACAGCCGATGGGCTTCTACTCCCCCGCGACCCTGGTAGCCGATACCCGGCGGCACGGGGTCGAAGTGCGGCGTCCCGACATCCACCGGTCGGGAGTGTTCCCGTTGCTCGAGCCGTGGGATGAGACGGGTGTCATGGGGGTCCTGCACGAAACGGGAACGGATGACTGCCTCGGCATCCAGGCACCGGTGGAGGTCTTCGATGCCACCGCCCCCGACCTCTGCGATCAGCATCGCCGTGACGGCGGTGCGGTGGTGCGACTCGGCCTGGCGGGAGTGCGCGGGATCGGCGAAACCGTCGCCCGCAGGATCGTCGCCGAACGGGAGGCCCGCGGAGCGTTCACCTCGATGGAAAATCTGGTGCGCCGGGTCGGCCTCAGCACCGCTCAACTCGAGGCTCTCGCCAGTGCGGATGCTTTCGAAGGCTTCGACCTCGACCGGCGGGAAGCGCTCTGGCGGGCCGGTGCGGCAGCCGGCGACCGGGCGGAGTTTCTGCCGTCGACAGTGGTCACCGTGCAGCCACCGTTGTTCGCCGATCCGACGTCTTTCGAGATTCTGCGCGACGACCTCTGGGCGACCGGTATCTCGGTCGACGATCATCCGGTCGCCCATCTGCGCTCCGCTCTCGACGAGCGAGGGGTGCTGCCGTCGTCGGCACTGCGCACCCATGAGCCCGGCCGTCGCGTCGAGGTCGCGGGTCTCGTCACCCACCGGCAGCGACCGGGAACGGCATCCGGCATCACCTTCATGAACCTCGAGGATGAGCACGGCTCGGTGAACGTGATCTGCTCGGTCGGCGTCTGGAAGCGCTACCGCCGCGTCGCTCGCGAGTCGCCGGCGCTGCTCGTGCGCGGCATCCTGGAAAGATCCCCCGAAGGAGTGACAAACCTTGTGGCCGACTGCTTCGAATCACTCTCTGCGGGAGTGCTTCACCGATCCCGAGATTTTCACTGACGCGGTATGGCTGGCCCACGAACTGGGACGGACGCTCGCCGCACTGCGCTCACTAGCCTGAGCGACAGGGCTATACCAACCCGAAGGGCGGCCTGGACAATGGCATCCGGCTTCCTGCGAACCGTGTTCCGCGCGTGGTACGCGCTGCGCATGGTCAAGTTGCGCAACTACGTTCACCCGACCGATTCATCGGTTACCCGAACCGGAGACCCGCGCGCCGATCGGGTCCTTCTGGTCGGCAACGGCCACAGCCGCGGCTGGGGTGTCGCATCTCATCAGCTGGGCCTGACCGGCCAACTCGCACGGGCTATCGAGGCGAAAACGGGACGTGGCTGCGACCTCGACCTCATCGGCGCGGAGTCGATGAACGCTCGATCCGCGCTGTCCTGGATCGGCACCCGCGACCTTGAAGAGTTCGACGCTTTCGTGCTCGCTGTCGGGCTCAACGATGCCCTCCGCCTCACGCCCCTCGACGACTTCGAGCGGGGTCTCGCCGATGTGCTCGACGGCGTCGTCGCCCGCCTCCGTCCCGAAGCCGTCGTCACCGTCGTCGGGATCCCCCCGATTCGCTCTCTCCCCGCCTTCTCCGGACTTGCCACAGCCACCGCGATCTCGCACCGGCAGGCGCTGAATCGCGCCACTCGGCGCATCACGTCCGGGCGGCGCCTTGACTACCTCGAGGTGCCGCAGCTCACAAACGGAGCCAGTCACCCGCTCGGAGCCGCCGCAACATACGCACAATTGGGCGGATTCATCGCCGCCGAAGTCGCCCCGCAACTGGTGCTCGTGCGACCCGACCCGCCGGTTCGCCCGCCGCAAGCCGACCCGATCTGGGACTGGAGCGGTACTGCTGCCCTCGTCGCTCTCGCCGCCCAGGGTGGGGCTCCCGAGCTGAACCGCCTGGCGGCCGAAGCGCAAAAGGCGTTCAAGGTCGAGCTTGCTGTCGTGAGTCTCGTGAATGGCGACCGGCTCTACTACGGCAACAACACCGATGTCATGCCCGAGTCGGTGCCGCTCGACCTGTCGTTCTGTCAGTACACGGTTGCCGCAGAAGCCCCGGTCATCATCCCCGACACCCGCGCCGACCCACGCTTCGATGACAACCCGCTGATCGAACTGTCGTACATCAACTTCTACGCCGGCTATCCGCTGCGGTCCTCGGAAGGACAGGTGATCGGTTCCTTCTGCCTCCAGGGCTCACGACCGCGCGACGCGAGTGACATCTCCATGGATGCGCTGCGCGACCTGGCAATGCAGGCGCAGGCCGAAATCCAGCGTTACGAAGTTCCGAAAGGACCGCCAGCACCGACCGGTCCCGCCTACACGTTCCGCTGAGCTAGCTGTTCTGCGCGGCGGTCTCGAGCCGTCGCAGCCGTTGCTTTGCGAAATCCTGCGCTCGCGGACCCTTGCCGATCGCGCGCTGCGCGACTCTCAGGGCGATGCGCGTCATCCCGATCACGGGGAGCGCTGAGCGTCTCACGCCGAGCATCCGTCGGTAGGGGGCCGGGATGGTCGCCACCGCGGCCGCGAACAGGATCCGGTAGGCGATGCCGAGGCTGCCGGTGAAGGGTGGCTTGCGCAGAAACTTCACGACGTCGGCGACGCGCTCGTCGCCCCGCAGCTCGCCTCGCTCGAGAAATCCGTCGCGCCTCGCACGCAAACCATCGGCGGTCGTCGGTGGTTGCGCAACACCCATCAACGTTCCCGCCGTCGCCCACGATGCGACGTAGGCATCCGCTCCGCCCGGAATCGCGCCACCCCAGATCTCGTGGCAGGTGAGGAAGGCGTCGGCGAATGCGACATGCACCCAGTCGACGAGTTCGGCGTCGGTCGCTGAGTACGCGTGGTTGGTGCCATCGGTGGCGGTATAGGTGCCGGCGACTCGCGAGTGGAACTTGCCGACCCGCCCCAATTCGCGATCGGCCTGCGCGGTCGATCCGTAGGTGAGGACCACGATCCATCTCACGGTGCCCGACAACCGTCCGAGTGGATCAGAGCGGTACCGCGACCAGTCGTGCACTCCCGCCATCGCCCCCGGATGCAGGGCCTGCAGCAGAAGTGCCCGGATGCCCGCGACGAAGGTGCCCATCCCGGCGTGCACGATCCACGGTGCGGTGTCTTCTGGGAAGTATCCGACGTCGTCGCCGTCGGCGAGCTCGAGAACGTACGGCGCCGTACCGTCAGGATGTCCTGCGACGGCCGTCAGGAGCCGCGCACGCAGCGTCTCGCGCTTCTTTGCCACACGTGCCATCAGCGACCGTTGATCCGCTTGCGCAACACGTCGATGCGCGCCTGCAACTGGGCGACGGTGGCACGGGACACTTCGGGTCCACCGCCGATGCGCCGCACCTCCGCGTGCACTTGAGCGTGCGTTTCCCCGGAGTTTTTCGACCAAATCGACACGAGGCTGTTCAGCAGCTTTCGCTGTTCGCCGAGGGTGCGGTGCAAGGCGACGGGTCCCGCGCGCTCCGGTTCGTCGCGGCGACGTTCGGCCCCCCGCCGATGTTGACTTGCCTGGCGCAGCTTCAACACCCGGCTGACCTCATCGGGTTCGAGAATTCCGGGGATGCCGATGAACTCCCACTCCTCGTCCGTGTCGGGCTCGGCGAGGGTGCCGTACTCCTCGCCGTCGAACAGCACCTTCTCGAAGGTGGCGACCGAGGCGAGTGCTTTCCATTCGAATTCGTCAAGCAGGTCAGCGGATGCCGACTCGCTTTGCTCGGCGCGTTCCATCAGGTCGTCATCGAGCAGGTCGTCGTCAGCGTGCTCGCGGTCCAAGACGTGGTCGCGTTCACGCTCCATCTCGGCCGCGAGGCCCAGCAGAACCGGAACACTCGGAACGAAAATGGATGCCAGCTCGCCACGGCGACGGGCGCGCACGAACCGGCCGATCGCCTGGGCGAAGTACAGCGGCGTTGAGGCGCTGGTCGCGTAGACGCCCACCATCAGGCGTGGCACATCAACTCCTTCAGACACCATCCGCACCGCGACCATCCAGCGTTGGTTGCCCTCGGCAAATTGGGTGATCCGCTCGCTCGAGGCCTTCTCATCACTCAACACGACGACGGGCGGCTGCCCGGTCAGGTCGCCCAGAATCTTCGCGTATGCCCGCGCCATCGCCTGGTCGGTCGCGATCACGAGACCCGCGGCATCCGGAACCTCGCGTCGCACCTCGGTGAGTCGCCGGTTTGCCGCAGCGAGTACGGCAGGAATCCAGTCACCTTCGGGGTCAAGAGCGGTGCGCCAGGCTTGCGCCGTGATGTCGGTCGTATCGCCCTGACCCAGTGCCGCTTCCATCTCGTCGCCCTGCCGGGTGCGCCACCGCATCGAGCCGGCGTACGAGAGAAAGAGCACGGGCCGCACCACGCCGTCGGCGAGAGCCCGACCGTACCCGTAGGTGTAGTCGGTCTGCGAAACCCTCACGCCGCGGTGATCGCGGAGGTACTCGACGAACGGGATCGGAGCGGTGTCGGATCGAAACGGGGTCCCGGTCATCGAGAGGCGACGTGACGCTCCCCCGAAGGCTTCTCGGATGGCGTCTCCCCAGGAGAGCGAATCCCCGCCGTGATGCACCTCATCCAGAATCACGAGGGTGCGCTTCGATTCGGTCAGGGCCTTGTGCAGCGAGGGTCGAACGGCGACCTGGGCGTAGGTGACGACGACGCCGTGGAAGGGCCGCGATTCGCGCGCGTGCTTGTTGCTGAATTTCGGATCGAGACGCACGCCGGCGCGATGGGCGGCGTCGGCCCACTGAACCTTGAGGTGCTCGGTCGGGGCGACGACAGTGACGCGATCGATGACCCGCTGTTGGAGCAGTTCGTGAGCGAGCCGGAGCGCAAACGCCGTCTTGCCTGCTCCCGGGGTTGCCGACACCAAAAAGTCGGTGCGATCCGATTCGAGGTAGAGCTGCAGCGCCTCTTCTTGCCACGCCCGCAATTTCGCGACAGTGCCCCAGGCAGCGCGCTCCGGGAAGCTCGGCGGGAGGCTCGTCACTTGACCAGACGATACGCGAGAGACCCGACAGTCGGGTGGATGCTTCTCCGTGCTAGGTCGGATCGCCCCTCATCGGCATCCGGCGGTCGGGGTCGTCGCCGAGCAGGGTCGCTGGTCGCACCAGGGCTCGCCCGAACTTTGCGGTGATCGCATCGACGGTGTGCTCGGCTTCGCGCCAGTCGCTGTCGTCATCCCACAGACCGAGGCCGGCGACTTGACCGGTGAGTTGCTCGCCGCGCACGCCGAGCAGCCGAACCGGTTCCCCGGCGCGTCCGGACTCGGCGTAGAGCGAGCGCGCTTCCTCATAGATGCGCCGCCCGAGGTCGGTCGGCTCGCCCAGAGTTCGCGACCTGGTAATCGTCGAAAAGTCATCGAAGCGCAACTTGAGCGAGATCGTGCGTGCTTGCGCGCCGGCACGTCGGAGCCGGACCCCGACCGAGTTCGAGAGTCGCAGCATTTCCTTCTCGAGAAGCGCGATCTCGACGATGTTGGTCTCGAAGGTGCGCTCGTGCCCGACACTCTTCTCGGCGGTCTCGGTGACGACGACGCGCGGGTCACGCGCCCACGACAGAGCGTGCAGATGTGCGGCGCTGGCCGGCCCCAGCGCGCGGGTGAGGGCGTCGATCGGCATGGCCGCGACATCGCCGACAGTGCGCAGCCCGAGGCGTTCAAGCTTTTCGCCGGTCTTCGGCCCGACTCCCCAGAGTGCCGAAATCGGCTGCGGATGCAGGAAGGCGAGACTATCGGCAGCAGGCACAACGAGAAGGCCGTCGGGTTTCGATCGGCCCGACGCAAGTTTTGCCACGTACTTGGTCGACGCGGCGCCGACCGAGCAGCGTAGCCCCGTTTCAGCGAAGACCCTGTGCCGAATGAGCGTGCCGATCTGCCACGGCGTACCCATGAGCCGCCGCGCACTCGCGACGTCGAGAAACGCCTCATCGATGCCAAGCACTTCAACGTGCGGTGTGACATCGCGAAACAGGTCCATCACGATTCCGGAGAGCCGCACGTACCTGTCGTAGTGCGGCTCGAGGACGATCGCCTGCGGGCAGCGGCGCAGCGCGACGGCCATTGGCATCGCGGAGTTGACCCCGAACTTGCGGGCCTCGTAGGTCGCGGCGGTGACGACCGAGCGCGCCGACGGATGCCCGACGATGACCGGTTTGCCCACCAGCTCGGGATGCTCAAGCAATTCGACCGACGCGAAGAAGGCATCCATATCAACGTGCAAAATATGCGCGGTGAGGTCATCGACGGCGCTCGCGGCGGTGACCTGCCGGCCACTGCCATCCTGCTTGCTCACGCCGTCAGCTTGTCAGGCACGGGTGTCACTGATGACAGTCGCCGGGCATGACGAAGGGCGCCGACCACGTCGTCGGCGCCCTTCGGTCGGGTCAGGCCTTGCGGTTGCGGGTGAGCGCTCCGAAGATCAGGAGCACGATGATTGACCCCCCGATGGCAAGCAGCCAGCTGTAGATCGAGAAGAACTCGGTCATCGGGACGTTGAAGATGAGGTTTCCGAGGAAGCCTCCGAGTGCTGCACCGGCCGCGCCGAGAAGGATCGTGACGAGCCAGCCGTACTTGCGCTTGAGGATGAGCTTGGCGATGATCGCCGCGATGATGCCGAGAATGATGAACGGGATGAAGGACACAAAAACCTCCTAGTCGGTTCGACGTTCGAACCGACCGTCAGTCAAGCAGAACGGGGGCCCCGGTCGTAAACCGGAGCCCCCGTTTCGCGTAGAGGTCAGACCCGCGCGCGGCTTCCCCGCGTGGCCAGGCCGTAAATCGCCAGCACCAGCACGGAGCCCGCGATCGCGACGAGCCAGGTCTGAAGGGACCAGAAGGTCTCCAAACCAACGCCGAAGATTGCACTACCGATGAAGCCGCCGAGCAGTGCTCCCACGATTCCGAGGATGAGGGTGATGATCCACCCGCCACCCATCCGGCCTGGCAGGATCAGCTTGGCGATCGCGCCAGCGACGAGTCCCAGAACGATCCATCCGATGATTCCCATGACGAACCTTCCCATCTTGTACCGGACCCGAATCTCGCGTCCTCGTCTACCTAACTCGTCCCTCGGAAGAGGGGCAACGATCTTGTTTCCGCCTCCGCATTGCGGTATAGAGACCCGAAGTTGAGGCACTCTTGGGGGATGAGCGCACACCACCCGTGGTCGCGTTACGTCGCGATCGGGGACTCCTTCACGGAAGGGATCGGCGATCCCGAGCCGTCGAGTCCCGGTGGTCATCGAGGCTGGGCAGACCGGGTCGCCGAAGTGCTCGCACGCACGACCGAGGGGTTCGCCTACGCCAATCTCGCGATCCGCGGGAAGTTGCTGCAGCAAATCCTCGATGAGCAACTGGATGCGGCGCTCGCCCTCAGCCCCGACCTCATCTCAATTTCGGCGGGCGGCAACGACATCATCCGTCCCGGGACCGATCCGGATGACATCGCGGCGCGACTCGACCTCGGGATCGCCCGGCTCCGCCGTGAAAACGCGACCGTCGTCATATTCAACGGACCTGACATCGGCGCCACCCCGGTACTCGGTCGGATGCGCGGAAAGGTCGCGATCTACAACGAAAACCTCCGCACGATCGCGCTTCGGCACGACGTGATGGTCGCCGACATGTGGTCGCTACGCTCGCTCGCCGACCCACGGATGTGGGCTGCCGACCGTCTGCACTTCTCGCCGGTCGGTCACCAGACGATCGCGAGGATGGTGCTCGACACTCTTAAGGTTCCCCACGAGCTGGAGCCGTTTGAGGCCCAACCCATCCCCCGGCGGCCGTGGCGTCAGGCTCGTTCCGAAGACCTCAGCTGGGCGCGCTCGTATTTCGGGCCGTGGATCGTTCGACGCATCAGGCGTCGGTCCTCGGGTGACGGCGTCACTGCCAAACGTCCGTCGTTCTGACATCCACTCAGAACAGAGCGGCCGGATTCGTCAGTCGCCAGAGTGGTCCCGGATCGTCAAGATCTGTGCCGAGATCGAGTTCGACGGTGACGGTCTGGGTCCCCGACGTGAACGTCACCGCGCCCACGAGGGCCCCCGCGTGGCCGGTACGCAGATCACTCACCTCGACGTCGGCGGTGACCGCAGTTCCGGCCCAGGTGACGAGCGTCGTGCGACCGGCCGCGACTGCCTGGGTGCTCGCGCCCCAGTCGGCTTGGTAGGTCGCGAACGGTTCGGCCGCCGCCGCGACTTCGACCTCGGTGAAGTTCGATGACACCGTCGCGAGGAGGGCCAGGATGTCGTGATCGAGCACATCGTGGTTGGGCCCCCCCAGCACGACGCCGATCACCGTGACGGTCGTCCCTCCGATCAGGTAGTCCGCCGAAAACAAGAGGTTCGCGCCGAAGGGGTCGAGGGTGCCGGTCTTGATGCCGTCGACGCCGTCCTGCCCGAGCAGTTCGTTGGTGTTGGGCAGCACGCCCACCTGGGGGATGTCGACCGACGTCGTGTTGACGATTGAGGCGATGACCGGATCGGTCAGGGCGATCCGCCCGAGTTCGACGAGATCGTCGGTCTCGCCGACGTTGGCCGGATTGATCCCGGTCGGCTCGAGCACCGTGATTCCGGTCAAGCCATGCGCGGTCAGCCAGGTGTGCGTGGCGTCGAGATACGCGTCCTGCGAGCCGAACGCCCACATCGCCGTGCTCATTGCGTAGTTGTTGGCTGACTTGACGAGCATGAGCTCAAGCAACTGGAGTTCGGTGAGCTGCAGTCCGGCTCGAACCGGGGCCACCGTGCCATTCTGCGCAAGGTACGAGCCGTAGAGGGCAGCGTCGGCGGACGTCATCGTGACGGTGGGACCGTCTTCGCCGACCGCGAGCGGATGCGCCTGCAGAACGACGAGTGCGGTGATCACCTTCGTGATGCTCGCAATCGGGAGCGCCGTTGTCTCTCCGCTCTGGGCCAAGACGCCGGGGAATCCGACAGCGCCGATCGCACTCGCGCCGTAGCCGGGCCAGGCCAGCGCTGGAACTGCGGGAACCGGTTCGTCGGGCGTCGTGATCGTGAGGGCGGCGGCCTTCAGAGGCGCTAGGAGGGTCAGGGGCAGATAGACCAGAATCGCCAGAACCAGTGCCAGCACTCCGAAAACGGCGAGCCGACGACGGAAGTAGACCTGGCGACGCGTGAGGGGCACCCGTCGACCCTAACTAGCCTCGGGCCGTCGAAGCGACCACAGCGCGACCGACGCTGCCGCCGCCACGTTGAGTGAGTCGACACCCCGCTTCATCGGAATCGTGACGACCGTGTCTGCAACCTGCAGCGCATGGCTGCTGAGCCCATCGCCTTCGGTGCCGAGCACGAGTGCCAGGCGTGACGGTGGATGGCGTGCGAACTCAGCGAGGTCGACCGCACGCTCCGAAAGTGCGAGTGCGGCGATCGTGAACCCCGCGTCCTTGAGCTGGACCACGTCCTCCGGCCAGCGGTCGAGCCGCGCCCACGGCACCTGAAGCACCGTGCCCATACTTACCCGCACCGAGCGGCGGTACAGCGGGTCGGCGCATCGCGGGGTGATGAGCACGGCATCCGCTCCGAGCGCGGCGACGGCACGAAAGATGGCACCGACGTTGGTGTGATCGACGATGTCTTCGAGCACGACGACCCGGTGGGCGTCGCGCACGAGGTCGGCTACGGCCGGCAGTGCCGGGCGGTGCATGGCCGCGATTGCGCCGCGATGCATCGCGAACCCGGTCACCTGCTCGAGCACCTCTGCGCTCCCGAGGTAAACCGGGATGTCCCACGACTGGAGCAGGGGTTCCAGGTCGCTCAACCACTTCTGCTGAAGCAGAACCGAACGCGGACGGTGCCCGGCATCCAATGCGCGCCGGATCACCTTCGCCGATTCGGCGAGGTAAAGACCCTCCGCGGGCTCTCGGAGCCTCCGCAGCACGACATCCGTCAGATCGGTGTAGTCGCGCAGCGCGGGGTCTGCGGGGTCGACGATCGGGACAATTCGCAACCTAACCTCCAGCACCGCGAAACATGCCCGAAAACTGCGACACCTACTCTCAGAGCACAGCACTCCAGAAACCAGTACTCCACAACACAGCGGTCTCATTCACGGAATAGTCGAGCGGAAGGAGGCGCGGTGTCGATTTCGACGATACCGGCGCTTGACGTCGCGCTCATCCCGCTCGTCGATCGCGCCGTGACACTCCTGACGGGCCAGCGCGTTGCCTTCCTGACCGGCGCTGGTGTGAGCACCGACTCCGGCATCCCGGACTATCGGGGCGAGGGCGCTCCGGTCAGGCGGCCGATGACCTTCCAGACCTTCCTCGCGGATGCGCGTGCCCGGCAGCGCTACTGGGCCGGGAGCCACCTCGGCTGGCGCCACTTCGCCGCCGCCGCGCCGAACGCCGGGCATCTTGCGCTTGCCCAGCTCGAACTTGCCGGTGTGGTCAATGGCGTGATCACCCAGAACGTTGACGGGCTCCACCTTCAAGCCGGGTCACGTCGCGTTGTCGACGTTCATGGTTCGATCGATCGCGTGCGGTGTCTGTCGTGCGGCCAGCAGTTCGCTCGCGAAGACATTGCGGCCCGGATGACGCGCGAGAATCCGTGGCTCGCTGAACCCGACAACGTGATGCTCAATCCGGACGGCGACGTCGACATCGATGCCGTCGACGAGATGGTCGTGCCGGACTGCACGGTCTGTGGCGGGATGCTCAAGCCTGACGTCGTCTTCTTCGGTGAGTTCGTGCCGACCGTGAAATTCACCGAGGCGTCCGCGCTCATCAAATCCGCCGGGGCGCTCGTCGTCGCCGGCTCTTCCCTGGTGGTGAACTCGGGCATCCGGCTGGTGGAGCAGGCCGTGCGGCGCCGCATGCCGATCGTCATCATCAATCGCGGCGAGACCAAGGGCGACTCCCGCTCGACTCTCAAGATCGAAGCCGGTACCTCCGAGGTGCTGATCGCCCTCAAGGAGCGGCTGACCTAACCGACCCGCTGGCGTCGAGCATCGTCGTAGGATCAGCGGTGCGATGACCGATCTCTACCTGGTACGACACGGCGAGACCGACTGGAACCAGCAGCGCCGCATCCAGGGGCTCACTGACGTGCCGCTCAACGCGATCGGACGCGAGCAGGCCCGGCTGACCGGGATGCTGCTCACCTGTCGATCGATTGATCGGGTCATCGCCAGCCCGCTCATGCGTGCGCGGGTAACGGCCGAGATCATCGCGAGCGAACTGGGCCTGCCCGAACCAGAACTGCGGCCTGCGCTTGTCGAGCGCAACTATGGCGAAGCCGAGGGGATGATTTTTCACGACATCGACACGAAGTATCCGCCCGGTACCGAGGTACCCGGTCGGGAGCCCCGCGAAGCGGTTGCAGCGCGGGTCGTCGCGGCGCTTCAGCAACTCGCGATCGACTACGCAGGCGAGCAGCTCGTCGTCGTCAGCCACGGCGGGGCGATCCGTGCGGCGCTGACGACGGCCGTACCCGACGGCGGGTTCGGGATGATCACTAACGGCTCGGTGCACACCTTCCGAATCGAGGGCGACGACCTGCGCTTGGTCGCGTTCGACGATCCGATTGAGCTCGCCGCGATGGATCCCCGGCACGGCGATCTGGATGCGCAGAACGCGCTCGAATCCCGCGACTCTTAAGCGGGGCACCTACTCAACGTCGGCGTCTTCGGGGCGGGGCTTGCTCGCCACGCGACGAAGGACCTCGTACAGCACGTCGGCAGAACGCTCCCAGGTGAACGCGAGCGACTGCTCCCGTGCCGCAGCAGACCGGCTCGACCATACCTTCGGATCTTCGAGTGACCGGATGCTGGCGGCGAATGCCGCGGGATCCATCGGTGCCGCGTACAGGCCGGCAGCGCCACCGATCTCGTGGAAGATCGGGATGTCGCTGACCACGATCGGCGTGCCGACCCCCATCGCCTCGACCAGCGGGATGCCGAATCCTTCGTCTCGCGATGCGGTCACGAGCGCGTGAGCACCTTCCAACAGCTCGGCGTACTCGTCATCCGAGACTCCGTTGTGAAACTCGAGCACGTCTGCAGGAGCCAGTGCGGCGAGACGGATTCGATCGGCAGGTGTGACCCGGCTCAGCAGGTGCAGCCGGTAGCCGGGAAGTTCGTGCATCGCGCGGGCGAGAGTCTCGACGTTCTTGTACGGCATGAACGACCCGATGTAGACCAGCCGGCGGGTTTTCGGTGGCGTGCGCTGGGGCGGATTCGCCTCGAGTGGGTCGCCCGCGTTGTACACAACTGTCACCGGACGCCGGGTCAAACGGTGCTCGGCGATGAGCGCCTTGGTGGTTTCCGAAACCGTGACGACCTCGTCGGGTTGGTTGAGGACCCGCCGCTGAGGGATGAAGGTGAGGTGGTACGCCCACCAGCCGGCGCGGATGTACCAGGGCAGGTTCTTCGGCGGCGTGCGGTGGCGGTGGTAGATCAGGTCGTGCAGGGTGATCACCAGGCCGTAGCGGCGCCCGCTGGATCCGATCGTCTGGAGCGGACTGAACACGACATCCGGTTCGAGCGGATTGAGTTGCCGGGCGATCCAAGGTTCGCGCAAACTCGTTTCTGATGTGATCAGGTGCCACGCCAGATCGGGCAGCTTCTCGAGTTGGCGCTCGTCGCTGATGAGCATTTCGACCGGCATCCGCCTGCCGAGCGCTTCGACCAAACGCGCGGAGTACCGGCTGATGCCGTCGTGATGGCCCGTGCGCACGACATATCGGCAGTCGAACAGCACCTTCACGGCAGCACCCTCACAGCAGGTCCGTCACAAAAGCACGCACCGCATGGGCGGCTGCGGCCGGAGTCTCGTAGTGGATGAGGTGGCCGACTCCGGGAATCACGTCGAGGCGGGCGTCAGGGAAGGTCTCGAGCAGCGCGAACTGACCGGCGAGCGGCGCAACCTCGTCGCGCTCCCCCGCTACGAGGAGTACCGGCTGGCGGATCCCCGCGGCGACGGCCGCCACCGTTGTCGACAGCGAGGCGTCGAATCCCTCGACGACGCTCGCTCGGGACCCGAACGAACTGAAGTGGGCATGGTGTTGCCCGTGAATGAAGGTGCGCAGCTCGCGGTCGCGGGTTTTGGCGAGCTTCACGCTCATCCCCTGAACGATGAGCGGGTTGCTCAGCCAGGCGCGTGCGGCACGTTCGGGGAGGCGACGGGCAACCGCGTAGTAGAACCGGGTCGCGCCGATTCCGGTGACCTTCGCGGGGTCGTCGGCGATCGGGTTCACCAGGATGACAGCGCGTGCCGGAAGTCCGCCGGCGACAGCGTGGGACACCACGATCGAGCCGAAAGAGTGTCCGAGCAGGATCGCGCCGGTGAGGCCCGTCGCCTCGAGAAACGCCCGCAGCCACACGCCGTAGCCGTCGATCGAGTGGGGCTGCTCAGTCATCGGCATTGAGGTGCCGAAACCCGGCAGATCGGGCGAGATCACGTGGAAGTCGGGCAGCAACTTCACGACCGGTTCGAGGCCGTGATGATCGCCCCGGTAGCCGTGCACGACGACGATTGTCGGTCCGCTCGCCGGGGTTCCGTACTCCCAATAGCGAGCGGTGCTGCCCAGCAGCTCGATGTCGTGCGCGACGGGTTCCATCACCACCAATCCTACGGACGTGACTCCCCGGCAAGGGTGCGAGACTCGAGCGATGACCTTCACTGCCCCGATCACTCTGCCCGGTCTCGCTCTCGACCCCCAGTGGTATCGCCGCGCGGTCTTCTACGAAGTCGTGGTGCGGGCCTTCGTCGACTCCAACGGAGACGGCTCGGGCGACCTGGGCGGGCTGATCTCGAAGCTCGACTACCTGCAGTGGCTCGGAGTTGACGCCCTCTGGGTTCCGCCGATCTTCTCGTCGCCGCTGCGCGACGGAGGGTACGACGTCGCCGACTACAAGGCGATCCTGCCCGAGTTCGGCACCCTCGACGAGTTTCGCGAACTGGTCACGAAGGCCCACGAGCGCAATATGCGGATCGTCATCGACCTCCCGCTCAACCACACATCGGATGCCCACGAATGGTTCCAGCAGTCGCGCTCCGACCCTGAGGGGCCGTACGGCGACTTCTACGTGTGGAACGACAGCGCCGACAAGTACCCCGACATCCGGATCATTTTCACCGACTACGAAGACTCCAATTGGGCGTTCGATGCGACCCGCCGCCAGTTCTACTTTCACCGCTTCTTCTCGCACCAGCCTGACTTGAACTTCGACAACCCTGCCGTCCACGAGGCGGTTTTCGACATCATCCGGTTCTGGATGGATCTCGGCGTCGACGGATTCCGCCTGGACGCGATCCCTTACCTCTACGAGTCGGAGGGCGGCACCGGCGAGGGTGAACCGCCGACACACGATTTCATCCGGTCGGTGCGCACCATGATGGATCTCGAATATCCCGGTCGGGTCATGATCGCCGAAGCGAACCAGTGGCCCAAAGAGGTCGTTGAGTTCATGGGAACGACCGAAGAACCGGAATGTCACATGGCCTTCGACTTCCCGGTGATGCCCCGCATCTTCTATTCGCTGCGTTCGCAGTCGGCCGCCGAACTCAATCGAGTGCTGTCTGAGACCACGGAAATTCCGGAGGGTGCTGGCTGGGGTGTATTCCTGCGCAACCACGACGAGCTGACGCTCGAGATGGTCAGCGAGGAGTACCGGCAGGCGATGTACGGCTGGTACGCCTACGACCCGCGCATGCGCGTCAACGTTGGCATCCGGCGTCGGCTTGCCCCCTTACTCGACAACGCCCGTGCCGAACTCGAGCTTGCTCACGCGCTGCTGTTCTCTCTTCAGGGCTCACCCTTCTTGTACTACGGCGACGAGATCGGGATGGGCGACAACATCTGGCTGCCCGACCGCGACGCGTCGCGCACTCCGATGCAGTGGACCCCTGACCGCAACGCAGGCTTCTCAACCGCAGACCCCGGCAAGCTCTACCTCCCGGCCGTGCAGTCGCTCGTGTACAACTACTCGCTCGTCAACGTCGAGTCACAGTTGGCGCAGTCCCGGTCGCTGCTGCACTGGGTGCGCAACGTGATTCACGTGCGCAAGGCGCATCCGGTCTTCGGCCTCGGTGCACTTCGGGTGTTGCAGACCGATCACGAATCGGTGCTCGCGTTCGTGCGCGACTATGCCGGCTCGGGGACCACGCACGGCGAAAGGCCAGAGCAGGTGGTCTGCGTCTTCTCATTCGCCCATAACCCGCTGTCCGTCACGATCGACTTCGACGGCTGGTACGGCGCCCCCCTGAACGATCTGTTCGGAGGTGCCGACTTTCCCACGATCGGCGACGACGGCAAGCTCACCCTGACGCTCGCTAGCCAATCGTTCTACTGGCTGCACATTGGGGATTCGACCCGCTGATGGCGGCCAACATCCATGTAGCCGCCGCCATCGTCACCAACTCGGCGGGGCGGGCCGTCGTCGTGCGCAAGCGCGGTACGACCGGCTACATGCAGCCCGGCGGCAAGATCGAACCCGGCGAGAGCGCCCTGGCCACTTTGATTCGGGAACTCGACGAAGAACTGGGCCTCCAGGTCGACGCCGATCAGACCGAGTTCCTCGGGTCATTCGAGGCGGCGGCCCTCAACGAGCCGGGCGAAACCGTACGTGCGGAAGTCTTCGCACTCCTCAGTGATGCCGAGCTGCAGCCGGCGAACGAGATTGATGCCATCTACTGGCTCGAGTCTCCGTGGGACACACGGTCGGTCGAACTCGCACCGCTCACCCTCGACGTGCTGCTCCCCCTGTGGGCGCAACGAGCGTCGGCCTAGAGCGACGAGCACAGCGCCGCAGTTAGTCCTTCTTGGCGCCGAAGTTCTTGAAGCGCGAGTTGAACTTCTCGACGCGACCGGCGCTGTCGAGGATGCGCTGCTTGCCCGTGTAGAACGGGTGTGATGCCGACGAGATCTCGACGTCGATGACCGGGTACGTCTCGCCGTCCAACTCGATCGTCTTCTCACTCGTCACCGTTGAACGGGTCAGGAAAGTCTCGCCGCTGGCAAGGTCACGAAAGACGACCGACGCATACTGGGGGTGGATTTCAGACTTCATGGCCATGCCTTCATGTACGAGTGCCCTCGACGACAGACGAGGGGATGACGGCCGAACGGCCAAGGGTCGACGTTACCAGGTCTGGCTAGGCGGCGCGAGCCGACGCTCAAGCGGCCCTGGCCGTGTACCGGCCGTTGTGCGCGGTCAGTTCGATCGGCATCCCGAACGTCGCCGTCAAGTTCGGCGCGGTGAGTGTCACGTCGATCGGACCTGCAGCTTTCACCGTGCCGTTGGCGAGCAGCAGAACGTGGCTGAATCCTGCCGGGATCTCTTCGACATGGTGCGTGACCATCGCCATCGCAGGTGAGTTGGGGTCGCTCGCGTACGCACCCAGCAGTTGGAGCAGTTCTTCGCGAGAGCCGAGATCGAGACTGGCGGCAGGCTCGTCGAACAGCAGCAGTTCGGGGTCGGTCATCACCGCTCGGGCGATCTGCACACGCTTCTGCTCGCCGTCACTGAGGGTGCCGAATAGCCGGCCCTCAAACGACGAAAGTTTCCACTCCGCCAGCACCTCGCGCGCGCGCGAGACATCGACGTCGTCGTAGACCTCGTTCCAGCGGCCGGTGATCGCATACGCGGCGGTGAGGACGACATCCAGAACGGTCTCTTCGGCTGGGATGCGCTTTGCCATCGACGAGGAGGCCAGCCCGATTCGCGGTCGCAATTCGAAAACGTCCGACGTACCGAGTTTCTCGTCCAGCAGTTTCGCGACCCCGGAGGTCGGGTGCATCGCGGCCGACGCGATCTGGAGCAACGTGGTCTTGCCGGCACCGTTCGGCCCGAGAATCACCCAGCGTTCGCCGGAAAGAATCGACCAGTTCACGGCATCGAGGATGCGGTTTCCCCCTCGGACAACAGACACCTTGGAGAAGTCGAGCACCGGGGACATGGTGCGTTCAGCTTACGTCGAGCAGCTCCCGGTAGATCGCCAGCGTGCGCTCGGCGATCGACGTCCAACTGAATTCGGCTTCAGCCCGTCGACGCCCGGCTTCGCCCATCGCGCGTGCTGCCGCGGGGTCGGCGACGACGGCGATCAGCGCGGCGGCCAGGTCGTTGACGAAGCGCTCAGGATCGACCGGGGTGCCGGTGCCGTCACTGAGCTGCTCGATCGGCACGAGGCGTCCGGTGACGCCGTCGGCGACCACCTCGGGGATGCCACCCGTCGCGGTCCCGACGACCGGTGCACCACACGCCATCGCTTCGAGATTGACGATTCCGAGCGGTTCGTACACCGACGGGCAGACGAAGGTCGTCGCGGTCGACAGGAGCGCGGCGATCTCCGGCTGCGACAGCAGTCGGTCGATCCAGACCACGCCCGAACGTTCGGCCTGAAGCGCGGCAACGCCGGCCTGAACCTCAGCGAGGATCTCGGGGGTATCGGGCGCTCCCGCACAGAGCACCAGTTGCACCTCTGGAGGCAGCTGGCGGGCAGCCGCGAGCAGGTAGGGCAGCCCCTTCTGCCGGGTGATGCGTCCGACGAAGACGACGCTGGGCCGGTCGGGATCGACACCGAGTTCGCGCGCCAGATCGGGTTCGTCGACGCGGTGCCAGCGATCGAGGTCGATTCCGTTGTGAACGACCCGCACGCGCGCCGGATCGACGTTGGGGTAACACCGCAGAATGTCGGCGCGCATCCCGTGGCTCACCGCGATGACGACATCCGCGGCTTCGAAAGCGGTGCGTTCGATCGCGCTCGAGATTCGATACCCGCCGCCGAGTTGCTCGGCTTTCCAGGGACGCAACGGTTCGAGACTGTGCGCCGTGACGACGTGCGGGATGCCGTGCAGCAGCTTGGCGAGGTGGCCGGCCGCGTTCGCGTACCAGGTGTGCGAATGCACGAGGTCAGCGCCCGCGACATCCTGAGCGATTTGCAAGTCGACACCGAGAGTCGCCAGGGCGGGATTCGCGGCGACCAGTTGGGTCGGCACCAGATAGGCCTCGACGTCGTCTTCGTCGCGCGGCATCCCGAAACAGCGCACCATCACCTGAAGGGTCGGGCGCAGAGCCGCGACGAGTTCGGCGACGTGGACTCCCGCGCCCCCGTACACCTCCGGCGGGTATTCCCGGGTGACAACATCGACTCGCATTTGAAGTGAACGCTAGTACACGGTCGCTTCCGGGGTTCTCTCCGGGTCAGGGGTTCTACTCTGGGAGCATGGCTGCGAAGAAGGTGTTCGGCATTGTCCTCGCAGGCGGCGAGGGCAAACGCCTGATGCCGCTCACCGCCGATCGTGCCAAGCCCGCCGTGCCGTTCGGGGGCGGTTACCGCCTCATCGACTTCGCCCTGTCGAACCTCGTGAACTCAGGCCTGCGCCAAGTCGTCGTGCTCACCCAGTACAAGTCGCACTCCCTCGACCGCCACGTCTCCACCACCTGGCGGCTGTCGGGGATGCTCGGCGCCTACGTCGCCTCGGTTCCCGCGCAGCAGCGTCTCGGCAAGCGCTGGTTCTCCGGGTCTGCCGACGCGATTCTGCAGAGCCTCAACCTGTTGCGCGACGAAAAGCCCGACATCGTCGTCGTCGTCGGCGCCGACCACGTGTACCGCATGGACTTCAGCCAAATGGTGGATGCCCACGTCGCGTCGGGGTTCGGTGTCACGGTCGCGGCGATCCGGCAACCTATCGCGCTCGCTGATCAGTTCGGCGTGCTCGAACTTGATCCCAAAGATCCCAACCACATCGCCGTGTTCCGCGAGAAGCCGAAGGATGCTGTCGGCCTCGCTGACTCACCAGGCGAGGTGCTCGCGTCGATGGGCAACTACGTGTTCGACGCGGAGGTTCTGATCGACGCGGTGCAACGCGACGGGGATCGGCCCGACTCCAGCCACGACATGGGCGGCGACATCGTGCCCGACTTTGTGGCCAGCGGAAATGCCGGCGTCTACGACCTCAGCCGCAACGAAGTACCGGGCGCCACCGATCGTGACCGCTACTACTGGCGCGATGTCGGAACGATCGATTCCTTTTTTGAAGCCCACCAAGATCTGATCTCGGCGCTGCCGATTTTCAACCTCTATAACCGCGACTGGCCGATCTACAGCCAGCAGCTCAACTCCCCGCCCGCGAAGTTCGTCCGTGACGGACAGAACGCCGTCGGCACGGTGATCGACTCGATCGTGTCGCTCGGGTGTGTCGTCTCAGGAGGTCATCTCGAGCGCAGTGTGCTGGGCCCGTGGGTGGCTGTCGGCTCGGGTGCGAAGGTGGTCGACTCGGTCATTTTCGAGCGGGTCCGGATCGAGGATGGGGCCACCGTTCAGCGCGCTATTCTCGACAAAGACGTCATCGTAGAGTCCGGTGCGGTCGTCGGAGTCGACCGTGACGCCGACCGCCGTCGGGGTTTCACCGTGACGGACTCGGGCATCACCGTCGTCGGCAAGGGCGTGACGGTCACCCGCTGATCGTTGGCGAAAGCCCAGATCGTTTGTGAAGGAAGGCTCGAGCCCATGGCCCGCTTCCTCGTCGTCCTTGATGTCGATTCAACGCTCATCGAGAACGAAGTCATCGAGCTGTTGGCTCACGAAGCTGGCTCTGGCGAACGGGTCGCGGAAGTTACCTTCCGCGCCATGAACGGTGAACTCGACTTCGAACAGAGTCTGCGCGAACGAGTTGCGACCCTCGCCGGGCTACCAATCTCTGTGATCGAGACGGTTCGTGCCCAAGTCGCTGTCACCCTCGGCGTTCCGCAGATGATTGCGGGTATCCACGCTGCAGGCGGAAAGGTCGCCGTCGTTTCAGGAGGTTTCCACGAAGTCATTGACCCGATCGCTCGCGACCTAGGCCTCGACCACTGGCGCGCCAACCGCCTGACTGTCGCTGACGGAAGACTCACCGGCGAGGTCATCCCCCCCGTGATCGATGCGGAGGCCAAGGCTGCCGCGCTGCGCGAATGGGCCGCGCAGGACGGCATCCCGTTGGCTCAGACTGTCGCTGTCGGTGACGGGGCGAACGACCTGCCGATGATGGCGATCTGCGGGCTCGCGATCGGTTTCGATGCGAAGGCTCCGGTGCGCGATCTCGCCCACGTGCTGCTCGACCACCGCGACCTGTCGGCAGTGCTTGCGGTGCTGGGACTGCCGCGCTGACGTAGCTGGCTTTAGTGACCCATTCCGAGTCCACCGTCGACCGGGATGACCGCGCCCGAGATGTACGCGGCGTCATCACCGGCGAGCCAGACGACGACCTTCGCGACCTCTGAGGGTGATGCGAACCGCCCGGCCGGGATCGACTTCTTGTAGTCGGCCTGCGTCGCCTCGGGCAGTTCGGCGGTCATGTCGGTCTCGATGAATCCGGGGGCGACGACGTTCGCCGTGATCCCGCGTGAGCCGAGCTCCCGGGTGATCGAGCGGGCCATCCCGACGAGTCCCGCCTTCGAGGAGGAGTAGTTGACCTGCCCCGGTCCGCCGAACAGGCCGACCACGCTGGAAATCAGAATGATGCGACCGAATCTCGCCTTCATCATCCCTTTGGTGGCACGCTTCACGACGCGAAATGATCCGCCCAGGTTGGTCGACACGACATCGTCGAAATCGTCGTCGGACATCCGCATCAAAAGGGTGTCGCGGGTGATCCCGGCGTTCGCGACGACGACCTCGACCGAGCCGAGCTTCTGCTCGATCTCGGCGAACGCGGCGTCGAGCGCTGCGCCGTCGGTGACATCGGCCCGCACGGTGAGCGCCCCCGCCGGCCCCTCCCCGGAGCGAGCGGTCACGGCGACCCGATGCCCCTGGGCGACGAACTCGGCGGCGATCGCGAAACCGATTCCGCGGTTGCCTCCGGTAACCAGGACGGTGCGTGAGGTCATCGCGCCAGCCTACTGAAGGGAGCGCGCGTAGCCTGGGGTCACGACCATGCGCACCCGACCGATCGCCATCACCGAGCTGCAGCGCTCCCCCGAAGAGGAGCAGCGCTCGCGGATGCGTCGCTACGCGCTCACGATGGGCATCCGGATGGCGTGTGTCATCGCCTGTCTGTTCGTCACGGGCTGGTGGTTAGTGATCCCGGCGGTCGGGGCAATCGTGCTTCCTTACATCGCCGTGGTTTTCGCCAACGCCACCGATCGGCGCCGGACCCAGAGTGTTGATCGCCCCGGCGGCCTCGTCGTACGGCACCCGGAGTGAGCCCAGCAGGGCCGTTGGGCGGTGTCGGATCTGATGCCCCTGAGCAGTGCTCGGCGGCGGGCTGCAGCCAGACGGCCGCCTGGCGGGTCAACTGGCGTAACCCCCGCATCCATACTGCTGATCGGGTGAAAGTGTGGCTCGCCTGCGCCGAGCACCGCAGCACTCTCGCCGACTACCTCGGCACCCGAGGCTTTCCGGTTCAGGTGACGGCGCTGGATGAGCCGGTGGAGGTCGTGGGATGACGTGGGCGCGTCGGTGGGGCGGCTACATCGTGTTGGTGATCGTCTTCGCGATCGCCTGCGGACTGCTGTCGTGGTGGCAGTGGTCACGCCGCGCCGAGACTGTCGCCGAAATCAATCTCGTCGAAACGAATTACGACGCCGGGCCGGTGCCTCTCGATGACCTCCTGCCGACCCTTGCGTCCGATCCCGCCGACGCGAAGTGGCATCCCGTCGAGCTGAGCGGAACGTACCTGATCGACGACCAGGTGCTGGTGCGCAATCGTCCGCGCAACACCTCGGGTGGTTTCGAGGTGCTCGTCCCGTTGCAGCTCGACGACGGATCGGTGTTTATCGTCGACCGTGGTTGGGTTCCGGCGGGTGTGACACCCGAGCGCCCCGATTCGGTCCCGGCGGCCCCAACGGGGCGGGTCAGTCTTGTGGTGCGGCTGAAACCCAGCGAAGTCGAGATTGCCGGCCGAACCGCCACCGACGACACCATCGGAACCGTGCACTTGCCTGCGGTCGCTGCCCTGGTCGGAAGCCCGACCTACACCGGGATGTACGGGCTCTTGGTCAGCGAAAGTCCGTCAACCGCGACCGTCCCGCTGGCGTCGATTCGTCCGGACGAAGATGAGGGTCCCCACCTGTCGTACGCCGTGCAATGGATCGCGTTCGGCATCCTGGCCTTCATCGGATTGGTCTGGGCAATCCGCCGCGAGCGGCGCATCGGTGAACCCCGTCGGCAACGCCGGGAACGGGATGCCGAAGCCGAAGACGCCATCCTGGACTCCGCCCTCTAACCCTCGAGGTCGCACGCGACCCTTAGGTCGGAACGGCGCCGTCCCAGTCGCTGGGGGCTTCTGCCCGAGTCGAGGGAAGCGCGACGGCGTCCGCCCACGACTTCACCCAGTCAGGGATGGGGTGCTGAGTGGGATCTATCCCCGCGAGCTCGCCGAGTTCCGAGATCGGCACAACTCCCCCGGTCCGCCGCAGGAATCGTCCGGCGAGGATCCCGCGCGCGTAGATCTCGCCCTTCACGACAAAGCGCTGCTCGAGGTACACGGCACGATCGTCGTAGCCGATCACTCGCGACTCGAGGTCGTAGCGCTGGCCGAGTTTGAGCGACTTTCGATAGGTCATCGTCTGGGCAACGACAACCGGATAGATGCCCGCCTTCTTCAGGGCCGGCCACAGTCCGCAACGTTGCAAGAGGGCGTACCTCGGAATATCCATCGTCGACAGGTAGACACCGTTGTTCATGTGGCGTAGCTCGTCGAGGTCGCTCAGCCAGACCCTCATCGGCATCGTGGCGACGTCGTGAATTCCGAGCCGGGGAGCGCGACGGCTCACCGCACGGAGGTAGCGGGTGACACGCTGGATGGGATCCACGGTTCTCGACGCTAGCCCACTTCTCGGTGTGCGCTCAGGCCAACGCGATGAGGTCGGCGTATCCCGGATTCCAGTGGTCTTCCACGCCGTCGGGGAGGATGAGCACCCGCTCGGGATTGAGTGACTCGACCGCACCCTCGTCGTGCGAGACGAGCACGACCGCGCCGGCGTAGCTCGCGAGCGCGCCGAGGATCTCTTCACGACTCGCCGGGTCGAGGTTGTTGGTGGGTTCGTCGAGCAGCAGCACGTTGGCACCGGACACGACAATCATCGCGAGGGCAAGGCGCGTCTTCTCGCCGCCGGACAGCACCGCCGCGAGCTTGTCGCCGTCGTCACCGGTGAAGAGGAACGAGCCGAGAACTCGGCGCGCCTCGGTTGACGTCAGATGGGGCGATCCGGCGAGCATGTTCTCAAGGACCGAGCGCTTGACGTCGATCGTTTCGTGTTCCTGCGCGTAGTACCCGATGCGCAAGCCGTGCCCCGGCTCAATGCTGCCGGTGTCGGGAGTGTCGACTCCGGCCAGCATCCGCAGCAGAGTCGTCTTGCCGGCGCCGTTGAGGCCCAGGATGACCACCTTCGAGCCCCGGTCGATCGCGAGGTCGACGGCGGTGAAGATCTCGAGCGACCCGTAACTCTTCGACAGGTTGTGGGCTTGCAACGGTGTCTTGCCGCACGCGACGGGATCCGGGAACCGCAGCTTCGCAACTCGGTCGGCAACGCGCACGTCGTCGAGTCCCGAGAGCATCTTTTCGGCGCGAGCGACCATCTGGTGGGCTGCCGCAGCCTTCGACGCCTTTGCCCCGAATCGCGCTGCCTGGAGCTGCAGAGACGTCGCCTTCTTTTCGACGTTGACGCGCTCCTTCTTGCGGCGCTCTTCGTCGGCTTCGCGCTGGCGCAGGTAGTGCTTCCAACCCATGTTGTAGAGGTCGATGACCTGCCGGTTTGCGTCGAGGTAGAAGACGCGGTTGACCGTGTCTTCGACGAGGTCGACGTCGTGGCTGATGACGATCACGCCCCCGCTATAGCCCTTGAGGAACTCGCGAAGCCACACCACCGAGTCAGCGTCGAGGTGGTTGGTCGGCTCGTCGAGGATCATCGTCTCCGCGCCCGAGAACAGGATGCGAGCCAGTTCGATACGTCGGCGCTGGCCACCCGAAAGCGTTTTGAGCTGCTGATCGAGGATGCGGTCCGGCAGCGCGAGGTTGGACGCGATCGATGCGGCCTCCGCTTCGGCCGCGTACCCGCCCAGCGCGAGGAAGCGATCCTCGAGTTTTCCGTAGCGCACCATCGCGGCCTCGCTCACCGCCGGATCGGGGCTCGCCATCTCGTCGGTCGAGGTGCGGATGTCGAGAACGAGTTTGCCGAGGCCACGGGCGTCCAGGATGCGCGTCCGCGCGGTCTCTTCAGGATCGCCCGAACGCGGGTCCTGAGGCAGGTAGCCGATCTCGCCGATCCGCTGGATGGCACCGCCGCTCGGAGTCGTTTCCCCGGCGAGGGTCTTCGTGAGTGTTGTCTTCCCCGCGCCGTTGCGTCCAACCAGGCCGATCTTGTCACCCTTTTCGACCCGAAAGGTAACGTCTTCCATCAACAGGCGCGCGCCGACTCTGATCTCGAGATCGGTGACGGCAAGCACGATGGATTCCTTTGGTACGAGGGGGGTTGGGATGCTCCAACGTCGGAGCGAGGATTCGGGAGGGTGTCGACAAAACGCGCACCTGGACCGGCCCGCTAGTCTAGCCGCAGCGCCCACTCGCCCACCTGATTGTGGGGCTCCCCGACCGAACGGACTCGTAACCGCATGACCGCCGTCGCTCCCGCCGCGCCTCGTCTCGTTCTCGTCGATCGCGTCTTTCCGCGTACCTGGGTACTCGACATCGTGCTGGTTGTTGCCGGCGCAGCCTTCACCGCCCTGCTCGCCCAGGTGTCGATCCCGCTTCAGCCGGTTCCGATCACGGGTCAGACGCTGGCAGTGCTTCTTGTCGGCGCGACGCTGGGCTGGGCTCGCGGTGGCGCCGCACTCCTGCTCTATGCAGTCCTCGGGCTCGTCGGCCTGCCGGTCTATGCCCCTCAGTCCGATGGCTCCCACCTCACCGGACTCGTTGCGCTTGCAGCTCCGAGCTTCGGCTTCGTCATTGGTTTCATCGTGTCCGCGGCGATTGTCGGTTGGCTCTCGGAACGCACCTGGGACCGAACCGTCCTCAAGGCGTTGGCGACGTTTGTCGGTGGCAGTGTCGTGGTCTTCGCCTTCGGTCTGCCCTGGCTCGCGGTCGTTTTGCACGCGACTTTCGCTCAGACGCTCGAGTGGGGTCTGTACCCGTTCCTGATCGGCGGCGCCATCAAGGCCGCCATCGCGGCGGTACTTTTGCCCGCTGCGTGGTGGGGAGCGGGCCGCTTGGACAAGCTGCGCGCACTCGACGCCAACCGGGACTGAACTCACCCTTCACGGCGCGCTGCTAGGCCGCGCCCGAAACCGCGGTTACGCTCTCGATTATGCAGGCTGAGGGTCGACGCGTCGCGGTCGTGATCGAGGATGACGACGACATCCGTCATCTCCTCGAGACCGTGTTGGCCCAGGCCGGGTTCGATGTTGCAGCGCGCTCGAACGGGTATGACGGCATCGAAGCCGTTCGAACCCTCAATCCTGAGGTCATCACTCTCGATGTCAACATGCCGGGAATGGACGGCTTTGAGACGGCGAAACGCATTCGTGCGTTCTCGAACGCGTACATCGTCATGCTGACGGCGCTCGGCGAAGAGATCGACACCCTCCAGGGTCTCGAAGCGGGGGCCGACGACTACATCACGAAGCCTTTCCGCCCACGCGAACTCCGAGCCCGGATCGAAGCGATGATGCGGCGACCGCGAGGGGCTCTGGGAGCGCCCCCCATCTCCGGTCCTCCGACGGCCGCACCGCAGTCCGTCGCGCCGCCCGCATCCCCGGTCCTCACTCCCCCACCGATGTCGCCGCCGACGGGCGGTCCCGGTGTGCCGATGTCTCCGACTCCGCCGCCGCAACGCCCTCACGAGCCACCTTCCTACACGGCCGTGGCACCGACGCCAGAGCCGCTGCCCGGTGAGCGTCTCCAGCACCTCGGACTCGTGATCGACCTTGGTACGCGAGTCGTCGTGGTCGAAAATCAGGAAATCCCCCTCACCCGCAGCGAGTTCGACTTGCTGGCTGCACTCCTTCAGTCGGGGCGTCGAGTGCGAACGAAGGCCGACCTCGCGATTTTGCTGCGCAACGAGAGCTACGTGACGAACAACTTCGTCAGCGATGCCGACAAACGTGGCATCGAAGTCCACATGGGCAATCTGCGTAAGAAGATCGGCGAGAACTCACTCACGCCGCGATGGATCGAAACGGTGCGCGGCGTCGGCTACCGGCTGACCGCTGGTGACGGCTCGGTCTAGCTTCACGCTCGCAGATCTCGACAGTCGGAGATCTAGGGAGCCGGGACCGACCAGGCGCGAGCCAGATCACGCAGCTCAGCGCAGGATGCCATCCCGAATTGGGCGAGCCGCGCAACGCCGGCAGCCTGGAGGGTACCCGTGGCTCGCACCTCCGCGTGGAGTTCTCGGGCGTAGGACGCCAGGTAGCGGGCGCCCACCATCTCGCTTGACGTTGCCAGACTCAAGAGAGCCGCCGTCGCGTCATCTGGTTCTTGACGTTCGGTTGCGGTGGAGATGCGCGCGATGCGCGCGTCCCAGGCGCGGACAAAGTCGCCAATGAACTGCAGGCATGCCCCTACGTCTCCGCGGAGGTCGCGTACGAGCGCGCCCACGCACGTCGAATCGATGTATTGGTACGCCATTTGTTGGACAGTTTCGCCGGGCAAGCCACCGCTCAGTCCCTCGTATCCGGTCAAGATTTTCTCAAGATCGGCTCAGATTGTGTGCTCGTCGGCGCGGGCGTGAGCCTCGGCGGCGTTCACCGCAACGGCATCCGCAGCCGCGCGCAGCAGGTCGTCGTAGCGCGCTCCGCTCTCGCGGGTGGTCGCGATCCCATGGAAGATCGCGACCTGAAAGCGATCTCGAGAGTCGAGTTGGGTCGCCAGCACGGCATCCCGAATGTTGTCAGCGATCGCCTCAACTGAGTCAGTGGTCGGGAGTTCCATCAACATCACGAATCGTTGGGAAGCGAGGCGGCCGATCACGGATGAAGTCGGGGCGTGCAGCAGCGTCACTCGACCGGTAGCTCGGACGGCTGCGTCCCCGGCAGAGCGCCCAAAGGCGATGACGACCTCATCGAGGTCGGCGATGTCGATCATCAGCATCACCAGAGTGATTCGTTCACGAATGGCCCGCATCAGCCAGGATTCGGCAACCTCGCGAAAGGTCAGAGGCTGAAGCACGCCGTCGATGGCGACCCGCTGACCGAACTCAGCGTCGATCTGCTCGGAGACTTTGAATCGGTCAGACTGGATGGACGACAGCGCGAGCGTGCCAACGACTGCGGCCCCAATCTCAAGGAGCGACGACGTTGCCGGGCCAAACAGCGCCTGGTACGCGGGGTCATCCGGTCCTATGGCCAGGGAGGTCACGGATCGGGCCGCGTAGAAGGCGCTCGCGAGTGAGAGCGCTACGGCGAGGAACGGCCCTAATGCGACCTTGCGCAGGTCCCTCGACGCGAACTCAATGGCCGCAAGAGCGAGAAACACGCCCGCGCCGAGGTACGTCGTGGCGAGACCCGAGTGCAGCACCCCGTCGGTGCCCGACATCACCCGCACGATCGCGACGAACACGCCGGCGAGTACGACGACCGGAAGCATCGACCGCCGCCGATTGGCGACGCGCGCCCCCGCCCAGATCAAGCCGGTCCCGGTTACGTAGAAGCCGTTTCCGATCGCGAACGCCCACCAATTCTGGTCAGAACTGGTCGCGATCAGGCTCGCGAACGCGGCGAAGATCGAGCAAATGAAGGCGACGCTCCACAGCCGACCGGCGGCATCGTTTCGGCGCAGCATGGTCTGCAGAAGAAACGCCGCACCCGCAGCGAGAGTCACAAGTGTTGTGACGACGTAGAGCGTCGGCACGTCGAAAGGACTCATGCGGCAACGCTCCCCAGGCTTACTTCGGCGACATCCTTGCGCTCCGTCGGAATTGAGATCCGGAAGGTGGTTCCGATTCCGAGTTCGCTGGTCACCGCGAGTTCCCCGCCGTGCCGGTGGACGATCTCGCGCGTGATGCTCAGGCCGAGTCCGGTGCCAACAGTTGACGAGGTTTTGGCGGAATTGGTGCGGTAGAACCTGTCGAAGATTCGCGGCAGGTCCACATCGGGGATGCCTTGACCCGTGTCGCGAATTTCGACATTGATCGCGTCGCTCTCGACCTGAACCGCCACCGTGACGGTTCCCCACTCGAGGTTGTACTTGATGGCGTTCGTGATCAGGTTGTCGAGCACCTGCCTCATGCGCATCGGATCGGCCGTTGCGACAGCGCTCTGGGCGCCCTCGAGGGTGAGTTCGACCTCACGTTCGTCGGCCATGATTTGGTGGGCCTCCACCGAGTCTCGGGCGATCTGGGCGATGTCGCACGGAGAGAACGTCATGGCCAGCAGCTTGTCGGCGTCGCTCACCGCGCGCAGGAGATCGGTGACGATGACGAGCAGCCGTTCCGAGTTCGCGTAGGCGACCTCCAGCATCCGCCGTGTCTCGTCAGACATGTTCTCGTCGTCACGAACCAAATCGAGATAGCCGAGGATCGACGTGAGCGGCGACCGCAGTTCGTGCGACACCGAACCGACCAGGCCGTCACGAGCCCGAACCGCTTCAAGTTCTTTCGTGATGTCGTTGAGTGCAATGACACCGCCGTCGTAGTCGCCGTTTCGGTCGTGCAGGATGCGACTGCTTACCGAGTGCGCGACCCGGCGGCTTCCCGGCTCCCCGACCCAAATCACGAGGTTGTCGAAAGCCTGCCCTTTGAGGGCTCGGGCGAGGGGTCGATTCGCTTCATCGTAAAGCGTGATGCCGTCGGCTTCGTAGACGACCGGGTGCACGACGGCATCAGGGGGGGTGCCGAAGTCAGTGAGGTACTTGCGTTGCGCGCGGTTCACGAAGGTGACCGCTCCCGTGCGGTCGAAGGCAATGACCCCGAAGTCGACGGCGTTCAACACTTCGTTGAGGAGACCCTCCTGCCGGTTGGCTTTCTCGAGGGCCGTCTGCACCATGACCGAATGCTGGCGAAGCAGTCTGGCCTGGGCACGAGCTCGACGAGCTCCGATGTAGACCGCGCCGGCAACGAACGCCACGAGCACGGGTATCACGACGAATGTACTGAAGTCCGCAGTGGTGACAGGGGCAGGACGCAGGATTCTCAGCGTAAACATCGCGGCGATGGTGCCCAACGTGGCGACGATCGTCATGGTGCTTCCGAAGCTCCGAGCAATCCAGATCACGGGCAGCAGAACCAAGAGACCAATGCCGGTAGATGGAGCGCTTTCGCGCAGTACCAGGATGCCGATGATGTCGGCGAACGGCAGCAGCATGCCCCAAAAACGTGGCACGGTGTCCCACGGAACGAGCGCCGCGAGCCCGGTCAGCACGAAAAAGAATGCCACCGCACCGAACACCACAGGCGACGCGTAGATCGCGGGCGCGACGATGAAGGCTGCGACGAGCACAACAAGGGTCGGACCGGAGATCAGCATTTGAGAGGACAAAATCCCCATCGCGACTCGGCCTCGCGTTTGCGGTCCCTGTGTCCGCCCGCTCCCCGCCACAGTTTCAGGCTAGCGACCACATCCGCAGGATGCGCGACCCAGTGAGGGTGGCGTCCTTTTGGGGGGCACGTTCGACTAAGAAAGCGTCAGATGCTGAAGCCGACCCGGCTTCCGACGGAGCGATCGGTCGGCGGCCACCGGCCCCCGACATCTGACTAAAGTCAGATGCTAAAGCCGACCCGGCTTCCGCCGGAGCGATCGGTCGGCGGCCATCGGCCCCCGACATCTGACTAAAGTCAGATGCTAAAGCCGATCGCTCTCATCATGTCGCGACCATCGTCGGTGATCCGTTCGGGGCCCCAGGGCGGCATCCAGACCCAGTTGATCCGGAAGCGATCGACGATCCCATCGAGCGATTGAGCGGTCTGCTCTTCGATGACGTCCGTGAGCGGACAACCGGCTGAGGTGAGCGTCATCGAGATGATGAGGGCGTCGTTTTCGTCATCCCAGGTCAGGTCATAGATCAGTCCAAGGTCGACGATGTTGACGCCTAGCTCGGGGTCGATGACGTCCTTGAGCCCCTCCTCGACCTGGTCGAAGAGTTTCGGCTCGAGTGCGATGGGCACGAGCGCTCCTTTCGTCAGGTCTGACGTTACGCGGTCGGGGTCAGATAGCGGTCGTAGCCCTCATTTTCGAGACGGTCGGCAAGCTCCGGGCCGCCCTCTTCGGCAACCCGACCGTCAACGAAGACGTGCACGAAGTCGGGCTTGATGTAGCGCAGGATCCGCGTGTAGTGGGTGATCAGCAGAATGCCGAGTCCGGTGTTGTCGTGGGCGCGATTGACGCCCTTCGAGACGATCTTTAGCGCGTCGACATCCAGGCCGGAGTCGGTCTCGTCAAGCACCGCGAAACGGGGCTTGAGCAGTTCGAGCTGCATGATTTCATGGCGCTTCTTCTCGCCGCCCGAGAATCCCTCGTTGACGTTGCGCGCAGCGAATGCCGGATCGATCTTGAGGGCGCTCATGGCATCCTTCAGCGTCGGCCCCCAGGTGCGGATCGGCGGCGCTTCGCCATCGATCGCGGTCTTCGCGGTGCGCAGGAAGTTAGCCACCGTGACCCCGGGAATCTCGACCGGATACTGCATCGCCAGAAACAACCCGGCGCGCGCGCGCTCGTCAACCGTCATCGACAGCACGTTCTCGCCGTCGAGCTCGATCGAACCGCCATCGACCTTGTAGCGAGGGTGGCCGGCGATCGTGTACGCGAGCGTCGACTTGCCCGAGCCGTTGGGGCCCATGACGGCGTGGATCTCGCCCTGCTCGATGGTCAGGTCGACACCCTTGAGGATGGGCTTCTTGACGCCCTCGGCTTCGATCGAGACCTGCAGGTCCTTGATGACGAGCGACGAGCGAGGTGAGGTGCTCATGAGATCTTTTCTCCGATGTAGACGTTGCCGTCGATGATCTCGACGGCAAATACGGGCACCGGCTCATAGGCCGGAAGAGTGAGGGGCTTGCCGCTCGTCAGCTCGAACTTCGAACCGTGGGCCCAGCATTCGAGGGTGTCGTCTTCGACGAAACCCTCCGAGAGCGAGACGTCGCCGTGCGTACAGACGTCTCCGAGGGCGTGCACAACGCCGGCCGAATCCATGACAACGGCGATCTGAGTACGACCAACCGTGACCCTCTTCGCTGTCGAGGTCGACAGATCAGAAACGGCGCACACCTTGGTGCTCATGATGCACTCTCCAATTCGGCGATGAGAGCCTCGACGAGGCGGGCCTGCAGGGTCGGCTCCGGGATGCGGTGCACGACTTCAAGCAGGAACCCCAACACGACCAGACGGCGGGCCTCAGCTTCGGGAATGCCACGAGACTGGAGGTAGAACAGGTGCTCGTCGTCGAAACGCCCGGTCGCACTCGCGTGACCGGCACCGACAATGTCGCCGGTCTGAATCTCGAGGTTCGGGATGCTGTCCGCCCGAGTGCCCTCCGAGAGTACGAGGTTGCGGTTCTGCTCGTAGGTGTCGGTACCGGTCGCGTTCGGACCAATGAGCACGTCGCCCACCCATACGGTTCGCGCGCCCTCGCCGTTGAGTGCACCCTTGTAGGTCACTCGGCTGCGTGTGTGCGGAGCGTCGTGGTGCACGTACACACGCTGCTCGAGGTGCTGGCCGGCATCCGCGAAGTAGACCCCGAGCAGTTCGGCGTCCGACCCCTCTTCGGCCAGGTGGGCGGACGGATTGACCCGCACGATCGCGCCGCCGAGAGAGACGACAATATGCGTGAGTTTGGCGTCCTTACCGACGCGCGCAAAGTGACTCGCTAGGTGGCGGGCGTCGGCATCCCACTCTTGGAGGCTGACGACGGTGAGATCGGCGCCGGCGGCCACCAAAATCTCGACGTTCTCGCTGAGGCTTGCACTCCCCCGGCTGTCGAGCACGACGAGTCCGGACGCGTTCGCCGCGGCCTCGATGACGACGTGCGCGGCTTTGGGGGCAGAACTCAGTGCGGCTCGCGTCACCGTGAGCGGCCCCGCAGCACCCGAAACCGAGATGCTCAGCGCCTTCTCGAAGGTGCTCCAGCCGTTCGCGGAGGCACGCTCTTCGGGAACCCCTGCCGCGCCGACCCGCGCGTCGGTGCGATCGATCCACTCGACCGCGGTGCCCTCGACCTCGGGATACTGGATGACGTACGGCGAACCGTCGAGGTCACCGTCGATGAGATCGCGGAGCTTGTCAACGGGAGACAGCTTCCACTCGGACTCCCAGCCCTCGACGGCCGGGAAGGCGTCGCGGTCCGTCGACGTGAACCGCTCAGAACGGGTCTGAACGGGAACAACCGGACCGTCGCTGTGCGCGACGATTCCGAGCCGCTGTGCCGTGGTGTCCGGGGCGACTTCAGTGCTCGCGGCCACTAACCGACCGAGCCTTCCATGCTCATTTCGATGAGCTTGTTGAGTTCCAGGGCGTACTCCATCGGGAGTTCGCGTGCGATCGGCTCGATGAACCCGCGCACGATCATCGCCATGGCCGCGTCTTCGGCCATGCCGCGCGACATCAGGTAGAAGAGCTGCTCTTCGGATACCCGCGAGACGGTGGCCTCGTGGCCGAGCTGCACGTCATCCACTCGGATGTCGATAGCAGGGTAGGTGTCGGAGCGCGAGATCGAGTCGACCAGCAGAGCGTCGCAGCGCACCGTGTTCGCCGAGTGGTGGGCGTTCTCACCCATCCGCACCTCGCCGCGGTAACCGGCTCGGCCTCCGCCACGCGCGATCGACTTCGACACGATCGAGGATGTCGTGTACGGCGCGAGGTGGATCATCTTGGCGCCGGCATCCTGGTGCTGTCCGGGACCGGCAAAGGCGACCGACAGGGTCTCACCCTTGGCGTGCTCGCCGACGAGGTAGATCGACGGATACTTCATCGTGACCTTCGAGCCGATGTTGCCGTCGATCCACTCCATGGTCGCGCCCTCGTGCGCGATCGCGCGCTTGGTGACCAGGTTGTAGACGTTGTTCGACCAGTTCTGAATGGTCGTGTACCGAACGCGCGCGTTCTTCTTGACGATGATCTCGACGACGGCGGAGTGCAGCGAGTCGCTCTTGTAGATCGGAGCCGTGCAGCCCTCGATGTAGTGAATGTACGAACCCTCGTCGGCGATGATCAGCGTGCGCTCGAACTGGCCCATGTTCTCGGTGTTGATGCGGAAGTAGGCCTGCAACGGGATCTCGACGTGCACGCCCGGCGGCACGTAGACGAACGAGCCGCCCGACCAGACGGCTGTGTTCAGCGCCGCAAACTTGTTGTCGCCCGAGGGGATGACAGTGCCGAAGTACTCCTTGAAGAGCTCCGGATGGGTCTTCAGCGCGGTGTCGGTGTCGAGGAAGAGCACACCCTGCTGCTCAAGATCTTCGCGAATCTGGTGGTACACCACTTCGGACTCGTACTGAGCGGCGACGCCGGCGACGAGACGAGATCGCTCGGCTTCCGGGATGCCGAGGCGTTCGTAGGTGTTCCGGATGTCTTCGGGCAGGTCTTCCCACGACTGGGCCTGCTTCTCGGTAGACCGCACGAAGTACTTGATGTTGTCGAAATCAATGCCCGACAGATCGGCACCCCAGGTCGGCATCGGCTTCATGCCGAAGATCTTGAGCGCCTTCAGGCGGTTCTTGAGCATCCATTCCGGCTCGCTCTTGAGCGCGGAGATGTCGGTGACCACCTCATCCGAGATGCCACGACGAGCAGACGCGCCCGCAGAGTCGGAGTCGGACCAGCCGAACTCGTACTTTCCGAGCTCGTTGAGTTCCGGACGATCGATCAGGACATCAGACATGGGGTGAGCCTCTTTCCTGCTGAAGCGAACCATTCCGCTCGTGTCAGCATTCCGTTGTGCTGGAGGGCAGCTACGACGGTGCTCTTAGCCGTCCGAGTCTACAGGGAGGAGTTCGGGGATGGCCGAGAGCAGCACCCGCAAAGCTCCGACCCAAACCAACGCCGCTCCAACCAGGTGAAGGGCGACGAGCAACTCCGGAAGGGCGGTCAGAGCCTGGATGCCGCCAATCGCTCCCTGGGCCAGGAAAACGATCACGAAAACTCCGGCTACCCGTCGCAGGCGTGGGGTGCTGACGAACACGACGACCGCCAGGATGCCGACAACCACGGCGAGAGCCGCGTGGACCCAGACCACGTTCGTCCAGTTCACGCCGATCCGCGGAACATCCCGGCTGTCACCGGCGTGCGGGCCGGCTCCCGAGACAATGGTGCCGACGACCACGAGCGCGAGAGTCGTGATCGCCAGCGCCCAGGCCAAAGTTCTCTCACGGATCGGCGTACGAGCTCCGCGGTCGCCCCGATCGCTCACCCGGTGCCAGGTCACTGTCGCCGTGGCGAGAAGCGCGATTGCCAGCACGAAGTGCAGCGCGACAGTCCACGGGTTGAGCTGAGCGAGCACCGTGACGCCGCCAGCCAGCGCATTGGCGACGACGAGCCAGAACTGCGACCAGGCCAGGCGAGTAATCATCCGGTCGCGCGGTTTCTGAAGCCGCGCGGCAATGATCACCCAGCCGACAGCGATGATCAGCACGGTCGTGAACATCCGGTTGGCGAATTCGATGATTCCGTGGATGCCGAGCTCGGGGATCGGGGCGAGCGACGTGCCATCGCAGGTCGGCCAGGTCGGGCAGCCGAGTCCCGAGCCGGTGACGCGCACCACTCCCCCGCCGAGCACGATCAGGATGCTCGTCACGAGCGCCGCGGTGGTCGCCCAACGAAGCGCGCGGGGGCTCAGTGTGAAGCGATCGGCAACCCAGCCGAGAGGAGTCTGCATCCGGAATCTCAGAACGGAATGGACAGATACAGCAGCGGATCAAGCCCGACCGCAAGGAAGATCAACGTCAGGTAGGTAATCGAGGCGTGAAAGACGCGCATCGGTTTGAGCTCGCCACCCCGGATAGCGACGGCGTAGAGCCGGTGCACTTCGACCAAGAACCATGCTCCCCCGAGAGTCGCGACAATCGCGTAGAGCACCCCCATCGGTGCGATCGGCACCAACAGCAGCGAGCAGACAACGGTCGCCCAGGCGTAGAGCACCACTTGCAACACGACAGCGGTGCGCCCGCGCACGACGGCGAGCATCGGCACCGAGACGGCGGCGTACTCCTCCTTGTAGCGCATCGATAGCGGCCAGTAGTGGGGAGGTGTCCAGAGGAAGACAATTCCGAACAGGATGACCGGCGTCAGGGTGAGTGACCCGGTGACCGCTGCCCAGCCGATGAGCACGGGCATGCATCCGGCGGCGCCACCCCACACGATGTTCTGCGGGGTGCGTCGTTTCAGGATCAGCGTGTAGACGAGAACGTAGAAGAGGATCGCGACCAGCGACAGCACGGCGGCGAGCCATGTCGTGAACACCCACAAGAAGGCAATCGATGCGGCGCCGGTGACGAACGCGAAGACCAGCGCCTCGCGGGGCGAAAGCTCACCGGTCACCAGCGGGCGTTTGCTGGTGCGCTTCATGACCTTGTCGATGTCGCGATCGATGTAGCAGTTGAAGGCGTTGGCCGAGGCCGCCGATAAGGTGCCGCCGATCAGCGTCGCCAGCACAAGCCACAGATCCGGGATGCCGCGGGCCGCCAGAATCATGACCGGAGCGGTGGTGACGAGAAGAAGCTCGATGACCCGCGGCTTGGTCAAGGCCACATAGGCCTTCGCCTTGCGAAGCACGCTGAACGAGCGCCGCCCCGTGGATCCCTGGGGGGTCTCGACGGGGCTGTCGACGGCTCCCTGCATGGCTCCTCAAATCGTGTGGCGACTCGATGCCAGTGTAAGCGACCGATGCGAGTGGTCCGGCATCGTTCCGACCGGCGAAGGGAGCCTCGGTATGCTTGACGATGGCCGCTCTCTCCGGCCGGTCCCCAACTGAAAGGCTCCTTCTCCGTGCCAGAACTCGCGTGGGAAGCCATCGACGGCCGCGCCGTTGACACCGCTCGCATCCTCGCCGCTGATGCGGTCGAGAAGGTCGGCAACGGCCATCCGGGGACGGCGATGAGCCTCGCGCCCGCCGCCTACCTGCTGTTTCAGAAAGTCATGCGTCGTGACCCCACCGACGACCAGTGGTTGGGCCGCGACCGTTTCATCCTCTCGGCCGGACACTCCTCGCTGACGCAGTACGTGCAGCTCTACCTGGGCGGGTACGGCCTCGAACTCGACGACCTGAAAGCGCTCCGTACCTGGGGTTCGAAGACCCCCGGTCACCCGGAGTACGTCCACACCGCCGGCGTTGAGATGACAACCGGGCCGCTCGGCCAGGGCCTTTCGTCGGCCGTAGGGTTCGCCTACGCCCAGCGTTTCGAGCGCGGCCTGCTCGATCCCGACGCCGCTGAGGGCGAGAGCCCGTTCGACCACCACATCTACGTGATCGCATCCGACGGTGACCTCGAAGAGGGCATCACGAGTGAGGCGTCCTCGCTCGCCGGTCACCAGGAGCTCGGCAGTCTGGTCGTCATCTATGACTCCAACCAGATCTCGATCGAAGACGACACCAACATCGCCTTCACCGAAGACGTCGCAGCACGCTACGGCGCGTACCACTGGCACGTGCAGACCGTCGACTGGAAGAAGACCGGCCAGTACGTCGAAGACACAGCCGAGCTGTACCGGGCGATCGAGGCAGCCAAGGCCGTCACCGACAAGCCGAGCCTGATCATCCTGAAGACGATCATCGGCTGGCCGAGCCCGAAGAAGCAGAACACCGGCAAGATCCACGGCTCCGCGCTCGGCGCCGACGAGCTCGCCGCCGTCAAGCAGGTTCTCGGCTTCGACCCCGCGCAAACCTTCGCCGTCGCCGACGACGTGATCGGCCATACCCGCGAGGCCGTGGCCCGCGGAGCGCAGGCGCGGGCGGAGTGGCAGGTCGGGTTCGATGCCTGGGCCGCCGCGAACCCCGACCGCAAGAAGTTGCTCGACCGGCTGCTCACCGGTGAACTGCCCGACGGCGTCGACGCCGTTCTCACGCCCTTCCCCTCCGACAAAGAGATGTCGACCCGCGCCGCCAGCGGCAAGGTGCTCTCTGCGCTCGGCACCGTCATCCCCGAACTGTGGGGTGGCTCGGCGGATCTCGCGGAGTCGAACAACACCACGATCGAAGGTGCCGCCTCGTTCATCCCCAGCGAGCACTCCACCCACGAGTGGACGGGCAACGCCTACGGCCGCGTGCTGCATTTCGGCATCCGTGAGCACGCGATGGCCGCGATCCTGAACGGCATAGTGCTGCACGGACCCACGCGCGCCTTCGGCGGCACGTTCCTGATCTTCAGCGACTACATGCGCCCTTCGGTGCGCCTCGCGGCACTCATGAAAATCCCGTCGATCTACGTCTGGACGCACGACTCGGTCGCGCTCGGCGAAGACGGCCCCACCCACCAGCCGATCGAGCAGCTGACGACCCTGCGCGCCATCCCGCATCTGGATGTGGTCCGCCCGGCCGATGCCAACGAGGTCTCGGTCGCCTGGAAGACGATCCTCTCTCGCCGGGTCGGCCCTGCGGGGATCGCCCTCAGCCGCCAGAACCTTCCGGTCTTCGATCGCACCGAGTTCGCCTCCGCCGAGGGAACGGCGAAGGGCGCCTACGTTCTCGCCGACTCGTCCAAGCCCGTGCCCGACGTCATCCTGATGGGATCGGGGTCTGAGGTGCAGTTCGCCGTCGAAGCGCGCACCGCACTCGAGGCGGAGGGCATCGCGGCGCGCGTCGTCTCGGTGCCGTGCCAGGAGTGGTTCGAGGAGCAGGATGCCGCGTACCGCGAGTCGGTGCTGCCGGCCGGGGTGAAGGCGCGTGTCTCGGTCGAAGCCGGACTCGGCCTCACCTGGCGCCCGTACGTCGGCGACGCGGGTCGCAGTGTCTCGATCGAACACTTCGGTGCCTCGGCCGACTACAAGACCCTCTACCGGGAATTCGGCATCACCACGGAGGCCGTTGTCGCGGCCGCGAAAGCATCGCTCGCCGCAGTTGCCGGCTAGAGCGCACCACGTCTGAAGAGAGAAGGCATCACCATGGCACAGACCAAAACCGCGGAACTTTCCGCCATCGGCGTCAGCATCTGGCTCGACGATCTTTCCCGTGAGCGCATCGTCTCGGGCAGCCTGCAGAAGCTGATCGACGAACGCAACATTGTCGGCGTCACCACCAACCCGACGATCTTTGCGGGCGCTCTGGCCAAGGGTCAGGCTTACGACGTACAGGTCGGCGAACTCGCTGCGTCGGGTGCATCGGTCGCTGACGCCGTATTCCAGATCACGACGGATGACGTCGCACGCGGCTGCGAGATCTTCGCGCCGGTCTATGCAGCATCGGGTGGGGCTGACGGACGGGTCTCGATCGAGGTCGAGCCAGGCCTTGCCCACGATGCCGCCGGCACGATCGCTCAGGGCCACCAGCTCTGGGACAAGGTTGGCAAGCCGAACGTCATGATCAAGGTCCCGGCCACGATTGAGGGCCTCGAAGCGATCACCGCTCTGACCGGCGCCGGCATCAGCGTCAACGTCACCTTGATCTTCAGCCTCGAGCGTCACCGAGCGGTCATCCACGCCTACCTTGCCGGGCTCGAGAAGGCCAAGAGCGCCGGTATCGACCTCGCGACGATTCACTCGGTTGCGTCGTTCTTCGTCTCGCGCGTCGACACCGAGATCGACAAGCGGCTTGAGGCAATCGGTACCCCCGAAGCGCTCGCCCTGAAGAGCAAGGCGGGCGTCGCGAACGCCCAGCTCGCCTACCAACTCTTTGAGCAGGAGTTCGCGACCGAGGGCGCTACGGCACTTCTCGCGGCCGGTGGTACCAAGCAGCGCCCGCTCTGGGCGTCGACCGGCGTCAAGGACCCGAGCCTTCCCGACACCCTGTACGTGACCGAACTGGCCGTCGACGGTGTGGTCAACACGATGCCGGAGAAGACGCTTGAGGCGACCTTCGACCACGCACCGCTGCACGGCGATGCCGTCACCGGTTCGTACGCGCAGGCCCAGAAGGTGCTCGATGACTTGGCCGCTGTGGGCGTCGACTACGACGATGTCACCGCCGTGCTCGAGAGCGAAGGCGTGGAGAAGTTCATCGTCTCGTGGAACGAACTGCTCGACACCGTTACCGCCGCTCTCGAGGCGGCGAAGTGACCGTCACGATTGCCGTCACCGGAGCGGCGGCGGATGCGGTGCAACGCATCGTTCCGCAACTGATCTCCGATGGCGTCGCTGGCAGCATCACCGCTCAGGACTCGAGCCTCTGGGGCCCGGCCGCCGAGCATGAGGCATCGACGCGTCTCGGCTGGACCGAAGCCGTCGCGATCTCACGCGGCCTGGTCGACGACATCGTCGACCTTCGCGAGAAGCTCAACAACGCCGGCATCGACCGCATCGTTCTGTGTGGCATGGGCGGCTCGTCGCTCGCGCCCGAGGTCATCACGGCCACGTATGGGGTCGAGCTGGTCGTGCTCGACTCAACGGATCCGCAGCAGGTCTCTGAGGCGCTGAAGCCCCGACTGGAGGCGACCGCAGTGGTGGTGTCGTCGAAGTCGGGATCCACGCTTGAGACCGACAGCCAGAAGCGCGCCTTCGAGGCCGCCTTCCGCGCCGCCGGCATCGACCCCGTCGAGCGAATCGTCATTGTCACCGATCCGGGGTCGCCGCTTGACAAAGCTGCGCGAGCCGACGGCTACCGCGTGTTCAATGCCGATCCCAACGTCGGCGGACGCTACTCTGCCCTGACGGCCTTCGGTCTCGTCCCCAGCGGCCTCGCGGGAGTCGACATCGCGCAGCTTCTTGACGAAGCGGATGCCGCCAGCTACGGCCTCGCGCTGGATGACGAGGACAACCCGGGGCTCATCCTGGGCGCCGCTCTGGCAGGCACGCGTCCGCTCAAAGACAAGATCGGCATCGTGGCCGACGGCACTCACATCGTCGGTTTCGGCGGTTGGGTTGAGCAGCTGATTGCTGAATCGACCGGCAAGGAAGGCAAGGGACTGCTTCCTGTCGTGCTCGAGATTGACGCACCCGAACTGGATGAAAATCTCTCTGATCTCCTCGTCATCCGTCTGGTTAAGGACGCTCACGCGACTCACGAGGTCAATCCCGGCGAAGTAGAAGTAGCCGGAACCTTGGGCGCTCAGCTGCTGACCTGGGAATATGCGGTCGCGATTGCGGGGCGTTTGCTCGGAATCGATCCGTTCGATCAGCCCGATGTCGAGTCGGCGAAGATCGCTGCCCGGGCGCTGATCGACGATCTGACTCCCCCGGCCGATCCGACGTTCACCGACGGCACAATCGGCGTGCTCGCGCAGCAGCTCTCGCTCACCGGCGTCACGACCGTGGATGCCGCCCTTGACGCCCTGCTCGCGACGCTTCCGGCCGATGGGTACGTCGCGATCCACACGTACCTCGACCGGATCGCGAACCCCGAGCTTGAAGAGTTGCGGGCGTTGCTTGCAGCTCGCACGAAACGGCCGGTGACGTTCGGATGGGGCCCCCGGTTCTTGCATTCGACCGGTCAGTACCACAAGGGTGGACCGGCGAACGGAGTGTTCCTTCAGATCGTCGGCGCTGACGGCGCAGACCTGGCGATCCCGGGTCGACCCTTCACCTTCGGCCAATTCATCCGCGCTCAGGCCGCTGGCGATGCCAGCGTGCTTGCCGATCACGGCCGCCCCGTTTTGACCCTCGTCTTCACCGACGTCCGTGCCGATGGCGAGCGGCTGCTAGGGCTCGCTTCGCGATGAGCGTCGACATCCGCGCCGGGGTCAACCCGCTGCGCGTCCCCTCGGACCGGCGCCTCAATCGCATCGCCGGTCCGAGCGCTTTGGTCATCTTTGGGGTGACCGGAGATCTGTCCCGCAAGAAGCTGATGCCGGCGGTGTACGACCTCGCAAACCGGGGGCTTCTGCCTCCGGGATTTGGGCTGGTGGGCTTCGCGCGCCGGGATTGGACTGACGAAGACTTCGAGACCGTCGTGAGGGAGGCCGTGCAAAAATATGCGCGCACTCCGTTTGACGAGACCGTGTGGGAACAGTTGCGCCGCGGCATCCGGTTCGTGGTGGGCGAGTTTGACGACGACGACGCATTCGACCGCCTGACCGCGACCCTCGCCGAACTCGACGCCGAGCGCGGCACCATGGGCAACCACGCGTTCTACCTCTCGATCCCGCCCAAGTCGTTCCCCGTCGTGACCGAGCAGCTGCGCCGTTCGGGTCTTGCGGAACAGAAGCCCGGCACCTGGCGCCGCGTCGTGATCGAAAAGCCGTTCGGGTCCGACCTGAAGACGGCGCGCGAACTCAATGACGTCGTCGAGAGCGTCTTCCCGCCCGACAGCGTGTTCCGCATCGACCACTACCTGGGCAAAGAGACCGTTCAAAACATCCTGGCGCTGCGCTTTGCTAACCAGTTGTACGAACCGATCTGGAACGCCAAATACGTTGACCACGTTCAGATCACCATGGCCGAAGACATCGGCGTCGGCGGCCGCGCCGGCTACTACGACGGCATCGGCGCGGCGCGCGACGTCATCCAGAACCACCTCCTGCAACTGTTCGCGCTCACCGCAATGGAAGAGCCCGTCTCGTTTGCCGCGGCCGACCTCCGCGCCGAGAAAGAAAAGGCCCTGAGCGCCGTCCACCTGCCTGCCGATCTCTCGACGGTCACCGCACGAGGGCAGTATTCCGGCGGCTGGCAGGGCGGCGAGAAGGTTCTCGGCTTCCTCGAAGAAGACGGGATGAGCGCGACGTCGCAGACCGAAACGTTTGCCGCGGTGCGCCTCGACGTCAACACCCGTCGCTGGTCGGGGGTGCCGTTCTACCTCCGCGCCGGCAAGCGCCTGGGCCGACGCGTCACCGAGATCGCCGTCGTCTTCAAGCGCGCCCCCCAGTACCTGTTCGCCGAAGCTCAGACCTCGGCGCTCGGCGAGAACGCGCTCGTGATTCGCGTGCAGCCCGACGAGGGCGTCACGATCCGCTTTGGGTCGAAGGTCCCCGGCGCGGGGATGCAGGTGCGCGACGTCACCATGGACTTCGGATATGGTCACGCCTTCACGGAAGCGAGCCCCGAGGCGTACGAGCGACTGATCCTCGACGTTCTCCTGGGCGACCCGCCGCTCTTTCCCCGCCACGAAGAGGTCGAGCTCTCCTGGAAGATCCTCGACCCGATCGAGGAGTACTGGGCGAGCCTCGACGGCCCTCTTGAGCAGTACCGTCCCGGCACCTGGGGTCCGGCATCTGCCGACGAACTCCTCGCCCGCGACGGCCGCACCTGGCGGCGCCCGTGACTAGGAGGATGCCGTGATCGTCGAACTGCCCGACACGACGACGAGCGCCATCTCGAAGGCGCTCGTGAAGTTGCGCGAAGAAGGCGGCGCGGTCGCTCTCGGGCGCGTGCTGACCCTGGTCATCGTCGGGGACGGAACCGATGAGGATGCCATTGAGGCCGCCAACGAGGCGTCGCGTGAGCACCCGATGCGTGTGATCGTGCTCAGCACCGCGCCCTCGGCACCCACGCGGTTGGATGCGCAGATCCGAGTCGGTGGCGACGCCGGGGCGAGCGACGTGATCGTGTTGCGTGCCGCCGGCGATACCTGCTCCGATCAGGAGAGTCTGGTCACCGGACTGCTGCTCTCGGACGCACCAGTCGTCGTCTGGTGGCCCGGCGAGGCTCCCAACGATCCTGGCGCGTCGGAACTCGGCGGCATCGCTCAACGCAGGATCACCGACGCGGCCGCGGCCGATGACCCGGTCGCGGCACTTCGGCTGCGTGGCGAGCACTATCGGCCGGGCGACACCGACTTCGCGTGGACGCGGCTCACCCTGTGGCGCGCACAACTCGCAGCCGCGCTCGACCAGCCTCCGTACGAGCCGGTAACGTCCGCGGCTGTCACCGGCTCGTCGGATTCGCCGTCGACGGCGCTGCTCGCTGCCTGGTTGCGGTTGCAATTGCAGGTTCCCGTCGAGTTGAAAATGCTCGAGCCCGGGGACGGACCCAACGGCATCCACGCGGTGAGTCTCGATCGTGCGTCGGGCCGGATCGAATTGACCCGGGACTTCTCGGGCGTCGCGAAACTGACGCAGCCCGGACAACCGGTGCATGAGATTGCGCTCCCCCGCCGGAGCCTTCGCGACTGCCTCGCTGAAGAACTGCGTCGGCTTGACCCCGACGAGTTGTTCGGCGAGGTCGTGCGCGCGGGAGGTCGTGCCGGATGACGAACGAACGACGGGTCCTCGTGCATCCCGATCCGGCGTCCCTCGCAGCCAGCGTTGCGGCGCGGTTTCTGACCAAGGTCATCGACCTGCTCGATGAACGTGAGACCGTGAACGTTTGCCTCACCGGCGGAACGACCGGGATTGCTGTGCTCGCCGCCATTGCCACCAATCCGGCCCGCGACGGCATCGACTGGAGCCGCGTGGCCTTTTGGTGGGGCGATGAACGCTACCTCCCGCGTGGCGACCCTGACCGGAATGAAACTCAGGCGCGAAGCGCGCTTCTCAACCACATTTCAGTTCCGGCCGAAAACGTGCACCCGTTCCCCGCGGTCGGAGATCAGGCGACCCTCGAGGCCGCGGCGGATGCGTACGCGGAAGAACTCGGTGACGTCACCTTCGAGATCACCTTCCTGGGTGTGGGGCCCGACGGTCACGTCGCATCCCTCTTTCCCAATCACCCGACAGTCCTCGAGACGCTCCGCACGGTTGTCGCCGAACCGAATTCTCCGAAGCCTCCGCCCGCCCGGCTGTCGCTCACGCTTCCTGTCATCAACGCGTCCGAACGGGTCTGGCTGGTGCTTGCTGGCTCGGACAAGGCGGGCGCCCTCGGCCTTGCCCTGGCCGATGCCAGCGTCGCGTCGGTGCCCGTTGCGGGCGTTCACGGGCGGAAGCGCACCGTGTTCTTCGTCGACCGTGCTGCTGCGGCCGAGGTGCCCGACGGGCTGATTGACGGCGGTCGCTACTGGACCGCGCGCGACGAGAGCTGACACTTCCCACACCAAGCGCAGCTCGCTCGGGGATCCGCGCCCGCAACGATTTCGGGTGGGCACGCTCGGTTCCCGGTCACGGGGCGTATGGTTGCGCGCACCGCATCAGAGCGGCCCCCGAGGAGCATCCCGATGCTCGAACGTATTCAAGCGCTGGTCGCCCCGCTGCTGGGGCAGTGGTTCGCGCGGTCGTCAGCGTCATGGCGCTCCCTGGAAATTCCACGCGGGACGACGAGTGCTCACTCCCCGGGAGTTAACGCTGACCGCGTAGCGCTGGTGGGCTCCGGGGTCGCGGTGGGTTACGGAGCGCACGTCAACGATCTCGCCCTTGGCGGACACCTCGCGCGCCAGATCTCGGCGCGGACCGGTCGGGGCGCCACTGTTGAGACTCTCGCGCGGATCGGGATGCGGATCAGCGGCTGCCTTGACGCCCTCCGCTCGATCGATCTCACCCGCATCGACGCTTTGGTCGTCACCATCGGCGGCGAAGACGTCTTGCGTTTGATGCGAGCACGCGAGTTCCGCACCCGCATCGACGAAATGTTGAATTGGGTCACTCAAGAAGAGTCACGACTCGCCGTCCTGATGGTCGAGATTCCCGACATCCCGTCGATTATGCGAGTACCACGCATCTTCGCGGGGCTGCTCAGTCGTCATGGCCAGCGTCTGAATCAAGAGTTACGCGCCGCCTGTGCGTCGCGGACGAACGTGCACGTGGTTCCCTTTGCTCCCCAGACGAGTGACCTGACGAGTACCGAGATCGGCATCTACCGCAGCTGGGCATTACTCCTCGCTCCGGCGATCGCAGAGGTGTTGAATAGCCAACTCGACTACCCCCGTGATTCGACGACGGTTGACGAAATGGCTCTCCACCGCGCCCTTGAAGGGCTGAAGGATCTCGACTCGGCCACGGAGGATCAGCTCACGCGCATCGCGGGAACGGCGCGAGATGTGTTCGGTGTCGATGACGCGTCGATCTTGTTCGTCGACCGGGATCGGCAGTGGAACATCGCGTTTGCCGGCGCGAATCCGCTGAACGGGCCGCGAGGTGACGGACTCGGTTCGGCAACGGTACACAACGGCAAGATCCTCGTGATCCCCGATCTCCGCGACGATGTGCGGTTCGCCGACCGAGCGTGGATGTCGGCGCCTGAGGTCGCGATGCGCTTCTTTGCCGGGTTCCCGATCGAGGCATCCAACGGCCAGCGCGTCGGGGCACTGTGCATTGTCGATGGAGTCCCCCGAAACCTCACCCCGGCGGACGGATCTCTTCTCGGCGATCTAGCGCGGCAGGTCGAGTCCTCGCTCCGCGGTCGCGAACACGGAACGCGGAGTTAGGTTGAGAACTCCACGTTCAGGGGTGGCCGATCCTCGGCTCAGACTGACGCGCCGCCGCGTCGCGATCGGAGCTGCTCGAGGGCTTCGTCGAGCAGCTGAGCCGCCTCATCGTCTGAGCGACGCTCTTTGACGTACGCGAGGTGGGTCTTATAGGGCTCGCTCTTGGCAAGCTGCGGCGGGTTGTCTTTGTCGCGGCCAGCGGGCAGCCCGGTCTGCGGGCTGTCGATCGTTACCGGAATTTCGTCTTCAGGAAGATTCGCCGCGAAGAAGCGCACGGTCTCATTGCCCGCAGCGTCCCAGTATGAGACCGAAATACGTTCGGCGTGGTAACCGCGATCCTGCTCCCCCATGGGACCTGAACCGACACGTGAACCACGGATCGCGCTACCACCTGATGCCACGAACGTCCTCCGACTACTGGAACTTGATGATCAGGCCGAGCACGATGATGCTGGACACCCAGAGCAGCGCCAAGATCACGGTGATTCGGTTGAGGTTGCGCTCCGCGACGCCTGAGGCACCCAGGTTCGAGGTGGTGCCGCCGCCGAACATATCGGAGAGGCCACCGCCGCGTCCGCGGTGCAGCAGGATGAGCAGGGTCAGAAGCAGGCTCGTGATGCCGAGCAAGATCTGCACGATGGTCTGAAGTACGAACATAACTTGCCTATCTTATGTGCCGACGTGCTTCTGGAAGCGCACGATGCTCGCGAACTCTTCGAGTTGCAAACTCGCGCCACCGACCAGTGCGCCGTCGATATCGGTTTCGCGCATGAAACCGGCAATGTTGCTCGACTTCACACTCCCGCCGTACAGGATCCGCGTTGCCTGCGCGACGTCATCGCCCAACAGCTCGGCGATCACCACGCGAAGAGCTGCACAGACCTGCTGGGCCTGATCGCTGGTCGCGGCTTGGCCCGATCCGATCGCCCAGACGGGTTCGTAGGCAACGACGACGTCGCTCCCCTTCAAAGCTCCACCTAGGGCGACACGAAGCTGCGCGACGGGAACCGCACTGGGGCCGTGCGTCTCGAGATCTTCCGCTGTTTCGCCGACACAGATCACCGGGATGATGCCGTGACGGTGGGCCGCTGCGACCTTGCCGGCGATCTGCTCGTCCGTTTCGCCGTGGTACTGGCGCCGCTCCGAGTGGCCGATCACGACGTATTTGGTGTCGAGAGCCTTCAGAAATGCGCCCGAGATCTCGCCGGTGTACGCACCGTTGTCATGCTCCGAGATGTCTTGTCCGCCGTAGGCAATCGGCAGGTCGTCGGCGTTCACGAGGGTCTGCACACTTCGCAGGTCGGTGAAAGGGGGGAACACCGCAACCTCGGCCGTTGCAAAGTCATGGCGAGCGTCGGACAGCGTCCACGCGAGCTTCTGCACGAATGCGATTGACTGCAGATGATCGAGGTTCATCTTCCAGTTGCCCGCGATGAACGGCGTTCGAGCTTTCATCGACACAGAGCCACCGTCCGACACAGAGCCACCATCCGACACAGAGTCACCATCCCAAAACCTTCAGACCGGGCAACTTTTTGCCCTCCAAGAACTCCAGGCTCGCACCGCCACCTGTCGAGATGTGACCGAACTGGTCGTCGGTGAATCCGAGCTGACGAACAGCCGCAGCAGAATCGCCGCCGCCCACCACCCCAAGTCCGTCGACCTCAGTGAGTGCTTGGGCAACGGCGCGCGTGCCCGCAGCGAAGGGAGCCAGCTCGAAGACCCCCATCGGCCCGTTCCAGAACACGGTGCCTGAACTGCGGATGACTTCGGCAAATGCCGCAGCAGTCTCGGGGCCGATGTCGAGCCCGAGACCGTTCTCACCGAACGGCGTGTTCTCGATGCCGTCTGCGGCAGCAACCTCGTGCCGCGCGTCGGCGGAGAACTTCTCGGCGACGACGACATCCGTCGGCAGCACGATCCTCACACCACGCTTCTGCGCTTCGTCCAAATACCCGGTGACGGTGTCGATCTGGTCTTTCTCGAGAAGGCTCTTGCCAACCGGGTGCCCGAGCGCGGCCAGGAAGGTGAACAACATCCCACCGCCAACCAGGATGTTGTCAACTTTCGGCAGCAGGGCGTCGATGACCGCGAGTTTGTCGGACACCTTCGATCCGCCGAGAACGACCGTGTAAGGGCGCACAGGATGCTCGGTGAGCCGTTCGAGCACGCCGAGCTCTGTCTCGATCAGCCGACCCGCGGCGCTGGGCAGCAGTTCGGCCAACTCGACGACGCTCGCCTGGTCACGGTGCACGACGCCGAATCCGTCGCCGACGTACAAGTCGCCGAACGCAGCGAGCTTCTCGGCGAAGGCCTTGCGATCGCCGTGATCCTTGGAAGTCTCCGCGGCGTGGAAACGGAGGTTTTCGAGCAGCACGACGCCGCCATTCTCAAGATCCTTCACCGCGGATTTCGCCGAGTTGCCGACGGTGTCATCGGCGAACTGCACGGGGACGCCCAGCAGTTCCGACATCCGCGTTGCGACCGGGGCGAGGCTGTACTGCGGGTCGGGCGAACCATCGGGGCGACCGAGGTGCGACATCACGATCAGGCCAGCACCGCCGTCGAGCAGCTCCCGAAGGCTGCCAATCGACGCGCGAATACGGCCGTCGTCGGTGATCTTTCCGTTGTCGAGCGGAACGTTGAGGTCGCAGCGCACCAGGATGCGCTTGCCCAGCAGCGAGCCCAGCGACTCGATCGTGCGAAGTGTCATGACGTTCGGGGCGCTGCGGTCGGTGCCGTGAGGTTCAGAGCCGCGCGCCGACGTATTCGGTGATGTCGACGAGCCGGTTGGAGTAACCCCACTCGTTGTCGTACCACGAGGCGACCTTGACCTGGTCGCCGATCACCTTGGTGAGCTTGGAGTCGAAGATCGAGGAATGCGGGTCGCCCACAATGTCGCTCGACACGATCTCGTCTTCGGTGTACTTCAGGATGCCCTTGAGCGATCCTTCCGCTGCCTTCTTATAGGCGGCGTTGACCGATTCGACCGTGACCGGCTTGGATGCCGTCACCGTGAGGTCGGTGATCGACCCGCTGATCACCGGCACGCGCAGCGCGTAGCCATCAAGCTTGCCGACCAGTTCAGGGATGACGAGCCCGAGAGCCTTCGCGGCACCGGTCGAGGTCGGGATGATGTTGGCCGCGGCCGCGCGCGCACGACGCAGATCGCTGTGCGGGCCATCCTGCAGGTTCTGATCTGCCGTGTAGGCGTGGACCGTGGTCATCAGGCCGCGCTCGATGCCGAACTCGTCCATAAAGACCTTCGCGAGCGGGGCGAGGCAGTTCGTCGTGCACGAGGCATTGGAGATGATCGAGTGCTTGGCTGGGTCGTAGGTGCCCTCGTTGACGCCGAGCACCAGAGTCGCGACGTCATCGCCGGTCGCGGGGGCCGAGATGACGACCTTCTTCGCGCCCGCAATGATGTGCTTGTGAGCGTCTTCAGACTTGGTGAAGCGTCCGGTGGACTCGATCACGATGTCAACGCCCAGCTCACCCCACGGCAGGTTCGCGGGATCCCGCTCTTCGAAAACCTTGATCGACTTGCCGTTGACGATGATGTTGCCGTCGTCGAATTCCACCGTTGCGTCGAGACGACCGTTGACCGAGTCGTACTTGAGCAGGTGCGCGAGAGTCTTGTTGTCGGTGAGGTCGTTGACCGCGACGATTTCGAGGTCACTTCCCTTCGCAAGAGCGGCGCGGAGGAAGTTCCGTCCGATCCGTCCAAAGCCGTTGATCCCGATCTTGACCGACACTGAATGCTCCTTGCAGGGGTGGGGAAAGTTGCGGTGGTGGCGTGGAAAGGGCGGTCGGAATCACTTCCGACCGCCCAGCGCTTTTGACGGCGCAGTCTCTGTTACGACAGTAGCAGGAGCCCCGCGGCGCCTGAGCGCGCGGCCTCGAATCGAGCGCCCGCGTCGGCCCAATTCGCGATGTTCCAAAACGCCTTCACGTAGTCGGCTTTGACGTTGACGTAGTCGAGGTAGAAGGCGTGCTCCCACATGTCGAGCTGCAGGATCGGCGTCACCCCGAGAGGCACGTTGTTCTGCTGGTCGTACATCTGGTTGATGAGCAAGCGTGACCCGACCGGGTCCCACGCCAAAACTGCCCAGCCAGAACCCTGAAGGCTGTTGGCGGCGGCGCTGAAATGCCCGACAAACTTCTCGAACGATCCGAAGAACTCGTCGACGGCCGCGCCCAGTTCGCCGACCGGCTTGTCGCCACCATCGGGTGAGAGGTTCTTCCAGAAGATCGAGTGGTTGATGTGACCGCCGAGGTGGAACGCCAGGTCCTTTTCGAGCTTCGGGACGTTCGCGTAGTCGCCTGACTCGCGAGCTTCGCCAAGCTTCTGAATGGCGGTGTTCGCGCCGGCAACGTAGGCGGCATGGTGTTTGTCGTGATGCAGCTCCATGATCCTGGCGCTGATGTGCGGCTCAAGCGCCGCGTAGTCGTACGGGAGATCGGGGAGCGTGTAGTCAGCCATGCCCCCAGTCTACGAGCGCTACCCCAGGTCGGGCAGGCCCGCGTCAGTACCCGGAATGCCGCGATCTGATGCCAACTTGTCGGCCATCGCGAGGAGCCGGCGGATTCGGCCGGCTACGGCATCCTTCGTCATCGGCGGATCGGCGTAATGACCGAGTTCATCGAGGCTCGCGTCGCGATGCCCCAGCCGCAAGTCTCCGGCGTATCGGAGGTGCTCGGGAACCTCGTCACCGAGAATCTCGAGGGCTCGTTCGACCCGCGCGCAGGCCGCAACGGCCGCTTGAGCGCTGCGGCGAAGGTTGGCGTCGTCGAAATTGACCAAGCGGTTGGCGGTTGCCCGCACCTCGCGCCGCTGGCGCATCTCTTCCCACACCGACACGCTCTGCGTCGCGCCCATGAGCTCGAGCATCGTGCTGATCGCCTCGCCGTCACGCACGACAACCCGGAAGGACCCGCGAACCTCACGAGCCTTTGCGGGAATCTTGAGCCTCCCGGCCGCACCAACGAGCGCCATTGCAGCTTCGTTTCCCGGACAAATAACTTCAATCGCCGCGGAACGCCCCGGATCGGTGAGAGTTCCTGTCGCGAGAAACGCTCCTCGCCAGATAGCGGCGAGTTCATCCCGCGAGCCGGTGGTCAGTCGGTTCGGCAAACCGCGCACGGCGCGATTGCGGGAATCGATCAACCCGGTCTGGCGCGCGAGAGTTTCGGCACCCTCAATCACGCGCACCAGGTAGGTGTTGGTGCGGCGCAGGTTGCTGCCCGAAATCACCGTCACCTCGCTGCGCACCCCGTACAGCTCGGCCAGATCTTTGCGCACCCGACGCGCGATCTTCGGCGACTCAAGTTCAGCCTCGACCGCTACCCGACCCCCGATGGTGTGAAGTCCGCTCGAAAAGCGCAGGAGAGCTGCGAGTTCGGCGGCGCGCACGGCGGTCTTGCCGACCGCGACCCCGGCGAGCTCTTCTTTAACATCGGCGCTCAGTGCCACGCGGCCGTCCTTCGTCTCTGAATCTCGTCGAACCCTTGCGACCGAGTTGGGAATTCTGTGGTCATTCGCGACCGAGGTCGCGGTGCTTCACGCTGACCGCGATTCCAGGGAGTGCGCTGAGCCGGCGGCCAAGTTCCTCGGCAATGGCCACGGAACGATGCTTCCCACCCGTGCATCCCAGAGCGATCGTAGCGTGCCGCTTGTTCTCGCGACCGTACCCGTCGAAGACCGGGCGGAGGGCCGCAACGTAGCCGTCGATGAACTCCCCCGCTCCCGGTAGCCCGAGAACGTAGTCGGCGACCACATCGTCGAGTCCGGTGAGTTCCTTGAGTTCGGGCACCCAGAACGGATTCGGCAGAAAGCGGCAATCTGCGACGTGGTCGGCGTCCGATGGCAGGCCGTATTTGTAGCCGAAGCTCAGCACCGTCACGCGAGTGGTCGGCTCGTCCTCTTCGGCAAACTGTTCTTGCACGAGAGTCGCCAACTGGTGGATGTTGAGTTCGCTCGTGTCGATCACGATGTCGGCTTGCGAACGAAGCTCCGCCATCCTAGCTCGCTCGGCGCTGATGCCGTCGAGCAGCGTTCCGTCACCTTGAAGTGGATGCGGTCGCCGCACATTCTCAAAGCGACGCACGAGAACCGCATCGGTCGCATCGAGAAACAGCAGGCGTGTGTCGTCAGTGTCGCGGAGCGACTCGAGTGCGGCCTGCACATCCGCGAACAGACGTCCACCGCGGATGTCGACGACCGCGGCAACCCGCGGAATCGAGTCCCCGGTGTGACGCGAGAGGTCCACCAATGGCCGCAACATTTGCGGCGGCAGATTATCGACCACGTACCAGCCGAGGTCTTCGAGGGCGTTGCCGACCGTCGATCGTCCGGCGCCCGACATCCCCGTGACGAGCAGCAGCTCGCGGCGGAGGGCCTTAGCTACCGGCGTGTCGGGTGTCGTCGCCAAGTCAATCCGCCCATTACTCCCTGGTCTGCCCAACCTGGGTATCGCCGCTCAGCTTAGCGACGATCGCTGTGGCGAGAGACGGCCCGACCCCTCGCACTTCGGCAATTTCCGTTGCTGATGCCTTCTTCAAACGCGAGACCGACCCGAAGTGTGCCAGCAGCACCTTCACCCGAGCAGGTCCGAGGCCGTCAACCTCGCCGAGGACCGTGGAAATGTCAGCCGTGCGCTTCTGCCGCTGGAAGGTGATCGCGAACCGATGGGCTTCGTCGCGGATCCGCTGGATCAGAAACAGCGCCTCGCTGTTGCGCGGCAAAATCACGGGGAAGGAATCGCCAGGAAGCCAGACCTCCTCGAGACGCTTCGCGATGCCCGCGACCGGGATGTCGGTGATTCCCAGTTCACGAAGCACCGCGGCAGCCGCATTCACCTGCGGCTCTCCGCCGTCGACGAGGATCAGACCCGGTCGGTAGGCGAAGCGTTTGCGCGGTCGGGTCGAGGGAAGGTCGTCGTTTTCGTCGACGCCCCCCGCCGAGGACTCCGATTCGACCTCGTCTTCTGAGAGGCGCGCCAACCTGCGACGCAGAACCTGCGAGATCGACTCAAGGTCGTCGGCGTACTCCTTGATCGCGAACTTTCGATACGACGACTTCTGCGGCAGCCCATCCTCAAACACGACCATTGAGGCGACGATGTTCGTGCCGCCCAGGTGAGAGACGTCGTAGCACTCGATGCGCAGGGGCGCGTCCGCGAGTCCGAGGGCATCCTGGATGTCGGTGAGCGCTTGCGTGCGGGCGACGTAGTCGCCGCTGCGCCGCATCTTGTAGAGGGCGAGCGCCTGTTTCGCGTTCATCGTCGCGGTCTGCAGAATCGCGGCCTTGTCGCCGCGTTGGGCGACGCGTAGCGTCACGGCCCCCTTCGAGCGGCGATCGCTCAGCCAGCCCTGCAACGCCTCGACGTCGTCGGGAAGCGCGGGTACGACGATCTCGCGCGGCGGCTCCTCGCTTGCTCCTGAACTGGTGTCATACGCGCTCTGCAGCACCGCCTCGACAAGGTCACCCGTCGTCACATCGAGTTCGGTGTCGACGACCCAACTCCGGTTGCCCGTGACTCGACCGCCCCGCACCACGAACTGCTGCACGGCGGCGGCGAGCTCATCGTGCTCGATGCCGAAAACATCCGTGTCGATGCCGTCGGCGAGCACGATCGCGCTGCGCTCCAGCACGTTGTTGAGGGCCGAGATGCGGTCGCGTAGTTTCGCTGCCCTCTCGTATTCCAGCTCGGCCGACGCCTCGCGCATCTCGCGCTGCATCCCGGTGATGAACGACGGATCGGGATGCGCCATGAAGGCGACGAACTCATCGACGATCGCGCGATGCTCGTCGACCGTCACTCGACCCGAACACGGTCCCCCACAACGCCCGATCTGCCCGGGGAAACAGGGCCGGCCGCTCGACATCGCCCGTTTGTAGCTCGAGTCAGAGCAGGTGCGGATCGGAAAGGCCTGCACCATCTGCTCGATGGTGTCGCGCACGGCCCAGATCTTCGGGTACGGGCCGAAGTAGCGGCCCCCCGGAATTCGGTGGTTACGGGTAACCATCACCCGTGGTGCCTCGTCGGCGAGGGTCAGCACCATGTACGGGTAGGTCTTGTCATCCCGGAACTTGACGTTGAACGGCGGGTCGTACTGCTTGATCCAGGTGTATTCGAGTTCGAGTGATTCACGGTCGTTCGCGACCACCGTCCACTCGACGTTCGACGCTGTGAGCACCATCGCCCGGGTGCGCTCGTGCAGGTTGCGCATCGGCTGGAAGTAGTTGCTCAGTCGCTGGCGGAGGTTGATGGCCTTTCCGACGTAGAGCACGCGGCCTTTGGGATCGCGAAAGCGGTAAACGCCCGGGCCGGTCGGGATCTCGCCCGCCTTCGGCCGCCAGGGGATGGCGTCGGGGCGCGCTGCCACCGCCTTCGCGGCCTGACCTGGCCGGGGCAAACGCTAGCCCGCCTTGCGGGTGGTGGTCTCGCCGAGAACTTCGCGCAAAAACATCCCGGTGTGACTCTCGGGCACTGTCGCGATGTGCTCCGGCGAGCCGATCGCGAGCACCTCGCCTCCGCCCGAGCCGCCTTCGGGACCCAGGTCAATCACCCAGTCCGCGCTCTTGATGACGTCGAGGTTGTGCTCGATGACGATCGCGGTGTTGCCCTTGTCAACCAGACCATTGAGCACGAGGAGCAACTTGCGCACGTCTTCAAAGTGCAGACCGGTCGTCGGCTCGTCGAGCACGTAGACGCTTCGCCCTGCTGACCGCTTCTGCAGCTCGGTGGCGAGTTTGACGCGCTGCGCCTCGCCGCCCGAGAGGGTCGTCGCGGACTGGCCGAGCCTGACGTAGCCCAGCCCGACATCCACCAGAGTTTTCAGGAAGCGGTGGATCGCTCCGATCGCTTCGAAGAAGTCGGCCGCTTCGCTGATCGGCATGTCGAGCACTTCGGCGATGTTCTTGCCCTTGTAGTGCACCTGAAGCGTGTCGCGGTTGTAGCGCGCTCCCCCACAGACCTCGCAGGCGACGTAGACGTCGGGCAGGAAGTTCATCTCGATCTTGATCGTGCCGTCGCCCGAACAGTTCTCGCATCGACCGCCCTTGACGTTGAACGAGAAACGACCGGGCTGATAGCCCCGGGCTTTGGCTTCCATCGTCTCGGAGAAGAGCGTGCGGATGCGGTCGAAGACTCCGGTGTAGGTCGCGGGGTTGGAGCGCGGGGTGCGTCCGATCGGGGCCTGGTCGACGTGGACGACCTTGTCGAGTTGCTCAAGACCGGTGACCCGCTTGTGCTTTCCCGGAACCTGTCGCGCGCCATTGAGTTCGTTCGCGAGCACTTTGTAGAGGATGTCGTTGACCAGGCTCGACTTACCCGACCCGCTCACCCCCGTTACCGCGACGAAGGCTCCGAGCGGAAAGCTAACGGTGACGTCTTTCAGGTTGTTCGCCCGCGCACCCTCGACCGTGATCTGGCGGTTCTTGTCGATCGGGCGACGACGTTTCGGCATCTCGATCTCACGTCGGCCGGCCAAGTAGTCGCCGGTGATCGAGCGGGTGTTCTTCAGCAGCGACTCGTAGTCACCCGAATGGATGACCTCTCCCCCGTGTTCGCCAGCGCCCGGCCCGATGTCGACCAGCCAGTCGGCGGTGCGGATGGTGTCTTCGTCGTGCTCGACGACGATGAGGGTGTTGCCGAGGTTCTTCAACTTGACGAGGGTGTCGATCAAACGACGGTTGTCGCGCTGGTGGAGGCCAATACTCGGCTCATCCAGGACGTACAGGACGCCGGTCAGCCCCGAGCCAATCTGCGTCGCGAGCCGGATGCGCTGCGCCTCTCCACCAGACAGGGTCGCAGCCGCGCGCGCCATCGTGAGGTAGCCCAGCCCGACCTCGAGCAGAAACTCGAGTCGCAGCCGGATCTCACGCAGTACCTGGGCCGCGATCTTCGCCTGCCGGTCGGTCAGGGTGAGGTCGTTCATGAACTGATAGGCGCCGGTGAGGCTGAGTTCGGCGACCGCCGAGATGCTCGTCTCGTCGACCAGAACGGCAAGCACCTCGGGCTTGAGGCGTTGGCCGTCGCACACCGGGCAGGGGATCTCGCGGAGGTATTCGCCGTAACGCTGCTGCGACCAGTCACTCTCGGCTTCGCTGTACTTGCGCTCGAGATAGGGCATCACGCCTTCAAAGCCGGTCGAATACTTGACGGTGCGTCCGAAACGGTTGCGCCATGAGACAACGACCTCGAAGTCGTTTCCCCGCAGGATCGCCTGGCGCGCCTCGTCAGGCAGGTCTTTCCACGGGGTGTCGAGGTCGAAGCCGAGGTCGCGTCCGAGTCCCTGAAGGAGTCGGCTGAAATAGGAATACATCCCCTTGCCAGACTGATTCCAGGGCAGCACGACGCCCTCGTTGAGGGTGAGGCTCGGATCTCCGATCACGAGCTCGGTATCGACGGCCATCTTGGTGCCGAGGCCAGAACATTCCGGGCAGGCGCCAAAGGGGGCGTTGAACGAGAAGGTGCGCGGCTCGATCTCAGTGAGCTGGATGGGGTGGTTGTTCGGGCACGACAGCTTCTCGCTATAGGTGCGGATGCCGGCAGGACCCGCGACGTCGATGTAGTCGATCGTCACGACCCCGCCCGCCAGCCGAAGCGCCGTCTCGAGCGAGTCGGTCAAGCGGGTCAAGAGATCGTCTGCCGAAACCAGCCGGTCAACGACGACCGAAATGTCGTGCTTGTAGGACTTCTTCAGTACCGGCGGTTCACTGAGCTGGATGGTTTCGCCATCCACGACTGCCCGTGAGTACCCGCCGGTCTGCAGCTCCTTGAAGAGGTCGACGAACTCGCCCTTCTTCTGGCTGATCACCGGCGCGAGTACCTGGTAGCGGGTACCGACCTCCAGCTCCATCAACTGGTCGGCGATCTGCTGAACCGACTGCCGCTGGATCTTCTCGCCGCACACCGGGCAGTGTGGCTCGCCGACGCGCGCCCAGAGCAGGCGCATGTAGTCATAGATCTCGGTGATCGTGCCGACGGTGGAGCGCGGGTTGCGGTTTGTCGATTTCTGGTCGATGCTCACCGCGGGACTCAAGCCTTCGATGAAGTCGACGTCGGGGCGGTCTACCTGCCCGAGGAACTGGCGCGCGTAGGCGGACAGCGATTCGACGTACCGACGCTGCCCTTCGGCGAAGATCGTGTCGAAGGCCAGGCTCGACTTTCCCGACCCGGAGAGACCGGTGAAAACGACGAGCGAATCGCGAGGAATCTCGAGATCGACGTTCTTGAGGTTGTGGACTCGGGCTCCGCGGACGCTCAGCTTGTGGCTCGAGGGAACGGGGGTAATCGACACCCCGCGAGTCTACGGAGCGCCGCCGACATCCGCCGCGTCGTCCGCCGCTGGCGAAAGAGCGGGTCCTAGCGAACGTGCCCCGCCGCTTCCATCTGCCGCAGTTCCTTCTTGAGGTCGCCGAGCTCGTCGCGCAACCGCGCGGCTAGCTCGAACTTGAGCTCGCCCGCCGCCTGCAACATCTGCCCGTTGAGATCTCCGATGATCGACTCAAGTTCGGCAGCACCCTGCGCTCCAACGCCCTCCCGGCGCAGGTTAGGTGTGGGGCTCCGCCGCCGCGAGCCGTCCGGGGTGCTGCGCCCGGCCAGCAGCTTCGCGGTGTCGGCACCTTCGCGGGCGAGGATGTCGGTGATGTCGGCGATCTTCTTGCGCAGGGCCGTCGGTTCGATGCCGTGTTCAGTGTTGTAAGCGACCTGCTTCTCGCGCCGCCGGGTCGTCTCGTCGATCGCCCGCGCCATCGAGTCGGTCATGTTGTCCGCGTACATGTGCACCTCGCCGGCGACGTTGCGCGCGGCGCGGCCGATGGTCTGGATGAGCGACGTGCCCGATCGCAAGAAGCCCTCCTTGTCGGCGTCGAGAATCGCGACCAGTGACACCTCGGGGAGGTCGAGCCCTTCACGCAGCAGGTTGATGCCGACCAACACGTCGAAGACGCCCGCGCGCAGTTCGGTGAGGAGTTCGACGCGACGGAGGGTGTCGACATCCGAATGCAGGTAGCGCACGTTGACGCCGTGCTCCGACATAAACGCCGTGAGCTCTTCCGCCATCTTCTTGGTCAGGGTCGTGACGAGCACCCTCTCGTTGCGCTCGACCCGGATGCGGATCTGCTCAAGGAGGTCGTCGATCTGGCCCTTGCTGGGCTTAACCACGATCTGGGGATCGACGAGGCCGGTGGGCCGAATGATTTGTTCGACCACGTCATCCACCATCCCCATCTCGTATTTGCCCGGGGTCGCCGACAGGTAGACCTTCTGACCGACGCGGCCAAGAAACTCTTCCCAGCGCAGCGGGCGGTTATCGAGGGCACTGGGGAGCCGGAAGCCGTGTTCGACGAGGGTGCGCTTGCGGGAGGCATCGCCTTCGTACATCGCTCCGATCTGCGGAACCGTGGCGTGCGACTCGTCGATGACGACCAGGAAGTCGTCGGGGAAATAATCGAGCAGCGTGTTCGGCGGCTCCCCCGGCTGGCGGCCATCCATGTGCCGCGAGTAGTTCTCGATGCCGTTGCAGAAGCCGATCTGCTCCATCATCTCGATGTCGAAGGCCGTACGCATGCGCAACCGTTGGGCCTCAAGGAGCTTGCCTTGCTTCTCGAAGAGGGCGAGTTGCTCGGCGAGTTCGACCTTGATCGACTTGATCGCGCGGTGCATCGCCTCGGTGCTCGTCGCGTAGTGCGTTGCCGGGAAGATCGACACCGCATCCAGTTTGCGCAGCACGTCGCCGGTCAGCGGATGCAGCGAGTAGAGCGCCTCGACCTCGTCGCCGAACATCTCGATGCGCACAGCGTGCTCTTCATAGACCGGGATGATCTCGATCGTGTCGCCCCGTACGCGGAACTTGCCCCGCGAGAAGTCGACATCGTTGCGGTCGTACTGCATGTTCAGGAACCGGCGCACGAGGTGGTCACGCGAAATGCGGTCGCCGACCTGAAGCGAGGTCATGGCGCCCAAGTACTCCTCGGCAGCGCCGAGCCCGTAGATGCACGACACGGTCGACACCACGACGACATCCCGTCGGGAGAGCAGCGAGTTCGTCGTCGAGTGCCGCAAGCGTTCGACCTCGGCGTTGACCGACGAGTCCTTCTCGATGAAGGTGTCAGTCTGTGGAACGTACGCCTCAGGCTGGTAATAGTCGTAGTACGAAACGAAGTACTCGACCGCGTTGTTGGGCATGAGTTCGCGGAATTCGGTCGCCAGTTGCGCGGCCAGGGTCTTGTTGTGGGCAAGTACGATCGTCGGGCGCTGCACTTGCTCGATCAGCCAGGCGGTCGTCGCCGACTTGCCGGTACCCGTCGCGCCGAGGAGCACGATGTCGGTCTCACCTGCGTTGATGCGTTGAGCGAGCTCTTTGATCGCCTGCGGCTGATCGCCACTGGGAACGTAGTCGCTGATCACCTCAAACGGCCGGACGACGCGAGTGGGCTCCATCACTCCAGGTTAGGTGGCGCTACCGACACGCGCTCGAAGGTTCTCCCAGAGCACATCTGCCTGTTCAAGGGTGTGCTCAACAGTGCCGTCCGCGTCAATCACGACGTCGGCGATCGAGAACCGGTCGGTGTCGGTCGCCTGCGAATTGATGCGGTGCAGCGCCTCCTCCCGCGTCATCCCCCGCAGCTCGATCATGCGGGCAACACGAGCTTCCGTCGAAGCGTGCGTGACGACGACCACGTCAAATTCTTGAGACCGACCGACTTCGACGAGCAACGGGATGTCGTAGACGACAATCGCGTTCGGGGCGCGATCCGCGGCCGCGGCGAACAGCTCACGCGACCGTTCGAGCACGGCGGGATGCGTGATCGCATTGAGCTTCTGTCGACCCTCGGGATCGGTGAAGACGATCGCGCCAAGCGCGGCACGGTCGAGGCTGCCGTCGGCCGCGATTACGCCGTTTCCGAAGGTCTCGGCGATCCGAGCGAGCGCCGGCTCCCCCGGTTCGACAACCTGGCGGGCGACCTGATCGGCATCCACAATCACCGCACCGTGTTCGGCGAGCCGACTCGCGACGGTCGACTTACCGGATGCGATCCCGCCGGTGAGGGCCACGAGCAGCATCTGGCTATCGTAAGGGCATGCTTGAGATCCTCACCGGGTCCGGCCTCGCCGGAGCCGCAGGCCTGAACGCCTACATCCCGTTGCTGATCGTGGGGTTGTCGAGTCGCTTCTTCGATTGGATCCATCTGCCGCCAGCTTGGGCGTGGCTCGGTAACGAGTGGGTGCTCGTCATCCTGGGCGTGCTGCTGATCATCGAGGTGATCGCCGACAAGATCCCCGTGGTCGACAGCGTCAACGACTGGATCCAGACGGTCGTGCGGCCGGCGGCTGGTGGCATCCTCTTCGGAACCGGCACCACCTCACAGACCGTTGCGATCACCGACCCGGCGTCGTTCTTCGCGAGCCATCAGTGGGTACCGATTGTGACCGGCGTTGTGCTCGCTCTCGTCGTGCACGCGGGCAAAACCTTCGCCCGGCCGGTCGCCAACGCCGCGACAGTCGGCTTCGCGGCGCCGGTGCTCAGCACCCTCGAGGATGCGTCGAGCATCGTGCTCAGCATCCTCGCGATCCTGGCGCCGATCTTCGTGATCCTGGGACTCGGCGGTCTTCTGGTCGGATTGGTCGCGCTATTCCGACGGGGCCTTCGGCGACGACGTTCCCGTGCCCTGAACATAGAAAACGGGGTGCCGGACATTCCTGTCCGACACCCCGTTGATGACGCTTAGAACCTAGCTGTTGCCCGCGAGCTTCTCGCGCAGCGCGGCGAGCGACTCGTCGTCGGCAAGCGTGCCTGTCGTGGCACCCTCGCTCGAGAACGAGTTGCCGCCAGATTCGACGGACGCCGAGGCGGGAACATCCGCGATGCCCTTCTCCTCGGCCGCGATGACCTGAGCCTTGTGCAGCTCCCAACGCGCCTGGGCTGCCGCGTACTCGGCTTCCCAGGTCTCGCGCTGGCTGTCGAAGCCTTCAAGCCACTCGCCCGAGTCGGCGTCGAAGCCCTCCGGGAACGTGTAGTTGCCCTTGTCGTCGTACTCGGTGACCATGCCGTACAGAGCCGCAAGGCCCGAGTCGAACTCGGTACCGTTCGGGTCGACGGCCTCGGTGGCCTGCTTGAGCGAGAGCGAGATGCGGCGACGCTCCAGGTCGATGTCGATGACCTTGACGAACACCTCGTCGCCAACCGAGACGACCTGCTCGGCGAGTTCGACGTGCTTGCCGCTCAGCTCCGAGATGTGGACGAGACCCTCGATGCCCTCCGCCACGCGCACGAACGCGCCGAACGGAACGAGCTTCGTGACCTTACCGGGAGCGATCTGGCCGATCGCGTGAGTGCGGGCGAAGACCTGCCACGGGTCTTCTTGGGTCGCCTTGAGCGACAGCGACACGCGCTCGCGCTCCATGTCGACCTCAAGGATTTCGACGGTGACCTCTTGGCCAACCTCGACAACCTCACTGGCGTGCTCAATGTGCTTCCACGACAGCTCCGAGACGTGCACGAGGCCGTCGACACCGCCGAGGTCGACGAACGCGCCGAAGTTGACGATCGAGGACACAACGCCCTTACGGACCTGGCCCTTCTGGAGGTTGTTGAGGAAGGTCGAACGCGACTCCGACTGCGTCTGCTCGAGCAGCGCACGGCGGCTCAGAACGACGTTGTTGCGGTTCTTGTCGAGTTCGAGGATCTTGGCTTCGATCTCCTGGTCGAGGTACGGCGTGAGGTCCCGCACGCGACGCAGCTCAATGAGCGAGGCCGGGAGGAAGCCGCGGAGTCCGATGTCGACGATGAGGCCGCCCTTGACGACCTCGATGACGCGACCGGTGACAACACCGTCGGTGTCTTTGATCTTCTCAACGTCGCCCCAGGCACGCTCGTACTGAGCGCGCTTCTTCGACAGGACGAGGCGGCCTTCCTTGTCCTCCTTCTGGAGAACGAGGGCTTCGACCATGTCGCCGACCTGAACGACGTCAGACGGATCGACGTCGTGCTTGATCGAGAGTTCGCGGGAGGGGATGACACCCTCGGTCTTGTAACCGACATCGAGGAGAACCTCGTCGCGGTCGATCTTGACAACAGTGCCCTCGATGAGGTCTCCGTCGTTGAAGAACTTGAGGGTCTTCTCGACCGCGGCCAGGAAGTCTTCAGCAGATCCGATGTCATTGATGGCGACCTGCTTGGTAGCCGAGGCGGTCGTTGCGGTGGTCATGTAGTAGTTACTCCGGGATGGGCATAGGTAGGCCGTCGGCGAGATGGTGCTCTGTGGATTTTGCCGATGGCAGGCGGATAGAAAACGCGAAAAACGCGACCCTTTAGCCTAGCGTGCCGGTATGACCCGCGCCACCGCGTTCACCGCGACCCTCCCCGACTGGCTTCTCCATCGTCCCCTGCCGGAGCTGCTCGCAACCGACGAAGACCGTATGCGACTGGTGCACGACCTCGCCGACACCAACTGGCGGGCGGGCAACGGCGGTCCATTTGCGGCGATCGTGGTCGACTCCCAATCCGGTGAGCTGATCTCGGTCGGCGTCAACGTCGTCCTGTCGTCGGGACTCTCCTCATCCCATGCCGAGGTCGTCGCACTCAGCCTCGCCCAGGCGACCCTCGGTGGCTGGGACCTCGGCGCGGAACGCGCCCTCGAGCTGGTCGTCAATTGGCGTCCCTGTGCAATGTGTTACGGCGCGACCATTTGGTCGGGAGTGAAGCGACTCGTGATCGCGGGGTTCGGTCCCGAATGTGAAGACCTCACCGGATTCGACGAGGGTCCGGTTCGGGATGACTGGCGCGAGCAACTTGAATCCCGCGGAATCGCGATCACGACCGATGTGCTTCGGGATGGCGCGCTTCGCACCTTCGCGGAGTACGGGGCGTCGGGTGCGACCGTCTACAACGCGACGCGGAACTAACTCCTAGCCGGCTCGCCGTTCGGCGACGACCTCCGCGATTGCGGCGGAAAGTTCGGGATAGCGGAATTCGTATCCCGCAGCGAGTAGCCGTTCGGGAACCACCCACCGACTCTTCAGCACCAGTTCGGTCTCAGTCCGGATCGCCCAGGCACCGGGTTCGAGCATCCACCGATGCAGCGGGATGCCGACGGGCATCCGCAGCGCCTCACGGATGGTGCGCATCACCCCGCGACTGTCGGTCGGGTTCGGTGATGACACGTTGACGACCCCGTCAAGTTCGGGATGCGCGATGAGAAATCGGATGACGCCGAGCACGTCGGCGAGGTGCACCCACGAAAAGCGCTGGCGTCCGCCGCGTGCGCCGAACTCGTGCAGGGTTCCCGCCGCGATTCGTCGCTTCGAGCGAAACCACGGGCCGTCAACCTGCGCTCCCCCGAAGCCGATGCGGGCGAGCTTGAGCAGCGGGACGAGCGCGCTTCCGTTGCCGAGCACAATCGCAGTGCGCAGCGCGACCCGTCGCGTTGCGGTCAGGTCGCCCTCAAAGAAGGCGTCTTCCCAGGCACGGGCGATCGAGACCGAGAAGCCCGTGCCCAGTTCACCGGTCGACTCGGTCATCGGTCGATCCTCGGCGTGCCGGTAGATGGTCGCTGTCGAGGAGTTCAGCCATACCGCGGGCGGGCTCGCGGCATCCCGGATCGCGTGCCCGAGTTCGCGCGTCGTTTCGACCCGGGAGCGCAGAATCTCGGCACGATTCTTCGCGTTGTAGCGACAGTTGACGCTCTTTCCGGCGAGATTGATCACGACATCCGCGCCGTCGACCAGCCGGCGGATGCCCGCGCTGTCACCCCAGGACGCGTCAGCACCCGATCGACCGATCGTGACAACCTCGTCGCCGCCAGCGCGGAACTCACGCACGAGGTACTGCCCCATGAAGCCCGACGCTCCGGCGATCACGACCTTCACTGATCCTCAATTCCGTAGCTGAACGAACCGGAGTATTCGTAAATGCGGCCGATCAGGGGCGCATCCATCGTGAGAGCAACGTGTTGCCGGTCGCCGACGCGACTCTCGACCAGCAGCACCCGCGGTGCGAACGGGATCGGGATGCGCGCCGCCCCGAGCCGGAGGTAGGCGCGACGCGATCGCAGCTCGAGCCGACCCTCGACGACCTGGGCCTCGAGGGGGGCCTCGAGCCGGCCGCGCGTGCCGAGGCGATCAACGAGGCCGCGAGCGGTCATCCTGATCTCGTCGTACATCACCCGGTCGCGCATCACCCGGTCTCCCCGAACGAAATGGAACGTGCGCGCTGCGTGAATCGCCCCGTCGCCCGGGGTGTTGACAACCTCGAACGGCACATCCTTCGCCCACACCGGAAAAACGATGTGCGCCCGGCCCAGAACCGCGAGCATCGGCCAGAGCCAACGTCTCGGAGTTCCGACCCGGGAGAACACACCGCTGCCTCGCCCGACCTTTCCGCTGGGGATCGCCGAAAAGTAGGTGCGCAGCGCGGGGTCAAGATCGGCCAGATGGGTGCCGAGGGCGACCTCCCACGGCGAACTCACTCGGGCGAGGTCACTTGAGAAGCGCGGCCTTGAGGGTGTCGAGCCCGACGCCGCCCAGGTCGAGAGCCTTCTTGTGAAAGTCCTTGAACGAGAACGATGATCCAGCCTTCTGCTGCGCCGCATCCCGAACCTGTTCCCAGATGCGCTGCCCGACCTTGTACGACGGCGCCTGCCCGGGCCAGCCGAGGTAGCGGTTCACCTCGAAGCGCACGAATGAGTCGTTCATGTTGACGTTGTCGCGCAGGAACTCGAGCGCGTAGTCGTGGTCCCAGATGCCCTGGCCGTCGAGACGCGGCTTGCCGAGGTGCACGCCAATGTCGAGCACGACGCGGGCCGCGCGCATCCGCTGGCCATCGAGCATCCCGAGCCGGTCAGCCGGATCGTCGAGGTAGCCGAGTTCCTGCATGAGCCGTTCGGCGTAGAGCGCCCAACCTTCGGCGTGACCGCTGGTGCCGCCCATTTGCCGACGCCAGAGGTTGAGGGTCGCGCGGTTGTACACGGCCTGCCCGATCTGCAGGTGATGGCCGGGAATGCCCTCGTGGTACACGGTGGTGAGTTCACGCCAAGTGTCGAACTCGGTGACGCCCTCGGGCACGCTCCACCACATCCGACCCGGACGCGAGAAGTCGTCGGCGGGTCCGGTGTAGTAGATGCCGCCCTCTTGCGTCGGGGCGATCATGCACTCCAGGCTCTTCACCGGATCCGGGATGTCGAAGTGGTTCTTCGAGAGATCGGCCACCGCTGCGTCGGAGGTCTTCTGCATCCAACGCTGGAGTTCGTCGGTACCGTGCAGTTTGCGCGACGGGTCCTTCTCGAGGGCGTCAATCGCATCCTGCACCGACCCCCCGGAGACGATCTCGCCGGCGATGCGGGTCTGTTCCTCGACCATACGTGCGAGTTCTTCGATGCCCCACTCGTAGGTCTCGTCGAGGTCGATCTTCGCGCCGAGGAAGTGCTGCGAGCGGAGGGCGTAGAGCTCGCGGCCGACGCCATCCTGCTCGGTCGCGACCGGGGCGAGCTCGGTCTCAAGGAACTTCGCCAGCCGGTCGTAGGCGTCTGCCGACGCCTCGGCACCCTTCTTGAGGTCGGCGGCGAGGGACTCGGGCAGATCCTTGTCGTCGGCCAACTTGGCGGCACCCGTGAAGTCGAAGAAGAACCCGAGCGGGTCGCCGTGCTTGCGCGCCTGTTGGGCGACTTGTTCGACCTGACGACGAGCCGGCACCGAACCCTGCGCGATGCCCTTCTTGAGAGTCTCGATATAGCCGTCCACAGCGCCCGGAACGTTGCCGAGGCGCTTGGCGACGATCGACCAGTCGTCTTCGCTTTCGGTCGGCATGAGGTCGAAAATGTCGCGGATCCCCTGCGCCGGAGACGCGATTACGTTGATGTCACGGAGGTAGTAGCCGGCGTCGGTGGACGCGATCTCGAGTTCGAGTTCCGACGTGATGTCGGTCTTGGTGACCTCATCGACCTCGTCGACCGGCGTCGCGGCGGCGAGTGCGGCGACGACCTTCTTCGCCTCGTCGATGTACCGGGCTTGGCCGGTCGGCGAATAGTCGCCCACTTCGCCGATCCGGCCGGGAATGCCCATATAGATCGCGGCATCCGGGTCGAGGTCGACCATGGTCGCGACCCAGTCCTCGGCGATCTTGTCGATCGGGGTGGACGCGCGCGTGGGGAGATCGGTCATGCCCTCAGCCTACGACCGACACTGCGGGCGACCGCTAGTCCCTCCGGAGGACGCGTTCGGGGTCTCACGATGTCATGGGTATCCATGACTACACGGCGACGCCCTCGGTCCCTAGCGTTCGAGCTATGAAACTCTCCGTTCGTACCCTTGTCCTCGCTGGCGGCCTCGGCGCCGTTCTCACCCTTGTCGGTTGCTCGACCGGCGGCTCCGGCAGTCCGGGAGGTTCCGAGTCCACAACACCGACCACGACCCCGGTGACTGCTCCGGTCTCGGCGTGCCCAGACGGCTTCGTCGACGCCTACGTCGCCGCATACGCCCAGTACTACCAAGAGGTCTCGATTACCGAGATCCCCGCCACGGACTTCCGCCCGGCGTATCTGGCGCCGTTCCTCGACGGCGGCTGCGCGATTCGGATCGTTGGCACGTCCCCTCACGGAACTGCCAACGACAGAGACGAAGGTTATGCACTCGGGGCCAATGTCGACGGGATCACGGCAGCCCTCGTTGCGGAAGGCTACTTCGATGTCGACGACGGGCTGGACTACGGCCACACCTTCCAGCGGGGGGACGGCCAGCTGCGCGATGACGTCGACTTCTACGAGGTCAAAGGCGTCGCGGACTACGCGATGGAGAACTCATACTTTCCCGGAGATCTCATCGTGCTGACCTCCTCGCTCATCAGTTGAGTCGGGTCGCGAGAGTTCCCCCGTGCACGGACCTGCCGTGCACTGACCTGCCGTGCAGACCGGTCAGTGCGCGGCGGCGTCCCAGTTCGCGCCGATTCCGACCTGGACATCGAGCGGCACACTCAACTGGGCGGCGTGCGACATGCGTTCGGTGACGATCGTTGTGAGCTCATCCAGCTCTCCCGCCGCGACCTCGAACACGAGTTCGTCGTGCACCTGCAGAAGCATCCGCGACCCCAGTGTTCGAGAGCGGATGTCTGCGTCGATTCCGAGCATCGCGAGCTTGATGACATCCGCGGCCGAGCCCTGGATGGGCGAGTTCAGCGCCTGACGTTCGGCGTTCTCACGCAGCGTGCGGTTGGTCGACGTCAGGTCAGCGAACGGGCGACGGCGGCCGAAGATCGTCGTCGTAAACCCATCGATGCGGGCTTGTTCGACGACACCGCGAAGGTAGTCACGCACCCCGCCGAACCGGGCGAAGTAGTCGGCCATCAGTTCCTTCGCCTCGGACGTCTCAATGCGCAACTGCTTGCTGAGGCCGAAAGCCGAAAGCCCGTACGCGAGCCCGTACGACATCGCCTTGACCTTGGTGCGCATGGTCGGAGTGACCTCGGCCGGGTCGACCCCGAACACTCGCGCCCCGACGAAGCGGTGCAGGTCTTCGCCCGAGTTGAACGCTTCGATCAGCCCGGCGTCTTCGGAGAGGTGCGCCATGATGCGCATTTCGATCTGCGAGTAGTCGGCGGTGAGTAGGGTCTCAAACCCTTCGCCGGGAATGAACGCGGTGCGCACCTCACGGCCGACCTCGGTTTTCACCGGGATGTTTTGCAGGTTCGGGTCGTTCGACGCCAGGCGCCCGGTCGCCGATCCGGTCTGTTCGTAGTTGGTGTGCACGCGGCCATCGGCGCCGACGCCCCTCTGCAGCGTTTCGACGATCTGTCGGATCTTCGTGGCATCCCGGTGCTGCAACAACAGTTCGAGGAAAGGATGCGGAGCCAGGTCTTGGAGATCTTGGAGCGACTGGGCGTCGGTCGAGAAGCCGGTCTTGTTCGACCGAGTCTTCGGCATCCCGAGTTGGTCGAACAGCACTTCTTGCAACTGCTTCGGCGACCCAAGGTTCACCTCGCGACCGATTTCGGAGTACGCCTTCGCCGCGATATCGGCAGCCCTTGCGCCAAGTCGTTCGTTGAGTTCGGCCAGTACCGGAGCTGCCACCGTGACGCCCTGAGTCTCCATACGGCCCAGTACCGAACCGAGCGGCACCTCGATCGTGTGCAGAACGTTGAGCGAACCGGCATCCAAACGGGTTGCAAGTTCTGCAGCGAGGCGGGTCACGTACCAGGCCTCGGTCGCTGGGCTCAGCGCTTCGGTCTCGGGCACGAGCTGGTTCGGGTCGGGCTGAGGAAGGTTCTCACTCAGGTAGTAGTAAACGAGCGACTGCAGCGTCTCAGACCGCTGAGAGGGCCGCAGCAGCCAGGCCGCGATCGCGGGGTCGATGTCGACGCCCCGCAGTTCGACACCAAGCGCAACAAGGGCCTTGCCCTGACGCTTCGCATCCCAGACGTGTTTCGGCGCGTCGCCGGCCAGCCACATCGACAGCGCATCGTCGCCCCACGGCACCCACACGGAATCCGTTTCGCTCGCGACCCCGACCCCTTCGACAACGCCATTCAGCACCGCAACTCGCACGCCAAGAGCGGTCGTGCCCTGCTTCGACTGCGCGTCGAACCACAATGCGAGGTCCGTACCGGTGTGGGTCTGCACGGGCGGCAGAGTGGTCGTCGCCGCTCCCCCGGCCGCGAGTTGCGCGACATCGGTAACGCCCTCGATCTTGAGCAGTCGCTCGAGCAGGGTCTTGAACTGAAGTCGACCGAACAACTCGGTGACAGCGTCGACATCCATCGGCTTGCGGGCGAGATCTGCGGGCGCGAGCGGCAGTTCGACATCCGTGACCAGCCGGTTCAGCTTTCGGTTGCGGATGGCGCGGTCCTGCTGGTCGCGCAGGTAGCCGCCCACAACGCCGGTGATCTCGTCGGCGTGGGCGAGCAGGTTGTCGACGGTGCCGTACTGCTGGATCCACTTGACGGCAGTCTTCTCACCGACCTTGTCGATGCCGATCAGGTTGTCGCTCGTCTCGCCGACGAGTGCCGCGATTTCGGGGTACTGCTCGGGCTCGATGCCGTATTTCTCGAACACGGCATCCCGGTCATAACGCTTCAACTCGGAGACGCCGCGAGCGTTCGGGTAGAGCACCGTGACATTGGGCGTGACCAACTGGAGGGTGTCGCGGTCACCGGAAGTGACGAGCACATGGAAGCCCGCGGCAGCGCCCTGGGTCGCGAGCGTCGCCAGGATGTCGTCGGCCTCGAAGCCGTCGAGTTCGAGAGTCGGGATGTTCATCGCGGCAAGAGCCTCTTGCAGCAGCGGAATCTGGCCCTTGAATTCTTGGGGAGTTTCGCCGCGCGTGCCCTTGTACTCGGGGTACTCGGCGGTGCGGAACGACACCCGCGACTTGTCAAAGGCGACCGCGAGGTGGGTCGGCTTCTCGTTCTGCAACAGCAGGTTGAGCATCGACAAGAACCCGTGAATGGCATTGGTGTGCTGACCGTCACGCGTCACGAAACTGTCGATCGGCAGCGCGTAGAACGCCCGGAACGCCAACGAGTGGCCGTCGATGAGCAGCAGCGTAGGCTTCTTCGAGTCCGGCACGGGCTCAGCCTAGCCGCCGCATCCGACACCCCTGGAGGGCCCCATGACTGTGAAGCTCCCCGCCGATTTGCACCCCGACTTGATCGCTCGGTTCCGCGACGGAGGGGGTCCGTTGGCCAACAAGATGGGGATCGAGTTCCTTGAGCTCGGTGCCGACTACTCGGTCGCCCGGATGCCCGTCGAGGGCAACACTCAGGTCGTCGGACTTCTGCACGGCGGTGCTCACGTCGTGCTCGGCGAGTCGCTTGGATCCCTCTCGGCCGCGGTCCACGGCGGCCACGAGCACGTCGCGGTGGGCATCGAGATCAACGCCTCCCACAGCCGATCCGTCACCTCGGGATGGGTCACCGGAACGTGCCGCGCCATCTCGCTCGGTCGCACGCTCTGCACCCACGAGATCGTCGTCACCGACGACGACGGCAACCGACTCTCGACGGTGCGGATGACGAACTACCTCAAGAAGATCAGGTGACCCGACGGGTCCGTTGGGGCGCCCTCCCCAACACCTGGGACTTCGGCGGCCTCCCCCGTCGATCGGAGGTGGCTGGGACGCGCGAAACTCTCTCAGGCCGCGTCTACCGAAGTGCTCGACTTGACGACCTCGACGATGCGGGATGGGCGGAACTGACACGCTCCGTCGCGACCGTCGTCGACCTCCGCAACGACTCCGAGGTGCGCATTGTTCCCCTTCGTCCGGCTCGGCTCGGCGTCATTCGCACGCCCATCGAAGACGAGGACGACGCCGAATTCATGGGCGAATGGAATCCGCTGGGATCACCCCGCTACTACGCGGCCGCAGTCGAACGCTGGCCCGATCTGTTTCGACGGGCGTTTGCTGCCATCGCGGAGGCACCGGAGGGAGGCGTGCTCATCCACTGTGCCGCCGGGCGGGATCGGACCGGTCAGATTGCGGCGCTGCTCCTCGAGCGGGCGGGGGCAGAGCGCTCAGCGATTCTGGATGACTACGAACGGGCAGTCCGCGCAGCGAACGATCATCTTGAGAACCACCCGAGCGAGCACGATGTCGCCGTTGACAGCGACACTCTGCGCGAACGCCTGGTGGTTGCCCGCGCGACCCTCGACGACTTCCTCAGCACCACAAGCGTCACGCCGTTCGAAGCCGAACTGTCGGCCGCCGCAGCGCGACTGACGGGCTGAACGCCTACTTCTGCTTTACGCCTACTTCTTGGGGGCGAGCTGTTCGACGATCGCGACGGCGACGTCATGCATCGTGAGGCGACGATCCATGGATGCCTTCTGAATCCAGCGGAACGCGTCGGGCTCCGAGAGCCCCATCTTCTCGTTGAGCAACCCCTTGGCCCGATCCACGAGCTTGCGGGTCTCGAAACGCTCAACCATGTCAGCGACTTCGGCCTCGAGTGTGACGATCTGCTGATAGCGACTGAGCGCGATCTCGATTGCCGGCAACAGGTCGTTCGGAGTGAACGGCTTTACGACGTAAGCCATCGCGCCAGCCTCGCTCGCGCGTTCGACCAGCTCCTTCTGACTGAACGCCGTCAGCAGCACGACCGGAGCAATGTGGTTCTTCGCCAGCCGCTCAGCCGCTGAGATGCCATCGAGCTTCGGCATCTTGACATCCATGATCACGAGATCGGGCTTGAGCTCGGTTGCGAGCGCCACGGCGGTCTCGCCATCACCCGCCTCGCCGACAACCTCGAAGCCGTTGTCGCGCAGAATTTCGACGATGTCGAGCCGGATGAGCGACTCATCTTCGGCGACAACCACGCGTCGAGGAGCGGTCGGGGTCTCCAGCGGATCGCTCACGCGTCGAGCCTACGGTATCGTTCCCGTTGCCGCGGTTCTTGAAGTCGCGTGCGCCGGATTGGCGGAATGGCAGACGCGACCGACTCAAAATCGGTTGCCCGAAAGGGCATGAGGGTTCGAGTCCCTCATCCGGTACAAACTCCTGTGACGAAAGTGACGCCATCCCACATCCTCGACGATCACTCCAGCTTTCGGATGCGTTGCTGGCCGAGGGGTGTCAGGGAAAGCCATGACTGGCATCGATTTTCGTCGTCCCTAGGTTCTAATCATGAGGACCCAACGGCGCCCCCTGGTCGCGACCCTGCTCACCCTGGTGGTGGGCCTCGTGCTGTCGACACCGCTCGCGGTCGCCGCGGCCGACGATGACGGACCGGCGGGCAACTACGTCGGAACGATTCACTACGGTACGGCCTTCGCTGGGGAGCCGGTCGAGTACTCGGACTTCGCGGGGTCGTACTTCGTCTCGTGCAACGGCAGATCGTGCTCCACGCAGGGCGATCTGAGAGATGCTGCGCTCCCGGTCGAGGTGGGAACCCAGACGGAAAGCGAGTTTGCGGCGTTAGGCGACGAGTGCGCCGCGTATGTACACAGCCTCGAAGATAACTCTCCCCAGGATCCCGGCAGCCCGTACTTCTGGGCACCGGCGGTGACGGCGACCGTCTCACTCGACGGTGACACGCTGACGGTGATCGAAGGCACACCCGTCGCCCGAAACTTCACGTGCCCCGGAAACGACACCGTGTTCGGCTCGTGGCAATACATCAGTGAGTTCACAGGCACTCTCGTTGCTGACACCGCCGACGCGGGCCTGACGCTCGCGCCCGACGAGGTCAGCGGCGAAACCGGGTCGCCGGCGTACTGGATCCCGACCACCGCGCCACTCACGGCCGATGAGCCGAGCGTTCTCAGCGGACTCCCGACCATCGCGGAGGCGATCACCCCGTTGCGAGTCGGGGTCGCCGCCACCGGGGCTATCGTGCTGGCTTTGCTCATGGCGTTTCCGTCCCGCCTCCTGAGCGGAGTTCGCGACCGGCTGGTGGAACGACTCAAAGCCTGGCGAAGCAAGCGTCAAGCGTCGCGAGCAGCTCGAACGGGTAAACCGGCGCCGAGGGGGAAGCCCGAGCGCGTACGGAAGCCCTACGAAGGATGGCTTCTCGCGATCGTGGGCCTGTTGATCGCGAGCGCTATTGCGGTCTTTGTTGACCCACGCGCAGGTTTCGACGGCGGCACGCTGAGGCTGCTCGGTTCTGTATTCGTCGCGTTCGTCGCTGAAGTTGCGCTGGGCTGGTTCGTGCTGATCTTCGTGGTCCGCCGCACCAATCCCGGAGCGACGGCCTGGTTTACTTTCAAACCCTGGCTGCTGCTCGCGGTCGTCGGTGCCGTGATTTTCGCCCGTCTCACGGGTTTGCAGCCCGGGATTGCGTTCGGCGCCGTCGCCGCAGTGGCCTTCGCCTCCATCGTGAACGAGAGAGACCGTGCTCGGTTCACGTTCGTCGGTATCGCCTATGCGTTCGTCTTGGCGATAATCGCATGGGTCGGGTACAGCGTGCTGGCGGGTATGGCGGACGCGAATCCCGACGCCGGGTTGCTCTTCGCGCACGAGTCTCTGGCGGCGGCGACGGTCGCGGGAATCTCCTTGCTACCCCTCCTGCTCGTCCCGGTTCGCGGCATGCCAGGCTTCGAGATCTACGGCTGGAATCGTCTGCTGTGGGGCGCGTCGTACGTTGTCGGGCTGATCACATTCCTGCTCGTGCTGCTGCCGATGCCGACATCGTGGAAGGAGGTCGCGATTTCGTTCTGGGCGTGGCTCGGTCTCTTCGGGCTCTACGCGGTGGCAGCGACTGCCGTCTGGCTCGTTGTTGCGAAGCCCTGGACACCGCAGCCCACGACAGCCGCTCCCGAGAAGGTCGCCGAAAGGGTCTAGAGCGCGGCACCGAGTCGCGACCCCATCTCTGGCGCCTCAGGGCCGGCCGCGACGACGCCAATGACGTCGTCGTGACCTTCGAGGCGCTCGCCGACACGCGAACCCGTGTCTCGATCTTGCTCAGCGGATGGGAAAGATTGGCTGCCGATGGGCTGGACTGGCACGACACCGAGATGGGAGGCTGGCTCGACCTGCTCCCCCACTATCTGCGCCGCAGCCTGGTTGCGTCGGCAAGGTGACTGGGTTCCACTCGGCGCGGCCGACGAGGGCAAGGATGCGGCGCCCGGCACTGTTGAGGCTTGGGGTCGCGACGCCTCGAATCCGGTGGGCGGCTGGTACGGCCTGCGCAAGGGTTACCGAGGGCGCTTCGGGATGTATCTGCCGCCGCTGCTCGAAGAGCTGGGAATGGCCGAACTCACGCACGACCCCCGGAACAACTCAGTGCGCGCCATCTAACCCTTGTTCGACGCAGCGGCTTCCGCGTTGTCTGCTGCGGGAGTCTTCCCGTGTCATGTCACGATGAGCCAGATCAGGGTTGCGGCGATTGCGCAGAGCACGAATAGTCAGAGCCGCGCCCTCAGGGATATCGACACGTCCCTTTCACAACGTCGGAAGCGGCAAGAGCACGACCAAGAAGGCCACGAGCTCGAAGAAGTACCCCTGAGACCGAGCGTGCAACCCCGACGAACCTAATCCCGGGTGACCGCGAAGGTGGACTTGGCGGTCGCCTCTCGCTCGAATTGTGCGCATCCGTCAAGAGAGGCCGACTCGACGATGTGGAACGACGAACCGCCGGTTCCCTCCATCGAAGTGACCAGGTAAACGTCGTCGACAACAGCCGCCTCCGTCGCTTGGAAACGCCACGTAACGAGGTTTTCGGATTTCCCATACGAGGTTCCCGCCGACGAGCAGTACCCGATCGTCTGGCTCAGCTCCCACGCGAACGCATCCCCGTCGTAACTCAGGGGAACGGTCTCGGAATGCACCTCTCCCGACTCGTTCGCGACATCCGTCACAATCTGGCCTGTGCACGGGATGCCGCCGGAGCAGTCGATATCGAACTGGTAATGGCGATCGGCCACATCGCCGATCACGGGGTACTGGACGCAATATCCCGCGCAATCTGCGCTCACCACAGTTCGAGTTCCCGAAAATCCCCCCGTCAAACTGGCGAGCGTCGGCGAGGCGTCCTGGTAGGAGGCCGCAGCGGATGCAAATCCGGCTGCTTCATCAAGGTCGGCGTTGGAGACCGCCCACGGGTCGCCGAACACCGCATCCCATGGCAGGGGAACGGACCCCTGGAATCCGTCGCCGAATTGCGCGGAGGCCGGGCCGGTCAACTGCGTGCCGTCCTTTGCCGTCACGGTCCCTTCAACGACAGCGGCCGAGCACTCGGCGGCGCAGGTAACGACGAAGGTGGTTCCCTTCGCGACAAGCTGTCCTGAGTCCGTGTCGATCCGGTAGCTGCCCGAGCCCTGTTCGCTGACCCGATTCCAGAGTCGGCCGGTGATCAAAGTTCCGCGCGCACCGTCGCCGGTCAGCTCGAAACTCGTGTCGGCACCGAGGCGGGTAAAGGAGCCATCGGGCCACAGCAACTCCACGAGCGCGTCGTCGCCTGACGTCGCGATCAGGTTTCCCGCCTGGACCGCGCCGCTCTTGTCGAGCGCCACCACGGCACCCGACGGATCAGTCACCGTCGCATCCCCAGCGATCACTCGCAGTATCGGGTTCCCCGGTCCGGAACTGCAGGCGGTGAGCGACAGGCTCGCCAGAGCAGCAACAGCCGCGATCGCGGCAAGACGATAGGCGAAGACGCTAAGAGAGGTCATGGGGAGTGCCCTTCGGGTCGAGCGCGCACCGATATTCGGGTGGTGCGTCGTGATGCGCCTCAGACAACCACCGCCGTTCACGGCCCAACAGTCATGGAAATCCATGACAGTCCGGCACCCGCGGCGTCAGATCCTGGGTGGTCGCCGGCCCACTGCTCGAGTCAGATCACGAATGACAGCCGCGTTGAGGGCGCCGATACCAACGCACCGGTGCCGCCGCGAGTTGCGGCTGCGCGTGACCGGTCCACCCGAAGCCATCGCACCATCGGTGCGACGCCGCATCGGCCGGATCGGGATACCCCGCTCAGAAAGTCGACTGGGTCGATCCTGGCAGCACTAGCTACCGGGATCGACCCCGCGATCGAGGGCACGGATCAGTCGGCGTGCTCGCCCGACTCCCAGATCGGCGCCACGGCGTTGATCGCCGAGCCGATGATGTGCACCCGCATGTCGTTCGTCGAACCGGGAACTCCGGGAGGGGATCCGGAGATCACCACAACCTTGTCTCCCTCTTCCGCCAGCCCAGCACCCATGAGCACCTTGTCGACCTGTTTGTACATCGCGTCGGTGTGGTCGACCCGGTCGACCAGGAACGATTCGATGCCCCAGATGAGGTTCATCCGCCGGCGAATCGCCTCGTCGGGGGTGAACGCCTTCATCGGGATGCGGAACCGCAGCCGAGACATCCGCCGAGCGGAGTCACCCGACTCGGTGAACACGCAAACGTACTTCGCGTCGACGAAGTCGGCAACCTCGGCAGCGGCCAGGGTGATCGCGCCACCCTGGGTGCGCGGCTTGGTACCGAGCGGCGGGATGCGTTCGAGCCCGTGGTCTTCGGTCGAGGCAACGATGCGCGCCATGGTCTGCACCGTGATCACCGGGTACTTTCCCACGCTGGTTTCGCCGGAAAGCATGACCGCGTCGGCGCCGTCAAGTACGGCGTTCGCGACGTCGGATGCCTCGGCCCGTGTCGGCACCGGGTTGTCAGTCATCGACTCGAGCATTTGGGTCGCGACAATGACGGGCTTGGCCATGCGGCGTGAGAGTTCGATCGTGCGCTTCTGCACGATCGGCACGGCCTCAAGCGGCAGTTCGACCGCGAGATCTCCGCGGGCGACCATGATCGCGTCGAAGGCGTCAATGATCTCTTCGAGGTTGTCGACAGCCTGGGGCTTTTCGATCTTGGCGATCACGGGAACCTTGCGGCCCTCTTCGGCCATGATCTCGTGCACGCGATCGACGTCGGCGGCGTTGCGCACAAACGACAAGGCGATGTAATCGGCGCCCAGTTTGAGACCCCAGCGGAGGTCTTGTTCGTCCTTCTCGGACAGGGCGGGAACGTTGACCGCTACCCCCGGCAAGTTGATTCCCTTGTTGTTGGAGATCATCCCGGCGACAACACATTCGGTCTTCACCCGAACGCCGTCGGTCTCGAGAACCTTGATTTTGACCTTGCCGTCATCGATCAACAAGAAGTCACCCGGTGAGACGTCGTTCGGCAGACCCTTGAAGGTCGTCCCGACCAGGTCCTTCGTGCCGGGAACGTCTTCGGTCGTGATCGTCAGGATGTCGCCGACCTCAAGCATGTGCGGACCGTCGGCGAACTTCGCGAGGCGAATCTTCGGCCCCTGGAGGTCGACGAGCACCGCGACCGGGACTCCGAGGTCGGCGGCGGCTTTGCGGACGTTCGCGTAGACCTCCTCGTGCACCTCGTAGCTGCCGTGGCTGAGGTTCATGCGGGCGACGTTGACGCCCGCGTCGATGATGGCGCGGAGGGATTCGTAACTCGACGTGGCCGGCCCGAGGGTGGCGACGATCTTGGCTCTTCTCATGTGCAGCGGATTCTTTCAGTGGTGGCGGGAGCAGGTGATGACTTGCGGGAAGTCGGGAGTCAGACGGTGAGCGCTCGATCCGTTGGCTTGACCGGGAAGGGAAGTTCGGTCTCGCCCTCGAGGAACCGATCGACGGCGGATGCCGCGGCGCGGCCCTCGGCAATCGCCCAGACGATGAGTGATTGGCCGCGACCCGCGTCGCCGGCGACGAAGACACCCGACTGGCTGGTGGCATAGTCGCCATCGCGGTCAACATTGCCACGGTCATCGAACGGTACGCGCAACTGCTCATCAAGGCTGTCGGGCTCGGCACCCGTGAAGCCCATCGCGATCAGCACGAGGTCGGCCGGGATCTCGCGTTCGCTGCCCGACTTCGGAACACGTCTCCCATCGAGATACTCGGTCTCGGCAACCCGCAGCGCGCGTACCTCCCCCGCGTCGTTGGCGAGAAACTCGACCGTCGATGCGAGGTACATCCGCTCGCCGCCCTCTTCGTGGGCGCTCGAGATCTCGAACAGGGTCGGAGCGAGCGGCCAGGGCTGGTGTCCGGGCCGCTCGGCGGGAGGTTGCACGCCGATCGCGAGGTTGGTAACGCTCAACGCCCCTTGGCGGTGTGCGGTACCAATGCAATCCGCACCGGTGTCGCCGCCGCCGATGACGATGACATGACGTCCTTCAGCTGTCAGCGGCGAGCCAACAACATCGCCCGCGCCGATCTTGTTTTGTTGCACCAGGTAGTCCATCGCGAAATGAACTCCCATCAGGTCACGGCCCGGAATGGGGAGGTCGCGCGGCACGGTTGCTCCGGTGGCAATCACGACGGCGTCGTAACGCGAGCGAAGGTCGCTCCAGGTGATGTCGACGCCGATGTTCACGCCCGCCCGGAACCTGGTGCCCTCGGTCTGCATTTGTGCCAGTCGGGCATCCAACCGCTTCTTTTCCATCTTGAAGTCCGGGATGCCGTAGCGCAGCAGGCCCCCGATGCGGTCGTCGCGCTCGTACACGGCAACGGTGTGACCGGCCCGCGTGAGTTGTTGCGCGGCAGCGAGCCCTGCCGGGCCAGAACCGACGATTGCAACGGTCTTGCCGGTCAGGCGCTCGGGCGGATGCGGTTGGACCCATCCGTTTGCCCACGCCTGATCGATGATCGACACTTCGATCTGCTTAATGGTGACGGCGGGCTGGTTGATTCCCAGAACGCAGCTGGATTCACACGGCGCCGGGCACAGCGTGCCGGTGAACTCAGGAAAGTTGTTGGTCGCGTGCAACCGGTCGATGGCCTGCCGACCCTCGCCGCGCCAGGTGAGGTCGTTCCACTCCGGGATGAGGTTGCCGAGCGGGCAGCCGTGGTGGCAAAACGGCACACCACAATCCATGCACCGACCGGCTTGGCGTCGGAGCTGCGACGGGTCCTGATTCTCGTAGACCTCTTTCCAGTCCATGATGCGAACCGGCACCGGACGTCGCGAAGGCAATTCACGTTCCTGGGTCTTCAGAAACCCCTTGGGATCACCCACCGGTCACCTCCATAATCCGCGTCCACACCACGTCGCCGTCAGGGTCGAGACCCTCGTCAACGGCATCCTTTCGGGTTTTCAAGACAGCCGCGTAGTCCCGCGGCAGCACCTTCACGAACGCCGCCATCGTCGCGTCGAGATCGGCAAGCATGTTCGAGGCGAGCACCGACTCGGTTTCGGCGACGTGCTTGCGCAGCAGGTCACTCAGAATCTCGACGTCGGCGCTGTCGAGCGGCAGCAACTCCAGTTCGCCGTTCTCGAGTGCCGCGCTGTTGACGCGTTCGGACCGCAGCTCGTAGACGTACGCCGTTCCCCCCGACATTCCGGCTCCGAGGTTGCGCCCGGTGGAGCCCAGAATCACCGCAAGCCCGCCTGTCATGTATTCCAGCGCGTGGTCGCCGACACCCTCCACGACGGCGGTCGCACCCGAGTTGCGCACCAGGAAGCGCTCGCCAACAACGCCGCGGATGAACATGCTGCCCTGCGTCGCGCCGTAGCCGAGCACGTTGCCCGCGATCACGTTGCGTTCAGCAGCGAAAACCGCGGTTCGCGGCGGACGCAGGATGATCTGCCCGCCCGAGAGACCCTTGCCCACGTAGTCGTTGCTGTCACCTTCGAGCCGAAGGGTGATGCCGTTGGGCATGAACGCGCCGAGCGACTGTCCTGCCGATCCGGTCATCGAGATCTCGATCGTGCCTTCGGGTAGCCCGTGCTCGCCGTGCCTCTTGGTCACCTCATAGCCGAGCATCGTGCCGACGGCTCGCTCGGTGTTCTTAACCGGAATCGAGATTTCTACGTGCTCGCCGTGTTCGAGAGCTGCGGCACTGCGGCGGATGAGTTCGACGTCAAAATGCTGATCGAGGTCATGCTTCTGCGCGCGGCCGTTGCGACGCGGTTCGTCGTCGTCGAACTCGGGGCCGCGCAGCACCGGTGTCAGGTCGAGACCGTCAGCCTTCCAGTGTTCGATTGCGCGGTCGACATCAAGCAGCTCGGTGCGACCGATCGCCTCATCGAGCGAGCGGAAGCCCAGCTCAGCGAGGTATTCGCGCACCTCTTGAGCCAGGAACTCGAAGAAGGTCTGCACGAACTCGGGCTTGCCGCTGAACCGGGCGCGCAACTCCGGGTTCTGGGTCGCAACGCCGACCGGGCAGGTGTCGAGGTGACACACGCGCATCAGGATGCATCCCGAGACGACCAGCGGTGCCGTGGCGAAGCCATACTCCTCGGCGCCGAGCAGCGCGGCGATCACGACATCCCGACCGGTCTTCAACTGGCCATCGACCTGCACGACCACGCGGTCGCGCATGCCGTTGAGCATGAGCGTCTGTTGCGTCTCGGCGAGTCCGATCTCCCACGGCGTTCCCGCGTGCTTGAGCGAGTTGAGGGGCGAGGCGCCGGTGCCGCCGTCGTGTCCGGAGACCAGCACGACATCCGCCAGCGCTTTCGTGACGCCGGCGGCGACGGCGCCGATCCCCGACTGCGACACCAACTTCACGTGGATGCGGGCCACCGGGTTCGCGCGTTTCAGGTCGAAGATGAGCTGCTTGAGATCTTCGATCGAGTAGATGTCGTGGTGAGGAGGCGGCGAGATCAGACCCACGCCCGCGGTGGAGTGTCGGGTACGCGCAATCCACGGGTACACCTTCGTTGCCGCCAACTGGCCACCCTCGCCGGGCTTGGCACCCTGCGCCATCTTGATCTGGATGTCGGTGGCGTTGGTGAGATAGAGGCTGGTGACACCGAACCGCCCGCTGGCGACCTGCTTCACCTTGCTGCGGCGCTCCGGGTCGAGCAGGCGATCGACGTCCTCGCCACCTTCGCCGGTGTTCGATCGGCCGCCGATGCGGTTCATCGCGATCGCCAGCGTCTCGTGCGCCTCTTTCGAGATCGACCCGTAGCTCATCGCGCCGGTGTTGAAGCGGGAGATGATCGACTCGATCGGCTCGACCTCGTCGAGGGGCACCGCTTTGCGGTCACCGTCGAACTTGAACAGCCCGCGCAGCGTCATCAGGTTCTCGGCCTGCTCGTCGACCAGGCGCGTGTAGTCGCGGAAAATGTCGTAGCGACGCGCCCGAGTCGAATGCTGAAGGCGAAACACCGTGTCGGGGTTGAACAAGTGCGGGGGGCCTTCGCGGCGCCACTGGTATTCGCCGCCGACCTGAAGGCGTTCGTGGGCGAGCACCGCACCATCACGCGGATACGCGGCCGCGTGACGGGCCGCGTTCTCAGCCGCGACCACCTCCATCCCGACCCCACCGAGCAGGCTCGTGGTTCCGGTGAAGTACTGGTCGACGAACTCTTGACTCAAGCCGACCGCCTCGAAGGCTTGGGCTCCCGCATAGGAGCCGACGACCGAGATGCCCATTTTCGACATGATCTTCAGCACCCCCTTACCGAGACCCTTGATGAGGTTCTTGACCGCCTTCTCGGGAGTGAGGCCCGTGATCATCCCCGACAGCACGAGCTGCTCGGCAGTCTCCATCGCGAGGTACGGGTTGATCGCTGAGGCGCCGTAGCCGACCAGCAGAGCCACGTGGTGCACTTCGCGCACGTCGCCGGCCTCGACCACCAACCCGACCTTCATGCGGGTCTCCTGACGAATCAGGTGGTGGTGAACGGCCGACAGCATCAGCAGCGACGGGATCGGAGCCAAGTCGGCATTCGAGTCGCGGTCCGACAGCACCAAGAACTGCGCACCGTCGGCAACGCCCGCGTCGGCCTCCTCGCACATCTGCTTCAGGCGAGATGCCAGAGCTTCGGTGCCTTCGTCGATTCGGTAGAGACCCTTGATGACCCGGGTGCGCTTGGCTCCGAGCTCGTCGTCGCGACGCGAGACAAGGTGCTGGATCTTCGCGAGTTCGTCGTTGTCGATCACCGGGAAGTCGAGAACGACCTGCCGGGCGTGGTCGGGCGTGGCTGCGAGCAGGTTGCGCTCTGGGCCGAGGCCGAGCTTCATGCTCGTGACGACCTCTTCGCGGATGCTGTCAAGCGGCGGGTTGGTCACCTGCGCGAAAGCCTGGGTGAAGTAGTCGAACAGCAAGCGCGGACGCTCGCTCAGCACCGCGATGGGAGTGTCGGAACCCATCGCGCCGAGAGGTTCGGTTCCCGTCGTCGCCATCGGCGTCAGCAGGATCCGTACCTCTTCCTCGGTATAACCGAAGGTGCGCTGGCGGCGCACGACAGAAGCGGGTGTGTGCGAGATGTGTTCGCGCTCGGGCAGATCGGCCAACCGGATGCGGCCCGCATCGAGCCACTCCTGCCAGGGTTGCGATGCCGCGAGTTCGGCTTTGACCTCGTCGTCTTCGACGATCCGACCAGCGACCGTGTCGACGAGGAACATCTTGCCCGGGCGGAGCCGGCCCTTGCGCACGATCCGGTCGGGCGGAAACTCGAGAACGCCGATCTCGCTCGCCAGCACCACGAGTCCGTCGTCGGTGACCACGAACCGACCGGGGCGCAGCCCATTGCGGTCCAGAGTCGCCCCGACGAACTCGCCGTCGGTGAAGACCAGCGCGGCCGGCCCATCCCACGGCTCCATGAGCATCGAGTGGAACTCGTAGAACGAACGCCGGGCCGGGTCGATGTCGACCTGGTTCTCCCAGGCTTCCGGCACCATCATCATCATCGCGTGCGGCAGCGAGCGGCCCCCCAGGTTGAGCAGCTCGACAGCCTCGTCGAACGATGCCGAGTCGCTCGCGCCGGGGGTGATCACCGGGAAAAGCGGTTTGAGGTCACCCAGCAGGTCGCTCTGCAACTGACTCTGGCGCGCGCGCATCCAGTTGCGGTTCCCCTGAACGGTGTTGATCTCACCGTTGTGCGCGATCATCCGGAACGGCTGCGCCAGTGGCCAGGACGGGAAGGTGTTCGTCGAGTAGCGGGAGTGCACGAGAGCGAGCTTCGACACGAACCGCTCGTCAGAGAGGTCGGGGTAGAACGGCTCGAGCTGGAGGGTCGTGACCATGCCCTTGTAAACCAGAGTTCGCGCTGAAAGCGAGGGGAAGTAGGCGCCCAGCTCTCGCTCGGCGCGCTTGCGCAGCCGGAACGTCAGGCGATCAATCAGGATGCCAGCCAACGGCTGACCGACCCCACCTTCTTCTAACGGCGGGCCTGCGATCGTCGGCTCGAGGAAGAGCTGCTCAAACACCGGCGCCGCCTCGCGGGCGAGGTTGCCCAGGTGTACAGGGTTGGTCGGAACGTCACGCCAGCCCAGAACACGCAGGTGCTCTTCATCCGCGATCTTTGCGATCGCGGCCTTCTGCTGTTCGCGCTCGCCCTGATCGGTGGGGAGGAACGCCATCCCGACCGCGTAGCGTCCCGCGGGCGGCAGATCGAAGCCTGCGACCGCCCGCAGAAACAAGTCGGGAATCTGCGTGACGATCCCGGCGCCGTCCCCGGTGCCAGCATCCGACCCGATCGCGCCGCGATGCTCGAGGTGACGCAGAGCTTCGAGTGCTTGGGTCACGATGTCGTGGCCCGCCGTGCCGCGGAGGGTCGCGACCATCGCGAGCCCGCAGGCATCCTTCTCGGAGGCAGGGTTGTAGAGTCCCTGCCTCGCGGGAACGGTACTAAACCGTTCGAACGCGTTCTCTGCCATAACTACCGTCCTCACGATGGTGCTGAGTGGGACGTCTCTGGCCCAACGGATGCTGTGTGCGTCCCGGGCCGCGAGGGTGCGCGCGACAGCGGGACTACTTTCGGGTTGCTCCGCTTGTGGCAGGTACCGCAGGCGATCCGGCGCCATCGCCGGGCTCGTCTGAGTCCGAGTAGATCTCATCGGAGTCTACCGCAGAGTCGGGTTTCCACTCTTTTCCGGGGCGGTAGACGCTTGGCTCCAGCCCGACGTGGCTCTTGGACTGAATGATCAGGATCAGCAGCCCAACAACGATCGCGGCCAGTGCTCCCCAGACGTTGGATCGGATGCCGAGGAACGTCTCGCTCGGGTCGAGTCGGATGGACTCGAACCACGAACGGCCGATGCCGTACCAGATGAGGTACAGCCCCACCATCTTGCCCCAGCGCCAGGCGTCGCGACGCACGAAGGTTGGCCAGATCGGCAGGAATCGCCCGATACCTGTCGCGACCTTGCTGAACGAGACGCGGTTCTCAATGGCCATCAGGATCGCGAAGCCCGCGAGAAGCCAGATGATTTCGTACAGGAAGGTCGGGTGGAAGAGCGTGTCGTCAGGTAGACCAACCGGGATCGCCGAGTTGGGGCGGTCGATCTCAAGGCCCCACGGGAGGTCAGTCGGCAGGCCGAACAGCTCCTGGTTGAAGTAGTTGCCGAGCCGACCGAAGGCCTGCGCGAGCAGCAGAGTCGGCGCCATCGCATCGACAGCCGCCGTGAATCTGAGGCCCGCAATGCGGCACGCGATGTAGACGCCGAGGGCGCCAAACAGCACCGCGCCGAAGATGGCGACTCCGCCCTCCCAGACTGCCCAGACGCTGCCCGGTTTGGTGACATCCCAGGTGTTCTTGCCGGGACCGAAGTAGTCGTCCGGGTGCGTGACGACGTGCCAGGCACGCGAACCGATGATGCCGAAGACGACCGCCCAGATCGCGAGGTCGACAACGAGCCACGGTTCGGCACCGCGCTTGGTCAGCCGGTAGTTCGAGACCACGATCGCGACAATGATGCCGACCAGGATCGCAATGGCGTACATGTGGATCACGAATTGCGTCGGGAACCACGGGAAGATCCCGACCAGGGCATCGTGGATGAACCCGAGCGGGATGTTGATGGTCGCCCAGTCAGAGGGGGGGCTGGGAAGGCTCAGCGGCAGCACGAACGCGAGTCTACTTCCCCGTCGCGGAGGTACCGGACGCCAGTTCGGCAGCCTTTGCTGCAACGCCCGACACCCCACCCTCGGCAAGAGCCGTGACCAGCGCCGCTCCGACGATCGCGCCGTCGGCGTAGCCGAGAACTTCGGCGACCTGTGTGCCCGACGAGATCCCGATCCCGACGCAGACGTTCGCCGTTCCCGCCTCGCGGAGCCGCGCCACCAGGGTGCGTGCGGCGTCGTCGACGGTCTGCCGCGCTCCGGTCACACCCATCGTCGAGACCGCGTACACGAACCCGCGTGACGCCGCCACAGTTGTCGCCAAGCGGGCATCGGTGGATGACGGAGCCGCCAGAAATATCCGGTCGAGACCGGTGCGGTCACTCGTCGTAATCCACTCGACTGCGGAGTCGGGGGTGATGTCGGGCGTGATGAGTCCCGCTCCCCCGGCATCGCGGAGTGCGTCGGCGAACCGGTCGACGCCGAACTGCAGCACCGGATTCCAGTAGGTCATCACGAGAACCGGGATGTCGACTCGCGCTCGCACTGCCTCAACGGCGGTGAATACGTCGCGCACTCGAAATCCACCCGCAAGTGCGGTCTCGGTCGCCTTCTGGATCGCAAGGCCGTCCATCACAGGGTCCGAGTAGGGCAACCCAAGTTCGAGCGCATCCACGCCGTTCTCAGCTAGCGCGACGGCCGCGTCGATGCTCGTCTGCAGGTCGGGGAAACCGATCGGCAGATATCCGATGAGGCTGCCGCGACCCGTTGCCCGATTGGCGGCGATCGTGTCGGCGACCGACGGAGCGATGGCGGCGGTCATGACTGCTTCGCCCCGTCGTCGAACAGGCCGAACCACTTGCCTGCGGTCTCGACGTCTTTGTCGCCGCGGCCGCTGAGGTTGATCAGAATCGTGACGTCGGGTCCGAGTTCTCGGCCGAGCCGTAGCGCGCCAGCTAGGGCGTGAGCGGATTCGATGGCCGGGATGATCCCTTCCGTCATCGAGAGCAGGCGCAAAGCATCCATCGCCTCGGTGTCGGTCGCCGGCAAGTAGGTCGCCCGGCCGGAGTCGTTGAGTGCCGCGTGCTCAGGTCCGACGCCGGGGTAGTCGAGTCCTGCGGAGATCGAGTGCGACTCGATGGTCTGGCCGTCGTCGTCTTGCAGCACATACGAGCGGGAGCCGTGCAGGATGCCGGGGCGTCCGCGCTCGATCGTCGCCGCGTGCTTCTCCGTGTCGACCCCATCACCCGCCGCCTCGATGCCGATCAGTTTCACATCGGCGTCATCGAGGAAGGCGTGAAAGATGCCGATCGCGTTCGAGCCGCCGCCGACGCAGGCCATCACGACATCCGGAAGCTTGCCGGTGAGGTCAAGCACCTGCTGACGCGCCTCTTCGCCGATGATCTTCTGGAAGTCACGCACCATGGCAGGAAACGGATGCGGTCCGGCCGCAGTGCCGAAGATGTAGTTGGTCGTCTCGACGCTCGTGACCCATTCGCGGTAGGCCTCGTTGATCGCATCCTTGAGGGTGCGCGACCCGGTCTTCACGGGAACCACCTCGGCGCCCAAGAGCCGCATCCGTGCGACGTTGAGCGCCTGCCGCTGGGTGTCGACTTCGCCCATGAACACCGTGCATTCAAGTCCAAAAAGTGCCGCAGCCGTAGCCGTGGCAACCCCGTGCTGGCCGGCGCCGGTTTCGGCGATGACGCGCTTCTTGCCGAGCCGCTTGGTGAGCAGAGCCTGGCCGAGCACGTTGTTGATCTTGTGCGAACCCGTGTGGTTGAGGTCCTCGCGCTTCAGGATGATGCGCGCGCCACCGGCGTGCTCGGCGAACCGGGGCACCTCGGTGATGATCGACGGACGACCGGTGTAGGTGCGATGCAGCTCGGCCAGTTCGGCCTGAAACGCCGGGTCGACCTTCGCGACCTCGTACGCGGCAGCCAGTTCGTCGATCGCCTTGATCAACGACTCGGGCATGAAACGCCCACCGTAGGCGTCGAAGAACGGGCCGGGACGGTTCATCAAACTCGCCCCCTGAGCCGGTCGAAGGGTGGTCATCGTCCTGCCTCCAAGAAACTCTCAAGTCGCGCCACAGGGTCGCCGTCGGTGACCAGCGCTTCACCGATCAGGACGACATCCGCCCCTGCAGCGCGGTAGTGGGCAACGTCGGCCGAGTCTTTCACCGCTGACTCTGCGATGCGGATGACGCCCGACGGGATGCGGTCGGCCAGCGACCCGAACAGATTGCGATCGAGCTCAAACGTTGACAGATTGCGGGCGTTGACGCCAACGATCGACGCGCCAACATCCAGTGCGCGCTCAACCTCCTCGGCGGAGTGAGTCTCGACGAGGGGCGTCATGCCCAGTTCGACGATGAGCGCGTGAAGTTCGTGCAGAACCGGTTGAGTGAGTGCCGCAACAATGAGAAGGACGAGGTCGGCATCCGCGGCGCGGGCTTCGAAAACTTGGTAGGGCTCGGCGATGAAGTCTTTGCGCAAGACCGGCACGCCTACGGCAGCCCGCACCTGGACGAGGTCGTCGAGGGATCCCCCGAAGCGGCGACCCTCGGTCAGCACGCTGATCGCGCTCGCACCGCCCGCCTCGTACGACACCGCGAGGGCGGCGGGGTCGGCGATCTCGGCGAGAGCTCCTCGCGAGGGGCTGGCCCGCTTCACCTCGGCGATGACCTTGATGCGATCGGCGGGCGCAAGAACCGCCATCACGTCGCGCGCTGCGGGTCGCGCCAGCGCTGCTGCTTCAACCTCGGCCAAACCGACGAGGGCACGCCGAGCGGCCGCGTCATCGACGGCGCCGGCGACCAGCTCGGCGAGCATGTCAGGAATGAGGCTTAGGGGTGTAACGAGGGCCCTTAACTCCGTAGCCGAGCTTCGCGAGAACGAGTCCGACGATGAAGCCGAGCACGACCACGCCCACCGAGATCCAGACGATCAGCGGCTGGTCGAACCAAAACGCCAAGGTGCCGACCGCAAAACCGATCAACATGATCACTACGGCGACCCATGCAGCGGGCGAATTGCCGTGGCCGGGCTCGTTGTCGTCGCTCAACGTAAGGCTCCTTTACTCGGGTCGCGGGGACCGCGCCAAGTCTATCGGCGCGTCACCGGTCGGATCGTCGCCCGCGCTCAGTGCATCCCAGTCGCCGATCGCGTCACCGACACCCGTGGCGCGGGTGCGCGAGTACCGGCGACCCGACGTCGGCCACGCCCGGGTCGTTGCAGCCAGAGCAATTCCAACCAGCACCTGGATGCCGCCAACGACGACCGCGAGGACGAGCCAGCCGTGCACCGCATCCGCCACCGGCGTGTACACCGCGACCAACACGATGCAGCCGCCGAGAGCCGCGAGCAGGATGGCGATGATCACCCGAAAGATCGGACCGGCGAGCAAGAGCGCGGCACCGGCTGCCGCGGTCGCGAGCCCGAGCGCCGAGAAGCCGGGCGACGCCGGGCTGGCCAGCGCCGTCAGGCCCGCAAGGACCGCGAGGACGAGAAGCGACAGCAGTCGAAGGCGGCCCGGCGTCATGAGAGCAGGGCCATCAGGTGACGCGACGGAGCGCGTTGGCGACGGCGACGGCTCGAAGCGGGGCGGCGGCCTTGTTGTGAGCTTCCTGCTGCTCGGTCGCGGCATCCGAATCGGCGACCAGCCCGGCGCCGGCCTGCACGCGAGCCATCCCGCCGACAATCGTCGCTGTGCGGATCGCGATCGCCAGGTCGGAGTCACCCGCGAGGCCGAAGTAGCCGACCACTCCCCCGTAGACCCCGCGCTGCGCGGGCTCCAGCTCGTCGATGATCTCGAGCGAGCGCGGCTTGGGCGCTCCCGAGAGTGTGCCTGCCGGGAACGTGGCACGGAACACGTCGATCGAGTTCGCATCGGGCCGGAGGTCACCCTCCACCGTCGACACGAGATGCATGATGTGGCTGAACCGCTCGACCTGCATGAATTCGGTCACTTCGACGGAACCAGCGACGCACACCTTGGACAGATCGTTGCGGGCCAGATCGACGAGCATCAGGTGCTCCGCCTGCTCCTTGGGGTCGCCGAGCAGCTCGTCGGCGAGCTCGACATCCCGTTCGGCGGTGTCGCCGCGCGGCTTGGAACCAGCGATCGGATGCGTGATCACCCGGCCGTCGGCGACCTTCACCAGGGCCTCGGGAGACGACCCGACGATCGAATACGAACTGCCGTCGGGAGCGTCGAGGGTGAGCAGGTACATGTACGGGCTCGGGTTGAGGGTGCGCAAGACGCGATACACGTCGATCGGGTCGGCGGTGATTTCGTGATCGAATCGCTGCGAAATGACGACCTGAAAGACATCACCATCTCGGATGTACTGCCGTGATCTCTCGACTGAGGCCATGAAGTCGGCGGGCGTCGTGCGCGCGATCGGCTCGGGTGAAATCGAGAGGTCGACTTCCGCGAGCCAGGCTTCCGAGGGCTGCGCGAGTCCGCTCTGGAGCGTGTCGAGTCGCGCCTGAGCGTCGGCCCACATCGCATCCTCGTCATCCACCCCGTCGTTGAGCGCAGCGGCAATCAGGATCGCGGTGCCCGTGCGGTGGTCGAGCGCGACCAATTCGGAGACAAAACTCATGGCCAGACCCGGAATGTCGAAGTCGGCGGGCGGACTGTTCGGGAGTCGCTCGAGCTGGCGCACAGCCTCCCAGCCGATGAATCCAACGAGTCCGCCGGTCAGCGGCGGGTGACCATCGACCTGGGGCGTGCTCCACCGCTGGTAGAGATGGGCGAGCGCCTCAAGCGGCGCGGTCGGCACAGCGTCACCGAGAGCTCGGGATGCCGGCAGCCCGTAGTCGAGCCAGGTGGCGTGGTCGCCCTCCTGGGTCAGGACCCCGCTCGAGCCGACACCAACGAACGACCAGCGCGACCAGATGCCGCCCTGTTCGGCAGATTCCAGAAGGAAGGTGCCGGGCTTTCCGACGGCGAGTTTGCGGTAGACGCCGATGGGCGTCTCCCCGTCGGCGAACAGCCGGCGCAGAACGGGCACGACGCGGTGCCCCGCCGCAACGGCTGTGCGGAAGTCGGTGCGCGTCGTGCTGCCGACGGCGCCGGTGGCGATGCTCATGCCGACGATTCTCCCACCACGGGTTCCAGCGGATCGACATCGAAGCACGCGTGAGCTCCGGTGTGGCAAGCCGGGCCGACCTGGTGCACCGTGACCAGCAGAGTGTCACCGTCGCAGTCGAGGGCCGCTGCGCGCACGTACTGCGCGTTGCCGCTCGTGTCGCCCTTACGCCAATATTCCTGTCGGCTGCGCGACCAGAAGGTCACCCGGCCTTCGGTGAGAGTACGACGTAAGGCTTCGGCATCCATGTATCCGAGCATCAGCACGTCTCGGGTGGATTCTTCTTGAATGATCGCGGGGATCAACCCGTTCGCGTCGAATCTGGTTCGCGCAAGTACGTCGTCGCTCATCTCATCTCACCGAAATCCCTTCCGTTGCCAGCGCGCGCTTAACATCCCCGACGTTGAGCTCACCGCTATGAAAGACGGATGCCGCCAAGACCGCGTCGGCACCGGCAGCTACGGCGGGGGCGAAATCTTCGATCGCACCGGCACCGCCGCTGGCGATAACCGGTACTGAGCTGAGGTCGCGCATCATCCTGACCAGTTCGAGGTCGAAACCCTTCTTGGTTCCGTCGGCGTCGATCGAGTTGACCAGCAACTCCCCCGCTCCGCGTTCGATCGCCTCGACCGCCCAGGCCGCCGCGTCGACGTCGGTTTCGGTGCGACCACCGTGAGTTGTGACCACGAAGCCGCTCGGCATCCGGTCGCTGCGCTTGACGTCAAGCGACAGGACGAGCACCTGCGCGCCGAAGCGATCCGCGATTTCGCCGACCAGTGCGGGGCGGGCGATGGCGGCACTGTTAACGCCCACCTTGTCGGCACCGCTGGCGAGCAATCTGGCGACATCCTCGGCACTGCGTACGCCGCCACCGACGGTCAGCGGGATGAAGACCTGTTCGGCGGTCGCCGTCACCGTCGCGTACATCGTCGCGCGGGCATCCACCGTCGCGGTTACGTCGAGGAACGTGATCTCGTCGGCGCCCTGCTCGTAGTACGCACGAGCCAGGTCGACCGGGTCGCCCATGTCGCGGAGGTTCTCGAAGTTGACACCCTTCACCACCCGACCGTCGGTGACGTCGAGGCAGGGAATGACTCTGACGGAGACCGGCATGTCAGATTCTGGCGGCGTGAATCGAGGAGACCAAGATGGCGCGCGCGCCGAGCGCGTAGAGGCGATCCATCACGTCGTTGGTGTCGTCGCGCGGAACCATCACGCGCACCGCAAGCCAGCCGGTGTCGCGCAACGGCGAGACAGTCGGCGACTCGAAACCGGGAGTGATCGTCGACGCCTTCTCAAGCAGGTCTGCCGGAAGGTCGTAGTCCATCAGGACGTAACGGCGCGCGACCATGACGCCTTGAAGTCGGCGGCGGAAAGTCTCGAGCCCCTCGACACGCTCACTGCGCTCGCTTTCCCGCGTCGCGATCAGCACAGCGGTCGATTCCAGAATCACCGGGCCGAAGATCTCCAACCCCTGCGTGCGCAGCGTCGATCCGGTCTCGACGACGTCCGCCACGGCATCGGCGACGCCCAGACGCACCGCAGATTCCACGGCGCCGTCGAGGTGCACGACAGTCGCCCGCACTCCCTCGGCCTCAAGGAAGTCGCCTACGAGCGCGGAGTACGACGTCGCAACGCGGAGGCCAGCCAGATCGCCGACCTTCGTGAAACGTCCGGTCGGACCGGCGAAGCGAAAGGTCGAGGCGCCGAAGTCGAAAGCATCCACCTCGGCCGCGGCGGAGTGCGAGTCGAGCAACAAATCGCGCCCGGTCACGCCGACGTCGAGCGCACCGGCGCCGACATAGGTCGCAATATCGCGGGGCCGCAGGTAGAAGAACTCGACGTCATTCCGCGGGTCGGAGACGATCAGCTCTTTCGGGTCGCGGCGCACCGCGTAGCCCGCCTCGCGCAGCATGTCGACGGCGGTTTCAGAGAGAGTGCCTTTGTTGGGCACGGCGATTCTCAACATTGAACAGAGTCTTTCAGTCGAAGGTGAACGGTCTGAGGAGCGGCGCGGGGCCAACTTCTACAGATGTCGCCCGACGTCCTCGAGGGTGAGCTTTTTCGCGATCATCAGAACCTGCACGTGGTACAGCAGCTGCGAGATCTCCTCAGCCGTGCGGTCGTCACTCTCATACTCGGCGGCCATCCAGACCTCGGCCGCCTCTTCGACGATCTTCTTGCCGATCTCGTGAACACCCGCGTCGAGTCGCTCGACGGTGCTGGAGCCCTCGGGACGCGCGGCAGCGGTCGCCATGAGCTCCTCAAACAGCCCGTCAAAGGTCTTCACAGCCCCCAGGGTAGCGGGCTGGTGTCGCGTCTGCCGCCGCCCTCGACCGGCTCAAGTCGCACGATGACGGCCTTCGAGACGGGCGTGTTGCTCTCCTCGGCGGCGCTTGCCAGCGGCACGAGCACGTTCGCTTCCGGGTAGTACGCGGCGGCGCATCCCTTCGCCGTCGGGTAGGCGACGATCCGGTAGTTGCGCAGCACGCGATCCGGTTCGTTTTTCCACTCGCTGAAAATGTCGACGCGTTGATTGTCGGCAAGCCCGAGTTCGAACAGATCGTCGGGATTGACGAAGATGACGTCGCGCCCCTTCTTGATGCCGCGGTAGCGGTCGTTGAGGCTGTAGATCGTTGTGTTGAACTGATCGTGAGACCGCAGAGTTTGCAGAATCAGGCGCCCGGCCGGCCGCTCGAGGTGTTCGAGTTCGTTGACCGTGATCATCGCCTTGCCGGTCGCCGTGTCGAACCGGCGCTCGTCGCGCGGACCGTTAGGCAGGATGAACCCGCCCTTCTGACGGATCACCGTGTTGAAGTCGGCGAAGCCCGGAACGACGTGCGCGATCCGTTCCCGGATGGCGTCGTAGTCGTGCTCGTAGGCATCCCAGTCGATTTCGTAGCGCTCGCCGAGAGTGGCCTTGCCGAGTCGAGCAACAATTGCCACCTCAGACAGCAGGCCTTTCGCGACCGGCGGCACCGCTCCGTGCGAGGCGTGAACGGCACAGACACTGTCTTCAACCGACACGAACTGCGCTTCCCCGTTCTGCAGGTCGATCTCGGTCCGGCCGAGAGTCGGCAGGATGATCGCCTCTTCACCCGTCACGACGTGCGAGCGGTTCAGCTTGGTCGACACCTGAACGGTGAGCGACGCACCGCGCATCGCTGCCTCCGCCGCGGCGGTGTCCGAGATGGCTCCGACGAAGTTGCCGCCCATCGCGAAGAACACCTTGACGTCGCCCCGCTGCAGTCCCTCGACCGTCTGCAGGGCGTCGTAGCCGTGCGCTCGGGGTACCGAGAAGCCGAATTCGGCATCCATGGCATCCATGAATTTCTCGGGCATCTTTTCCCAGATCCCCATCGTGCGGTCACCCTGCACGTTGGAGTGCCCACGAATCGGCGAAGCGCCGGCACCGGGGCGACCGATGTTGCCGCGCAGCAGCAGCAGGTTGACGATCTCCTTGATCGTCGAGACCGACTTCTTCTGCTGGGTGAGGCCCATCGCCCAGGTGATGATGACCCGGTCGGCGGCGAGGTACTCAGCGGCGAAGGCATCCAGCTCGGCGGTCGTCAACCCGGTCGCGACCAACGCCGCAGCTTCGTCGAAGTCAGCCAGGTGACTTTCGAACTCAGCCAGCCCCGAGGTGTGCTGGGCCAGGAAGTCGTGGTCGAGAACCGTTCCGGGTGCCGCGGCCTCCGCGTCGAGTACTCGTCGAGAAGCCGACTGCAGCAGAGCCATGTCGCCGCCCGAGCGGATCTGGAGGAACAGGTCCGCCATCGCAGTGCCGTGCCCAATGATGCCGCGCACCTTCTGAGGATTCTTGTAGCGGATGAGTCCGGCTTCGGGCAGCGGGTTCACGGCAATGATGCGGCCGCCGTTGCGCTTGCACTCCTCCAGCGCCGACAGCATCCGCGGGTGGTTGGTCCCGGGGTTCTGACCCATCACGATCACGAGGTCGGCTTTGCCGAAGTCGTCGTAGGCGATGGTCGACTTGCCGATCCCAAGCGCTTCGCCCATCGCAGTACCGGTCGACTCGTGACACATGTTCGAGCAGTCGGGGAGATTGTTGGTTCCGAAGGCGCGCACGAAGAGTTGGTAGAGGAAGGCGGTCTCATTCGCGGTGCGCCCGCTGGTGTAGAACGCCGCCTCGTGCGGACTCTGGAGGGCGTTGAGCCGGTCGGCGATCAACTCGAAGGCGCGATCCCAACTCACCGGCTGGTAGTGGTCGGAGTCCTTCGCCTTGTAGACCGGCTCGGTCAGCCGACCCTGCTGCCCTAGCCAGTACTCGTCACGATCGAGCAGCGCGGTGAGCGAGTTCTCGGCCCAGAAGGTGGTCGGCACCGTGACCGGGGTCGCCTCCCAGGTGACAGCTTTCGCGCCGTTCTCACAAAATTCGAGGGCGTTGCGGTGACCCGGGTCGGGCCAGGCGCAACTCATGCAATCGAAACCATCCTTCTGGTTGATCGCGAGCATGAGTTTCGCGGTACGCAGCGGACCCATCTGCAGCAGAGCCGGTTCCATCGAGTGCAGGATCGCGGCTGCCCCAACGGCGTACTTCTCGCTCTGCCGGATCTTGATGTCGGGGTATTGCTCCGTCGGCGAGTCAGTGGGTTCGGTCATCGGGCCACCGCCTCGTGCACAGCAGACAACGCTGAGACCCGGTGATCGTGCGAATACACGACCATCGAGCGACCACGCATGAAGCCGATCACCGTCAGACCCGACTCCTGAGCCAGCTCGATCGCGAGCGACGACGGGGCTGACACTGCGGCGAGCACGGGGATGCCCGCCATCGACGCCTTCTGGGTCAGCTCAAACGACGCGCGTCCCGACACCTGGAGCACCATGCCGCGCAACGGCAGCAGACCTTCACCGTGCGCCCAGCCGATCACCTTGTCGACGGCATTGTGACGACCGACATCTTCGCGCAGCACGAGCAGTTCTCCGGTTCGCCCGTCAAAGAGGGCCGCCGCGTGCAGTCCGCCGGTCTGGTCGAAGACATCCTGACCCGCTCGAAGGCGGTCGGGAAAGGTGGCCAGCAGTTCCGCGTCGATCACCAGGTCGTCATCAGTGACCGGATGGCGGGAGGCCGTGCGCACCGCGTCGATGCTGGCTTTGCCGCACAGTCCGCACGAGGAGGTCATGTAGAAGTTGCGCTCGAGGCTCGGGTCGGGGGCCGCGACCCCGGCGGCAAGGGTCACATCGAGCACGTTGAAGGTGTTCTCACCGTCGTCCGTGATTCCTGCGCAGTAGCGAATCGCAGCGATCTCGCCGGCGTGAGCGACGACGCCCTCCGAGACCAAAAAACCAGCGGCAAGCTCGAAGTCGTGACCAGGAGTGCGCATCGTGATGCTCAGCGCCGAGCCGCCGACGCGAATCTCCAGCGGCTCTTCGACGGCCAGCACGTCCTCGCGGCGGGACAGCGTGGTCAGCGCTCCCCCGTTCGTGCCGTCTCCGAGCACGATCCTGGTGACCCGCTTCCTTGCGGTGATTCTTCCCATGTTCAAATACCTATCACGAGAGTGATGCGTCTCGGTCGTCGGCTTAGAGTGTTCGGCATGATCGTCGACGCTCTCATTCTCGCAGGAGGGCGGTCGTCACGGCTGGGCGGAACGGCGAAGTCACGTTTGGCCGTCAACGGTGTCACCCTGTTGGATCGCACGATTCAGGCTGCGGTCATCATGGGAGTGCGGCGCACGGTGCTCATCGGTGACGAGGTTCGGGATGACCTGGTCACCCTCCGTGAGGACCCTCCGTTCGCAGGGCCCGTAGCTTCGATCGCGAGTGGGCTTCGCGCCCTCTCGGGTGACGCGGATGCGGTTCTCGTTCTCGCCTGTGACATGCCGATGATCGTGGACGCTCTCCCCGCCGTGTTTTCTGGATTCATCGGGGACGGGGTGATCGCCATCGACCGCGGACGGTCCCAACCCCTGGTGATCCTTGTGCGAACCTCTGCGCTGGATGCTGCGGTTCACGCGCTGCCGACAATTGTCGACGCGTCGATGCGCAGCCTTCTCGCGTCACTCGACCTCACCGAAATTGTCGTACCCGACGGATCGACTGACGACGTCGACACCTGGGACGACGCCCAGCGACTAGGAGCCGTGCGATGACCGAGGTCCCCGAGAACTCCACTGACTCCACAGACACCACTGAGACCGACGACACTGACGTTCTCCTTGCAACCTGGGTCGACGAAGTACGAACTGCGTTGGGCATCGACTCTGCTGTTGACATCACGGCAGTGCTCGGTCTCGCCGGTGTGGCCGCACACGCCGTGGTGCGTCCCGCCGCTCCCCTCACCACCTACCTCGTCGGGTTCGCCGCGGGACGCGCGGCGGCATCCGGAGACGATCCCGATCTTGCCTTCCGCGAGGCTCTCCGCGTGGCGAAGACTCTCGCCGCCGAACGCTCGTGACCCATGCCGACCGCCTCCCCTGGGTCGAGGCGCGCGCTCGCGCGGCCGCCGCAGGGCGACTCCTCAGCTCCGAGGACGTTTCGCTCGAGGACGGCCTCGGTCGGGTTCTGCGCGCCGACCTGACCGCGACCCTCGACATCCCGCATTACGCCTCAGCAGCGATGGATGGCTGGGCTGTCGCGGGCGACGGACCATGGAAGCTGGTGTCGGGCTTTCCTCTGCGACCCGGCCTGGCCATCCCGATCGTCACCGGCGGGGCATTCCCAGTCTCGGGCGACCGCGTGATTCGCAGCGAACTGGCTCACGTCGTGGACGGCCTCCTCGTCGCCGACCAGGCTGAGAGTCGCGACCATGTGCGCCCGGCAGCCGAAGAGGCCCAGGCCGGCGAAGTACTCGTCACGGCAGGGACCCGACTTTCCCCCGCGCACCTGGCGCTGGCGGCCGCCGCGACAGTCGATCAGCTCACCGTCGCGGTACGCCCTCGGGTGGGATTCGTCTTCACCGGCGACGAAGTCGTGCTGTCGGGGGTTCCCGCCGCTGGACAGGTTCGCGACAGTTTCGGCGTGACCCTCCCGGCGATCCTCGCCGCGCTCGGTGCGCAGATCGGCGGTTCACTGCGGATCGGCGATGTCCGGGACGCCACGATGGCTGCTCTGCGCGACACCGACGCCGACCTGATCGTGACCACCGGCGGAACCGGCGGATCCGCGGCAGATCACCTGCGTCGGGCTCTGGAAGAACTCGACGCCAAACTGCTCGTTGCGGGGATCGCCGCGCGACCCGGCGGCCCGACGCTCCTCGGTCGACTTCCCGATGGGAAGCTCGTACTCGGTCTCGCCGGAAACCCGCTCGCTGCGATGCTCGGTCTGCTCTCGCTGATCGACCCACTGCTGGCCGGCTTCACCGGTCGCGTGCTGCCCGAACCACCCGTCATCCCGGTGCCTGACTCGGTACGCCGACATCCCGAACTCACCCGCCTCGTGCCCGTACGGGCCACGCTCGAGGAGGTCACCTGGACGGGTTCCGCGATGATGCGCGGTCTGGCCGCAGCGGACGCCGTGCTGGTCGTGCCGCCAGAAGGAGACGCGACGGTGATACGGCTGCCCTGGGGCTAGACGGTCGCCCGAGACGGGCAACCGCGCTGGCGCCGCGCGAAGGCCAGAAATGGCCTTCGCCTCAAGCGGGGCGCGCGCCGAGCAGGTCGATCACGAAGACGAGGGTGCGCCCCGACAGGCGGTGGCCGCCGCCGACCGGACCGTAGGCGTACTCGGGCGGGCAGATCAGTTGCCGACGTCCGCCGACCTTCATGCCGGGGATGCCTTCCTGCCAGCCGCGGATCAGGCCGTTCAGCGGGAACTCGATCGATTCGCCGCGGCTCCACGACGAGTCGAATTCTTCGCCGCTCTCGAAGTCGACACCGAGGTAGTGCACCGTGACGCGCGCGCCCGGGGTGGCTTCTGGCCCGTCGCCGACGACGAGGTCGGTGGCGGTCAGTTCAGTCGGGGCCGGGCCCTCGAAGAAGTCGATCTCAGGCTTTGTCATGTCACTCATACCGACAAGCTAATCAGACACTCGCGGCACCAGGCCGCTCGCGACAGCCCACCGCTGGACGAGGTCGGCCGGGAAATGGCGGAGATCTGCCGCGCGGAATTCATCCAGTCCCCACCAGCGCAGCTCGATCGTCGAGCGGATCTCGAGGTCGGTCCAGGCGTCGGACACGGGCTCGAACCTGGCGACACGCACGGTGAAGTAACGCTCGGTCTGGGTGACCAGCTGTCCGTCGAAGGGGAACTCCGCGACCCGTTCCCCCGGCAGTTCCTCGAGCCGTCCGGACTGGAGACCTGTCTCCTCCGCGAGTTCGCGTCGAGCAGCTTCGACGAACGATTCGTCGCCTTCGAGCCCGCCGCCGGGGGTGAACCACCAGTCGCCCGCGGACGGATCCGAGGGATCGAAACCATGAAAAAGCAGTAGGTGATCGTCATGATCCAGCACGAGGATGCGCGCGGCGCGGCGGGTGATCCGATCCATCGGGAGCAGGCGTGCGATCGAGGTTAGTGACGGTGAACGCGTTCGGCTGCGGCGCGGAGTCCGGCGATTGCGGCATCCAGATCGTCCGCGCCGTACACGGCCGAGCCGGCGACGAAGGTGTCCGCACCGGCTGCCGCCGCGCGCTCAATCGTCTCCAGTGAGATCCCGCCGTCGACCTGCAGCCAGACGTCGACGCCGGCCGCGTCGATCGCGGCACGCGCGTCGGCAACCTTTTTCAGCATGCCGGTCATGAAGCCTTGACCGCCGAAACCCGGCTCGACGGTCATCACCAGAAGCTGATCGAACTCAGCGAGGTTCTCGAGGTACGGGGCGAGATCTGTGCCGGGTTTCACCGCGACGCCCGCTCGTGACCCGGCGGCTCGGATGGCCCGGGCAACTCCGACCGGATCCGTCGCGGCCTCGACGTGGAAGGTCACCGACATCACCCCGAGCTCGGCGTAGCCAACGGCCCAGCGATCGGCATCCGAAATCATCAGGTGCACGTCGAGCGGGATCGGCGACACGGCCTGAAGCCGCTCAACCATCCGCGGCCCGAAGGTCAGGTTGGGAACGAAGTTGTTGTCCATCACGTCGACATGCACGGCGTCAGCGGTTGCGATGCGACCCACCTCGGCCTCGAGGTTCGCGAAGTCTGCCGTCAGGATGCTGGGCTCGATTCGCACGCTCACGGTGCCACCTTAGGGGCAGCGTCGCCGAGGAAATCGACCGTCAGCAACTGGATGAACATGGCATCTGTGCCGTGGCGGTGCGGCCACAGCTGCAGGGCCGGCCCAACGCCCGGTCCGAGATCTGCCGTCGCGATGTCGGCCACGACCGCGCGGGTGTCGAGCGCGCGCAGCGAGGGGTGACGGGCCAATGCGGCGGCGACAACATCCCGAGTCTCGGCCGGATGCGGCGAGCACGTCACGTACGCGAGCAGCCCGCCGGGCGCCAGGGCCGCAATCGCGGCGTCGAGCAGGCGAGCCTGAAGAGGAACGAGGTCATCGAGGTCGTGCGGGCTCTTGCGCCAGCGCGCTTCCGGCCTCCGGCGAAGAGCCCCGAGACCCGTGCACGGCGCATCGAGCAGGATGCGGTCGAAGGTTCCGGGATCCGAGGACGCAAATCGGGTGGCGTCACCGACGACTACCTCAGGTCGTGGGCTGAGCACCCGAACCGCGGTGCGCACCAGTTTTGCCCGCACTGGGATGAGTTCGTTGGCCAGCAGCGTCGCCCCGCCGAGGTTCGCTTCGGCTCCGAGGAGAGCCGCCTTCCCTCCTGGACCCGCGCAGAGGTCGAGCCAACGCTCCCCCGCAACGATGGGACGCGCCCGACTCAGCGCCAGCGCCGCGAGTTGGGAGCCTTCGTCTTGAACCCGGGCGCGGCCGTCGTGCACCGCGGGTACTCCGGACGGGTCGCCGCCGGGCGCGCGCACGGCAAGTGGCGAGATCGACCCGCGCTCCCCCACCTCGTCCCACTCGACGAGTCCCGGCAGCGCCACGAGAGAAACGGCGGGCGGGATGTTGTCGGCCGCGAGGAGGTCGTCGAGTTCGTCGACCCGTCCGTCAGCAGCGAGGCCTGCCCGCAATGCGTCAATCACCCAAACGGGATGCGAGGTCTCGGCGGCGAGAAGGTCATCACCCGACCGGCCCTCGGCGATCCGCGCATCCCATTCCGCCGGATCGATCCGCGAGATCGCGCGCAGCACGCCGTTGGCAAACCCGGTCGCACGTTTCGGAGCAAGTGACACCGTGTCGCCGACGGCCGCATGGGGCGGAATGCGGGTCGCCACGAGTTGGTGCACACCGAGGCGCAGCACATCCAGCACGACCGGATCGATCGCCGCTGCCGATCGCTGGGCGACGAGCTCGATGATGCTGTCGTAGCGCCCCTGCATTCTCAAGGTGCCGTAGGTGAGCTCGGTCGCGAGGGCGGCATCCGCCGGGCTCAGGTGCGCCTGACGGATGCGGGCGGGCAACAGCAGGTTGGCGTAGGCGTCGTCGTCGCGAACCGCGGCGAGCACCTCGGCGGCGACCCGTCGTGCGGGAGCTGCAGCATTCATCGCACGATCCCCCGCCACCAGTCGACGGCGGGCATCGCCCGTTTGCCTGCCGGGTGCACGGTGACAACGTGCAAGGGGTCAGTGCCGGTGCCGACCAACAGCCGGCCGCCTCGGAGCTCGAACGCGCCGGGCGCGATCCGAACTGCATCGTGCGTAAGCGCAGCGTCGAGAACCTTGAGCCGAGCGTCATCGATCAGGGTGAACGCGCCGGGCTCGGGGGTGGTGCCGCGAATTCGGGAGTCGACGACCGGTGCCGGCAAGGTCCAGTCGATGAGACCGTCGGCGAGCAGGAGTTTCGGCGCCAGGGTGACCTCGCCACTCTGGGGAACACTGATCGCCGATCCCCCGGCCAAGTCGTCAACTACCTCGCTGAGCAGGTGAGCTCCGCGCTCCGCGAGCACCTCAAGGAGGTGGCCGGCGGTCTGATTGCGACCGATCGGCTGCTCCAGCATCCCGAACACCGGTCCGGCATCGAGTTCGGCCACCAGTTGGAAGACTGCGGCTCCGGTCACCCGATCGCCGGCCATGAGCGCGCGTTGAACCGGCGCGGCGCCCCTCCAACGTGGGAGCAGCGAGAAGTGCAGGTTGATCCAGCCGAGCCGCGGCATCGAGAGGATCGGTTCCCGGATCAGTCCGCCGTAGGCGACGATGACCCCGAGATCGGGTGCGAGGGCAGCCAACTCGTCAGCGAGCGGCGCGACCCGATTGGCGCGCAACACCGGGATGCCAAAACCGTCCGCCGCCTGAGCGACCGGCGTCGGGGTGAGCACCTTCTTGCGGCCCAGCGGAGCATCGTCGCGCGTGACGACAGCAACGACCTCGTGCGGACCCGGCGCCAGGATGTTCAGACTCGGGACCGCGGCGACGGGACTTCCCGCGAAGACGATCCGAAGTGGAGGCACCCGTCCATTGTCCCGTTTCGCGGCGCCCTCACCGTCGCTCACTCGTCGAACGGCTCCGGGTCGTCGAAACGCGCCCGCAGCGGCAGGGGTTGCCTCCCCCGCGGGGGCGAGCCCGGCACCGGTTTGCGGCGGCGCGTGGCTTGGCGGATGACTTCGGCCCTGACCGCGTCAGCAACCTCGCTGCCGTGGCGGTAGTCGAAACGCAGAATCGATCGCGACCGCCCCGCCGCCTGCGTGGTGCCGAGCACCTCGGTGCCGGGCGGCAGGTGCCCAATCGCCTCAGCGACGGCGTCGGGCTCTCCCTCGATGGTCGTCATCCTGACCGCGGGCGGGAATCTCAGCTCTTTGCGTCCTGCGAGTTCCGAGCGCGCAAACTCGGGCTGGTTCCACCCCGCGAGGGCGTGGCCGAGGGTTCCGCCGACGCCGACCAGAACGATTGCGGCATCGTCGGAAGCGAGGGCAGCCGCGTCCGACCACCAGCGCAAGCAGTCCTCACCGACCCGCAGACTCTCGCGGGCGAGCATCCGTTCCCCATCGAGCAGCAGCACAGCGCGATAGCCAGCTGGCGCGAACGGCTCCGCCCCGCGGGTCGCGATCACCAGGGCGGGGGCGTCCTCAACCTCGAGCACCGGTCGCTCCCCGTCCGAGACGATCACCCGCGTGCCCGGAAAGGCTCGGCCCAGCTCGTCGGCGGTGCGCACGCTGCCCGACCCCAAGGTGCGAACCTGCGTGCCTCCGCACTTCGCACACGTCCAGACCCGGTCGGCTGTGCCGCACCAGGTACACGTCGGCGCAGCACCCGCGGTTCGCTGACGCAGCGGCCCCGTGCACCGTCGGCAGCGTGCCGCCTCGCCGCACGTCGCGCAGCGCAGCCCCGGCGCAAACCCGGGACGCGCGACCTGCACGAGCACGGGGCCACCCTTATCGAGTCCGGCGCGCGCCTCTCGCCAGGCAACCGACGGGATGCGAGCTCGCGCCGCGAGTGGATCGTCGCCCGGCCCATCGGCGGTCGGGATGACGCGCAACCGCTGCCTCTTCGCGGGGCCGATCTCGGCCAGCCAGCCGATCTCGACCAACCGCTCGACCTCGGTGCTGCGCGTGTGGCCGGCGAGCACGAGTGCTCCGCCCTGCTGTTCGTGTCGCACGAAGGCGGCATCCCGCGCGTTGACGTACGGGCTGAGAGGCTCACCCAGCAGCGGGTCGCCGTCGTTCCAGATCGCGATCAGCCCGAGGCGCTGTGCGGGGGCGTAGACCGCGGAACGGTTCCCCACCACGACCACGGGGTCGGTTCCCCCTGCGGCGAGCAGCGACCGGTACCTGTCGGCGTTCGGCTGTCGGGCATCCCAGCGCCAGATGGTTTCCGGTGGCAGCACTCGGGCCAACGCGCGCTCCACCTGCGTTTGATCACGATGGTCGGGGACGACCAGGATCGCCGAACTGCCGCTTGCCACCGTGTGAGCGGCCGCGCGCGCGAGCACGAGAGCCCAGCGAGCGACCGGCACGCCATCAGGTCCCGTCGTCACTCCCGGCTGCACCCGGAGGGCAATTCGTTCTGCGCGTTCGAGCGCCGGCCCGAGAGCGGGATAGTCCTCCCACGTCGGCGCCTGCACGACAGACGGGGGCTGCGGAGCGCGCGCGAGCCAGGCTTTTTCGACCCGCACCTGTCGAGGCGGGATGGCGAGGCGAAGCACGTCATTCACCGAGCCGGCCGCGCGGTCGGAGACGGCCCGGGCGAGCGCCCACACCTCGGGACGCAACACCGGAATCGGCGAGACAAGTGCCGAAACATCACTCAACGGTCCGGGAAAGTCGCCGTCGTCAACCGTTTCGACGACGAAGGCCCTCGCCATCCGATTCGCGGAGCGCAGCGGAACCATGACCCGTACGCCCGGCATGATGCCTTCGAGAGCATCCGGAATGCGGTAGTCGAGCAGTCTGTCGAGTTGGGGCAGCGCAGAGTCAACCAGGACGCGTGCGACGCCCGCCACGGCGGGTCTACAAGCCTGCGGCGGCGCGCAGCTCGTCGACGCGGTCGGTGACCTCCCAGGTGAAGCCCGGAAGTTCCCGGCCGAAGTGCCCGTACGACGCCGTCTGGGCGTAGATCGGCCGCAGCAGCTTCAGGTCGCGGATGATCGCCGCGGGACGAAGGTCGAACACCGCGCGGATTGCCTCGATGATCTTCTCTTCGGGGACGTGCGCACTGCCGAACGACTCGACATACAGCCCCACCGGTGACGCCGTGCCGATCGCGTACGCAACCTGCACTTCGAGTCGGTCGGCGAGGCCCGCGGCAACCGCGTTCTTCGCGACCCAGCGCAGGGCGTACGCGGCCGAACGGTCAACCTTGGATGGATCCTTACCGCTGAACGCGCCCCCACCGTGACGGGATGCTCCGCCGTAGGTGTCGACGATGATCTTGCGGCCGGTCAGGCCGGCGTCGCCGTGCGGCCCACCGATCTCGAATCGGCCGGTCGGGTTGATCAGCAGCCGGGTCTGTGAGGAGTCGAGGCCGACCAGATCCAGGACCGGACGGATGACGAGGCGCTCGACCTCGGCGCGCAACGTCTCGTTGTCAACGTCGGGCGAGTGCTGCGTCGACACCACGACGGTCTCGACGGTCTTCGGAACGGTGCCGTCGTAGCCGATCGTCACCTGAGTTTTGCCGTCGGGACGCAGGAAGTCGACAAGCCCGGCGTGCCGCACCTCGGCGAGGCGCTCAGCCATGCGGTGCGCGAGCCAGATCGGCATCGGCATCAGCACCGAGGTCTCGTTCGTGGCGTAGCCGAACATGATGCCCTGGTCGCCGGCTCCCTGCTTGTCGAGGTCGTCGACGCTGGTGCCTTCGCGGGTCTCGAACGCGTCATCGACGCCCTGCGCGATGTCGGGAGACTGGCCGCCGATCGACACCTCGACACCGCACGAACGGCCGTCGAACCAGACGTCGGATCCGGTGTAGCCGATGTCGGTGATGCGCTTGCGGATGATCCCGGGGATGTCGACGTACGCATGGGTCGTCACTTCACCGGCGACGTGCACCAGTCCGGTCGTGACCATGGTCTCGACCGCGACGCGGGCGGCCGGGTCGGCAGCGAGAATCGCGTCGAGGATCGAGTCGCTGATCTGGTCGCAGATCTTGTCGGGGTGTCCCTCGGTGACAGATTCCGAGGTGAACAGGCGCAGGGCTGCGTTTGAGATGCTCGGATTTGAGATGCTCGGATTTGAGGTGCTCGGATTTGAGATGCTCAGGGGGAACTCCGAAGGTCGGGGACGAGGTCCAGGATGCAGTGGGCCACGGCGTCTTTGAGACCTTCGGCCTCGGCAACTATATCCCCGGCTCCGGACACGACGATGATCGCGTTACGTTCCGTGCCGAAGCCTTCTGACCAGCCGACCCTGTTGATAACCAGCAGATCGACGCCCTTGCGCGCAGCCTTCGCTCGACCTAACTCAAGCAACGCATCGCGGTCGGGTTCGGTCTCCGCGGCGAAGCCGATGATGGTCTGCCCGGCAGGCCGGGCGCCCGTCAACTCTTTGAGGATGTCGGGGTTACGCACCAGATGGAGGTCAAGGGTGTCACCCGCAACCTCCTTCTTGATCTTGACCTCGGCAACAGTCTCGGGCCGGTAGTCGGCGACCGCGGCGGTCATCACGACAACGTCGGCGGCAGGGGAAGCCGCGTGCACGGCATCCCGCAGCTCGGCGGTGGTAGAGACCTCCTGAACCTCGATTCCGCCACCCGCGGCGATGCCGTTCAGGATGTCGGCATCCTCAATGTTCGCGACCACGAGGAGGACCTCTGCCCCGCGGGCTGCCGCCGCGCGCGCAATCGCGACACCTTGCTTCCCACTCGAGCGGTTGCCGATGAAGCGCACGGGATCGAGGGGCTCGCGCGTCCCCCCAGCGGTAACGAGAAACCTCAGACCAGCGAGATCGCGCGGGCCGACAATCGCCAATGCCGCAGCCACCAGTTCATCGGGTTCGACCATGCGCCCCAGCCCCGAGTCGGCACCGGTGAGCTGTCCTGAAGCGGGGCCCAGGATGTGCACCCCCCGTTCACGCAGAGTCGCGATGTTCGCCACCGTCGCGGCGTTGCTCCACATCTCGGTGTGCATCGCCGGCGCGAGCACTAGTGGCGCCGTGCTCGCCAGGATCGTCGTGCCCAACAGATCGTCGGCAGTGCCCGCAGCAATCTTGGCGATCGTGTTGGCGGTGGCCGGGGCGACGATGATCAGGTCGGCGCTCTGCCCGAGAGCCACATGCCGTACTTCCGCGACCCCGTCGTAGAGATCGGTGTGCACCAGGTTGCGACTCATGGCCTCGAGCGTCGGGCGTCCGACAAACTTGAGCGCCGCCTCCGTCGCGACGACGTGTACGTCATGACCGGCAAGTACCAGGCCGCGCACCACACCGACGGCCTTGTAGGCCGCGATACCGCCGGTGATGCCGACGACGATTCTCATGGGATCAGAGGCGCTTAGGCAGAGCCTAAGGAGTGGGCTCCGCGACGTGCTTCAGCACGAGCTTGTCGTCGTTGATCTCGTGCATCGCGACAGAAAGCGGCTTGTCGTCGATCGTCGAGTCGACGAGCGGTCCGACGTTGTCAAACAGCGAACCTTCGTGAAGGTCGGCGTAGTAGTCGTTGATCTGACGCGCGCGCTTCGAGGCAAAAATCACCAACTGGTACTTCGAGTCGACCTTCGAGAGAAGGTCGTCGATGGGCGGGTCGATGATGCCGCTGTTGCGATCGGCCATGGGTTACGCTCCTGGAGTCTTCGCGCCCATCACAATTTGGGCACTGTCAGCAATTCTACGACCTCGCGCGCCGCTTGGCCGACTTCGCTGTTCACGACTTTCACGTCGAACTCATCCTGCGCCGCCAACTCGACCCGCGCCGTCTCCAACCGTCGGGTCTGCTCTTCCGGGCTCTCGGTCCCGCGGCCGATGAGGCGGCGAACCAATTCCTCCCAGGTCGGCGGCAGCAGAAACACCAGCAGAGCCTCCGGCATCGCCTCTTTGACCGACCGCGCACCCTGAAGATCAATCTCGAGCAACACACTTTTGCCGTCCGCGAGAGCCCGATCGATCGGCGGCCTGGGCGTTCCGTAGCGGTAGGCGTTGTGCACGGTCGCCCACTCGAGAAACTCCCGCTGGGCGATCATCCGGTCGAATTCGGCGTCGCTGACGAAGTAGTAGTGCTCGCCCTCGATTTCACCGGGTCGCGGCGGGCGCGTCGTTGCCGAGACGCTGAGCAGCACGTTGGGGTAGGTCTCACGGATGTGCCGGGAAACGGTCCCCTTTCCCACCGCGGTCGGACCGGCGAGCACGACCAGGCGACTGTGGCGGCGACCGGCGGCGCTTCGTGCTTCACGGTCCATCAGAAAGTCGCGCAGTTCGAGCCGCTGGCGAACGCCGAGCCCCCCCACCCGCTTGGCGGGTGCGATCTGTAGCTGCGCCATCACCCGCTCCGACCTGGTCGGGCCGAGCGTCGGGATGCTGCGCAGCAGTTCGCTGACCCGAAGGGTGGCTTCCGCCGAACCGGGGTCGCCGTCCCAGGCGACCTCGGCGACGTCAAGCGCGCGACGCTCTCGGGATGCGACCTGACGTTTCACCTCGGCGCGGGCACGTCGCGCGGCGACCGCAGCTCGCAACCCCGCCGCGCGGTCGACCTCGGGGGGTTTCACGGCGTCACGTCGCGGAGGTCGGCCGCCATCCGGTCGATCGCGGGGGCGAGACCGTCAGGTCCGGCCGCGAGCAACTCGCGCGAGACGTGCACAGCCACCTGGCCGGATGCCGACCCGAACACCCGCGCGAGATCAGACAACCGGGCACCCTGCGCTCCGAACCCCGGGGCGAGGATCGGCACACCGGTAAACCGCTCGGGCGTCAGGCCGTAGGCGGCCGGGTCGATCGTCGCGCCGATCACGAGCCCGCCCGAGCCGGGCAGCTCGCGAACTTCATCGACGAGCGCAGCCGCGACGGTACGGCCGTCGGCACGCATCGCCGTTTGCGTGATGATCCCTTCCGGGTTCGAGGTCGCGGCCACCACGATCACGCCCTTCTCGAACTCGTCAGCCCTCGCCAGCACACCCGACAGTGAGCCGATCCCCTGATAGGCGTACGCGGTCATCGCGTCGGCCTCGAGTGGTGACCCCGGCGTGAGCCACGCCTCGCCGTAGGCATCGACTGTCGACCCGACATCTCCGCGCTTGCAGTCGGCGATGACGAAGAGCCCCGCCGACCGGGCCGCCGCGATCGTGGCTTCGAGGGCGGCGTAGCCGCCCGACCCATGACGCTCGAAGAATGCCACCTGCGGTTTCACGATTCCTGCTCGGCCGGCCACGGCATCCACCGTTCGGAGTCCGAATTCGCGCACGCCGGCCGCGGTGTCCGGCAGACCCCAGATCGACAGCACCGACGCATGCGGGTCGATGCCGACGCAGAGCTGACCCGACTCCGACAGGGTCGCGAAGAAGCGGTCGGCGAAGGTCATCTCGCTGCAAGCCTCCGTGTCTCGAGACTCCGAGCGCGATCTTTCGCGTAGTCCTGCAGCGAACGCACCCGCATGTCACCGTGCTTGATCTCGAACGCGGCGACGGCCGCTGCGAGTTGCGCGATCGTCGTGAAGAGAGGCTTGTCGGCAGCGACAGTCGCGGTGCGGATCTCGAAGCCGTCCGCCCGTGCGCTGCGTCCCGACGGGGTGTTGATCACAACATCGATCTTGCCCTCGTTGATCAGTTCGACGATAGAAGGATCCGCAGCGTCGACGGCCTGCCCCATGAAGTACTTGCGTACCGCTGTCGCCCTGATTCCGTTGCGGGCCAGCACCTCGGCGGTGCCGTCGGTTGCGACGATCGTGAACCCGAGTTGCGACAGTCGCAGGATCGGCAGCACGACGGCGCGCTTATCGCGGTCGGCGACCGACACGAAGACGGTGCCCGACTCCGGCAACCCGCCGTAGGCGGCATCCTGACTCTTCGCGAATGCACGCGGGAAGTCGGCGTCGATTCCCATCACTTCCCCGGTCGAGCGCATCTCGGGCCCGAGAACGGAGTCGACCACGTTGCCTTCGCGCGTTCTGAACCGCTTGAACGGCAGCACCGCCTCCTTCACCGAGATCGGCGCGTCGAGTGGCACGTGTTCGCCATCCTCGGCGGGCAGCATCCCGTCGTTGACCAGGTCGCGAATCGTGCGACCGACCATCACGAGCGCAGCCGCCTTGGCCAACGGGATGCCGAGAGCCTTCGACACGAACGGCACGGTCCGGGAAGCGCGCGGGTTGGCTTCGAGCACGTAGAGCACTCCGGCCCCGACAGCGAACTGCACGTTGAGAAGGCCCCGCACCCCGATCCCTTCGGCGATCTTGCGGGTGGCCTCGACGACCCGGTTCTGCACGTCGCGGCCGAGCGTGACGGGAGGCAGGGTGCACGCCGAGTCACCCGAGTGGATGCCGGCCTCCTCGATGTGTTCCATGATTCCGCCGACGTAGAGCTCGGTGCCGTCGTAGAGCGCGTCGATGTCGATCTCGACCGCGTCATCCAGGAACCTGTCGACCAGCAGCGGCGAGCCAGGACCGATGATCGCCTGTTCACGTACCCGGTCGAAATAGTCCTCGAGTCCGGGTGTGTCGTAGACGATTTCCATCCCGCGGCCGCCGAGCACGTACGACGGACGCACGAGTACCGGGTAGCCGATTTCCTCAGCGACGGTGACAGCGCTCGGCGCATCCGTCGCGATGCCGTTTTTCGGTGCCAGCAGGCCCGCAGCATCGAGGATGCCGGAGAACAACCCACGCTCCTCGGCGAGGTCGATCGCACTCGGGCTGGTGCCGAGGATCGGAACGCCGGCCGCTTCGAGACCTTTCGCAAGCCCCAGCGCAGTCTGCCCGCCGAGTTGAACGATGACGCCGACCAGCGTGCCGGACTGCGATTCGGCGTGGATGACCTCGAGAACGTCTTCGAGGGTGAGCGGTTCGAAGTAGAGCCGGTCGGAGGTGTCGTAGTCGGTCGACACTGTTTCAGGGTTGCAGTTGATCATGATCGTCTCGTACCCGGCATCGTGCAGCGCGAAAGATGCGTGCACGCACGAGTAGTCGAACTCGACACCCTGGCCGATGCGGTTCGGGCCGGACCCGAGGATGACGACCTTCTTCGCGCCGCTCGGCCGCACCTCAGTTTCGAGATCGTACGAGGAGTAGTGATACGGCGTCAGCGCGGGGAACTCGCCCGCACAGGTGTCGACGGTTTTGTAGACCGGACGCACCCCGAGCTGCCAGCGCAGGTTGCGCACCTCCTGCTCGGTGATGCCGCGAAGTTCGGCGATCTGAACGTCGGAGAAGCCGTGATTCTTCGCCTCGACGAAGAAGTCGCGATCGAGTTTGAGCGAGCCCGCAAGCCACGCCGCGACCTCGTTGATCAGCAGGATCTGGTCGAGGAACCACGGGTCGATCTTGGTCGCGTCGAACAGTTCCTCAAGCGTCGCGCCCTTGCGGAACGCCTGTTGCACGGTCACGATGCGACCGTCGGTCGGCACCTTGGCGATCTCGATCAGTTCGGCCTTCGACCGCCCCTCGGCGCCCCAGTGGAAGCTGCTCCCCCGCTTCTCGAGACTCCTCAGCGCCTTCTGAAGCGCTGTCGTGAAATTGCGGCCGATCGCCATCGCCTCGCCGACACTCTTCATCGTCGTGGTGAGGGTGGCATCCGCCGACGGGAACTTCTCGAAAGCGAAGCGCGGTACCTTCACGACGACGTAGTCGAGGCTCGGTTCGAAAGATGCCGGCGTCACCTTCGTGATGTCGTTCGGAATCTCGTCGAGTCGGTAGCCGATTGCCAACTTCGCGGCGATCTTGGCGATCGGAAAGCCGGTCGCTTTGCTGGCAAGAGCGCTCGACCGCGAGACCCGCGGGTTCATTTCGATGACGATGATGCGACCCGTCGACGGTTCGACCGCGAACTGGATGTTGCAGCCACCGGTGTCGACGCCGACTGCCCGGATAATGTCGATCCCGATGTCGCGCATCCGCTGGTATTCGCGGTCGGTCAGGGTGAGAGCCGGCGCGACCGTGATCGAGTCGCCGGTGTGCACCCCGACCGGGTCAACGTTCTCGATCGAGCAGACCACCACGGTGTTGTCGGCGGTGTCACGCATCAGCTCGAGTTCGTACTCTTTCCAGCCCGTGATCGACTCCTCGAGCAGAACCTCGGACGTCGGCGACTGGTGCAGCCCGTCACCGACCATGCGGATCAGTTCATCCGGGTCGTGCGCAAAACCTGAGCCGAGACCGCCCATCGTGAACGACGGCCGGACCACGAGTGGGTAGCCGAGGTCGGCGGCGGCATCCACCGCCTCACCGATGGTGTGCGCGATATGGCTGCGTGCGACCTCGGCACCGGCGGCGATGACCAGCTCTTTGAAGATCAGACGGTCTTCGCCCTTCTTGATGGCCTCGACCTTCGCGCCGATCAATTCGACGTGATACTTCGCCAGGATGCCGGCCTCGTCGAGAGCGATCGCCGCGTTGAGTGCGGTCTGGCCGCCCAAGGTCGGCAGGATCGCATCCGGACGCTCCAGCTTGATGATCGCCTCAAGCGCCTCGTTGGTGATCGGCTCGATATAGGTCGCGTCGGCGAAGTCGGGGTCGGTCATGATCGTTGCTGGGTTCGGGTTGACCAGGATCACCCGAACGCCCTCCGCGCGCAGCACACGGCAGGCCTGAGTGCCGGAGTAGTCGAACTCGGCCGCCTGGCCGATCACAATCGGCCCCGAGCCGATGACCAGCACACTCGAGATGTCGGAACGCTTGGGCATCAGTTCGCCTTCTGATGCGTCAGCACCATGTCTCGGAACCTGTCGAAGAGGTAGTTGGCATCGTGCGGACCGGCAGCCGCCTCGGGGTGGTACTGCACCGAGAAGGCCGGGATGTCGAGCGCTCGCAGTCCCTCGACGACCTGGTCGTTGAGACCCACGTGGCTGACCCCGACCATCCCATAGCCGTGGGGACTCTCGACCGCGCGGTCGAGCGGAGCGTCGACCGCGAAGCCGTGGTTGTGCGCGGTGATCTCAACCTTCCCGGTCGAGCGGTCGAGCACCGGTTGGTTGATACCCCGGTGGCCGAACGGCAGCTTGTAGGTGCCGAACCCCAGGGCGCGACCGAGCAGTTGGTTGCCGAAACAGATGCCGAAGAAGGGCAACCCGCGATCGAGCAGTTCGCGCAGCAGGGCGACGTGAGCGTCGGATGCTTCCGGGTCGCCGGGACCGTTGGAGTAGAACGCGGCCACCGGGTCGATCGCGAGTACCTGCTCGATCGTGACGTCGTGCGGGAGCACATGCACCTCGAACCCGCGTGCGGCGAGGTTGTCGATCGTCGACTGCTTAACCCCGAGGTCGAGCACGGCGAGGTTGCCGATTCTCTGCCCCTGCGCCGGTGTGACCACTGGCGAGGTGACCGAGACTTCTGCCGAGAGATTCAGCCCGGCCATCTCGGGCGAACTCCTCACGATTTCGAGCTGCTTCTCGGGGCTGAGGCCGGCATCCGGTCCCGAGAAGACTCCGGCTCGCATCGCGCCGGAGTCGCGCAAATGGCGGGTCACGGCGCGAGTGTCGATGCCTGACAGACCGACGATGCCGTTCGCGACCAGATCGTCGTCGAGCGATCGATTCGCTCGGTGATTACTCACCACCCGAGAGGGGTCACGCACGACGTAGCCCGAAACCCAGATCTTTCGAGACTCGGGGTCTTCGTCGTTCATGCCGGTGTTTCCGATGTGCGGTGCGGTCATCACCACGATCTGGCCGGCGTACGACGGGTCGGTCAGGGTCTCCTGGTAGCCGGTCATCCCCGTCGCGAAGACGGCTTCGCCGAGAGTGCGTCCGCGGGCACCGTAGGCGCGCCCCTCGTAGCGGGTGCCGTCTTCGAGAACCAAGACGGCGGGATCAGTGGAGGTCATGCGCGCTCCTTGTTGGGCACAGGCTTTTTCGCGACAGAAGAAACAGTGTTGAGGGCGTCGAGCAGCACGTCGGGATCCGTCGACTTCAGGTAGCTATCGATCCGGGCGTCACCGAGAGCCCAGCGGATGAAGACGAGCCCGTCGTTCGCGACGACCTTGTCGATCGTCCAGGTCGCTCGTCCGACTCCTTCGATCGCATCGCGGGCAATAAAGAAGGCGGGCTGCCCAGCGATCGAAAGCACGACGCCCTCCGGAGAGACTGCGACCCCGGCGCGACCCCGAAACGCGAGGCCGCGCACGGTGATGCGGTCCAGCGGCGCGTCGGCACGGGTGGTCGCGACGTACAGCAGGTCCTGCACGAGCAGCGGTTCACCGAGCGTCGCGGGTGGCGCACCGAGGGTCGGGAGGTCGGCCTGGCTTCGACGTCGCTTGCGCCAACCGAGCGCAAACCACACCCCGACCAGAATCAGAACCGCGAGAACGGGGATCAAGGCGAGCACTTTATCCATGAGCCACCACCGCCGCACCTTGAGCAACCTCAGCGGGATCGCGCAGCACGCCGTCGAGCACTGTCGGCACCCCTCGGTGCACTGTCGCAACAACGCGACCGGGCAGTTCGAGCCCCAGGTAGGGCGAGTTGGTGCTCTGGCCGTGCAGGTGCTCGACGCCAAACACTGAGCGCGCCGTGGGATCAACGAGCGTGAGATGCGCAGGCGATCCGACGGCGAAGGGGGCGTCGTACCCGTCGAGTCGGCCAATCGCGGCCGGGGTGACCGACAACACTCGGGCGACATCCGACCACCCGAACGCGCCGGCGTCGACCATCGTCTGCTGCACGATATTCAGCGCGCTCTCGAGCCCCACCATCCCAAAGGAGGCTTCGGCCCACGCACACTCTTTCGTCTCGATCGGATGCGGGGCGTGGTCAGTCGCAACGATGTCGATCGTGCCGTCGGCCAGCGCGACGCGAAGGGCGCGCACATCCTCTTCGCGACGCAGCGGCGGGTTCACTTTGAACCGCGCGTCGTAGGTCGAGGCCTTCGCTTCGGTGAGCAGCAGGTGGTGGGGCGTGACCTCGGCGGTGACCGCGATCCCCCGCGCCTTCGCCCAACGGATGACCTCAACGCTCCCGGCCGTCGACAGGTGGCAGATGTGGATGCGGGCGCCGACCGCTTCGGCCAGGAGAACATCCCGAGCGATGATCGCCTCCTCGGCGACTGCCGGCCACCCGGCCAACCCGAGTTCGCTGCTCAGCGCACCCTCGTTCATCTGAGCGCCCTCGGTAAGTCGTGGTTCTTGCGCGTGCTGGGCGACCACACCACCGAAGGTCGACACGTACTCCAGTGCGCGGCGCATGAGAAGGGCGTCATGCACGCATTTGCCGTCGTCGCTGAAGACCCGCACCGCCGCACGCGAGCGAGCCATCGCACCGATCTCGCTGAGCCGCTCCCCCGCGAGTCCCATCGTCACGGCACCCACCGGGCGCACTGTCACGTACCCGTGCTGCTCGCCGAGCGAGGCGACCTGCTCGACGACGCCAGCGGTGTCGGCGACCGGACTCGTGTTCGCCATCGCGTGCACGGCCGTGAAGCCACCGGATGCGGCGGCGCGTGATCCGGTGAGGATCGTCTCGCTCTGCTCGAAGCCGGGCTCACGCAGGTGAGTGTGCAGGTCGACGAGTCCGGGAAGTGCTTGGAGTCCGTCGGCATCGATCACCGTGGCACTCTGAGCGGACAGTCCAGAACCGCGTTCGGTGATCACGCCGTTGTGAACGATGAGGTCGGCGCGCGTGCCGTCGGGAAGTGTCGCGCCCTGAATGAGGAGAGTCATGCGGCACCACCGAGCATGAGGTACAGAACCGCCATTCGAATCGAGACCCCGTTGGTGACCTGGTCAAGCACGAGCGACCGGTCGGAATCCGCCGCAGCAGTGGATATTTCCAGTCCGCGGTTCATCGGGCCGGGATGCATCACCATCGTATCCGGGCGCAGCCGGGCGAGTCGGGCGTCGCCGAGACCCCACTCACGGGCGTATTCCCGGTCGTTGGGAAAGAAGGCGGCGTTCATTCGCTCGCTCTGAATGCGCAGCATCTTCACGACATCCGGGTTCTGATCGAGGGCGTCGTCGAGATCGTGTCGGATCGTCGCCGGCCAGGTCTCAGCACCGGTCGGCACCAGCGTGGCGGGAGCGACCAGGGTGACCTCGGCGCCGAGAGTGTTCAGCAGCCAGAGGTTGGACCGGGCAACCCGCGAGTGCAGGATGTCGCCGACGATCGTGACCTTCAGACCGTCGAGATCTTTGCCGCGGGAAGCATCCCCGTGGCGGGACTTGCGCATCGTGTACGCGTCAAGCAGACCCTGGGTCGGGTGCTCGTGGGTGCCGTCACCCGCGTTGATCACGGCAGCGTCAATCCAGCCGCCATCGGCGAGAGTCCGAGCCGCCCCCGAAGCCGGGTGCCGCAGCACCACGAGGTCAACCCCCATCGCGGCCACAGTCTGCGCTGTGTCCTTCAGACTTTCGCCCTTCTGCACACTTGAGCCTTTGGCGCTCAGCGTGATCACGTCGGCCGAGAGTCGTTTCGCGGCTGCTTCGAACGAGAGGCGGGTGCGCGTTGAATCTTCGAAGAACAGGTTCGCGACGGTGCGGCCGTTGAGGACCGGAAGCTTCGGAACGGCGCGCCGAGCGACATCCGCCATATCTTCAGCGACATCCAAAATGCCGATCGCCGTATCGCGATCCAGATCGCGCGTCGAGAGCAGATGGCGCAGCGTTGTCATCGCTCGCCCTCCGCGATCTCGACGAGGTCATCGCCGTCGGTCTCGATCAGCCGCACGTTGACGCGTTCGGTGATCGACGACGGCAGGTTCTTGCCGACGAAATCGGGGCGGATGGGCAACTCGCGATGACCGCGGTCGATCAGCACGGCCAGGCGCACGGCCTTCGGGCGGCCCAGGGCCGTGAGCGCATCGAGAGCGGCCCGAATGGTGCGACCGGAGTACAGCACGTCGTCGACCAGCACCACGGTGGCGCCGTCGATGCCGCCGGCCGGGATGCGCGTCGGACTCGGGCTGCGGGTCGGCTGCGAGCGGAGGTCATCCCGATGCATGGTCACGTCGAGTGAGCCGACCGAGGCCGAACCGGGCGCCAGCGACTCGAGGCGGGCTGCGAGCCGCTCGGCGAGGAGGACGCCGCGCGTCGGGATGCCGAGAAGGATCAGAGCCGAGTCGCCCCGATCCGAACCTTGCCGATCGACAGATTCGAGGATCTCGTGAGCGATGCGCGTGAGTGCGCGATCAATGTCAGCCTGCTGCAGCACGGGGCGTGCAGTCATCCTGACCTCCTTCCCCGTCTCTCTGGACGGACTTAAAGGTGGTCTGTTGCGATCACGACTCTAGCGGACTAGCCCCAACGTTTGAGAAGCCATCGCTCGACGAGCCCAACGAGGGCATCAGTGATCCGTCCGAGGACCGCGAGCAGGATGATCACCAGGAACATCGCGTCAATCCGGCCGTTCTGACCCGACTCCACCAAGATCGCGCCGAGCCCCAGGCTCGCGTTGAGCAACTCGGCCGCGACGAGGAAAAGCCAGGCCTGGGCGAGCGAGAGTCGCAACCCGCTGATGATCGTCGGGATGACGGCAGGAAGGCGCACCGTCGTCAGTACGCGCATGGGACCGAGGCCGAAGGCGCGGCCCATCTCTACGATCTGCGGCTCAACGTGGCGCAAGGCGCCGGAGATCGCCGTGAAAATCGGGAAGAACGCTCCGATCGAAACGAGCACCAACTTGGGCGGCTCGAAGATCCCCAGGTACAGCAGCAGGACCGGCGCCCAGGCGAGCGACGGCACCGCTCGGAGCGCGCTCAGCAGCGGCCCGAGGATGACGTTGGCCACCTTCGAGAGTCCGACAAGTGCGCCAAGCACCAGACCGATCGACGCGCCAATTGCGAATCCGATCAGCACCCGCTGCGTCGAAATCAGGATGTCGAGAGGCAGCTTGTGATTGTTCGGAAGCGACCAGGCGGACTCGAAGACCATGAGCGGCGTCGGAAGTCGGTAGACCGGAACGAGTTCGAGCGCCGAGATGATCCACCAGCCGACAAAGATCGCGACCGGAAGAATCGCTCCCCCGACGATGCGCCACCACAGTGGCGAATCCGCGCGCGCACGCCGACGGGCGGCGACCCCCTGAGGGGCCGCCGCCGTCGACACGAGATACTCAGCCAAAGAAGGTCGGATCCGCCTGCTGGGCGTACTTCGGCTCGAGGAGGCTCTTGAGCGCGGCGTCAACCAGATCCTGGGAGGGCACCGCACCCGTGTCAACGAGCACCGGGCCGATGACCTTCAGCACGTCGAGCTGGGCCTGACCCGGAACGCCGTCGATGTCGAAGTTGGTGCGGTCGATCAGCACGGCGCTGGCGATCTTCGGGTCAATCCCGGCGACACCGGCGAGGATGTCGGCCGCCTTCTGCGGGTTGGCCACGGCCCACGCTCGAGCTTGTTCGTACGCATTGACCACGAGCTGTGCCAGGTCGGGCGACTTCGCCAGGAAGGTCTCGGTCGCGTTGAGGAACCCGTAGCTGTTGAAGTCGGGGTTGTCGTAGATGATCTTCGTGCCGGCCGACGCGACGCTCGTCGAGAGCAGCGGGTCGAGACCCGACCAGGCGTCGACCGAGCCGTTTTCGAGTGCGGCCTTTCCGTCGGCGTGCTGAAGGTTCACGATCGTGACGTCGTCAAGCGTCAGGCCCGCCTCATCCAGCGTCTGCAGCAAGAAGAAGTACGGGTCGGTTCCAATCGTCACGGCGATGCTGTGACCCTTGAGGTCCTTGACCGTCTTGATGCTCGAACCGGCCGGAACCGCGATCGCAGCCCAGTCAGGCTGGCTATAGATGTCGATCGTCTTGATCGGCGAGCCGTTCGAGCGAGCGAGCAGCGCTGCCGAGCCAGCCGTCGAGCCGACGTCGATCGCGCCGGCGCGCAGCGCCTCGTTCGCCTTGTTCGAGCCTGCCGACTGCACCCAGTTGATGGTGACTTTGCCACCGGTCGCGGCCTCGAGCCAGCCCTGGTCCTTGATGATCAGGCTCAGCGGGTTGTAGGTCGCGAAGTCGATGTTGAGGGTGTCGGAGCTCCAGCCGCCTTCACCAAGGGCTGGGCCGGCTGTTGTCGCGGCCGGCGCTGGCGCGCCTTCACCAGCGACGCACCCGGTCAGCGCGAGGGCTGCCGCGGTCACGATCGTCGCAAGGGCGACGAAGGGGGTCTTCTTCATGGTGATGCTGTCCTTTGCTGTGGAGTGCGGAATTGATGGTGCAGTACTACGGGTCAGAACGAATGAGGCCGCGTCGGTTCTTCGGTTGTGCCGGTGGGCAGGTCACCGAACTTCTCGCGTTGCGTACGCAGGGCGGCCGTGACGTAATTCACGGCGTGGTGACTGTTGACGCCGAGTCGCTCAAGCAGGTCGGCGCGCAGCAGCGCCAGCGAAGCGTCGGCACGGTCGCGCGGTCGGGCTTTGCCGATTTCGAGGATCGATCGAATGGTCGCCCCCGTCCCCGGCGCGGCAGGATCTTCGCCGAGCAGCACGATGCGATCGGCGAGAGCGAGTGCTTCATCGACGTCGTGCGTCACCAGAAGAATCGTCGCGGGCTCGTTGGCGTGAATGTCGAGCAGCAGATCTTGCATCGTGAGACGGGTCAGCGCATCGAGGGCGCCGAATGGCTCGTCGAGCAACAAGACCCCGGGACCACGGGCGAGAGCCCGGGCGAGGGATGCACGCTGAGCCATCCCGCCCGAAATCTGCCGCGGACGCAGAGCCGTCGCCGCCTCCAGCTGCACGAGACCGAGAAGGTCGGTGGTGCGGGCCTTACCCTGCTGAGTCGGCGTGCCACGCGGCAAGCCGAGGCGCACGTTGCGTTCGACGGTGCGCCACGGCAACAGGCGCGGCTCCTGGAACGCGATCGCTGAACGCTGATCGACCTCGGCAACCGGAGTGTCGTCAATCGTCAGCTCGCCGGCATCCGCCGCGTCGAGGCCGCCGACCAGTCGCAGCAGGGTGGACTTGCCGCAGCCGGAAGGTCCCAGCAGGGCAATGATCTCGCCGGGCCGCACCTCGAGCTCGATGTCGCGAAGCACGACCTTCTGGCCGCCGCCCACCGCGGGGAAACTCCGGCCAACGCCGCGCAGGCTCACTCGCAGGGCGGGTGAGCTCACGGCTGAGGCGACGGATGCGGGCACTCGACCGAAGTTAGGGAACCTCGCCCTCGTGCACAAAACGAGACAGTCACGCAACGCAATGTGACGTCATGCGGCGACCCGCAGGCCTCCGAAAAGCTCAGGATGCTTCGTGCGAACGCGAAATCGCGCCGAGCAGACCGTTGAGATAACCGGCCGAGTCTTCAGTACTCAGAGTGGTCGCCAACTCGACCGCCTCCGAGATCGCGACCCCGTCGGGGACCTCGTCGTTGTGCAGGATCTCCCACGCCGCCATCCGGGCGATGGCACGGTCGAGGGCCGGCATCCGCGCCAGCGACCACCCGAGTGCGTGGGACTCGATCTCTTCGTCGAGGTCTTCGAGGTGAGCATCCACCCCCTCAACCATCTCTCGGGCGTACAGCCACGACGACTCGCGCTGCGGCTGCTGCGAGGCGCGCTCGGCCTCCTCGCCCAGGAGGGTCGAAATCGGGATTCCGCGGACGTCCGCCCCGAACAGGATGTCGATGGCGCGTTTGCGCGCCTTGCTTCTTGAACTCACGGTGTGGGAGCGATCACAGGGCTGACGTCGCCAACGACTAGTCGGTCACGCGGCCGAGGTAGTCACCCGTGCGGGTGTCGACCTTGACCTTCGTGCCCTGTTCGAGAAACAGCGGCACCTGCATTTCGTAACCGGTCTCGAGCGTGGCCGGCTTCGTGCCTGCGCTCGAACGGTCGCCCTGCAGACCAGGCTCGGTGTAGGTGACCTCGAGGATCACCGAGGTCGGAAGCTCGACGTACAGCGGCTCCCCCTCGTTGGTCGCAACCGTGGCGATCTGGTTTTCGAGCATGAAGTTGGCGGCATCCCCGACAATCGCAGACGGGATCGTGATCTGGTCGTAGTCGGCCGTGTCCATGAACACGAAGCCGTCGCCATCCTTGTAGAGGTACTGGAAGTCGCGGCGGTCGACAATCGCAAAGTCGATCTTGGTGCCAGCGTTGAACGTGCGGTCGACGACCTTGCCGCTCATGATGTTCTTCATTTTGGTGCGCACGAACGCGCCGCCCTTGCCAGGCTTGACGTGCTGGAACTCGATCACGTTCCAGAGCTGACCGTCGATGTTGAGAACGCTGCCGTTCTTGATGTCGTTCGTGGTTGCCACGAGGGACGAGCTTAGGCCACTCCCGGTCGGCTAAAGGCCCGCGCCACGACCGATGGCGGCCAAGGCCAACACATAGGAGTCGAACCCGAAACCGGCGATCACGCCGGTGGCGACAGCCGAGATGACGGAGTTGTGGCGAAACGATTCGCGCGCGTGAGGGTTGGAGATGTGCACCTCGATCAGTGGGATGCCGGCATCCGTCACCATCTTCGAAGCGTCGCGCAGTGCGTAGCTGTAGTGCGTGAACGCAGCTGGATTCATAATCACCGGCGTCTTGGCGTCGACGGCCTCGTGCAGCCAGTGGATGAGTTCCGCTTCGTCGTCGGTCTGCCTCAGATCGATCTCGGTGCCCTCCGGAGCGTTCTCGACGAGCCGCACCCGCAGCGCCGACAGGTCTTGCGCGCCGTAGACGTCGGGTTCCCGGCTGCCCAGGCGCCCGAGGTTGGGACCGTTGAGAACGAGCACGCGCGACATGGGTTGAGCGTATCGCCCGGCTGCACACCGGTGGCTGAGCAGCACGCGAAGCGTGCGTGTCCCCGCTGGCTGAGCAGCACGCGAAGCGTGCGTGTCCTCGCTGGCTGAGCAGCACGCGAAGCGTGCGTGTCGAAGCCCGCCCTGTGGGCAACCTCAGCACGTGCGCGGCTGCAGGGGCAATCTGGCCCGATGCCGCACGTCTACCTCCTCAAGTGTGCTGACGGCACGTATTACGTCGGCAGCACTTGGGACCTCGAGAGGCGACTCTGGCAGCATTCGATGGACTCGGAGACTGCCTACACCGCGAAGCGACTACCCGTGGAACTCGTGTTTGCGCAGGAGTATGACCGGGTCGATGAGGCCTGGGAACGCGAAAGGCAGATCCATGGCTGGTCTCGACGCAAGAAGGAGGCTCTCATCGCTCAGCACTACGACGAGCTCCCTGCGTTGAGTCGCGGCACACATCTCCGCACTCGGGGCTTCGACACGTCGCCTTCGGCGACTGCTCAGCCAGCGGATGAGTGACCTACTCCGCGACTGCTCAGCCAGCGGATGAGTGACCTACTCGGCGACGTTCTGGTAGGCGAGAAAGAGCAGCGCATCCTCGGGTCCGTTGAGCACCGTCGGACGACCAATAGCGTCGAGCACGATGAAGCGCAGCATCCCCGCCCGGGACTTTTTGTCGCGGCGCATCGTTGCTAGCAGCGTCTGCCAGCGACCGAGCGGATAGCTGGTCGGCAGCGACAGAGACGACAGGATGCGGCGGTGCCGGTCGACGTCGGCATCCGAGAGCGAGCGGGTCAGCCGCGACAACTCGGCGGCGAAGACCATTCCGATCGCGACCGCAGCGCCGTGGCGCCACTGGTACCGCTCGGCGTGTTCGATTGCGTGGGCGAGCGTGTGCCCGTAGTTGAGAATTTCGCGCACACCCTGCTCGGTGAAATCCTCCCCAACGACTCGGGCTTTGACAGCGATCGACAGTTCGATGAGTCGCCGAAACTGGGGTGTCGTGGGATCTGTCGCGGCGTCGACGTCCGCTTCCAGGATGTCGAGGATCTCGGGTTCGGCGATGAACCCCGCCTTCGCGATTTCGGCGAATCCGGCGAGAATCTCGTTCTTCGGCAGTGCGTCGAGCAGGGCGAGGTCGCAGATGACCGCGCGCGGAGCGTGGAACGCCCCGACGAGGTTCTTGCCCTCCGCGGTGTTAATGCCGGTCTTGCCACCGACCGAGGCGTCGACCATTCCGAGAACCGTCGTCGGAATTTGGAGGACGTCGACGCCGCGCAGCCAGGTTGCTGCAACGAACCCGGCCAGGTCGGTCGTCGCTCCCCCGCCGAGACCGATGACGGCGTCGGTGCGCGTGAAGTCGGTCTGGCCCATGATCTGCCAGCAGAATGCGGCAACCTCGACACGCTTGGCCGCCTCGGCATCCGGAATCTCGGCGAGGATGACCTCGTAGCGGCCGGACAGCTCTTCGCGCAACGCCTCGGCTCGGGCGCCGAGCGGCGGGGCATGCACGATGAGGACTTTCGCGGTCTTCGGGTTGAGCAACTCGGGGATCATCCCGAGCAGGTCGCGGCCGATGACGACATCGTAGGAAGAAGAACCGGCGTCGGAATCACCCGCAACCGGGATCGTGATCACATCGTCAGCCATGCGGCGACCTCTCGGGTGATGGTGTCGAAGTCGCCGTTTGAGGTGTCGAAGGTCATCGTTGCGACTTCCTCGTACAGCGAACGTCGCGCGGCGTAAATGCGCTCCCAGTCGGTGACGCCGCCGGCGAGTAGCGGACGCTTGCCCGGATCGACGGCGAGCCGTTTCGCCACCACCTCCGGCGTCACCGTCAGCAGGATGACGCGCTGCATCGCGAGATCGGCGCGGGTGTCGGCATCCAACACCGCTCCCCCGCCGAGCGAGACCACATGGTCAGAGTGCAGGGCCGCGACGACAGCCTTGCGCTCCCACTTGCGGAATCGTGCTTCTCCGTGGGTCGCAAAAATCTCGGCGATCGGCCCGTGTTCGGCGACCACAACGCGGTCGGTGTCGGTGAACCCGACGCCGAGGATGCGCGCGATCCGTTTGCCGATCTTGGTCTTGCCCGATGCCATCGGCCCGACGAACACGACGGGCGGACTCACGAGCGGGCTGACGCCGGAAGTCATTCTTCGGGAACCGACAAACCGGCGGTACGCAGGTTGTCGGGCATCGCGGCGAGGTAGCCCTCGAGGTTGCGGCGGGTCTCACCGATCGAGTCGCCGCCGAACTTTTCGAGCATCGCGTTGGCAAGAACCAGAGCGACCATCGCCTCCGCGACGACTCCGGCCGCCGGTACCGCGCAGACATCGGAGCGCTGGTGGTGTGCTTCGGCCGCCGTGCCGGTGGCGACGTCGACCGTGCGCAAAGCGTGAGGCACGGTCGCGATCGGCTTCATGCCAGCACGCACCCGCAACAGAGTGCCGGTCGACATCCCGCCCTCAATGCCGCCCGCACGGTCGGACAGTCGGGTGATGCCGTCGGCACCGATCACGAGTTCGTCGTGCGCGCTCGAGCCGGGCCGTGTCGTCGTGGTGAAGCCGTCTCCGACTTCAACGCCCTTGATCGCCTGGATGCTCATCACTGCGGCGGCGAGCTGGCCATCGAGTCGCCGGTCCCAGTGCACGTACGAGCCGAGTCCGGGCGGAACGCCATAGGCGAGCACCTCGACGATGCCGCCGAGAGTGTCACCCGCCTCGTGCGCGCGGTCGACCTCGGCCACCATCTGGGCGGATGTGGCCGGGTCGAAGCACCGAAGCGGATCGGCATCGAGCATCTCGACATCATCGGCTGCCGGCAGCGCAGCGCCCTCCGGCACGTGGATCGGCCCGATCGACAGGGTGTGCGCAACCAGCCGGACGCCGAGTTCGCCAAGGAACCTGCGGGCGACAGCACCGAGTGCGACCCGTGCGGCGGTCTCCCGCGCGCTCGCGCGTTCCAGCACGTTCCGCGACTCCTCGAAGTCGTACTTCTGCATCCCGACCAGGTCGGCATGCCCGGGTCGTGGCCGGGTCAGCGGGGCGCCGCGTCCTTTCGGCAGCTCCTCGACATCCACCGGCTCAGCGCTCATCACATCGACCCAGCGCGGCCACTCGGTGTTGCCGACGCGGAGGGCGATCGGTGAACCCATGCTCAACCCGAATCGGACGCCGCCCGAGATTTCGAGAGCGTCCTCCTCGAACTTCATCCGGGCGCCACGACCGTAGCCGAGCTTGCGGCGTTGCAGGTCGGCTTGGATGTCAGCCTTCGACACCGGGACGCCGGCAGGCAGACCCTCGAGAATCGCCACCAGCTCGGGGCCGTGGGACTCCCCGGCAGTCAGCCAGCGCAACATACCCACCATCCTCTCAGCCAGCAGAGCCTTCCACGTGCAGGCCGACCGACTCGCGCATCGCGGCGATCACATCCTCTTCATCATCGAGTTGGCCGCCTTCTTGGCCGGTGACGAAGATGCGCACCTGGGCGATCGCCTGGTGCAACAGCATCTCGAGACCGTTGACGACGAGCGCGTCTCGTTCTCCCCAGCGCGCGGCTCGGGGCGTCGGCCACGGGTCGTAGGGCACCTCGAGCAACACCGAGCCGAGATCGGCCTCCGGCACGTCGTCCGGGTCGACGTCTCCCGGCAGCGTGTTGATCACCAGATCGGCGCGCAGCGGCATCGCCGACCCGTAGAGCCGCCATTCGGTGTGGACGCCAAGTCGATCTCCGAGCACTTCGAGCGCCGCAATCCCGTCGAGGCTGCGACCCGAAATCACAATGCGAGACGCGCCGAGTTGTGCGGCTGCCAGAAAGGCGGAGGCTGCGGTCGCGCCGGTACCGATCACGTGAGCGATATCGACATCCGCGATGTGGTGATCGGCAAGGGCTCCGACAATGCCCGCCACATCGGTGTTGAAGCCGCGGAGCCGATCGCCGTCGACGAGCACGGTATTCGCGACACCGGAGGAATCGACGAGCGGGGTGCGCGAGGTCAGCATCGGCAGAACCTCGCGTTTCAGCGGCATCGTCAGCGACAGACCACGCCAACTCAGGTCGAGGCCGCCGACAAACCCAGGAAGGGTGCCCGCAGGCACGTCACACCGCTCGTAACTCCACGGCAAACCGAGCACCCGGTACGCAGCTAGGTGAAGTTGGGGCGAACGAGAGTGCTCGATCGGCGACCCCAGAACCGCGAGGCGCTGCACGGGGGCGCTCACGCGCAATACGTGGCGTTCTCAGGGCTCGCCTTGCACCAAGCCTTGAGCTGCGCGACGGCCGCCTCGTGCTGAGCGAGCGTTTCCGAGAACACCGTCTCGCCCGACTGCAGGTTGATCGGCACAAAGTACAGCCACAGACCGTCCGCCGGCGCGATCGCCGCCTTGATGGCGGCCTCTCCCGGGTTGCCGATCGGACCATACGGCAAACCCTCGTGCACGTAGGTGTTGTAGAGGTTGCTCGGGTCGGCACGCTCGGCAGGAGTGGTCCAGACAGTGTGGGTGTTGCCCGTGCCGTAGGCGACGGTCGCATCGGACTGCAGCAGCATCCCCTGGTCGATGCGGTTGTAGAACACCCGCGCGATCTTCGGCATGTCGGTCGTGCCGCCCGCCTCGCGTTGCACGAGCGCCGCCATCTTCAAAATCTTGAGGCGGTCCGCCGGAGCGACCCCGTTCGCGTCGAGCACCGAGATCGTCTTGTCGACCATCTGCTGGATGACCTCCGGCGCCGTGACGCCGGGATCGAACGTGTAGGTCGCGGGGAACAGCCAACCTTCGACGCTCGGCGAATCGGACGAGACTCCGTATGACGCGAAGTCGGCGGCCGCAGCAGTGAAGTCGTCGACGGAGATGCCCGTTCCGGCGGAGAGTTGGTCGAACGCCTGGTCGATCGACATGCCCTCCTTGATCAGCACCGTGTTGATGATCTTGTTGGCGGGATCCTGCAGGGCCGCGACCGCAGAAGCCGCGCTCATCTGCTCTTGCAGTTTGTAGTTGCCGGGCTCGAACGTGATGTCGGGATTCGCGATGAGGTACTGATAGGTCGCGTCGAAAGTCATCGTGACCTTCGAATCGACGAGTGTGCGGGCGATGTCCGACCCGATGTCACCCGACTGGATGACGACGGTCACTGCGGTGCCGTTGCCCGTCCCGGGGTAATCAATCGGCACCTGCCAGCCGAGCAGCTCGCGCACCTTGTCTTGGTGGAAGGTCCAGGCGTAGGCGAATCCGCCGCCGCCAACCACCAGCAGCGTGACGACCACGATCGCGAGCGCAAGCAGACCGCGGCGCTTCTTCTTCGGTGCCTTCGGCGATTTCGGCGAGCCCGGAGTTCTTCCCCCGCTGCCGCCATCCCGACCGCCCCGGGACGCCTGCTGTTCTTCTTGCTCACGCATCTGACGGCGAGTCAGCCCTTCGACAGGGGCAGAACCGGCTCCCGACTGGGCCTCAGCAGCCGCAACCGCGAAGGGGTCGGAGGCGCGCACACTCGGATATTCGGACGCGGACGGCTCCGCAGAGCTGGGAGTCTGGGGCCGAACGGGTTCTCCGCCTGCGGGACGGAAAATCTCGTCCCAGCTCGGTTCGTTCGCCACGTCAACTACCTCCGTCGGGTTCGACCAGGGTCCCCGGCGGTCGTCCGGCGGAGCGCTCCGAGTCGAGAGCATTCTGCAGGATGATAACAGCGGCAACTTGATCGATTACGGCACGCGATTCCTTCGTGCGTCGCCCTGAGTCTCGCAGTGCACGCTGGGCAGACACCGTGGAAAGTCGCTCGTCGACCAGCCGCACCGGCATCCCGAGCGCGTTTGCCAGCATCGAGGCGAAGTCCCGCGCATCTGTTGTGGATGCCGTGTCGCCGCCGTTGAGCGACAGCGGGAGGCCGACCACGATCTCGATCGCCCCGTACTCCTCACTGAGGATGCGAAACGAACGTTCGTCGGCATCCACCCGTGCCAAAGTTGCGACGGGAGTCGCGAGCATCCCGTCGCGGTCGCACACCGCCACGCCGACCCGAGCTTTGCCTACGTCGACGCCGAGCCGCACTCCGGGACGCACGGTCAGCCCTGAAGCGCAGAGCGGATGCCGTCCAGCGCCGCCGCGATCGCCGTAACGTCGCTGCCGCCACCCTGTGCCAGGTCGTCTTTGCCGCCGCCACCACCGCCCAGGGTCGCCGCCGCTTGCTTCGCGAGCACTCCGGCCTTCGCGCCGGCATCCCGAGCGGCCTGGTTCGTCGCGACGATCACCGCAGGCTTGCCGTCGACCCGTGCCGCGAGAGCGACCACGGCGGGGTCTGACCCGAGACGCTCGCGCACGCTCATGGCGAGGGTGCGCAGTTCGTCGGCCGTTCCGAGTTCGCCGAGATCTTCGACGACGGCACGGTAGACCCCGATCCGCGAGGCGTTCTCGGCAAGCGCCGGAACACGTCCCGAGAGCTTCGACGCCTCGAAGGCGGCGATCTTCTTCTCGGCAACTTTGAGCTGTTCGACGAGTGACGCGATGCGCTCGGGCAGTTGCTCGCGCGGGGTTTTCAAGGTGCTCGTCAGTTGACCGACGATGGCGCGTTCGGCCGTGAAGTCCTTGAAGGCGTCGAGCCCGACGAGCGCTTCGACGCGGCGGTTGGTTGACCCGACGCTCGACTCGCTCACCAGATTGACGATGCCGACCTCGGCCGACGAGCGAACGTGGATGCCGGCGCACAACTCGCGCGACCAACTCCCGTCACCGATGTCGACCATCCGCACGACGTCGCCGTACTTCTCGCCGAACAGCGCCATCGCGCCCGAAGCCTTCGCCTCGTCAAGGGACAGGATGCGGGTGGTCACCTCGAGGTTGTCGCGCACGGCGTTGTTGGTGATCTCTTCGATCTCGCTGCGGGTCGCCGGCGAGAGCGCCTGGTTCCACGCGAAGTCGAGGCGCATGTAGCCCGCCTTGTTGAACGAGCCCGACTGGTGCGCCTCGTTGCCGAGGGTCTGCCGCAGGGCCGCGTGCACAAGATGGGTCGCCGAGTGCGCTTGCGACGCCGCATGCCGGTACGTCGGGTCGGCGAGCGTAGTTGCCACGGCATCCACCGCGACCTCTCCCGACCGCACCCGCACGGTGTGGCTGATGAGCCCCTTCACGGGACGCTGCACGTCGAGCACTTCGAGGTCGAAGCCATCGCCGACGATTCGACCCTGGTCGGCCGCCTGCCCACCGGACTCCGCGTAGAGCGACGACTCGGCGAGGATGACCTCGGCCACCTGCTCGACCGTGGCCTTCTGAGCCGGCTGCCCGTCGATCAGAATGCCGAGCACTCGCGTCTCGGTGGAGAGCGTGTCGTAGCCGGTGAATACCGTCTCGCCCTTCGCCCGAAGGTCGGAGTAGATCGCCAAATCGGCGATAGCGCCCTTCTTGGCCTTCGCATCCGTCTTGGCGCGCGTGCGCTGCTCGAGCATCAGCTTGTCGAACGCTGCGCGGTCGACCGTGAGGCCGGCCTCCTCGGCGATCTCGAGGGTGAGGTCGATCGGAAACCCGAAGGTGTCGTGCAGCAGGAAGGTAGCGTCTCCGGCGAGAGTCGCCGAGCCCGCCTTCTTCGCCTCCGCGACAGCCGTGTCGAGGATCGTCGTGCCACTCGCCAGTGTCGTGAGGAAGGTCTCTTCTTCACCGAGGGCGAGGCGCGAGGTGCGCTCCCAGTTCTCTTCGACATCCGGGTAGGCGTCGCGCATCGCGTGACGGCTCGCGTCGAACAGTTCGGCGAACGACGGCGCGTCGACCCCGAGCAGACGCATCGAGCGGATCGCGCGACGCATCAGGCGGCGCAAGATGTAGCCGCGCCCCTCGTTGCCGGGCGTGACGCCGTCGGTCATCAACATGAGACTGGAACGCACGTGGTCGGCGATCACGCGGAAACGCACGTCGTCGCCGTGGTCGGCGCCGTACTTCTTGCCCGCCAACGCGACCGCGGCATCCAAAACCGGACGCACCTGGTCGATCTCGTACATGTTGTCGACGCCCTGCTTGATGAAGGCGACGCGCTCCATGCCCATGCCGGTGTCGATGTTCTTCTTCGGCAGTTCGCCGACGATGTCGAAGTCGATCTTGCTGCGCACGTTCTGGATCGCGTACTGCATGAACACGAGGTTCCAGATCTCGACGTAGCGATCGTCATCCGTCGCCGGTCCGCCGTCGATTCCATACGAGGGTCCACGGTCGAAGAAGATTTCCGAACACGGTCCGGCTGGCCCCGGCTGACCGGTCGACCAGTAGTTCGAGTCTTTGCCGAGGTTCTGGATGCGGTCGTCCGACAGCCCGGCGATGCTCTTCCAGAGGGCACGCGCTTCGGTGTCTTCCTCGTAGACGGTGACCCAGAGGTCTTTCTCGTCGAAGCCGAGGCCGCCCTTCGCTTCGGGCGAGGTGAGGAGTTCCCACGCGTACGTGATCGCCCCCTCCTTGAAGTAGTCGCCGAACGAGAAATTGCCGTTCATCTGAAAGAAGGTGCCGTGCCGCGGGGTCTTGCCGACCTCTTCGATGTCATTCGTGCGGATGCACTTCTGCACGCTCGTCGCACGCGGGTACGGCGCAGGAACGACCCCGGTCAGGTACGGGATGAACGGCACCATGCCGGCGACCGTGAAGAGCAGACTCGGGTCGTCGCTCACGAGTGAGGCGGAGGGAACGACGGTGTGACCGCGCTCACCGAAGTAGGTGAGCCAGCGGCGTTGAATCTCGGCGGTCTGCACGGTGCTTCCTAGGTCGCCGCCCGTGAGGGCGGGCTGAGAGGGAGGGAACGGGCGCGAACGACCGCCGGGCCGGCGGACCTCGCCGCCCGGGAGGGGTCGGCGCTAGTTGGCGGCGGCGCGGGCTCGCGCGGACAGGTCGGAGACCACGCCTTGCGCGTCAGCAATCGTCTGCTTGAGCTCGGCTTCGCGGCTCTTGTAGCCGGTCACGACGGCGTCGCCGAATTCGCGAGCCTTCGCGTCGACATCGGAGAAGAACTTCTGACCTTCGGGGGTCTTTGAGACCTGGTGTGCGATTGCAAAACCGGCGGCAGCACCAACGGCGAGCAGAAACAGACCCTTCATGGCGATTCTCCTTCTCCAACGACAACGGGGAAGCCCCTAGCTTACGCTGTGGGGCTTCCCCGTTGTCAGGATGCTGGGGCTAGCGGGCCGCGTAGTACTCGACGACGAGCTGAACCTCGGCCGTAACGGGCACTTCGGCACGCTTCGGGCGACGAACCAAACGGGCCTGCAGCTTGTCGATTTCGACCTCGCGGTAGCCCGGCGTCTTCGGCAGAACATCGACGAGACCGCCGGCCGCCGCGACCTGGAAGGGCTCGGTGCCCTCAGAGCGCTCCTTGACGTGGATGAGCTGACCCGGCTTGACGCGGAACGACGGGCGGTCGACGATCTGGCCGTCGACGAGGATGTGGCGGTGCACGACCATCTGGCGTGCCTGCGCGGTCGTCCGCGCGAAAGCGGACCGAAGCACGAGGGCGTCGAGACGCATTTCGAGCAGCTCGACCAGGTTCTCACCGGTCAGGCCCTGGGTGCGACGAGCTTCGGCGAAGACGATGCGCAGCTGCTTCTCGCGGATGCCGTACTGCTCGCGCAGACGCTGCTTCTCGCGCAGACGCACCGCGTAGTCGCTGTCGGTCTTGCGCTTGGTGCGGCCGTGCTCACCCGGAGCGTAGGGACGCTTCTCGAGGTACTTGGCGGCCTTGGGCGTCAGCGGGATGCCGAGCGCACGAGAAAGGCGGACCTTGCGGCGGTCCTGAGACTTGGTAACCAACGTGAATTCCTTAGAACACGTGGACGCGACTGTCGCGACTCACGGACGTACATCGCGCTTCCACCGAAATCGGCACACACGTCGGGGCGTGCCGTTAGGCATGAGTGAAGAAGTGGGATGTGTCCGTCATCCAGACGAACCTCGCTACTTTAGCAGACCCGCTACAGAGATTTTCCTAGCTCAATGAGCTGTTCGACGGTTACTCCGGAGGCTGAGACATAGCGATAGATCGAATCCGGATCGAAGTGCTTGAAACCCGGTCGTTCGTCGGACGGCTCAGTCCCGAGCGCTTTGTGAATGCTCGTCAGGTCAAACATCTCAGGCCGACGATTTGCGATCGCTTCACGCGCCAGCTTCGCTTCGCTCCCCCGGCCTTGTTCCCGAGTGACGAGGAGCCTTCGCACCTGGCCCGCCTGATACTGAAAGCTCACTTCGCTGAAATCAGGATCATTGGGCAGGCGTCGCCGCAGAGTCACGATCGGCGTCCCGTGAGTCATCGACGAGTCCGCGAGCACCCCCGTCGCATTGTCGGCAAGCAGCGTTGCAACGTGCTCGGCGCGCATCTTCTCGAGCCCCTGCTTCATTTGACGGGCGGGGATTGCCTCCAGGATTTCAGGTCGGAGGAACGCGAATTCGTTGGGGTGCTTGACGCGCGCAAGTTCGACCAAACGACTCAAGGTGCGGAGCAGCCGCGCGTAGTGGCGCATTGTTTCGACTTCATATCCCTCGCCTGCATCGATGAGTGCTCGATCGAGACGATCGGCGAGGTCCCCGTGACTCCAGAACACCCACCCGGTAGGGTCCGGATCTTCTTGAATGGCCGGCAACGGTGGAGTGGTTTGCGTCATCGACAGCACGATGCGCCGTGCCGGCGTATCCCACCACCCAGCGAGCTTCGAGTCGTAGTCCCGGAGCTGCGCGATCGTCGGTACCGAGAAGACCTTGTTCTCGATAATCACCGGACGAGCTCCCGGTCGGACAAGCACTAAGTCGAGATTCTGAAGCTCCCTGACCGCTTCCCGAGGCGATCCTGGCCCCGGCGTGGAGCTCGGAAATACCTTGTCGGCGATCTCCGGCAGTCGCTCGTAGAACCACGCGAGGAGGTTCGAGTGAAAGAGTTCCCGGTGCCCGACCATGATCCGCGCCAATGGTTCGGCGTCAAGATCTGCAGCAAGTTGCTTAAGCTCGTCAAACTCGTTCACGGCATTCCCCTCTCGCTGATCGGATTTTGTTCAACGAGGATCGCCCGGATCTTCTCGCGGAGTGCTGCGACATCCCGCTCATTGCCGTGGGCGGTCGGCTCGCTGTAGCACGTGCCGCCGAGCCCGACTAGTTCCAGGCGGCGAAAATCGCGAGCTTGTCACCGGGCTCGACGCCGAAGTGAGTGAGAAATTCCTGGTCGATGCCGAGGTTCAACGAAACCGAGTCGGGATAGGCGTCGAACACGTGCGCATAGGCGGACGTGAAGTCGTTACCCGCGGGCGGCGTGTACGAGATGTTGACGAGATCGCCCTCTCCCCAGGGGCCGACGTCCTCCGCCGTCCAACCGGCCGCGGTCAGCCACGACGTGATGCGATCGGTGAACGTCGGGTCGAACGGCTCGGCGAAGATCCAGATCATGTCTCGCGCCTCGTCGCTATAGGCACACACATCCGCGGGGAGGTCGCTGATCCCGAGGAGATCGGCGGACTGCAGGGCGACGGCGGGTCCGTACTCGCCGGGCACGGCGCTCGGGCATCCCGCGTCGGGGACGGGCGCGGGTGCCGCTGTGGTCGGGTCCGGGCCGGCGGGCGCCGCCGGGGTGCTCGCACACCCGAGCAGTGCAACAGACACGATCACTGCGGTCGAGGCCAGAGCGGCGAAACGGGATGCGAGGGTCGGCACGGGAGACTCCATTCTGAGGTCGACTCGGGTTCCCGACCAGTATGCCGCGTGCCCGCTATTCGCCGCTGAGACTCGGGCCGCGCAAGATCGCCCGGATCTTCTCGAGACGAGCTGCGACATCCCGTTCGTTGCCGTGGGCGGTCGGGTCGTAGTACCGCGTGCCGGCAAGCTCATCGGGGAGGTACTGCTGGGCGGCAACTCCGAATTCGGCGTCGTGGGCGTAGATGTAGCCCTTGCCATGCCCGAGTCGCTTCGCACCTGGGTAGTGCGCATCGCGCAGGTGCACCGGCACCCGACCGATCCGCCCGGCCCGCACATCCGCAATCGCCGCGTCGAGAGCCAGGTATGAGGCGTTCGATTTCGGAGCAGTCGCCAGGTACACGACGGCCTCGGCAAGCAGGATGCGTCCCTCCGGCATCCCGATGAGTGCGACCCCTTCGGCGGCCGCGACCGCGATCGGCAGCGCCTGCGGGTCGGCCATCCCGATGTCTTCTGCCGCAAGGATCATCACGCGACGGGCAATGAAGCGGGGATCTTCGCCGGCCTCGATCATGCGCGCGAGGTAGTGCAGCGAGGCGTCGACATCTGACCCGCGAACCGACTTGATGAACGCCGAGATGACGTCGTAGTGCTCATCCCCCTGGCGGTCGTAGCGCAGCAGCGCCCGGTCGACCGTCGCTGCGACGAGCTCCGCCGTCACGATCGGAAGGTCGTCGCCCTGAGGGTCCGCACCCTCGTGCTCGGCCACGGCAGCGGTCGCCGCAGCCTCGAGCGCCGTCAATGCGCGCCGTGCGTCGCCGGAAGCGAGTCGGATGATCACCGCTCGCGCGTCGGGATCGAGCGCGATTGCGCTGTTGAGACCCTTGGGCGATTCGACAGCGCGGTCGACCAACATCCCGAGGTCGTCTTCGTCGAGCGGCTCGAGGGTAAGCAGTAGCGACCGGGAGAGCAGCGGCGCGATCACCGAAAACGACGGGTTCTCGGTCGTCGCTGCAACCAGGATGACCCACCCGTTTTCGACGCCGGGCAGCAGCGCGTCCTGCTGCGCCTTCGTGAAACGGTGGATCTCGTCGAGAAACAGCACCGTCGACACCCCGTAGAGGTCGCGGTCGGCGTGAGCCTTCTCCATGACCTCTCGGACATCCTTGACGCCTGCCGTCACTGCCGACAGTTCGACAAATCGGCGTCCCGACGAGTGCGCAATCGCCTGAGCGAGCGTTGTCTTGCCCGTTCCTGGCGGACCCCACAGGATGATCGAAACCGCGCCCGACTCGCCCGTCTTGTCGTTGGCGAGGTTCACCAGAGGTGATCCGGGCTTGAGGAGGTGACCCTGGCCCGCCACCTCGTCGAGGGAGCGTGGCCGCATCCTGACCGCGAGCGGACTGCTGCCGGAGCGAAGTCCTGGCTGCGCGCTCATGTCGTCATGCTAGCTGCGGCCCCCGACCGCCACGGAGAGTCACAGTAGAGTTCTCTGCGGCATACGGAAAGGTCCAGCAACGTGGCATCCAACAGCAACCAACAGCGCGACTCGCGAGAGGCGCAGCGACGTCTCAAGGTCTACGAGGCCCGTCAGCAGTTGAACGCCACGCAGTCCAAGCGCCGCGTCCGCGACAACATCTTCGCGATCGTGGGTGTCGTTCTGGTGGCCGGTCTCGCCGGGTTCACGCAATTCTTCTACTTCACGTCCGGCCCCGGCGCCCCGACTCCTGCGCCCACCGCCACCGAGGTCGCGGCCGACCAGAACGTCGGTGCACCCGACCCCAGCCTCGCCGAAGACCGGGTCTGGACGGGAGAGGTGAGCTTCAACGACGCGGTCCTCGGGATTTCGCTTGATGGAACTCTCGCGCCGCAAGCAGTCGCCGGAATGGTGCAAGACATGCAGGCGGGCTACTACCCCGGCAAGAACTGTCATCGCCTGGCGCCCGACGCGTCGTTCCTGCAGTGCGGCTCGATCGACGGCGTTGGGGGTCCCGACTCGGCCTTCTCCTATGGCCCGGTCGAGAACGACCCCGCCGACAACTCCTACCCAGCCGGAACGATCGCGATGGCGCGAAGTGGGGGCGATGCCTACAGCGAAGGCCACCAGTTCTTCATCCTGTTGACCGACACCACCCTGGGATCTGACGCCGCTGGCGGCTACTCGATCGTCGGCACCGTGACCTCAGGACTCGATGCGCTCAAAGCCCTGGTCGCGTCCGGCATTGACCCGACGACGGTGGCCTCCGACGGCACCGGAGCACCCCTCAACCCGATCACCATCACGGGATTCACTCTCCAGTAGCGCGATACCCGCCCGTTGGACCCGGTCTGAGGGTGCAATAGGCTGATTCGGGTCCGGGCGGCAACCGGACAGCTTCTCAACAGCGAGGAACGGCAGTGGCGAACGAACAGGCACCGTGGGGTCGCGTCGGCGACGACGGCACCGTGTACGTCCGTGAGACGGATGGCGAACGCGCCGTCGGCTCCTACCCTGACGCGAGCCCCGAAGAAGCACTGGCCTACTTCGAGCGCAAGTTCGTCGAGTTGCAGGGCCAGGTCGTGCTGCTCGAACAGCGCGTCCGCGGTGGCGCGCCCGCTGCCGACGTGTCGAAAGCGATCACGTCGCTGACCGAGTCCATCTCGGGCGCCAACGCTGTAGGCGACCTCGCATCTCTCACCGAACGCCTGGGGAAGCTCACCGGAAGCATCGGCGAACTCACCGAAAAGCAGTCCGCCGAGGCGCGCGCCGCTGTCGATGCCGCCATCGCTGAACGCGAGGTGCTGGTGGCGCAGGTAGAAGCCCTCGCCGCTCAAGACCCTGCCAAGGCACAGTGGAAGCAGGTATCCACTCAGCTCGACGAACTCTTCGGACGCTGGCAAGCCGCGCAGAAAGACGGCCCTCGCCTGCCGAAACCGGTGAGCGACGAGTTCTGGAAGCGTTTTCGCGCCGCGCGCACCAACCTTGAGACCCACCGCAAGGCCTTCTTTGCGGACCTCGACAGCACTCACAAAGAAGCTCGCGGCCGCAAGCAAGAACTGATCGACAAGGCCGAGGCTTTGGCGGGCAACGGTGCCGCGGCGATTCCCGACTACCGCCGGATGCTCGATGAGTGGAAACTCGCAGGTCGCGCAGGCAAGAAGGTCGACGACGCACTCTGGGCGAAGTTCAAAGCCGCGGGCGACGCCCTGTATGCCGCGAAGGCCGAAGTCGACGCCAAAGAGAACGAAGAATTCGCCGGCAACCTCGAGCAGAAACTCGAACTGCTGACCGAGGCCGAGAAGCTTCTGACGGCGAGTGATCGTGAGCAGGCCAAGAAGGCGCTGCTGGGAATCCAACGCCGCTGGGATGCGATCGGCAAGGTCCCGCGCGACAACCTGCGTGCGGTCGAAGACCGGATGCGTCAGATGGAAGCCGCCGTCAAGAAACTCGACGACGACCACTGGAGCAAGAGCGACCCCGAGAAGCAAGCCCGTTCATCCGGGCTCGCGGCGCAACTGACCGGCGCGATCGAGAAGCTCGAGAAGGAGCTGGCTGCTGCGACTGCCGCTGGCGATACCCGCAAGATCAAGGATGCTCAAGAGGCTCTCGCGTCTCGCAAGTTGTTGCTCGGCGCGCTCGGCTAGTCCGACCGCTGGACCGGGTTCTCCACAGGCCCGGCCATCCACCGAACTGCAGCGGACGCCCTCGCGGCAGCGCGAGTCGTGACACCCTCCGGGAGTGCCTTCCGCGTCAGCCCTCCCCTCGGTGCTGTTTGCGGCCGACCTGTCGTGGGTTGAACTACAGGCTGCCCGACTTGACGGTGAGCTGTACCCGCTCGCCGACGCGTATTGCCTAATTGGCGAACTGGAGAGCCCGCCGCACCGAGCCCGATCGGTGCTCGGTGCTCGCTCGAGTCGGCTGATCGCCGAGCTCGACACTGCCGCTTGGATTTGGGGCGTGCCTGTGCGACCACTGAGCCCGCGGTTCGCCGTCACCCCCGACGCCCGGGCACGTCTGTCGCCCGATCAACATGCCAAGGTGCGCGAAGTGGTCTACGACGACGGCGATCTGATCCAGCTCGACGGCGTGCGCGTGACGACTCCGGTGCGAACCGTGATTGACCTGGCACGATTCGACGAACCCTTCCGGCCGCTGATTGTGGCTCAGCTCGCGGCGATCGCGGGTCTCCACCTCGTCGACTGTCTTGCTGCGCTGGAAGCCCGCCCCGGCATCCCGGCCAAGAATCGAGCGAAAGCCAACCTGAAAGCGGCGCTCACTCAGACTTACGCCGTAGACACCCGGTAGACGTCATACACACCGTCGATGCGCCGTACAGAGTTCAGCAGGCGATCGAGATGAACCGTGTCACCCATCTCGAAGACGTAGCGCGAGAGCGCCAGGCGGTCTGACGAGGTCGAGACGCTCGCTGAGAGGATGTTGACGTGGTTCTCGGCGAGAACCCGCGTGATGTCCGACAGCAGCCCAGCGCGATCGAGCGCCTCAACCTGGATCTGCACCAAGAAGATGCTCGACGACGTCGGCGCCCACTCGACCTCGATGATGCGACCTTCTTCATCGCGCAGCGCGACGACGTTCGTGCAATCGGTTCGATGCACCGAAACGCCGGAACCGCGAGTCACGAACCCGAGGATGTCGTCACCCGGTACCGGCGTGCAGCACTTGGCGAGTTTCACCAGGATGTCGGGCGCCCCGCGCACGAGCACACCCGAGTCGCTCGGCCGTAGTTGCCGTGCGCGCCCCTTCGGGGTGAACGGGACCTCGGCTTCGTCTGCCTCGGCCTCGGACTGCACGGAGGAGACGACTTTCTCGAGCACCGATTGCGGCGAGACATGACCTTCGCCGACCGCCGCGTAGAGCGACTCGACCCCGTCGTAGCGCAACCCGGCAGCGACCTCGGCGAGAACATCCGAGCTCATCAGCTTCTGCAGCGGCAGGTTCTGCTTGCGCATCGCACGCGCGATCGCATCCTTGCCCTGCTCGACCGCGTCTTCGCGGCGTTCCTTCGTGAACCAGCCACGGATCTTGTTGCGCGCGCGCGGGCTCTTGACGAAGTTCAGCCAGTCCTGACTGGGGCTGGCATCGGGGTTCTTCGAGGTGAACACCTCGACAACGTCACCGGAGGAGAGTTCGCTCTCAAGCGGCACGAGCCGGCCGTTGACCTTCGCGCCCATCGTGCGGTGCCCGACCTCGGTGTGCACGGCATAGGCGAAGTCCACCGGACTCGCACCCGCGGGGAGGCCGATGACCTTCCCTTGCGGGGTGAAGACGTAGACCTCTTTTGCGCCGATCTCGAAACGCAGATTGTCGAGGAACTCCCCCGCATCCTCGGTTTCGGACTGCCAGTCGCTGATGTGCGCAAGCCACGCCATCTCGGTGTCGTTGGACTTCACACCTTCTTCGGTGCGACTGGCGTCACCCCGCCCGGAGTTCATCCGCTCCTTGTACTTCCAGTGCGCCGCGACACCGAACTCGGCGCGCTGATGCATCTCCGGTGTGCGGATCTGGATCTCGATCGCACGGCCCTTAGGCCCGATCACCGTGGTGTGTAGCGACTGGTAGAGGTTAAACTTCGGGGTCGCGATGTAGTCCTTGAAGCGACCAGGAATCGGGTTCCAGCGTGCGTGGATCGACCCCAGCACCGCGTAGCAATCGCGGATGTTGTTGACCAGAACACGGATGCCGACGAGGTCGTAGATCTCGGTGAACTCCCGACCGCGCAGCACCATCTTTTGGTAGATCGAGTAGTACTGCTTCGGCCGTCCGACGACTTGGCCTTTGATCTTCGCTGACTTCAGATCGTCGTTGACCGCATCGATCACCTGTTGAACGAACTCTTCGCGCTGGGGCGTGCGGTCGCGTACCAGGCTCTCAATCTCGACATAGAGCTTGGGGTGGAGCACCGCGAACGAAAGGTCTTCGAGTTCCCACTTGATGGTTTGGATGCCGAGGCGGTGCGCGAGCGGGGCGTAGATCTCGATGGTCTCCTGCGCCTTACGGCGGGCCGACTCTTCGGGCACGAAACCCCAGGTGCGTGCGTTGTGCAGACGGTCGGCCAGCTTGACGACCAGCACCCGGATGTCTTTGCTCATCGCGACGACCATCTTGCGTACTGTCTCGGCCTGAGCGCTGTCGCCGTACTTCAGCTTGTCGAGCTTGGTCACACCGTCGACGAGCATCGCGACCTCGTCGCCGAATTCGGCGCGCAACATGTCGAGCGTGTAGTCGGTGTCTTCGACGGTGTCGTGGAGCAGCGCGGCCGCCAGGGTCTTGGGTCCGATTCCGAGATCCGCGAGAATCTGCGCCACTGCCACCGGGTGGGTGATGTACGGCTCGCCGCTCTTACGTTTCTGGCCGGAGTGCGCCTTCTCTGCAGCGGCATAGGCGCGCTCGATGATGGCGATATCAGCCTTCGGATGATGCGTGCGAACCGTCTTCAGCAGGCGGTCGACAGCTCCGACGGGCTGTGCCCGCGAGAAGATGCGCGGCAACAGAGTGCGCAGAGATGCCGTTCCCGGCGCCTGCGTCTCCGTCATGGAGTGAGTCTAGTTATCCGGCGATTCACTCGCCGGACGCCTGGCGTTACGCGGAGACCGCGGACTTTGCCCGAAGGGTCAAGGTGCGCTTGTCGCGCGCCGCGACCTTCGCTTCGCCCTGGCGGAACATCACGTACAGCGGCGAGGCGATGAACGGAGTCGAGTAGGTGCCGATGACGGTTCCCACCAGGAGCGCGAGCGAGATGTCGCGCAGCGTGTCAGCACCCAGCACAAACGACCCGATGAAGAGGATCGCTGCGACCGGGAGTGCCGCCACGACACCGGTGTTGATCGAGCGCACGAGCGTCTGGTTGACGGCGAGGTTGACCGTTTCGGCAAAGGTACGCGTCGACTCGTCACCCTGCTCGGAGGTGTTTTCGCGGATCTTGTCGAACACCACGACGGTGTCGTAGAGCGAGAAGCCGAGGATCGTCAGGAACCCGATGACCGCCGCCGGGGTGATCTCGAAGCCAGTTGCGGCGTAGACGCCGATCGTGATGACGAGGTCGTGGATGAGCGACAGGATTGCGGCCAGCGACATCTTCCAGGTGCGGAAGTAGATGGCCATCAGTATCAGGGCGAGCGACAGGAAGACCGCGAGCCCGATCAGGGCCTGCCGGGTGATGTCAGCACCCCAGGTGGGTCCAATGAACGACGAGGTGACCGTCTCGGTGTCGTACGCCTTCTTCAGCGCCGCGGCGACATCCTGAGTCTGGGGATCGGTGAGCTGATCAGTCTGAACGCGCACGCCGTCGGTTCCCACCGTGGTGACGTGAACACCCACGGCGGCGACGACCGAATGAACAGCGTCTTCAGCGACCGACGGGTTCGTTGATGAGGCCGCCGAAACCGTGAACTGCGAACCACCGCGAAACTCGATGCCGAAGTTGAAGCCGTCGGCGGGGTTACCGCCGCCGCGGATAAACGGCACCGCAATGGCGAGCAGCATCAGCACAGCGCCGATCGTCAGCCAGATGCGACGCATCGGGATGAACGGAACCGAGCGTTCGCCGGTGTAGAGGTCGTTACCGAACCTGGTGAGTCCGTTGGCCATTACTTCTTCCCCTCGGACTCAGCTGCTTTGCGTTCAGCGATCGTCTGGCGAATGCCAGCCTCGCGGCTCGCGCCTCCGCGGCGGGCATCGGCCGAAGTGCGGAACTCGGCACGCCCCCGATAGACCGCGCCGAGGGCGTCGGGATCAAGACCGCTCAACGGGTTACCCGACGAGAAGAACCGCGTTGTTGCGAGCAACTGAAGCATCGGATGCGTGAACAGCACGACCACGAGAACGTCGATGATGACGGTGATGCCGAGGGTGAGTGCGAACCCGCGGACGTTGCCGACGGCGAAGATGTACAGCACGATCGCCGACAGCATCGTGACGCCCTTGGCGGCGTAGATCGTTCTCAGCGCGCGTTTCCAGCCGGCCTCGACGGCACCGACGAGTCCACGGCCGTCACGGAGCTCATCCCTGATGCGCTCGAAGTAGACGATGAACGAGTCGACGGTGAAGCCGATCGCGACGATCAGGCCAGCCACACCGGCCAACGAGAGTCGGTAGTTGTAGTGCTGAGCCGCGATCGTGATGACCCCGTAGGTGATCGCCGCGGCAATCACCAGCGACGAGATCGTCACCGAGGCGAGCGCCCGGTACTGGAAGAACGAGTAGATCACGACGAGCAGCAGGCCGATGCCGCCCGCGACCAGGCCGCTGACGAGTTGGCTCTTACCCAAAGTTGAGTCGATGGTGTCGCGGCTCTGCACCGTGAAGCTCAGAGGTAGCGCACCAAACTTGAGCTGGTTCGCCAGTTCGGTCGCGGTCTCCTGCGTGAAGTTGCCCGTGATCTGAGGCTTGCCGTCGACGATCGAGGACTTGGTCACCGGCGCCGAAATGACCCGACCGTCGAGCACGATCGCGAACTGGTCGCGCGGCGACGCGTTCGCGAGTCGCAACTTGTTGAGCCGCTCCGTCACGGTGGCGAACTGCGTCGTGCCGGTTCCATCGAAGACGATGTTGACGGCCCACGTGTTGGAGGTGACGCCGCTCGAGCCCTGAACGGTGCCGGCGGTGGCATTCGAGATGGTCTCGCCGCTCACCTCGACGGGGCCGAGAAGGTACTTGATCGAGCTGTCGCTTTCGCAGGTGACGAGCGGCAGGTCAGGGTTGGCCGCGTTGGTCTCGGCCGAGACCAGACTCGAGCAATCAAAGGAATCGTATTGGGCCTGCAGGTCGGGGGTGACCCAGTTGAGGTCGCTGTCGTCGGTTGGGGCGATAGACGGTGTCGACCCAGGATCAGGGGTCGCGCTTGCCGTGCCTGTTGAGCCGTCTGTTGGGTTCGGCGAGGCGGGATCCGTCGGCGACGGCGTTGCACCGCCTCCGATCGACGAGGTCGAGGGCTGTCCGGCGAGAAGCACCGGGCGAAATTCGAGCTTCGACGCCGCCTGAATGCGGTCAAGCGTCGCCTGGTCGGGGATACCGGGGATCGACACGACGATGTTCTTGCCGAGGAGGCCGATCTCTGCTTCGGAGGTTCCCGCGTAGTCGACGCGCTGTCGGATGATCGAGACGGCCTGGTTGAGCTGGTCCGTCGACGGATCCTGCCCGTTGACCACAATCGGCTCGAGGATGATTTGCGTTCCACCCTCGAGGTCGAGGGCGAGTTTCGGCGTGGGATCCCAGCCGGCCCAGAGCACACCGCCGCCGATGATGCCCGCGAGCACGACGATAATCGCCCCCAGCCAAGCGAGCGAACGACCGGCCTTACGGACGGGCGTCGACGACTTCGTGGCCACGCGCCTCTACTTTCTACGTTTCGCGGCGCACGACATCGCGCACCTCAGATCGACCTGAACGAGCCAGGCCAACATCCAAGAATAACGACTACTCGGCGGCCTTCTTGCGCGGGCGAGTCGTCTTCGGCTTCGCGGTGCGCTCGCCGTACTCAGGCTCGCCCATCGGCTTGACGCTGCTCTCGTTGAGCATCGCGCCGGATTCTTCGAGGATCTCGGCCTCGTCGGCACTCTCGTCGGCGACGGGTTCGTCAACGACCTTCGCGATCGTCTGGCTGTGCACGCGCAGGCGAGTGCCCGGCGTGGTCTCGATGATCGCCTCGTTCTTCTCGGGGTCGAGCGAGATGAGCATCCCGTAGATGCCCTGGCTCGTCATGATCTCGACGCCGGGAACGATCTTGGCGCGCTGATCTTCAGCCTGGCGACGACGTCGACGCGAGCTGAGGAACATGAAGACGATAAGAACGCCGGCTACGGCGATGAGGGCGTACGAAGTCAAGTCCGGCATGAGCGGTGGAGCCTTCCAAAGTGTCAGGGGATTCGCGGGACCAGCCTAGAACTGAGGGCTGCGCGAACCCCATGCATCATATGTCATCGCCGAAGAGCATCCCCTGTTCCGGCCGCTTCATCCCGAGGTGCTCCCAGGCGCGGCGGGTCGCAACGCGGCCGCGCGGGGTGCGGGTGATCATCCCGATTCGCACCAGGAAAGGTTCGACAACGGCTTCGATCGTCTCCGACTCTTCGCCGACGCTCACCGCGAGGGTGCCCAGCCCCACCGGGCCGCCGTCGAAGCGCGCGATGATCATTTCGAGCACGGCGCGGTCGAGGCGATCCAACCCGATCGGGTCGACGTCATACAGCTCGAGAGCCGCCTGAACGGCGGACATGTCTGCCCGGCCCGCTCCTCCGCCCCGGCTCTGTTGTGCTGGTGCGTCAGCAGAGCCGCGCACCAACGCGTAGTCGCGTACGCGCCGCAACAGGCGGTTTGCGATGCGCGGGGTACCGCGGCTGCGGGTGGCGATCTCGTGCCGGGCCCCCGCCTCGATGTCGAGTTCGAGCATCCGCGCCGCCCGCGCGAGCACCTCATCGAGTTCGGTGTCGTCGTAGAACTCGAGGTTGGCGGTGAAGCCGAAGCGATCGCGGAGCGGGTTTGGCAGCAGGCCGGAGCGGGTGGTCGCGCCGACGAGCGTGAAAGGTGACAGGTCGAGCGGAATGCTCGTAGCGCCCGCGCCTTTGCCGACCATGATGTCGATGCGAAAGTCTTCCATCGCGAGGTACAGCATTTCTTCGGCCGAACGCGCCATGCGGTGGATCTCGTCGATGAACAAGACTTCGCCGGGTACGAGCGACGAGAGCAGCGCCGCGAGGTCGCCCGCGTGCTGGATCGCCGGACCGCTCGACATGCGCAACGGCCGATTGCTCTCATGCGCGACGATCATCGCGAGTGTCGTCTTGCCGAGCCCGGGCGGACCGGCGAGCAGGATGTGGTCGGGCGTGCGATTTTGGATCGCAGCCGCGTCGAGCAGCAGTTGCAACTGGCCGCGAACCTTCACTTGCCCGACAAACTCGGCGAGCGACCGCGGACGCAGCGCCCCCTCAAAGGCAAGTTCTGCCTCAGACTCCACGGCGGGTCGAACGATGGCGTCGTCTTCCGTGCCGGGCAACTCGCTCACGGACGCACCTGCTGGGGGCTGAGGCGTGCCAGCGCCAACCGAAGGAGGGCAGGAACGGCGAGGGAACCGTCTTCGGTCGCCGCGTCAATGACCTCGTCGACCGCCTGGACGGCAACACGTTCGTTCCAGCCGAGGCCGACCAGCGCCGCGACCACATTCTGTGCCGTGCTGGAGGTCGTGGGCGCCAACGCTCGCACCCCGCTGGGCGCGACAATCTTGCCCGCGAGTGACACGACGATGAGCTTCGCGGTCTTGGGTCCGATCCCCGACACCTTGCGGAACGGCGCGTCGTCTTCGGTCGCGACCGCGGCCGCGATCTGGTCGGGGCTGAGGGTCGCGAGAACGCCGAGGGCCGACTTCGGGCCCACCCCCGATACTCCGCGCAGGAGGTCGAACATGTCGAGTTCTTCGGTCGTGGCGAACCCGTACAAACTCATGTCGTCTTCACGCACGATCAGGGCGGTGTGGATGCGCGCTTCCTGCCCGACGCGCAGCGTGAGAGCGAGGTGCGGGGTGACCTGCACCGCGTACCCGACTCCGCCGACCTCGACGCCCACCAGAGACCCTGTTGCGCCCGTTGCCGAAATGCTAAGTACCGTGCCGCGCACCGAAGAAATCACGACCAGATCACCTCGCCACCCTACGCTCGGCTTCGCGCCACGCCCTTTGTGCCGGGGTCTCCCCCGACGTCACAGGCTGAGCAGCCCGCGACGCGGTGGCATCGAAGCCTCCGCGCCAGCCGTGGCAGATCGCGAGCGCGAGGGCGTCGGCCGCATCCGCGGGTTTCGGGATGGCATCCAGTCCGAGAATACGCATCACCATCGTCCCGACCTGCTGCTTCGCGGCGGCGCCGTAACCGGTGATCGCAGCCTTGACCTCGCTGGGAGTGTGCAGCCCCACGGTGAGCCCGCGGTCGGCCGCGAGGGAGAGCGCGATTCCGCTGGCTTGCGCGGTGCCCATGACGGTGCGCAAATTGTGTTGGGCGAAGACTCGCTCGACGGCAACGGCATCCGGGGCAAATTCGTTCAGCAGTTCGGAGATTCCCCTCGAGACGGCGAGCAGACGCTCCTCGAGAGGGTCGGTCGGCAGGGTGCGGATGACGCCGGCGTGCACGAAGGTCACCCGGCGGCCGGCAGCGAGGTCGATGACCCCGACGCCACACCGGGTCAGGCCCGGGTCGATTCCGAGAATCCGCACCCGTTTAAGCTACCGGACTATTAGTACATAGTTTCGAGCAACACGCGGGGTCGACGTCGGAACGGCGCGCGGAGACGCTGCGTCAGTCGTCCTCGTCGTCGAGGAGCGCCTGCACCTCGGCAGACACCTCGATGTTGGTGAAGATGTTCTGCACGTCGTCGCTGTCTTCAAGAGCGTCGATGAGTCGAAAGACCTTGCGGGCCGTGTCAGCGTCGGCCTCGACCGTGACGGTCGCGACAAATTCGGCCTCGGCGGAGTCGTAGTCGATGCCGGCATCTTGCAGGGCCGAACGCGCGCCCACCAGCGACGAGGGATCGGTGATGACCTCGAATCCGCCGCCCTGGTCGATGACCTCCTCAGCCCCCGCATCCAAAACGGCGAGCAGGATGTCGTCTTCGCTAACGGTCGCGATCTTGGTGATCGAGATGACACCCTTGCGGTGGAAGTTGTAGGCGACGCTGCCCGGGTCAGCCATCGTGCCGCCATTGCGTGACATCGTCGTGCGCACCTCGGCGGCCGCGCGGTTCTTGTTGTCGGTCAGACACTCGATCAGCAGCGCGACGCCGTTCGGGCCGTAGCCCTCATAGATGATCGTCTGATAGTCAATGCTTTCGCCCGAGATGCCCGCTCCGCGCTTGATCGCACGATCGATGTTGTCGTTGGGAACCGAGGTCTTCTTGGCCTTCTGCACCGCCTCAAACAGGGTCGGATTGCCCGCCATGTCGGCGCCGCCGATCTTGGCAGCGACCTCGATGTTCTTGATCAACTTGGCGAACGACTTCGCGCGCCGACTGTCGATGATGGCCTTTTTGTGCTTCGTGGTTGCCCACTTGGAATGCCCGCTCACGGTGCTCCTTCACTGCCGCCCTGAAACCGGCCCCAATTCTAGCTGGCGGCTCGAGACTCGTCCGCCCTAGGCTCCGACGGGTGGTCGCCCGCTGGTTCCGTATCGCTCTCGCTGAGAACGCCTTTCGACGTTACCTGGTTGAGATCGCCCTTCCGCTCGACGGACTGAAGATTGGCGCCGCCGTGACCACTGTCGCCGAGTTCTACCGATCGGCCCGAGCGCAACACACGTCGCTGCCCGACGACGGCGACGGGCTGCTCTGGCAGTGGGGACCGGATGCCGACGGCACCCGCTTCGTTGCCGACCTCACGCGTCAACTGATTCGGGATGGCGACGACCAGCCCATCGTGCAGCTAACCCTCGGGCTCTCCTACCGTTGGACGCCCGCGCGTCGCGCCCTCGGCCGCGGGCAGGACTGGTGTTTCGACCCGAGTGCCTCGGCTGAGTTCGAGGGGCTCATCCGTCGGTCGCCCGAATTCCGCGCCATCGCATCCGCAGTACCGGCCGATGTGACGCTGCGCACCGACACCCTCTGACGACGACCTCAGCCTTCGTGCAACCGCACTCCCGAGGAGCGCAATTCGAGCTGCGCGAGCCGCCGCACGACCTCGGGTTCGCCCCGACGCCACGCGCCCAGGGCATCCGCATCGATCTTCGTGATCGACGAGAGCTTCTGAGTCGTCAGCGCCCGAAGCGCGAGCAGATCCATTCCGGCTGGAGCTTTGACGACTGACTTGGCGCGGCTGGCTTTGCGAATGAACATGATTCGCGGCACCAACCAGATCAGCAGAATCGTGATGACCGGAAGCAACGGGATGCCGATCCCGAGAGTGATCGCCAACTGCAGCACGGCATCCTGCTGTGCCTGACCGGCGGCCTCCAGCGCACCACCCGCAGCGCTCGCCCCGTCAAACGGCACCCGGATGCCCGGGCCGATGATCGGCACCGACCCGAGCGACTCTCCGAGATTCGACATGGAGATCTGAATCCCCGCGCCGGCCTCCTCCATCTTCACGCCGAAAAATGCGAGGTTCTCGACCAGGGTGAACACGGTGATGCCGAACCAGACCCACAGTCCGATCGAGAAGATTGCCGCGATATCGGCAATGATCTGACGGGTGCGACGGCCAGCGAAATCGGAGTAGATCTTCATTCCCCGATTCTGGCCGTCGCAGGCCCGTAAGTCACTGCGTGCTGTCGACCTTCCAGGTTCCGCCCTCTTGGATCACGGTGAACGTCACTGGGCTCGTAATGGGTTGGGTCGTGGGATCGGTCTTGTCGGAGACGGTCAAAGTTCCCTTTACCGTCGCCGTGCTCCCCGAGATGTCAGTGCTGGAGATGACGAACGTGTAGTTGATCGTGTTGCCAGCGCTAAAGCCCCCGGCCTTCTCGCAGTCATCGGCGGAGACCGAGCCGCCGCGGAAGTTTTCGGTTGTCACGGCGACATAAAGCTTGCAGTCACCAGTCTGGACGGCCCGAATCAAGTCGTTTGCAGCCTGCGCCGGCCCACGGCTGCCGCCCAGAACGGCGACCAAGATCACGGCCACGATGACCAAGACGATGACCACCGCGCCACCGATGATCAGCGGAAGACGGAGCTTCTTGCCAAGGGAGGGGGCAGTCGGTGCGGCAACTGCCGCCGCATCGGGGGCCGGTGCGGGGGGCACGCTAGCGGCCGGTGCGGGGGGCACGCTAGGGGGCGGTGCCGGGGGCAAGTTAGCGGCCGGTGCGGCCTCGGGTGCAACCTCAGTCATGTCATTCGCCTTTCCCACGTTGTCGTGGAATCAGCCTATCGGCAGGTTGAGGCGGCTATTGTGCACTGCCCGTCGCTCAGAAGCGCTCGAGAAACCTGGCATGAAACCGGTATTCGTGCGTGATCTCGGGGTGAAACGCGGTGCCCAAGATGTTGCCCTGCTCCACCGCGACGACCCGGCCGTCGTCGAGCGTTGCAAGAACCCGGGCCGCCGGACCGACCGATTCGACGACAGGCGCCCGAATGAATACAGCGTGCACGGGCGGCTCACCGAGCTCAGCAACGGCGATATCGGTTTCGAAGGACTCGTTCTGATTGCCGAAGGCGTTGCGACGCACGACGATGTCGAGCCCGCCGAGGGTTTGCTGTCCGGTGATGGCATCCCGAACGGTGTCGGCCAACATGATGAGCCCGGCGCAGGTGCCGTAGGTGGGCATTCCTGCGGCGATGCGAGCCTTGAGCGGTTCAGCAAGCCCGAACATGCGGGTCAGCTTGTCCATCACGCTTGACTCGCCGCCGGGGATGACGAGGCCAGCTACGTCGTCAAGTTCACGTTCGCGACGCACCGGCACAGCATCCGCGCCGAGCTCTCTAAGCACGAGCAGGTGCTCACGGAAATCGCCTTGGAGGGCGAGGACTCCTACCCTGGGGCCGCTACCAGCCACGATCGGCAAGGCGGTGCGGCGCCGGGATGTCGGCGACGTTGATGCCGACCATCGCCTCGCCGAGTCCGCGGGATGCGGCAGCGATTTCGGCCGGGTCGTCGAAGAAGGTTGTTGCCTTCACGATCGCGGCGGCCCGTGCGGCCGGGTTGCCTGCCTTGAAGATGCCCGACCCGACGAACACGCCGTCAGCCCCGAGCTGCATCATGAGTGCGGCATCGGCGGGCGTCGCGACGCCCCCGGCTGTGAATAGCACGACGGGCAGCTTGCCGCTTGCCGCCACCTCTGCAACGAGTTCGTAGGGTGCTTGAAGTTCTTTCGCGGCGACATACAGTTCGTCTTTGCTCTTCGACTTCAGGGCGTTGATCTCGCCCAGGATGGTGCGGATGTGCTTGGTCGCCTCCGAGACGTCGCCGGTGCCGGCCTCGCCCTTGGACCGGATCATCGCCGCGCCCTCGGTGATGCGACGCAGCGCCTCACCGAGGTTGGTCGCCCCGCACACGAACGGCACGGTGAACGGCCACTTGTCGATGTGGTTGACGTAGTCAGCCGGGGAGAGAACTTCGGATTCGTCGATGTAGTCGACACCGAGCTGCTGCAGGATCTGCGCCTCGACGAAGTGCCCGATGCGCGCCTTGGCCATCACCGGAATCGAGACGGCCGCAATGATGGCGTCAATCAGGTCGGGGTCGCTCATGCGGGCAACGCCGCCTTGGGCGCGAATGTCGGCTGGGACGCGCTCGAGTGCCATAACCGCGACGGCCCCGGCATCCTCGGCGATCTTCGCCTGGTCAGCGGTGACGACATCCATGATCACGCCGCCCTTGAGCATCTCGGCGAGTCCGCGCTTGACGCGACTCGTTCCCAGTTCTTGGCCAGCAGAGCCGGCAACAGCCGGGGAAGTCTCAGTCGTACTCATAACCGTCGATTCTACGTTCGTTCTCGGAGAGGCATCCGGTGCCACCGGTCACAGCGTGGCTGCAGGCCAGGCGGCCGCGAGCTCATCCCGCACCTCACCCAACAGCCGCGGCAATGCCTTGGTGTGCGCGATGATCGGGAAGAAGTTTGCGTCGGTCGCCCACCGCGGTACCAGGTGCTGGTGCAGATGCGCGGCGATGCCCGCGCCAGCGATCGCTCCCTGATTCATTCCGATGTTGAACCCATCGCAATGCGAGGTCGCCGTCAGCACACGCATGGCCGCCTGAGTGAGGCTACCGATCTCGGCGACCTCCTCGGGGGTCGCCTCGTCATACGTCGCAACGTGACGGTAGGGCACGACCAGGAGGTGGCCGCTGTTGTACGGATACAGGTTCAGGATGACGTACGCGCTCACGCCTCGATACACGATCAGCGCCTGCTCATCGCTCAGGGTCGGCGCCGTGCAGAAGACGCATTCGTCCCCCGGTGCTGGCTGCCCCTTCTCGATGTAGGCGATGCGGTGTGGAGTCCACAGTCGCTGAAAACCGTCGGGGATGCCGGCGAAGTTCGACGACGGCTCGGCGTCGCGATAGACCGTGCCGTCGTAGTCGGCGGGCACAGCGTCCGACGGCACGGCGTCCGGGTGAACTTCAGGCACGTCAGACCTGCGCGTGCGTGTCGATGGCCTCATGGATGCGACGCACGGCTTCGTCGATCGCGACCCCGTTGTCTTGGGTCCCGTCCCGGAACCGGAACGAGACGGTGCCGGCATCCCGGTCCTTCTCCCCCGCAATCAGCTGGAACGGGACCTTCATCAGAGTGTGGTTGCGGATCTTCTTCTGCATCCGCTCGTCGGAGTCGTCGAGTTCGCCCCGCACGCCCTCGATCTTCAACCGGTCGAGGATCTCGCCGAGGTAGTCGGCGTACTCCTCGGCAACCGGGATGCCGACCACCTGAACCGGCGACAGCCACACCGGGAACGAGCCGGCGTAGTGCTCGAGCAAGATGGCGAAGAATCTCTCGATTGACCCGAACAGTGCCCGGTGGATCATGATCGGCCGCTTCTTCGTGCCGTCCTTGTCGGTGAACTCCAGCTCGAAGCGCTCAGGCAGGTTGACATCCACCTGAACGGTCGAGAGCTGCCAGACGCGGCCGATGGCATCCCGAGTCTTGAGGTCGATCTTGGGGCCGTAGAAGGCCGCCTCGCCGGGAACCTCGGTGTACTTCAGCCCCGACGCCTTCGCGACCTGGCGCAGCGCATCGGTCGAGTATTCCCAGAACTCGTCGGAGCCGATCCACTTCGACTTCTCGTCGTCACGCATCGAGAGTTCAAGTTCAAAGTCGTCGAGGCCGAAGTCGCGCAGCATCGAAATGACGAAGTCCAGGACCTTGGTGGTCTCGGCCTCAAGCTGGTCGGGGGTGACGAAAAGGTGCGAGTCGTCCTGCGTGAAACCGCGCACCCGGGTGAGTCCGTGCAGCGCGCCGGAGAGCTCGTTGCGGTAGACCGTGCCGTTCTCGGCCAGCCGCATCGGAAGGTCGCGGTAACTGCGCGCGCGCTCCTTGTAGATCAGGATGTGCATCGGGCAGTTCATCGGCTTGAGGTAGTAGTCGACGCCCTGTTTGGTGACGTTGCCCTCGGCATCCACCTCCTCATCCATGCGGATCGGCGGGAACATGCCCTCCTTGTACGTCACCAGGTGATTCGAGGTGAGGAACAGATCCTGCTTGCTGATGTGCGGGGTGTAGACGTAGGTGTAGCCCGCGGCGATGTGGCGCGTACGGGCATGCTGCTCCATCTCTTGACGGATGACGCCCCCACGCGGATGCCAGACCGACAGCCCCGAGCCGATCTCTTCGGGGAACGAGAACAGGTCGAGCTCTTTGCCGAGTTTGCGGTGATCGCGCTTCGCGGCTTCCTCGAGGCGCTCGAGGTAGTCCCTGAGCGCTCCCTTGTCGGGCCACGCCGTGCCGTAGATGCGCTGCAGCTGCGGGTTCTTCTCCGACCCGCGCCAGTAGGCGGCCGCGATCCGCTGCAGTTTGTGAACGCCGAGCGCGCCGGTGTTGGAGACGTGCGGGCCGCGGCACAGGTCTTTCCAGACCGTCACGCCCTCGCGGTCGACGTTGTCGTAGATGGTCAGTTCGGCGCCACCGACCTCGACTGATTCGCTGTCGTCGCCCGATCCCTGGCCGTGGCCGACGTGACCCTTGAGGCCGATCAGCTCGATCTTGTACGGCTCCCCCGCAAGTTCGGCGCGCGCCTCAGCTTCGGTGACGACCCGCCGTTGAAAACGTTGGCCCGACCGGATGATGCGGTCCATCTCCTTCTCGATCGCGACGAGGTCGTCGGGAGTAAAGGGGGTCGCGACATCGAAGTCGTAGTAGAAGCCGTCGGTGATCGGCGGGCCGATGCCGAGCTTCGCGTCGGGGTTGATCTTTTGCACGGCTTGCGCCATCACGTGTGCGGTCGAATGCCGCAGGATGTTGAGGCCGTCAGGCGAGTCGATGGCGACGGACTCCACGACATCCGTTGTCGTGACGAGGCTCGCCTTGTCCTTCAGGTCTCCGTTGACGCGGATCGCGACGACGGAGCGGTCGGGAAAGAGGTCGAACCCGGTCTGCTCACTCACCGTTCAACGATAGTGGCGCGACCTCAACGCCACGGGCTGCCCTCAGCTACCGATTCCGCCGAACACCTGAGTCAGCGTGTGCATCCACGAAATCACGATCTCGCGATTGAAGGCTGTGACCCACGCGATCACGATCTGCAGACCAGCCACGATGTCGACCAGTGCCGCGGGCAACTTCTCTTTTGCGGTCGGGATCAGGGCGATGATCATCACCGTCATCAGGATGAAGGTGTTTCCGGCAGACCCGGAAGGGATCAACCCGAGCACATACGACCCGAGCACGGCGATGAAAACGAGCGTCGAAACGACGATCGCCGCGCGCCGACGCACGATCAGCGCAATCAGCCAGGCGCTCACCACCGGTGCAACGAGCAGGAGGCCGTTGAAACTGAGAAGGACGTCGCCCAGATGGGCGAAACGATTAGACGTGCCCACGAGGATCCCTCGGCTGAGCGGATTGAGAACGGTGCCGGTGAATATCCAATTGAGCGCCAAAATCGCGCCCACTGCGGCAACAGTGGGATAGACGATGACCAGAACGTTCGCCCATCGAGCGCCCTTCTGATCCGACCGGGCAAGCCGAACGAACGGTGTGGCGAGTGCCGCAGTGATGACATAGACGATCCCGCTCAGGTCAGTGAGGGTGGCCAGCATCAGCAGCATGCCCGCGCGGAAACCTGACCGAGTATTGCGCCACGCCACAAACCGCACCACGTCGGATGCGGCAATGCCAAACAATGCCAAGCCCATGAATGCGGCAAAGTTCTCAACCGCCGTGTACGCGAACAGCGGATTGGCGCCGACCGCGAGCGTCAAAATGACGGTCGTGGGCCGAGGGAAGCGGCGCTGCACCATGATCTCGATCAGCTTCTGCAAGAAGATGCCCGCCACGAGCGCTCCGGCAACCGCGAGGCCAGCGCGGCCACCCGGGATGATGGTGGCGAGCAGGGTCGAAATCGGCGGCGAGATTTGGCTGATCCAGTCGGGGTCTGCCCGATCCCACGGGATGGTCGCAATGTGATCGAGCAGTTGCTGATTCGGGGTGTTGAGGCTCTGAGCCGCCGTTGTGGCGTTTCCGATCCACGCGATCAGGAGGTACGGCACCGCGAGGGCGAGGCGCAGCGCCCACCGCACGAACGGATCGCGCGGGAAGGCGTCGAGTCGCGTGCGCGAGGCCCGCCGGGAGGTGCGGCGCACGGGACGCGCGGGGGTTTCGGGCAGCGCGTGGTTGGTCAAACTCATGACGCCACCACCCCCGGCGGCTGTTCGGCATGGTCGCGTGTCTGGTGGGTGAGGCCGTGCTCGGTCTTCTCCCAGTAGTGCGGATTGAACAGCAGTTGCCAGAGCGCTTTGTACGAGGCGAGGGAGTGCAGAATCCAGTACACGGGGTTGAGCAGCGACCACAGGATCAGGTCGAATGTTCCCCGCTTGTACGGTCCCATCATCGACAGGTAGACCATGACGGAACTGCCGATCACAAAGTTCAGAAGTGTGATCCACAGCAGCCAGACCGGAAAGAACGGCTCCAGCCACTGGGTCGGGATGAAGATCGTGAAGGCTGTGACCACGTAGAGCGGGATCACCGCAAGGAAGGTGACCGGCGTGCCCGCGATGAGCAGCACGAAGCTCAGGAATCGACGAAGACCCACTTCTCGGATGAGTGCGAGCGGCCGGCGGGCGTGCACCAACGACGTCTGCATGTAGCCCTTGATCCAGCGACTGCGTTGGCGAATGAAGTTCGGAATCGACGTATTGGCTTCCTCCATCGTCGTGGAGTTGATGACCCCGACCCTGAAGCCCATCGCGCTGGCACGGATGCCGAGATCGGCATCCTCAGTCACGTTGTAGGGGTCCCAGCCGCCCAGTTCGATCAGCGCCTGCGTGCGGAAGTGATTGCTCGTGCCGCCCAGCGGGATCGGCAGATCGGCCGCGTCGAGCCCGGCAAGCATGTAGTCGAACCAATAGTTGTATTCGAGCGTGAACATGCGGGTGAGCACGTTCTCGTCGGCGTTGAAAAAGTTGAGCGCCGCCTGCACGCACACGGTCTTCGCGCCGCCCCTGCGGAACGCGACGATGCACTTCTTGAGTTGGTCGGCATCCGGTGCATCTTCGGCGTCGTAGATCACCAGAAACTCGCCGGACGCCAAGAACAGCCCGACATTGCACGCGCGCGGCTTGGTTTGCGGTGTGCCCTTCGGGATGGTCACGAGATGGAAATGCGGCGGCGGATTCGACCCCAGATAGGCCTCGCGCGTTAGGTGATCCTCTTCCTCGATGAGCACGAGCACCTCGAGTTTGTCGGCCGGGTAGTCGATGTTGCCCAGATTGCTGACCAACTGAGGCACGATGTTGGCCTCGCGGAAGACGGGCACCAACACTGTGTACTTCGGGAGGTCGACATCCCGAAGCGCATCGACCTGCTCACGGGATACCCGTTCAACGACGTCGTACCTGGCTCCGCGCATCGCGATCAAGAACTTGAAAATCGTGCTCGCCAGGAAAGCGACGCTCACGATCGTGAGAACGGTGATGACCGTCGCCACGGGCCAGATGACGAGTGAGACGACACCAACGAGCGCGATCAGGATGAAGCCGATCTTTTGTCCGCGTGAGAACACCTGCCGAGCCGACAGCTTCGGGTTTTGCCGAAACAGCTCGTTGGCGGCTTCGTCGGCAATCGCCTTGTGGAAGACCGTGAGGAGCAGATTGCGGATGTCCCAGGAGGTCGCCACCACGAAACGCGCGGGAGCACCGATCACGGACTCAATATGGGCGCGGCGGGCTTCATCGGGCACCCGCGCTGTGGCAACCCGGATGACGCCATCGGAGTCGCGCCGCAACGGCATCCAGTTCTCGGCGAGCATCTGCTGGCCCGACCAGCGATGGATCAGCTGGTCGTCGCGACTTGTCGTGGTCAGGTCGACGACCGGGAGACCCCAGGCGCGGGCCATCACGCTGCGCAGTTCGTCGGTTGAGATCATCCCGAGGCTGATCAGCACCTCGTCGATGTGCGACCCGGTGCGCGCTTTCGCGGCGCGCGCGAACTCGAGTTGTTCCCGCGTAATAAGCCCCGAGTTGAGCAGCAGCTCCGCAAAAGCGACGCTCTGCGCTGAGGGCACCCCCCGTGCCATAGGTCCATCGTGTACCCCACGGGATCGGTCGGCAAGACCCCGCCTAGGGGCCGCGCGGCGCGCCTTAGGAAACGCGCACCCAGAGCCCGGTGCCGGTCGGACCCCAGCGCACCTGGAGACCCATTCCCGAGAACTCGACGCCATCGGCAAGGAACCGAGTCTCCGGAACGCAACGTGACGTGCCTTCGAGAGTTCGCATCACGATCACGCACACCTGAGGGACGCCGTCATCCATCCCCCGTACCGCGTAAACCGTCGCGGTCTCGTCGGAGCCGATCCACCGCACGTCGATGTCGGTGAGGCGGTCGTCGAACCAGTCGGTGACGCTGAAGCCTCCGCCGAGATCGTCGTGCGCGGTCGCCTCACGTTCGAACACACTCAGCGACGGCAGGTCGTCGGATGAGACCACCCGCACCGGGACGGGTGTCGGGGATTCGGTCGGCAGTATCGGCGCGGTCAATGGCATGAGCGTCGTGCCGAGCGCGACACCCGACGCACCGACGATCACGCCCGCTACCGCCGCGATTGCGACCCGCCGACGTCGAGTGGATGCTGGCGCGGCCCGGGTCTCCTGCGGATCCGGGGCGTTCTCATCGCTCGGCTCGTTCCCCGGAGGAATCTCGTCGACCTGATTTACCGCGGGCGCCGACTCGAGTTCAGCGAGGCGGAGGCGGTCGGCATCCGTTCCTCCGCGGGAATACGCGCGCAGCCGGAGGCGCGTGACTTCCTCAGGATCGATCGTGGTCACGGCCCCATCGTGCGGTCGCCGGAAAGGTAATTCGCCGGATTCGGCGCCGGCGGGGATGTGGGGGCGGCCGCTGGGTCCTCGACGAACCACATCTCGGTGCCCTGTGGCCCCCAGCGAAAGTCGAGGCCGAAAGTAGCCAGGCGAACCCCGCGGATGGCGAAGTCACCCGCCTCGGCACAGCTCGCCCCCGACTCTGTCAGCTGCTGCACGATCAAACACACTGTCGTCTCACCGTTCAGGGTGCCGCGCGCGGCGTACACCGTGCTGCCGTCGACCGCGCCGAGCCACCGCAATTGGGCGTCCTCGGTTCCGCCGGGCAACACGTGGTCGAGCGGGATGAGGAGGTTGGCGGGATCGTCGGCAGCCGCCGCATCCCGGTCGAAGATCGCGAGGGACGTGACCTCATCCGGTGTCGGGGAGGCGCCCGCTCCGGGCTGAGCCGTCTGCATGGAAATACCTGCAGTCACGACCGCGCCGACGGCGAGCCCCGCGACTGCGGCGGCGACCAGGTGACGTGGGGTGATCAATCGGCGCGGAGGTTCAGTCGCCGCGTGCGGCGGGTTCTCGTCGGATTCGACCTCGGCACCGAATGCTTCAACAGGCCCGGGCGCCGTGGTGGGGAGCTCGGCCGAGACTCGGTGAACGTCTTCCAACTCGGCGAGACGCCGACGATCGTTTTCGGTCCCCGAGCGCGAGTACGCGACTCGGCGCAGCATGTCGAGTTCATCGACATCGCCGGTGGGCGCTTCCTCGTCAGCCACGACAGCACTCTAAGCGCGGCCGCCAGCCGCGCGCTGCGCAAACGATTCGCGATCAGCAGCCGTAGATAGGCTTGACGCGTGACTCGGCGGAAAGCGGTATTGCTTACAGGGGCGGGCCGCGCAACCAGCATCGCTCACGGCATTGGGCTGACCCTAGCCAACGACGGATGGAACCTTGCTCTCACCACGTGGACTCCCTATGACCGTGAAGCTGCTTACGGCGGGAGCCTCGGCGACATCGATGAGTTGAAATCAAACCTGACTGCTGCCGGAGCGACTGTCGTCAGAATCGAAGCAGATCTGGCCGATCCTCAGGTACCAGCACAAGTCGTCGTTCGGGCGGCGGAGGAGCTCGGCGGGCTAGACGCGCTCGTAATCTCGCACTCCCACAGCGCGGATTCCTCAATCATGGACACCACCCTGGAGAGCTTCGACAGACACTTCGCTGTGAATGCTCGTGCGGCCTGGCTGCTTATCCGTGCCTTCGCCGAGCTCAGGCCGGTGGCCGGACGCATCGTCGCGCTAACGAGCGACGACGTTGTCTTCAATCTCCCTTACGGTGCCAGCAAGGGAGCGCTGGACCGCATAGTTCTGGCCGCGGCCGGAGAGCTGGGCACGCGGGGAATTACTGCCAACCTCATCAATCCGGGCCCGATCGACACCGGATGGATGAACGAGAACGATCGAGCTTCGCTCTTGTCCCGTCAGCCACTAGGTCGACTTGGCACTCCGCGGGACACGGCCAACTTGGTGCGATTCTTGCTGTCCGATGAGGGTGCATGGATCACCGGGCAACTGCTGAACAGCGACGGCGGCTTCCTCCGCTGACTCCGGCTCTTGCCGGGCCGCTACCCACCGCATGTCGGTCGTGCAGATAGACCCCCTCTCCCGCGCGATTGCCGCGATCGCTCTCGTCGTGGCAATCGTCAGCCTCGCGCAAGCCAATCGGGCGACCGACCGAGCCCGCAGCGCCGCCCTCCGCGATGAGGTGCGGCGGGCGATCATTGAGTGGGCTCCGCGAAGATTGTTGAGGCGCTCCGCCTGGGCACTTCTGGGCAAGATAGAGCCGCGCCTCGCGGGTCTCGGAAATGCGAAAAGCCCCGGAATCCCGGGGCTGCTCTTGGTGGGCGATACTGGGATCGAACCAGTGACCTCTTCCGTGTCAGGGAAGCGCGCTACCGCTGCGCCAATCGCCCGTCTCCGGCTGGCTGCCGGCTTTCGGTGAGTGAGGTGGCGACGGGATTCGAACCCGTGTGGACGGCTTTGCAGGCCGCTGCCTCGCCTCTCGGCCACGCCACCATGTGTGCGGCGACCCGGAGGTGCACCGTGAGACTTTCACTCGAGCGGATGACGAGATTCGAACTCGCGACCCTCACCTTGGCAAGGTGATGCGCTACCACTGCGCCACATCCGCATTTTGCCCGCTTGCGCGTGCGGGTTCGACTCTAGCCGATGCCCTGAGTGCGGCCAAACCGCGACCCGCGTGTTACGCCCACCAGAAATTGTTCTGCACGAAGGTCGAGAAATCCCGGACGTCGACCCGATCACGAGGGTGACGAGCAGTCGGTTGCCCCACATCAGCACGAGCAGGTAGCCAACCGCGAGTGCGGCAGCGGCAAGGAGCCGCCCTCGAGAGGAGCCGTCGGCGCGACGACGGGCACCGAGGTGAGCGAACACGACGACGACCGCCGCGGGAACGATCGCGAGAAGTCCGAGGATCCCCAGCGCGGTTGCGATCGTGTAGCTGGAACTCCCGGGGTCGTACGCCGTGGGGTCAGCCTGGACCGCTCCCCCGGTGAGCTTCACGATGAAATACAGCAGCACGAGCAATGCGCCGAGTAACGCCGCAACGATGCTCACTACCGGCACCGGGTCGCGCGGAATAGGAACCGCAAACGCTGGCTGACCAGGCGCAAATTGCGGCGGAACTGAGGTCGCAGGGGGCGCTTCGGACATTGCGCCAGCCTACTGAGCCTGTGTGGCAGGATGGAGGCCGCGGGCGATTGGCGCAGTTGGTAGCGCGCTTCCTTCACACGGAAGAGGTCATCGGTTCGAGTCCGGTATCGCCCACCACATCCTCATCAAGCAGGGTCGAGAGAGCTGCCCAGCCGACCGTGGAGCCCCTCGATCTCGGCGGCACTCAGTGGCCCCGGCAGCCGCAGCAGGTCGGCAAGACCGTCCAGGGAAGTCACCCCGACTCCGTCGACCAGGTAGCCGTTAACGAGGTCCCAGTCGGCTCCGGAGAAACACAGGATGCCGCGCACCGGCACGGACGATTCGCCCACCACCTGAGACACGACCCGAACCTGACGCTGGATCCCGCGCACCAGATCGGTGGCATCCTCGCGCCCGAGGTAGAGACGGCGTTCCGTTGCACTCAGGATGTCGACCCGCGGACGCCCGACGTGACTTTTCGCGTCGACCACGTAGACGCCGGTCGCCGCGATGGCGATGTGGTCGATGTTCGCCAGCGACCCCGGAATGCGCCGGTCGTGCACGACGCGCACTCCGTCAACGATGAGATCCTCGAGTGCGCGCCCGACGAGCCGCTCACCGATGGCGCCCCGTCGCCAGTTCTCGGCATCCCCCGACGCTCTACGCGGACCCGGAACGGCACGTGAACGCAGCCCGGCCAACCTGACGCTCTCGCGATAGGCGGAAGCGCTCGCGAACCCGTCGTGGTGCGTCATCGCGGCAGGCTATCCCCCGCCTCGGACAGGAGCAGCGAATCTCGTCGTGACCCCGGGCGAGAACAGCACCGAATCCGGCGCACGATCGGTCACGCCGGGCAGTCCCGCAGCCGTCACGAGCTGGTCGTCAAGGTCGACGAGGTGCGCCGCGTGTAAGGTCCACGGCGCATGCTCGTTGCGCAGAAAACGTGTGCGGCCGCCTCGGGCGACGAACATCCCCCAGCGAGCGGTGAGGAAGTCGGCGAGCGGATCTGCTTCGATCACGTCCCCAGGCTTCGCGACAACGAGACTGGTTGGCCCCCCACCGTGTCGCTTGGATCGGTAGCTCACGAGATCGCCGTCATGCGACATCCCGGTGGCGGCCCAGAAGTAGGGCAACCCGAAAGTGGCGCGTGCGGCGACGACCGCCGCGAGTCGGGATGCCTCCAGGGAGCGGAAGATCACCCCGCGCCGCCCGTCGGCGTCGACGCCGTATAGCCGCACGTTGATTTCGACGAACGACCCGAAGTACGGCACCGGCGGACTGCCCAGCAGCGTCGCCCGATCGAGCAGGAACGGGATGAGTCCCACCCAGGTCGCTCCGTCGTGCACGTCGGGGCGCACGCCGGGCGGAAGAAGCGGTGCCACGCGATCGGGCTCGACTCGCCAGTGCAGGAAGGTCAGATCGCTCCAGCGCTGACTCGCGATCGTGCGACCCGGCAGGGGTGGCGCGTTGCGGGTGATCGGTTCGATCGTCATCAGGTCGGGTCGGGCTGAGGCTGCACCGCGACGACGAGAGTTGGCTCCGACTGATGACGCCTCAGCAGCACCCAGGCGGGCGCCGAGACGATCACAGATCCGACCGCGACCCCGAGGAACGCCAGGAGAGGAGTGTTCAGCACGCCGACCTGCGCGCTGAACAGAACGCCCACGGTGTCACCCGCGATCGGTGGGGCGAGGAATCCTATGGCTGCAGCGACGAGCAGGGTGAGCCCCCATCGGGTGGCGACTCCGGCGCGAGAGACCACCCGCGCCGAGTGGATCAGCGCTCCAAAGACTCCGGCCAGGGCGCCCACGAGCAGCGACCACGGGAACGAGACGGTAACCGCCCCAGATATCGTCGCCGCGATCCCCGCGAAGAAGCCGAACCCCAGCGAGCGCGGCACGGCGCGGCCAACGGCCTTCAACCGATCCACGAGCAACCAGCCGACGGCTCCCGCGAGCGGCCCCACCGCCCCGGCCAGGAGGATACGCGGGATGTAGACATCCACAGCCGCTTCGAGGCTGGAGAGCCAGACCGCGAACGCCACCCAAAAGCCGAGAGCAGCCACGAGAGCCGCCGGTCCGCCGATCTGTGGTTGCGTCCGGCCGACGCCCGGTGACCAGGCGAGCAGCACGTAGGCACTGGCTGAGACGAAGAGCGGGAGAGCTCCCCCGAAGTCGGTAAACCCGCATCCGCTGAGCCGGCACGGGTTAGTGAGAACAAGAGGCAGAACGGCCGCCACCGGAAAGACGATGAGGCCCCAGGTGAGCATCAACACCCACCGTGCCACGCGATTCGCGCCCGACGCGATCGCGGCGGACTCCAGCAATACAAGTACCGGCAGAGTGAATGCCGAGATGCCGAGCAGGTAGTCCAAACGGGCGGCGCCGGTCAGCATTCCGAGCAGAGTCGTCACAGCGGTGGTCAGGATGGCGGCCGCGATTGCCGGCCACACCATCCGTCCGTCGATGAGCCGTCGCACGAGCTGGAAGATCGCCAACGTCGCGAAGCCTCCTGCGGCGAAGGAGATCGCCACCAGAAGGACGGTCATGTCGCAAATGTACGGGGCGCCGCCTCCGAAGAGACGGCGCCCCGCGCGGACATGTCCGCAGTAACTAACTGGTCTTACTTGGCGTCGAGGACGTAGGCGTCCTCGCCGTGAACGACCAGGTCGACACCGGCGACCTCGTCTTCGTTCTTGATGCGGAAGCCCATCGTCTTTTCGATGATGAACCCGATCACGAAGGCGAGCACGAAGGAGTAGATCAAGACCGTGAACGCCGTGATGGCCTGCACAGCGAGCTGCGAGAACGAGCCGCTGAAGACGAGGCCCGAACCCTGAGCGAGGAAGCCCAAGTACAGGGTGCCGATGAGACCACCGATGAGGTGGATGCCCACCACGTCGAGCGAGTCATCGAAGCCGAGCTTGAACTTCAGCTCGATCGCGATGGCGCAGACCGCACCGGCGAGCAGGCCGAGCACGATCGCCCAGAGCGGGTGCAGGAATGCACACGCAGGGGTGATCGCAACGAGTCCAGCGACGGCACCCGAGGCTGCACCGATGGAGGTCGACTTGCCGTCCTTGATCTTCTCCACGATGATCCAGCCGAGCAGAGCAGCAGCCGGAGCGACGAGGGTGTTGATGAAGGCGATCGACGCGAATCCGTCAGCCGCGAGCTCAGAGCCCGCGTTGAAGCCGAACCAGCCGAACCACAGCAGACCGGCACCGAGCAGAACGAACGGCGGGTTGTGAGGAACAGCAGCGCCCTTGGCGAAGCCGACACGCTTGCCCAGCACGAGGGCGAGCGCGAGAGCCGCAGCACCCGCGTTGATGTGAACCGCGGTACCACCCGCGAAGTCGAGCGTGCCGACCCCGAAGATGTTCTGCAGTCCGAACGTCGCCCACCCTCCATCGGAGAAGTTAGCTGCCGAGAAGTCCGCTGCATTGGGGTTGTCACCGAGGGTGAAGTTGAACACCCACGACGCGACCGGGAAGTACACGACCGTTGCCCAGATGCCGGCAAAGACCATCCATGCGCCGAACTTGGCGCGGTCGGCGATCGAGCCAGAAACCAGAGCGACAGTGATGATCGCGAAGGTCGCCTGGAAGGCTGCGAACGCCAGGTTCGACAGACCGCCGTAGACCGCGGTGCCGTCGCCCGGGTCGGTTACAGCGCCGACCGCTTGGTCATAGCCGTTCGACAGGTTGATCTGGCTGATGTCGATGCCGAAGAAGCCATCCAGCCCGAAGTAGCTGTTCGTGCCATCGGCGAAGGTCGCGCCGCCGTTGCTGAAGGCAATGGCGTATCCGTAAATCACCCACAGGACGGCGATCAGGCCGATTGCGCCGAAGCTCATCATCATCATGCTGATGACGCTCTTCGCCTTGACCAGGCCGCCGTAGAAGAAGGCGAGACCGGGGGTCATGAGAAGAACGAGCGCGGCACTCAGCAGCATGTAGCCGGTGTTGCCTTGATCCAGAATCATTAGCTACCTCTCTAGCGTTTGCAGAAGTTGCACCGTTGGACCGTTGCGCTCGGGTGAGGGAACTAGCTACCTCAGGTACGCGGCCAGTCTGGCGTCGGCACATTACCGAGGGACCGCGTAAATGTTTCGGAAGCGTTACACACGCCCCTGCTTTGTAAACTTCCTGTTTCGCGCGGCACCCGGTTTTCTGCGAAATCGCCCGCGAAACGCACCAGATCGTCGGGAATTGCAGGATTTTTGCGCTCCCGCGGCTCGGATACCCTGTAACCAGGGAGCGCCGGGAAGTCTGGTCGGCCGATGCTGACGCGTCGTCGTCGATCGGAGACCAATTGCTGCAGACCGTAACCCGCGCCCTTGCCCACAACTTCTTGGGCGACGCACCACGCTGGTACAAGGTCGCGATCGTGGCCTTCCTGGTCGTCAATCCGATCGTTTTTCTCGGGGTCAACCCGTTCATCGGCGGGTGGCTGCTCGTCGCAGAGTTCATCTTCACTCTGATGATGGCGCTGAGGTGCTACCCGCTTCAGCCCGGCGGACTCCTGGCGATTGAAGCGATCGCGATCGGGATGGCGTCCCCGGCCGAGGTCTTCGACGAGTCCAAGTCGAACTTCGCGGTCATCCTGCTGCTGATGTTCATGGTTGCGGGCATCTACTTCATGCGCGAACTGCTGCTCTTGCTGTTCACAAAGCTCTTGGTCGGCATCCGCTCGAAGGTGCTGCTGGCTCTGACCTTTGCGGCACTGTCCGCCGTGTTGTCAGCATTCCTCGACGCGCTCACCGTTGCGGCCGTGGTGATCGCCGTCGCCACGGGCCTCTATACCGTGTACCACCGGTTCGTCTCGGGGCGTGGGTTCGACGACGACCACGAGCACGACGACGACGGGATGGTGCACCCGAAGCACGCCGACGATCTCGCGGTCTTCCGTTCATTCCTGCGCAGTCTGATGATGCACGCGATGGTCGGCACCGCTCTGGGCGGTGTCGCGACACTGGTGGGCGAACCGCAAAACCTCCTGATCGGCGAGACCGTCGGGTGGGGGTTCGCAGACTTTTTCATCCACGTGGCGCCGGTATCAATTCCGGTGTTGGTCGTCGGGCTCGGGCTCTGCGCCCTCCTCGAACGCACGCGTTGGTTCGGCTACGGTGCGCGCCTCCCCGACTCGGTGCGCGAGGTCATGGAGAAGTGGGATGCCAAGGAAACGGCCGACCGGGATCCGCGGACGCGCGCGCGACTCGTCATTCAAGCGCTGACCGCGGTTGCACTGGTCGCCGGCCTGGCCCTGCACGTCGCCGACGTCGGCCTGATCGGCCTCGCGGTCATCGTGCTCGCGACGGCATTCAACGGTGTCGTGCACGAACACTCCCTCGGCAAGGCCTTCCATGAGGCGATGCCGTTCACCGCACTGCTGGTGGTGTTCTTCGCTGTTGTCGCCGTCATCCACGAGCAGGGACTGTTCACCCCGATCATCGATACCGTGCTCGCTCAGCAGGGCCGCCAGCAATTGTCGATGACCTTCGTCGCTTCGGGGGTGCTCTCGGCAGTGAGCGACAACGTCTTCGTTGCAACGGTGTACATCAATGAGGTCGAGAAAGCCTTTGCGGCGGGAACGATCTCGCAGGATCAGTTCGAGCTGCTCGCCGTGTCGATCAATACCGGCACCAACATCCCGAGTATTGCGACCCCGAATGGGCAGGCAGCGTTCCTCTTCTTGCTCACCTCGGCGCTCGCCCCGCTGATCCGACTCGGCTACCTCAAGATGCTCTGGATGGCGTTGCCCTACGCGGTGGTTCTGTCGGTGACGGCATTCCTCTGCACGGTCTACCTGTTGTGATGTCGCTGTCTACTGCGGTGCGGTGAGCGCGATGAGGCGCGAAATCGCACGCAGGTACTTCTTGCGGTAGCCACCCGCGAGCATGTCGTCGCCGAAAACCTGGTCGAGCGGCACCCCCGATGCGAGCACGCGTACCTGGCCGTCGTAGAGGCGATCGACGGCTGCAACGAAGCGCAGCGCATCCGTTTGGTCGTTCAACACGTGCACCCCCCGCAACCCGACCGCCGACAGGCCGTCGAGAAGCTTCACGTAGCGCGACGGATGCACGGTGGCGAGGTGTCGCAACACCGCGTCGAAGTCATCGATCGTCACGGTGCCGGGGATGCTCCCGGCCGCCGTTTCGAGTTCAGCTTCATCGAGCGTCGCGGCGTGACCTTCCAAATCGCGGCGCCGGTAATCGAGCCCGTCGATGCGCAGGATTTCGAATCGGGCCGAGAGTGCGTGAATCTCGCGCAGAAAGTCAACGGCGGCGAACCGCCCCTCGCCGAGAGCATTCGGCGGAGTGTTCGAGGTCGCCGCAATGCGCGTGCCGCTCTCAGCGAGTACGCCGAGCAACCGGGTCATCAACATCGTGTCGCCCGGGTCGTCGAGTTCGAACTCGTCGATCGCAACCAGGGTCGCACCGCTCAAAAGTTTGACGGCGGACGCGTAGCCGAGGGCGCCGACCAGCGCGGTGTATTCGATGAAGGTGCCGAAATATTTGCGGCCCGGCGCGAGTTTCCAGAGAGCCGCGAGCAGATGAGTCTTGCCCACGCCGAAACCGCCGTCCAGGTACAGACCGGGTTTCGTCTCGGGCGTGCGCTTGCGAAACAGACCCCCGCCCGGCTTCCACGCTCCAGCGAACGCCCGCACCCTCTCGACGGCTTCGGCCTGCGACGGGTAGTCGGGATCGGGGCGATAGTTCTCGAGCGTCGAGTCGTCAAACTGGCGCGGCGGCACGAGAGACGCGGCGAGTTCGTCGCCCGACATCGTCGGCATGCGATCGAGCAGGGACGCGGTGGGGAGAGTCATGACGCCTCGGGCCTTCGTGGTGGTTCGTGTCGAACTCTTACGGCACATCGGCGGGCCCGTGAGCGACTGCATACCCTGGAAGGGATCACCGCAACTCTACTTACCTACTTCTTGGAGCATCTGATGACCGTCGAGATCGACGCCTCCCCCGAGTTCAGCGCCTACGCCCACCCCGAGCGCCTGGTGAGCACCGACTGGCTCGCCGAACACCTCGGCGACGAGGGACTCGTCGTTGTCGCGTCCGACGAAGACGTTCTGCTCTACGAGACCGGTCACATCGAGGGCGCGGTCAAGGTTGACTGGCACACCGACCTCAACGACCCCCTCGTGCGCGACTATCTCGACGGCGCTGGATTTGCGAAGCTGCTGTCGAGCAAAGGCATTTCGCGCGACTCGACCGTCGTGATCTACGGCGACAAGAACAACTGGTGGGCCGCGTACGCACTCTGGGTCTTCTCGCTCTTCGGCCACGACGACGTGCGTCTGCTCGACGGCGGTCGTGCCAAGTGGGAGGCGGAGGGTCGTGCGTACACGACCGAGACGTCGAAGCCCGCACCGAGCGACTACCCCGTCGTTGAGCGGGATGACCACGTACTGCGTGCCTTCAAGGACGACGTGCTCGCCCACCTCGGCAACCCGCTCGTCGACGTGCGCTCCCCCGAGGAGTACTCGGGCGAGCGCACCACCGCGCCCGCCTACCCCGAGGAAGGCACCCTGCGCGCGGGCCACATCCCGAGCGCGCAGAGCGTGCCGTGGGCGAAGGCCGTCGCCGACAACGGCACCTTCAAGCCCCTCGGCGAGCTGAACGCGATCTACCGTGACGGCGCGGGGCTCAAGGATGGCGACCAGATCGTCGCGTACTGCCGCATCGGTGAGCGCTCGAGCCACACCTGGTTCGTGCTGACCCACCTGCTCGGCTTCGAGAATGTGCGCAACTACGACGGCTCGTGGACCGAGTGGGGCAGCGCGGTGCGCGTGCCGATCGTTAAGGGTGCCGAGCCGGGTGCCGTCCCGGCCAAGCACTAGAGCCCAGGCCAGTAGTGCCGACGCGCCAGTTAGGGTGACAGCGTGAGTGATCCCGAGCTGCCTGAAGCGCTTGCGACCATCCGAGACGATTTCCTCGCGCTCGAGCAGCACGAGCGACTGCAACTGCTGCTCGAGTTCTCGCAGGAGCTTCCCGAGCTGCCGCCCAAGTACGCCGACCACCCCGACCTATTGGAACGGGTGGAGGAATGCCAGTCGCCGGTCTTCATTTTTGTCGACGTCGACTCTGAGGGGGATGGCGGGGGCATCGTGCACCTCCACGCGACCGCGCCGAAGGAGGCGCCGACGACCCGTGGATTCGCCTCGATCCTGGTGCAAGGACTCGCCGGGCTCACCGTGCAGCAAGTACTCGACGTGCCCGACGACTACCCGCTGACTCTCGGGTTGACCGAGGCCGTGAGTCCACTTCGGATCCGCGGGATGTCGGCGCTCCTCGGTCGCACGAAACGCCAGGTACGCGAGAAGACCGCCGCGTGATCATCCGACCGCTGTTGCCTGCAGGCGACCCGATCGACACCTCCTCCCCCGATGCTCGGCAACTGATCGCTGCGCTCTACCCCGCGCCCGGACTCCGCGTGAACCTCGTGGCGAGCGTCGATGGCGGAACGTCGGATGCCGCGGGCACGTCGGCGGGGCTCACCGAGGGTGCCGACCGCGTCATCCTCGGAGCGATCCGCTTGGTGAGCGACACAGTGCTGATTGGCGCCGCGACGCTACGCGCCGAAGGCAGCCTCGTGCCGCGCTCCACGCATCTCACGGTGCTCACTACGACCGGCGACTTCACCGGGGCCGTCGTGCGGGCCGATATCGAGCCCGGCCGCATCCTGGTCGTCGGTCCTGCCAAGGTGGAGGAGCGAGCTCGCGCCACGTTCAACGCGCCGTTCGAATACTTCGCGCTCGACGGCGATCGGGCGGTCCCCCTCGCGGTGATGCTCACGGCACTGCGGGATCGTGGGCTCGCGAAGATCGTCTGCGAGGGGGGTCCTCGCCTCGCGGGCCAACTGCTCGCGGCTGGGCTCGTCGATGAACTGTGTCTGACGACGGTGCCGCGTCTTCTCGGCAACGCCTCCGCGCTGTTCGGCGGGGCGACCGGTGGCTCGCGCAGCCTCGACCTGGTGCAGGTACTGACCGACGAAGGCGGATCGCTCTACGGCCGCTGGCGGGTCAGCTAACTTTCGCGCAACGCTGAGTTTGTGCGACGCTGCGCTGAGGGCAACTTCGCGATCCACCTGCGGATGGCGCCTTCCCACCGCTCGCGGTCGTAGTTCCACAACTTGGTGTGCCGGGCTGTGTCGAACGCTTCCAACGTCACGATGTCGGGTCGCGCCAGGGCGAGCGCTCGGGACGCCGTCGACGGCACGAACCCGTCGTCGTCGCTGTGCAGAATGAGCACCGGCCGATCGAGCTCTTTCGCCCGGGTGACGAAGTCGAGCCGGTCGATGTCGAGTGGTTCCGCCAGCCCGGTGAACAGCCGCCCCCACGGATGCTTGTACAGCAGGATGACAAACGAGCGCACGAACACCGGCAGATTGCGCATCTTGACCTGAAAGTCGAGAGCCGCGATCCAATCGACGACGGGCGACTCGAGCACGACTCCGACCACTTTGTCGCTGTAGGTCGAACGGGTGAGCGCCTGCAGCACGGTGGCCCCGCCCATCGACCAGCCGACCAGAACGAGTTCGGTGGCTCCGTGGCTGAGGGCGTACCGCATCGCCGCATCCACGTCGAGCCATTCTCGGTCGCCGAGCGCGTACCGGAAGTCGTCGCTGCGCGGCGCCTCCCCGTCATTGCGATACGACACGACGAGGGAGGTGAACCCCGCCTCTCTGAAGATCGGCACGGCACGGAGCGTCTCGGGGCGCCGCACCGCGCGACCGTGCACGTGAATCGCCCAGTGCGTCGAAGGACCATCGGATGCCGGCACCAGCCAGGCAGGCGCGTCACCTAGCGGAGTGGCGATCTCGACGTGGTCGTACGGCACTTCGAGATCGGCCGGGGTCAGGTAGAACCAGCCCGTGAGTCGGCCGCGTTTCGCGGTGCGCAGGTCGCCGACATCCACCCCGACGATCCGGCGAGTGACGCTGGTCGCCGTGGCCGAGACGATCTCGCCGACGCGAGCGTGACCGGTTTCACGGGCGAACCAGAAGCTGTATTCGCCCCGCAGCCGGGAGTCGGGAGTCGAATCGAGCACGATGAGACCGGCCTCGAGATCGACGGACCGGACCGCGACATCCTCTTCCCGGCGTGACGGCGGAACGATGACCTTGCGCGCGACGATCACACTCAGCGCGGCTGTCGCTACGGCCGCAGCACCGACGAGCGCGAGGGCTCCGATAACCCCGCCGACAGCGACCTTGGTACGCGACGGCATCCGTCCTCCTCAGTGGTCCGACGTCCCGGGCGCCGCCGAACGGCGTGGCACGCCAGCGGTTTCCTGGTTGAAACCCTAATCTTCAGTCGTGGCCACCCTTGCATCCGACCCGGTCGTTCCCGCGCCATTTGGCCGCGCGCTGACCGCCGTCCGGCGAGCAACGATTCGACCCGAACTCCAACTGGGCGAAATTCCCGCACCGACCGGGCTCGCTCCGCACGCGATCGCGATGGCCGCCGACGTCAGTCCGGTACGACACGGGATCGACTCCGTTCTCGGCACCGGCCGTTTTGTGCTGCTCTACGACCCTGAAGAACCCGACGCCTGGGGCGGCCCGTTCCGCGTGGTGTGCTTCGCACAGGCGCCGCTCGAAACCGACATCGGCCTTGATCCCTTCGTCGCAGAAGTCGCCTGGTCGTGGCTTGAAGACGCGCTCGAAGCACGCGATGCTCACTACACCGCCGCATCCGGAACCGCGACGAAAGTTCTCTCTACCGGATTCGGCGAACTCAGCCACCAGAGCGACGGTGCGCAGCTCGAGGTGCGCGCCTCGTGGACTCCCGACGGCGACGCGATCGGCGCATCCGTCGAAGCGTGGAGCGACCTGTTGTGCCAACTCGCCGGGCTCCCGCCAACTGCCGAAGCGGTCGGCCTGTTGCCGAACCGTCGAGGGGCGCGTGGCTGACGCCTCGAGCGAGCAGTCCCCGGCTCTGCCCGCGACACCTGCGACACCGGACAGCCCGGCGGCGTCGCACGAGCCTGTTGTTGTCCTCGACACCCGCGAGGCGTACCTCGAGGCGGTCGAGCTCCTCGCGCTAGGAAACGGTCCGTTCGCTGTCGATGCCGAGCGAGCGTCCGGCTACCGGTATTCGCAGCGTGCGTATCTGATCCAGGTCTACCGACGCGGCTCTGGGGCGTTCCTGTTCGATCCCCCGGCGATCGGTGACTTCACCGAGCTAGCAGCCGTAATGGCCGGTGAAGAGTGGATCTTGCACGCGGCGAGCCAAGATCTCGCCTGCCTGCGAGAGGTCGGCCTCGACCCCGAGGCGATCTTCGACACCGAACTCGGGGCACGCCTTGCTGGGCTCCCCCGCGTCGGACTCGGTCCGGTCGTCGAAGATCTGCTCGGCATCCATCTCGCGAAGGAGCACTCGGCAGCGGACTGGTCGACGCGGCCGCTCCCCCAGAGTTGGCTCGTCTATGCCGCGCTCGACGTCGAACTGCTTCCCGACCTGCGCGACGCGATCGGCGCACTGTTGCACGAGACGGGCAAGGACGAGATCGCCGCGCAGGAGTTCGCTGCCGTGTTGCATCGCGAGACGCCGTCGCGCGTCGACCCGTGGCGCCGGCTCGCCGGAATTCACGCCCTGCGCAACGCGCGCAATCTCGCGGTTGCGCGCGAACTGTGGGTGGCCCGTGACGACTATGCGCGAGAGATCGACTCCGCCGCCGGTCGGCTTGTTCCCGATACCTCTCTCCTCGCTGCGGCTCGTGTGATGCCGACGAGCAAGCGTGACCTCGCGGCGATGAAGGAGTTCAACGGACGTGCCAGCCGGTCGCAACTCGACCGGTGGTGGGCGGCGATTGAACGCGGCGTCGTCACAGCGGACCTCCCCAATACCCGCGCGCCCGGTGACGGTGTGCCCCCGCCGCGGATCTGGGCCGACAAGAATCCCGAGGCCGACGCCCGCCTGAAGAGGGCGCGCGCTGCGGTGATCGCCCGCGCCGAAGAACTCGATATCCCGATCGAGAACGTTCTCACCCCCGATAGTCTGCGCCGCGTGGCTTGGGCTCCACCCTCGCCGATCACCACGGAAGCGGTCGCCGAGGCCCTCACCGCGCTCGGTGCCCGCCGCTGGCAGGTTGCGGCAACCGCACAGGTGATCGCCGAAGCCTTTGTAGATGTGCCCCAAGAGCCCGAAACGCCACACGAGCCCGATTCGTCGGAATGATCAAAGGACGCAACGTCGCGAAAGCCCCTGCCTAGGATCGGATGAGTTCATCGAAATCCGTACTGGAGGGCATTGTGGCCGAGAGATCCGAAGTCGTTTTCGTCGATGGGGTTCGCACCCCGTTCGGACGGGCCGGCGAAAAGGGCCAGTACTGGAACACTCGCTCCGACGACCTGATCGTCAAGGCGATGATCGGGCTGCTTGAGCGCAACCCGAACCTCCCCCAGGACCGTGTGGATGACGTCGCGATCGCCGCGACCACCCAGACCGGCGACCAGGGTCTGACCCTCGGTCGCACCGCCGCCATCCTGGCCGGTCTCCCGCTCTCCGTTCCTGGCTTCGCCATCGACCGGATGTGCGCGGGCGCGATGACGAGTGTGGCCTCCATCGGCAGCATGATCGGCTTCGGCCAGTACGACGTCGGCATCGCCGGCGGAGTCGAGCACATGGGTCGTCATCCGATGGGATTTGGGGCAGACGTCAACCCGCGCTTCCTTGCCGAGAAGCTGGTCAACCCCGACGCCCTCAACATGGGTGTCACCGCCGAGAATCTGCACGACCGATTCCCGGCTCTGACCAAAGAGCGCGCCGACAGGTACGGCATGCGCAGCCAGCAGAAGGTCGCGGCCGCCTACGCGGCGGGCAAGATCCAGCCCGACCTCATCCCGGTCGCGATCAAGAGCGAAGCCGGATGGGGCCTCGCCACGCAGGACGAAGGGATGCGCCCTGAGACGACGATGGAAGGGCTCGCGGGGCTGAAGACGCCATTCCGCCCGCACGGTCGCGTTTCGGCCGGCAACTCGTCGCCGCTGACCGACGGTGCAACGGTCTCGCTACTCGCAAGTGCGCACGCGGCCAAGGAGCTCGGTCTCACCACGAAGATGCGTCTGGTGTCGTTTGCCTTCGCGGGCGTCGCACCCGAAGTGATGGGCATCGGTCCGATCCCGTCAACCGAGAAGGCGCTGCGCAAGGCCGGGCTGACGATCGGTGACATCGGGCTGTTCGAGCTCAATGAAGCGTTCTCGGTACAGGTACTGTCACTGCTCGACCACTTCGGCATCGACGACGACGACCCCCGCGTCAACCCGTGGGGTGGCGCGGTCGCGATCGGACATCCGCTGGCAGCATCAGGGGTTCGCCTGATGATCCAGCTCGCACGCCAATTCCAGGAGCACCCGGAGGTCCGCTACGGCCTCACCGCGATGTGTGTCGGGCTCGGCCAGGGTGGGTCGATGATCTGGGAAAACCCGAACTTCTCCTCATCCTCGAAGAAGGGCGCCAAGTAATGGCTACCGAAACCGCGTCGTCGAAGTTCGCCAAACTCGCCGCACTCGACCCCGACGAGGTTGTGACGCACTCGTTCGTGCGCGACATCACGATGGGCAGTGGCACGCGAATTGCCCTGATCACTCTCGACAACGGTCGTGACCACACCCGCCCGAATACCCTCGGGCCCGCGACCCTGCTCGAACTCTCCGGCGTGCTTGACGAGCTCACCGCGCGCGCCGCGAAGAAAGAGATCGACGGCGTCGCCATTATCGGCAAGCAGTTCATCTTCGCCGCGGGCGCCGACCTGTCGAAGGTGGGCGATCTTCCGGACCGCGACACCGGGCTCCAGATGGCGAAACTCGGGCATGAGGTACTCGGCAAGCTCAGCGACCTCGGCGTTCCGTCCTTCGTCTTCTACAACGGCCTCGCCCTCGGCGGGGGTGTCGAGATCGGCTTGAACGCCGACTACCGCACGATCGACTCTTCGGTGCCCGCCTTCGCGCTGCCCGAGGTGTTCCTCGGGATCATCCCGGGCTGGGGTGGCGCCTGGCTGCTGCCGAACCTGATTGGCATCGAGAACGCACTCGAGGTTGTTATCTCGAACCCCCTCAAGAACAACCGGATGCTCAAGGGACCCGAAGTCTTCGAGCTGGGGATCGCGGACGCGATGTTCGGCCCCGCCAACTTCCTCGAAGATTCGCTCAAGTGGGCCGACTCGGTGCTGACCGGAAAGACGAAGGTCAAGCGCAAGAACGAGCCCGGCAAGTTGGAACGCGCGGTCAAGTGGGATGTCGCGATCGGCATCGCACAGAAGACTCTCGAGAGCCGGATCGGCAAGATCGCCAAGAGCCCGTATCGCGCGCTCGAGTTGCTGAAAGCCGCGAAGAACACCGACAAGAAGACCGGATTTGCGGCCGAAGATGAGGCCCTCGCCGACCTCATCTCGGGCGACCAGTTCCGCGCGTCGATCTACGCGTTCAACCTCGTGCAGAAACGCGCGAAGCGTCCGGCCGGAGCCCCAGACAAGGCGCTGGCCCGACCGGTCGGCAAGGTGGGCGTCATCGGTGCCGGGCTCATGGCATCCCAATTCGCGCTGCTCTTCGTGCGTCGCCTTCAGGTGCCGGTCGTCATCACCGACCTCGACCAGGCCCGTGTCGACAAGGGTGTCGCCAGCATCAAGGGCGAGATCGACGAGCTGCTCGCGAAGGGTCGCATCGGCTCGGACGAGTCCAACCGGCTCAAGGCGCTCGTCACCGGAACGACCGACAAAGCCGACTTCGCCGACTGCGACTGGGTGATCGAGGCTGTCTTCGAGGAACTCGGGGTCAAGCAAACGGTGTTCGCCGACGTCGAGAAGTACATCTCACCCGACGCGATTCTGGCGACCAACACGTCGTCGCTCTCGGTCGAGCAGATTGGCGCGAAACTGAAGAACCCCGAGCGGGTTGTCGGCTTCCACTTCTTCAATCCGGTCGCCGTGATGCCGCTCATCGAGGTCGTCAAGACCGCGAAGACCACCGACGCGGCACTCAGCACTGCGATGGTCACGGCCGAGAAGCTGCGCAAGAACGCCGTCATCACGGCCGACACTCCCGGCTTCGTCGTCAACCGCATCCTCGCCAAGTTGCTGGGCGAGGCAATGCACGCGGTCGAGCAGGGCGCGCCCTTCGAGACCGTTGTGGATGCCGTCAAGCCGTTCGGCCTTCCGATGGACCCGTTCGCGCTCCTTGAACTGGTCGGCCTCAAAGTTGGCGCTCATGTGCTCGACACGCATCACGCGGCCTTCCCCGAGCGGTTCTTCGAGAGCCCCGCGCTGCACGAACTCGCGGAGTTCGGTCACCTGTTCGAGAAGGATGCCAAGGGCAGGAACAAGGGGATCGACCCGAAGGTCGTGGAGATCGTGAAGAAGCACCGAATCCCCGGGTCGACACCGCTGACTGTCGAGGAACTCCGCACGCGGGTTGAAGACGGTCTCGCCGACGAGATCCACCGGATGCTCGACGACAAGGTCGTGGCGGCGGCAGAAGACATCGACCTCTGCCTGATCCTCGGTGCCGGCTGGCCGTTCCAGATGGGTGGTGCGACCCCCTACCTCGATCGGGTCGGGGCGAGCGAGCGAGTCTTCGGCAGTACCTTCCACAACCCGCGGATCGTCGGCGTCGCCTAACTCGATGGCCACGGCTGGAGCCAGCCGTGAGAACAGCTAGTGGTGGGCGCCGAGCGACTCTTCGGTGACTTCGGGCGCGGCTGGCTTCGTCACGAAGAACGACACCGCGACCAACGCAAGGGTCGTGAAGGCGCCCGCCATGAACGCGAGATGTACGCCGGTTGAGATTTGTTCGGCCGTCGCTTTGGTGACGTCAACCTCGCCCGCACCCGCCATGCCGATCGCCAGGAAGGCCACGAACATCGCCGTGCCCGCGGCGCCCGCCACTTGCTGAATCGTTGCGAGCAACGCGGAACCGTGCGAGTACAGGTGCGGCGGCAACGCCCCGAGGCCGCTCGTGAACAGCGGAGTGAAGAGGAAGGCGAGCCCCAGGCTCAACCCGGTGTACGCCGCGATCACGAACCACAGCGGGGTGTCGGCCCCGAGCCCGATCGCGAGGGCCCAGAACGCAAGACTCACCATGATCGCCCCGGGCACGACGAGCGGACGTGGACCGTAGCGGTCGTACAACCGTCCAACGACGGGCCCCAGCAGACCCATCAGAAGACCGCCCGGCAGCAGCGACAGCCCGATCACCCACGTCTCGAGATGAAGCGCGTACCGAAGGTAGATCGGCAGAACGATGACCATGCCAAAGAGGGACAGCATCCCGATTGCCAGCATGCCGAGCGAGATCGAGAAGGTGCGCGCCGTGAAGGCGCGGAGGTCGAGGAACGCGGCATCTCGACGCTGAAGGCTCAGTTGGCGGACCACGAAGAGCAGCAGGAATGCCGCGCCGACGACGAGCGGGATCCACGGGGCGACGAGGGCTGCACCATCGGCTGCCTCGCCGATGCTTGACAGCCCGTAGACGAGCCCGCTGAACCCGACGGCGGAGAGGATGACCGAGAGCACGTCGAGGGGAACGCGGCGAGTTTCGGAGATGTTCGGAACCCGCAGGATGCCAATCACCAACATCGCAAGCGCGATCGGCAACATCACCCAGAAGAGGCCGCGCCACTGCTGGTTGAAGGCCTGCAGCAGGATTCCCGCGAGCGCCGGACCGATCGCCGGCGCGACCGACATGACGATCGAGATGCGGCCCATGATGCGCCCGCGAAGGTGCATCGGCACGATCGTGAGCACCGTCGTCATCATCAGCGGCATCATGATCGCGGTGCCGCTCGCCTGAACCACTCGGCCCAGAACCAGCACCTCGAAGATCGGCGCGTTCGCGGCGATCGTGGTGCCGATCACAAACAGGATCATCGCGGTGATGAACACGGGACGCGTGTTGAGCCGCTGCAGCAGCCAGCCGGTAATCGGGATGACGACCGCGAGAGTGAGCGCAAACGACGTCGTGAGCCACTGACCTGTCGCCGGGAGGATGCCGAAACTCTTGATGATCGTCGGGATCGCGACGCTCATCGTGGTTTCGTTGAGGAACACCACGAAGACCGCGGCCAGCAGCAGGATCAGCGCCTGCGAGTCGCGAGGGCTGAGGCGGTCAGCCGGGGTGCCGACACTCACGGGCGCGGTCACTTCAGTCACGATTCCTCCGGTGGCTTGTCTCGGCGATTGCCGACGGTTCACGCTACCGAAGGCCTCCGACACGACAGGCCGTATTCGTTGCGCCCACAGTGAACAACCCTCAGTTCATCGCTGGATCGGCGTCATATCCGCGTAGCGGTCTCCGATGGGGGCTTCGAGCCGGTCGAGCGCGGCGAGCTGGGACGGCGAGAGCACGAGGGCATCCGCCGCGACATTCTCCTCCAGCCGGTCGACGCGCTTCGTCCCGGGAATCGGCGCGATGCCCTCCCCCTGCGCCAGAATCCAGGCCAACGCCACCTGCGCGGGCGTTGCGCCCGCCTCGGTCGCGACCGCCTCAACGGCATCCACGATCTTCAGGTTGGCTTCAAGGTGGGCAAATCGTGGGTTGGTGCGACGGAAGTCGGTGTCGTCGAACTGCTCGACCGACCGGATCGCTCCGGTGAGGAACCCGCGCCCGAGCGGCGAGTACGGCACGAAACCGATGCCCAGTTCTCGTGCGAGCGGGATGATCTCCTCCTCGGGTTCACGCGTCCACAGCGAGTACTCGTACTGCAGGGCCGTGACCGGGTGCACCGCGTGCGCGCGACGGACCGTGGCTGCGGACGCCTCGGACAACCCGTAGCCCAGGATCTTGCCCTCCGTGATGAGTTCGTCGAGGGCGCCGACCGTCTCCTCAATCGGCACCGTCGGATCCATGCGGTGCTGGTACAAGAGGTCGACGTGGTCCATCCCGAGCCGGGTGAGCGATCCTTCAAGCGAGGCACGCACGTTGGCGGCGCTGCCGTCGAACCCGCGAACCCGAGGCGAGGTGTTGGTGAGCATCCCGAACTTGGTGGCAACTACGACGTCATCGCGGCGGTCGCCGAGAGCTCTGCCGAGCAAGGTCTCGTTGATCAGTGGGCCGTAGATTTCGGCGGTGTCGAAGAAGGTGATGCCGAGATCGAGAGCGCGATGGATGGTGCGGATGCTTTCGGCGTCATCGGTACCGGCGCCGGTGTAGGCGCCCGACATCCCCATCGTTCCGAGTCCGAGGCGCGAGACCTCGAGAGTGCCAAGTCTGGTGTGCTTCATCGTGTTGTGAACCTTTCGTAGGAGTCGATCTTGAAGTCAATGGCCGCAAGGGCGGCGGTGGATTCGGCCAGCTGTTCGAGCACGCGCTCGCGATGCGCACGCAACAGTTGGAGGCGGGCAGCGGTCGTCCCGTCGCCCTGCCGAGCGAGGTCTGTATACCGCCGGATGTCGCGAATCGGCATCCCGGTCGAGCGCAACTTCGTGACGAAGGTCACCCAACGAACGTCTGCCTCGGTGTACCGGCGATGACTGCTCGACGCGCGGTCGACGGGGTTCCGCATGAGCCCCGCCTGCTCGTAGTACCGCAACGCCGTGGTCGCGACCCCGGTCGCCGCCGCGACATCGGAGATCGAATACGTCTCCACGGAAGTCTCAAGGATCGTCATGACTTCACGCTACGACTTCGAGCGCACTCGAAGTCAAGCCGGTTCGGATCAGGAGCGCTCGCGTTCCTCCACGTCGACGCTCTCGGCAGGCAGCGGCCGCGCGAACGGGATCCTGGTGCCTTCGGTACCGAGTACCTGCGAAACGACGTCGCGCGCGATCCGTTGCTCCGAGAGTCCCACCTCGTCGAGGATGTCGTTGCGGTCACCGTGCGGGATGAACTCATCCGGGAGCCCCAACTCGTCCACCGCGGTATCAACGCCCGCCGCACGTAGTTCCTGGCGGATGCGGGTGCCGATCCCGCCGACCCGGATGCCATCCTCAATCGAGATCACGAGACGGTAGTCGCGCGCCATCTCGATGACGGAAGCGGGCACCGGGATGACCCACCGTGGGTCGACAACGGTCGCACCGATTCCCTGCGCCGCGAGACGCTCGGCGACCTGCAGCCCGAGTTTGGCCATCGGGCCGACCGTGACAATCAACACGTCGCGGTGAGCTGCTTCGCGCAACACGTCGACGCCGTCGGCAGTGCGACGCTGGGCGTCGATCTCTGCTCCGACGGTGCCTTTCGAGAAACGCAGCACCGTGGGAGCGTCGTCGACGACAACGGCCTCCCCCAACTCTTCTCGCAGCCGCGTCGAGTCGCGCGGGGCGGCGATACGGATGTGCGGAACGACTTGCAGAATCGCGAGATCCCAGATCCCGTGATGACTGGGACCGTCGGGTCCCGTGATACCGGCACGGTCAAGCACGAAAGTGACGCCCGCCTGATGGAGGGCGACATCCATCAACATTTGGTCGAACGCACGGTTCACAAACGTCGCGTAGAGGGCGACGACCGGATGCAGTCCCCCGAACGCCATCCCGGCAGCACTGGTGACGGCATGTTGCTCGGCAATGCCGACGTCGAACACGCGCTCCGGGTACTTCTCCGCGAAGCGGTTGAGCCCGGTCGGACGCAGCATGGCCGCCGTGATCCCGACCAGGCGCGGATTCTTGTCGGCGAGCTCGACGATCTCGTCGGCGAAGACGCTGGTCCACGAGGGCCGGGACGCCGCCTCCACCGGTTCCCCGGTCTCGGGATCGATCTGCCCCACCGCGTGGAATTGGTCGGCGGCGTCGTCGACCGCCGGGCCGTAGCCGTGACCCTTTTCGGTGATGACATGCACGATCACCGGTGCCTCGTAGCCTTTGGCCTGGCGCAACGCCTCCTCAAGAGCCGTGAGGTCGTGGCCGTGAATCGGGCCGAGGTACTTGATGTCGAGGTTTGAGTAGAGCGCTTCGTTGTTCGTGAAACGGGAGAGGAAGCCGTGCGCCGCTCCGCGCGTCCCGCGGTAGACCGCCCGCCCGACCGGGCCAAGGCGATCAAATACGCGACGGCTGGTGCGGTAGAGCTTGCGGTAAGAACGCCGCGTTCGCACATCGTTGAGGAACCGCGCCATCCCGCCGATGGTCGGCGCATACGAACGTCCGTTGTCGTTGACAACGATCACTAGACGACGGGAGTTGTCGTCGCTGATGTTGTTGAGTGCTTCCCAGGTCATGCCGCCGGTGAGCGCGCCGTCACCGACGACGGCAACCACGTGCCTGTCACCTTGGCCAGTCATCGCAAAAGCGCGGGAGATGCCATCGGCCCACGACAGAGACGAGGAAGCGTGCGAACTCTCAACGATGTCGTGGATGCTTTCCGACCGCTGCGGGTAGCCCGCCAGGCCGCCCTTCATCCGCAGTCGACTGAAGTCGTGACGCCCGGTCAGCAGCTTGTGAACGTAGCTCTGGTGGCCGGTGTCGAACACGATCGAGTCGTGTGGCGAGTCGAAAACCCGGTGGATCGCCATCGTCAGTTCGACGACTCCGAGATTGGGTCCGAGGTGCCCACCGGTCTTCGAGACCTCGGTCACCAGGAACTTGCGAATCTCCCCCGCGAGCTGCGTCAACTGCTCTTTGCCGAGTGGGTCGAGATCGCGCGGACCGCGAATCCCCTCAAGCAATGACACATCCTGAGCCTACGCTTCAGGTCGCGGCACGGTTCCGGCTTGACGCGCATTCACCCAAGACTTACGGTGACCGCGCTCAGCCCAATCCACGACTCGCAGACCCGGGACGCGGTCAAACTCACGCCGATTACGCGTCATGACCGTGAGTCCGATCGAACGAGCGTGGCCCGCGATGAGGCCGTCGAACGGTCCGATCGGAGTGCCGAGGTGAGCGAGATGCGGTCGGATCTCGCCAACGTTCTCCGCCGCATCCCGCCCGAAGGCGAGCACGTCGACGAGGCCCAGAAACTCTTCGACAGCGACGGCGTTTTTCACGGGTGCCGCTGACTTCTCGACACCGTAAGCCAGCTCAGCCACGTGCCCTCGCGTGAAGGCTCATCCCCGCGAACTGAGCGGACCGCATTCTGGCTAAACCAGGCTGCGCAGCACGTACTGCAGGATGCCCCCGTTGCGGTAGTAGTCCGCCTCACCGGGGGTGTCGATGCGCACAACCGCGTCGAACTCAACAGTCGACTTTCCCGGCGCCGAGTGCTCGCTCGGGACGGCTGTCACGTGCACCGTCTTGGGTGTCGATCCGGAGTTGAGCGCCTCGATGCCCGAGATCGACACGACCTCGGTGCCGTCGAGCCCGAGGCTGTCGGCGGTTTGCCCCGCCGGGAACTGCAGCGGGATGACACCCATCCCGATCAGGTTCGACCGGTGGATGCGCTCGAAGCTCTCCGCGATCACCGCGTGCACGCCGAGCAGTGCTGTGCCCTTTGCCGCCCAGTCGCGGCTCGACCCTGAGCCGTACTCCTTACCGGCGAAGATCACCAACGGCGTGCCGGCAGCCTGGTAGTTCTCGCTCGCGTCGTAGATGAACGCCTGCGGGCCGTCTGCCTGGCTGAAGTCGCGGGTGAAGCCGCCCTCGACGCCCGACAGGAGCAGATTCTTGAGACGGATGTTCGCGAAGGTGCCGCGGATCATCACTTCGTGGTTTCCGCGACGCGAGCCGTAGGAGTTGAAGTCGTTGCGCTCGACGCCGTGATCGACCAGGTACTTGCCAGCCGGGCTATCGGCCTTGATGTTGCCGGCGGGCGAGATGTGGTCGGTGGTCACCGAGTCGCCGAGCTTCGCGAGCACGCGAGCACCCGCGATGTCAGAGACCGGTGTGGTCTCGAGAGTCATGCCGTCGAAGTACGGAGGCTTGCGCACGTAGGTCGACTTGGCATCCCACTCGAAGACCTCGGAGTCGGGGGTGGGCAGTGAACGCCACCGCTCATCGCCGTCGAAGACTTCGCCGTATTCCTTGGTGAACATCGCGGTGTCGATCGACGAGTCGATCGTGCGCTGAACTTCGGCCGTATCGGGCCAGATGTCTTTGAGGTAGACCTCCTGGCCGTCGGTTCCCGTGCCGAGCGAGTCTTTCTCGAAGTCGAAGTTCATCGAGCCGGCGAGGGCGTAGGCGATGACGAGCGGCGGGCTGGCGAGGTAGTTCATCTTGACGTCGGGGCTGATGCGGCCCTCGAAGTTGCGGTTGCCCGAGAGCACCGCCGTGACTGCGAGGTCGTTCTGGTTGATCGCCGCGGTGACCTCGTCGATCAGCGGGCCGGTGTTGCCGATGCAGACCGTGCAGCCGTAACCAACCGTGTAGAAGCCGAGCGCCTCGAGGTCGACGTTAAGCCCGGACTTGAGGTAGTAGTCGGTCACGACCTTGGATCCGGGCGCGAGCGTTGTCTTGACCCACGGCTTGGACTTCAGACCCTTCGCCACCGCGTTACGGGCAAGGAGGCCTGCCGCGAGCATCACGCTCGGGTTAGAGGTGTTCGTGCACGAGGTGATCGCCGCAACCGCGACCGCACCGTGGTCGAGCGTGTACTGAGTGCCGTCCTTGAGGGTGACCTCGACGGGGCTCGAGACACTGGCGGGCGCGTGGCTCACCTGCGCGTGCGACACCTCGTGCGCGGTCTCCTCGTCTTGAGGCGTAAAGCCGATGGGGTCGGATGCCGGGAAAGATCCTTCGACGGCAGCATCAACTTTCGAGAGAGGCTGCGTCGCGTAGTCAGCGAGGTCGAGGTCGAACTGCTCTTTGGCACGGCTCAGCTCGACGCGATCCTGCGGACGCTTGGGCCCGGCGATCGACGGCACCACCGTGCCCAGGTCAAGTTCGAGGTATTCGCTGAAAACCGGCTCGAGGGCGGGGTCGTGCCAGAGCTTCTGCACCTTCGAGTAGGCCTCGACCAGTGCGACCTGGTCTTCGCTGCGACCGGTGAAGCGCAGGTAGTCGAGTGTCACGTCATCGATCGGGAACATGGCTGCGGTCGAACCGAACTCGGGGCTCATGTTGCCGATCGTGGCCCGGTTAGCCAGCGGCACCTCGGCGACGCCAGCTCCGTAGAACTCGACGAACTTGCCAACGACCCCGTGCTTGCGCAGCATCTGGGTGATCGTGAGCACGACATCCGTCGCCGTCACCCCGGGCGGAATCGTGCCGGCGAGCTTGAATCCGACGACCTTCGGAATGAGCATCGACACCGGCTGACCGAGCATCGCAGCTTCCGCCTCGATGCCGCCGACGCCCCAGCCCAGCACGCCCAGGCCGTTGACCATCGTGGTGTGCGAGTCGGTGCCGACGAGGGTGTCGGGGTAGGCGCGCAAGACTCCCTCGACGGTGCGGGTGTAGGTCACGCGCGCCAGGTACTCGATGTTGACCTGGTGCACGATGCCGGTTCCGGGCGGAACGACCTTGAAGTCCTGGAACGCGGTCTGACCCCAGCGCAAGAACTGGTAGCGCTCGCCGTTGCGCTCGTACTCGATCTCGACGTTGCGCTCGAGGGCGTTTTCGCTGCCGAACAGGTCAGCGATGACCGAGTGGTCGATGACGAGTTCGGCGGGGGCGAGCGGGTTGATCTTGGTCGGGTCGCCGCCGAGGGCGCTCATCGCCTCGCGCATCGTGGCGAGGTCGACGATGCAGGGGACGCCGGTGAAGTCCTGCATCACAACACGCGCCGGTGTGAACTGGATTTCGGTGTCGGGCTCAGCGCTGGGCTCCCAGGCGCCGAGCGCCTCGATCTGCGACTTCGTGACGTTCGCGCCATCTTCGGTGCGCAGCAGGTTCTCGAGCAGCACCTTCAGGCTGAACGGCAACTTCTCGAAGCCGGGGACCGTGTCGACCCGAAAGATCTCGTAGTCGGTTCCGCCGACCGTGAGGGTGCTCTTCGCGTTGAAGCTGTTGACTTTCGACACTGTCGTCTCCTCGTGCGCGGGTGCTGGTCATCCGACTACTGGCATTCATTTTTCGGCACCCTGAGCGACGATGCCAGCAAGGCAAGCCTAAACCCGCCCCAACCAAACTATCTCGATATCAAGATAATTCTAGTGCCCGTCATCGGGCTGTTCTTGCGCGCGCCACGCGGTGCGAACCAGAAGCCAGGTCACCCAGAGGAGCGCGGCGTAGAGCGGCACACCCATGATGAGCTTGGTCGCCGCGAGTGCCGACGGATTGTCCGCAAGGTAGAGCGGCACCTCGACGGCAAGACGCAAACCGAAAAGGCCGATCCAGAGAATCGACGCGATGGTGGCGACCCGAAGCTTCGCAGGGTCTTTGCGCCAATCGTCGTCGTTGAGCAGCAGCCCAACGACCAGCCCGATGAACGGTCGACGTGCGATGAAGCTGATCAGGATGACCAGCACCACCGCGCCGTTGATGAAAAAGCCGGGCACGAAGCTGTCGCTCGCATTGCCCGTGAAGAGGGCCAGCCCTGCGGAGATCCCGAGAAGCAGCGCTCCGGCGATGGCTGTCGTCAGCCCCTGTCGCGTCACGATCCGGATGACGATGAACACGAGCGCGACGGCGAGCGGCGCGATGACCGACGGCACCAGATTCTTGGTGATCGTGTAGACCACCAGAAAGCCCAGTCCCGGAAGGATCGACTCGACCAGCCCGCGGACCCCGCCGACTGCTGCCAGGAGGGCTCCGCCCGTCGGGGTCTCCCCCGGTGTCACCCGACCCAGACCCGAACGCGACGCCGCCGCCGCCATGGCCTCCCGAAAGGTCGGGGGTGCGTCGTCAGCCGACTTATCGCGCGGGGCGTCCTTGCTCACGTTCATACCGCAGTCGCCGGGCCAGTCCCGGTTGGCACGGCACCGGGCGCCGCAGAACCCGCCACCGATGACGGGACCTGCAACGGGATGAGGTCGCGGGGCGGCATCGGCGTCGTGCCGCGCACGACGACGATGCTGCGGAACAGTTCTTCGACCTTGGCGGCAGCACCCGGGTCGGAGGTCGCCTCACCGCTGATGACGCCGCGGAGGAACCAGCGGGGGCCGTCGACTCCGACGAACCGCGCGATGCGTGCGCCCTGACCGCCGGGAACCGGAATCTCGGCGCGAATCTCGGGGCCGAGCGAGCCGGTCGACGTGACAGTTTGGCCGCCCTGCTTGTCGATCTGTTGAATGATCTGCTCACGGATTTCGTGCCAGAGTCCGCCGGAGCGCGGAGCTGCGAACGGCTGCAACTGAAGGGTCGAACCGGCGTAATCGAGAGCAACAGCGACGACGCGTTTGTTGCCCTCCTCGATCTCAAGCCGCACGGCGAGTTCGGCACGCGGGAGCAACTTGATGCCGCCCAGGTCGACGTAGGGGCGAACCGGATTGACTTCGCTGTCGTCGAACGGGCCGGCCGTTGCACGGTCTGCCGGGGCTGACTTCGGGGCTTCGGTATCGCTCACGCGGAAGGTTCTCCTGTCGTGCTGGGGGTGGCAGGCGAAGCGTAGCCGGTTGACCCGAAGCCGCCTTCGCCTCGCTCGCTGCCGGGGAGGCGCTCAACCTCGATGAACCGAGCCTGCGGAACCGCCATGACGATCAGCTGCGCAATCCGATCGCCTGGGCTGACGTTGTAAGTTTCGTGCGAGTCGGTGTTCAGCAGCGTGACCCGCAATTCGCCGCGGTAGCCGGCATCCACTGTTCCGGGGCTGTTGACGATCGTGATGCCGTGCTTCGCGGCGAGCCCGCTGCGCGGCACCACAAAGGCGACGTACCCGTTGGGCAGGGCGATCGAAAGCCCGGTGCCGACTGTCGCGCGTTCACCCGGTGCGAGCGCGACAGCATCCGTCGTGGTGAGGTCGGCGCCCGCGTCGCCGGGGTGAGCGTAGGTCGGCGCGGTGCCCGTGAACAGCACCTCAATCGACTCCGTCACGCTCGCCAGGTTAGTCCATGGTCGTCGGGAGCAATCTGTCGTGATCCAATGGGATGGTGCGCTACCACGAGCGGCTCTGGCCCTCCCCCTGGGTGTTCCTGGCGACCGGGCTGGTGATCCCTGCGAGTCTGCTGGTCTTCCTCCCGATCTCAATGATCGCGGGCGTTGTCAGCGCCATCACGCTCGAGACGATCGTCATCGTGGTGCTTCTTGCCACCTCGGTCGCCGTCGACGTCGACGACACCACTCTGCGCTGCGGCAAGGCGAAGATCGAGCGTTCGTTCGTCGGCACAGCCGTCGGATTGCGCGGCAAGGAAGCGACCGCCGAACGCGGGGTGCGACTCGATGCGCGCGCGTGGTTGCTGCTGCGGGGCTGGATCCCGGGCGTGGTCAGAATCGAACTGACGGATGCCGACGACCCCACGCCGTATTGGCTGGTGTCGACGCGGCGGCCTGCCGAGCTTGCGGCAGCGCTTTCCGCCTAGACCGGCAAGGCGTCAGGCCGAGCCGCCGAGACGGCGGGCGGAATGCTCGGCCGCGACGGCGCTAAAGCGCCCTCGCCCCTTAGGCCGAGCATTCCCTACACATCGGGCCGTGCTTGGTGTCGTGGTCGAACTGCGACTGGTGCTTCACCAGGAAACAGTTCACGCAGGTGAACTCGTCTTCCTGAGGGGGAAGAACGACGACATCGAGGTCGAGGTCGGAGAGGTCGGATCCTCCCAGGTCAAAGCCAGGATTGTCGGCGTCGTCGGCGTCGACAACGCCTGACAGTTTGTCCGGAACGCGCTCCTGAAGTGCCTGGAGGGACTCCGTGTCCTCATCGGTCTTCCGTGGGGCGTCGTAGTCGGTTGCCATGCCTATCCATCTCGTGCTCAGTGCCGTTGGTTCTCGATTCGGCGGCGTCAGTCTGCATGATCAACCCGCGAAGTGCAAACCGCCGAGAATCGGGTTTTCGTTGCGTCCACATCAACTTCCGCCGCGCCCGTGATATTCCCCGGAATCCGGGCCATCGCGTGCGATCCTGGCTTTCGAGGGAGGCTTCGATGGAAGAGCTCAAGGTCATCGGCGTGGAAAGCGGTTCGCTGCTCGTCGCCTCTCGTGAAGGCACCCGGTTCCGGGTCGCGATCGACGACGTCTTGCAGTCACGTCTGCGGCAGAGCTCTCCCGAGCCCGGCGCGAGCCCCAAACTGTCACCCAAAGAAATTCAGGCCCACATTCGCAGCGGGATGTCAGCCGAAGACGTCGCCGCGATCACCGGGGCACCGCTCGACTACGTGCAGCGTTTTGAGGGTCCGGTGCTGGCTGAACGCGAGTTCGTGATCGAGTCAGCCATGCGCGTCCCGGTGCAACTCGCGATGGAGACCGACCCGCTCGCGGGCGGCGTGAACTTCGGCACGGTCATCCGCCGTCGACTTGCGGATGCTCACGCGATCGGCGAGCGATGGGCATCCTGGAAAGAGGATGGCGGCGGTTGGGTCGTCAAATTGACGTTCATAGCCGAGACGATCGACCACGACGCGCGGTGGTCGTTCGACCCCAAGAAGTCGGCCCTGGCGCCTCTCAACCAGGAGGCGATCTCGCTCTCGCAGCAGGGCGATCTGCCGACGACTCTGGTGCCCCGCCTGCGAGCGGTTCCCCTCGGCGAACAGGCCGATGTGGCGCGTTTCGACAGTGGCGCCTTCGTGACCTCGTCAGATGTTGAGACCGGACCGCTGGGCGAGCCGGTGCCCTACGGCCGCGTCGGCGAAGCAAACGGCCCTGTGCCGATCAAAAAGAACCAAACGGCCGACCTGCTGGAGGCGCTGCGCAAGCGTCGTGGCGAGCGCGACCCGATGGATCCGGATCCCGAAGAATCCATCGCAGCACACCCCTCAACCGGAACCGTGCGGCTGATCGACGTCCCGCTGGATTCGATGGACGACGACGCACCCGTCGACTCGCTACGCACCCGACCCACCGCGCGCGACAGCGCCGGGTTCGGTCGCCGCGGCTCCAAAGGCCGCCAGTCGATGCCGTCCTGGGACGAGATCGTGTTCGGCGCTCGGACTGACGACGACCTCTAAGTCGTAGCCTCAGCCACATGGAGGTCTCGGCACTGCTGACCGCGGAGTTGCCCGAAGATCGGAGTGGTTCTCTGACGATCGGGCTGCAGCGCGCCGCACGGGAGGGCGAAAATCCCGCTCGGCGGAATTGACTGGGCAGATGTCGCGACGGGCCAAACGGTCGCGCTTCGGGTGCGGTTGGTCGACGATCGTGGGCGGCCGCGGTTCGCGACGGTACTTCCGCTCTAACTCCCGCATCAGCGGCCGAAGGCCCCGAACCGCAGAAGCGGAATCGCCACCTCGTCGAGGGTGAGCGCGCCGTGCTGACCGACCATCGAGCGACCGCGGTCGTTCTCGTCGAGGTAGTACGCAATGCGCTTACGCGCCACGACCAGGATGTCCCCGATGCGCGGCCGAACATCGTCGTCGACCTCGCCAAAGAATCCCGCGTCAATTGCTTCATCCCGCGTTGCGATCCAGGCGCGGCCACCCTCGGCTGTCTGCCAGCGCGCAAGAACCGCGGCGGCATCCGCGCCCGACTCGAGGTGCAGTGCGAGACAACGCGGCTCCCCCGACACGTGCCGCACGCTATCGAGTAGCTCCGGCGGGATAATCACGTGATCGTCACGCAGGATGTCGAGACCTCCGTGGTCGCCGGTCACGAGCATCCCCGCGCGCGGGCCGAGCGCCGAGGCGAAGGCACCGACAGCGCTGTCGACCTCTTCGAGAGCCGTGGTCCAGGCATCCGAGGCGATCCCAGCGGCGTGGGCGGCGACATCCAGCTCGGGGGCATAGACGTAGCTGAGCGAACGGTCGTTCGTGGCGTGCACTCGGCGTACCTCGGCCAGCCGGGCGCCAATCGACTCCCCCGCACGATAGCTCGCCCCGCGCAATATGGCGGCGGTGAATCCCGACTCTCGATACCGGCTAGGGCCGATCGCAAACGCGGGGATGCCCGCATCCCGTGCCTGCTCGAACAGCGTCGGCACTCGCTGCCACGTAGCCGGATCCATCCCGACGCCCCAGCCAGTCAGCTGATTGACGACCCGGTCGCCGCTGGAGTCGAATCCGAGATAGCCGATGAGGCCGTGTCGCCCGGGCAATTCTCCCGTGGTCAGGGATGCAAGCGCCGACGCTGTCGTCGACGGGAACACCGATTGGATGACATCCCGACGCGGGGCGGCAAGCAACCGGCGTGCGTATCCACGGTGAGCTTCGAGCGAGACGGAGCCGAGCCCGTCGATCAAGAGAACCACGGCATGCTGCACCGCGGGCAACCCCAGATTTCCCCGTTCGCCCGACACCGCCTGAAGGCAATTCCGAAGTACGTCGGTGAGGCTGAACCGGTGCATTTTCGACGCCGGTAACATGGCCCCGATCTTATGACTCCCCCACCCACTCCTCCCCCTGTCGATAGCCCCTCGACATCCGGCGGCTCCGCGTTTTCTGGGGAGCGCATCGAAGACATCGACGTCTCAACCGAGATGGAGGGGTCGTTTCTCGAGTACGCGTACTCGGTCATTTACTCCCGTGCGCTGCCCGATGCGCGCGACGGGCTCAAACCGGTGCAGCGCCGCATCCTGTTCCAAATGAGCGAGATGGGTCTGCGCCCCGACCGCGGTCATGTGAAGAGCGCACGCGTCGTCGGCGACGTAATGGGGCGCCTGCACCCGCACGGCGACGGCGCAATCTATGACGCCCTGGTACGCCTCTCCCAAGACTTCACGATGCGGGTGCCGCTCATCGACGGGCATGGCAACTTCGGTTCCCTCGACGACGGACCGGCTGCCGCGCGGTACACCGAGGCTCGGATGCAGGCTGCGGCTGTCGCGATGTGCGAGGGCCTCGACGAGGACGTCGTCGACTTCGTCCCCAACTACGACAACCAGCTCACTCAGCCCGACGTCCTGCCGGCGGCATACCCCAACCTGTTGGTCAATGGCGCGGCCGGCATCGCCGTCGGCATGGCCACCAACATGGCTCCGCACAACCTCATCGAGGTGGTCGGGGCCGCGCGCTATCTGCTCGAAAATCCGGATGCGACTCTCGACGACCTGATGGGCTACGTGCCCGGCCCCGACCTGCCGACCGGCGGCACGATCGTCGGGCTGGACGGCATCCGTGATGCCTACGCGACCGGACGCGGGTCGTTCAAGATCCGGGCGCGGGTGAGCGTCGAACAGGTCGGCACCCGCAAGGCAGCGCTCGTCGTCACCGAATTGCCGTACCTGATCGGACCCGAAAAGGTCATCGAGAAGATCAAGGACGGGGTGCAGTCAAAGAAGATCACCGGCATCTCGGATGTCACCGACCTCACCGACCGCAAGCACGGTCTGCGCCTGGTGATCGGGATCAAAACTGGATTCTCACCCGAAGGAGTTTTGGAGCAGCTGTACCGGCTGACCCCGCTCGAGGACGGCTTCGGCATTAACAACGTCGCACTCGTGAACGGGCAGCCGCTCACTCTCGGGTTGCGTGACCTCCTCCAGGTCTACCTTGATCACCGCATATCGGTCATCACCCGTCGTTCGCAGTACCGCCTCACCCGTCGGCAGGAACGCCTGCATCTGGTGCTGGGACTGCTGATCGCGATCCTCGATATCGACGAAGTTATCCAGGTCGTGCGGGGCTCGGACGACACCGCACAGGCGCGCGCGCGGCTCATCGAGGTCTTCGACCTCTCGGTGCTTCAGGCCGACTACATTCTCGAACTTCAACTGCGACGCCTCACCAAGTTCTCGCGGATCGAACTGGAAACCGAGCGCGACAAACTGCACCAGGAGATCACCGAACTCGAAAGCCTGCTCTCCGACCCCGCTCGCATCCGCACGCAGGTGGGCGTCGAACTCGACGAGGTCGCCGAAAAGTTCGGCACGCCCCGTCGTACTCTGCTCACCGAAGCACGCGAGGTCGCCGCGGCGACTCCCGCCGCACGTCGGGCTGCGGCCGCCGGCGGTCCTGCGCTCGAGATTCAGGACGCGCCGACGATCGTCGCCCTCTCGACGACCGGACGCGCGGTGCGCATCGATCTGCCCGACGGCGTCTCCGAGCCGACTCGCGGCACCCGCCGCAACCGGCACGATGCCATCCTGTCGACTGTCGCGACGACGGTGCGCGGAGAACTCGGGGCGGTGACCTCGAAGGGGCGCCTCATCCGCTTCTCCCCCGTCGACCTGCCGTCAGTGCCCGCGAACTCCGTGCAACTTGCCGCAGGCGCCCGCATCGGCGACTACGTCGGAATCGCCGACCCGAAGGAGCGTGTGCTCGGGCTCGTGTCGCTGACCTCAGAGCTGCCGATCGCGCTCGGCACTGCGCTGGGAGTCGTGAAGCGGGTGACCGCTGGCGGTTGGCCGGCCAAGCCCGATTTCGAGGTCGTCGCGCTCAAGCCCGGAGACGCAGTCGTCGGCGTGGCGCAAGGACCCGACTCCGAGGAACTCGTCTTCGTCACCTCCGACGCCCAGTTGCTGCACTTCGGCGCGGATTCCGTGCGACCTCAGGGTGTCGGCGCCGGCGGGATGGCCGGCATTAACCTCTCGAATGGCGCGAGGGTCCTGTTCTTCGGAGCCGTTGAACTGGCGGCGGAACTGATCGTGGCCACGATCTCCACCCCGACCGAAACTCTCGCGGGAGCCGACCCGGGACGCGCGAAAGTCTCAGCCTTCAGCGAGTTCCCCGGAAAAGGCCGCGCGACGGGTGGAGTTCGCGCTCACTCGTTCCTCAAGGGCGAAAGCGCGCTGTCCCTGGCCTGGGCCGGTCCCGCACCTGCGCTCGCGGTCGGCTCGGACGGGTCGCTGCGCAACCTGCCCGACTCGGGCGCGAAGCGCGACGCATCCGGAACACCGATGGATGCCGTGGTCGGCTCCATCGGTCGCGCCCTTTAGATCTGGTGTGCGGTAATCGCTTCGAGGACGTCCCACAGCACGGGGATAACGGTCCATTTGACGAGGAAGACCGCGGCGGTCACAACTGCGGTCGCGAGAACGACGAGCCCGACCATCGAAACAGCTCCGGTCGCAACCCGCTGACGAGGAACAGCATCACTTTCGGCGTCGAAGATCGCCAGGCCATCCCCCTCGCGATCCTGAACCACGTCGGAAGTCTGTCACCCAGCGCGACGTCGCATCAGCGCAATCCGGTAACGGTTAACACGAAGACGATCCCCCACCACAACACCAGACCGCCGATGAGGCCGATCGCGGTCTGACGCGTCCACCGCCACAGCAGCCAGGCGACCACGCCGGCCACGATCGCCGGGATCGTCTCGACGAGTGAGATCTCACCCCGCGGGGCCATGAGACCCGGCACAACAATCGCGCCGAGCACTGCCGGGCCGACGAGCGGCAGGTACTTCGCCACGCGCGCCGGAGGTCGCACCTTCTTGCTCACCAGGAAGATCACCCGGGTCAGGTAGGTCACCACTCCGCTCAGGAAGATCGCGAGGATCTCAAACATCCACCGCCTCCTGCTTCTGGCGGCGTTCGCTGAGATTCAGCACGATCCCGCCCGCGAGCAGACCCGCGGCGGCACCGACGAGGATGTCGACCCCGAGCGGGAGCGACGAAGCGGCCAGCGCAGCGAAGCCGCCCACCCCCGCGGCCACGAGACCTGCGCTGTTCTTAATCAGCGGCAGCGTGAGCAACAAAAAGGTCAGCGGGATGGCGAGTTCGAGCGGAACCCAAGCGGGAATGAGACCACCGACGAGTACCCCGATTGCGGTGAGCGTCGACCATCCGATCCAGGCCGTGATTCCGGCGCCGAAGTAGTAGGCCCGCTTCTCGCGGTCGGGACCGCCCCCGTCGGGTCGGCCGAACCGCGCTGCCGCCATCGCGTACATCGGGTCGGATAACAAGAATGCCGCGGCCAATCTGGTGCCGCGTCGCCACGCCGACAGGTGCGGCTCGAGGGCTGCGCTGTAGAGCAGGTGTCGTGCGTTGATCACCGCAACGGTCGCCACGACGAGAGCAATGCCGGCACCCGCGTTGAGCAACTGGATCGCCGCCAATTGCGAGGCCCCCGCGAAGATGATCGGCGACGAGAGAATCGAAATGAACGGGCTGACATTGGTCGAGGCCATCGCGGCACCCATTGCGAGGCCGAACGGGATGTACGCGAGCATCACCATCAGGCCATTCCGGATGCCGGCTCGTGCGGCAGCCCGCGCGCGATCGGCGTCCGTGAGCAACGGATCGACGGCAGTCATCCGTCTACCTTGTCACCACCGCTCGATGTCAGCCACGGGCCGATCGAGTCGCCGTGGCCTCAGATGGTGTCGGCGCGCTGAGTCTCGAAGAGGTGCGGCACGAACTGCGCCCACGCCTCGCGACGCTCCCGATTCGGATCGGACTCAACCCGGTCTTCGGCATCGATGATGAGCGTGCGGCGGTGCGCTTCGTCGTACCGCGGCCAGCCCGCATCCACCGTGCCGTTCTCGGCGAAGCGCAGCCAGTTCGTGCGCATGCGCCGACCGGTGCGTTCGAAGTCTTGATACCCGCCTAGGGCACCCATCACCCGGCCGTACCAGTTGCGTGCCAGGTCGAAGACGGCGAACAGTTCGATGCCGTGCGTGGCGTCGAGTCCAATGAGCCTGGCCAGGCGCGGAGCGATGTCGAAGCGGTAAGCGTAGGTCGGCGCGTAGCGAGAGTGGCCCTCCATCACGCGAACCGACGGATACCAGAACGAGTAGTCGCCCGCGAAGTCGGCCGCCGCACGCGGCTTCGAGAGCCGCGGGTACATCCGCGCCAACCGTTGGGCCGACGAGCGGGGCGTGCGGGTCATGATGGCGTGGATCCGCGACGGGGTAGAGGCCAGGATGTCGAGCCGCCCGCGGAAGAACGAGCCTTCGCGTGCGTTCGTGCCGATGATCAGCGGGACGCGGTGGGCGGTGCCGTCGGCGAAGGCGTCGACCGGTCGTTGGGGCAAGAAGTCGCCATCGATGACCGGGCACAGCGCAATCGTGCCGGGCACGCGGTCGGGCGTCTCCTTCATCATCCGCGCGGTGGCGATAACGAGTTGGTTCGGGGTCGCGCTGTCGAGCAGCTCGGCCGCGTCCTGAGCGGTTGGCTCCGCGACGAGCGGACGCTCCATCACTGCGGCGAGGATCTCGAGGTAGTCGCGGGCCCAGAGTCCGGTGAGGTCAGGGGTGTAGATCGCCTCGGCGGGCGAACTCTCCGAGATCGCCCGGGCGAAGAGACCGGCCGCCGAGGGCACGGCCATCAGAGTCGTCACAGCGTTGCCGCCAGCCGATTCACCGAACAGCGTCACGTTGTCAGGATCGCCGCCGAAAGCGGCGATGTTCTCGCGCACCCACTGAAGCGCGGCCACCAGGTCACGGAGGCCAAGGTTGGACTCGAACGGACGCTCGGGCGCGGAGTAGCGGGTGAAGTCGAGGAAGCCAAGAGCGCCGAGCCGGTAGTTGAGGTTGACGAACACGACGCCGCCATCGTGCACGAGACCTTCGCCCTGCGACGGCATCTCTTGCGAGGAGCCGACCGCGTAGGCGCCGCCGTGGATGTACACCATCACCGGTCGAGGCCGATCGGAGACCATTGCGGGCGCGATCACGTTGACCGTGAGGCAATCTTCCGACTGTGAATCGCTGCTCCCGGTGGTTGACGAAAGGAGCCGACGATCTTGGGGAGCCACCGGACCGAAGGTGCTCGCATCGCGCACACCAACCCAGGGCTCGACGGGGCGGGGCGCGCGCAGGCGTAGGTCACCGACGGGGGCAGCCGCATACGGGATGCCGCGCCAGAACCGCAATCCGCGGCGGACAACACCCTGTACCCGACCCCCTGTCACATCGACGAGAAGTCCGGAAGTCATCTCGCCATCGTATGACCGTGCGCTGGACGCTTGCCGGGTGGTGTCTGTACGCCGCGTCAGATGATCAGACGGCGGGAAAGCTCACGCGAGTGCGGGAATCAGCGCGATCAGCCGGAGCCCGCGACCGACACGGGATGATCGTAGATCCAGACCGTTTGACCGTCTCCGCATGAGACGGTGCGATCAGGGACACCGAAGCGCGCGCGAAGCACGTCACCGTCGATGGCGCGTTCGTCGCCTTGCTCATTGGCGTAGAAGAAGGTGCCGCTTTCCGAGCGGGAATACGCGCGATTCGTCAGCCAAAGATTTGGCACGACATCGGGTGTGACGGGAATGAGTCTGAAGCCGGTCGCCGACGGCAGCGACACGCGGCGGGCATCCGAGAAGGTGGCGAACCCGACCTGCCCGGGAACGGCGTCATCGAGGCACCGCGTCTCGGCGCCTCGATACCCGAAGTAGCGGTCCGGACTAGCCAGATTCTGTAACCCCCCGGTGGCGACCCCGATGATGAGCAGACCCGCCGTCCCGGCGATCCCCACGGCACGCAGCGCCGACCATGGGAGCGCGAATGTCACGAGTGCGAACGGCAGAATGAGCGCGGGCCAAAAGTAGTAGTAATGCGTGATCATCGCGATGAAAGTGGCTACCAGACCACCGACCGGCACGAGCCCGAGGTACACGGTGGCAAACATCCGGGGCGCATCGAGGCCGGCAGGGCGCCCGGCCACGAGTCGGACCCACGCCGTCGCTGCCGCGGCGAGGCAGCCGAGGGCGAGCAGCGCCCCGAGCGGAAGCACGAATCCAGCCGCAGGATCGAGCAACTGATAGGCCCAGTAGGGCTGAAGCTGCGAGAGCCGGGATCCGAACACGGTGGGATTCATATACGTGAACAGCCCGGTACCTTGCAGCGGGGTCACGATCCCCCGCACGATCACCGCCACCGCGAGCAGGCCGAGCACCCAGGCCGCTGGCCGCACCGTCGATCGCCACCCCGAACGGACGAGGCGGGCGACGAGGATGGCGACCAGACCGGGCGCCGCGAAGACCAAGGTGAGGGGGTTCGAGGCGATCGTCAGGGCGAGCCCGACCCCGATCACCGCGCGCATCCACGGGCGGGTGACGAGAAGCAACAGCGGTGCCCCGAGAAGCGCGAAGTACATCCCGGCGTAGTACGTCGGTGCCAGATGGAACGACATCACCCAACTGGTCCCGAGAAGCGGAATGAGCAGAAGCGGAACTATCGCAATCGCGGCCCGCAACGTCACGGCGATAGCGCCGCTGGTCGGCCACAGCGTTCGAGCGAGCCCCACAAACAGGAGGAAGATCACCACCTGGTTCAGGATCGCGACCGCGAGGTAGTAGCCGTAGATGCTCCCGCCGGCGACAACGAAGGCGATGCCGCTCATCGGCAGCTCCGGGAAGACGAAGACTTGCGGCGAGAAGCTCCAGTCCAGGGTCCGGCCCGCCGCGACGTCGCCCCAGAACTGGAACAGCGTGCCGTTGTCGCTCGAGCGCAACTCCCACGAGATCGGCCAGGTCGAGGCAGCGCCCGGGTCGCCGCCCGCGCGAATCAGGAAGACAACGGCTGTGGCACCGCCGACGACCACCGCCGCAAGCGCAATCAGGCCGAACACAGCTCTGCGTGATCCGACCGGGTCACGCAGGTTAGACATCGATTCGACCTCGGTCGAGCCCCTGCCCGGCGATGATGAACTCTTTGCGCGGAGCGACGTCGTTGCCCATCAGTAGCTCGAAGACCCGTGACGCGTTCTCGGCATCCGTCACTCTGACGCGCCGGAGGGTGCGGTGTTGGCGACTCATCGTCGTCTCAGCGAGCTGGTCGGCATCCATCTCGCCGAGCCCCTTGTAGCGCTGGATCGGATCCTGATATTTCTTGCCGGTCTTTTCGAGGTTCTTCAAAACTCCGTGCAGTTCGACCTCGGAGTACGTGTAAATGACCTCGTTGGGCTTCGTACCGGGATTCATCACGATCACGCGGTGGAGCGGCGGCACCGCGGAAAACACCCGACCTTCGTCGATCATCGGGCGCATGTAGCGGAAGAACAGCGTCAGAAGCAGGGTCCGGATGTGGGCGCCATCGACATCAGCATCGGCCATGATGATGACCTTGCCGTAGCGGGCCTGCTCGATGTCGAACGTGCGTCCGGAGCCAGCACCGATGACCTGGATGATCGAGGCACATTCCGCGTTGCTGAGCATGTCGGCGACGGACGCCTTCTGCACGTTGAGGATCTTGCCGCGAATCGGCAGCAGCGCCTGAAACTCGCTGTCGCGCCCGAGCTTCGCCGTGCCGAGGGCCGAGTCGCCCTCCACGATGAACAATTCGGTACCCAGCACATCGTTCGAGCGGCAGTCGACCAGTTTCGCCGGGAGGGATGACGACTCGAGCGCGTTCTTGCGACGCTGCGTCTCTTTGTGGGCGCGCGCCGAGATGCGGGCTTTCATTTCGGCGACGATCTTGTCGAGCACGAGCGCCGCCTGCGTCTTGTCGTCACGCTTGCTACTCGTGAATCGTTCGGCCATCGCTTTGGCGATCACGTTTGCCACGATGTTGCGAATCGCGGGGGTGCCGAGCACCTCTTTGGTCTGGCCCTCGAACTGCGGTTCGGCGATGCGAACCGTGAGCACGGCGGTCAGCCCGGCGAAGATGTCTTCCTTGTCGAGCTTCTCCGCCGCCGTGACCTTCAGGCGCCGCGCGTTTCTCTCGATCTCGGCACGGAGGAACTTCATCAATCCCTGGTCGAACCCGGCCTGGTGGGTGCCACCCTTCGGGGTCGCGATGATGTTGACGAACGACCGGATCGTGGTGTCGTACCCGGTTCCCCAGCGCAGCGCGATGTCGACCTCGGCTTCGCGCTGCAGTTCGGTCGCGACCATGTGGCCGTCATCCTGAAGCACGGGAACGGTTTCGCTATACGGCCCGCTGCCCTGGATGCGCCAGGTGTCGGTGATCGCCGCATCGGGGGCGAGGAAGTTGGCAAACTCCGAGATGCCGCCTGCGAACCGGAACTCGTCGACAGCGGGTTCTTCGGCACGCTCGTCACGGATTTCTAGTCCGAGCCCGGGCACCAGGAACGCGGTCTGCCGCGCGCGGGCGTGGAGTTCATCCATCTGAAAGTCGGCACCGCGGGTGAAGATCTGCCGGTCTGCCCAGTAGCGGATGCGGGTTCCGGTGACGCCCTTCGCCACCTTGCCGACGACGGTGAGTTCGCTGCCGTTGGTGAACGGCGCGAACGGGGCGTCAGGAGACGGCTCACCCACATCCGCGAATCGTCCGGGTTCGCCGCGGTGAAACGACATCGCCCAGGTCTTGCCGTCGCGGTCGACCTCGACATCCAGCCGCTCGGAGAGCGCGTTGACCACGGAGGCGCCGACGCCGTGCAGACCGCCCGAGGCGGCGTACGACCCCGACCCGAACTTGCCGCCGGCGTGCAACTTGGTGAAGACCACCTCGACGCCGGTGAGTCCGGTCTTCGGTTCGATGTCGACCGGGATGCCGCGGGCGCTGTCGCGTACCTCGACGCTCGCATCCGGGCGCAGCACGATCTCGATCTCGGTGCCGTGACCGGCGAGGGCCTCGTCCACGGAGTTGTCGATGATCTCCCAGAGGCAGTGCATCAATCCGCGGGAATCGGTGGACCCGATGTACATGCCCGGCCGCTTGCGTACCGCCTCTAGGCCCTCGAGCACCGAGAGGTGGCGGGCGGAATAGTCGTCGCTCGCCACGGGTTGTGCTCCTTCGGGACGAATGGCCGAAGCTGGCCGTCGATCAGACTAACCCCGCCTGCCGACGCCGCTGCCGCGACATTCCGCCCGACTCAGGACCGTCACACTCTCAGCAGAAAAACCGTGCGCCGTGAGCGAAATGCAACGCACGTGACACGTCTTCGACACGGACGCGTGCTTGGATGGAGACACGGAACGCTGATCGCAACCCGAGGAGGAGCCCATGTCGCAGTTCGCACCCGAGAACTCAGTTGACGAGTTGGATGTCGATGGACGCAGCCTCGATGCTCACACCCTGACCGGCCTCGACCGCTGTGACTACTGCGGCGCTCAGGCCTACGTGCGTGCAACCCTCGCCACCGGCGAGTTGCTGTTCTGCGCGCACCACGCGTCGGAGTTCAAGTCGAAGATCCAGCCGATGGCGCTTGCGTGGCACGACGAGTCGAGCAAGTTGTTCGAGCCGGTCGGCGAGTAACCCCGCACTTCTTTCACGAAAGCCCCGGTCCTGCCGTTTGAGGACCGGGGCTTTCGTCGTCCCGTGCTTGGATGGGGCGTGCTCAGGCGTCGTGCGGTCATCGACCTCGCTGCTTTCGCATCCAACATGTCTCTCTCGGGGTTGTCCGTTCTTGATGCACGTGCGGATGCTTTTGGCCACGGGCTGGCTTTAGTGGCACCCGTCGCGCTCGAAGCAGGCGTTCGCGGAGTGGTGGTCAGTGACGAACGGGATGCCGCAGTCGCCGTCGCCTGCGGCTTCAGTTCAAAAATGGTGATTATCGATCGCGACGGTGCGGGTGCGGCTTCGCGTGCCTATGGGCTCGACGGGGTCGGAATTGCGGTGATGTCGGTCATCGGTGAGGTGGTAGCCGTCAAGTCGGTTGCCGAAGGTGCTGGCGTCTCGTACGGGTACACCTACCGCACGGCGTCCGCGACGCAGCTCGCGCTCGTCGCGCTCGGGTATGCCGACGGGGTGCCGCGGTTGGCCTCTAACCGGGCGCAGGTGATGGTCGGCGGTGGGAGGTATCCGCTCGTGGGCCGGGTCGCGATGGATCAGTTCGTCGTCGACTGCGGTGACGACGTGCCCGAGCTCGGATCCGACGCTGTGCTGTTCGGCGACCCGTCTCGGGGCGAGCCGTCAGCACTCGACTGGGCCGAATGGACCGAGCGCGACGCCCTCGCGCTGACCGCCGGCATCGCCTCACGCGTGAACCGGGTAGCGCGATGAGCGGCGCATCCGGCACTCGGCTCGAACTCGATCTCGACGCCCTCCGCCACAACGTGCGGCACCTGTCGTCGCTCGCAGCTCCGGCCCGCACCATGCTCGCCGTCAAGGCGGATGCCTACGGCCACGGGATGCTGCCGTTCGCCCGCGCAGCCCTCGAGTCAGGCGCCGATTCGCTTGCGGTGCTCGATGTTCCCGCAGCCCTTGAGCTGCGGGCCGCGGGAGTTGACGCGCAACTCTTCGCTTGGCTGCACGGACAGGACACTGACTTCCGCGCGGCGATCGAAGCCGACGTTGACCTGGGCGTCTCGTCGCTCCTCGAACTGCGTCGAATCGGTGAAGCGGGCGCGACTCGTCCGGCCGACGTGCACCTGAAGATCGACACCGGTCTGCACCGAAATGGGGCGAGCCCAGAAAACTGGCCCGCCCTGGTCAGCGAGGCGATCGCCTACGCCCAACGTGGTCGGGTGAAGATCGCCGGGCTCTGGTCACACCTCGCCGACGCCTCCCCCGCCGCCGACGCCGCCGCGCTCGGCGAATTCCGAGCGGCGATCGCGGTTGCGGCCGGACTGGGTGTACCGACGGAGGGCGATGAACGACCGCTGCTGCACCTCGCCGCGAGTTCGGCGGGCATTCGTGAGCCCGAGGCACGCTTCGACCTCGTGCGGTTCGGCATCGCCGCCTACGGCGTCTCCCCCTTCGATGACATCGACGGCCCCGGACTCGGGCTGCGCGGCACGATGCGCCTCATCGCGACCGTGGTCGACGTTGACGGCTCGACGGCGACACTCGACGTCGGCTCGGCCGACGGAGTTCCGCCCTCGGTACTCGGTGCATCCGGCTCCGGCGCCGAAGTACTTCTCGCCGGGGAACGTGCGGCCGTCACAGCGGTTCGGATCGACACCCTTCTGGTCGCCATACCGGACGGTGTCGTCGCCGAAGTGGGTGCCCCAGTGGTGGTGTTCGGTGCTGGCGACGACGGTGAGCCGACGGTGGAGGACTGGGCGACCTGGGCGGGCACGATCGGCGATGAGATCCTCGCCCGATCCTCACGACGCATCCCGCGAGTGCTGCTGGACGAGTAGCCCTACGTCACGCGGCGGATGATCCCCAACGGGGTCGACTCGTGACCCTGGCCGATCGGGTTGTCTTTAAGGATGCGCGCGACGAGCAACTCGTCGGCGCGGGTCAGCGTCGAGCCCAACACGTTGCCGCCGATGTCGTTGATGTCGACCAGCAGAACGTTGACTGATCTACCGCGGCCGACCAGGACATCCCGAACGTGCTCAGAAGTCTGTCGCGGTTTCGCGGCGGTCAGCACGACCATCTCGTCATACGGCGGGATGGTCGGATAACCGGGGCCGTCAATGCCGCGTGCCTTCGTGCCGGCAACCCGGTAGAAGTCGCCCGTGCGGCCGAACCGCTTGGTCACGACCGAAACGGCAGCGGCGAACAGGATGCGCGGGGTGCCGACCTCGCGGATCGCCCACTCCATCGTCTCGGGCATGCCGAGGCCGATGCCGGTCGTCGTGCGCACGACGCGCTTCGACAACCAGACCGCGAGCGGGCGGGACGTCATCTCGTCGACGCGGTAGGCCCGCCCCTGCGATGCGGCGACCATTTTCTCGGTCATGAACAGCCAGTCGCCGTCTTGCAGAACGGGCAACGCGTACTTCTCGATCACCGGATCGAGGGCCTCGCCGGGCAGCACGACGTGGGTCTTAATCGGGATGCGCTCGAACCGCGCACCGTCGACCTCGATCTCACGGGGTCGCTGGTGGGCTTCTTCGTCGTACGGAACGTCGAGGTGGCCGTGGTCCACGGTCGCGGGTCAGCCGGCTCTACTCGAGGTAGTCGCGCAGCGACTGCGACCGCGACGGGTGGCGCAACTTCGCCATCGTCTTCGACTCGATTTGACGGATGCGCTCGCGCGTCACGCCGAACGTGTCACCGATCTGGTCAAGCGTCTTCGGCATCCCGTCGCCCAGACCGAAACGCATCCGGATGACGCCAGCCTCGCGCTCGGAGAGCGAGTCGAGCAGAGACTCGAGCTGCTTCTGCAGCATCGTGAAGCCCACGGCATCCGCCGGCACAACGGCCTCGGTGTCTTCGATCAGGTCACCGAATTCGCTGTCGCCGTCTTCACCGAGGGGCGTGTGCAGCGAGATCGGCTCACGGCCGTACTTCTGAACCTCGATGACCTTCTCGGGAGTCATGTCGAGCTCGCGGCTCAACTCTTCCGGAGTGGGTTCGCGACCGAGATCTTGCAGCATCTGACGCTGAACGCGGGCGAGCTTGTTGATGACCTCGACCATGTGCACCGGGATGCGGATGGTGCGGGCCTGGTCGGCCATGGCGCGCGTGATGGCCTGACGGATCCACCAGGTCGCGTAGGTCGAGAACTTGAAGCCCTTGGTGTAGTCGAACTTCTCGACCGCGCGAATCAGACCGAGGTTGCCCTCCTGGATCAGGTCCAGAAACTGCATACCGCGGCCGGTGTAGCGCTTGGCGAGCGAGACCACGAGGCGAAGGTTGGCGCCGAGCAGGTGGCTCTTCGCGCGCTGACCGTCGCGGGCAACCCACAACAGCTCACGACCGAGCTGGTTGCGCTTCTCGGTCTCGGGCATGTGCGCGAGCTTCTCTTCGGCGAACAGGCCGGCCTCGATACGCATCGCGAGCTCGACCTCCTCAGCTGCGTTGAGAAGGGCGACCTTGCCGATCTGCTTCAGGTAGTCCTTGACCGGGTCTGCGGTCGCGCCAGTGATCGCAGCCGAGTAGACCGGAACTTCGTCTTCGTCGTCGGTCATCGTGAGGCGCAACGCGCCGGTCGGAAGTGCTTCCGCTTCCGGCTTGTCGTCGTCATCCTCATCGTCGCCATCGGATTCGTCGCCATCGGCGGCGGCCTCGACCTCGGCTACCACCTCGACGACGACGGCCTCAACCGCGTCGTCGTCACCGACCTCGATGTCGTCGGTCGGGTCGATCTCTTCGTCATCGATGTCGTCGTCGGGTTCACCGGCGGAAGCCTTGGCACGGGATGCCTTCGCGGGTGCAGCCTTTGCAGGGGCAGTCTTTGCAGGGGCAGTCTTTGCAGGGGCAACCTTCGCTGCAGTCCCCTTCGCTGCAGTCGCCTTCGCAGCGGGAGCAGCCTTCGCAGCGGGAGCAGCCTTCGCGGCGGGAGCAGCCTTCGCGGCGGCAGGCGCCTTGGCTGTAGCGGCCTTAGAAGGTGCGGCCTTAGAAGGTGCGGCCTTCACTGCAGCGGCCTTCACTGCAGCGGCCTTCGCGGCGGGTGCAGCTTTCACAGCGGCAGCCTTAGCGGCAGGCGCAGCCTTTGCGGCGGGCGCAGCCTTCGCAGTCTTAGCCGCAGGCGCAGCCTTAGCAGCGGACGCAGCCTTCGGGGCCGCGACAGGTCGCTCCTCGGTGACGCTCTGTGAGGCGGCACTGGACGAGGCGGCACTGGGTGAGGCGGCACTGGATCGGGTAGCCATCCGGTTCCCTTCCGAGACGTTTCCGGGCATTACTAAGACCCTTGTCAAGTCCCCGCGCCTCACCAATCGAGACTTCGGAAACCCAACCGGGTCCTGGAAATTGATTATCGCACAGTCCTGCCGACCCGGCTTGCACAGGTCAGCGCAGGAAAAGTTCAGTTCTCGTCGTCGCGACGATTCGCCAAGAACTTCTCCAGCTCGGCCGCGAGCGAGTCGCCGCCTGGAAGTTCTCCGCTGGCATCCATTAGGGGCGAGGGCAGCGGGTTGTCTTCCATGTAGCTGTCGTGGCGCTCTTCGAGGGCACCCACCAACCGCTGGAGTTCCGTGTTGTTCTGCACCTGGTCATCCACTTTCGCGAGGAAGTCGCGGTTCTCTTGCCGCAACTTCTCGGTCGGAAAGATCAGGCCGGTCGCTGCGCTGATGCTCTCGAGCGCAGTAACTGCGGCCTGCGGATACGCCGTATCGGAGAGGTAGTGCGGGATGAGCAGCACGAATCCGGCGGTCGGATGCCCGAGTTGCTGCAACTTGTACTCGATCAGGTGCAGGGCGTTCGACGGAACCTGAGTGCGCGGACGCCAGACCGACATCGTGTCGATCAGCTCCATCCGGTTGCCACTCACCGTCACCCCGATCGGGCGGGTGTGCGGCGTTGGCATCGGGATGGCGTGCACCCAGGTGGTGTCCTTCACCTTGTAGCGCTCGACGAGTTGCACGACGGCGTCGGTGAAGCGCTCCCACTGGAAGTCGGGTTCAAAACCCGTCAGGAAGAGGAACGGCTGGCCGAGTTCATCCTTCGCGAGATAGAGGGAGAGTTTCGAGGGCTTGTAATCGCTCAGGTGATCCTGATCGAAGTACATCGTTGGGCGCCGAGCGCGGTAGTCGAGAAGTGCGTCCGTGTCGAACGCGACAACCTCATTCATCTCGAGGTTTTCGAGCAGGTACTCACTCAGTTGCGTGACGGCGTTGCCCGCATCGGCGAAGCCCGTGAGACCCGCAATGAGGTGCAGGCCGGTGGGCACTTGCGTGACCTCGACCGACAGGTCGTACAGGCCATCCGGATCACGCATGCCTCGATTCTAATTTCCGGAGCCACTGCGCCGCACGGCCAACGGGTCGACCCGCGTCAAGCCGAGAGCGAACACGCGGTTACCATGCCGCTATGGCCGTCCCCGCGCTCTCGTTCTCGTCCGCCGATCCCCTCACGACGACGGCGCAGGTCCTCGTCTTGGGGGTGCTGAAGACCGAGGACGGCCCGCGACTTGCGGTCGAGGGGGATGCTTTCGCCGACATCGCCGCTGTGTTGGGTGGCATTTTCGCCACGGGCGCGACCGATGAGCTGCGACGGCTCCCCGCACCGGCTGGAGGCGCTGCCCCGATTGCACTGATCGGCCTCGGATCGGGCACCCCCACCCTCGACTCCCTGCGATACGCGGCGGGGTCTGCCGCCCGCCAACTCACCGGGATCGACAAACTCGCCTTTGCACTCCCGATCGCGAACGCCGCCGAAGCCCTCGCCGTGCTGGAGGGCGCGGGCATCGGTGCCTACGCCTACACCGGATACCGCGTCTCGACCCTGGGCTCCACGAAGACCCCGGCCGACGAGATCACGGTGCACGTGCCGACATCCCTCGACCTGAACGACACCGAGCTCAGCACGATCGCCGACCGAGCCACCGCCGTCGCGACCGCGGTGCACACCGTGCGCGACCTTGTGAACACCCCGCCGTCGGATCTCTACCCCGAGACCCTCACCGCCGCAGCCCTCGATCTCGCCCAAGGTCTGCCGCTTGAGATCGAAGTACTCGACGAACAGGCGCTTGAGGCCGGCGGATTCGGCGGCATCCTGGGCGTCGGTCGCGGATCGGTGCGTCCCCCGCGACTCGTCGTGGTGCGCTACTCCCCCGCGGGTGCAACTCACCACCTTGCCCTGGTCGGAAAGGGCATCACCTTCGACTCCGGTGGGCTGTCGATCAAGCCGGCCTCATCGATGGTCGGGATGAAGTACGACATGACCGGAGCCGTCACCGCGCTCGCTGTGACGATCGCCGCCGCGACGCTCGGGCTGCCGGTGCGTCTGACTGCCTGGCTGTGCCTCGCCGAGAACATGCCGTCAGGTTCGGCCCTGCGGCCCAACGATGTGCTGCGCATTCGCGGTGGCAAGACCGTCGAAGTTCTCAACACCGACGCCGAAGGACGACTGGTTCTCGCCGACGGAATCGTCGCGGCGAGCGAAGAGCAGCCGGATGCGATCATCGATGTCGCAACGCTGACCGGCGCCGCACGTGTGGCGATTGGCGAGCGCTACATCCCGGTCATGGGCGACGACGAGTTGGTGCGACGGGTGATCGCGGCCGGCGCCTCGGTGGGCGAGACATTCTGGGCGATGCCGCTTCCTCCAGAACTGCGCCAGATCCTCGACAGCGACGTAGCCGACATCGTGAATGCCAAACCGGGCAACCCGAACGCGGGGATGCTGGTTGCCGCGCACTTTCTCAAGGAGTTCGTCGGCACCATCGGCGACGGAAAGGATGCGCGGCCCATCCCGTGGGCGCACCTTGACATCGCGGGGGTCGCCAACAACGGGGGCAGTGGATACGGCCTCAACGGCAAAGGTCCAACCGGGGCGACGGTGCGAACGCTCCTCGCCCTCGCTGAAGAGTTTTCAGCTCCGTAGTAGGGTCTAAGAGGCAAGGAACACCTTGCCTTTCTGGACCGCAACGCCACCCTTTTCTGCGGCCCCAAACGCGCGAAAGTGCGTGCACGTATGTAGGGAGTTGCTGGTTGTCCGAGCAGAACTTCGATCTTGTCGTTCTGGGCGCAGGAAGCGGTGGCTATGCCGCCGCGCTGCGCGCCAGTCAGCTTGGCCTCTCGGTCGGGCTTATCGAAAAGGACAAGGTCGGCGGCACGTGCCTGCACGTCGGCTGCATCCCGACTAAGGCCCTGTTGCACGCGGCCGAGGTCGCCGATGTGACCCGTGAATCGGCAAAGTACGGCATCTCGGCAGCTTTCAACGGCGTCGACATCGCGGGCGTCACGACGTACCGCGAAGAGGTCGTCGCCAGCAAGTACAAGGGCCTTCAGGGTCTGATCAAGGCTCGCGGAATCACGACCATCGAGGGCGAGGGGCGTCTGACCTCCCCGACAACCGTGCAGGTCGGCGATATCACCGTCACCGGAAAGAACATCGTTTTGGCGACCGGCTCGTACTCGCGCTCGCTCCCCGGACTCGAGATCGGCGGTCGGGTACTCACCTCGGAGCACGCGCTCCAACTCGACTTCGTGCCGAAGAAGGTCATCGTTCTCGGCGGCGGTGTCATCGGCGTTGAGTTTTCGAGCGTGTGGAAGAGCTGGGGTGCCGACGTTCAGATCGTCGAGGCCCTGCCGCACCTGGTGCCCAATGAAGACGAAGCGATCTCGAAGTCGTTCGAGCGCGCGTTCCGCAAGCGCGGCATCAACTTCAGCCTCGGCGTGCGTTTTCAGTCGGTCACCCAGAACGACGACGGCGTGGTGGTGACGCTCGAAGACGGTCAGACCTTCGACGGCGAACTGCTGCTCGTCGCCGTTGGCCGAGGACCTGCGACCGCGAACCTGGGCTTCGAAGAGGTCGGCGTCACGATGGACCGCGGCTTTGTCATCACCGACGAGCGTCTTCACACCAACATCCCGGGGGTCTGGGCAGTCGGCGACATCGTCCCCGGCCTGCAGCTCGCGCACCGGGGTTTCCAGCAGGGCATCTTCGTCGCCGAAGAGATCGCCGGTCTGAATCCGATCGTGGTCGACGACGTCAACATCCCGAAGGTCACTTACTCCGACCCCGAAGTTGCTTCAGTTGGTCTCACCGAGGCCAAGGCCATCGAGAAGTTCGGTGCGGATGCCATCGCCACGTACGACTACAGCCTCGCCGGCAACGGCAAGAGCCACATCATCGGCACGACCGGCAACATCAAGGTCGTTCGCCAGAAGGATGGGCCGGTTCTCGGCGTGCACATGATCGGTGCGCGTGTCGGCGAACTGATCGGCGAAGCCCAGCTCGCCGTCAACTGGGAGGCATACCCGGAAGACATCGCCCCTTACATCCACGCCCACCCGACGCAGAACGAGGCGCTCGGCGAAGCGTTCCTCGCCATCGCCGGCAAGCCGCTGCACGCCATCTGACCCACCCATTTCGTCTCGGGCGCTGAGCCCGCAGCTAAGCTAGATCTCACAGCTTCGAAGGAGCACCCCGCGATGAGCGAATCCGTCACCCTCCCGGCTCTCGGAGAGAGCGTCACGGAAGGGACCGTCACCCGCTGGCTTAAGAAGGTCGGCGACCGGGTCGAGGTCGACGAGCCTCTGCTCGAGGTATCGACCGACAAGGTCGACACCGAGATCCCCTCTCCCGTCGCCGGAGTGATCGAGCAGATCTTCGTGCAGGAAGACGAGACCGTCGAGGTCGGGGCCGTTCTGGTCACCATCGGCGACGGCTCAGGATCTGCGGCCCCCGTTGATGCCCCACCCGCCGCCGCACCCGCCGAGGCTGAGGCAGCTCCCGCTCCGGTCGAGGCAGCACCGGTCGAGGCAGCACCCGTGGCTCCCGCGCCGGTTGAGGCGGCACCCGTGGCTCCCGCACCCGCCGAGGCCGCTCCGGCACCCGTTGAGACACCTCCGACCCCGGCACCCGCTGCAGAGTTGGCGCCCCAAGCCCCACCCGCGCCAGCCGTTGCGGCTGCGCCGGTCGCACCCGCTCCCGCTCCCGCCGCCGCACCCGCGGCCGCGGCCGCGCCCGCGCCGGTCGCCGCGGCCACTCCCGCCGCGGCTCCGGCTTCGACTGCCGCTGCCAACGCCCACGCCGGGTACGTCACCCCGATCGTGCGCAAGCTCGCCCACGAGAAGGGCGTCGACCTCTCCAGCCTCACCGGTACCGGTGTCGGCGGACGCATCCGCAAGCAGGATGTTCTCGGCGCCGGCAGCCCCGCGCTGTCGACTTCGGTGCCTGCCACCGTCGCCGCCCCGGTTCTTGAGGTCTCGCCACTGCGGGGCACGACGGTTCCGATGTCGCGGTTGCGCAAGGTCGTGGCGGAGCGCGCCGTCGTCTCGATGACGTCGATGGCTCAACTCACCACCGTCGTCGAGGTCGACGTGACGAAGGTCGCGAGCTACCGCGATGAGGTGAAGGCTGCTTTCCAAGCCAAGACCGGCCAGAAGCTGACGTTCCTGCCGTTCTTCGTACTGGCCGCGTCGGAAGCGCTGAAGGCGTATCCGATCATCAATGCGACGGTCGACGGTGACACGATCGTCTACCCCGATCACGAGAACGTGAGCATCGCGGTCGACACCGAGCGCGGCCTGCTCACCCCCGTGGTGCGCAACGCCAGCGATCTCAACCTGGCCCAGCTCGCCATCGAGATCGCCGACAAGGCCGACCGCACCCGCAACAACAAGCTGACGCCGGATGAACTCTCTGGCGGAACCTTCACGGTGACCAACACCGGCTCGCGTGGCGCGCTGTTCGACACCCCGATTGTGTTCCTGCCGCAGTCAGCCATCCTCGGTACCGGAATCGTCGCGAAGAAGCCTGTTGTCGTCACCGACGACGGACTCGACGCGATCGCGATCCGCTCGACGGTCTACCTCGCGCTCTCCTACGACCACCGCATTGTGGATGGTGCCGACGCGGCACGCTTCCTCGGCGCGGTCAAGGCTCGCCTCGAAAGCGGCGACTTCGCGAGCGTGCTCGGTATCTAGCAAAGGGGGTGTCTCGTGCTGCCCCTCACCCATCACTCGAAGCCCCCGGCGCCACGGCGTTCGGGGGCTTCGTGATGTAGTCGCGGATGCGCCAGCCATCCACAGTGCGCATCAGCAGGATCGACGCGGGGTCGCTGCCGTCGGGCAGGTCGACCAGCACCGAGTCACCGAGTTCTTCTACGAGGGTGAGATCACCGGCGACAACCCCATCGCCGGGATACTCGCCCCCTGCCTCGATCATTTGAATCAGTTCTCGATCGGCCGCCAGCCCCGATGAATCCTGCTGGTCGACGTCGTCGAGGCACAGGAGCGACAAGTCTCGGATGCACCGCTCCCGCAGGTCGAGCAGCAGTTGCGCCGCATCGAGTGGATCGTCGGGTAGTTCCGGTACCGGCGCCAGCGACGAGGCCGTAGGGGTCGCGATCGGATTCGCGGCCACCGGTTGGGACGATCCGCCCGGCACGATGGTGAGGGCAATCATCAGCACGAGTGCCCCAACCGCGAGCCCGAGCACGATTCTGCGCCGTCGCTGATCCCAGCCCGTCCAGATGGCGCGCGCCCGAGACCACACTTCTTCGATATTGCCGCGCACGCCGTCTGGGATGAGGCCCGCGAGCCACGGGGGAAGGGTCGCCACCGCTGCGACGTCGGGCTCGACCGGATCGATCAGTCCGATCATGCGGGGCTCAACAGCAGGCTCCTCGTCAGCTGCGAATCGAATCTCGCTCGCCGCCGCGAGGTCGAAGAGGGCACCCGCGATAGCGGCCGGAAGCGCTTCCCCGAGGCCAGCAGCAAGACGACGTGCGGCATCCGCCCGCGGTCCGGTAACCCGCGTGAGCACCAGGGCAACGAGGTCACGCAGCGCCGCGCGATCGGCGATCACCCCGTGGACAGTCTCCAACACAACCTCCGGAGATCCCGCGGAAAACAGCTCTGCGCGACCGAACCCGACCAGGGTCGGCGCTCCGTCATCCCGAAAGCACACCGAACCGAGAGACAGTGCCGAGTGCGCCACCCCGACTGAGTGGATGCGGTCGAGCGTCGTCGCGATCGGCGCGAGGATCGTGACGGCCTCTCCGGCATCCAGCCCCGCTCGTCGTTCGAGCAGGTCGCCCAGAGAGCCGGGCCGCAGCCGCTCGAGCACGAGTACTGCCTCGTCTTCGTCGAGCCCGACATCTTCGAGAGCCACCACGTGCTCCCCCGCCGCTCGGGTGAGCGCCTCAAGTTCGACGCGCATCCGGGCGTCGTCGGGACTGCCGATCTTCAGCACGGCGGTGCGGTCGTCGGCAAACCCCAGTACCAGGCGCGTGCGGTCACCATGCCCGATGGTGCGCAGCACCCGATACCCCGCCACGTCGGTCACGAGCCGATCGTCGCGTGCCGGCGCGTGCATCCGGATGTCTGAAAGACGAGTCGTGGAGAGGGTCCGAATCAGCGCGCCGGGGAGGGTCCGGCGCAGGAGTCGACCCGCAGGTAGTCTCGAACCCGTGGTCGACTACGTCGTCACGGGGCTAAGCGCCAACTCCGTGCCGTATTCCACTGCCCTTGAGACACAGCGTGCTTTGCATGCCGAGGTCGCGAGCGGCAGGGCGCCAGATACCGTCCTCCTTCTGGAGCACCCGTCGGTGTACACCGCGGGTAAGCGCACCGAACCGCACGAGCGGCCCACCGACGGCACCCCGGTCATCGACGCGGATCGCGGCGGCAAGATCACCTGGCATGGTCCGGGGCAACTGGTCGGCTATCCGATCGTGAAGCTGGATGATCCGATCGACGTGGTCGCCTACGTGCGGCGCCTCGAGGGAATGCTCATCGACGTGCTGGCCGAGTTCGGCATCCCCGGGGTTCGTGTCGAAGGACGTAGCGGCGTGTGGCTGGTCGACGGCAACCGCCCGGCCGGCGACAAGATCGCGGCCATCGGCATCCGGGTCGCCGAGGGCGTCACGATGCACGGCTTCTCGCTGAACTGCAACAACTCGTTCGACGCCTACCGCGCGATCATCGCCTGCGGAATCATGGACGCCGGCGTGACGAGCATCTCGCGCGAAACGGGCCGCGAGATCAGCCCTGAGGATGTCGTCCCGCTCATCGAGCGGCACTTTCTGAACAACCTCGCTCCCTCCCTCGCCTCGACTCGAAAGGTGGTCAGCGTATGAGCGCGGAGCAGATCGGGCACGACGGTCGCAAATTGCTGCGGCTCGAGATCCGCAACGCCGAGACCCCGATCGAGCGCAAGCCCGACTGGATCAAGACCAAGGCGAAGATGGGGCCCGAGTACACGGCCCTGCAACACCTCGTGAAAGACGAGGGGCTGCACACCGTCTGCCAGGAGGCCGGCTGCCCCAATATCTACGAGTGCTGGGAAGACCGCGAGGCGACCTTCCTGATCGGCGGCAGTCAGTGCACAAGGCGGTGCGACTTCTGCCAGATCGACACCGGCAAGCCCGCCGACTACGACAAGGATGAACCCCGCCGGGTCGCCGAGTCGGTCGTCAAAATGGGGCTTCGCTACGCGACCGTCACCGGCGTCGCCCGCGACGACCTTCCCGACGAGGGCGCCTGGCTGCACGCCGAGACGGTGCGCGCCATCCACGCCGCCAACCCGGGCACGGGTGTCGAGATCCTCGCCACCGACTTCTCGGGCAACCCGACTCTGCTCGAAGAGGTCTTCTCGTCGCGCCCCGAAGTCTTCGCGCACAACGTCGAAACGGTCCCGCGCATCTTCAAGCGCATCCGTCCGGCGTTCCGCTATGACCGCTCGCTTGACGTGCTGACCCAGGCTCGCGCCTACGGACTCATCACGAAGTCGAACCTCATCCTCGGGATGGGCGAGACGCGCGAGGAGGTCTCGCAGGCTCTCCACGATCTGCACGATGCCGGCACCGACATCATCACGATCACTCAATACCTGCGCCCCACCCCGCGCCACCTCCCCGTCGACCGCTGGGTGCGCCCTGAGGAGTTCGTCGAGATGAAGGAGGAGGCCGAAGCGATCGGCTTCCTGGGCGTGCTCGCCGGACCGCTGGTGCGCTCGTCGTACCGCGCGGGACGCCTGTGGGCACGGTCGATGATGGCGAAAGGCCGCGACATCCCCGCTCATCTCACTCACTTGGCTGACGCTGAACTCGGGTTCGCGCAGGCCGTATCGTAGGAGCCATGGCACGCCCCACCGCCCCCGAAAAGGAACCAGGCCGCATCCGTCAGATGTGGCAGGTCTTCCAGATGACTCGCCGCTACGACAGCTCGATCGTTCTGTACCTGTTGCTGGCCCTGCTCGCACCGCTCGGCACGGGAATCGTGCTCGGGATTGTGCTCGGCCGTGGCGACGCCGTGCCGATGATCCTGTACATCGTTGCGGGGCTGCTCGCCGGCGTGCTGCTGGTTCTCATCGTGCTGGGCCGACGCGCCGAGAAAGCCGCCTTCTCGCAGATCGAGGGCCAGCCGGGCGCTGTCGGCGCCGTGCTGAAGAGTTCGCTGCGTCGCTCGTGGATCGGTAACGAGATTCCGATCAACTTCAACAAGTCGCAGGATGCCGTCTACCGCGCCGTTGGCCGCGGCGGCGTCGTGCTGATCGGCGAGGGTCCGCGCTCACGCACCCAGCCGATGCTGGAGAAGGAGCGCGCGAACGTGCGCCGCATCCTGCCCGAGGTTCCGGTCAGCTTCGTCTACGTCGGACCCGATCCCACCTCGACCGCACTGCACAAGATCGTGCCGGCTCTCGGCCGCCTCAAGCGCGCGCTGACTAAGTCGGAGATCAACGCGGTCTCGAATCGGCTCTCGTCGCTCGGCAAGAATGGACTGCCCATCCCGAAGGGGATCGACCCGCAGCGGGTCAGGGCAGGGCGTCCGCGCTAAGCGGTCACACGCAGACGAGCAGCGTTGCTGCCGCACGATCGTGCAGGCCGCGCTGATCGGCATCCATAATCAGCGCCGGAACGAACAGGCACAGCAGCGCCGTGCGCACGAACGGACGCCACAGCCCCAGCTTTCCCGGCTGAAGCGGCACGACCCGCATGCGCAGGATGAGGTGGCCAACGCTGCCATTCAGCACCAGTAGGAAGAGTAGCTGCTCTGCCGCGAAAAGGCCTAGCGTGATAAATCCGTCGGTCTGCCACGGCCCGGTCGGGAAGAACGCCAGCGACAATCCGTAGGCAATCGCCCAGTCGATCGCGAGGGCGCCGAGGCGTCTGCCACCCCGCGCGATCGAGCGCGGACCAGCCTGCGGAAGGCCCAAGCGCTCCCCCGGCCAGCGCTGTTCACCGGGGTTGCTCACGGTTCAAGCTTAAGGTCTCCCCGGCTGCTCGTAACATTCGCGAAACAATGGCGTTACGGTCGGGAAACCCTCTTCACATAGCCTCAGTCCCGAGGCTGCGACCTGCAGTCACGCCCGCAACGCCTTTCTTGGAGTACCTCCTATGTCCACTCCCATGTTCAACAACTCGTCCGAGGTGCTGAAGTTCATCAAGGACACGGATGTCAAGTTCGTCGACATCCGATTCACCGACCTGCCCGGCATCCAGCAGCACCTCACCATCCCGGCTGCGACCGTCGATGAGGACTTCTTTGCCGTCGGACAGATGTTCGACGGCTCGAGCATCCGCGGGTTCCAGTCGATCCACGAATCCGACCTGCAGCTCATCCCGGATATCTCGACCGCCTACCTCGACCCGTTCCGCACCGAGCGCACGCTCATCCTGGTCTTCGACATCTACAACCCGCGCAACGGCGAGATCTACGGCCGCGACCCGCGTCAGATTGCCAAGAAGGCCGAGAAGTACCTCGCATCGACCGGGATCGCCGACACCGCGTTCTTCGCTCCCGAGGCCGAGTTCTACATCTTCGACGACGTGCGCTACGAAGTGAAACAGAACAAGAGCTTCTACGAGGTCGACTCCGACGAGGCCGCCTGGAACACGGGTGCCCACGAAGAGGGCGGCAACCTCGCCAACAAGACCCCGTACAAGGGCGGCTACTTTCCGGTCAGCCCGCTCGACAAGCACGGCGACCTTCGCGACGACATGATGCTCAAGCTGATCGACGCCGGGCTCGAGGTCGAGCGCGGTCACCACGAGGTCGGCACCGCCGGCCAGGGTGAGATCAACTACAAGTTCGACACGATGGTTCACGCGGCGGACGACATCCTGAAGTTCAAGTACATCGTCAAGAACACGGCGCTCGAGTGGGGCAAGGTCGCGACCTTCATGCCGAAGCCGCTCATGGGCGACAACGGTTCGGGCATGCACACCCACCAGTCGCTGTGGAACGGCGGCACGCCGCTGTTCTACGACGAGAAGGGCTACGGCGGACTCTCCGACCTCGCCCGCTGGTACATCGGTGGCCTGCTCAAGCACGCCCCCGCGGTACTCGCGTTCACCAACCCGACGGTCAACTCCTACCACCGGCTCATCCCCGGCTTCGAGGCCCCCGTCAACCTGGTGTACTCGGCCGGTAACCGTTCGGCATCCATCCGCATCCCGATCACGGGTACCAACCCGAAGGCCAAGCGCATCGAATTCCGTGCGCCCGACGCCTCCGGTAACCCGTACCTCGCGTTCGCGGTGCAGCTGATGGCCGGAATCGACGGCATCAAGAACAAGATCGAGCCGCACGAGCCCGTCGACAAGGACCTCTACGAGCTGCCGCCCGAGGAAGCCAAGGGCATCCCCCAGGTTCCCGGTTCGCTCGGCGAGGCGCTGATCGCTCTCGAGAACGACTACGACTTCCTCCTTGAAGGCGGCGTGTTCACGAAGGATCTGATCGAGACCTGGATCGACTACAAGCGCGAGAAGGAACTGCTTCCCTTCGCGCAGCGTCCGCACCCCTTCGAGTACGAGCTGTACTTCGGGGTCTAGGCCGCAGGCCGTCCTCACGTAGTAGGCACAGGGCCGCGCTCCTTCGGGGGTGCGGCCCTTCGCGTTCCTCGTGGGTCGGACAACGCGAGCCTGCGGATGAACGGCTCGGGAAGTCAGCCTTCCTCAGAGAACGTTCGTGTTGCGCGGCGGGAATCGATCGAACGCCCAACGGGCCGGGGCAGCATTCCCGCGTTGATCCCGGAGACCACAACGCCCAACGGGCTTCGGCGCATGAGAAGAACAGCAAGAAGCAGTCCGGCACAGCCAGCAAGCAACTTGTCGACGAAGGATGCGAGGAAGTTTGCCGAGAAGACGGCAACCCAAAGTCCTTCGGCCGCCCGCCAGGCGAGGATCAGCGAATCCGTCGGGTGCCCGGAGACGCCGTCGTACAGCAGCACCGTGATCGGAACAGCCACGATCGTGCACGCCAGAGCGACCGCGCAGGTCAGCCCGAGGAAACGGATCAGGCTGCGCCCCGCCCCGAACCTTCGGAATCCGTATCCCCAAACGAGGGCACCCGCGATATTAACGAGTGCGAAGAAGATCGTCTCCGGAGTCGAAGTCATCGCCCCCAGAACGTTGGTCACCAAGCCCACCAGCGCACCCCGCCAAGGCCCCAAGACGATCGCGGCAGCCGCTGTGCCGATCATGTCGAGAAAGAGCGGGAGGTGCAGCCGCACGGCAACGGTGCCACCGAATAGGTTGATGCCGATGCACCCGACGATGATCAGCACGACGAGAGAGCGGCGGATCGCGGCCTCTGATGACGCGGGCGCGGTGCGCACCGGATGGCCGAGCGCCTGCCCTCTCGCCGCCAGGCTCCGCTCGCGCCAGGCGCGCGCTTCGTTCTCGCTTGAGCCCAATGCGAGAACGATCTCTTCGACGAGCGCGGCGTTCATTCTGCGGCGGCCGAGTTGGAACGCGTCGAAGACGGTCGACCGGGCAACCCGCGCCGCGGCGGGGCTGAACCCCTTGCTTTCCCGGCGCTGGCCGATTCGCAACGCGAGCTCGCTATAGGACACATCACCCGCGTCGATGCGAAAGCGTTGCAAGTCCTCGACCACGCGATCGAGACTTTCCGAAGCGCCGTCGTTCGGGGAAGCGGGCGTCTCGCCGCGTATCTCGGATTCCGACGTCACCGTATTCCTCCGATCCGACGTTCTCGATGCTGACGAATGCTATCGGCCCTAGCGTCCGAGGGCCGTGCGTCCGGATTCGTCCGGGAAGTGCTCACTGCACGATGTCGGCAGGTGAGCCCGACCTACCGTGGGAGTGGCCGCAGTGGGTCTGCTGAGCTGCCGACACGGCACGTCCACCTCACCGATATTCGAAGCATCCGACATTTGACGCATCCGGAGAACCTCATGCTGCACCGCCGCGCCCTCCCTGTCGTCCTGCTCGTCGCGATGGCGGCGGCGAGCCTCACCAGCTGCGCGACCGCATCGACCCCCGGGGGCGAGGTCGTAGGCACTGAGATGTCGGCCGAACTCTGGGCCGATGCCGAACGCATCTCAGCCTCCGACGGAATCTCTGTCAACGACGCACTGGACATCGCCATCGGCGAGGCCTTCATCGACGACCGCTTTGCGATCGAGCAACTTGTCGCGTATCAAGGCGACGGGGCCTTCCTGATCGGGGTCGGCGTGGCGGCCTACCGGCGCGGGCCGCTCGGCGCCGACCTCGGCGCAACGCGGGAACGTTTCCTGGCGGGTGGGTTCACCATCGAGCAGCTGCTGAGCAACGTTGCCGTGGCCGCAGAAGCAGCCGAAGACACGTCCGGGATGCCGTGGCTGCTGAGCTCGAGACTGATCACCGCTGCTGAGGCGCGAGACTTCGGACTGGTGACCGCGGCCACCTGGGGGCCGCCATCCGCATGGCCCGGTAACATCCCAGAACCGAGAGGGATGACCCTCCGCAGCACCCGGATCTCGGTGGCGCTCGACGGCAGTGTCCGTGCCGTCGACATGACCGTGGCGGACACGACCCAGGCTGCTGTCGACGCGTGGGAGGCTTCGCTTCCCCGCGAACCGCTGACGTCTAACGTGTTCACATTCCCGGTCGGAGACGAGTTCACCCTGAGCCTGACGTACGGCGGCTCCGAGGGCGGCGTTCCCGACTCGGGTCTTCCCCCGGCGTGGAGCGAGTTGCTCCCGCTCGGTCCGAGCAGCATGGCATTCCGGTTCGCCGGAACGACTTACGATTTTCTTCCCTCGGGCACTCCAGATCGGGCTCCGACCTTCTCATTCGGACTCGAGACGTCGAATCGCATCAGCGTCTACCGCGAGTGGCTTGAGCACGACGCGCGAGGGGGGTGGACCGTCGTAACCGCCTCCGATACCTACTTCACCGCCGAGAACGCCGACTTCGTGGTGTCGGGACAGAGTCAACCGGACGGGACCGATGCGCTCAGCATCACCGTCAAGAGCTGGGATCTCCCCGGTCTTGAAAGGCTGGCACCCGAATGATGACGCGCAGCACCAGAGTCATCGCCGCCCTCGGCGCGCTGATGGTCGCCTGCAGCCTCCTGGTGGGATGCACACCGACGGTTGGACCGTACGTGCCGACCATCGTCGCGTCCGCCGATGGGGTCGAGGTGACCGTCGCAAATCCTGCCTACGAAGCTGCGGCCGGCGAGGCCGCGCTGGAGGTCTACTCCGGCAGCTATCTGATGGGGCGACCGTTCGAAATCACCGCTTCGGGCGCGCTGCCCGCAAGCGGGGTGCAGTTGGCGGTCGAGTTCGAGAAGCCCTTGCCGACGGGCGTGACGGCCGTGTTCGCCTACTTCGATGAGAACTACGCGGTGTGGGTCCCGGTTCCGACCCAGATTGCCAACGCATCGATCACGGCAACCGTGGATCACTTGTCGCTGTGGTCGGTGATTCTGGGTGGCCCGATCGCGTTCGTAACCACGATCGCCGACCAGGTTGCCCACGTCGTCGAGGACCCGCAGAAGTGGTGGGAAGACGAGGCCTGGCCATGGCTATTCCGCACGAGCCATGAGTTGCTGGGCAATTCGGCGGAGGCACCCGAGTGCGAATCGAAGCCGCCGCCGTGGGTCGAGTCGGTGACCTCAACGATCGATGATGCTCTCTACAACAGCGTGCTCGCGTGTGCGGATACTGACCCAGATGACCCCGAGCAGTTGCGAGTTCGCGCCGCGGCCAATCGCGGCTTCGGATATCCGATCGAACTCGGGGGTGCGGTCACCCCGACGGCGATCGCACCCAGCGGCTGGGACGCGGAAGATCTCGAGTGGATCGACACGCTGCTCGAATGGTCCGCGAGCGTCGGCGTACCGAGCGACGATGTCCTCGACCCTCGACGCTTCATCTGGGCCGGGGGCGAGTCGACGATTCTGATCAGCAAGCAGGCCGCCGCCGCGATTCCGGCCGGTGAGCACCTGGTCAGTTTCCCGCTTCCGAACGTGTCGCACGCGCTCGGGTCCAGCCTCGTGCACATCGTGCTGGGTGATGCGGTCAGCGCGTTGGACGGCTTCGTTGCCCTGTCGATCATGCTCCGCGAATGCCAGAGCGTCGTCGACGCGGCCAATGCCATCCGGCTGACCGATCCGATGGCTGCCTTTGGCTCCGTCGCCGACTGCCTGGCGGCAATTTCGATGGATCGGGTCGAGGTACTGGTCGCCGACTTTCTCCAAAGCGCGGGAGCCGACTTCGAAGCGCGCGGAGCTGATCTCGTTGTCGAGGTACTCGCCGTCGTGATCTCGAAGCTCAAGTTCAGCGCCGTCTTTCAGGCCTTTCAAACAGCGACCGACTATCTCCTGGAGACCACCGTCGACAGCCCGCTCTGGTTTCTCGACGCCACTCTTGACCCGTCGGCTTTCCCCCGGTGGGAAGACATCAACGGCGAATGGTGCTCGTCAGAGTCGATCAACAACTGCTACACCATCGCTTTGCCGACGAGCTCGTACGGTGAAGATGTCACGTTGAGCGAGAGCGCGTCAGGCTGCTTCCTCGGGACGAGTGTCAATCCGGTCTACGGATCTGGCGCCAACATCCTGTACTGCCCGGCGGGCGTCGCGACACCGACGACGGGTGGCACGCCGATGGAGGCGCTGACCGAGACCACCGGCGACAACATCGCCTTCGATCGGATCTTCGTCTGGCAAGGATTCGGGGCGGCCGCGAACTTCCGCCGGGCAGAGATTGGGGAAGCAACCGGGCGCTGACCCGTAGACGCCTCAGCTCTCGCCGTAGAACCGCCGCTCGAACACCTGGCGGGCGAGGCGGGTGGTGCGCAGGTAGTCCTCTTCGAGCTGCGAAGCGCTGCCGGGCGGGTACTCGAGCAGACGGGCTACGCCTTCGAGCTGTTGGCGGTCGGTCGGCAGCACGTCGGCGGTTTTCGCCGTCCACAGCGTCATCGCCGATCTGGCCCGCGAGGCGATGATCCACGCGGCCCGCAGTTTCGCCGCTTCCGCCGCGGGGATCAGCCCGGCATCCACCGCCGCCGCGAGGGCGCGAAGAGTGGATGTTGTGCGCAGCCCGTCGACGGCGGCACCGTGCTGCAGCTGCAGCAGTTGCACGAACCATTCGACGTCGGAGAGAGAGCCGCGACCGAGTTTGAGGTGGCGGGCCGGGTCAGCGCCCTGCGGCAGGCGTTCGGATTCGACGCGCGCTTTGATACGCCGTACTTCCCGCACGTCGTTCTGCGCGATCTCCACCGGGTAGCGGATCTCGTCGGCCAGCGACTCGAAGTCGGCGAGCAGTTGCGGGTCGCCGACGGCACCGCGGGCTCGGAGGAGCGCCTGCGCCTCCCAGGTGAGCGACCAGCGCGCGTAATAGGCCCGGTATGAGTCGAGCGACCGAGCAATGGCACCGTTCCTGCCTTCGGGGCGCAACCCGATGTCGAGGTCGAACGGAAGGCGCAGATCTTCGGTGAGGCGCTGGATTTCGTGCACGATGTGTTCGGCGCGACGTTGCGCCTCTTCGGCTTCGAGCCCCGCCGCCCGGTAGACGTACATGACGTCGGCGTCGCTGCCGAAGCCAAGCTCTTCCCCGCCGTAACGGCCCATCGCGATGATGCCGAACTCGATGCCGTCGCCGTAGCGGTGTACGAGTGCGAGCACTCCGGTCAGCATCGCTGAGTTGATGTCGCTGAGGGCCGTGCCGAGTTCTTCCACACTGACGACACCCAGGATGGCGCCGAGGGCGAGCCGCAGCACCTCGCGCCGGCGAGCGGTGCGCAGGGCGACGGCGGCGGCATCCAGATCGTCCCAGTGGCGAGCGACAGTCGCGGCGGTCTCCTCCAACAGCAGAGTGGATGATCGCGGCACGAGTTCGCCGTCGTTCTCGAGCCAGGCGACCGCGTCTGGGATGCGTTCAAGAAGCACAGCGACGAACTTTGAGCCCGAGAGCACCTGCGTCAGCCGGTGCCCCGCGCCCGAGGAGTCGCGCATGAGGCGCAGGAACCAGTAGGCCTCGCCCAGGTCGTCGGAGAGTCGGCGGAAGGCCAGCAGCCCGCCATCCGGATCCGCCCCCTCGGCGAACCACTGCAACATCACCGGCAGCAGGTTGCGCTGAATCTGCGCACGACGCGACACCCCCGCGGTCAGCGCCGCGATGTGGTGCAGGGCGCCGCGGGCATCCCGGAATCCGATCGCCGCGAGACGGGCCTCGGCCTGCTCACTGGTGAGGGTGTAGCCGTCGTCGGGAAGGGCTGCCACGGCCGAGAGCAGCGGCCGGTAGAACAGCCGCTCATGCAGCGTGCGCACCTCGTGCTTGACCTTCTGCCAGGCGGCGATGACGCCGTCGGCCGAGGTCGCGACGCCCGACGCACGGGCCAGCACGCGCAACTGCTGTTCGTCGCGCGGCATCAGGTGCGTGCGCCGCATGCGGGAGAGCTGGATTCGGTGCTCGAGCAGCCGCAGGAACCGGTAGTCACGGGCGAAGTCGGCGGCCTCGACGCGACCGATGTAGCCGTTCTCGGCCAGCGCGAGCAGAGCGTCGAGAGTCGCACGCTGTCGCACGCCGGGGTCGGCGTGGCCGTGCACGAGTTGCAGCAACTGGATCGTGAACTCGACGTCGCGCAGACCGCCTGGCCCGAGTTTCAGCTGGATGTCGACCTCGTCCGGCGGAATGTGGGCCGTCACGCGCTCGCGCATTCCCTGCACCGACTCGACGAAGTTCTCGCGAGTGGCGCTCGACCAGACCAGCGGTGCGAGGCCGTCGACGTAACGCTCCCCCAGTTCGCGGTCGCCGGCGAGAGGACGGGCTTTGAGCAGCGCCTGGAATTCCCACGACTTCGCCCAGCGTTGGTAATAGGCGAGATGAGATTCGAGCGTGCGCACGAGGGCGCCGTCTTGGCCTTCGGGGCGAAGGTTGGCATCCACCTCCCACAGTGGCGGCTCGAGCGCGAGCTCCGCGATGCCACGCATCGTCTCGCGAGCCAGCGCGGTCGCGATATCGACCTCGCGGTCTCCCCCGTCGGTCACAAAGATGACGTCGACGTCGCTCAGGTAGTTCAGCTCGCGCGCCCCGGACTTGCCCATGCCGATGATCGCGAGCGGCGTGGCGGCGACCTCCTCGGGAGGGAACTTCGCCGTCGCATTCGCGGCGGGTGGCTGGCACAGTGAGCGCCGCGCCACCTCGAGCGCGGCGTCGAGTGCCGCACCCGCGAGATCGGCGAGACCCGCTGCCACGCGGTCGACCACCTGAAGGCCGTCAGGCTGCGAGAGGTCCCAGGCAGCCAAGCGCACGAGTTCGGAGCGGTACGCGATGCGTAGGGCGTTCCATGCGGGTTCTCCGACGAGGCCCTCGGTGGATGCGGTCAGAGTGGCGGTGACTGCCTCGGAGTCCACGGGGGCGGTGAGCGGGTCACGCAGCACCGCGAGCCGCTGAGGGTGCCGTTCGAGGAAACCGGCGAGGCCGGCCGAAGCACCGAGAACCCGGATGAGACGTCCCGTCGCCCCGGGATCCTTCAGCAGTGCGGCGACAGCCTTCGGTTCGGCGGCCCGCAACACCCCGAGCAGCCGTAACGCCTGGTCAGGATCCGCCGCAACAGCGAATGCGGGGATGACATCCGGTGCAATGTCGGCTAGCGCGTCGTGGGCAGCGTCGAGGTTGGCAAAACCGAGCCGTGCCAGCTCGGTCAGCGTCGTCGTCGTCCGCGTCATTGTGGTGCTCTCCCCGCTTCGGCGGGAGGTTCGCTGCTGTCCCTCGAAATTAGAGAATCTCGAGGTTGCTCTCGAGTTCGAACGGTGTCACCTGGGCCCGGTAGCCGGCCCACTCCCGCCGCTTGTTCGCGAGCACGTACTCGAAGACTTGCTCGCCCAGAGTGTCAGCGACGAGTTCGCTCTCCTCCATCAACGACAGGGCGTGGTCGAGCGAGGTCGGCAGGCTTCCGTAGCCGAGCGCTTTGCGCTCGCCCGGAGTCATCCCCCAGACGTCGCCCTCGGCCTCGGGAGGCAGCTCGTAGCCGTTCTCGATTCCCTTGAGCCCTGCCGCGAGCAGCAGCGCAAACGCCAGGTACGGGTTCGCGGCCGAGTCGAGGGCCCGATATTCGATTCGGGCGCTGTTGCCCTTGCCGGGCTTGTAGAGCGGCACGCGAATGAGCGCCGAACGATTGTTGTGACCCCAGGTCAGGTAGCTCGGAGCCTCGTCGCCGCCCCAGAGGCGCTTGTACGAGTTGACGAACTGGTTCGTGACCGCCGTGATCTCGGGAGCGTGCTTGAGCAACCCGGCGACGAACTGCTTACCGATCGTCGACAGCTGGTATTGCCCGGAGGGGTCGAAGAAGGCGTTCGAATCGCCCTCGAAGAGCGACATGTGGGTGTGCATCCCCGATCCCGGATGGGCGGTGAGCGGCTTAGGCATGAACGTCGCGTAGACGCCCTGCTCGATCGCGACCTCTTTCACGACCGTGCGGAAGGTCATGATGTTGTCGGCCGTCGTGAGGGCGTCTGCGTAGCGCAGATCGATCTCGTTCTGTCCGGGCCCGGCCTCGTGGTGCGAGAACTCGACCGAGATGCCGAGATCTTCGAGCATCCGCACCGAACGGCGACGGAAATCGTTCGCGGTGCCACCGGGCACGTTGTCGAAGAAGCCGGCCGAGTCGACAGGCTGCGGCAGGCCGTTCTTGAGCTTGCTCGACTTGAGCAGGTAGAACTCGATTTCGGGGTGCGTGTAGAACGTGAAGCCGCGTTCTGCCGCGGAGGCGAGAGCGCGCTTCAGGACGTTGCGCGGGTCGGAGACCGCGGGCTGCCCGTCAGGGGTCGTGATGTCGCAGAACATCCGGGCGGTCGGGTCGATCTCACCGCGCCACGGCAAAATCTGAAAAGTGGATGGATCGGGCAGCGCGAGCATGTCGGCCTCGTAGGCGCGGCTCAGCCCCTCGATCGCGGAACCGTCGAATCCGACGCCCTCGTTGAACGCACCCTCGACCTCAGCGGGCGCCAGTGCGACCGACTTGAGCGTGCCCACGACATCCGTGAACCACAGGCGTACGAACTTGACTCCACGCTCCTCGATGGTCCGCAGAACGAAGTCGCGTTGCTTGTCCAACTGTGTTTCCCTTCTGCGCCGCCGCTCCTGCGGCGCAGGCGCTCCACCGACCACGCGCGAGCTCAGCTCCGCGGGCCCTCTGGGTCGTCATTAGGCTAGCAACATGCCCCGCTTGCGATTGGCGCTCAGCCAGGCCAATCCCCTCGTTGGGGACTTCGACGGCAACATCGAGAAGATCGTCGCCGCCGCCCACGAGGCGTGGAATCGCGGTTCCGACCTGCTGCTGACCGGAGAGATGGCGGTCAGCGGGTACCCGATCGAAGACCTCGCTGCTCAACCGAGTTTCCTCCGGGCGGCACGCAGCGCCGTCGACGCTTTGCCTGCGCGGCTCGTCGCTGAAGGACTCGGCGACCTCGTCGTCATCGTCGGCCACCCCGACGGTCCGTTCGAGCCGCGACTGCTCGGCACCTCCAACGCTCCGACCGCGATCGCCCAGAACTGCGCCAGCGTCATCCAGGGCGGAGCTATCCGCGCTCGGTACGTCAAGCACCACCTGCCCAATTACTCGGTGTTCGACGAATACCGCATCTTCGTGCCGGGCGACGAGTTGCTCGTGCTTCGGATCGGGCGCAACGGCGCAGCAGGGGTGGATGTCGCGGTCATCATCTGTGAGGACCTCTGGCGCGACGGCGGTCCCGTAGCGCGAGTTTTGGATGCCGATGCGGGCCTCCTTCTTGTACTGAACGCCTCCCCGTACGAGCGCGACAAGGACGAGGTGCGCCTGCCGTTGGTGACCAGGCGCGCGACCGAGACTGACACGATCGTCGCCTACGTCAACATCGTCGGCGGGCAGGACGACCTGGTCTTCGACGGCGACTCCGTTGTCGTCGACGGCGACGGCACGATCCTGGGCAGGGCACCCCAGTTCGTCGAACACCTGCTTGTCGTCGACGTCGACCCCGCACCGGCCGGCAACGGCGACCTCCCCGCCAACGTCACCCGAGTGGCGGTCACCGCGCGGAGCGACGACCCAGGGCAGCTGGCGAAGGATGTCGCCGTGCTTCCGGACGACCGCGAGCAGCTCTGGAACGCCCTCGTACTCGGCCTGCGCGACTACGTGCGCAAGAACGGCTTCCGCTCGGTCATCCTGGGGCTCTCGGGTGGCATCGACTCAAGCGTGTGCGCGGCGATTGCTGCCGACGCACTCGGGGCGGAGAACGTCTACGGAATCTCGATGCCCTCGCAGTGGTCGTCGGAAGGATCCCGCACCGACGCCGACGACCTCGCCGAGCGAATCGGCCTGCACTACTCGGTCGAGGCGATCGCCGATCTGGTCTCGCCGGTCGAGACCCAGTTGAAATTGGATGGCGTCGCCGCCGAAAACCTTCAGGCGCGCATCCGAGGCATCATCCTGATGGCCCGCTCGAACATGGACGGTCACCTCGTGCTCACGACCGGCAACAAGACCGAACTTGCGGTCGGGTACTCGACGATCTACGGCGACTCGGCCGGAGGGTTTGCGCCCATCAAGGATGTTCCCAAGATGCTGGTCTGGGAACTGGCGACCTGGCGCAACGAACATGCCGCTGCGAACGGCGAGACCCCACCCATCCCCGAGAACTCGATCACGAAGCCCCCCAGCGCCGAACTGCGGCCCGATCAGACCGACCAAGACACCCTGCCGCCGTACGAGTTGCTCGACGACATCCTCGAGGCCTACGTGTCGAAGCGGCTCGGCCGCGAAGACATCATCGCTCTGGGCATCGACCGTGCCACCGTCGAGTTCGTCTGCAAACTGGTCGACCGGTCGGAGTGGAAGCGCCGTCAGGGCGCAATCGGCCCGAAGGTCTCGGGGATGGCCTTCGGCCGCGACCGCCGCCTGCCGATCACCTCCCGCCCGGCTGGTTGAGGAGACTCTCCGTTTTCAGGAAATTGTGTTGCTGATGGTCGGATCGGGGCTGGATGAGTGAACATCCGTGTACTTCTGCCTCACAAGTTCCTGAAAACGGAAAGCGACTAACCTGACGGGATGGCAGACGAGGTCGTCAAACGCGTTCGCACTCGGCATTTCAGTAACGCGAAACAGACCGGCATCAAGATCACCGGACTCACGTCGTACGACATGCTCACCGCAGCGATCTTCGACAAGGCGGGCATCGACTTCCTCCTGGTCGGTGACTCGGCCGGCAACAACGTGCTCGGCTACGACACCACGGTCCCGGTCACGATCGATGACCTCATCCCGCTCACCCGCGGGGTGGCGGGGGCGGTGAAGCGCGCTTTCGTGGTCGCCGACATGCCGTTCGGTTCGTACGAGACGTCCGCAGATGAGGCTCTGCACACCGCGTTCCGTTTCATGAAAGAGACCGGCGCTCACGCGGTGAAACTCGAGGGCGGCGTCCGCAGTGCCGAGCAGATCCGGCGCATCGTGTCGGCCGGCATCCCGGTCATGGCTCATATCGGCTTCACCCCGCAGAGCGAGCACCAGCTGGGCGGTCACGTCATCCAGGGTCGCGGTGACAGCGGTGTCGAGGCCCTGCTCGCCGATGCGCGCGCCGTCGAGGACGCCGGGGCATTCGCCGTCGTCCTCGAAATGGTGCCGGCCGAGGCCGCCAAACGTGTCACCGCCGAACTGTCCATCCCGACGATCAGCGTCGGCGCCGGGCCACACTGCGACGGTCAGTTACTCGTCTGGACGGACTGGGCGGGGCTCACGACCGGTCGCATCCCGAAGTTCGTGAAGCAGTACGCCGACCTCGCCGGAGTGCTGACGGATGCCGCAACCGAGTGGGCGAAAGACGTCGCGTCAGGTGCCTACCCGGCCCCCGAGCACTTCTACGACTGAGTTCGGGAGACTTACTCGTCTGAGTCGTCGGCAGCCCAGGCCCGAGCGCGCTCTTGCGCGATCTCGGGAGCGCGGGCGGCATCCTCACGGCTCGCGTACGGGCCGTCACGCTCGGATCCGAGAGACTGCGGTCCCTCTTCAACCTCACCGGTCTTGTGGTTGTACCACCAGTCAGTCATGCAACGAGCCTACGCCGCTACTCTCGAAAGATGCCTCGGGATGCGTTGGGTCACCTCACCTCGGGGCTCGTCGGGCCATCGCGGCAGGTGCCCAGCGTCATCCCGCGTCCCGAGTACGTCGGCCGCCCGGGACCTCGGCGCTACGACGGCGACGACCACTACGACGCGGGCCAGATCGAGCGCATCCGCACCGCCGGACGCATCGCGTCCCAAGCAGTCGAGGCTGTCGGACGTGCGATCCGCCCCGGCGTGACGACCGACGAGTTGGATGCCATCGGCCACGAGTTCCTCATCGCCCGCGACGCCTACCCCTCGGCGCTGGGCTATCGCGGGTTCCCCCACTCAATCTGCACGTCGATCAACGAGGTGATCTGCCACGGCATCCCGGATGACACGGCGCTGATCGAAGGCGACATCATCAAGATCGACATCACGGCGTTCAAGGACGGCATGCACGGCGACCTGTGTGCGGCGTTCCCCGTCGGCGATGTCACCCGCGAGGCGGCCGACCTCATCGAGCGCACCCATGAAGCGATGCAGCGCGGCATTCGGTCGATCGCACCGGGCCGCGAGATCAACGTGATCGGCCGCGCGATCGAAAGTTATGCACGACGCTTCGGATATGGCGTGGTGCGCGACTACACCGGCCACGGCGTCGGCGAGGTCTTCCACTCGGGACTGGTCGTGCCGCACTACGACGCCGCTCCGGCGTACTCGACGATCTTGGAACCGGGAATGGTCTTCACCATCGAGCCGATGTTGACCCTCGGGACTCCCGAGGCACCGGGCACGGTGGCGTGGGACGAGTGGGCCGACGGCTGGACAGTTGTGACACGTGATCGCAGCCTCACCGCGCAGTTCGAGCACACGATCGTGGTGACCGAGCGGGGCGCCGAGATCCTGACCCTTCCGTGAGGCAAGATGCTTCCATGGCGACGACGACGACGCGAGCGATCGGGATCGACATCGGCGGCAGCGGCATCAAGGGCGCTGCCGTCGATCTGACTTCCGGTGAGCTGATCAGTGACCGGCTGAAGGTAGCGACACCGTCGGGAGGCGAGCCGAACGCGATCGTCGCCGAAGTCGTCAAGATGGTCAATCAGTTCGGGAAGACCGGCGCCGACCTTCCGGTCGGAGTGTGCTTTCCGGCGGTCGTTCTCAACGGGCGCACGATGTCTGCCGCGAATGTCTCGAAGAAGTGGATCGGCCTCGAAGCTGAGAAGTTGTTCGAGAAGGCACTCAAGCGCGACATCCTGTTCGTTAACGACGCTGATGCAGCCGGGGTTGCCGAATTGCACTACGGAGCAGCCAAGGGTCATCAGGGCCTGGTGATTCTCACCACCCTCGGCACCGGCATCGGCAGCGCGCTGCTCTACAACGGCACCCTGGTTCCGAATACCGAACTCGGGCACCTCGAAATCGACGGCCGGGATGCCGAGAGCCGGGCTTCGTATGCGGCGAAAGAACGGGGGCGGCTGAGTTGGCACTCCTGGGCTCGACGCCTGCAGCGCTACTACACGCGTGTCGAGGCCCTCTTCTCGCCCGATCTCTTCGTCGTCGGGGGCGGGGTGTCGAAACAATCTGAAGACTTCTTGCCCCTTCTGAAACTGAACACCCCGATCGTGCCCGCCGTCCATCGCAACAACGCCGGCATCCTCGGGGCAGCCTGGCTCGCCGCCCGAAGCCGCTGAGGTCTCGGTTCAACCATCCAGCGGGGTCATTACCTTATATTTCGGTTGGATGAAGTTCCGGGCGGGGGTACTGACAACGTTGCGCCGGTCCGCTACCTTCAATGACAGTTGCTCCGATTATCGACGGAGTCGAACACCAAGAAAGCAGTACGCAATGCCCAGTGGAACCGTGAAGTGGTTCAACGCCGAAAAGGGTTTCGGCTTTATCGTCCCGGACGACGGATCGCAGGATCTGTTCGCCCACTACTCCGCCATCGAGGCTTCGGGCTACCGGTCCCTCGAAGAGGGCCAGAAGGTCACGTTCGAGGTTGCTGCAGGCCCCAAGGGTCCGCAGGCCGCGAACATCAAGATCGCCTGACCACCACACCTCACGAATGCGTCGTCCTCCTGGGGCGGCGCATTCGTCGTTGTGCGGGCGAGGGTGCAAACGGGTCGGCCGATACGCCGGGTTCTGTCCGAATCCCGAAGGATTCGTGACGGCCATCTCTCTCGGGACTACGTTGCCGCAGCCCTCTTGCGGTCTACCCGACACCTCGGCGAGCCGCGTCAACGGTGTCTGTCTGACCT
>NZ_JBDSPJ010000014.1:0-199812 GCF_039912695.1 Pseudolysinimonas sp.
TGCACGCCGACGGCCAGGTTCCGCTCCAGCAGCTCAAGGCACGCCTCGATCAGCCGCTTCTCCTCGAACGGGTCGCCCACCTGCACGTTGGGCCGCTTGGCCGACTCCCGCTCCTGGTCGGCCGAGAAGCCGGAGCTGGCCAGGACGCTGACCCCGCCGATCCCGTCACGGCCGGTGGTCGAGCCGAGGAGGACCGCCAGGTTCCCCTCGCCGCTGGCCCGGGCCAGGACCAGCCGCTCGACCGGCATCAGGCCGAGGGCCAGCACGTTGACGAGGGGGTTGCCGGCATAGCAGGGATCGACCACCAGCTCACCCCCGACGGTGGGGACGCCGACGGCGTTGCCGTAGCCGCTGATCCCGGCCACCACGCCTTCGGCGATCCACCGGCTCCGAGGGTCCTCGAGCGGACCGAAGCGGAGCGGGTCCATCACGGCGATGGGGCGGGCGCCCATGGAGAAGATGTCGCGCAGGATCCCGCCGACGCCGGTGGCGGCCCCCTGGTAGGGCTCGATGGCGCTCGGGTGGTTGTGCGACTCGATGCGCACGGCCAGCGCCACCCCGTTGCCGCAGTCGACCACGCCGGCGCCCTCCCCCGGACCCACCAGCACGTGCGGCGCCTCGGTCGGGAGGCGGCCAAGGTGGATCGACGACGACTTGTAGGAGCAGTGCTCACTCCACATCACCGAGTACATGGCGAGTTCACCCGAGGTGGGACGACGGCCCAGGATGTCGCGGATCTTCGCGTACTCGTCGGTCTTCAATCCGAGTGCCGCGTACGGCTGCTCTCGCTCGGGAGTGGCGGCAGCGTTCTCAACCGAGTCGATCATCGCTCCGATTCTACCGACGGCTCGTCGCGGGCTCGTGTCAGTCCCAGCGGCCGGCGGCCGCGGCGTCGACCGCTGCTGACATCGCGGAGAACCGACTCCGCTCGACCTCGTCGTAATCCACCCCGGCGACGCTGTCATCTAGTCGTGCGCGTTGAGCAATGACCGCCTCCCGGTCGGGATCCCGGAGGGCGCGGTAGGCAACCTCGCGCAGCAGCTGGTAGAGCCGGGTGACCACATCGGGGTCGCCGCGTCCGTAACGTCGCACCTGACCCACGCCGAGCTCGAGCAGCGCCGCGAACTCGTGGGTGCGCACGATGACCCGGGCGACGTTATCGGCGCCGGTGAGCACGGGAGCCTGCTCGGGGAGGCGAGCCAGATCGCAGAGCACCGCGGCCGTGTGCCCGAGGGCATGCACGGCCGTCGTCGGATCGTTAACGCCCGGTGAGACGCCACGCAGGGCGATGTCGGCGAGTTGACGCAAGCCGAATCCGATGTCTTGCGTGGGAGTGCGTTCGTATCCGATAGAGAAGGCGCGCCCGATTTCGGCGGCGATCGTTGCCTCGTCAGGGATCTGACGGGCGTCGTCCCTCGGCCACCAGAAGGCCACCGGGGTCCCTTCGACGAGGTTCGCTCCGATCGCACGCGCCTCTTCGATCACGAGGTCGTGCCGGACAGCGACCGAGACCAAGCGCTCTCGATCGGATGCGGTGAGGAACCCGGAGCGCGGAGCTGGAACGGGAGCAGCGCGGTCGGAGCGTTCGGGCACCGCCATTGCGATCTGAGCGTCGCGATTCGTCTCATCGGTGCTCGCGACCAGGGCAATCGTCGCGTCGGTCTCTTCGTGAACGTCGCGCAGCACGGTTTCGATGCGAATCTGCCGAGCCAGGTGCGCGAGGAAAAGCACGAGCATCACGACGCTGGTCAGCGTCAGCACGAAGGCGAGAGTGATCGCGATGCGCGGAACCGCGGCGGGGTCATCGCCGGCGTTCCTCACGGTTCGCAGCACCGTGAGCGAGAAGGCGAAGGTCCCCAGAAACACGGCGAGAGTGCGATGCACGACGGGATCGCGCGCGAACATCCGAAGCACGCGCGGGGATGCCTGGCTGCTCGCGAGCTGCAGGGCAACCACGGTGAGTGAGAAGGTGAGCGTCGTGGCCGCGATCAACGAGCCGGCGACTGCCGAGAGCACAGCACGTGCGGCCTCGGGCCCGCCGGAGAATAGCGCTGCGCCCCACGGCGCCACCAGGCCCGCGTCGGCGCGGTCGTCGATTAGGGGAATCAGGATGCCGAGAATGACGGCAACGATGACGGCGGCAACCGGGAGAGGCCACAGTCGTTCCGCGACGCTCTCGCGGAGCGAGGCGAATTTCAGGCGGTCTCGGCGAGCACGGCGATCAGGTCTCGGCGACATCCGGTCATCGTAGACCGTGCTGCCTTACGCGCGGGTGCCGCTCAGTCCGACATCGAGCCGTAGGCGGGGTTGCCCGCGCGACGGTAGCTCTGCAGAACGCTCCCACCCGAGAATCCCCGGGGATCGCCCAGGAGCTCGAAGGCCGCAGGAAGCGTTCCGTCGCGGAACACTCGCTTTCCCGACCCCAGCACGACCGGGTAGACGAAGAGGTCGATCTGGTCGACGAGGTCGTGCCCGAGGAGGGCGGTCAGCAACTCGCCACTGCCCCACACCCGGGTTTCACCGTGGGCTGCCTTCAGTTCGGCGACCGCGCGCGGAACGTCGCGCAGGACAGTCGTCCCGCTCCAGGTGGGGTCGTTCAGGGTGCGAGACGCCACGTACTTCGGGATGCGGTTGAAGTGGTCACCGATCGCGTCCCGCGCTTGGGGCCAGTGATTCACCCAGATGTCGTAGGTCTTGCGGCCGATCAGAAGAGCATCCATCGCGAGAATCGACTCGAGAATGATGGCGCCTGACCCGTCGTTAGCGAACGGCGCCTGCCAACCGCTCTGAGTAAAGCCACCCTCGGTGTCTTCGCCTGGGCCACCGGGACCCTGCATCACCCCGTCGAGTGTCGAAAACATGGTGACGAAGAGCTTGCCCATGGCCGAAACTTACGCGCGAGCCAATGCGTGCTGCAAGACGCTGGTGAAGAAAGTGAGGCCGTCCACTCCCGACCGCATCGCCGACGGGGTGTCGGGTCCGAATCCCGGTTCCGATGCGTGCTCGGGATGCGGCATCAGGCCGACGACGTTGCCGGCCTCGTTGCGCAGGCCGGCGATGTCGTCGAGCGAACCGTTGGGATTGAGGCCCAGGTACCGGAAGGCGACCAGTCCGTCACCCTCGAGACGCTTGAGGGTCTCGGCATCCGCGATGAACCCGCCCTCACCGTTCTTCAGGGGGACGGTGATCTCTTGACCTTCGGTGAATCCCGACGTCCAGGCGGTGGAGGTGCTCTCGACACGCAGCTTCTGGTCGCGGCAGACGAAGTCCCCGTGGTCGTTGCGGATCAGGCCGCCGGGCAGCAGGTGCGCCTCCACCAGGATCTGGAACCCGTTGCAGATTCCGAGCACCGGCATCCCGGAGTTCGCCGCCGCGACTACTTCGCTCATGATCGGCGACCGGGCGGCGATCGCACCACACCGCAGGTAGTCGCCGTACGAAAAGCCGCCGGGCAGGACGATCGCATCCACACCCTTCAGGTCGTGGTCGCCGTGCCACAGGGCGACCGGCTCGGCCCCCGCGAGGCGTGCCGCGCGGAGGGCATCCCGATCGTCCAGCGATCCCGGGAAGGTGACGACACCAATCTTCACGCGGGAGTTTCCTCGAAGACGTAGACCTTGACGACGTTCTCGATGACGGAGTTGCTCAGCATCTCGTCCGCAAGCTGGTGAGCCTGAGCGAGTACGGCATCCGTGACGTCACCCTCGACCGTCAACTCGAAGCGCTTGCCGATGCGCACGTCGGTGAACGGGCTACCGCCCTCGCGACGGAGCGCTCCGGCGACGGCCTTACCGGCCGGGTCGAGAAGCTCCGCCTTGGGCATGACCTCGACGACGATCGTGGGCACGGCATTCCCTCCAGAAGGGGTGGGTGGATGCCCTCAGCTTACGGTGACGCGAGGATGCGGTCGGCGCGGGATGCCGTGGCGGCGATGAGTCGCGCGTTCGGTTCGTCGACGCGTTTGACCCAGGCTTCGGCGGCGGCCGGCGTCTTGCCGAACGCGATGTGGCGGGCAATCAGCCGCGCTCGCCGCACGGAGTCGTCAAGGGTGAGAAACACGACCTCGTCGAGCAACGGGCGCACCTGCTCCCAGCCGCCGTGATCGAGCAGCAGGTAGTTGCCTTCGACGATCACGAGCTGGATGTCGGAGCCGATCGTGATCGCGCCCGGCACCGGCTCTTCAGTGTCACGGTTGAATCCTGGTGCGGAAACCGGCTGATGCGCGCGCAGGACTTGGAGCGTTGCGACGAATGAGTCGACATCGAAGGTGTCAGACGCGCCCATCCGATCGCGACGACTGAGGCGGGTGAGCTCGGCCTGCGGCAGGTGAAAGCCGTCCATCGCCAGCACGGCGGCGCGAATGCCGGACGCTTTCCGCCGCTGCAATTCTGCTGCGGCGTAGGTGCTCTTGCCTGACCCCGGCGCCCCGGTGACTCCGATCAGGCGACGATTCACAACGCGAGGGCGCGGGCGATCGCGGCGGACATCCCGGCGTAGCCGTCACCATCGGGGTGGAAGCCGTCGGAGGCGACCGATTTGCCATCGAAGCCGGGCGCGAAGCGGGCGCCGTGTTCGTCGGCGACGCGTTCGGCAACCGCGGCAAGGTCGGCGGCGTGCGAGGCCAATGCCATCCGGAGCGGTTGAGGGAGCACCGCGAAGTCGGCGAACGCGGGAGGGCCGACGACGACAACCTGACCTTCGGGGCTGACCGCCTGGAGCCGGTCGACGAGAGCGCCGAGGTCGCGGGCGTAGGCCGCACCCGACCGCAGTTTGAGAGCGTCATTCCAGCCGACCAAGATCACCGCGACGTCAGCCGGCCCACCCGCCGCGTCGTCGGCGAAGTCGCGCAACACGTCAGCCGAGGTGGCACCGTTGCGCCCGACAGCCCGCCAGCGCGCACCCAGAAGCTTTCCGAGGCGACCGGGGATGGCATCCTCGACCGTCTCGGCACCGGTGCCCACAGCGGTCGAGTCGCCCACGACGACGAGCCGTAGTTTGCCCTTGCCGCCGGTGCGGTCCCCGGGCGGTTCCGGAAGCAGGGGCGCGCGGCGCAACCTTGCCGCTTGAACGAACACGACGGGCGCGAGAAGCACGGCGTACGCGCGAGTCATTCAGACATTCTGCACGCCAACGCGCCTGTGCGTCGTCGCGGGGTTTCCTCGACGTCTCCACCCGTTGTGCGCCCGTTCACTCGACGCGCCTAATTTCGGGCGCGTCCTGATCTTCAGCGCCGAGCCGCCCAGCTCGGCCAACGAAAGGTTTTACCCGCATGAAGAAGTCCCTCCGCCTCGCGAGTATTGCGGCCTCCGCGCTGCTGATCGCGGGCCTCGCAGCATGTTCCACCCCGGCCGGCGGTAGTTCGCCCGCGGCCGACGAAGGCACCTACGCTTCGGGTGATTCCGGCACTCTCGTCTTCGGTGTCGTCCCCGACACCGAGTCAACCCAGAACAACTGGCAGCCGCTCGGCGACTACATCTCGATCATCACCGGCAAGAAGGTCGAATTCTTCGAGGCCGCCGACTACACCGCGCTGATCGAGGCGTCCATCGCCGGCAAGATCGACGTCGCCGCATTCTCGGCGTTCACGTACTACAACGCCACCAAGAACGGCGCCAAGATCACGCCCTTCGCCGGTCAGCTGACCGGCGACCTCACCGACCCGGGCTACTTCTCGGTCGCGATGGCCAACCCGAAGTCGGGCATCAAGACTCTCGCCGACTTTGCCGGTCACAACATCTGCTTCGTGTCGCAGACCTCGACCTCGGGTTACCTCTTCCCGAGCAAGGCGCTGCTCGCTGCCGGGGTCGACCCGGCCACCGACGTCACCCCGGTCTTTGCGGGCAAGCACGACGCCTCCGAGGCAAAGATCGCTGCAGGCACCGAGTGTGAGGCCGGCTTCGCCGAAGACGCAGTCGCCGACCCGGCGATCGCGGCTGGTGACGTCATCGAGATCGATCGCCAGCTGGTTCCCGGCGCACCGATTGTCTACTCCAACGCGCTTCCGAAGTCGGTCATCAACGCCCTCGTCTCGAAGCTGTCGAACACGACCATGGACGACATGATCGCCGCGGGTGTCGTGGTCGCCGATGAGAGTGCCGCCAAGGAGTGGTTCGCCGGAACCAAGCCGGTCGACGACTCGTACTACGACCAGATCCGTGACCTGTGCAAGTCGCTTCCGAGCGTCGAGGCCTGCCAGTAGCCTCCGGGCTCGGCAGATCGGAGAACTGACATGACCGTCAGCGACATCACCGTTGTGGAAATCACCGACCTCGGGAAGTTCTACCCGGGCGCGGCGGATGCCGCACTCTCGGGGGTGTCGCTGACGGTTCGTCGGGGGGAAGTGGTCGTCTTGCTGGGGCTCTCCGGCTCCGGCAAGTCGACACTCCTGCGACACATCGACGGTCTCGAACTGCCGTCGAGTGGTTCGGTTCGTGCGCTCGGTGAGGAGGTGCCCGCACTTCGAGGCACTGCCCTCCGAGCGCTGCGAGGTCGGATCGGCTTCATCTTCCAGCAGTTCGAGATCGTCGGCCCGCTCACGGTTCTCGAGAACGTGCTGACCGGGTCGCTGTCGACGCTGCGCGGTCCGCGAATCGGCATCTGGACTTACCCGAGGGCGTTGCGGCTCAAGGCGCTCGGTCATCTCGATCGCGTCGGGCTCCTCGAGCGTGCTTACCAGCGCGCCGACACCCTGTCTGGTGGCCAACAGCAACGCGTCGCGATCGCGCGCGCCCTCATGCAGGACCCCGAGATCCTGCTTGCCGATGAGCCGGTCGCCTCGCTCGACCCCGAGTCGAGCAGCCAGGTGATGTCGCTCATCCGCGAGATCGCCGCTGAGCGGGGTCTCACCGTGGTCTGCAGCCTGCACCAAGTTGAACTCGCGCTCGGCTGGGGCGACCGCATCATCGGTCTACGCGCCGGTCAGGTCGTGCTCGACACGACGACTGACGGCCTCACGCGCGACCAAGTCATGGAGATCTATGGCCGGGTCGCGACGACGACGCGCGAACTGCAGGCCATCGAGCAGGAGCTGTCCGAAGTGCGCGATGCCCTGCTCTCCGAAGAACTGCAGAAGGACGACTTGCAGAAGAAGGATCGCGAACGAGACGAGGACGCGCGGTGACACTCGTCGAGCGCGACCGCGAGTTGAAACTCGCGGACCGCGTCGCGGCGGTGAAACGCCCGGCGCCGAAGCCAGCCACGATCGCGTCGGTGGCGGTGCTGGCGTCGCTCGTCGTGCTCGGGGTGCTGTCGATCGGTGGCTTGGGCTTCTCGCTCCCCGAGATCATCGGAAGCCTCAACAACATCCCCCAGTTCGTCGCGCGCACGCTGCCGTGGGCGTGGCCGGGGTGGCACTACGACCGCGACTCGGCAACCCTCGTGTCCGATGGCTGGGCGCCGGTCTGGAGCATCCTGGCTGCGATCGCCTCGACGATCGGCATCGTGATCGCCGGCACGTTCCTCGCCTTTCTGGTGTCGATCCCGATCGCTTACGGCGCGGCCCGCAACACGACCCCACACGCTGTCGTCTTGGTGATCTGCCGCGCCCTCGGCATCGTGGCCCGTGCGATTCCGGCAGTGGCCTTCGCGAGCATCTTTGTGTTCCTGTTCTCGCTCGGGCCACTGCCCGGCATCCTGGCGTTCTTCCTGCATTCGATCGGGATGATCTCGAAGATGATGGCGGATGCGATCGAGCAGATCGATGAGGGGCCGCGATTGGCGATCCGGTCGACCGGTGGTTCTAAGGCTCAGGAATTCTGGTCGGGCGTCGTGCCGCAGGCGCTGCCGGCCTGGATCGCGGTCGGCCTCCACCGCGCCGACATCAACCTTCGTGAAACGGTGATCCTCGGGTACGTCGGTGTCGCTGGCCTCGGACTCGAACTCTCCAACGCGATCCACGTCCTCAACTACCGTCGGGCGTTCCCGATCGTGCTGATGATCATCGTGCTCTGCATCCTGTTCGAGGTCGTGTCGTCGATCGTTCGCTCGCGCATGCTCGGCGTGCGGCCGATCGGCAACGGCATCGGTGACACGATGGTGCGCGCCGCGGCGAAGCGGTCGACGAAGATCGCCGTCGCGATCACGAAACCCGGCTCGACCGAGGCCCGCGCCGTCGCCATCCAGGCGTCGATGAAGCGACCGTGGACCGGGGAGCGGATGGCCTCTCGGGTGGCGGTCTGGGTCGCGGCACTGGTGATCGTCGGCAGCTTTGTGGCGTCTCAGGCAAAGTGGAGCGACCTGCTCACCTTCTGGGGAAACCTGCCGATCCTCCTCAAAAAAGACAACCTCTGGCCGCCAACTTTCGGCATCTACTCGCCCGAGCAGGTCGTCAACGCGGTGTTCGTCACCTTCCAGGTCGCGTTTGCGGCGACTCTCATGTCGGCGATCCTGTCGATCGTGATCGGCTCGCTCGCCGCCCGCAACGTCGCCCCCAACCGTTACGTGCGCAACGGCTTCCGAGTGCTGCTGCTGGTCACCCGCGGGGTGCCCGAACTGATCCTGGCCATCATCTTCGTGATCGTCACGGGCCTCGGTGCGCAGGCCGGCACCCTCGCGTTGGCAATCGGCGGCGTCGGGCTGCTCGGCAAGCTGATCGCCGACTCCCTCGAGGAGGTGCCGAACGGGCCGGAGCGCGCGATCTCCGCACTCGGTGCGACCCGTCCGCAGGTGTACTTCGCCTCCACGGTCCCGATGAGTATTCCGGCCTTCGTCAGCCACCTGCTGTACATGCTCGAACAGAACGTGCGCGCGGCCACCCTCCTCGGGATCGTCGGTGGCGGCGGGATCGGCCTGTTCCTGATCGATTCGCTGCGCGTGTCGAACTACGCACAGGCGTCGATGTTCATCATCCTGATCACGCTGCTCGTCATCGTGATCGAAGCCGTTGCCATTGGCATCCGTCGGGCGCTGAAGTAGGAGAGCGCGTCATGGCGGGGGATGAATTCGACCTAGCGGTCGTCGGCGCGGGCATCGTCGGACTCGGGCACGCGGCCGCGGCGGTCGAGCGCGGGTTGAAGGTCGTGGTCGTCGATCGGACAACCGCGATCCTCGGGTCGTCGGTACGCAACTTCGGGCACATCGGCACGACGGTGCACACCGGGGTCGCCGACGAATACGCCCGTCGCGCCAACGGGATCTGGCGCACGCTCGCCGACCGCGCCGGGTTCTGGCTCCGCGAGAGCGGCTCGCTCATCGTCGCCAGGGCAGACGACGAGCTGGCCGTCCTCGAGGAGGCCGGGTCGGGCGACCTGCTCACTCCCGCGCAGGTGAGCGAACGAGCCCCGGTTGTCGGCGCCGTCGGCGGAATGCTGCGCGCGGGGGATCTGCAGGTCGACCCGCGTGAGGCCGCGCCCGCAGTCGCGCGGTACCTGGCGGCGCGAGGAGTCGAGTTTCGCTGGCGCACCGCGGCCACCGGCGTCGAGTCGGGAGTGCTGCACACCAGCCGCGGTGAAATTCGTGCGGAGGCGGTCGTCGCGTGCGTGAACTTCGACGTCGATCAGTTGTTCCCCGCGCTCGCCGAAGAACACGGGGTGATCCGCTGCGGGCTGGACATGCTGCTCGCCGACGGGGTGGGGTTGCAGGTGCCGCTGCTGACCGGAAGCTCGATGCTGCGCTACTCAGCGTTCTCGACGATGCCGTCGGCGACGGCGGTGCGCGAGCGGTACCTCCGCGAGAGCCCCGAGCTTTTCGACCGCGACGTCAATCAGATGTACACCGAGCGACCCGACGGCACGCTCATCGTCGGCGACACGCACTACCGGGGTGCGGCGATCGAGCCCTTTCAAGATGAGGCGGCCTTCGAACTACTCCAGCGTCTGACGGCCGCCCTGTTCGGGCGGCCGACGCGCGTGCGGCAGCGATGGCAGGGCGTCTACGCGCAGGCGCCCGAGGATTTCCTGATCGCGGCTCCGACCGACGGCGTGCGCGTCGTCTCGGTGACGACAGGAATCGGGATGACGACCGGCCTGGGCCTGGCCGCCACTGTCGTCGATCAGCTCTTCGGCTCAACCCACGGAGGAACGCCTTGAACGCCTACGAACTCGTCGTGCTCGACCTCGCCGGTACCACCGTCATCGACGACGGGCTTGTCGAGGAGGCTTTCACTCGGGCGTGGGACCGTGTCACGTCCACCGACGACGGCCGCTCGGCTGCGATTGCCCACGTGCGCGCCACGATGGGGCAGTCGAAGATCGAGGTCTTTCGCGCAATCGCCGACGAAACGACCGCGCAAGCGATCAACCGCGCGTTCGAGGGCGCCTATCGCGAGCTGATCGACGAGGGTCGCTGTGAGGCGATTCCCGGAGCCGAGGAGACCATCCGCTCCCTCCGCGCCGCTGGCCTGAAGATCGCCTTCACGACGGGGTTCTCGCACCAGACTGCGGACGGCATCCTGCGCGCCCTGAAGTGGACAGATCTCGTTGACGCCGTGTTGACGCCTGCCGACGTCGGCCGGGGTCGTCCGGCGCCGGACCTCAACCTGACGGCGCTGATTCGCACGAAAACGTCGTCGGTCGCGGCGATGGTCTGCGTGGGCGACACCGAGTCGGATGCCGGCGCTGGCCGAGCGTCCGGCGCCGGTCTGGTCGTCGGCGTGCTGACCGGTTCGCGTACCGAGGAGGCGTTGCGCGCGGCTGGAGCGGATGTCGTGATCGCCTCGGTGGCCGACCTTCCGGCTGAACTGCTATGACCATCCCGATGACCCGCGAGACCGGGGTCCACGTGACGGGTCCGATGGAGGCACGGGTGTTCCGCGGAGTCGGCGTACCGTTCGAGGCGGTGGCGGTTCCCGAGGTGGTTCTCGCGCACGGCGAGGCTATCGTCGCGGTCGAACTCGCGACAATCTGCGGCTCCGACGTGCACACCGTGCAGGGCAGCAGAACCTCGCCGTTGCCGCTCGTGCTCGGACACGAGCAGGTCGGTCGTGTCGTTGCGGTCGGACCTGGGCGCGCGCCGCACACCGTCGACGGGCTCGAGGTCAGGGTGGGCCAACGAGTCGTCTGGAGCGTCGCCATCGACTGCGGTCGGTGCAGATACTGCCGCGTCGGGCTCTTTCAGAAGTGCATCAACCTGCAGAAATACGGCCACGCACGGATGGCGCGCGGCTGGGAACTTTCGGGAGGTTTCGCCTCCCACGTACACCTTCGGGCGCGCACACCGATCGTCGTCGTCGACGAGGAAGCGCCGGCGGAGTTGCTCGCTCCCGCGTCATGCTCGACCGCAACTGTGATGGCCGCGCTCGCTGCGGTCCGCGCCATCCGTTCGCTGCAGGGGGCCGTCGTTGCGATCTCGGGCTGCGGCATGCTCGGCCTCACCGCCGTCGTCGCGTCGGTCGCCGAGGGGGCGACGGTCATCGCGACCGACCCCGACCGCGACCGGCGCGAATCGGCCCGCGAGTTCGGCGCCTCTGCGGTGGGCGACGGAACGGCGGACGGCCTCCAGCAGGCGTTACGCAAGATCCCGGCCGGTCGGGCGGGCTACACGATCGCCCTCGAACTCTCCGGGTCGCCGTCGGCAGTCCAGTCGTTGCTCGGCGCCGCGGATATCGGCGCGGTCCTCGTGCTGGTCGGCAGCGTGGCTCCGACCTCGACGGTTTCGGTCGACCCCGAGCAGGTGGTGCGACGGATGCTGACCATCCGCGGTGTCCACAACTACGCTCCCGAGCATCTGCTTCAGGCCGTGCGGTTCTTGGAGCGGCCAGAGTCCGCCAAACTCGCGACCATGGTCGGCGATGTGCACCCTCTGGCCGGCATCGAGTCGGCGATGCTGCACGCGCGAGCGCATTCCAGCGTTCGGGTGGGGCTGAGGCCCGAACCCGGCTCGATCCAGTTGGTAGCTGTTCCCCGCTAAGCCCTTAGCCCTCGGGATGCCCGGCGGGGTCGCCCGTGGCCGCTTCGGGGTCGGTCGGGTCCCAGATCTTCCACAACGCGTCGGCGATGGGAAAGAGCGGCGAGAGGTGCCCGTTGCACATCACCACGACAACGGTTTTGCGGTCGCTCGAGACGGTGAAGGCCGTGCGGTAGCCGCCCCAGCGTCCGTTGTGGTTGAGGTCGCCATCCACTTCGAGGTCGATGCCGGCGCCGTAGTACTCGCCGGCCCCCTCGTAGGAGGCGCCCACCGTGTAGTCGCGTTGGATGATGTCGCTCGAACGGTATTGGTCGCCCCACCGCGCGAGTTCGCTCGGCGTCGTGATGATCCCGGTGTGGCCGTAGGCGGTCCAACCGCCCTCCTGAAGACTGAGGTCGTCGTCGTACGACAGCGCGATGTCGGGCGCGTGCAGGGTCGGACTGACCACCATGTCAAGTGCAAGCGGTGTGAAGATGTTGTCGGCGAGGAATTGCGGAAGCGGCTGACCACTCACTCGTCCCACGACTTCGGCGAGCAGCACGTAGTTGGAGTTGGAGTACTCGTAGCCCGTCCCCGGAGTGAGTTTCGTGCGGGCGATCGCTCGAACGGTTTTCGTCTGATCTGCGGCGTCCGAGAAGCCGATCCCCTGGCGATCGAGTTCGATCCAGTAGTCGGGGATGTGACTGGTGTGGTGCATGAGCTGGTCGAGCGTGATCGTCTGCCCCCAGGCCGGCAGCCCGTCGACGTACTCCGCGATCGGATCGCTGAGTGAGAGCAGCCCCTGTCGCTGCAGCATCAGGATCGCGGTCGCCGTGAACTGTTTCGAGACGGATGCGATGTCGAAACGGGTCGAGGTCGTGTCGGGAGTGCCGGTGGCGAGATTGGCAAGTCCGGCCGCTCCCGCCCACACCACATTGCCGGTGAACGCGACCGCGGCCGAACATCCTGGGCCCGCAGGATCAACCAGCGACTCGATGAGTTCCTCGCTCGCCGCGATCGACTGCGCCGACACGGTGGGTGACGGGCTCGGCGCCGGAGGCGGCAGGGGTTGTGCGAGCGTCACAGGCCGCACCGCGCAGCCCGCGAGGACGGCGACACCGACCACAAGGATCAGGGATGCCGACCGCGACGAACGCATGCCGCCACGCTACCTGCGGGGATTGACTACGACGCCGTGGTGACCGTAATCAGATTCGCCCACGGGTCATCGAATTCCAGGGTCTGCCCGTCATCCCGAGTCGGGATGCCGTGGTGAGTCATCCGTTCGGTCAACGCACCGAGATCGTCGGAGCCGGGCACGACGATGTCGATTCGCCCGAGCCCCAGGGTGCGCTGCCGGCGGCCCGCTCCTCGGCTGTTCCAGACGTTCATCGCCATGTGGTGGTGGTAGCCGCCGGCGCTCACGAACAGCGCGGATCCGGGCATCTCGATGGTGCTTTCGAAGCCGAGGCGGTCGACATAGAACTCGCGGGCCGACTCGACGTCGCCGACCGAGAGGTGCACGTGGCCGACGGCCGCATCCCCGAGGCCCGGGCCGGCTAGACCTTCCTCGGTGAGGTTCTCGTTCAGGAACGCGTTCGGGTCGAGGTACAGGGTCGACATCTCGATCGACCCGTGCACCCAACTCCACTCGGAGCGGTCGCGGTCCCAGTACAGTTCGACGCCGTTGCCCTCGGGGTCGTCGAAGTAGAACGCCTTGCTGACGAGGTGATCGCTTGAGCCCGTGAAAGTTGCGGGATGCCGCTGGGCCACCGAGTAGACGGCCGCAGCCAGCGCGGCTTCGCTGTCGAACAGGATCGCGGTGTGGAAGAGCCCCGCGGAGTGGGGCGAGGCGTGCTTCAGTTCGGGAGAGTGCTCGAGCACGACGACCGGCCGCGTTCCCCGACCGAGCACGACGCGCGGGCCGTCGGCGCTGAGTACCTGAAGCCCGATGCCATCCCGGTAGTAGGCGGTCATCGCGTCGAGGTCGCCGACGTTGAGCGTCACCGCGCCCATGGCGGTATCAGCGGCGAGCAGATCAGTAGTCACGCCAGGTACAACGTCGTGAGTGCGGCGGGCATGCCCTACAACCGCTTCTCGTAGCAGAGCGACTGGGGTGACCCGACGTAGTACCCGAACAGCGGGATGGAGGTGTAGCCCTCCCGCTCGTAGAAGCGCACGGCATCCGGCTGTTCTTCGCCCGTTTCCAGCACGAGACGCTCCCAGCCGCGGGTGCGGGCATCGGCCTCAAGGTGACGCAGGATCGCCGTCGAGACCCCGGTACCTCGGTGGTCGGGCACGACGTACATCCGCTTCAGTTCGCCGTGCCGGGAGTCGAGGGCGCGCAGTCCACCGCAGCCGACCGGAGTCTCTCCGTCATAGGCGACGAAGAACACCGTGATGTCAGCCGCCGACGGCTTGGGTCCGGGCTCCGAGTCGCCGCCGTACCGCGCCGAGATCTCGGCCTGTTGGGCGGCGCGCAGCCGGGCGCTGTCGGGGTTGTCCCAAGTGACCTCGCGAATCTCAACGGTCACTAGTGGTCCGTCAGAAACCGGTCGACGAGTTCTTGATATCGAGCGACGGTGCGCTCCACGATCTCGGCAGGCAGCTCGGGCGGCTCACCGGTCTTGTCCCAGTGGGCGGCCAGCCAGTCGCGCACGATCTGCTTGTCGAAGCTGTCCAGCCGGTTCGCACCTCCGGCGGCGTAGGTCTCGGCATCCCAATACCTGCTCGAGTCACTGGTCAAGACCTCGTCGGCGAGAACCGCGCCGCCGGTCGACGGTTCGCGGCCGAACTCGAACTTGCTGTCGGCAAGCAGCACCCCACGCTCGGCAGCGATATCGGATGCCGTTTCGAAGATTCGCAAGCTCGCGTCGCGCAGCATCACGGCATCCGCATCGCCGACGATCTCGGCCATCCGCTCGAAGGTGATGTTCTCGTCGTGTTCGCCCATCGGTGCTTTGAACGCGGGCGTGAAGATGGGTTCCGGCAGTTGGTCGCCCTCGCGAAGCCCCTCGGGCAGCGGGATGCCGCAGACCGATCCCGAGACCTGGTACTCGGCCCAGCCCGACCCCGCGAGGTAGCCCCGCACGACGCACTCGATCGGGTACATCTCGAGTCGGTGCACGAGCATCGTGCGGGGGGCGATCTGGTCGGGGAGGTGTTCCCCGAGTGACGGGTGTCCGCCGGCGAGATGCGTCGGCTCGCCCAGTCGGCCGAACCACCACAGGGTGAGTTGGGTCAGGAGGGCGCCCTTCCCGGGGATTCCGGGCGACAGGATGTGGTCAAACGCGCTCACTCGATCGCTCGCCACGACCAGCAACCGATCGGGATGCGCGCTCGACTCGTACAGGTCGCGCACCTTGCCGGAATACACGTGGTGCCAGCCGAGCGCTTCGAGCCGGGAGTCTCCGATAATCAGCTGACCCTCTCTGCGATGTCGTGGCGGTAGTGACCGCCCTCAAGTCCGATGCCATCCAAAGCCGTGTACGCCGCCGCTCGTGCCGTCGCGAAGGCGGTGCCGGTCGCCACGACGCCAAGCACGCGCCCGCCGGTCGTGAGCAGACGGTCGCCAACCCGCGCGGTCGCGGCATGGGTGATAGTGACCCCGGCCGGCAGCGGGGCGCCGACGCCGGAGAGTTCGCGCCCGGTGAGCGGGTTTTCGGGGTACCCCTCGCTGGCCAGCACCACGATGACCGACACGTCGTCGGAGAACTCAGGATCGGGCATCCCGCCGAGTCGTCCTTCGGCCGAGGCGAGCAACAGCTCAGACAGCGGCGTGCGTAGGCGAGGCAAAACGACCTGCGTCTCAGGGTCGCCGAAGCGCGCGTTGAACTCGATCACCCGGATGCCCTGGGGGGTGAGCACGAGTCCGCAGTAGAGGAGTCCGCGAAACGGCGTGCCTTCGGCCTCGAGCGCACGGATGGTGGGAAGCGCGATCGTGCGCCGCACCTCGTCGACGAATGCCGCCTCCGATCCGAAGTCGTGGTCGAGCCACGGAAGGGGGGAGTAGGCACCCATGCCTCCGGTGTTCGCGCCGGTGTCGCCATCGCCGACGCGCTTGTAATCCTGGGCGGGGCTGAGCGGCAGCACGTCGTGCCCGTCCGCGAAGAAGAACAGCGACACCTCGGGGCCGGAGAGGAACTCCTCGATCAGCACCCCGCCCTGCTGCAGGTAGTGCTCGGCGTGGGAGAGGGCGGCATCGCGATCGTCGGTGACGATCACGCCCTTACCCGCCGCGAGCCCGTCGGCCTTGACGACGTGCGGTGCCCCGAGGTCGTCGAGTGCCGCCGCGACCTCGTCGAGAGCGCTCGCGTGCACCGAACGGCCGGTCGGCACGCCCGCCGCTTCCATGATCCGCTTCGCGAAAGCCTTCGAACCCTCAAGCGCCGCAGCGGCCCGATCGGGGCCGAAGACCGGGATGCCGTGCCGGCGAATCGGATCGGCAACACCGGCGACCAGGGGGGCTTCGGGCCCCACGACGACAAGGTCGATGCGATGGTCCCGGGCGTAGTCGGCGACCAGCACTCCGTCGGTTGGATCCATCGCGAGGGTTTCCACCTGAGCCGCGATTCCCGCATTCCCGGGAGCCACGACGATCTCGTGCCCGGCGTCTTCGGCCAACAACGCATCGACGATCGCGTGCTCCCGCGCTCCGGAACCCAGGATGAGGATGCGCACCTGGTCAGACTAGCGAGGCAAGATGGGGGCATGCGCCGCGCCCTCCCCGCCCTGCTGCTGGCCGCGACCCTCGCGCTCGCACCGGCAACGACATCCCTCGCCGCGGAGTCGTTGTCGCAGGGCTGCGTCGTCTCGACGGCTCAGCTGAGTTGGGGCTTCAAGGAGTCGTTCCGCGCCTACATCGACAGTACGATCGCGAACGGCGAGTGGACCGAGGCCGGCGGCGCGACCTATGCGAACGCGACGTTCGGGTGGTCCTCGACCCAGGGAAACCTCGATCCGAGTACCGCGAAGGGTGTGGTCGACTTCCCCGGTTCCGTGGAGTTCACCGGCCACGGCGGCGTGCTCGACACCACGATCTCTCACCCGGTGCTCCTGGTGCGCAGCCCCTCCGACGCGGTTCTCGTGCTCGACGTCTCGGGTCCGTCGATGGAGGGCGACCAGATCGACGTGCGGGGCGCCGAGTTCGTGTCGATCGACCTCAGCGGGCAGAACCTAACCCCGGTCGACGGCGTGATCTCGATCGTCGACGCCCCGACCGCGTTGACCGCCGCAGGGTTCGCGGCCTTTCCCGACTACCCGGCTGGCACCGCGTTCGATCCGATCTCGGCTCACCTTGACGTCGGCGACTGCGACCTCGTCGGCGCGACCATCGGCAGCCCGCCCGGATGGTTGCTCCCGGTGATTGGTGGAGGCGTCGTCGTCGTGCTTGCGGGAGTGGCCGCTCTCGTCATCGCGGTTCGGCGTCGTCGCACCGTCAGCGCATGACGCCCCGCCGCCGGATCGACGGTGCTGACGGCGACGCCGCCGTGCGCGCTGTGCTCGCCGGGGCCGACGATCGCGACACGATGGCGATGGCATCCCGATATCTGCTCGAGCAGTTAGCCGAAGAGGCCGAGGGACATACGGTCGAAGTTCGAGTGCCGCCCTTCGGCGCAGTGCAGGCGATCGACGGCCCCCGGCACACCCGCGGCACCCCACCGAACGTTGTGGAGATGGATGCGGCCACCTGGCTCGCGCTCGCGACCGGCACCCTGGACTGGGATGTCGCGGTCGCGGCCGGACGGGTCACGGCATCCGGGTCACGGGCGACGCTCGCGGACAACCTGCCGCTGCACTGGGAGAGAATGGGCCTGTGAGTTCCGAAGTCCGCATCCGCCGTGCCCCGAAGATCGGTGTGTTTCTGGTCCTCGGCGCCGTCGTCGGAATGCTCGGCACCCTGATCGCGACCAGCCTGTTCCCGTCGGATCCGGCGGTCGGGTTTCTTGCGTCGTTCCTGTACTTCTGCCTCTACGGCATCCCGGCCGGTGTCGTGCTGGGTGCCGTGATCGGGATCGTGCTCGACGTCATCTCGACGCGGCGTGCCCGCACCGTCATGGTTGCCGTCGATGAGATCCGCGACGAGGTCTCGGAGTAGTCGAGGTCTCGGAGTAGTCGAGGTCTAAGAAGCCTGGTGCGACTCGACCCAGGCGAGGTACTCGTCGGTCACAGTCCCGGTGATGTAGTCGCCGGTGAAGCACGACATTTCGAGACCCGGGATGTCGGTGCCCTCCAGGATCGCGGCCTGCATGTCTTCGACCTCCTGGTAAATCAGGTAGTCGGCGCCGAGCGCGGTCGCGATTTCGGGAATCTTGCGCCCGGCCGCGACCAGCTCGCCGCGCGTCGGCATGTTGATGCCGTAGACGTGCGGATACCGCACCGGGGGAGCTGCGGAGGTGAAGGTCACCGAGTTGGCACCCGCCTGACGTGCCATGTCGATGATCTCTTTCGACGTCGTGCCGCGCACGATCGAGTCGTCGACGATGAGAACGTTCTTGCCCTTGAATTCGCTCGACATCGCGTTCAACTTCTGCCGGACGCTGCGTCGGCGTTGCTCTTGCCCGGGCATGATGAACGTTCGCCCGACGTACCGGTTCTTGTAGAAGCCTTCGCGGTACTCGATGCCGAGTCTCTGGGCGACCTGCATGGCGGCCGGTCGCGACGAGTCGGGAATCGGCATGACGACATCGATCGCCCCCGACGGGGTGTACTTCGCTATGGTCTCGGCGAGCCGGTCGCCGAGGCGCAACCGCGCCTCGTACACCGAGATGCCGTTCATAATCGAGTCGGGGCGGGCCAGGTAGACGTACTCAAAGGCGCACGGCATCAGCACCGGGTTCTTCGCGCACTGGCGGGAGAACATCTCGCCGTCGCGGGTGATGTAGATCGCTTCGCCGGGGGCGACATCCCGAACTAGTTCGTAGCCAGCCGCCTCGAGCACGAGAGATTCGCTCGCCACCACCCACTCGGTGCCGACCAGCCCGCGCACCCGCTTGCCGAGAACCAGCGGGCGGATGCCGAACGGGTCGCGGAAGGCGAGCATCCCGTGGCCAGCGATGAGGGCGATGGATGCGTACGACCCTTCGACTCGCTCGTGCAAGCGCTCGATCGCGTCGAAAACCTGGTCGGGGTCGAGGGTCGCGCCGCGTACCTGCTGTTGCAGTTCGTGCGCGAGCACGTTGACCAGCAGTTCGGTGTCGGAGTCGGTGTTGAGGTGCCGACGGTCGATGCGGAACAGCTCTTCTGTGAGCTCCCGCGTGTTCGTGAGGTTGCCGTTGTGCACGAGCACGATGCCGTACGGCGCGTTCACGTAAAACGGCTGCGACTCCTGCTCTTTGTTGGCGTTGCCGCGGGTGGTGTACCGAACGTGGCCCAGGCCCATCGTGCCGAGCAGGCTGCGCATGTCGCGGGTGCGGTACGCCTCGCGCACCTGGCCGCTGGCCCGATGCATGTGGATGATGCTGCCGTCAGAGGTCGCGATGCCCGTCGAATCCTGGCCGCGATGCTGCAGCAGGCCGAGAGCGTCATAGACCTGTTGGTTGACGGGACTCGAGGAGACGATGCCGACGATGCCGCACATGCCGTGAAGGCTCCCGGAAGATTGTGACGCGAAGGTACCGGGTGGTACGACTCAGTGTTTCACACCGCTACGCGAGTCGCTCGATGATCGGCTCGAGCGCCAACGCGTACGACGCGGGGTCGTCGCGTAGCAACTCGTCGACGGCGATCGCGTGCTCCCCGATCCACCAGATGCCCGCCGTCGTGAGCGGCAGCACTTCGATGCGCAGTCGGAACGGATTCACGGGTCGGTCGAGGGCGGCCGCGCGCTCCGCGACGACGTGATTGAGCGGCAAATCACCCGTCCGTGCTCGCGCCACTGCGCCCAGGTCGTAGGCCTCGTGCGCAACGTCGGCCCAGGTGCGGGCGTCGTCGAGGTGGCGCCGCAACGCCCGATCACCAACCTCACCCGCCTCCGTTGGTAGGCCGAACCCGCGGCCTTCGTCGGGATCGAGGATTGCGATCCACCAGCGCTGCCACCACCAGTTCGTCATTTCGTCGGCGCGTTCGGGATCGGATAGGCCGGTACCGAGCAGGCGCGGCAGGCCGGACGGGTCGGTCACGCCCAGCGCGTCACGCACGTACAGCCCCACGAGGATCTCGCGCGAGGCGTCCTCGCGAGACTCCCAACTCCGGACTCCGTCGGCGTGCACGGTTTCGAGCCTACGCGCGCCCGATACCCTGGCTTCGTGGTGACGACTTCGTGGTGACGACCCAACGCGACCCGTACGCCGAGGCCGGCGTCGACACAGCCGCGGGAGACCTAGCTGTCGAACTGATGAAGTCGGCCGTCTCGCGCACTCACGGCCCCAACGTGCTCGGCGGCGTGGGTGGGTTCGCCGGCCTTTACGACGTCTCGGCGCTCACGGCGTTCCGCAAACCGCTGCTCGCCACCAGCACGGATGGCGTTGGCACCAAAGTCGCGATCGCTCAGGCACTCGACATCCACGACACGATCGGCCAAGACCTCGTCGGCATGGTCGTCGACGACATCGTCGTGGTCGGCGCGAAGCCGCTGTTCATGACCGACTACATCGCGTGCGGCAAGGTCGTCCCCGAACGCATCGCCGCCATCGTCACCGGCATCGCGGCAGCCTGCGCGGCCACCGGTACCGCCCTCGTCGGTGGCGAGACGGCCGAACATCCGGGACTGCTGGCCGAGGACGACTACGACGTCGCAGGGGCCGCCGTCGGAGCCGTCGAAGCCGACGCAGTACTCGGCCCCGACAAGGTGCGGCACGGCGACGTCGTCATTGCCATCGCGTCGAGCGGACTGCACAGCAACGGCTTCTCGCTCGTGCGACAGATCCTCAGCCGGCGCGGCACGGCGTTCACCGACGAAACCCCGGAGTTCGGCGGCGTTGTCGGCTCAGCGCTGCTGGAACCCACCCGGCTGTACACGACTCCGCTGCTGCGGCTTCTCGACGAAATCCCGGATGCCGTGCATGCCCTGTCCCACATCACCGGGGGTGGGATCGCGGCGAACCTCGCGCGCGTGCTGCCCGACGGCTCGTGGGTGGAACTCGACCGCTCGACCTGGAGTCCACAGCCGGTGTTCCGCATCCTCAGCTCGTGGGGGGGCCTCGACCTGGAAGACACCGAGGGTACCTGGAACCTCGGCGTCGGGATGATCGCGATCGTCGCCCGCGAGGCCGCCTCGGCCGTGACTCACGCCCTCACGGCATCCGGTCTGCCCGCCTGGGTCGCCGGACGCGTCACGATCGGCTCACACGACCTCGACGGTTTCGTGCAGGGTGCAAAAGGTGTGAACGGCGGCGCCGTGCGCCTGGTCGGTTCCTACGCAGGTTAGGGCTTGGCCTGCGCCTCCGTCGATGCCGTGACGCTCAGGGTACTCAGTCGCCGGGCATCCTCCGAGCCCGGCTCAGCTGTGAAGACGACGACGTAGAGCTCTGATTCGGGAACCGCGAGAACGTCGCAGTCGACAGCGATTGTGCCAGCTCTGGGGTGGTTGACGGTCTTTCTCATGGAGTGATGGGCCGCGACGTCACCGCAGTCCCAGAGGTCGGCGAAGCGGCTGTTTCGTCGCGCCAGCTCGTCGCACATCTGGGCTAGCTCGGTTTCGGCAGGGAAGCGGTCGACGGCGCGACGTAGATCGCACACGATGTCGTGCTCGAACTCAGCCAGCGCCGACGGGGTATGGCCCACGGTCGTCAAAGCGTCCGTGAAATGCCGCCAGACGTAGTTGCGACTTCGCGGTTCCGTCGCGGTCGGGTCGCCCAGCAGGGCTGCCCACAATGGATTCCAGTAGACCATCTCCCACGCAAGGGTGCAGACGATCGCGGCGGTCGTGCCCGAAAGCCGGTCGACGATTCGCGTGACCCCGGGGGTCACAGCCCGGGGAATGCGTCCCTCGTCGGGAGCAGCCAGTCCGGCGAGAACGAAAAGATGCTCGCGCTCGGTCTCAGACAAGTCGAGCGCGCGAGAAATCGCGAGGAGTACCTGTTGCGATGGGTGAGCGGAGCGGCCTTGCTCCAACCGGACGATGTACTCGACGGACGTGCCCGAAAGCGAGGCCAGTTCCTCGCGCCGCAAACCGGGAGTCCTCCGCCGAGGAGTGCGCGGGAGGCCGACGTTTTCCGGCTGTGCCCGTCGTCGCCACGCGCGCAGAGTGCGGGCGAGGGGCGCTGAGTCCATACGGACAGTGTGGTCCTGCTCCGGCTCAGGGTAGTAACGGTGTTCCCTGGATGCGATCGCAGCCTCCCGGCACTGTGAGGGGATGACTATTTCATTGATTACCGGCGCCAACAAAGGCCTGGGTTTCGAGACCGCTCGCCGACTCGCGGGTGCGGGCCACACGGTCTACGTCGGAGCGCGAGACTCGTCGCGGGGCCAGTCTGCGGCGCAGAGCATCGGCGCCCGCTTCGTCCAGCTCGACGTCACTGACCAGGAATCGGTTGACGCTGCCGCTCGTGCCATCGAGCAGGCGGAGGGACACCTCGATGTACTCGTGAACAACGCCGGCATTGGGGGTCCGTATCGTCCCGCGCCCGAGATCGGCGGAACTGAGATGCGCGATGTTTTCGAGACCAACGTCTTCGGAGTTGTGCGTGTGACGCAGGCGTTCATTCCGTTGCTTGAGAGGTCAGCGAATCCGGTGATCGTCAATGTCGGGTCGTCGATCGGCTCGAAGGCGCTGGTGATGAACCCGGATCGGATCGAGTCGACACTCCCGGTGCTGGCCTATGGAGCGTCCAAGGCGGCGCTGGTAATGGTGACGCTGCAGTACGCCAAGGCGCTGCCGTCGTTCAAGATCAATATCGTCGAACCGGGATTTACTGCCACCGACTTCAACGCCCACCGCGGACCGCAGACGGTCGAGGAAGGCGCTGAAATCATCGTCAGGATGGCGAACCTCGACCGGTCCGGACCGACCGCGACCTTCCAAGATCGCCACGGAACGCTCCCGTGGTGATCGATGACCGACTCGGCCGTCCCGACTAGGCGGTCTTCGACTCCGGCGCGTCCTCATCGGACTCGACGTCATCGGGTGTGATGTATTCGGCCCACTTGGCGAGGTCTTCCTCGAGTCGTGGATTGCCTCCAAGCTCCTCCTGAAGGGCACCGTAGTTGGTGTCCGGGGAGAAGTACTTGAGGTCGCGAGCCACCTTGGTGTGCTTCGCTTTTTGACGGCCGCGCCCCATGCGTGACCCCCTTGATCTCAGGTTGCGAATTGACTGAAAAGACTGCGGATGACTCTAGCACGCAGCCCATTGAGCGCCTTCGGCGGCTGTGACCAAGCCGGGTAGCCTGAGCGGGTGGCAGACTCCGACATCGACACCTCGGTCGTCATCGTCGGAGCTGGGCAGGCGGGCCTCTCCGTTGGCTACTACCTCCGTCGCCTCGGCCTCGATCCCGGCAACGAATTCGTGATGCTCGATCGCGGTCCGGGAACCGGTGGAGCCTGGCAATTCCGGTGGGAGGCCCTACGTCTCGGCTACGCCCACCGGGTTAACGATCTGCCCGGGATGGATGAGCTCGGGGTCAGCTTCGACACGGCCGACAAGGCCGCGCCCGCGAAAGACGTCGTCTCGGACTACTACGCACGGTACGAGGAGCACTACGGGTTTCAGGTGGTACGTCCCGCGGCCGTCACCGAAGTGCTCGATACCCCGGACGGGTTCAACGTCACGTTTGAGGGCGCGCACGGATCGCGTGAAGTGTCGTGCCTCGTCGTGGTCAACGCGACCGGAACCTGGGGCTCCCCGTTCGTGCCGTACTACCCGGGTATGAACGACTTTCGCGGTCGGCATGTGCACACCGCGGACTACGTGGATGCCGAAGAGTTTCGCGGGAAGAACGTTGTGGTCGTCGGCGGAGGCACGAGTGCGATCGGTTTCCTCATGGAGCTCGAGGGTGTGGCGGACGAGGTCACCTGGGTCGCACGTCGACCGATCGAGTACCTCGAAGGCAACGACCTCAATATTGAGGGTGGGCTGGCGGCGGTCGCCCTGCAAGACGACGCGGCACGCGATGGCCGCGCGCTGCCGAGCATCGTGAGTACAACCGGGATGCCGCGCAGCCGTCGGGTGCAGGCGGCAATCGATCGCGGGTTGCTCGTCGCTCGCCCGATGTTCTCCTCGATTGAGCCGACCGGCATCCGGTGGTCGAACGGTGCATTTCGCCCGGCGGACGCGATCATCTGGTCGACGGGGTTCCGCCCCGAACTGCGGCACCTGTCACCTCTCAAGTTGCGCGAGAAGAGCGGCGGCATCACGGTGGGCAAGAACGTCTCATCGAAGAACCCGCGCATCTTCTTTGCTGGCTACGGCCCCACAGCATCGACGATCGGTGCGAACCGGGCGGGACGTTCGATCGCCCGCCAGGTGGTAGCGACCCTCAGCACCCTCGCCGATACCCGGCGCTCACCCGGCGGCTGAGCTGACGACGGTTTATCGTCAACGAATGGCGATGGAGCAGTCAGCGGGACCTCGACATCCGGTCAACTCCGTCGATCACGCGCTGCAACTTCTTCTTCTGCTGCGCGACGAACCTGACCTCAGAGTGACGACCGCCGCCCGACGGATCGGCGTCTCGGCGTCGACAACGCATCGACTCTTGAGCACCCTCGAGCACCGCGGGTTTGTCACTCAAGATCGCATCACTCGGGCTTATCGCGTGGGCCCCGCGCTGATCGAGCTCGGCTTCTCAAGCACCCGCGCGATCGACCTCCGCGAGGTCAGCGAGCCCTACCTGCGCGCGGCCACAATGCGGATCGGAGAGACGGTGAACGTGCTCGTGCTTCAAGACGATTCGGTGCGTTTCGTCGCTGGCTTCGAGGCGGATCAACGCGTTCGCACCCACGTGCTCACCGGCACCCTGTTGCCGGCGTACGCGACCTCGGGCGGAAAGATCCTGCTCGCTGAACTGTCAAAAGAGGCGTTGCGCTCGCTCTACCCTCGGGGCCTCCGGCGTTTCACGTCGCACACGAAGACCTTCACTCAGCTCGTCGACGAGCTAGCGCTGGTGCTGATGCGTGGGTACGCGATCAATCACGAGGAGAGCGTCGAAGGACTGACAGCGGTCGCGGTTCCCCTCCGGGATCGCGGGGGCGCCACGATCGCGGCCGTCGCCATGTCGGCCCCCAGCGACCGCCTTCCGCCGCGCCGGGTGCGGGAAGTCGTCGTGGAGTTGCGGGAGTGTGCTGCCGGGATCCGTTCCCGCCTCCCGGGCTGAACTGTCGCGTCGCGATTCCGTCCTGCGGAATTTGGACGGACGTGGGGTTTACCGGGGCACCGCCATTTGATTGTCTCCGTTTCACTCCGGTTGCGACGAAGCGCCGGGGGGAAGGGACGTCCTCGATGAAGATCGACGCTTTCTGCCACGTGCTTCCGGCGGCATATGCCGAACGACTGTTCGCGATCACCGACAGTCCGGTGGCGCGCAATGTCCAGAAGCGCGTGAGCGGAGTGCCAGCCCTCGTCGATCTTGACGAACGCTTCAGAGTGATGGACCAGTTCGGGGCCGACTACCGGCAGATCATCAACACCGCAGCCCCGCCACTCGACGACCTGGGGCCACGTGAGCGCACCGCCGAACTCGCGCGGATCGCGAACGACGGGATGGCGGAGCTCGTGGCCGACCACCCCGACCGGTTCGAGGGCTTTTGCGCCGCGGTCGCGCTCGACGATGTCGACAACGCCATAGCCGAGGCCGAGCGGGCGTTCGACCAGCTCGGAGCCGTCGGGGTGCAGATCTATACGCACGTCGGCGGTGGCCCGATGGATCAGGAGCGGTTCTTCCCGTTCTTTGAGGCTGTCGCGCGGCGCGGCGACAAGATGATTCAGGTGCACCCCTGCCGCGACTCGAGCTGGAGCGACTACAAGACGGAAGAGCGTTCCAAGTTCGAGATCTGGTGGACGCTGGGCTGGGAGTACGACCTGTCGGCGTTCATGTCGCGCCTGGTCTTCGCGGGGATGTTCGAGCGGCTGCCCGACATCAAGATTCTGATCCACCACGGGGGCGCGATGATCCCCCATTTCGCGGGGCGGATCGGACCCGGATGGGACCAGCTCGGCTCTCGCACCCCGGCCGACCAGGCGGAGGACATCGCGGGTTACCCGCTCACCCTCCGACCGATTGACTATTTCAAGAAGTTCTACGTCGACACCGCGTACTTCGGTGCGGGCGACTCGATGCGCACGGCAATCAGATTCTTCGGCGTCGATCACACGTTGTTCGGCTCCGATACGCCGTTCGACCCCGAGAAGGGGCCGGGCTATATCCGGGACACGATCGCGAATCTTGAGGAGATGGACATCCTTGACGACGTCGATCGCGACCGGATCTACCAGGGCAATGTGACCCGCCTTCTGGGTCTGAGTGACAGCACCACGCCTGCAACATCCCATGCTGTAAAACCGGAGGTTTCATCATGAGAAAGTCCCCTGTACGTCGCTGGAGCGGCATCGTCGCCGCCGCCGCGTCGCTCGCGCTCCTCACCGCCTGTGGCACGGGCCCGGATATCGGCGGCAACGCCGGCGCAACGCCGGGCGCACCGGAGAAGTCGTCGCTCACCATCGCGATCAACCCCTCGACGCAGTTCGCCCCGCTCTACTACGGCATCCAAGAGGGCATCTTCGAAGCGCACGGGCTCAAGCTCGACATCGTGCCGCAGACCGACATCGCCGCAATCGTTTCCGGCTTGGCGAGCGGAACCTACGACTTCGGATTTGCGACCGTTGTGCACGTGGTCACCGCGAACGCGAACGGCATCCCGATTCGTGCGGTAACGACGATCGAGGGCCAGATCCAGGCCGATGATTCGGGCACCGTCACGATCGCCTCGGCGGCTTCGGGGATCACCGGGTTCGGAGATCTCGCAGGCAAGCGCGTGGCGACGGTGGGTCTCTCGTCACACAACACGCTGACGATGTGGGAGCTCGCTGATCGTGCCGGCGTCGACACCACGACGATCCAACTCGTGCAGCTGCCGTTCGGGCAGATGGCTGCAGCGCTTGCCAACGGCGACGTGGATGCGGCGGTCATGCAGTGGCCGTTCGCGGGCGACGCGATCAAGGCAGGTGGCGTCGAGCTCGGCTACAACAACCGGGAGCTCTTCGAAGGCTCGTCGACCACGCTGTTCAACACCTCGCAGTCGTTCATCGACCAGAACCCGAACACCGTTCAGGCCTTCGCGGATGCCATGGCCGAGTCGATCCGCGGGGCGACTGAGCACGTGGACGTGGCCAAGCAGGCGCTCGTCGACGGCATGGGCATTACCCCGGAGCAGGCTGCGAATGCGCGCTGGAACATCGGGGGCGATCCCACTCTCACCCTGAGTGGCTTCACGACCGCCCGCGATCTCCTGGTGAAGTTCAGCACCGACGCGTCGGCGAAGGCGGCCCTTCAGAATCTCGACGTCTCAACGGTCGTCTGGCCCGGAGCGCTGAAGTAAGCAGTCACGCTGAAGTAAGGATGAGGTGGGGGGTTTCCTCCGGGAAGCCCCCCACCACCCGTTCACATTCCTGAGAGGCCAACGATGCGCAAGGCAGCGGGCTCCTGGCTGACCTGGACTCTGCCGATCCTCACGATCGGCGCGCTCCTGGTCGCCTGGCAAGTCGCCACGGCCAGCGGTTCGATCAGTCCCACTCAGTTCCCGACCATGACTGACACGATGGAGGCGCTCGCGCGCGAAGTCCGCACCGGTCGAATATGGCCGGCGGTGGGCGCGACCATGTTGGGGTGGGCGATCGGGATGGTCATCACGATCGTTCTCGGGCTCCTTGTCGGCACGGCGCTCGCGTTTAGCGCGTTCGCCCAGCGCAGCGCCGCCCCCGTGATCGAGATCTTCAAAGCCATCCCCGCAATTGCGATTCTGCCGATCGTCATCCTGCTCGCGGGGTCGACGCTGCCGATGAAGGTCTTCCTCATTTTTTTCGCGGCGTTCTGGCCGTTCGTGATCCAAGTGATCTACGGCGTGCGGTCGATGGACCCGATCGTTCTCGACACCGCGCGGGCGCTCGGCGTGCGGGGTGTGCGCCGGTTCTTGACGGTCAGCATCCCGAGCGCCTCGCCCTATCTCGTGACGGGGATGCGGATCGCCTCGGCGCAGGCGCTCATCCTGTCGATCGTCGCCGAACTCGTCGGGGGTGCGCCGGGCATCGGACGCAACATCTTGCTCGCCCAGAACACCGGCGTCGAGGCCTACCCGACGATGTACGCCTACATCATCGTCGCGGGCGTGCTCGGCGTGCTGCTGACCGGCGCATTCTTTCTGATGGAGAAGAAGGTCATGCACTGGCACGAGTCGCAGCGCAACATCCGGGATTCCAACAAGGCGGGTGCGGCATGACGAGGCTGACGACGAGCGCGGTGCCGACCGTGCTCCCATCCCGTAGTCGCTCGGGGGTGCGCCGGGTTCTGTCCGCGCTGGTACCGCTGTGGCTGCCGGTGCTGCTCATCGCCGCGTGGTGGTTCGCGTCGGCCAGCAGCAAGTCCCCGTTCTTCCCGCCGCTTCACGACATCCTGGTCGAGACCTGGAATCAGTGGGTCGTCTTCGGTGCGTGGGCCAACGCGGTGTCGAGCTTGCGCAACCTCCTTCTCGGCTACCTCGTCGGCACGCTGATCGGCATCATCGGCGGCTCGCTGCTCTGGCGGGTGCGCTACCTCCGTGTCGCGGCAAATCCTCTGATCTACTTCCTCTACGTTCTGCCGGCACCCGCGCTGCTGCCCGCGATGATCGCCATCTTCGGGATCGGCGACGTCCGTCAGATTGCCCTCATCGCGCTGGGCTCGATCTGGCCGACGCTGCTCAACACTCTCGACGGCATGCGCGGAATCGACACCGTCAAGTTCGACACGGCTAAGGCGCTGCGGCTCGGCGGCTGGCGCACCTATTGGCGACTCGTACTTCCGGGAGCCGCGCCGCAGATCGCCGCAGGGCTGCGCGCGAGCCTCACGATCGGCATCGTGCTCATGGTCGTGAGCGAGATGGTCGCGGCCCAATCGGGCATCGGGTTCTTCATCCTGCAGGCGCAGGCCGAGTTTGCCATCAAGAAGATGTGGACGGGCATCCTCGTCCTTGCCCTGCTCGGCACCGTTCTCAACTACCTGTTCGTGTTCGCCGAACGTCGCGCGCTGCGCTGGTACTACCGTTCGCGCGCACTCGGATCGTCGTAAAGGAGCCTCATGTCGTCAACTTCAGCCACCCCGACCGCCACCGAAACGGTGCTCGCCGTCGAAGGTCTGCGCAAGATCTACAACGAGGGAACCGACCACGCCAACATGGCGATTGACGACGTCTCGTTCCAGGTCTCGAAGGGCGAGTTTCTCTGCATCGTTGGCCCGAGTGGCGCGGGAAAGACGACCCTGTTGCGCTGCATCGCCGGCCTCGCGCCAGCCAGTGCCGGGCGCGTGACCTTCGAAGGAAAGCCGCTCTCGAATGTGCCGGAGCAGCTGGGCCTCGTCTTCCAGGACTACGGGCGCTCGCTCTACCCCTGGCTGACCAACGGCGGGAACGTCGCCCTTCCGTTGGCGGCTCGGGGGGTGCCGCGGGCACAGCGCGCCGCGCGGGTTGCCGAGTCGCTGCAGAGCGTTGGCCTCGGGCACGTCGAGAAGACATACCCCTGGGAGCTGTCCGGCGGGATGCAGCAGCGGGTCGCCATCGCGCGCGCCCTGTCGTACCGCCCCGAACTGCTGCTCATGGATGAGCCGTTCGCGTCGGTCGACGCGCAGACCCGGTTCGACCTCGAAGACCTCATCCTGCAGGTGCGTCGGGACCTCGGCATCACCGTCGTGCTCGTGACGCACGATATCGACGAGGCGATCTACCTGAGCGACCGTATCGTCGTGCTCTCGAAGAACCCCAGCGTGGTGCGTGAGGTGGTCGACGTCCCCCTCGGCGATAAGCGCTCGCAGGTGGAGACCCGCTCAAGCGACGCGTTCCTCGGATTGCGCAACCACCTGCTTTCCCTAGTCATGCCGAAAGACGAGTGAGCGCCCCGGGGCGTCACAACGAAAGGACGATGATGTCGACGATCGAAACGCGAACCGACCCGATCGAAACCGGGCACTGGATCGGCGGAGCAGCCGTCGCGGGTGACCGCACCTTCGAGGTGCGCAACCCGAGCCGGCTCGCCGAAGTGGTCGGTATCGTCGCCGAAGGCACGTCTGCCGACGCCGTGGCCGCCGTCGACGCGGCAGCCGCTGCCGCATCCGCCTGGGCCGCGACGTCGGTGCAGGAACGGGCCGCGCTGCTGCTGCGCATCGCCGACGCGATCGACGCGAACGCAGATCGCTTGATCGATCTGACGACCCGCGAGAACGGCAGCGTTGTCACGACGATTCGTCGCGAGGTGGGCGCCGCCGCCGACTCGTTCCGCGATGTCGCCGCCTACCTGCCGCGGGTTCTCGACGACACCACGGTCGCCGGTGAGGGGGAGGGCACCTTCGTGCGGGTCGAGCGCAAGCCCTACGGCGTCGTGGCCTGCGTCGTGCCCTGGAACGCCCCGGTGCTGCTGACCGCGAACAAGATCGCGCCCGCGATCGCCGCCGGCAACGCCGTCATCCTGAAGCCCTCACCCTTCGCCCCGCTTGGCGTCTCGCTGCTCGCTGGGCTCGCCGCCGCCGAGCTACCCCCGGGTGTGCTCAACATCGTGAACGGTGAGGCCGAGGTCGTGCGGGCGCTGCTCGACGACAGCCGCGTGCGCAAAGTCTCGTTCACGGGAGGCGGCGCGACCGCGCGGCACATCATGCGGCAGGCTGCGGATTCCCTGCTGCCCGTGCATTTCGAGCTGGGCGGCAACGACCCGGCGGTTGTGCTCGAAGACGCCGATCTCGCCGAGACCGTCGACCGGATCGTGCTGTCGGCCTATCGGCGGGCCGGCCAGGTCTGTTTTGCCACCAAGCGCGTGTATGTGCCGCGGTCGATCGCGGACGAGTTCCGGCGGTTGCTCCTCGCGCGCGTCGACGCGATGGCCGTCGGCGACGCCGCCGACGAGCGCTCCACGATGGGTCCCGTCAACAACGCCGGGCAGTTCGAGCGCATCCAGCGCCTTCTCGAGAGCACGAGGGCTGCCGGCCGGGATGTTCGCGTCCTCGGCTCGAAGGTCGACCCCGACACCTGGGACGACGGGTATTTCCTCCTCCCCGCGGTGGTGCTCGACGCCCAGCACGGCGACGAGGTCGTGCGTGAGGAGCAGTTCGGGCCGATCCTGCCGATCATCGTCTGCGACTCGGAGGAGCAGGCGATTGCCTGGGCCAACGACACCGAGTACGGGCTCTGCTCGTCGGTGTGGTCGAGTTCCCCCGAGCACGCGGTCGAGGTCGCGGGTCGCATCGAAGCGGGGGTGACGTTCGTCAACAGCGCCATGTTCTCGGCCACGGGAACCCGGGAGATCCCGATGGGCGGCTGGAAGCAGAGCGGCATCGGCTGGGAAGGATCGCCGCACGGAATTGAGGAGTATCTGCAGTTCCACAGCATCGACGTTCACGCGCTCCCCGCGCGGTCGGCGTGAGCAGCCCCGAGCGCTCTGCCGGCGAGCTGTCGGCCGGGGCGCTGCTCGTCGACGCGCTCCGGGATGCCGGCGTCACGCATCTGTTCGCCAACTTCGGCAGCGACCATCCCGCGATCATCGAGGCGCTCGCCGTCGACCGCGAAGCTGGCCTCGATACCCCGACCGTCATCCTCTGCCCGCACGAGGCCACCGCGCTGAGCGCGGCGCACGGCTACGCCGCCGTGACGGGCCGTCCGCAGGCGGTGTTCGTGCACACCGACGTCGGCACCGCCAACCTCGGCGGTGCGGTGCACAACGCGGCCCGCTCGCGGATTCCGGTGTTCGTCTTTGCCGGGCTCACGCCGTACACGCTCGAGGGCGAACTGCCGGGCGGGCGCAACACCTTCGTCAACCACCTTCAAGATGTCGCCGACCAGCACGGTCTCGTGCGGCCGTACGTGAAGTGGAGTTACGACATCCGCACGGCGGTAAACGTGCCACAGATCGTTCACCGCGCACTGCAGATCGCGCAGAGCGCGCCGGCCGGACCGGTGTACCTGACGGCCGCCCGCGAGGTGCTCGAAGAGCGCGCCCCTGCCCCCCAACTCGCCCTGCGGCAGTGGGAGCCGATCGCCCCAGCCCCCGCACCCGAGGATGTCGTCGACGAACTGTATGCGGCCCTCGCCCGCGCCGCGCACCCGGTCGTCATCACCACCTACCTGGGCCGCCGCCACGAGAACGTCGCCCGACTCGTGTCGGTCGCCGAACGGCTCGGGCTCGCCGTCGTCGAGTACAACGCTGAAGTACTGAACTTTCCGCGCGATCACCGCCTGCACGCGGGCGACGACCCGCACCGCCTCCTCGCCGACGCGGATGTCATCCTCGCGATCGACACCGACGTGCCGTGGGTCGACGTGCTCGGCCGCCCGACGCCCGACGCCGCCGTCTTCGTCGTGAACGAGGATCCGCTGCAGGAGTCGCTGCCGCTCTGGTACATGCCCGCCGATCGCTTCGTGCGTGCCGATGCGGGAATCGTGCTGGCCCAGCTGCTCGAACGGTGCGGTCCCGGTCCTGCGCCGGCCGCGGTTTCCCGCGCGGAGGACATCGAGCGGGAGGCCCGCGTCGTTCGCGAAGCCTGGGACGCCGAGGTGGCGGCGGATGTCTCTGCCCGGCTGCTGACCCCCGCGAGCGTCTCGCATGTGCTCGCCGGTCTCATCGACGATGACACGATCGTGCTCAACGAGGCGATTTCTGCCGCTCCGGCGGTCTGGAAGCACCTCCCCCGACGCCTGCCGGGAACCCTCTACGGCAACCGCGGCACGTCGCTCGGCTGGTCGGGTGGGGGTGCTCTCGGGGTGAAGCTCGCCGCCCTCGATCGCGCCGTGGTGAGCATCGTCGGCGACGGCACCTACTTTCTCGCCGAGCCGGCCTCGGCGGCCTGGATCGCGCATCACTACGGGCTTGCCGTGCTCACGGTCGTGCTCGATAACGGCGGCTGGAACGCGACGAAGCGCAACCTCGAGCGCCTTCATCCGAAGGGCGTCGCCGCGCGCACCGACCGGTACTGGGTCAATCTGCAGCAGAGCGCCGACTACGGCGGGATCGCGGCAGCGGCAGGCGACGCCTGGAGCACGATCGTCACGTCGTTCGACGCCCTCGCTGAAGCGTTGCGCGAGGGTCTGAAAGAAGTGCAAGGCGGCAGGTCAGCTGTCGTGACCGTGCGCCTCACCCCCATCTCCGGTCAGCCCGACGAGGCAGTCCGCACCGAAGCCAACCGCTCTGCGACCGAAAGGCACGCCCCGTGACCCCCAGTAACCGTCAATATCTGCGCATCGCGACGGAGGAAGCCTGGGCTCCCCCCGAGCTCATCGACCTCTACCGACGCCACCTGTCTGAGAAGACGATCGACGACATCGGCTTCGGCAGCTTGATGGGCTACTTCCTCGGCTCTGACCATCCGCAGCCGCAGGCCGTCGCCGCCCGATTGCAGGGTGCCGCTGAGGGGCGTCTGGCCGACATGGACTCCGCCGGCATCGACCACCAGGTGCTCGCCGTCACAGCACCGGGCACGCAGGTGCTCGACGCGCAGGAAGGCGCCCGCATCGCGCGCCTCGCGAACGACCGGCTCTCGCAGATCGTGCAGGCGCATCCGACTCGGTTCTCGGCGCTCGCCGCGGTCTCCTACGAAGACGTGGATGTCGCGGTCGCCGAACTGCGTCGGGCGGTTACCGAACTCGGCCTCAAGGGGCTGATCCTCAACGACCACATCCGTGGGTCGTACATCGACGATCCGCGCTTCGCCCCGCTGCTGGCGACCCTCGAGGAACTCGATGTGCCGCTCTACCTGCATCCGAACACCCCGCCCAACAGCATGATCGGCCCCTACGCCGAGGCCGGCCTCGACGGGGCGGTACTCGGCTTCGGGGCGAGCGCAGGTCTGCATCTGCTGCGCATCGTGACCGCCGGGATTTTCGACCGGCATCCGCGCCTGCGTCTCGTAGTCGGCCACCTCGGCGAAGGCCTGCCGTTCTGGCTGAGCCGCATCGACCACATGCACGGCAAACAGGTGCGCGCCGGACGCTACGAGCAGATCAAGCCCCTGCGGAAGCCGGTGTCGGACTACTTCCGGTCGCACATCTGGTTGACGACCTCGGGGATGCCGTGGGCGCCCGCGATCATGTTCACCCGTGAGGTCGTGGGGGTCGATCGGGTGATGTACGCCATGGATTACCCGTATCAGTTCGACGCCGCCGAGGTGGCGGCTCAGGATGCGCTGCCGATCAGTGATCCCGAGAAGGCCGACTTCTTCGAGCACATCGCTCGGAAGGTGTTCGCGCTCGACTTCTGACCGAATCTGCGTGACGGCGCCGTGTCCCAGCCGGCGGGAACTCAGCCGAACAGGGCGAGACCGAGCATCCACCCGATGGCGGCGGCGGCGAGGCCGAGCGCCAGGTTGGCGGAGATGCTCACGACCGCTGAGCGCCAGCGCTGGGTCAGGAACATTTGCACGGTCTCGACGCTCAGGGTGCTGAACGTCGTCAGCCCGCCGGCGAACCCGGTCACGGCGACCAGTGCCAGGTCAGTGTGGATCGCGAGGCCGGCCACCAGCGACCCGACCACGTTGACGAGCAGAACGGGCCACGGCCACGACGCCCGGGCGCCGGCGCGGCCGACGAGGTAGCGGGCCGCTGATCCGGCCGCTCCCGCCAGCACCACGAGCACCACCAGCAGCGGCGTCATTCGTCGATCCCCATCGGGGGTGGCGCAGCGGCCGCCGGTGCGCCAAGTCGGAGGCCGAGCCCTGCGGCCGCGAGGCCCACGACGATCGATGCGGCGACGTAGAGCACCGCCGTCGCGCCGACCCCTTCGACGGTCAGCTCGACGGTCGACACGGCGAGCGCTGAGAAGGTCGTGAAGGAGCCGAGCAACCCCGGCCCAAGCCCGGCGCGTACCCAGCCCGGCGCCACAGGCCACACCCGCGCGACGAGGACGGCCAACAGGAACGACCCGACGACGTTGACGATCAGCGTCCCGATGGGGAACGCGGTTCCGCCGTGCGGCAACAGGGTGTCGACCAGCAGGCGCAACCCGGTGCCGATTGCTCCGCCGATCAGGACGGCGATCAGACTCACGTGGCCGGAGGCGGCTTCGTGGGGCCGCCGCGCTTGACCTCGCGCTTGATCGGTCGAGGGCGCACGGGCTCACCGCGGCGATCCTGACCGGGGAGCGGGCGCGAGCGTCGACCGTAGATCATGTCGGAGGAATCCAAAAGCCAGGGAACGAGGGCGATCACGACGCCGTGCACGAGCATCAGTTTGTGTCGGATGCGGCGGGCCTTGTGGTTGTGCAGCACGTTTTCCCACCAGTGCCCGACGATGAACTGGGGCGTGTAGATCGTGATGACTTCGGAGCCGTGTTTCTCGCGCCGCGCCTTCAGGTACTTGATCAGGGGTGCGCTGATGTCGCGATAGGGCGACTGCAAGATGTGCAGCGGCACCTTGATGTTGTGCGACGCCCAGTCCAGGTCCAGTCGATCGGCGGCGTCGTCGTCGATCGCGATGTGCACGGCTTCGATTGAGTCGTGGTTCGCCGCGATCGCGTAGTCGAGTGCCTTGAGAACCGGCTTCTGCAGGCGGCTCACGAGCACGATGGCATGGTCGCCGGTTGCGCCAAAGGTGGTCTCGGCGTCCACAGAAATTTCGCGGTCGACATCCCGGTAATAGCGGTTGACCCCGAGCATCAGGAACCACAGAATCGGCATCACGACGAAGACGATCCACGCGCCGTGGGTGAACTTGGTGATCGTGACAATGACCAGAACGCTGAAGGTCATCGTCGCGCCGATGAGGTTGATGATGAGGCTGCGCACGATCGCGCCGGTGCCGCCCGCGCCATTGCGGATCAGCCGGATCCAGTGGCGCACCATGCCGGTCTGGCCGAGGGTGAATGAGACGAAAACGCCGATGATGTAGAGCTGGATCAGTGACGTCAGGTCGGCTTGGAACACCGCGAGGATGGCGATCGCGGTGATCGACAGGGCGATCACGCCGTTGCTGAAGATGAGGCGATCACCGCGGGTCGACAGCGACTTGGGAGCGTACTTGTCGGCGGCGAGCACGGAGCCCAGCAGCGGGAAGCCGTTGAACGCTGTGTTCGCGGCGAGCAACAGCACCGCGGCGGTCGTCGCTTGCACGATGAAGAACGGCAGGGATTGATTGCCGAAGGTCGCGGAAGCGATTTGCGCGACCATGCTGCGCTGCGGGTCGGTCGTGCACTGCACCGCAGCGGCGTGCAGCGCATCGGTGCAGTCGAGGTAGCGCACGCCGGTGATCAGGGCGACAGCGACGAGTCCCGAGAACAGCAGGATGGCGGTGCCGCCCATGATCATCAGCGTCTGTTGGGCGTTCCTGATCTTCGGGCGACGGAAAGCCTGCACGCCGTTGGCGATCGCTTCGACACCGGTGAGGGCCGCGCATCCACTCGCGAAAGCGCGAAGAAGCAGCAACACGAAAGCCGATTGGGCGAGGCTCGTGCCGTGAGCCTCGATGCCGACACTTTCCGCGACGGGGGCATCGCCGAGGAAGGTGCGCACCAGCGCGACGATGATCATGATCGCGATTGACCCGATGAACAGGTAGGTCGGCAGGGCGAAGGCGTTACTCGATTCGCGCACGCCGCGCAGATTGACCGCTGCGAGGATCACGACGAACCCGATCGCGAGCCACACCCGGTACGGGTCGAGGAAGGTGAGGGCCGAGATGATGTTGTCGACCCCGGACGCGACCGACACGGCGACCGTCATGACGTAGTCAACGAGGAGCGCGGCCGCGACGATGAGGCCGGCCTTTTCGCCGAGGTTCTTGCGCGCGACCTCGTAGTCGCCGCCCCCGCTCGGGTAGGCCTTGACCAATTGTCGGTAGGAAAGCACGACGACGATGAGGAGCACTACAACGCCCGACGCGACCCACGGGCCGTAGGCGAGAAAGCCGAATCCACCGATCAGCAGGATCATCAGCAGCTCTTGCGGTGCGTACGCGACCGACGACAGCGGGTCGCTCGCGAAGATCGGCAGCGCGAGGTGCTTGGGCAGCAACTGCCCCTCGAGTTTCTCGGAGGGGAGAGGTTGGCCGATCAGCCAGCGTTTGGCGACGCGGGTTCCGTCACCTGAACCGTCGCTGCGGTCCGGGGGAGGCTCCTGGTCAGGCACGGCGTCACGTTACTCCACGGGGCGGCTTTTCAAGTGCTTATGATCAAGCAGTGACACATGATCCTGCGGTGAAACGGCCACGCCGCCGCCGGTGGCCCTGGATCGGGGGCGCGGTCCTGGCGCTCATCCTGGCTGCCGTCGCGGTGATCGCGGTTCCGATCCTCACCCACGTCGATCAAGGCAGTTCGCACCAGCAGCCCTCGACCGAGCAGTGGCCGCCCCAGGCGACGGCGAAAGGTGACGACGGTCGCGAACGATCGATCAGCATCCACTCGGTCGAGCCGGGCGGCGCTGTCGACACGTCAGCTCTGGTGCCCGGCGACCAGTTCGTCGTGAGCGGCACCGGGTACGACCCGTCGCGCGGAATCTACGTGGCGATCTGCGCGATCCCGACGAACTCGTCGGTGAAACCGGGTCCGTGCCTCGGCGGTGTGCCGAATCAGGATCCGGTGCAAGTTCCCGCGGGGACCATCCAGTTCGCGCCGAGCAACTGGATCAACGATGACTGGGCATGGAAAATGTTCGGCGCCCGCTCCTTTGATGACCACGACTCAGGGTCGTTCACCGCGTACCTCGAGGTTCCCGCAACCTCCGACGGCAAAGTTGATTGCCGTGCCGTCGCCTGCGCCCTCTACACGCGCAACGACCACACGGCAGCCGCCGACCGAGTTCAGGATGTCTACATCCCTCTCGGCTTCGCCGGCTAAGCGCGCAGACTCGCGACGATCTGCTTGCGAAGGTCGCGAAGACCGTCACTGAGGATGCGAACGGTCTCATACGGGAGATGACCGTCAGCGACCTCGGCCCGCAGGTCGGCCCGGATGTCAGCCCGGAACTCGGTGATCGCGCTCTCGGCCTCATGAAGACGAACCCGCGCTTCACTGCGCGGGTCGACAAAGATCGTCGTGCGCCCGGCCGTCGTCGCTTCGCTACGCGCTTCCCGCGCCGCCGCCGCGAGGTCGGCCCGCAAGGTGCGCATCGCGTCATTCACCGAGGCGCGCACCTCGTCGGCAAGCCGTCGCACCGAGTCGGTGAATTCGGTTTCGATTCCCGGGAGTTCCGGTTCACGTTCGACGAGTTCGGCGCGGCCAGCATCCGTGATCGCGTATATGGTCTTACGGCCGTCCGCCTGCTTGGTGACCAGACCCTCTTCTTCTAGCTTTCCGAGCCGCGGGTAGATCGTTCCGGCGCTGGGTGAGTACGTGCCGCCCGACCGATCGCTCAGCGCCTGGATGATCTCGTAGCCGTGCATCGGCTGCGCATCGAGGAGTTGCAGAAGGTACAGCCGCAGGTGCCCGTGCGCGAAGACTGCGGGGCTCACGCCGGGGTCTCGGCCGTCGGTACCGTCGCGGTCACGGTGGGGGAGTTGGCGTCGTGCGAAACGCCGTCGTGCGAAACGCCGCCGTGCGAAACGCCGCCGTGCAAGACACTGACGTCGCCGCTCACCGTGTTGGCTTTGAAGTCGACCCACTGACCGTCGAGCATGCCGAACTTGCCGGTGAACCGCCCGCGTACCCCGCGGATCGAGGAGTCATCGAGCTGTAGCTTTCCAGCAACTGTGCTGATGGTGTAGCCGGTCGCGACCTCGGGCTCCAGGCGAGCCGTCACGTTGCCGCTGACCGTATTCACCTTGACCGAGTCGGGCACGCCGACCAAGTCGAGGAAGACTTCCCCGCTCACGGTGTCGCTGGTGTAGCTGAGAATCTTCCCGCTCGCGGTGGTGTCGCCGCTCACCGTATGTGCGACGACTCTGCCGTCGTGATTGCGCACCGTCAGGTCGCCGCTCACGGAGTTCAGTTGAAGGTCGCCCGTGATTCCGTCGGCGACGATGTCGCCACTCACCGTGCTGAGGCTGGCATCGTGCCGCAGGCCTGTCACGAGGGCGCTCGCGCTCACGACGCCGAGTTTGAGGGCGATGTCGCGCGGAACAAGAACGCTCACGTCGGCGCGCGCGGCGCCGGGACGCAGGTTGCGAAAGACGTCGAGCCAGTTCTCCCAGGAGATCTGGGCGTGATCGATCTCGAGGTTCTCGCCGTCGGCGGTGATGCGGATGTCTTTGCCGCTCACGGCATGCACTTCGATCCGCACGACCGGCTCGTCGTGCGCCAGGACATCCACCTGGCCGGCGATCATCCCGATGCGCAGACCACGGATGCCGTCAACCTCGATCGTCTTGGGCCCATCGACGAGCCATTTCTGCTGGGACATTTTCCGGCCTCTCTCGCGATATATCGCGTGTGTCGAAAGTCACGATATATCGCGAGTGGACATCGCGCAAGCTTCGGGCTTGACATTGACGCTGCGTCAACTTCTAGGGTCGAAGGCATGGAGTGGAGCATTCAAGACATCGCCAAACTCGCCGGCACTACGAGCCGCGCGTTGCGTCACTACGACGAGAGGGGGCTGGTGCCGCCAAGTCGGATCGGCGACAACGGGTACCGGTACTACGACGCCGACGTGCTCGTGCGCCTGCAACGGGTGTTGCTGCTGCGCGAGCTCGGCCTCGGCATCCCGACGATCGCAGAGGTGATGACGGGTGAACGCGACGACGTGCACGCCCTGGGCGTCCACCTGACCTGGCTCCGCGAGGAGCAGGGTCGCATCGACCGGCAGATCGCCAGCGTCGAATCCACCATCAACACCCTGAAAGGAGGTGAGAAACCGATGGCAGAAAACATGTTCGATGGCTTTGACCAGACGCACTACCGCGCGGAGGTCGAGGAGCGTTGGGGCAGGGACGCGTCCGACGCGTCCGAGGCCTGGTGGCGCGGGATGTCGGCCGCCCAGAAGGTCGACTTCCAAGACGACTCAGTCAGCCTCATGGCGGACTGGGTGGATGCTGGCGGCCGCAACATCGACCCGGCGAGCGACGAAGCACAGGCCCTCGCTGCCCGGCAGTACGAGTGGTTGCGCGGCATTCCCGGTGTTCCCGAGGATGCCGCCGGCCCGACGAAGGACTACTTCGTCGGGCTCGGCGAGATGTACGTCGCCGACCGGCGCTTCGCGAAGAACTACGGAGGCGAGGCTGGAGCGGGATTCGTGCGTGACGCGATGAAGGTCTACGCCGAGCGCAACCTCTAGCGCAGCGCCCAGTCAGTCGCCGAGCCGGGCGAGCGGACCATCTTTCGGTTCGCTCGCTCGCGCTCGAGCCGGTCGGGCAGCGCCTGCGAGTGATCGCGAGAATCGGATGCCGTCGCGGGCTCCACAACAGGCGCCGGCCCGCCCGGAACACGCAGCAGTGGCAGGGTGATGTTCACCATCGGCCCAACGAGGAGCGCGAAGGCGAGGGTTCCGATCCCGACCTGACCGCCCAGCAGGAAGCCGACCACCAACACGCTGAGTTCGATGCCGGTGCGCACGATCCAGATCGGCCATCCGGTGCGTTTGTGAACGCCGGTCATCAGCCCGTCGCGCGGACCGGGCCCGAAGCGGGCGCCGATGTACAGGCCGGTCGCGATTGCGAGCACGACCAGACCGGACGTGAAGACCAGAACCTGAAAGACCGGAGCGGTCTGCTGCGGGATGAACGCGAGCCCGAGCTGCGCGCTCGGTCCGATGAGCAGCACGTTGGCGATGGTCCCGACACCCGGGCGCTGGCGGATCGGGATCCAGAGCAGGAGCACCGCGGCTCCGACGATGTTGACGACGAGCCCGAACGGGAGTCCGGTCTGCCGGGTGATTCCCTGGGCAAGAACATCCCAGGGTGCGACGCCAATACCGGCACGCAACATGAGGGCCAATGCGAGGCCGTAGAGCGCAAGCCCTACCAGTAGTTGGGCGATCCGACGGGTCCACACGAGGTGAGACGCGGAAAGTGGAGCGGACATGGCTCTATTCAATCGAAAAGTGGACTTGGAGCAAGAGACCAATTCGGCTAGCGTGGCTTGTATGACCACGGTGCTTGCATGATCACGGTGCTTCCATGACCTCTGTGTCGGCCCGCGCACTCGCGGCACTCATCCTCGGTTGGCGCGATCACGTGAGCGGCCCGGCCTACGGAGCGCTCGCTGATCGCATCCGGTTGCTCATTCTCGACGGCCGCTTGGCGCTGGGTGCTCGTCTGCCGGCCGAGCGCGAGCTCGCAGCCCAGCTGCAGCTCAGTCGAACGACGGTCTCGGCGGCCTACGCCGACCTGCGCGACGGCGGGTATCTCGACAGTGTGCGCGGTTCGGGCAGCGTCGCCCGGCTCCCCTCACGGGGCGGGTACCAGCACGACGTCCTGGCCGTCGACCAGCTCGACTTCAGTAAGGCGGTGTTGCCCGCGCATCCTGCTGTCGCCGACGCTGCCCAGCGTGCGATGTCGCACCTCTCGTCGTTCCTCGGCGAGTCGGGATTCGACGTGCTCGGGCTCAGGGTTGCGCGGCAGGCGCTCGCCGACCGCTACACCGCCCGCGGACTTCCAACCGATGCCGACGAGATCCTCATCACCGTCGGAGCGCAACACGGGATCGCGCTGCTCGCCAACACCCTGCTCTCGCGCGGTGACCGCGCCATCGTCGAGTCGCCCAGCTACCCGCACGCCGTTGAGGCGCTGCGAGCGGCGGGGGCACGCCTCTCGACTGTTCCGGTCACCGCGGAGGACGGGTGGGATGTCGCCGTGCTCGAGCAGTCCTTTCAACGCACCAGCCCCGTGCTGGCGTACCTCATGCCCGACAGTCACAACCCGACCGGCGCCACGATGCCCCTCGCGCTGCGTGAGCAGGTGGTCGCACTGGCGGCCGAGCAGGGCACGACTCTCCTGATCGACGAAACCATCGGCGGGTTGGAACTCGACGGCCAAACGCCGTTACCGCCGTTCGCGACGCTGGGCCGTGCCGTGATGCTCGGCTCGCTCGGCAAATCGGTGTGGGGCGGTCTCCGGGTGGGATGGATGCGCGCCGACCGCGAACTCATCCAGCGCGTCGCGCGTCGCCGCTTCGCGACTGACCTCGGTACCCCGGTCTTCGAGCAGCTGATCCTGGTCGAGCTGCTCCCGGAGTTGGATCGCATCCTCGCCGACCGTCGGGTCTATCTGCGTGCCAGCCGGGACCACCTCGCGAAACGCCTGGCCGAAGCCATCCCGGAGTGGCGGATGCCGCATGTCACGGGCGGGATCGCCGCCTGGGTCAACATCGGTCTCCCGATCTCATCCCAGGTCGCGTTGGCCGCCCGCAGCCACGGTCTGGTGATCGCAGCCGGGTCGCGCTTCGGGGTTGACGGTCTCTTTGAACGCTTCCTGCGCATCCCGTTCACCTATCCGCCCGACGTCATCGATCGCGGCGTCGAGGCGCTCGCGGCCACCTGGCGCAGTGTCGCGCGATCGCCGCTCAGCCTCCCCGACGGGGAGTACGCGCAGGTCATGTAGATCCCCGGGGTTCTCAGCGTTCTGTCAGCTGGTTTCATCCCTCGGGAGTATCCGGATGCCGAGTGCGGTTGGGATACTGACGCGAGTGCACGACGGCGTGCATCCCACAGCATCTCTAGAGGAGAGTCCGTCGTGCATCTGTTGTCGGTGTTCAGTCTGCGCAACCGCGCACTCATCGCCCTGCTTACTCTCGTCGTTGCCCTGTTCGGTGGTGTCGCGCTCAGCACGCTGAAGCAGGAGCTGTTCCCGTCGGTCACGCTGCCCCAGCTCGCTGTCATCACCCAGTACCCCGGCGCGAGCCCGGATGTCGTCGAGCACGACCTCTCGACGCCGATCGAAGCCGCACTCCAGTCGGTTCCCGGCATCGACTCCACCTCGGCGACGTCGACAGCATCCCTCTCGAACGTTTCCGCATCCTTCGTCTACGGTACCGATCTGACGACCGTCGAGCAGAAGGTGCAGCTCGCGATCAACCGCATCCAGGGACTTCCGGATGGCGTTGACCCGCAGGTCATCACCGGATCGATCGCCGACTTCCCGGTGATCGTCATCGCCGTCACGAGTGACCTCTCCCAGGATGAACTCTCGACCCGGCTCGATCAGACGACCGTCGGCGACCTGACCAAGCTTCCTGGGGTCCGCGACGCGAGCGTGCTCGGCTCGACCGGCCAGCGCATCACCATCACGCCGGATGTCGACAAGCTCGCCGCGGAGGGCTTCAGCTCGCAGTCGATTCGCGACGCCCTGTCGGCGAACGGCGTGCTGCTGCCCGAGGGCACCATCACCGAGGGCGATCAGACCCTGGTCGTGCAAGCCGGCGTGAAACTTGCCACCGCCGACGATGTGGCGGCTCTTCCCCTCTTGGGCGGACGCGTGCAGGCAACGATCGGCGACCTCGCGGAGGTGACGACGACCGACAACCCGGTGACCGGCATCTCGCGGGTCGACGGCAAGCCGGCGCTCACCATCTCGATTACGAAGACCCCGAGCGGCAACACCGTCGACGTTTCGCACGCCGTCACCAATGCTCTCCCCGAACTTCAGGATGCCCTCGGGTCGAACACGAAGTTCACCGTGGTGTTCGACCAGGCGCCGTTCATCGAGCAGTCGATCAACTCGCTCGCGACCGAAGGCGGACTGGGGCTGCTGTTCGCGGTGATCGTGATCTTCGTCTTCCTGTTCTCGATCCGCTCGACGATCGTGACCGCGATCAGCATCCCGGTCTCGGTGCTGCTGACCTTCATCGGGATGCTGGCCTCCGGCTACTCCCTCAACGTGCTGACCCTCGGTGCTCTGACCATCGCGATCGGTCGCGTCGTCGACGACTCGATCGTCGTCATCGAAAATATCAAGCGCCACCTCGGGCTCGGTGAAGCGAAGATGGATGCCATCAAGACCGCCGTGCGCGAGGTCGCGACCGCGGTCACCGCATCCACAATCACGACCGTCGCGGTCTTCCTGCCCCTCGCGCTGGTGACCGACATCACGGGCGAGCTCTTTCGCCCGTTCGCCCTGACCATCACGATCGCCCTGGCTGCTTCGCTCTTCGTGGCCCTGACGATCGTGCCGGTGCTCGCCTACTGGTTCCTCAAAGCACCCGCCGCGGGATCACGTGAAGCGATGCCCGAAAAGGATGAACTCGCTCACCCGACGCTGCTGCAGCGTGCGTACCTGCCGATCATCCGGTGGACGCTCAAGGTTCCGGCTGTCGTCATCATCGCCGCGCTCGTGGTGCTGGCGGGCAGCGGTTGGCTCGCGACGAGGCTGCCGACCAACTTCATTGGGAACAGCGGTCAGAACACGCTCAATGTCACTCAATCGCTTCCGGCCGGGTCGAGCCTCACGGCGCGGGATGCTGCCGCCAAGGTCGTTGAAAACGCCCTAGACGGCGTCGACGGCATCGACACTGTGCAGGTCTCGATCGGCTCAGGCGGCAACTCGTTCGCCGCCCTGCTCGGCGGCGGCGGCAACACGAGGTTCTCGATCACGACGGACCCCGCAGTCAACCAGGACGCGCTCAAAGCCACCGTCAGCGCCAAGCTCGACGCCCTCGATCCGGCGCAGGCCGGTGAGGTCGCGATCGGCAGCGGCTCAGGCGGCGGCTTCGCGTCGAGCGACATCAAGATCGACATCGAGGCGCCTGATCAAGCGACTCTGATTTCGTCGACCTCCGACATCCTCGACGCCGTGAAGGCGCTTGACCTTACCCAGCAGGCCGAGAGTGACCTCTCGCAGAAACTGCCCTACATCGCGATCCAGGTCGACCGCGAGAAGGCGGCGGCCGCGGGGTTGAGCGAGGCCGCGATCGGCGGCATCGTCGCCAACTCGATGCTGCCGGCACCGATCGGTTCGGTCATCGTCGGCAACGCGACGCTGCAGGTCTACATCGCCGACCCGCGCGCCCCCTTGTCGTTGCAGGAGCTGCAGGACTTCAAGATCCCCACCCGCACGGGTCTGGTACCGCTCTCCGACCTCGCGACCGTTGAACAGGTCGAGGGTCCGTCGAGCATCTCCACGATCCGTGGCGTTCGCGCCGCGACGATCACGGTCACCCCGAACAGCCAAGACATCGGCACCGCGTCGGCCGACCTGCAGAAGGCCCTCGACGGGATGACCCTGCCGGGAGGTGTCACCGCGAAGCTCGGCGGCGTCACGGCCGATCAGGCGTCGGCGTTCTCGCAGCTCGGACTCGCGCTGCTCGCCGCCATCCTGATCGTCTACACGGTCATGGTCGCGACGTTCCGCAGCCTGCGGCAGCCGTTGCTGCTTCTCGTTTCGGTACCGTTCGCGGCGACCGGCGCGATCCTGCTGCAGCTCGCCTCCGGCATCCCGCTCGGGGTGCCCTCGATCATCGGTGTGTTGATGCTGGTCGGCATCGTGGTCACCAACGCGATCGTGCTGATCGACCTCGTTAACCAATACCGGGCGCGAGGGATGACGGTGCCCGAAGCGGTGATTCACGGCGCCGCCCGACGTCTGCGGCCGATTCTGATGACCGCGCTCGCAACGATCTTCGCCCTCATCCCGATGGCGATCGGATTGACCGGGCACGGCGGGTTCATCTCCCAGCCGCTCGCGATCGTCGTGATCGGCGGACTCGTCTCGTCGACACTGTTGACGCTCGTCGTGTTGCCGTCGCTGTACACGCTCGTCGAGGGTGCCAAGGAGCGTCGGGATGCGCGCCGCGCAGCCAAGGCCGCATCCTGACCTTGCTCTTTCGCAAATGACCGAACTCGGGTATCGTCGGTAGGTCGGCTCTCGACACGCGGTCTTTCCGCGAGCTTCACTGTTGCGTCGAGCGGGCCGGATCGTCACATCAGTCGATGGGCGAGGAACTCCTCAGGATAACGGCCCCGGTCTACGTATGCCCGGGTTCTCGGCGTGTGCTTTTCGGCGCGCGCCGCACGCTGAACAGAGCAAACGGAAGACACAGTCATGCCCACACCCAAGAAGAGCGCGTCAGCGCGCTCAACCTCCAACAAGACCGGAGCCCCCGGCGCCAAGAAGGCGCGCTGGAGCACCGAGCAGCGTGCAGCGCAGGGTCACCCCGCGATGCGTCCGCGCGGCGGTACCGCCTCCAAGCCGGTCCGCGAGCGTTCGGCGGATGCCGGCGAGCGTCGCGACAACGTCGAGCGCGGTCGCGACACCCGACCCAACTGGGAGCCGCGTACGAAGTCGGACGGCTACGTCGCTCGACCCGACCGCGCCCCCCGCGAGGGCGGCTACGCGGCCCGTACCGAACGTCCGGCTCGCGAGGGTTACGCTCCCCGCACGGATCGTCCGGCCCGCGAAGGTTATGCGCCCCGCACCGATCGTCCGGCCCGCGACGACCGCGGCTACGCGCCGCGCACCGAGCGTCCGGCTCGCGAGGGTTACGCCCCCCGCACCGATCGCGCCCCGCGCGAAGGCGGCTACGCGCCCCGCACCGAGGGCTATGCACCCCGTACCGAGCGTCCCGCTCGCGAAGGTTATGCACCTCGTACCGAGCGTCCGGCCTACGCACCTCGTACCGAGCGTCCGGGTACCGAGCGTCCGGCGCGCGAAGGTTATGCGCCCCGCACGGAGCGTCCGGCGTACGCGCCGCGCACCGAGCGTCCGGCGTACGCGCCCCGCACCGATCGTCCGGCCCGTTCGTCTGACCGTGACGAGCGCGCTCCGCGTTCATTCGATCGCTCCGACCGTCCGGCCCGCACGTTTGACCGCTCCGACCGTCCGGCCCGCTCATTTGACCGTAGCGACGACTCGTCGTCGCGTGACCGGGCCCCGCGTTCGTTCGACCGTGACCGCGAGCAGCGTCCGGCGCACCACCAAGATGACGTCGTGTTGGCCCGCCTCGAGGCGAAGGCCGTCGATGTCACAGATGTGACCGGCACCGGCTTCGGTGAGCTCGGCCTCGGCCAGAACATCGTGCGCGCCCTCTCCGAGCTCGGCGCGGATACGCCGTTCCCGATCCAGGCCGCGACGATTCCTGCCGTCCTCGAAGGTCGCGACGTACTCGGCCGTGGCCGCACCGGCTCCGGCAAGACGATCGCCTTCGGTGCTCCGCTTGTCGAGCGTCTGCTGCAGGCGCAGAAGGGTGCGACAGATCGCCGCAGGCCGGGCCGCGCCCCGCGTGCACTGATCCTCGCCCCGACTCGCGAACTCGCGTTGCAGATCGACCGCACGATTCAGCCTCTCGCCCAGAGCGTCGGGCTGTTCACCACGCAGATCTACGGCGGTGTTCCCTATGCCCGCCAGACCGGCGCGCTCTCGCGCGGTGTCGACATCGTGATCGGCACCCCCGGTCGCATCGGCGACCTGGTCACCCAGGGTCGGCTCGACCTGTCGCAGATCGTCGTGACGGTGCTCGACGAGGCCGACCACATGTGCGAGCTCGGATTCCTCGAGCCGGTGCGTGAACTGCTGCAGCGCACTTCAGAAGGCGGCCAGAAGCTGCTGTACTCGGCCACCCTCGACTCGGGTGTTGCGTCGCTCGTCGAGGAGTTCCTCGTCGACCCGGCCGTCTATGAGATCGCCGGCGAAGACCAGGCGTCGTCGGACATTCGCCACGTGGCGTTCCTGCTCGACCAGCGCGACAAGCAAGACGTGCTCATCGAACTCGCCGCAGGGCCGGGTAAGAAGCTCGTTTTCGCGCGCACGCGTGCGTTTGCCGAGCAGCTCGCCGAACTGCTGGATGACGCGGGGATCCGCGCCGAGAGCATCCACGGCGACCTCAACCAGTCCCGTCGTACGCGCGCCCTCGAGAAGTTCACGAGTGGCCGGGTCACGGTGCTGGTTGCGACCGACGTTGCCGCCCGCGGTATCCACGTTGACGACATCGAACTGGTCATCCAGGCCGACGCTCCTGACGAGTACAAGGCGTATCTGCACCGTTCGGGCCGCACCGGCCGGGCCGGCAAGTCGGGCACCGTCGTGACCCTCGTGCCGCGCAGCCGTCGTCGCAAGACGGAAGACCTGCTCGCCCGCGCCGAGATCACCGCCGAGTGGATCTCGGTCGTCCCGGGTTCAGCCGAGATCGCTGCGCTCGCGGGCTGAACTAACGCGAAGGCCAACTCCACGGCGGGGCGTCGAGAGACCCCTGTCCGTGGAGTTTGGTCTCTCCGGCCACCTTTTCCAGGTGATGAATGGTGGCACCGGCATCCTCTAGTGCTGTCACGAGCGCAACCGAGTGCGACACGACGACGAGCTGCGATCGCTCGGATGCCGTCACGAGCAATTCCGCGAGCGCGCCGACGACGCTGGGATGCAGGCTCGTCTCCGGCTCGTTGAGTGCCAAGAAGGTGGCCGGCCGCGTGCTGAGCAGCGCCGCGACCCAGACCAGGTAGCGCAGTGTGCCGTCGGATAACTCCGCGGCCTCGAGCGGTCGCAGAAGACCCGGCTGACGGAGCTGCAGGTGGAAACGACCGCCACGATCGTCGATCTCTAGCCGGCTGCCGGGCAGTGCGCGGTCGATCGCTGCGGCGAGTATCGGGGAATGCCCCTGCTCGTCGATCGTGCGGAGGGCTGCCGCGAGGTCGGACCCGTCAGACGCGAGGATCGGCGTGCGGGTCCCGATCGGTGCCTGTCGGGCGGGGGCGGCGGCATCCGTCCGCACCGCGTCATAGAACCGCCAGTCGCGCAGTTCCGCCCGCAACCCCAGTAGCTCGGGCGTCGCGTCCGGATCCCCGAATTCGGCAAGCATGCTCTCCCAGGGTGCGAGCGGTCGGTCGAGGATTCGCCAGCCGTCGTCGCCGCGAACGCGCACGACGGCTCCGCGGCGCTCGGTGAGGACAGACGCGGGGCGCAGCACCGGCCCACTCCACAGGCTCTCGGCCTTGATCACCGGATCGCGGCCGAACATCGTCGGCGGAGCACCCTGGGGGATCGGTAACCCCAGGTCGATCGCGTACCCGAAGCCGTCGGAATCCGATGAGAAACCCAGCCGAAGCGCGACCGGACCCTTCCGCACCGTGCCCTGAGTCGGCCCGCTCTTCGGAGCGCCGCTCTCGGGACCTGCCCAGAGGGTGGATGGCAGTCCGCCTTCGCGGGCGAGCGCGGAAATCGCGCCATCGCGTCCGGCCGCGGCGAGGAGCCGGAGCGAACGGTAGAGGCTCGACTTTCCGCTGCCGTTCGCACCCGTAACCACGGTGAGCGGGGCGAGCGGCACGACCAGCTCGCGAATGGAGCGATAGCCCTCGATCGCAAGCGCAGTCAGCATGGGGGCAGCCTACGGATGTCGCCGCCCCCGCTACGACCTGTGCCTCAACGAGAAGCGGTTCGCACCTAGGAGACCTGTACTTCTTTCCAGAACGCCACGTAGTTGCTGAAGTCCTTACCGACCCGGTCGAACGCGGTGGGGTACGGATGCGGGTATGACCACGCGCGGTCGGGCAGCGCCTGGCCGTCGACCGTCACGGTGAAGTACTGGCACTCGCCCTTCCACGGGCAGGTGTACGGCGTCGGGGAGGTCGTCAAGAACTCCGCCTTCACCGATGAGGGCGGAAAGTAGACGTTGCCCTCAATGTGGAGCACGTCGTCTTCCGCAGCTTCGGCGATCACAGTTCCGTTGAGCGTTGCAGTAGGCATACGGTCTGAAACGCCCTGTCAACCCTCGGCATTCCCCCTCAATCTCCGATTAGCTCGGAAATGACGAAACGCTGACAACCGGCTGTGGCCCCGGCGGGATGTCACCGGCGAGTGGCATTCTGGCAATCCGGAATGCGCAACGTCGCCGAATAGTTGAAATGCTGCATAGCTGCGCGAAAGGGGTTGGGGATTGATCGAGTTCCGCGACGTCTCAAAGCGCTACGGAGCCGATCTCGCCGTCGAGCACTTCTCGCTCCAGATTCCGGCCCGCAAGGTCACAGTCCTGGTCGGCTCGAGTGGATCGGGTAAGACGACTCTCCTGCGCATGATCAACCGCATGGTCGATCCGACCAGCGGCGTCGTCGAGATTGACGGGGTCGACGTGCAGACCGTGGCGGCCGTCGCGCTGCGCCGCAGCATCGGGTACGTGATGCAGAGTTCTGGCCTGCTGCCCCACCGCCGCGTCGTCGACAACATCGCGACCGTCCCACGACTGAACGGCACCGCGACCCCGGCGGCTCGCGAGCGCGCCCTGCACCTGATGGATGTCGTTGGCCTCGACCGTTCGTTCGCCCGACGCTTCCCGGCCGAGCTCTCGGGGGGCCAGCAGCAGCGCGTCGGGGTTGCGCGCGCTCTCGCGGTCGACCCGAACATCCTTCTGATGGACGAGCCGTTCGGTGCCGTCGACCCGATCGTGCGCTCCGACCTTCAGCAGGAGGTACTGCGCATCCAACGCGAGACGGAGACGACGATCGTCTTCGTCACCCACGACATCGACGAGGCGTTTCTGCTCGGCGACCAGGTCGTCATTCTCGGCACCGGGGGACACATCGTGCAGCAGGGAACGCCCGAAGAGATCTTGGCCCACCCGGCCGACGATTTCGTCGCGTCGTTCGTCGGCTCGGATCGCGGCAAGCGGCGCCTCACGGTGAGTACCCGCGCCGGTCAGGGTGACGACCGTGTGCTCGTGGATGCCGGGGGCTACCCGGTCGGCGTTATCGCGGCACCGGGTGGCAAGCTCTCGATCGCCGACGCCAGTCCGCGTTCTCGAAGCATTTCGAACAAGACGGATCAGGCGGGGGACGCCTGATGCTCTGGCTGTGGAACAACCTGGGTCTGGTCCTGGGGCTGACGGCGGATCACGCCCGGCTCTGCGGCATCCCGATCCTCGTCGGTTTCGCAGCCTCGATTCCCCTCGGCTGGCTCGCGTCGCGCTCCGGCGCCGCCCGCGGCATCCTGCTCACCGGCTTCGGCATCCTCTACACGATCCCGTCGCTGGCGCTCTTCGTGGTGCTGCCCGTGATCTTGGGCACCAAGATTCTTGACGAGACCAATGTGGTTGTCGCGCTCACGATCTACGCGATCGCGATGATGCTGCGCGGCACGATCGACGCCTTCGGAAGCGTCTCGGGTGACGTGCTTGAGTCGGCGTCCGCGCAGGGCTTCTCGTCGGTGTCTCGATTCTGGACCGTGCAGTTTCCCCTCGCCGGCCCGGTCCTGCTCGCAAACCTTCGGGTCGTGGCGGTCAGCACCGTGTCCTTGCTGAGCGTGGCGTCGCTGATCGGTAGCGGCGGGCTCGGCTACCTCTTCACCAACGGCTATCAGCAGTACTTCATCGACGAAATTGTCATCGGGATCGTGTTCACGGTGCTGCTCGCCCTCGTGTTCGACACCGTTCTGGTGATCGCCGGACGCATCCTCATGCCGTGGAACCGCCGCAAGTTGGTTGGCACCGCGGCCCTCCGCACGCCCCAACGAAACTGGGTGGGCGCATGAACTTCCTTCTCAGCGCGTTCGCGTTCATCTTTGACCCGACGAACTGGCTGGGGGATGCCGGAATCGGTGCCCGTCTCCTGGCGCACCTGGGGATCACGGTGGTCAGCATCCTGATCGCGCTCGTACTTGCCGTGCCGCTCGGGTTGCTGATCGGTCACACCGGTCGCGGACGCTCGGCCGTGATCGCGCTCACCGGGGCCGCGCGTGCGTTGCCGACCTTCGGTGTGCTCATCCTGTTCGTGCTGATCGGCATCAACTTCGGCGCCGGACTCAGCCTCACCCCGGTCATTGCGGTGCTCGCGGTGCTCGCGGTTCCCCCGCTTCTGGCCGGCGCCTACTCCGGCGTCGAGGCGGTCGATCGCGAAACGGTCGATTCCGCGCGAGCGATGGGCATGACCGAGTGGCAGATTCTTACGCGGGTCGAACTTCCCCTCGCCCTGCCGCTTCTGGTCGGCGGCCTTCGGTCGGCGACCCTGCAGGTCATCGCGACGGCGACGATTGCCGCCTACGTCGCCCAGGGGGGCCTGGGTCGCTATCTCATCGAGGGCATCCAGTTGCGCGACTACACGCGCGCTGTGGTGGGCGCGATCCTGGTCGCCGCTCTCGCACTGCTCGTCGACGGCATTCTCGCCGTCGTGCAGAAACTCGTTGTGCCGCGTGGGGTGTCCCGCGGCGCGACGCGCACCACCAGCAGCACCGGCATGACAGCACGGCGGCCGACCCGGTCGCCCGATGCCACCCGGACACCCGTCACGGAAGGATGACTCAAGATGTTTTCACGCACCAAGACGCGCGCCCGCGTTGGCGCGCTCGCCCTCGGGCTCGGCGCGGTGGTCGTTCTCGCCGGCTGCACCGCCGGTGACCCGCTCGCCGCCGGCTCAGGAAGCAGCACTGCCGGTGCCATCACCATCGGCAATCAGGCATTCCCCGAGAGTGAATTGCTCGCCCAGATCTATGGCCAGGTACTCGCGGCCAAGGGCTACGACGTGACCTACGAGAAGGGGATCGGCTCGCGCGAGACCTTCATCGCGGCGCTCAAGGACGGGTCGATTGACCTCATCCCGGACTACTCCGGCAACGCGTTGGTGTACGCCGACCCGAAAGCCATGGCGACCAGCCCGGCGGATGTTGAGGCGGCGCTCCCTGCCGCGCTCGAGTCGCTCGGGCTCGCGGTGACCGCCGCGGCGCCGGGCGAGGACTCGGACGCCCTGGTCGTCACTTCGGAGTACGCCGCGACGAACCACCTGACCTCGATCGGTGACCTCACCCCGCTGGCGTCGAACATCACCCTCGGCGCCAACACCGAGTTCGAGCCGCGGTGGCGCGCCGGACTGAACAACACCTACGGTTTCGGAAACTGGGCCTTCAAGGCGATCGACGACTACGGCGGACCGGGAACGCTCGCCGACCTGCTCGCCGGCAACATCCAGGTCGCTGACATCTACACGACGACCCCGTCGATCGCGGCGAACAAGCTCGTCGTCTTGAATGACGACAAGAACCTGTTTGCGGCTCAGAACATCATTCCGCTGCTGAACAAAGACGTCCTCACCGACGATCTCGCGAAGCTGCTCGACTCGGTGTCGGCGAAAATCACGACCGATGTGCTGCTTGACCTCAACGGCAAGCTCGCCGGGGCCGACCACCCGACGGCAGCGGATGTTGCCAAGGCGTGGCTGACCGCCCAGGGACTGATCTAAGCGGGTCACGAATCGAAGCGGGGGCGCGAAAGCGCCCCCGCTCTGTCCACGACAACGGCGCTCTGTCCACGACAACAGTCGGGGCGCGGCAGCCCGTCTGCCCTGCGTCGTAGGGTGAGCGCATGACGGCTCCTGCGACCACTGCGGCGGCTGGCTCGAGCCCTGAGTCGCCCCTCGACATCCTGCGCCGGGTCTTTGGGTATGCCGACTTCCGCGGTGAGCAGGCGAAGATCGTCGACCGGCTGATCGCGGGCGGGGATGCCCTGGTGCTGATGCCGACCGGTGGCGGCAAGTCGCTGTGCTACCAGATCCCGGCTCTCGTGCGCCCCGGGACAGGCGTCGTGATCTCGCCGCTCATCGCCCTGATGCAAGACCAGGTGGATGCTCTCTCCGCTGTCGGTGTGCGTGCCGAGTTCCTCAACTCGACCCAAGATGCTGCCGAGCGTCACCGTGTTGAGTCGGCGGTGCTCGCGGGCGAGGTGGATCTGCTCTACCTGGCACCCGAACGGCTCAAAGTCGGGCAGACGATCGCGTTGCTCGACCGCATCCCGATCGCTCTGTTCGCAATTGACGAGGCCCACTGCGTGTCGCAGTGGGGGCATGACTTTCGGCCCGACTACCTCGGCCTCTCGATGCTGCACGAGCGGTGGCCCGACGTGCCGCGCATCGCCCTCACCGCGACGGCGACCGAGGTCACCCGGCAAGAGATCGCCGCGCGGTTGGAGCTGCGTGACGCGGAATGGTTCGTCGCGTCGTTCGACCGGCCCAACATCCAGTACCGCATCGACCCGAAGAATCAGCCGCTGGGTCAGTTGATGTCGCTCCTGCGCAGCGAGCACGCCGGCGACGCGGGCATCGTCTACTGCCTATCGCGGGCGAGCGTCGAAAAGACCGCCGACGCACTCGTGGCGGAGGGCATCCCGGCCCTGCCGTATCACGCGGGTCTCGACCCTAAGGTGCGCGCGCGCAACCAGTCGCGGTTCCTGCGTGAAGACGGGATCGTGATGGTCGCGACGATCGCGTTCGGAATGGGGATCGACAAGCCCGATGTGCGGTTCGTCGCGCACCTCGACCTGCCCAAAAGCGTCGAGGGCTACTACCAGGAGACCGGGCGCGCAGGCCGCGACGGCCTGCCGTCGACCGCGTGGTTGGCGTACGGACTTCAGGATGTCGTGCAGCAACGTCGCATGATCGACGACGGCGAGGGGGATCCCGCCCACAAGCGTCGCGCGACCCAGCACCTCGACGCGATGCTCGGCCTCTGCGAGACGGTGAGCTGCCGACGGGTTCAGATGCTCGGCTACTTCGGGCAGGAGACCCAGCCGTGCGGCAACTGCGACACCTGCCTGTCGCCGCCCGAGTCGTGGGACGGCACGGTTCCCGCGCAGAAACTGCTGTCGACGGTCGTGCGACTTCAGCGCGAGCGCAACCAGCGGTTCGGTGCCGGGCAGCTGATCGACATCCTGCTCGGCAAGACGACTGAACGCGTGCGCCAGAACAAGCACGACGAACTGAAGACCTTCGGCATCGGCACCGACCTCGGCGACCAGGAGTGGCGCGGCGTCGTGCGGCAACTGTTGGCGCAGGGGTTCCTGGCCGTCAGCGCCGACGGCTACGGCACCCTCGTCATCGCGGATGCGGCGGCCGGAGTGCTCGACGGCTCGGTTCGCGTGATGCTCAGGCGGGAGACCGCGAGGCCGGCGCGGGCGTCGAAGCAACGGGCCGGGGTGGAGCTACCGGATGCTGCGCGTGGCCTGTTCGAGAGATTGCGCGAGTGGCGGGCCGGGGTCGCGCGTGACCAAGGTGTTCCGGCGTACATCGTGTTCGGGGACGCGACCCTGCGCGGCATCGCCGTCACGAAACCGACGTCGCTCGAGCAACTGGGCAGCATCAGCGGAGTCGGTGAGAAAAAACTCGAGTCGTATGGCGAGGGTGTGCTCGAAGTTGTGGCTGCGGAAGAGGCAGCTGCGTGAGCCGAGCGGTGCGCGATAGCGTCACGTCATGACCAAGATGGTGTGGCAACCCCCGACTCGGGCGGTTCGTGGCTGGGCTCTCGCGGCGATCATCCTGCTGGTCGTTGCGATTGGGTTGGGCGCGGCTGCGGTCGGTCGGTCAGCGATGGTGTCGAGCGCGTACACCACGGCGACCCAGAACGAGCAAGTCGCCTATGACGCTGCGACGGGGGCCAAGGGCACCCCGAATGAGGCGGCCGCGAAGGCGAGACTTGATCAGGCGCAAGCGAAGTTGGCCACTGCCGAAACCGACCTCACGCGCTCGGTTTCCGAATTTGGCGCGCTGTTGGCCGCGGCTCTCATCATCGCCGTTCTGTCGATTGCCGCGGCCGTCCTCGCGCTCATCCTGCGCGTCCGCGCAGCCAGGGCCCGGGGTAGCGTTATCGCATGACTTTCAACGACGACGCCAACATCGAGGGCGGCCGCGTCAGCAAGCGCGGCCGGAACGCGGCGATCGCCGGTGGCGGTGGCGGCCTCGTCGTCGTCGCGCTGGTGATCGTCTCTCAACTCACCGGTTTTGACCTCACCGGCCTCGCCCCACTTCTCGGCGGCGGCAGCGGCACCGAGACATCCACCGATCAGAGCGGTGACCTCGACCAATGCAAAACCGGCGCCCAGGCGAACAACAACATCGACTGCCGGATGAAGGCTGCCGCGACCTCGCTTGACGCCTACTGGTTGACCCAGGTCGATGGCTACACCCAGCCGCAGCTGGTCATCTACGACGGCCAGACCGACACCGGATGTGGCACCGCCTCGAACGCCGTCGGCCCGTTCTACTGCCCGCCCGACCAAAAGGTCTACATCGACACCTCTTTCTACAACGAACTGCAGACGCAGTTCGGCGCGTCAGGCGGGCCGCTCGCCCAGCTGTACGTCGTCGCGCACGAGTGGGGGCACCACATCCAGAACATCACGGGTCAGATGAACAACCTCAATCTGCAAGACACCGGCGCGACGTCCGACAGCGTTCGGCTCGAACTTCAGGCCGACTGCTACGCCGGCGCCTGGGTGGACGGAGTGAGTTCTACGCCGGACGCGAACGGCGTGCCGTTCCTCAAGAAGCCCACTGACGCCGAGATCGCTGACGCGCTCAACGCTGCGGCAGCCGTCGGGGACGACCACATCCAAGAGACCCTGGGCAGCGGCAGCGTGAATCCCGAGACCTGGACGCACGGCTCGAGCGAGGAGCGGCAGCGCTGGTTCCAGACCGGGTACACGAAGGGCGTCGCCTCCTGCGACACCTTCTCGGCAGCCACGCTCTGATTCGGCGGCTGTAGATCCGAGCCGAACCCTGCGCCAAGGAGTTGTAGAGCCTCTACAACGTGCCCCGACCGGTCTCGGGTCGGTTTGGTAGCCCTCGACGACGATTCAGCGCACATTCACGCGGTCGACGTACCGTGTTGGCATGACGGATCTCGTGGACCTCACCACCGCTGCTGACAAGAGCGACGGCGCGCGCATTGACGTGACCGCGCTCGGGCAGACCCTGATGGGTCGCTGGGCGGATGTGCGTCGTCGGTCCCGCGAACTCGCCGGCCGTGAGGAGTTTCAGCGCATCCCCGGCCAGCCGATGGATGAGCACCGCACTCGCGTTTTCGGGCAGTTGAAGCGCCTCGTCGAGGAGCGCAGCGTGCACCGGGCGTTCCCGGTGAAGTTCGGGGGCCTTGACGACCACGGCGGTAACCTCGCGCAGTTCGAAGAACTCGTCATCGCCGACCCGTCTCTGCAGATCAAGTCGGGTGTGCAGTGGGGTCTCTTTGCTGCCGCAATCATGCACCTGGGCACCGACCGGCACCACGATCAGTTCCTGCCCGGCGCGATGAGTCTCGCTGTTCCGGGTGCGTTCGCGATGACCGAAACCGGCCACGGGTCGGATGTCTCGAGCATCGGTACGACGGCGACCTACGACGCAGGCACCGATGAGTTCGTCATCGACACCCCATTTCGTGCCGCCTGGAAGGACTACCTCGGCAACGCCGCCCTCGACGGTCAAGCCGCCGTGGTCTTCGCCCAGTTGATCGTCGGCGGGATCAACCACGGCGTGCACGCGCTCTACGTGCCGATCCGCGACGGTCGGGACTTCCTGCCCGGAATCGGCGGCGACGACGACGGACTCAAGGGCGGCCTCAACGGTATCGATAACGGTCGGCTGCACTTCAGTGGTGTGCGCGTGCCGCGTACCAACCTGCTGAACAAGTACGGCGACGTCGACGAGAACGGGGTCTACAGCTCGCCCATCGCCTCGTCGGGCCGTCGCTTCTTCACGATGATCGGCACCCTCGTTCAGGGTCGGGTTTCGCTCGACGGCGCGGCAGTCGTGGCGAGCAAGGTCGGCCTCACGATCGCGATCAAGTACGCGACCGAGCGCCGACAGTTCTCTGACACCCGCGGCGGCGACGAGATCGTGCTGCTCGACTACCAGCGTCACCAGCGCCGACTGATCACCCGGCTCGCGACGACGTACGCGATGTCGTTCGCGCACGAGCGTCTGCTCGAACAGTTTCATGCGGTGTTCAGCGGGCAGAAGGCAACGGATGCCGACCGCCAAGATCTGGAAACGCTTGCCGCTTCCTTGAAGCCGTTCTCGAGCTGGTCGGCTCTCGACATCCTGCAGGAGTGCCGCGAAGCGTGTGGCGGTGCCGGGTTCCTGGCCGAGAACCGGTTCACCCAACTGCGCAGCGACCTCGACATCTACGCGACCTTCGAGGGCGATAACAACGTGCTGCTGCAGCTCGTCGCCAAGCGTCTGCTCGCCGACTACGCGAAAGGCTTCAAGAACGCGGATGCTGCCGCGATCGCTGGCCTCGTCGCGATGCAGGTCGGTGAGGTGGCTCTCAACCGCTCCGGCATCCGTTCGCTCGCGCAGAGCATTGTCGATTTCGGCTCCCGCGCGCGTTCGATCGGCTACGTGCGGGGCGCAGCGGCGCAGCGTCAACTGCTCACCGATCGGGTGCACACCATGGTCGCCTCGATCGCGGGCCGCCTGAAGGGCGTCGGCTCGCTCTCGCCAGAGGATGCGGCGGCGCTGTTCAACTCGAACCAGAACGAACTCATCGAGGCTGCCTACGCGCACGCCGAGCTTCTGCAGTGGGAGGCCTTCACTGACGGTCTCGGGCAGGCCACCGACTCGGGCACCAAGACCGTTCTCACCTGGCTCCGCGATTTGTTCGGCTTTTCGCTGATCGAGAAGCACCTCGCCTGGTATCTCATCAACGGTCGTCTGTCGACCGCGCGAGCGACCGCGATCACCGACTACATCGACGACCGACTGCTCCCCCGCTTGCGGGCACACGCTGTCGACCTGGTCGACGCGTTCGAGCTCGCGCCCGAGCACCTTCGGGCGCCCATTGCGACCGGTGCCGAGAAGGAACGTCAGGACGAGGCGCGCGCGTACTACGCAGCCAAGCGCGCTGCCGGCGAACTTCCCGGCGACGAGAGTGCTCCCAAGCCGACCAAGTAGTTCAGGGCCGACGAAGTAGTTCAGGGCCGACCAAGTAGGTCAGGCCGCAGGAAGGGCGGCGACGATCGCTGCCGCAGTTTCGGTCGGCTTCGTGAACATCGGCCAGTGCCCGGTGGGTAAGTCAACGATCTCGTAGTGCTTCACCTTGCGCAGCTCGGCGGTGTACCCGTGGCCCTTCTCGACGAGGGCACGACGTCATCCCATGCGGTCGCGTCGAGCCAGAAGCCGGGGATCAGCAGAACGTTCATACCGGCAGCCTAGGAATGACCGCCGATATCGGGAGGTACTCAGTTCTTCTTGGTGGCCTTCGTGATCGCGTCCTGGGAGGCATCCCGAGCGCCCGATGCCTTCTTGTCGTTCTTCGCGACGCGCTTCTCTTTCAGCGTCTTCGCAGCCGCGGTCTTGGGGCTGTTCTTACGTGCGGATTTCTCGGCCATGGAGTCTCTTCTCGTTCTTGAGAGCCGCGGTGACCCTGTTGCCCGAAGGTTACGCCCTGCCGCCGTGGGGCGGGGGATACTCGCTCCATGGCCGCATCTTCATCGCACCCGCATCCGGAGCACCGTTGGCCGGTCACGGTGGCGATCCTGCTGGCGCTGGGGGTCTACGTCTTCCTTCCCCCACCGCTGCCCTTCCTCCCCTCCTGGGCGATCCCGGTCGCCGCGCTGATTGCCGTCATCCCGCTCGTTGCGCTCAACCCCCGTCGGCTCGGCAGAGAGACGGTCTGGTCGCGTGCGCTCGGCGTTGCGATCGCGGTCGGGCTGGTCATCGTGAACCAGGTGTACATCGTCGAGATTCTCAACCAACTGCTCAACGGTCAGGGCATCGGCGTCAACATCATCTACACGGCGGCGGGCGTCTGGGTGACGAACGTGATCGCGTTCGGGGTGCTCTTCTGGGAGGTCGACCGGGGTGGGCCCTACGCGCGGCGCTTCGAGGGCGTGCGGGATGACGCTCCGATGGACTTCCGGTTTCCGCAAGAAGACGGCTCGCCCGGTCTTGACCCGAACTGGCGGCCGGAGTTCTTCGACTACCTGTACTTCTCGCTCACCTCGATGATGGCGTTCAGTCCGACGGATGTCATGCCGCTCACCCGCAAGGCGAAAGCCCTGATGGCGTACGAGGCGCTGTCCGGGTTCGTGCTACTCGCGCTTGTGATCGCGCGCGCGGTCAACATCATCAGTTAGCAGCGCGAAAGCCTGGAGTCGCGAGGAGTGCGCCCGCGCGGTCGACGGTCAGCACGTCGACATCCCATCGGTCGCTGATGTCGTCGAGGGTGGTGCGTCCGCCGGCAATGATTGCCGTCGCAAGAACATCGGCAGTCAGGATGTCGTCGGCCACAACGGTTGCTTGCACGAAGTCGGCGATGCCGTCGCGGGACCAGATGTGGTCGCCGCGCTCGGCTGATCCCGAGGTCGCAACCGCGCGCCGCGAACCGCGCAGCTGAACTGTCGTCAGCAGAGCCGTGCGGTCATCCGGGTCGATGATCCCGATCAGTTCGGGCTCGTCGACGCCTGCTGGGAGAGCTCGGGATGCCGTGAGCACGTCACCGCCGACGGCGAGCGTCCAGTTTGTGACCCCCGCCCGATCCAGCACGGTGCCGGCATCCGCGATTGCGAGGGCTTTGACGACGCCGTTCAGGTCGATGACGCCGTCGGGGCGGTTCGGGGTGAACGCGCCTCCCGTGAGCCGGCGCCACTCGACGGCGGTCGCGTACGCGTCCCGGAGGGTCGTGCTGGCGTCGTCGAGCCGCAGTTCGCCGGAAGCGACTCTGCTGAGCTCGGAGTCGTTGCGGTAGAGGCTGAAACGTTCGTCGTAGGCGGTGAACACGGCCTCGACATCCCGCACCGGGATCGGGGCGTCATCGAGCGCGCCGAGGGATGCCACCGTACCCATGGTCGAAAAGGTATGGCGCACGCGGGCCTGTCAGAAGCCGGCTTGATCGAGCGCAGACTGCACCGAACGGAGGTAACCGTCTGACGTGTAGGTCGCACCGCTCACGTACGACACTCGTGTCGACTGTGCCGAAAGCACCTCTTGGCGCAGCATCGGGGCCGCTCGGTTGCTGATCTGCCTCGAACGACCATCGGCGTTGGTGAGTTGAAGGGCGGTCACCTCGGTGATCGAGTTTCCCGAGATCGTCACCGAGACCTGCACCGGACCGAACGGAGTGTTGGCGGTCGCACCCGTGTAGGTGCCGTCCTTCGACGCAGGCGTCGACGGGGCGGAAGACGGGCTTGCGGCCGGAGCGCCAGACGGGGTTGTTGACGGAGCGGCGGACGGCGTGGCGGCACCAGGACCTGGGACGCTGCCCGTCGACGATCCGGCGGTATTCGTGCTGCCGGAGGTCGAGCCGTTCCCCGACGCGAGTGCGGTCGGAGGCGAGGTCACCCCGGCTGCCCCGACCTGCCATCCAATGATCAGGATTCCGAGCGAGGCGACGACCCCGCCAACTGCTGCGCGCGCCCTCACCAGTCGAACCTTTCTGCGTGAATACGGTGCTCGGCAACACCGAGGCTTCGGGCTTCCGCGACGACCGACTCGAGCCACGCGGTTGGACCGCAGACGTAGAGGTCGGATTCGAGCAGACCGGGAAAGACGCTCGCCAGGGTCACCCCACGTGCCGCGTCGGCCTGGCTTGCCCACGCGTGGCCTCGACGCGACCGGTGCCCAATCATCGTGTAGAACTGAGCGCCCTTGGCCGCGGCAATCTCGCGGATCTCGTCCCAGTGATAGGTCTCGGTGTCGTCACCTGCCCGAAGCAGCACCGTGGCTTCGCCCGGCGCGAGGGGAGCGTCTTCGAGCAGCGCCCGGATCGGGGTCACTCCGATGCCTGCGGCAATCACAGCCAGTCGCCGAGAGGTGCGGGCCGCGTTCGAGAACAGGCCGTAAGGTCCCTCGATCCAGACTCGGGTTCCCACCGGGACCGACTGGAGCTTTGCCGACCCCTTCCCCAACTCGCGCACCGTGATGCGGGCGGTCGTTGAGGTCGGCACCGCGCTGAGCGAGATGGGATGAGAGTGCCACCAGGTGCGCGGAGTCCAGAAGCGCCAGATCAAGAACTGCCCGCCCGACCCGCCGAGAGCTCGCAGATCGCGACCGTGCAACTCGATGGAGGCCACCCCCGGTGCGATCTGGGTCACCCGCGAAACCCGGATGCCGTGGCGCAGGCTGGCGAACAGAGGGCGCGCGAAACGGAACCACCCGATCGCACCGAACGCGATCACGTAGAGGGCGACCCAGTAGACCCGTTGCATCGAACCCGCGGCGAGAACACCGCCGAGGCTGAGCTGGTGGGGAATCGCAACGGCGACGGCGACGTAGCTGAGCAGGTGCACGAGGTGCCAGCCCTCGTAGCTGAACTTGCGCCGCACGGCGACCAGCGAGGTCACCACCACGATAATCAGCAGACCCGTTCCGATGAACGCGAGCGGCATGTCGGGAAGCGCGAGCATCGAACCGATCTCGGCGATCGGATTGATTCCCTCACTCATCCCGTAGCCGATGAGCAGCAGCACCGCGTGGGCCAGGATCAGGTAGAGCGCGGGCTTTCCGATTCGCCGATGCAGGGCGATCGCCCGGTCATGCCCGATCGTGCGATCGAGCAACGGAACGCGCGCGGCGAGCACGAGCATCACGAGGATGAAGTCCGAGCCGACCAGGCCGGTGATGATTCCGAGGCTGGTGACCCCAACCGCGGGGGTCCCCCACAGCGCGGTGCCTCCGGTGGTCAGGAACAGCGCGATCGCGAGAGCGCCCGATGCCCAGAGCAGGGTGACCAGCAGATCCGACACTCGGGCCCGGTGCGCGTAGCGGGTCGCACGCAGGGCAACAGCCGCCTGATCCGGGTGCTGAGCACTCCGGCGCGAAGCGAGCTGGGGGGCGGTCATGGGCTCACAGTGCCGACGCCACCTGTACGCCAGCTATGAAATGTCGAGGAACGCGGCGTGTGAACATCCAAGGTTTGTCAAAGGCTCTTAGACCAGCCCGCTCGCTCCGAGCAGCGTGCCGATCAGGTAGGTCGCCGCCAGCGCTAAGGCCCCCCCGATCACGACCCGCAGCGTGGCCCGAAGCTTGGGGCTGCCCCCGATCCAGGCGCTCGTCGCGCCGGTGGCCCCGAGGGCGACGATGACGGCGACGAAAGTCACCGGCACCCGGATTTCGGGGGGCGGCAGCAGGATCGCCAGCATCGGCAGAATGGCGCCGATCGTGAACGCAAGGGCCGACGCGGCGGCCGCCTGCCAGGGGCTCGCGACATCCTCTTGGCGGATGCCGAGTTCGGCTTCGAGGTGGGCCGCGAGCGCGTCATGGGCGGTCAGCTCGAGCGCGACGCGCTCGGCGGTCTCCTCGCTCAACCCCTTGCCTCGGTACAGGGCGGTGAGTTCGGCGAGTTCCTCCTCGGGCATCTCAGCGAGTTCCCGCGTCTCTTTCGCGATGAGAGCGTGCTGACTGTCGCGCTGACTGCTGACCGAGACATACTCGCCCAGCGCCATCGAGATCGCACCGCCGACCAGTCCGGCCGCACCCGCGGTGAGGATCGGCGCGAGCATCGGGGTTGCGCCCGCGACTCCCACGACGATGGCCGCGACCGACACGATCCCGTCGTTGGCGCCGAGCACGCCGGCACGCAACCAGTTGAGTCGGCTGGCGATCCCCGGTCCGTGCGGCTCGAGAGGATGCAACCCGGGGATGTCGGCGCTCATCTTGCTATGACAGCACGACCGTCAGTCCGGCGCCAGCAAGGTCAGGCTGTGCTGACTGACGGATTCCCAACGACGAAACCCCCGGGAATCCCAGGGGTTTCGGTGGGTGGCTCCGACCGGCGTCGATCCGGTGACCTTCCGATTTTCAGTCGGACGCTCTACCAACTGAGCTACAGAGCCTCGGGGGCCGACTCGTGATGAGACGGTCCCCGATGTGGAAGAAGCCTTTCCTTGCGGAAAGGCTTCCACTCCGCGACCCTGACGGGACTTGAACCCGCGACCTCCGCCGTGACAGGGCGGCACGCTAACCAGCTGCGCTACAGGGCCATGCATTTTAAGTTGTCGTGGTGCAGTGAAACGGTACTGCTTTGTCGATCTGGTGACCCCAACGGGATTCGAACCCGTGCTGCCGCCGTGAAAGGGCGGTGTCCTAGGCCACTAAACGATGGGGCCCCTGGACGATCAAGTACAGCGCGAATCGCACAGCAACCGAGGGTCAAGCATACGGTCTTCAGCCCGTCGAACGCCAATCCCGTCTGCCGTAGCTACGGGATGGTCGGCCGCGTGACACTCGCCGGATGAGCCGGGGTATCAGCTCCCGCGGGATTACGTTCAAGTGGCTGTTGAAACTTTTCTAACGGATGTTGTAGCTGGCACGACGGATTAATCCCGCCGGCTGGGGAAGATGGGGAAGCCATGAGGCGACTGCGAGGCCGGGGGGCTGCGACTGCGGGGGCGCCGAGGGGCGTCGCGCGGTGGTTCCGGGTGATTGCCGGTGCCGTCGCACTCGCGTTGCTGCCGGTGCTCGCGCCGATGCCGGCATCCGCGCTGTCAGCCACCGACTACCCCAGTTGGCAAGACGTCATTGCTGCGCAGGCAAACGCCTCGTCGGCCAATAACCTCATCGCGTCGCTGAACGCGTCGCTCGGCGGGCTGCAAGATGAAGTAGACCGCACCAACGTCGACGCGAAGGCCAAGGGTCAGATCTACGCTGACGCGCAACAGAAGTACGACGAGCAGAACCTCAAGACGCAGGCCCTGATCGATCAGACCACGGCGGCCCAGGCTGATGCCGACAAGGCGTACAAGGTCGCAGCCCAGGTGATCGCTGAGATGAGCAAGGGCGGCAGCGGCGACCTGACGCCACAGTTGCTGACCTCTCCCGGATCCCCCGACCTGCTGCTCAGCCGCCTCGAGATCAGCCGCGTGCTCGGCGAACGCTACGCAGACATGTATCAGCGGGCGCTCGAGCTGAAGAATCGAGCGAACGCGCTCGCCGACCAGGCCGAAGTCGCCAAGGCTCTCCTCGAAGAGCTCCGGGATGCAACCGCGAAAGCCCTCCAAGAGGCGACAGCTGCCGCGACCGCGGCCGCCGACAAGCTGAAGCAGACCCAGAGCGACATCGTCGAAGTCTCCGCGCGGATCTCCTATCTGCAAGGCCTCAGCGCTTCGACAACCGCCGCCTACAACGAGGGACTCAAGGCCCAGTTCGGCGACGGCGCGGAGGGTGAGGTCAACTGGGACACCGGGTGGGCACGTCCGGTCGCCGGCCACATTACGAGCAACTTCGGGATGCGCGTCAACCCGGTCAGCCACATCTACCAACTGCACACCGGCGTCGACCTCTCAGGACCGGGGTGCGGTGCGACCATTCGGGCCGCCCACGCGGGCACGGTGATCTATGCCGGGTGGGACGGCAGTTGGGGCAACTACATCGCGACCGACAACGGTGACGGCACCGGTAACGGCTACGCGCACATCGTGAACGGCGGTATCGGAGTCAGCATCGGGCAACACGTCGACCCGGGACAGCCGATCGCCCGAGTCGGGTCGACGGGCCAGTCGACCGGATGCCACCTGCATTTCATTGTCCGCATCAACGGCAACCGTGATCTCACAGATCCCGTTCCCTTTATGCGCAACCAGGGGATTACCCTCAACTAGTACGCAATTAGTACGACATCCGAACCGGGGGGTTCGGAGAGGGGTAACACAATGGCCGACAAGGGGCAGCGCCGACGGCGCGCGATCGCCGCAGGGGTTCCGGCGACGCTTCTGCTTGCGTTCGCGAATCCGACGCAAGCGATGGCACTGCAGCACGACGACTACCCGAGTTGGGATGACGTCGAGCAGGCCCGACACAACGAGGCCGCCGCCTCCGCCAAGGTCGACGAGATCGAAGGCATCCTCGTTCGACTCGAAGCGGATGCCGCTGACCTGAACCGCACCGCCCAGGAGCGCGGCGAAGACTATGCGCTCGCCGCCACCGCACTCGACACCGCGAGTGTCAAGGTCGATCGACTTAAGACTCAGGCGGATGCCGCCCAGAAGCGTGCCCATGAGTCCGAACAGCGGGTTGCCGTCCTGGTTGCTCAGTTGGCGCGTTCGGGTGGCGGCGACGTCACACTCGGCCTTCTGCTGGGCTCGACGACTGACACCGACAGCCTGCTCACGAAGCTGGGTATCGCCGACCGGTTGACGGTGACGTCTGCGGCACTTCTCGACCGAGCCGTCTACGACAAGAAGACGGCGGATGCCCTCGCCACCGACGCCCGGGTCGCGCAACGTGAACGTGAACGCCTCGCTGGGGAGGCCCAGACCGCGCTCGACTCGGCCCAGGCTGCCGCGACCGATGCCCAGGCGAAGGCTGACGCGCAGCGCGCCGACATCGACCGGATGTACGCCCAGCTGGCGACTCTCAAGGGAACATCCGCCGCGCTGGAGCGTGAGTACTACGAGGGAATCTCGACCCCGCCCACGAACCCGCCTCCGTCTCCCTCGCCCTCGGACACGTCGTCCCCCTCGCCGTCCCCGTCACCATCGACACCCACCCCGCCAACGCCACCGACTCCGTCGTCGAGCGCTGTCGAGATGGCGATCAGTTATGCCACCGCGCAACTCGGCGAACGCTACGTGCTGGGGGGGATGGGCCCCAACGTCTGGGATTGCTCGGGGCTCACCAAGGCGAGTTACGCCGCGGCCGGCGTCTACATCGGCACCCACTCGTCGACCGATCAGTACAACTACATGGCGGCGCAAGGTCGGCTGGTGCCGATCTCGCAGATGCAGCGGGGTGATCTGCTGTACTACTCCGACGGTGGTTCGGCCTCGGTTGCCCGTAAATATCACGTCACGATCTACCTCGGCGGCGGCAAGATGATCGAGGCGCCGAACCCGACAACGGTCGTGCGGATCGTCAACGTTCGCTACGGAGATCTGGTTCCCTACGCAGGCCGGCCCACCGGCTGACACAATCAGAGCATGCGCCTGCCGTCGATCATCCCCGCCGCTGGTCTCGTGCTGCTGCTGGCTGGCTGCGGCGCCGGTGGTATTGCCACGCCGACCGGTACCGCGACTGAGACCGCGTCGCCGACTCCCTCGGCCACACCGACGACTGAGCCAACCCAACCACCGACGACCGTGACCCCATTTCCCTCGGGTGCATTCCTTCAGGTATCGGTGACAGCGTCGGTGGGCGACTCCGAGCTGCACCTAGTCCTGACTTTCGACCGCCCGGTCGTGGCCGCCGATTCGCAGGCCAAGTTCGACGCGATCCTCAGGGCGTGCCCGCGCGCGATCTCATCTCAGCTGGAGAACAACGCCGGATTTGAACCGACCGGCGTGGTCCTCTCCCGGATGACTGCCGTCGGAACGCTGCCCGCGGGCACCTCCTACGAGGTGTCGGCCGGGGGAGTCATCGCAACGATCGGCGAAGGCATCGGGGTCGCGGCACCCAACGACCCGCCCGCCGGCTTCGGGTGTTCATCCACGATTGTGAGCGGCTCGGACGGTGCGACCTTCGCGAGTCTGCTTCTGGGAACACCGGCAGGCATCGACCGTGAAGATCTTGAGAACGCCCTCGCCAAGGGCGTCTTTGGATTCCAGGCCGACGGCGACTCGGCGCACAAGATCGTCTGGCGTGACTGCGTCGTCCAGCTCGGGTCGCTCGCGAAACGTCTTTCGACGACGTGGACTCAGCCGGGCGACTGGGGCAATGGGTGCCAGATCGGCTACGCCGGCGGGGTCTGAGACCGCACCTCAGACCCGAGCGTCAGACCTGCACTTCAGTGTGACGCGGGCGGCACGTAGGCCTCGAAGCCGGCCTTAAGTGTGGCTTCGGCTTCGGCGGCGTCGCCCCAGCCTTCGGTCTTGACCCACTTGCCGGGTTCGAGATCCTTGTAGTGCTCGAAGAAGTGCTCAATCTCTTTGCGCGTGAATTCCGGGATGTCGTTGAGGTCCTGGATCCAGTCCCAGCGCGGATCCTTCGCGGGCACGGCGATCACCTTCGCGTCGCTGCCGCCATCATCGGTCATGTTGAAGACACCGACCGGTCGTACGTCGATCGCGATTCCGGGGAACAGCTCGGCCTCGAGCAACACGAGCACATCCACCGGGTCGCCGTCGAGGCCGAGGGTGTTCTCGAAGAAGCCGTAATTCGTCGGGTAGCCGAATGCGGTGTACAGGTACCGGTCGTAGGTGACGCGACCGGTCTCGTGGTCGACCTCGTACTTGACGCGGCTTCCCTTGGGGATCTCGATGATTGCGGTGTACGTGGCCATGATCGAAAGTCTCCTGAGGGTTCGAGTGCGTGCGCCGTTAAGGTTAGCCGATGCCTTCTTCCGGGCCCCGCCCTCGACTGACCCCGGAGATCGCGGATGTGCGCAGGGCCGTGCGGGGAACGTTGCCGACCTGGGGGTTGGTTCTCGTTGCGCTGAGCGGCGGTCCCGACTCGCTCGCTCTCGCGGCGGCCGTCGCGTTCGAGGGTCCTCGGGCCGGGCTGAGAGCCGGTGCGCTGATCGTCGATCATCAGCTGCAGACCGGATCGGATGCTGTGGCCGAGCAGGCGGCGAAAACGGCGGCAGCGCTCGGGCTCGACCCCGTTCGCGTGGTGCGGGTCACCGTCTCAGGCTCGGGTGGCCCGGAGGCGTCGGCCCGCGCGGCTCGGTATTCAGCACTCTCCTCGGTGGCAGTTGAGCTAGGTGCTGCCGCGGTGTTCCTCGGCCACACCCTCGACGATCAGGCCGAGACCGTGCTGTTGGGGTTGGCGCGAGGAAGCGGGTCGGGCAGCCTGCAGGGAATGGCATCCGTTTCGGGGATCTATCGGCGGCCGCTGCTCGGCATTCGACGGTCGACGACGGTGCAGGCCTGTGCCGACGCGGGGCTTGAACCGTGGTCGGATCCGCACAACGACGACCCGGCCTACACCCGGGTGCGAGTGCGGAGGAACGTGTTGCCCGTGCTCGAAGCAGAACTCGGGCCGGGAGTGGCGGAAGCGCTGGCTCGCACCGCCGAGCAGGCCCGGGAAGATGCGGAGGCACTCGAAGCTTTCGCCGAAGAAGTAGCCGAGGACCTGGCAGAGCACATCGAGGCGGGCATCTCGCTGCCGGTGTCGGCGCTCGCCGCGAACCCACCCGCACTGCGTCAACGCCTGGTGCGGTTCGCCGTGCACAGCGAGTTCGGGGTCGCGCTCAGTCGAGTCCAGACCCTCGAGGTGTGCCGCCTGGTTACCGACTGGCACGGCCAGAAAGGCGTCGACCTACCCGGCGTTAGGGTGGTCAGGCGGAACGGGCTGCTGGAGTTCCGCGCCCACGATTTTTAGGCAGCTGAGACGAGACCGGACGGGGATGCCGATGGACAGCACTGATGTCGAGGGCGACCTCACCGAGGTGCTCTTCACCGAAGCCCAAATCCACGGTCGAATCGCGGACCTGTGCCGCCAGATCGAAGTCGACTACTCGGGTCGAGACCTCTTGCTCGTCGGCGTGCTCAAGGGTGCCGTGATGGTGATGGCCGACCTCGCGCGCGAGCTCAAGCGTGACGTCGAGATGGACTGGATGGCGACGTCGTCGTACGGCACCGGCACGGCGTCGAGCGGCGTGGTTCGCATCGTGAAAGACCTCGACGCCGACATCTCGGGGCGCCACGTGCTCATCGTCGAAGATGTCGTCGATTCGGGGCTCACCCTCGCCTGGCTGCGCTCCAACCTCGAGAGCCGGGGACCGGCATCCCTCGAGATCTGTGCGCTGCTGCGCAAGCCTGACGCCGCAAAGGTCGACGTCGACGTTCGCTACGTCGGGTACGAGATTCCCAACGTGTTTGTGGTGGGCTACGGGCTCGACTACGCCGAGCGTTTTCGCAACCTGAGGTCGATTGGCGTTCTGGCTCCGCACGTGTACTCGTAGCGCGTTGGGTTCCGACGCCCGGGACGGGTGTCGGCGCTGGGACCGCGGCGGCGGCGCGAAAGCGCCCCCGCTCCTAGCGAAGTCCGCGCGGAGCGAACATCCGGGCGGCGCCCAGTAATAGGGCGATAACCTGGCTGTCTCATGGATGTCAGACGTATCTTTCGCGGACCATTTCTCTGGATTCTGGGCGGCCTGATCGCGCTCGGCGTCGTCTTCTGGCTGATCACCAGCTCGGCAGGTGCCAAAGAGATCACCACGCAGGAGGGTTTGACCCTCCTCAAGGGCACCACGGTCACCGAAGTGCAGATCATTGACGGTGAGCAGCGGGTCGACCTCACCCTGTCCGGCGCGTACAAGGACGAATCCGGCGTGGACTACGGCACGAACGTGCAGTTCTACTACGTCGCCCCGCGTGGCGGCGAAGTCGTCGACGCCATTACGGCGAGCAAGGCCAAGTTCGACGACCAGGTTCCGCAGGGCAACTGGTTCCTCAGCATCGTCGGCGTCCTGTTCCCGGTGCTGTTGATCGGGATCGTCTTCTGGTTCCTGATTTCGAGCATGCAGGGCGGCGGCAATCGCGTCATGCAGTTCGGCAAGTCCAAGGCGAAGCTCATCACGAAGGACTCGCCTCAGGTGACCTTTGCCGATGTCGCCGGCGCGCAGGAGGCTGTCGAAGAGCTCGAGGAGATCAAGGACTTCCTCAAGGATCCGGCCCGCTTCCAAGCCGTTGGCGCCCGCATTCCGAAGGGCGTGCTGCTGTACGGCCCTCCCGGAACGGGCAAGACCCTTCTCGCGCGCGCTGTCGCCGGTGAAGCCGGTGTGCCGTTCTACTCGATCTCGGGTTCGGACTTTGTCGAGATGTTCGTCGGAGTCGGCGCCAGTCGCGTGCGCGATCTGTTCGAGCAGGCCAAGCAGAATTCGCCGGCCATCATTTTCGTCGACGAGATCGACGCCGTTGGTCGCCACCGTGGGGCTGGCCTTGGCGGTGGCCATGACGAGCGCGAGCAGACCCTCAACCAGTTGCTGGTCGAGATGGACGGCTTCGACGTCAAGACCAACGTCATCCTGATCGCGGCAACGAACCGTCCCGACATCCTCGACCCCGCGCTGCTGCGTCCGGGGCGCTTTGACCGCCAGATCGGCGTCGATGCTCCCGACCTCAAGGGCCGCCAGAAGATCCTCGAAGTGCACGCCAAGGGCAAGCCGATGGCGAAGGGCGTCAACCTCGAAGTTCTCGCGCGCAAGACGCCGGGCTTCACGGGTGCCGATCTCGCGAACGTGCTCAATGAAGCGGCGCTGCTTACGGCGCGCAGCAACGCGCAACTCATCGACAACCGCGCGCTCGATGAGGCCGTCGACCGCGTGATGGCCGGCCCGCAGCGGCGCAGCCGCCTGATGAACGACAAAGAGAAGCTCATCACGGCGTACCACGAGAGCGGTCACGCTCTCGCCGCCGCGTCGATGCGCAACACCGACCCGGTGACGAAGGTCACGATTCTGCCGCGCGGTCGCGCCCTCGGTTACACGATGGTGCTGCCGCTCGAAGACAAGTACTCGGTCACGCGCAACGAACTGCTCGACCAGCTCGCCTACGCGATGGGCGGCCGCGTCGCGGAAGAGATCGTCTTCCACGATCCGACAACCGGCGCGTCGAACGACATCGAGAAGGCAACGGCGATCGCTCGCCGCATGGTGACCGAATACGGGATGTCGACCGACATCGGTGCGGTCAAACTCGGATCGTCGGGCGGCGAGGTCTTCCTCGGTCGCGACATGGGCCACCAGCGCGACTACTCCGAAGAGATCGCCGAGAAGGTCGACCTCGAGGTGCGCAAGCTCATCGACCAGGCGCACGATGAGGCGTGGAAGGTGCTCAACACCAACCGCGACATTCTCGACAAGCTGGCCAGCGAGCTCCTTGAGAAAGAGACCCTCGACCACGACCAGCTCGCCGCCCTGTTCGCCAAGGTGAAGAAGCTGCCCGAGCGGCCGCAGTGGCTGTCGAGCAAGACCCGCCCGGTCAGCAATCTGCCCGCGGTCAAGATGCCCAGCAAGGCACCGATCGATCCGGCCGCCGTTGATTCCGGCGTCGATTCCGAACCGACCCCGCGCCCGCGCACCCCGCGGCCGCGCAAGTCGCCCGGCATCGCCACCGCCTGACCGGCATGACCGTCGACCGGGGCCGCGTCGAAGCAGCCGTGGCCGAGCTGCTCGCGGCCATCGGCGAGGACTCGACGCGTCCGGGTCTCGTCGATACCCCGCGTCGAGTCGCCGAGGCCTACGGCGAATACTTCGCCGGCGTGGGCGTTGACGCCGTCGAGATCCTGCGCGCGGGCAAGGATGCGGCTGCCGCCGACGAGCGCGGTGAACTGGTTCTGATCCGCGACCTCGAGTTTCGCTCGATGTGCGAGCACCACCTGCTGCCCTTCCGCGGCGTCGCGCACGTCGCCTACGTGCCCAACGAGAAGCTGGTGGGACTTGGCCGCATCGCGAGCGTCGTCGAGACCCTTGCCGCGCGGCCGCAACTGCAAGAGCGCCTGACCGAGCAGATTGCCGACGCAATGGAGGCAGGGCTCGCTCCGCTCGGGGTGCTTGTCGTGCTCGATGCGCAGCACGACTGCGTGGCCGCCCGTGGTCCGCGGCAGATTCGGTCGACGACCGTGACGGTCGCGAGCCGCGGAGCGCTCACCGATCCGCTCGCGCGGGCCGAAGCGATGGTTCTGATCGGTGCCGTCGAGTGACGATCATCATGGGCATCCTGAACGTCACTCCCGACTCGTTCAGTGACGGGGGTCGGTTCGAGCACGTCGACGCCGCGATCGCGCGCGGACTCGAACTGCGCGATCAGGGCGCGGCGATTGTCGATGTCGGGGGCGAATCGACGAGACCCGGTGCCGCGCACGTGAACCCGCGTGACGAACTCGACCGTGTCATCCCCGTGGTCAGCGCTCTGACGCAAAGCGGTGTGAGCGTCAGCATCGACACCAAAAACGCCTCGACTGCCCAAGCGGCGGTCGAGGCGGGGGCACAGATGATCAACGACGTCTCGGGCGGCTTGGCCGACGAAGGGATGCCGCGGGTCGTCGCGCAGAGCGGCGTTCAGTACTGCGCCATGCACTGGGGTGGCGGCGCGGATGCGGTTCCCGTCTACGCCGACGTGGTCGCCGAGGTCCGTGCCGACCTCAAGAACCGGGTCGCAGAACTCGTCGTCGCCGGCGTTGACCCGTCGCAAATCCTGCTTGATCCTGGGCTCGGGTTCGCGAAAGACGCCGACGACAACTGGGCTCTGCTCGCTCGACTCGACGAGATCGCCTCCCTGGGTCATGGCGTGCTGGTCGGGGCGTCCCGCAAACGTTTCGTCGGTGCTCTGTTGCCCGCGGAGGCGCCGATGGATGCCCGCGACCTCCCCTCGGCCGTGATCAGTGCTCTGGCCGCTCGTTCGGGTGCCTGGGGCGTGCGCGTGCACGATGTGCCGTCGACTCGCCTCGCTCTCGCCGTGGCCGACCGATGGAACGCGGGAGTAGAACGGTGATGGAACCCCTCGACGAGATCACGCTCACCGGGCTGCGCGTGACGGCACACCACGGGGTCTTTGAAGCCGAACGTCAGAACGGACAAGAGTTCGTCATCGACGTGACAGTGCGGCTGCCGCTTGGCCCGGCGGCGGCCGGTGATGAGCTGGACCGCACCGTGCACTACGGACTGCTGGCCGAGCAGGTTGTGGCCGCGGTCGAGTCGGACCCGGTCAATTTGATTGAGACGGTTGCCGAGCGTGTCGCCGACGTCGCGCTCGCATTCCACGCGGTGCACGAGGTCGTTGTCACCGTGCACAAGCCCCAAGCGCCGATCTCCGTGCCGTTCGACGATGTCCGTGTCACCATCACGCGAGGGCGCTCATGAACGTTCAACTTCGTCAGATCACGTCGCGGGCGGTCATCGCTGTCGGGAGCAACCTCGGCGACCGCACGGCGACTTTCGCCGCGGCGGTGCGGGCACTTGCTGAGGCCGACGGCATCGAGGTGACCGCGATCTCGACCCCGATCGACACGGTCGCCGTTGGTGCTGACGGCGAGAATCCGGCTGCCCCCGCGTACCTCAACGCCGTGGTGCTGATCCGCACCACCCTTGCGCCCCGGGCGTTGCTCGCGGTGCTCAACGGCATCGAACACGACAACGGGCGGGTACGAGCCGAGCGCTGGGGCGACCGCACTCTCGACCTCGACATCGTCGACTATGCCGGCATGCAGTCCTCCGCACCCGACCTCACGTTGCCGCATCCGCGTGCGTTCGAGCGGTCCTTCGTGCTGCGCCCCTGGCTTGAGGTGGATCCCGAGGCCGTACTTGCCGGCCACGGTCGCGTCGCCGATCTGGTTGCTGGCTTGGACACCGGATCGTGACGCGTACCCGACCGTCGACGATCATCGGCCTCGTGCTCGCAGGCGGCATCGTCGCCTTCCTGCTGCAGCTCGGGCTCGCGGCGGCGAGTCAGCCGAAGTTTCGCCCGGAGTATTCGATCGCGGTCACCCTGATTGCGATTGCGATCGTGGTGATCGCGCTCTCGGTGCCTGTTCGACAAGCCACCCGCGCACAAGCCACGCGCGGGCGGGTCCGCGCTCGGATCGACCCGTTCCACGCGACCAGGGTGGTGCTGATCACGAAGGCGTCGAGCATCGTGGGCGCCCTGTTCTCTGGCCTCGCCGTCGGTCTCTTGCTCGAACTTCTCACCCGCAGCGGCGGGGTGAACGGCGACAATCTGCTGCGGGCGCTTGCCGTCGTTGGCGCGTCGATCGTGTTGCTGATCGCGGGGTTGCTGGGTGAGTTCTTCTGCACGGTGCCGCCTTCCGACGACGACGACCGGAACGGCGACCCCCTGCCGGGTAGCCTGGACCGGTGACCGCCTCGATCGATCCGGTTCCGGGTGACTGGCAGCGGGTGTCGCCCAAGTACGTCGTTGTCGACTTCGTCGGACACATCGTTTCATCGTTGGTGTTGGCCGCGGCCGCGACAGTGCCTTTCGGCATCACCCAGAATCCGTGGTGGCTGATCGCCCCTGCGGCCGTGCTGGTCATCGGCATCGTGGTTGCCGCGTTCATCCCGCGACGGGTTCGTTCCATCGGGTACCGGCTGCGTGACGACGACCTGGTCTTTCGCCGCGGCATCATGTTTTTGCGCGTCGTTGCGGTGCCGTACGGCCGGATGCAGTTGGTCGACATCAATCGCGGACCCATCGCTCGTGGCTTTGGGCTCTCAGAACTGAAGCTCGTCACAGCGGCCGCGGCGAGCCACATCACGATCCCCGGGCTGCCGGAGGCGGATGCTGAACACCTCCGCGACCGCCTCGTCGAACTTGCCGAAAGCCGCCGGGCGGGGCTGTGACTCCGCTCGCCGACGGCGCGTGGCACCGCCTGCATCCGGCGACGCCACTGCTGCGCGGCGGGATCGCGCTGATCGCGATCATCGGCATCATCGTCACGAATCTGCGCGAGCGTCTCGTGCAATGGTTTTTTCCCGCGATCGCCTGCCCGCCGAGGGCTCCCGAGTGTCAGGGCGACCCCGTCGATCTGATCGTGAGCAATGGCTACGCGCTCATTGCCCTGGCGATCGTTCTCGCCTTGCTGCTGGTTCTGGTCGCGTTGTTCTATGTCTCCTGGCGAGCGCACACCTTTCGCGTCACCGGCGAGGTCGTCGAAGTGCGCAGTGGCGTGCTCTTTCGAACCCATCGCAAGGCGCGGCTCGACCGCATCCAGGGCGTGACGATCGTGCGGCCGATGTTCGCTCGACTCCTCGGGGCCGCTCGGCTCGAGGTCGAGGTCGCGGGCAACGACGCGAACGTGCAGCTCGCCTACCTCGGTACCGCGGCATCCGATCTGCTGCGCGCCGACATCCTGCGCCTCGCGTCGGGGTCGCGCGCGGCAGCCGGTGAGAGTCCCGCGGCCGCCGGGTCACTGCTCGATCGCCGCGTGAGCGAACTTCTAGCTCCCGAACTCGATCCGTTGTTGGCCGCTCCGGAGTCGGTCGTGCGGATGCATCCGGGCCGCCTGATCGGCTCGACCCTGTTGAGCGGCACCACGGTGGTCTTCCTCGTCGTCGCCATCGCGGTCTCGATCGGTCTGGTGCTGTCGATCAGTGTCTCGCGTGATTTCCTCGTGCTGCTCTTCACTTTCGTGCCGATCGTGCTCGGTCTGGGCTCGTATCTGGTGCGGCGGGTCACCAGGTTTCTGCGGTACACGATCGCCCGTACGCCTGACGGAGTGCGGATCGGGTACGGCCTGCTGACGACGCGCAACGACACTCTGCCTCCGGGCCGCATCCACTCGGTTGCGGTGAGTCAGAACCTGCTGTGGCGTCCGGCGGGCTGGTGGACGGTGCGGGTCAACCGCGCCTCCCGTGGGGGGCCGTCGGCGGGGCAGTCGGCGCAGCAGAACACGATCGTGCTTCCGGTCGGATCGCGCGCGGACGTGTTGCGTGTTCTCGAGCTGCTCCTGCCCGAGCTGATGGGTGCCGCGCCGAACAGCGCCGGCGGTGTCGACCTGCGCACCCTGCTCAACAACGGCCTTGTGGGGCGTGGTGGACACGACGAGTTCACCGGGTCACCTCGCCGCGCGGTCGTGTTGCGCTGGTTCTCCTGGCGCCGCAACGGCTTCGCGCTCTTCCCGGGTGCCGTGCTGCTGCGCAAGGGGGCGATCTGGCGGGAGCTCGCGATCGTTCCGACGCCGCGCATGCAGAGCGTCGCGATCGAGCAGGGTCCGATCGAGCGGGCGCTGCGCCTCGCGGCGGTTCACGTGCACACCGTCGCCGGTCCGATCTCGCCGCGACTCGGCGCACTCGACGCCCGCGACGCCGAAGCGTTCTTTCGGGATGCCGAGCTCGCCGCGGTCACGGCCGGCGGCAGCGAGGGCACTCACCGCTGGCGTTCGGGGGAGAACTAGTGGCGCAGCGGTCGGGTCGACTCGGAATCGGGATCATCGGCGCGGGTCGCGTCGGCCCGGTGCTCGGTGCGGCGCTCGGCGGGGCGGGTCACGCGATCGTCGGCATCGCTGCGGTGTCCCAATCCAGTAGGGAGCGGGCCGACGCCCTGCTGCCTGGAGTGCCGATTCTCGAGGTGCCCGATCTGATCGAGCGCAGTGAATTGGTGCTGCTCGCCGTGCCGGGTGATGAATTGCCCGCACTGGTCGCCGGGCTTGCGGCAACCGGAGCCTGGCAAGCCGGGCAACTCGTCGTCCACACCGCCCCGGGCTACGGGATCGGGGTGCTCGCCCCCGCGGCCGCGGCCGGCGCGATTCCGCTCGCCATCCATCCGGTGATGGCCTTTACCGGCACGAGTCTCGACCTGGTGCGCCTTCGCGAGTCGTGGTGCGCCGTGACGGCGCCGACGCCCGTGCTGCCGATCGCGCAGGCGCTGGTCGTCGAAATGGGAGCGGAGCCGTTCGTGGTGGCCGAGGCCGACCGCGCCGCGTACTCAGATGCGGTTGCGGCCGCGACGACGTTCTCGACCGCGATCGTCACGCAGGCCACGGGCGCGCTCGGCCGAATCGGCGTCGACGACCCCGGGCGGGTGCTCGGGCCGCTCGTGCGCTCGGCTGTCGAGAACGCCCTGTCGTCCGCGGCTACGATCGACGCGGAGGCACGGAAGAGTGACTAGACCGCTCGTCGTCGAGACGATTCCGGCGATGAGGGCGGCTTTGGCCGAACACGTCGCTGCAGGCCGAACCGTCGCACTGGTTCCCACGCTCGGTGCCCTCCACGACGGGCACCTCGCACACGTCGCTCGGGCGCGCAAACTGGCGGATGTCGTCGTGGTGTCGATCTTCGTGAACCCGCTGCAGTTCGGTGCCGACGAAGACCTCGAGAAGTACCCGCGCGATCTCGACGGCGATCTCGACAAGCTGGCGCCCCTCGACGTCGACTACGTCTTCGCGCCGACCGTCGATCAGATGTTTCCCGACGGCGACACGCAGGTGAAGGTGACCGGGGGCGAGGTGTCGACGCTCTTCGAGGGTCGGGCGCGCCCCGGACATTTCGACGGCGTGCTGACCGTGGTGGCCAAACTGCTGCACATCGTGCAACCGCAGGTCGTCACTTTCGGGCAGAAGGATGCGCAGCAGCTCTTCCTCGTGCAGCGCATGGTGAAAGACCTCGACATCCCGGTCAAGATCGAGGTCATCGATACCGTTCGCGAAGCCGACGAGTTGGCGCTCTCGAGCCGCAACCGCTACCTGAGTCACGCCGAGCGTCAGGCGGCGCGAGCGATTCCGCGGGCGATCGAGGCGGCGGCATCGGCATCCGATCTCGGCATTGACACCGTCATTGCCGCCTCTCAGTCCGTACTGATGGATGAGCAACTGGTTAGCTTGGACTACCTCAAGGTCGTCAACCCGCGCACTTTCCTCCCCGTCGACGACGGCTACCGGGGGCCGGCTCGCGTGATCATCGCGGCGAAGGTGGGCACCACGCGGCTGATCGACAACGACTCGATTTACTTGAATTGAAATGAATGATCTCCCATGACTGACACCGTGACTCCCGAGCCTGAGGCGACTGACGAAGACATCGCCGAGCAGAAGGCCGTGCGGTTGGCTAAGCGAGCGCGATTGATTCGGGATGCCGACTCGGCTGGCGAGGGTGCGTATCCGGTCACGCTTCCGGTCACGCATTCGATCGCGGAGGTGCGGGCCACGTTCCCGGACCTTCAGGCCGATGATGTGACGGGTGTTACGGTCGGCGTTGCTGGGCGGGTCGTCTTCCTTCGAAATTCGGGCAAGTTGGGGTTCGTCGCGTTGCAGGCGGGGGATGGCCAGCGGCTTCAGGCGATGTTCTCGTTGGCGGAGTTGGGCGAGGAGTCGCTTCAGCGCTGGAAGGAACTCGTCGACCTCGGCGATCACCTGTTCGTGTCGGGGGAGGTCATCTCGTCACGGCGGGGGGAGCTCAGCATCCTGGTGAAGGAATGGGCGATCGCCTCGAAGGCGCTGCTGCCGCTGCCGAACCTGTACAACGAGTTGAGCGACGAGACGCGGATGCGCCAGCGTTACCTCGACCTGATCGTGCGCGAGCAGGCCCGGGTCACGGTGCGCGCACGGTCGACTGCGGTCGCGAGTCTGCGGGCGACGTTCGCGGGTCACGGCTTTCTCGAGGTCGAGACCCCGATGTTGCAGACGATTCACGGCGGAGCGTCAGCCCGGCCGTTCGTCACGCATAGCAACGCCTTCGACACGGAACTGTTTTTGCGCATCGCGCCGGAACTGTTTCTCAAGCGCGCCGTCGTCGGCGGGCTCGAGCGGGTGTTCGAGATCAACCGCAACTTCCGCAACGAGGGCGCTGACTCCACCCACAGCCCCGAGTTCGCGATGCTCGAGGCGTACCAGTCCTACGGCGACTACAGCACGATCGCCGACCTCACGCAGGAACTCATCCAGAACGCCGCCTTCGCGGTCACCGCGTCGCACGTCGTCACGCTCGCCGACGGCAGTGCGTACGACCTGGGCGGCGAGTGGGCGCGTATCTCGATGTATGGGTCGCTGAGCGCGGCGGCCGGCGTGGAGATCACCCCGGCGACCGACCTCGACCACTTGGCCCGGATGGCGGAACAGGAAGACCTTCAGGTCAGCCACCCGACTCACGGCAAATACGTCGAAGAGCTGTGGGAGCACTTCGTGAAGCCCGGGCTCACGCACCCGACGTTCGTCATGGACTTTCCGGTCGATACCTCGCCCCTGGTTCGCGACCACCGATCGATCTCGGGCGTCGTCGAAAAGTGGGACCTCTACGTGCGCGGCTTCGAACTTGCCACCGGGTACTCCGAGCTCGTCGACCCGGTCATCCAACGTGAGCGTTTCGTCGACCAGGCGAAGCAGGGCGCGCGCGGCGACGACGAGGCAATGCCGCTTGACGAGGAGTTCCTGCGGGCGATGGAGCACGGGATGCCGCCGATGGGCGGGATGGGGATGGGAATCGACCGGCTGCTGATGGCGATCACCGGCCTTGGCATCCGCGAGACGATTCTCTTTCCGTTGGTCAAGTGATGACTGCGCCGACGCCTCCCACCCCGAAACCTTCCGGCCGGAACCCTTCTGGCCCGAAGCCGATTACCCCGCTGCGGATCCTGATCTGGGTAGCTGTCGGAGCCGTCGGAGTCTTCTTGCTGGTGAGCGGCATTATCGGCATCATCGCCAAAGGCTGAGCGGTGGACCGTCGCACCTCGCGGTTTGTCGCAATCCTCGGACTCGTCGTCATCGTCGGAATCATCGCGGTGTCGTGGTTCGTCGCCCACGCGACGTAGCCTGGAGCCATGCCTGCTGACTTTTGGGGAAACGCGATCTTTTCGGTCGTGCCCACGGTGCTGTTCGGCCTGCTGTTCTGGTTCATCTTCCGCGCGATGATCCGCTCCGATAGTTCGGAGCGTGCGACCGCAGCGAAGATCGAGGCGCAAGAGCGCGCGAAGCGCGTCGCGGCACGCGCCGCCGCCGACTAGTCGGTCGTTTTCGGGGGCTTCGGAGTTTTCGGAGTTTTCGCCGGGGCAGCGGCTTGCGTGGGCGCGGCGGCCGGAGCGATCGTTGCGGGTATCGGAGGTATCGCGGACACGGCGGGTGTCGCGGGTGTATCCGTCTTTGCCGGCTCGGCAGCCATCGGGGTCACCGCATCCGTGACCGGCGGCGGGGGCGGGGGCGGGGATGCCGAGACAACAGCCGCTCGATTCCGCCGCGAACGCAGCAGCAGGAGCACCGCGACGACGGCAGCCGCGAGAACCACGACGACGACGCCGATGATCACGAACAGCAGAATTCCAGGACCCGCAGCGTTCGCGCCGCCACGTGCGGACATCTCGAGGCGCTTATCGATCGGGGTTTTCCAGGAGACCGTCGTGCCCGACAGTTCGCCGTTGTGATCAGTCACGGCACCCGGAAAGGTGACCGACACCGTCAGGTTGCTGTCGTCAGCGTTCTCGTCGGTTCCGCCCCCGGCGGATTCACTGCTGAAGTCGATAGTGCCGCTGAATACGAACTCGTCGCCCTCGCGGGTGAACTTCAGCGCGCCCGCCTCCTGACTATTGAAAGCGCTCAACGCGACGTTGGTCAGCTTGATCCGGGTGCCGAGGTAGCCATCCTGCTCGTAGTCGCTCGTCGAAACGCCCGGTGCGCTCGTCAGCGTGCCGAGCAGAGAGGTCGCGATCTGCGTCGTGCCCGCCTGCGCGGTCGTGCGCGATTCCGTGGTGTCGTCGGGGAGGAGGACCGCGACGACAATCTCGCCGTTCACCGTGTTGTCGGGCGTCAGAGTCACGGCAGCCTGGAAGCGCACGCAGCCCGCGAGGGCAAGAACGAGCACGCCGAGGGCGATGACGCGGGGCAGGATGCTTCGTTTCATAGCCTCCACACTGGCAGAGCACAGGCGCGCGGCGAAAGCCTCGCCCGAAGATCAGTGCATTCTCGCGGTCGGGAGTACCCGTCTCAAAGTGTGGAAAGCTGCTAACTCAATGGACCCCATGTCGTCGTCGCAGGGTCGCGATCCCGACCGCCTGCTGCCGACCGATCCGGCGGAACGGGCGATCGCGCGTGAGCTCTACGCCCGCGTCGCCGCCCATCCGATCATCTCGCCGCATGGCCACGTTCCCGTTGATCTGCTGGTTGCCGATGAACCATTCCGGGATGCCGCCGAACTGTTCGTGAGCAAGGACCACTACGTCACCCGCCTGTTGCACGCCTCGGGGGCAGATCTTGCACCACTTCTCGCGCCCCTCGATGAGGCGGACCGCCGGCGGGCGTGGAGAACCCTCGCCGAGAACTGGCATCGATTCGCCGGCACCGCGTCGGGGTACTGGATCGACGAGGAACTGACCCAGGTGCTGGGCCTCGATACGCCGCTCACCGGTGAGTCCGCCGACCTGTTGTTCGACGCCATTGCCGAGAAGCTCGCGCAACCGCAGTTTCGCCCGCGTGCGCTGTTTCGCCAGTTCGGAATCGAGTTTCTGGCGACGACCGATGATCCGCTCGATGATCTCGCCGGCCACGACGCGCTCGCCGCCTCCGGTCTGGGGGGCCGAGTCGCTCCGACGTTTCGCCCCGACAAATACCTCGACCCTGACGCGGTGGGCTTCGGCGACGCCGTGCACGCCCTGCTCCATCAGACCGCGCACGAGACCACGTTCGGTGGCTACCTCGCCGCCCTGGAGTCGCGGCGGGCCTACTTCATCCAGCGCGGGGCGGTTTCGACGGATCACGGAGTCGAAGAGCCCCTCACCGTCGACCTCGAACCGTCCGAGGCCGAATCCCTCTTCCAGTCGGTGATCGCCGGCCGGGCCGATGCGGCGGGTCGGCGAATCTTCCGTGCGCACATGCTGTTTCAGATGGCGCGGATGAGTGTTGACGACGGTCTGGTGATGACCGTGCACGCGGGTGTTTTTCGCAATCACAGCACCCCGACGCTGGCGACCCACGGTGCCGATACCGGTCACGACATCCCGGTTCCGACGTCCTTTACGCGCGGGCTTCAGCCCCTGCTGGAGCGCTTCGGACTCGAGCGCGACTTCCACCTCGTGCTGTTTACGGTCGACGAGACCGCGTTCTCCCGGGAGTTGGCGCCACTGGCCGGGTTCTATCCGAGCGTGTATGTCGGGGCGCCCTGGTGGTTTTTGGATGCGCCCGACGCGATGGCGCGCTTCCGCAGCGCGGTCACCGAGACCGCCGGTTTCTATCGCACCTCGGGCTTCATCGATGACACCCGCGCCTTCCTCTCGATCCCGGCCCGCCACGACACGGCCCGTCGGGCGGATGCCGGCTTCCTGGCACGTCTGGTCGCGCAGGGCCGCGTTACCCTTGCCGCCGCCGAGCGAATCGCCGACGATCTGGTCGGCGCGATTCCGCGTGAGGTGTTCAAGCTGTGACGTCGAGCCATACCGCCGTCAGGCTGTCGCGCGCCTCATCGCCGGGCGACGGCGTGATGCCGCGGGTGCGGATCGTTCATGTCGGGCTCGGTGCCTTTCACCGGGCGCACCAGGCCTGGTACACGGCGCGCGCTCCCGACGCCGCCGAGTGGGGCATCGCCGCCTTCACCGGGCGTTCCCCTGAGGCCGCCGAGACACTCGCGACGCAGGACGGTCTCTTCACGCTCATCGAACGCGGCCCACAGGGCGACCGGTTCGAGATCGTCCGGAGCATTGCCGAGGCGCACCCGGGCAGTGACCTCGAGACCTTCACCGAGCTCCTCAGCCGTCCCGAGGTCGCGATCCTCACGATGACCCTCACCGAGGCCGGCTACCGCCTGGACGTTGACGGCCTGCCTGATCTCGGCGATCCGGGCATGGCATCCGATGTCGACCTGCTGCGGAAGGGGCTGGCCGACTCTGCGGTGCTTCTGTCGAGGGTGGCGCCGACGACGGCACTGGGGCGTGTGATTCTCGGCCTGGAGGCACGCCGACGTGCTGACGGAGGCGGCATCGCCGTCATCCCCTGCGACAACCTGCCCGAGAACGGCGCGCTGGTTCGGGGGGCCCTGCTGTGGTTCGCCGATACCGTCAGCCCGCTGCTGGCAACCTGGATGCGCGATCACGTCGCGTTCGTGTCCACCAGTGTCGACCGGATCACGCCGCGCGCCACTGAGGCGGATCGGGTCGAGGTGCAGCAACTCTCGGGGTTCATCGACGAGGCGCCGGTCGTGACCGAACCCTTCTCGGACTGGGTGCTCTGCGGTGACTTCCCGTCCGGACGGCCGCAGTGGGATGTCGCCGGCGCGCGTTTCGTCGACGACATCCGCCCCTGGGAAGCACGCAAACTCTGGATGCTCAATGGTGCGCACAGCACGTTGGCGGCCGCGGGTGCGGTGCGAGGGCACCTGTTTGTCAGTGACGCGATGACCGATCCGGTCTGCCGCGATCTCGTCGAGAGACTGTGGGATGACGATCAGCGGCAGCTTCCCGATCTCGACGTGGGGAACTACCGGGCGGCGCTCGTCGAGCGTTTCGCGAACCCTCGGTTGGAGCACCGCCTCGACCAGATCGCGCAAGATTCGGCGACGAAGGTGCGGGTCAGGATCGTGCCGGTCGCGCGCGCCGAGCGTCTGGCGGGTCGATCGGCAGAGGGCTGTGCTGGCGCGATCGCGGCGTGGATCCTGTCGGTGCGGCGCGGTTACGCTCCCGGGCCGGACGGGCTCGTCGGGCCGGACGGGCTCGTCGGGCCGGACGGGTTGAGGGTCGACGAGTCGAGCGCGGGATGTGTCGCGTTCCTCGATGCGAACCTGGGCGCTGACGCCACATTCTGCGCGTCCGTCGACGCCGCAACGCTTCATCTGACCGTACAAGCTGACGCCGGGAGGCCCGCATCATGATCATCGACCAGGCAGAAGTCATCGTCACAAGTCCCGACCGCAACTTCGTGACCCTCAGGCTCACCACCGATGAGGGGCACGTTGGCCTCGGTGACGCGACCCTCAACGGTCGTGAGCTCGCCGTCGTCGCGTACCTCAAAGAGCATGTGGTTCCGCTGTTGATCGGCATGGACGCCAGCCGCATCGAAGACACCTGGCAGTTCCTCTACCGCAGCGCCTACTGGCGCCGCGGACCGGTCACGATGGCTGCGAGCGCCGCCGTGGATATGGCGCTGTGGGACATCAAGGGCAAGGCCGCCGGGATGCCGGTCTACCAACTGTTGGGCGGCGCCAGTCGCACCGGGTTGATGGCCTACGGGCACGCGTCGGGCAAGACGACCGACGAGCTGTTCGATTCGATCCGCGAGCACCTCGAGAAGGGGTACCGCTCGATGCGAGTTCAGACCGGCGTTCCGGGGCTGAAGGCGATCTACGGAATCGCGTCGCAGTCAGCGGATGCCGGAGGCGGCGAGGCGCGGTACGACCACGAGCCCGCCCGCCGCGGCGCGAAGCCGACGGAGGAAGACTGGGATACCCGCGCCTACCTGAAGCACCTGCCCGGTGTCTTCGAGGCCGTGCGCAACGAGTTCGGCCCCGACCTTCCGCTGTTGCACGACGGTCACCATCGGATGACGCCGATCCAGGCCGCGAAACTCGGCAAGAGCCTGGAACCGTACGACCTGTTCTGGCTCGAAGACTGCACGCCGGCGGAAAATCAGGAGGCGCTGCGGCTGGTGCGCCAACACACCACGACACCGCTCGCGATCGGCGAGATCTTCAACACGGTGTGGGACTTCAAAGACCTCATCCGTGAACAGCTGATCGACTACGTGCGCGGTGCGGTCACGCACATGGGCGGGATCACGCCGCTCAAGAAGACGCTCGAGTACGCGGCGCAGTACCAAATCAAGTCGGGGATGCACGGTCCCACCGACATCTCCCCGGTCGGAATGGCTGCTGCGATGCATCTCGGGTTGGCCATTCACAACTTCGGCATCCAGGAGTACATGCCCCACGGCGACCGCACCAACCAGGTCTTTGAGCAGACCTTCAGTTGGGCGGACGGCTACCTTCACCCGGGCAACGAGCCGGGACTGGGGGTCAGTCTCAACGTCGACGAGGCCGGCAAGTATCCCTACGAGCAGGCCTACCTGCCGTTCAACCGTCTCGCCGACGGCACCATGCATGACTGGTGAGCCCCGACCGGTGAGCCCCGACTGGTGAGCGGAGCCGCTCAGCCGCGAGGCTGCAACCGGATGTTGGGCAGTTCCGGTGCCGGAAGGGGCGCGCCGGGGTAGTCGGCGACCTCCCCGAACCGACCGGATGTCGTCGACCCGGCGATCACCTCGGACTGCCATTGCTCACGGAACGCGACGATCTCGTCGTGGCTTCGGCCAACGAAGTTCCACCACATCACGATCTGCTCCCCCAAGGGCTCGCCGCCGATCAGCAGCGCGCGCAACGGCTCGTCGCCCGCCTCAATGTGGAGGGTCGCGGCGCCCGCGGGAACGACGCCGAGCCGGGTTGTGGGCACGGTCACACCCTGCAGTCGGGGTGTGCCGCGATCGACGACGAGTGCGTGCTCGAACGTCGGATCGACGGGTACCTCGACCCGCCCGCCTGCCGGGAGGTCGATCTGCGCGCCGACTAGACCGGTGAACGCCGACACCGGCGACGACGCCCCGGCGAGGGTACCGATGAAGACGCGCAGTGTTGCGTCACCGAGTGTCACAGGCTGTGGCGTGAAACTCTCGAAGAACGGATCGACGTGACGCGACCGATCGGGCAACGCAATCCACAGTTGCGCTCCGTGAAGTTCGGTGGCAGCGGCGGTCGACACTTCGGAGTGCTGAATGCCGGCTCCCGCCGTCATGAGGTTCACCTGCCCAGGCTCAATGAGCGCGCGACTTCCCACCGAGTCACGGTGCTCGATCTCGCCGGCATAGAGCCAGGTCACGGTCTGCAACCCGGTGTGCGGATGCGGCGGAACCGTCATCGTGCCCGCGTGATCTGCCGGCACCGGACCGTAGGAGTCGACGAAGCACCAGGCGCCGACCAGGCTGCGCGCGCGCTGCGGCAGAGTCCGAAGAACAGTGAATGCGCGCGGCCCTCCGAGCGGCACCTCCCGGGGTTCGAGGATCTCGACGACGCTGCCCGGGACATCGCCGCTTACGAAATCCCCGCAGACGGTCTCGATTGAGTCGACCTCGAGGTTGCTCACGACGAGATCGTAAGCCGGAGTAGCGTCGGTGCATGTCGTTCCAGGCGTACCTCGACAACATCGAGCAGAAGACCGGACTCACCGCGCGGCAGTTCATCGCGGCGGCCGAGGCGAAGGGTTTCGGCCCGGGAACCAAGGCGACCCCGATGATCGAGTGGCTTGCCGCCGAGTACGACCTCGGACGCGGTCATGCGATGGCGCTCGTGCACGTCATCACCAAGGGCCCGAACATCGACGCGAAGCACGTCGACAGCGGCGGCACCCACAGCGACCCTGCGGAAGTTCTCTGGCTCGACGGCGCGGCGACTAAGCCGGCGGGTTAGGCGCGTTCCTCCAGCACCGCCGCGAGGGCCTCGAGCAGGCGATCGGCGTCGGCGTCGTCGAAAGGTAGCGGCGGTCGGATCTTCAGGGTCGTGTTGTCGGCACCCGCTGTCGCGAGCAGCACGCGCCGCTGCTTCATGGCATCCACGACGTCGAGGGTGAAACCCTCATCGGGGGTTCCGTCGGGGCCGACGAGGTCCACTCCGATGAAGAGTCCCGCCCCGCGCACCGCGGCGACCGACGAACCGAGCGAGCGGATGCCATCCATCAGCCGTTCCCCGACGCGGGCCGCGTGGGCCGGTAGTTGCTCGTCGCGCAGCACATCGAGTGTGGCCTGAGCTGCCGCGATCGCGACCGGGTTGCCGCCGAAGGTGTTGAAGTACCGACTCTTCGCCGCAAACGCCGCCGTGAGTTCGGGCCGGGCGACGAGACCGGCGACGGGATGCCCGTTGCCCATCGGCTTGCCGAGGGTGACGATGTCGGGCTGGAGGTCGGCGCGCTGAAAGCCCCACATCCCCGTGCCGTCGGCAGAGCCCAGTCGGCCGAAGCCGGCCTGTACCTCATCGGCGATGAACAGTCCGCCTGCCTTGCGCACAGCCGCGACGGCCTTCGCGAGCGAGGGCAGGTCGGGGTAGACCCCGTCGCTCGCAAAGACGGTGTCGACGAGAAGGGCTGCGGGTTTGATCCCCATGATCTCGAGTTCACCGAGGGTGGCGATCACCGCCTCCGCGATGTCGACGTCGGGATGCGGTGACCGCACCGCTCGGGCCCAGGGCGCCATCTCCTCGATGCCGACGAGCGAGGGCGACACTGCCGCGACCTCGGTGGTGACCCCGTGGTACGCGTTCCAGCTCACGATGACGCCCGTGCCGCCGGTCGCAGCCTTCGCGATGCGCAGGGCGAGGTCGTTCGCCTCGGACCCGGTGCAGGTGAACATCACGTTGCCGAGATGACTCGGAAAGGTGCTCAGCAGGTCTTCCGCGTACGCGACGGTCGCGGCATCCAGATAGCGGGTGTGCGTGTTGAGTCGCGCCGCCTGTTCGGCGATCGCGGCGACGACCCGGGGATGCGCGTGCCCGACCGAGGGGACGTTGTTATACGCGTCGAGGTAGTCGACACCGTCGCGGTCGAACAGGTGGGCGCGCTCGCCGCGCACGAACTCGACCGGTTCCCGGTAGAACAGCCGGTACGCGGGACCGAGGGCCGCGATCCGACGTTTCACGAGCGACGCCGTCTCGGCGGGCAACTCGTCGACCCGCGCGGGGTCGAAGTAGGTCGTCGGTCCGGTCATGCCCAATCCTCCAGTGCTCGATGAAGCAGTCGTCGCACGCGCGGTGCGGCGTGCGAGCCGCCGTCGCGTCGGCCCAACTCTTCGTTGATGACGATTCTCTGCAGTTCGCGTCCCACGACGAGGCCGGGGATGAGGCTGCGCTCCTCATCGGTCAGCGGCACGACCGACTCGTACCCGGCCGTGAACTCGGCGCGGACGGCATCCCCGGGGGAGTCGTCGGGAATCAGGTAGCCGAGCGACACTCCGAGGTCGCACACCCGCGGCGTGAGCACGACATCGCCGAAGTCGACGATTCCCGAGATCGCTCCCGACTCACCCACGAACACGTTGCCGGGATGGAAGTCGTTGTGCACGACCTGCCGCGGCAGCGCATCCAGCACCGGCGAGATCTCGGCGGCGTAGCGTGCGAAGGCGTCGACGAGCAGGGGCTCGTCGGTGTACGGCGCGAGACCCGGCACTCGGCGCAGATCCCACGGCAGGATGCGGTCCGCAGCCGGGTGGGTCAGGTGCGCGAGGGCGAGAGAGAGGCGCCCGAGCACCGCGCCGCCGACCTGCGGACGCCAGGGGCGGTCCGTTGCCCGAACCCCCGGCAGCCAGGTCAGAACCCGCACGATTCGCCCGTCGAGAAGCGCCGACGCCCCGCCGGATGTCGTGGGCACGAGACGCGGGACGGGCAGCTCGGGGTCGTGCTCGGCGACGGCCGCGAGGGCGGCATCTTGCAGGGCGAGCAGTTCGGGGGAGTCGGAGGGGTGGGCGACCTTGACGAGCACCACACCGCCGGTGTGGTCGACGCGAAAGGTGTCGTCACGCTCGGTGTCGAGACGGGTGAGGGCGCGGATGTCGAGGGCGTAGTCATCCCGAAGCGTCGTCGCGAGCGTCTCCGGCGAGATCCGCTCGAATGGCCCCACCAGATCGTCGAGCAACCCGTTCATGCTCGAATGCTAGGCGTCACTCGACGAGTTCGACATCGCAGTAGTCGGCGGCGGCCCGAGCGAGACGCCCATCGAGAGTGACCAGGGGAATCTTGAGACGCTCGGCGAGGGCGACGTAGACGGCGTCGTAAGCGGAGAAGTTGTCGCGCAACTCCCAGGCCCGACCGATGAGCGAAGTGTGCGGGTGTCGCACGATTCCGGGCAACGTTGCGAGCCGAACGAGGGCGGAACGGGCGTCGTCGGGGGCGACCGCAGCCCCGCGAACGAGTCGACGCAGCGCGGAGGCAACTTCGACGTCGAGGAGATGGGGCACCATCATCCTCGTTCCGGGATCGAGCATCGGACGCGCGCCGTCGCGGATTGTCGCGACGACCACCGAAGCGTCGACAACGCGCGCGGTCATTCCCACTTCCGGTCGACGTGGATCGCCTCGAGGATTTCGTCGTTGCTGGGGGTGAAGCCGGGAATGCGCAGCGCATCCCAACGATCTTCGAGTTCGATCTGTTCGGCAAGCTCGGTCAGTTGTCGTCGCAGGTACTCCGACAGCGAGAGGCCAGCGCGGTGGGCGCGGGTGCGCAACCTCTCAGTCACGTCGTCATCAAGGTTTCGGATCTGCACCGTCATCGCCATCCTCCGATCGTACCGATGTGCATTCGTATTAGACGAATCTGCATGCAGATGTGCCAACGGGCGGCCGTTGTGACGGCGACGTTCAACGCGAGCCTGGTGAAGGACGCGAGGCACTCACGCCCACGGCGAACATGGGAGTTTTCCCGAGGCTGCGTCGTTACCCTCGGATATATCGACGCCAGCCGACACGGCGTCACCAGGAGTCAAAGATGTTCGAGCGCTTCACAGACCGAGCCCGCCGGGTGGTCGTCCTCGCCCAAGAAGAGGCGAAGATGCTCAACCACAACTACATCGGCACCGAGCACATCTTGCTCGGCCTGATTCATGAGGGCGAAGGGGTCGCCGCGAAGGCGCTCGAGTCGCTCGGCATCTCTTTGGATGCCGTCCGCGAGCAGGTGCAAGACATCATTGGGCAGGGGCAGCAGCAGCCGACCGGGCACATCCCGTTCACTCCTCGTGCCAAGAAGGTGCTCGAACTGTCTCTGCGAGAGGCGCTGCAGCTCGGCCACTCCTACATCGGCACCGAGCACATCCTGCTCGGCCTGATTCGCGAAGGCGAAGGCGTTGCCGCTCAAGTGCTCGTGAAGTTGGGTGCCGACCTCAACCGCGTTCGCCAGCAGGTCATCCAGCTGCTCTCGGGTTATCAGGGCAAGGAGCAGGTCGCCGTCGGTGGCAACGACGCGACTCCCGACAAGGGTTCGCAGATTCTCGACCAGTTCGGCCGCAACCTCACCCAGGCGGCGCGCGAGGGCAAGCTCGATCCGGTCATCGGCCGCGAGAAGGAGATGGAGCGGGTCATGCAGATCCTCTCCCGCCGCTCGAAGAACAACCCCGTTCTGATCGGCGAGCCCGGCGTGGGCAAGACCGCCGTCGTCGAAGGACTCGCGCAGGCGATCGTGCGCGGCGACGTGCCCGAGACCCTCAAAGACAAGCAGCTCTACACGCTCGACCTCGGTTCGCTCATCGCCGGATCCCGCTACCGCGGTGACTTCGAGGAGCGCCTCAAGAAGGTCACCAAAGAGATCCGCACCCGCGGCGACATCATCACCTTCATCGACGAGATCCACACCCTCGTCGGAGCGGGTGCAGCTGAAGGCGCGATCGACGCGGCCAGCATCCTGAAGCCGCTGCTCGCCCGCGGCGAACTGCAGACGATCGGTGCGACCACGCTCGACGAGTACCGCAAGCACTTTGAGAAGGATGCCGCCCTCGAGCGGCGCTTCCAGCCGGTGCAGGTGCACGAGCCCACGATCCCTCACACGATCAACATCCTGAAGGGTCTGCGCGACAAGTACGAGGCCTTCCACAAGGTCTCGATCACCGACGGCGCGATCGTGGCCGCGGCGAACCTGGCCGACCGCTACGTGCAAGACCGCTTCCTGCCTGACAAGGCGATCGACCTGATCGACGAGGCTGGCGCGCGGCTGCGCCTCAGCATCCTGTCCGCCCCGCCGGAGCTGCGGGAGTTCGACGAGAAGATCGCCACCGTGCGTGCGTCGAAGGAAGCCGCGATCGAGGAACAAGACTTCGAGAAGGCCGCGTCGCTTCGAGATGAGGAGAAGAAGCTGCTCGGTGAGCGGCTGCGCCTCGAGAAGCAGTGGCGCTCGGGAGATGTCGCCGCATCTGGAACCGTGGATGAGGGCGTGATCGCCGAGGTGCTGGCGAACGCGACCGGCATCCCGGTCTTCAAGCTCACCGAAGAGGAGAGCTCGCGTCTGATCTTCATGGAGAAGGCATTGCACCAGCGGGTCATCGGTCAGGAGGAGGCCATCTCGGTTCTCGCCAAGACCATCCGCCGTACGCGTGCCGGGCTGAAAGACCCGAAGCGTCCCTCGGGCTCGTTCATCTTCGCCGGCCCCACCGGTGTCGGTAAGACCGAGCTCGCTAAGGCGCTCGCCGAGTTCCTGTTCGACGACGAGAACGCGCTGATCTCACTCGACATGAGTGAGTACGGCGAGAAGCACACCGTCTCGCGGCTGTTCGGTGCCCCTCCCGGGTTCGTCGGCTTCGAAGAGGGCGGGCAGCTCACCGAGAAGGTGCGCCGCAAGCCGTTCAGCGTTGTGCTCTTCGACGAGATCGAGAAGGCACACCCGGACATCTTCAACTCGCTCCTCCAGATTCTGGAAGAGGGACGACTGACGGATGGTCAGGGTCGCGTTGTCGACTTCAAGAACACCGTGATCATCATGACGACCAACCTCGGCACGAAGGACATCACGGGAGGCCCGGTGGGCTTCACGCTCGAAGGCAACTCGGCAGCCGACTACTCCGCGATGCGCGGCAAGGTCGTCGAAGAGCTGAAGAAGCACTTCAAGCCGGAGTTCTTGAACCGCGTCGACGAGACCATCGTCTTCCCGCAGCTCAACAAAGAAGAGTTGCTGCAGATCGTCGGTCTGTTCATCGGTCGCCTCTCCGAGCGCCTGCTCGACCGCGACATGTCGATCGAGGTGTCGGACGACGCCAAGGCCCGACTCATCGAACTCGGCTGGGACCCGACGCTCGGCGCTCGGCCGCTGCGTCGAGCCGTTCAGCACGAGATCGAGGATGCGCTCAGCGAGAAGATCCTGCACGGCGAACTCGAGGCGGGCGACCACGTGCGCGTCGGCTTCGACGCTGCCGCAGGCGCCAAGGGCGAGTTCACCTTCGAGACCGGCCGCCAGTCCGGCCGCGACGCGAAGCCCGCAAAGGCTGCCGCGCTCGGCGCGTAACTGCTGATCAACGGGGAACGGCTCCGCTTCGGCGGGGCCGTTCCTGCGTTCCCGATCGCCATCGGCGCGCTCACTCCGCGCCGGGTTGCCGGTTTCTGAGTCGGTTCTGCATTCCGTCGAGGATGAACTCGAGTCCGGTTTCGAACGCTTCATTGAGGAGCGCCCGAGGGTCGCTCCAACTTCCCATGGCGCGCGCCAGCGCACCCTCGTCGTCGGGGTCCACCCAGATCTGCTGGGGCACCCCTTGCTCGAGTGCGTTGCCGATCGCGAAACTGTCGATGACCTCGAGGAGCACACTGACCTCGGCGTCTTTGAACCCCGCGGAGGCGAGGGCTCGAGCGAGCTCGCGGTAGGCCTCCAACACGGCGGGCTGCGCGATGGGAACCCCGATGAGCAGCGGCACGACGTGCGGATGCGCCGAGTACGCGGCGCGCTGGGCCCGCGCAATTACCGCGACCCGGTCGACCCACGTACCGGGCTCCTCTTTCGGCACGGGATGCGCTGCCACCATCGACCCACGGAGCAGCTCGACCAGGGCGTCTTTGCTCTCGACGTGGTTGTACAGCGCTGGAGCCGACACCCCCAGGCGTTTGGCGAGGCGTCGCATGCTGAACGGCTCTCCGCTGTCGATGAGCTTGAGGGCCGTTTCGGCGATCAGTTCGACCGAGAGGAGGGGAGTAAGGGGTCGTCCCACCGGTACCTCGAACTCTCGTCACTGGGCGCTCGACCGGAGTAAGCGTTGATTGCCTATTGCACCACGATCCCCGGTACTCCCATACTAAATGAACACTGTTAGTTTTTGTGGCAGACAACGAAGTCGACCCGGAGGTACAGATGGCAGTCAACGAGAAAGACACAGAGGCGCGACCTTCCGAAGCGCCAGCCGGAGAACTCAAGAAGGGTGCCCTCGGTACCGGGGGAATCGTCTTCCTCGTGGTCTCCGCAGCAGCCCCGCTCACGGTCATCGCAGGAGTGGCACCGCTCGCGATCCTCATCGCAGGACCGGCCGCCCCGGCGGCGTATCTGATCGCCGGCGCAGCGCTAGTCGTCTTCGCCATCGGTTTCATGGCGATGACCCGCCACGTGAAACAGACGGGTGGCTTCTACACCTACATCACGCGCGCGCTCGGGAGGGTCGTTGGTCTCGGCGCGGGCATCCTCGCACTCGTGTCGTATAACGCGATGCAGATAGGCATCTACGGCCTCTTCGCCGTCACCTCGAGCGCTCTCCTCCAGACCGTCTTCGGCGTCAGCGTGCCGTGGTGGGTGTTGGCCCTCGTCGCCATCGCCGCCGTGTGGGCGCTCGGCTTCTTCGGCATCGATGTCGGCGCGAAGGTGCTCGGCGTTCTTCTCACCGCTGAGACGCTGATCCTTCTCATCGTCGGGATCGCCATCGCGGTTAAGGGCGGACCGGAAGGGTTCAAGTTCGGCATGTTCGATCCGACTCTGGTATTCACCCCGCAGGTCGGCATCGTGCTGGGGCTCGCTCTCGGAGCGTTCCTCGGCTTCGAAGCGACGGCGCTCTACCGAGCTGAGGCGCGCAATCCGAACACCTCGATCCCCCGCGCGACCTATATCTCGATCGGGTTCCTGACCGTCTTCTACACGGTGCTCGTCTGGCTCTTCGTGCAGGCGTTTGGCGAGACCGGCGTGCAGGCCTACATCGGCGAGAACGGAATCACGACGTTCGCGTTCACCACAGCCGATCAGTTCCTCGGCCAATGGGCGAGCATCGCGATGTACGCGCTGATCGTCACGAGTGTCTATGCGGGGCTCCTCGCGTTCCACAACACCATCAACCGCTACGCGTACTCCCTGGCGCGAGACGGCATCCTGCCTGCTGCCTTGACGAGGACCCGGCGCGACGGCTCACCGCACATCGCAGGACTCGCGCAGACCATCCTGGCGCTGCTGATCGTCGGCGCCTTTGCGATCGCTGGCGCCGACCCGTATCTCCAGCTGTTGATCTGGGTGAACACACCCGGCGTCGTGGGAGTTCTCATCCTGCAGTTGCTGGCATCCGTCGCGGTCATCGTCTTCTTCGTGCGCAACCGCAACCTGGAGCGCAAGTGGTACGTGCTGCCGGCAGCCATCCTTGCGACGATTCTGCTGGCGGTCTTCGCGGTTCTGATCGTGCTCAACATCGACTTCCTCACCGGAGCCGGACCTGTCGTCAACGCGATCATCCTGCTGATTGTGCCCGTCGCCTTCCTCATCGGGGTCGGCCTCGCCGTCGCCTACAAGCGGTCGCGGCCGACCGTCTATGCGCGCATCGGCGGCGGGGAAGCAGATGCCAGGGACGCGGATGACTGATCGTTACGCCGACCTCATCCTCGTCGCGGATCAGGTCCACACGATGTCGGCGCAGGTCGGTGCGACTGCCGTCGCGGTCCGTGACGGGGTCATCGTCGCGGTGGGCGCAGAGAGCGACCTGGCCGGGTTCATCGGGCCGGGCACTCGCTCTCTGCGCTACCCGGGGGCGACCATCGTCCCGGGGCTAAGCGACGCGCACGCTCATCCACTATCGGGGGCGGGCTTCACGGTCGGCATGGACCTTCGTGGCGTCACCTCGCTGACCGAACTCCGGCAGCAGCTGACCGAGGCACTCGCCGAGCTCCAGGCTGGGGACTGGCTGCGAGGGTGGGGGCTGAACCCCAACGTGTGGGGGCTCGAGCGCGTGACGTCGGCACTTCTGGACGAGGTCACGGGCACCGTGCCCGCGCTGCTGCGCTTCTTCGATGCCCACTCGGCGCTGGCCAACCAGCCGGCGTTGAGGGCCGCGGGGATCGCGGGGCCCCGCACGTTTCCGACCGGATCGCGAGTGGATGTCGACGCCGACGGCACCCCGACGGGACTCCTTCTCGAGGCCGACGCGATGCAGCTCGTGTTCGACGTGATGCCCCCCGAGCCAATCGAAGATCTTGCCCATCGGGTGACGCGTCTCCTCGACGACATGGCGGCCAGCGGTCTGACGTCGTCGCAGGTGATGGACTTCATCGACGAGCCCTTCGAACTTCTGCGGCTCATCGAGGCCGAGGGAGAACTTGCACTGCGGCTGCGATTCTCGCCGTGGGTCGAGCCCAAACACACTCGGGATGATTGGGCGCACTTCCTCGAATGGCAGGGCACCGGAGGGCGGCGGTGGAAGGTCCACGGCGTGAAGTTCTTCCTCGATGGAACGATCGACGGCGGAACGGCGTGGCTCGACGCTCCCGACACTCACGGCGAGTCGATTCACTCGGTCTGGAGCGATCCGGCCGACTACGCCGCCGCCGTGCGGTTCTTCGACGAGAACGGGGTCGGCACCGCGACCCATGCGATCGGGGATGCCGCCATCCGACACGCCCTCGCCACCATCTCGCAGCTGCCTGCGGCGAGCGCGGGAGGAGCCGTGCATCGCATCGAGCACGCCGAGACCCTTCCCGACGAACTCGTGGATGTCTTCCCGGCATCCGGGGCGGTCGCGAGTATGCAACCCACTCACTGCACTCACTTCGTGCGCTCGGACCACACCGACAATTGGTCCGAACGTCTCGGGCCTGAGCGCGCCCAACGTGCGTGGCGCACCCGCTCTCTCGCGAAGGCTGGCGTGAACCTCGCGCTCGGCTCGGACTGGCCGGTGGCCGACTTCGAGCCGCTCGCGATCATGGCGGATGCACAACTGCGGCGAGACGTTGCTCTGCCCGACCTCGATCCCGTCGGGCCCGAGGAGGCGCTGACGGCACTGCAGGCGCTCGAGGCGTACACGATGGGATCCGCCATTGCGGCCGGGGTCGCTGACACGGAAGGCTCCATTAGCGTGGGTAAGGTTGCCGACCTGACGATCCTGGCCGCCGACCCGCTCGCGATCTCACCCGAACACCTCGCAGCGACCGCAGTTCTGGCAACCGTGGTCAGCGGCGAGATCCAGTTCGCGGCGACAGGCTGATACCGACGACCGGCTGAAAGCGACCATATTGTGAGCGACACCACCTCCGCCGGCTTCGACTTCTTCGAAGCGGGGGCGCTGCCCTCCCCGCAAATCACCGCCGCCGAGGCCGAGCGGCTGGTCGCCGCCGAGTTCGGGCTCACCGTCACGGCCCGATCGCTCGGCAGCCAGCAGGATGCCAACTTTCTGCTGAGCGATGCTGAGGGTTCGGTCGTCGGCGTCCTCAAGGTGTCGAACGGCGCCTTCGGGGAGGTCGAAATCGAGGCGCAGGATGAGGGCGCGGCCTGGATCGCCAAACGTCTTCCCGAACTCCGGGCGTCGACGGTTCTCGAGCACACGACGGCGGGTCGACCGCAGCGCGTGCTGCGGCCCGGCGACTCAGGTGAAGTGGCGCGGATCGTCTCCTTCCTGGGCGGCGGAACACTCACCGGATCCAGCTACCTCCGACCCCCCGTCATCGAGCGGCTCGGCGCGCTCAGCGGCATGGTCAACCGAGAGCTGAGCGACTTCGAGCACGAGGGTGTTCATCGCAGGCTCCAGTGGGATCTGCGCGAAGCCACCCGAGTGATCGACGAGCTCGCGCACCACGTGGATGACGTCGAGCGGCGACGAGTCGTCGAAGAGGTGCGACGCGTCGAGGGCGCCAGGATCGCGGGACTCGCCGCGCGGCTCCCGGTCAGCGTCATCCACGGCGACATCACCGACGACAACGTCGTGCGCTCGAGCGACGAGCACGGCACCCCCGACGGCGTGATCGACTTTGGCGACCTCAACACGGGATGGTCGGTGGCCGAGCTCGCGGTCACGCTGTCGTCGATCCTTCACCACGAGGGAGCGACCCCGGTCTCGACCCTCCCGGCCGTCCGGGCGTTCCACCGCGAGCGGCCGCTCACCGGCGACGAGGTGCAGGCGCTCTGGCCGCTCGTGCTGTTGCGGGCAGCCGTGGGTGTCGTCAGCGGCTGGCAGCAAACAGCCATCGACGCGGGCAACGACTACGCGCGAGAAGCGCTGGAGCACGAATGGCGCATCCTCGAGAATGCGCTCACGGTGCCCACGGCGGTGATGACCGCGCTCGTACAGGACGCCCTCGGTTCGCCCGCGTCCCTGCTCGCGCTGCCGGCATCCTTCCAGCCGATGGTCGACCCGCAGCTGCGCGTGAGCACGCTCGATCTGTCGCCCGACTCTGACGCGATGGATGAAGGTGCCTGGCTCGTGACGGGCCGTGAGGATGCCCTCGCCCACGAGCAGCTGGCCGCCGGTGCCGACGCGGTGAGCACCATCCACCTCCAGCCGCGTCTCACCCGGTCGCCGCGCCTCTCCCGAGACGAGCCCGCGACCGCCGCGACCGGAATCGACATCTGGTTGGGGCGCGACACCGAAGTGCGCGCACCCTGGGCTGGGCGGCTGCAGGTGGAAAGCGGCGACGTCTCGCTGATCGGTAACGATCACGGCCTCGTGCTCCGGCTGAACGCCACCAGGGCCGACGTTCTGGCGTCGGACACCGTCGGCACCGGAGACCCCGTGCTGATGGTGAAGGCCGGATCTCGTCTCCGGGTCACGGTCCTTGCGGCGGGCGCCGACGTGCCCGACTTCGTGCGCGCATCCGAAAGCAGCGGTTGGCGCGCCGTCACCGCCGACCCCTTCGCGTTGCTCGGCGCGAGCGACGGTGTCGAGAAAGGTGGCCGGGTACTGACCGACGCCGACGAACTCGTGCAGGAGCGCGAGCAACATTTCGCGTCCGTGCAGGAGCACTACTACCGTCATCCACCTCGCATCGAGCGCGGGTGGCAGCACACCCTCATCGACACCGACGCGCGGTGCTACCTCGACATGGTGAACAACGTGGCCGCACTCGGGCACGCGCACCCCGGCGTGCAGCGGGCCGTCAGCCGGCAGCTTCGGCGCCTCAACACGAACTCGCGCTTCAACTACGGCGCGGTCGTCGACCTCTCCACCCGGCTCAGCGACCTGCTGCCGGCGCCCTTGGACACGGTCTTCCTGGTGAACTCGGGATCCGAAGCGGTCGATCTCGCGCTGCGCATCGCCCTCGCCACGACGGGTCGACCCGACATGCTCGCGGTCGCGGAGGCCTATCACGGCTGGACTCTCGCGAGCGATGCGGTGTCGACGTCCGTCGCCGACAACCCGAACGCGCTCGAGACGCGGCCGGATTGGGTGCACACCGTCGACGCGCCCAACGCCTATCGCGGGATCTACCGCGGCGCCGACGTCAGCCGCTATGCCGACGACGCGGTGGCCATCATTCACCGGCTCGCCGCCGAGGGCCGGCCGCTGGCTGCGTTCATCGCTGAGGCCTTCTACGGCAACGCCGGCGGCATGGCGCTGCCGGATGGCTACCTCGACAAGGTCTACGCCGCCGTCCGCGAGCACGGCGGGCTCGCCATCGCCGACGAGGTGCAGGTGGGTTACGGCCGGCTCGGCGAATGGTTCTGGGGCTTCGAGCAGCAGGGGGTGGTTCCCGACATCGTCACCGTGGCCAAAGCGATGGGCAACGGGCATCCGCTCGGGGCCGTCATCACGAGCCGTGCGGTGGCCGAGCAGTACCGCAACCAGGGCTACTTCTTCTCATCGGCCGGCGGAAGCCCGGTGTCGAGCGCGGTCGGGTTGGCCGTGCTGGACGCGTTGCGCGACGAGAAGCTGCAGCAGAATGCGCGGGATGTCGGCCGACACCTCAAGGGGCGGCTGACGCAGCTCGCCGAGAAGCACGAGCTGATCGGCGCGGTGCACGGCTCGGGCCTCTACCTCGGCGTCGAGTTGGTGCGTGACCGCGCCACACGTGAGCCCGCGACGAGCGAGACGGCCGCCATTTGCGAGCGGATGCTCGAACTCGGCGTCATCATCCAGCCAACGGGTGATCGCCAGTGCGTTCTCAAGACCAAGCCGCCGATGTGCCTCGACAGGGCGTCGGCCGACTACTTCGTCGATGCGCTCGATCACGTTCTGAGTACGGGGTATTGACGATGGATCAGGCGCCCAGAAGCGCGCTGATCACGGGCGCCGGCAGCCCAGGCGGCATCGGTTTCGCGACGGCGAAGCAACTCGGCCTCGACGGCACGCGGGTCATGCTGACCTCGACGACGGACCGCATCCAGGCGCGGGTCGACGAGCTGCAGGCGCTCGGGATCGACGCGACCGGCTACGTAACGCGGCTGGACACCGAGCCCGAGGTCGCCCGCCTCTTCGACGGCCTCCACGCGGCAGGCACGACGCCGTCGATCGTGGTCAACAACGCGGGCATGATCACGGTGAACGACGCCGAGATGGAATCCGGCGACATTCTCGGGAGCGTGGATGCGTGGAACAGGTCGCTCGCATCGAACCTCACGACGGCCTTCTTGGTCTCGCGGGCGGCCGTGCCAGCGATGAGGGATGCCGGCTGGGGGCGGATCGTCAACGTGTCGAGCCTCACCGGACACGTCATGGCTGCTCGCGCTGATGTCGCGTACGCCGCCGCAAAGGCGGGCATGGTCGGGCTCACGCGGGCCCTGGCCGTCGACGAAGCACCGCACGGCATCACGGTCAACGCGGTGGCGCCCGGGTGGATCGCCACCTTGTCGCAACTCCCGGAAGAGGCGGTGGCAGGCACCCGTGTTCCCGTCGGACGCAGCGGCACCCCCGACGAAGTCGCGTCCGCGATCGTCTGGCTGGCGTCTCGGGAAGCGTCCTACGTCACCGGACAGGTGATCGTCATCGACGGCGGGAACAGCATCGCCGAGGAGCGCTGACCCGTCGAGCCCGCGCGGGCCTACGCTCGACGTCATGAGGGTTGCTGTTGTTGGAACCGGAGGGTGGGGCGAGCAGCACGCCCGCATCTTCTCCCGCCGCCCCGATACCGAACTCGTCGGCATCCTCGGCCGCGACCCTGAGCGCACCGTTACCCGTGCAGCCGCGTACGGCACGGAGGGCTTCACCGATCTTGACGCGATGCTCGCGAAAGCCCGGCCCGAAATCGTCACCGTGTGCCTGCCCAACGAGCAGCACTTCGAGGTGACCCTGCGACTCCTGAAGGCCGGAGTGCCATTGCTCGTCGAGAAGCCGCTGGTCTTTGACCTAGCCGAGGCCGACATCCTGCTCGCGGAGGCCGCGCAGCGGGACCTGTTCTTCGCCATCAACTTCAACCACCGCTACGCCGAACCCGTCGCGCGTGCCCACGCGGCGATCACGGCCGGCGTCATCGGAACCCCGGTGTTCGCCACCTGGCGGTTCGGCGGCGAAGCGAACCACGGCACCTCGCGGCACGCGAACCTGATCGAGACTCAGTGCCACGGCTTCGACATGCTCGAACACCTGGTCGGCCCGATCTCGTCGGTGATGGCCCAAATGACGGATGCCACCTACGGCGACTGGAGCACGGTCGCGCTCGCCCTCGAATTCCAGAACCGGGCGGTCGGCACGATGCTCGGCAGCTACGACTCGTCGTACGCGTACCCCGATTCACAACTCCTCGAAATCAACGGAACCGAAGGTCGCCTGGTCATTCACGACACCGTGCGCGAACTGAGCATCCAGCGTGCGGGAGACGAGACAGCTCAGGTGTGGCGCGCCGGGTACTTCAATGATGAAGCGCGCAACTTTCACGGCACCTTCGACCGACACGTGGATGCCGTACTCGCTGCTCTGCGCGCGGGCGCCGCACCGCCGGTGCCTGCGTCGGCCGGCCGGCGGGCGCTCGAACTTGCCCAGGCCGCGATCGCCTCGCATGAGACCGGGCGACGCGTGAGTACCGTCGCCGTGTAACTGATTCGCCCCGTAACTGATTCGCCGTCGAGTGGCCGAGTCAGCCCCTGTGCAACTGGGTGAAGGTGTGCCGGGCGATCGCGCCCATCCGCGGGGCGTCGTCGGCGTGAGCGAGGTAGGTCACCGCGAGTCCGGCCGCCCAGGCCCGCGCTCGCACCCAGACCGCGTCGTCGTAGGAGCCGTTGGCGTCGAGACGCTCCCGCAACTGCGCACGGCCTTCTGGCCCAAAACCTGTCCAAGCGAGCGCGAGGTCGGTCGCCGGGTCTCCCGAGCACAGGTCGCCGAAGTCGAGCAACGCCACCAGGTCGCCGCGCACTGGATCAACGACCGTGTTCGCCGGATGCAGGTCGCCGTGCACCCATACCGGGTCGCCGTCCCAGATCGCAGCCGTCGCGCCGGCGGCGAAGGCAGCCTCCACCATGCCCAAGTCGTCGCCGTCCAGATCCGTCGCAGCGAGGTTGCCACGCCACGCCTCGAGTCGATCGGCGAGCGGTACGCCCCGCACCCGGTTCACGGGCGCGCCACCAGGGGCGCGGCGATGAAGAGCGAGGAGCGCGTCCGCGGTGGTGTCGGCCGCGGCATCCCGAACCGGTGGCGGAACCTCGTCGAGACCCGACCCGTCGATCCAGGCAACGATCGACCACGGCCACGGGAATCGTGCCGTCGGCCTTCCGACCGCGAGGGGCGACGGGATGATCACGGGCAGTACCGTAGTGAGCGTCGGGAGCCAGCGCTGCTCGTTCTCGATCAGCGGCACGGCGACCTCGCGTCGCGGAAGTCGCGCAGCGAATCCGGACCCCAGGCGGTAGATGACGTTGTCCCAGCCTCCGGCCACGAGATCCACGGGGCCTGCGAACGATGGGTGCTGCTCAGCGACGAGCGCCGCGACAAGCGCAGCATCCGAACGAATGTCGGACGGCGGGCGCTTCATGCCTCCACCTAAGCACGGCATGAGTACAGTCGTCGCGTGACTGATTTCACCGTGCGGCGGGCACGCACCGGGGACATCCCGGCGATCGAGATGCTGATTGCACCGCTGGTCGAGTCGCGGGTGCTGCTGGGCAAAGATCGTGTCGTCTTCTACGAGGCGGTCCAAGAGTTTCGCGTCGCGCAGAGCGACGACGGTGAATTGATCGGATGCGGTGCCCTGCACGTCATGTGGGAAGACCTCGGTGAGGTGCGCACCCTCGCGGTCGCGGGGAGTCGGCGCGGGCACGGGGTGGGACGCGCGATTCTGGATCGCCTCGAAGCGGATGCTGTCGAGCTCGGCCTGACGCGTCTGTTCTGTTTGACGTTCGAGACGGGCTTCTTCGGCAACCGCGGCTACCGCGAGATTGGCGAGAGCATCGTCTCACCCGACGTCTACGCCGAGTTGGTGCGGTCGCCCGACGAAGGTGTCGCCGAGTTCCTCGACCTCGCTCGCGTGAAGCCGAACACTCTCGGCAACTCCCGCATGCTCAAGGCCCTGGCGTGAGCACTCCCACCACCGCGAGGTCGATCGGACTCGCCGGCACCCTCGGACCGGAGCGCATCGCCCGGCTCGCCGTGCATGTTGAGGCGGCCGGGTATCGCGCCCTGTGGGTCAACGACAACCCGGGTGGCGACTCCCTGGCGCCGATCGCGGCCGCCGCCCAGGTCACGACGACACTCGGCCTGGCGACGGGGATCGTTCCGCTCGACCGGGTAACTGCCGCCGAACTGGGGCGTCGGGTTGGCGATCTGCCGCACGACCGCATCCGCATCGGAGTGGGCAGCGGCAACGCGGTTCACGGGCTCGCGCTGCTCGAGGCGGGAATCGCCGAACTTCGGGCTGCGACCGACGTCCCGGTGTTGATTGGAGCGCTCGGCCCGCGCACCCGTCGGCTGGCCGCTCGGGTGGCTGACGGCATCCTGTTCAACTGGCTCAGCCCCGTGACCGCCGCACTCGCGATGGCGCAACTCGCCACTGATACTCCCGAAGGTCGGCCGGTTGGCGCGGGAGTGCTCTACGCACGCACCATCGTCGAGCCGGAGGCCCGCGCTGCACTCGAGGCGGAGGCCGCCAAGTACGCCGGGCATCCCGCGTATTCGGCCAATTTCGCACGTCTCGGCATCACCCCACTCGAAGCGACCATCGATCTTGGCGACCCCGAATCACTTGAGGCATTCCAGGACGTTGTCGACGAGTTGGTGCTACGCGTGATCACCGCGACTGGCACCGATGAGGAGATCATCCGGGTGATTGAGGCTGGCGCACCCGCGTGATCTGCCGTTCCAAACTGCGGGATCGGGCGTGCCGACCTGGGTACGCGGCGCGTGCGGGCTTAACCTGACCGCATGTCGACGTTGCGCAACCCCACTGGGCCGCAGCCGTCGTCGGTCTATTGGCGGCGACGGTTGGTCGTTCTGCTCGGACTCGTCGCGGTCATCGTCATCATCGTGCTGATCGTCGTCGGTCGCGGCAACGGCGGCACCCCGACCCCCGCCCCGTCCGCCGACCCCTCGAACACCTCGGTGTCGACCGACGACGCCGTCGCATGCGATCCGGCGGTGATCACGATCGAGCCGGTGACGGATGCCACCAGCTACCCCGCAGGTCAACAACCGCAGATCTCGATGAGGATCACCAACCGCGGGTCGACGGCGTGCACATTCGACCTGGGGACGAAGGCGCAGCAGTACCTGATCGTGAGCGGATCCGACCCGATCTGGAACTCGAAAGACTGCCAGACCGACGGCACCGTCCTGCCCTACGTGCTGCAGCCGAACAAGCCGGTGCCGACGGTCGCATTTGCCTGGGACCGCACCCGCTCGGCGCCGTCAACCTGTGACACCGCGCGCACTCCGGTCACTGCGAGTGGCGCAACCTATCGCTTGAGTGTTGTGCTCGGCGAGGTGAAATCGGCCGGAGACGCTCCGTTCATCCTCAAGTGACAAGCTAGAGATTCGGCACCACTGATTCGCCGAACTCGTGTTCGCCGACCTCTCGGGAGAACTGATGCAGCTCAAGCTTGGCTACAAGGCATCCGCTGAGCAGTTCGATCCACGGGAGCTGGTCGAGATCGCTGTCGCCGCGGAGGCCCACGGGATGGAGTCGGTCGCGGTCAGCGACCACTTTCAGCCCTGGCGGCACGAGGGCGGGCACTCGCCGTTCTCGCTGACCTGGATGGCCGCCGTCGGCGAACGCACCTCCACCATCAGCATCGGCACCTCGGTGATGACCCCAACGTTCCGCTACAACCCGGCCGTGATCGCCCAGGCGTTCGCGTCGCTCGGAGTGATGTACCCGGGCCGCATCTGGCTCGGGGTCGGCACCGGGGAGGCGCTCAACGAGATCGCCACCGGCTGGAAGGGCGAGTGGCCCGAGTTCAAGGAACGGCTCGCCCGTCTCCGTGAGTCGATCACCCTGATGCGCCAACTGTGGACCGAAGATCGCGTCACCTTCGAGGGCGAGTACTACTCGACGGTCGAGGCGTCGATCTACGACCGGCCCAAGACGCCCATCCCGGTGTACATCGCCGCAGGCGGTCCGTTCGTCGCGAAGTTTGCCGGCCGCACCGGCGACGGCTTCATCTGCACCTCGGGCAAGGGCATGAGCCTCTACACGGATGAACTCCTCCCGGCGGTGATCGAGGGTGCGACCGCGGCCGACCGCGACCCCGAGTCGATCGACCGGATGATCGAGATCAAACTCTCCTACGACACAGATGCCGACGTCGCCCTCGAGAACACCCGGTTCTGGGCGCCGCTCGCGCTGTCGGCGGAAGAGAAGCACGACATCACCGATCCGATTGAGATGGAGAAGGCGGCCGATGCCCTCCCGATCGAGAAGATCGCCTCACGCTGGATCGTCGGCAACGACCCCGACGTCGTGGTCGCGCAGATCAAGCAGTACGTGGATGCCGGCCTGAACCACCTGGTGTTCCACGCACCCGGGGCCGACCAGCGCCGGTTCCTCGAACTCTTCGAGAAGGATCTCGCTCCGCGTCTGCGTTCCTAGTCGGGGCACTGGCGCTCACAGCAGCCTGCTAAGAATCTGATGCAGGATCTTCGGGTGCTACCTGCGAGTATCCCCAGCCCCGATCCGGTTTTGTCGCATTTCTCGGTCGGCCCCCTGACCATTCACACTTACGCGCTGTGCATCCTCGCGGGAATCGTCGCCGCGGTGATCATCGCCCAACGCCGACTTTCGGCGCGCGGGGGAAAGCCCGGACAGGTGATCGACATCATCCTGTGGGCGGTGCCGCTGGGCATTGTGGGGGCCAGGTTTTATCACGTGTTCACGCACGTCGGCGACTACTTCCACCCCGGCGCCAACCTCTGGGAGATCTTCGCGATCTGGGACGGCGGCAACGCGCTGTACGGTGCGCTGCTCGGTGGCACGGTCGGTGCGCTGATCGGATGTCGTCGGGCCGGCATCCGGCTGTGGTCGTTCGCGGATGTTCTCGCGCCCGCGATGCTCGTCGCCCAAGCGATCGGCCGCCTCGGCAACTGGTTCAACCACGAGCTGTTCGGACTGCCGACAACGCTTCCGTGGGGGCTCGAGATCTTGCCGTCGGACACGATGTTCCCGCCCGGGCTCCCGGCCGGAACCCTGTTTCATCCGCTGTTCCTGTACGAGATCATCTGGAACCTCATCGGCCTGGCGCTCATCCTGACGCTCGAACGGCGACTGCCGTTGCGCTGGGGCAAAACGTGGGCGTTGTACATGATCTGGTACGGCTTGGGCCGAAGCTGGCTGGAGGCGATCCGCATCGATCCGACCAGCAACGCGTTCCTCGGCATCCCGGCGAACATCTGGGCATCGTTCGTGGCGATCGCGCTCGGAGTCGTGCTGTTCGTGGTTCAGACCAAGCGTCATCCCGAACCCGAGACGTCGATCTTCCTCGACCCGACTCGTCAGGCCGAAGAGCCGCGCGCCGGTCGCCAGAAATCAGAAAGCGGGAACGCTCGCCCGCTCGGACGGGGCCGCGGCGAACGCGATGCCGATCGCGCTGTGAACTGATCCGGCATCCCCGTCGATCACCTGGGTGTAGCCGAGGCGCTTGGCTTCGCCGAGCCGCTGTCGTGCGGCAGCCACCGGGCGGATCTCGCCCGCCAGGCTGATCTCACCCACCGCAGCGAGGGTCTGCGGGAGGGCCACGTCTTTGACGGCGCTCGCGATCGCCAGCGCAATGGCGAGGTCGGTCGCCGGTTCGGTGAGTCGCATGCCGCCGACCGTCGAGACGTAGACATCCGAGGTCGATAGGCGCAGCCCGCAGCGTCGTTCGAGCACGGCGAGAATCATCGCGACCCGGGATGAGTCGACCCCGTTGACGATGCGGCGCGGCTGGGGCGCGGTGGTTCCGACGACGAGGGCCTGCACCTCGACCGGCAGCGCCCGACGACCTTCGAGGGCGATCGTGACGCAGGTGCCGCTGACCGGGGTTCCGCTGCGGGAGAGGAACAGGGCCGAAGGATCGGGTACCTCCGCGATGCCGTCGCCGGTCATCTCGAAACATCCCACTTCGTCGGTCGGGCCGAACCGGTTCTTCAGGGTACGCACGAAGCGCAGCGCGGTCTGACGGTCGCCGTCGAAGGTGCACACCACATCCACGAGGTGTTCGAGTAGCCGGGGGCCGGCGATCGAGCCGTCTTTCGTGACATGACCAACCAGCAGCACGGGCAGGTTGCGGTCTTTGGCGATGCGGATGAGCGTGCCCGCGACTTCGCGAACCTGGGCGGGTTGCCCAGCCGCCCCGTCGGAGAGTGCCGACGACACCGTCTGCACCGAGTCGACCACGAGCAGCCGCGGCTTCACGGCATCCACATGCCCGAGGATCGTCGCGAGGTCGGTCTCGGCGGCGAGATACAGCTCGTCAGAGAGGGCGCCGGTGCGTTCGGCCCGCAGTCGCACCTGCGACGCAGACTCTTCGGCGCTGACGTACAGGACGCGCTCGCCGTTCTGGGCCGCGCGCGAGGCGACCTCGAGCAGCAGCGTCGACTTGCCCACCCCGGGTTCCCCCGAAAGCAGGATCGCAGCGCCCGGCACGAGGCCCCCGCCGAGCACGCGGTCGAACTCGCTGATGCCGGTCGGCCGGTAGGCGCTCGACTCGGCGCCGACCTCGGTGATCGGGCGCGCGGTTCGGGATGCCGGCGGAGCCACCGCGGCGACCGCACGGGTGGGCGCCCCCTGTTCGACGAGGGAGTCCCAGGTCTGGCACTCGCCGCAGCGGCCGACCCACTTGAGACTGGTCCAGCCGCACTCGCGACAGGCGAAGCCGGGAGTCGCAGGGCGGGCCATGCCCCGAGCCTAGAGTCGGCCGCCGACAGAGCCGGGGGACGCCACGGAACGCAGAGCCGAGACCTTCGTAGGAAACGGGGGAGGGGTCGTCCCCCTCTCGGGGGACGCTCTCCACCCCTGCATGGGTCGCACCCCTGTTGGGGCGTAGGGATCGCATCCCGGCCCGCTTATGGTTCAGGCCAGGGCCAACAACCTATGGGCCCGATCCTGGGGGATCCTCGTGTCGTCTTTCCGTACCCGCCTGCTCGCCGTCGTCACAACGCTCGCCGTCGTCGGCCTGACGTCGCTCGGCGCAGCGTCAGCCGCCACAGCCGGCCCCGAGGCACCGGCCCTGACGGCCACGCCGCAGGATGCGACCCCGGGCATCTGGGATCCGATCGACATCGACCTCACCCTGACCGGCGTCGACGCCAGTTGCCTCGAGGACAGCGAGAACATCGACGCCATGACGGTGTCGTACACGGCCTGGGGCTATACCACCGGAGACGACTACCACACCGGGTCGCCGACTTCGGGAACCCTCCCCGCCTTCGACCCGAGCCTCGTGCAGACGCAATCCTTCGGCGCTGTCGGTAACGGCTACTCGATCCACGCCGAATACACGGTGAGCAGTCCCTGCTTCGAGAGCGACCTCACGGCCCAAACCGACGTCGGCACCGACTTCGTGCAGTCCTACGTCTACGGCCAGACGCTGACCTGGGACGGCACCGACTCGTGGTGGACGGGCACTCAGACGGAGGGCGTCGTCGTCGACCTGATGGAGGTCTCGGCCGGAGAGAACGGCACCCCCGTCGCGACCGATACGACGGATGCCGATGGTGCGTACAGCCTGAATGCCCCGTTCACCAGCGACGCCGACATCGCACGCACGTACAAGATCCGCTTCACCTTTCCCGACGGCGGCCCGGTGGTCTACTGGCTCGCCGGTCAGCAACCGAGCGAGTCTTCGCCGGGAGCCTGGGGCGACGGCGGCGACTCGGGTCCGGCGACGTGGGCCAACACGGCGTACTCCGGTGTGCGTTATGCCGGCGGCAGCGAAGATCCGCCCACCGACCCGACCGGCGAGGAGGTCAGCGGCACCGTCTACGCCCAGAACACCCTGCGGGGTCTGACCGCGGACGACTACGACCTGGCCGAGGGCGCGACCGTCGACGTGATGATCTACAACGGGAGCGACACCGTCTACGACACCGACACGACGGATGCCTCGGGCGCCTATTCGGTGGTGGTTCCGACCTCCGACTGGAACGCCACCGTCCTGCGCGTGACGCTGCTTGACGCCTCGGTCTGGTACTACCGGGCGGATGCCGGCCCGGTGACCCCGTCGCCGGCCCAGCGGTGGGGCGGCACCTTGCTCTCCGGGACGGAGTCCCCGACCACCGGCTACGACGTTTACGCCGGCCGCGCGATGAGCCCGACCGATCTGGACACCCTGTGTAACGCAAACGAGGACTACGCGACCGCAACCATCGCATGGGATGGGGTCTGTGAGGCCTCGGGCGGGATCGTCGACGCGGCGACGATCGGCCAGAACCGCGGCGATGCCTTCGACAACTACGGCTACGTCGAATTCACGGCTCCCGGTTTCACACCCGATGGACGGAAGGGGGCGAACCTCTTCGCCGACCAGCTGGTGTACGTCGCCACGGGGGATTCGCACTCCGTGAGCGACACGGCTGACGGTCGCCGCTACACCTTCACCGACGACGACGCGTGGGTGTTCGACGACGCCGGCGACCTCGTCAATGTCGACGTCACGGTCGACCGGCTGTTCTCGGGCAGCTGGGTGACCTGGAACATCTCGGTCTTCGCCCACGGCACCTCGACGCTCCTGACCGACGTGCCCTACTACTTCTACGGCGAACTCGGGTCGGACAACGACACCCGCTGGCACGGCACCGGCTCGGTGCTGCTGAGCGACGACGGCGAGTCAGCCAGCGACCCGATGGTCGGGCACATCCTGGTCTCGGGCGGCACCTGGAGCCATGGCGACGACAGCGACGACTGGATCGCGGCATCCCTCTCCGGTGCCGCGGAGATCGTGGTCGTGCTCTTCGACTACTGCGACACGCAGCCTGTCGCCGACGCGCAGGCGATCCTCGCCGACTGGGAGTCGTCGTACGGCGACGACCTCGACATGCTCGGCGTGTGCTCGGGACCGTGGAGCATCGCGGCCCCCGACCTCACCGTTGGCGTTCCGTTCGACCAGACCTACACGGTGGCCCGCGAGGACTGGGACTGGAACTACGGCGGCACCGCGCAACTCATGGGACTGCCGGATGGACTCCAGTACGAGATCCTCGACGAGTGGGCGAGCGACACCGCGCAGAGCATCCGGATCTTCGGTACTCCGACGACTGCCGGGGCCTACACGTTCTCGGTGCACGTGGAGGTCTACGTCAACAGCTACGACTTCGACGTGACCGGAACTGTGGCACCGGCGACGGAGTCGACTGACCCCGAGAACCTGAGTCTCAACTTGGACATCGACCTCGGCGATCCCGTCGAGGGGGCGACGGTCACCGCGACAGCATCCGGTCTCGGTGACGGCGCGGGATTCAGCATCGTCGTACATTCGACGCCGCAGACGCTCGCGACAGGGTCGGTTCCGGCCGGCGGTGTCCTCACCAGCACCGCGACCCTGCCGACGCTCGAGGCAGGCTGGCACACCCTGACGTTCGCGAGCACCTGGGCTAGCGGGAATGCTGCGGCGGCGAAACTGTGGTTCCAGGTCAGTTCGACCGGCACCCTGCTGGCGATCTCGAGGGTCGATCCGTCCCTTGCGAACACGGGTCAGGATGTCTCCGGGTCACTGTTCCTCGGAAGCGTCTGCCTGCTCGCCGGTCTCGCGCTCGTGGCTCTCCGTCGGAGGTCGGCGGTCAGAGCCCGCTGAGTCCCGTCGGGCGCTGGAAGCGCACCACGGCATCCAGCCCGCCACCCTCGCGGGAGTCAAGCCTGGCCTCGGCACCGCTCAACCTCGCGAACTGCGCCACGATCGCGAGCCCGAGTCCGCTGCCGGGAGTCGTCGACGACCCGCGCCAGAACCTGTCGAATGCGCGGTGGCGGTCGGCTTCGGGGAGACCTGGACCCCGGTCGAGCACGTGCAGTTCGACGTGACCCCCAACGGTCGTAACCCGCACCTCGACCGCAGCCGCGTTGGGCGATACCGCGAGAGCGTTGTCGATGAGGTTGTCGACGATCTGTTCCAGCGCGGTCGGCACGGCGAGCACGCGGGATGTCGTGGGGGCTTCGCAGCTGACGGTGCGACCGGACTCTTCGGCGAGGGCCGCCCACTGCTCGACCCGATCGCGGGCCACGTCGGCGAGATCGACGACGACGAGGGGTGCTTCTTTCGCCTCCGCCCGGCTCAGCATGAGCAGCCCCTCGACCAGGAGTTCGAGACGCTCCACCTCGTTCTCGGCCGCATCGAGACGTTCGACCGCGGCATCCCGATCGCCGGATTCGACCAGGACGCGTGCGCGTTCAAGTCGGAGGCGCAGCGCGGTGAGGGGAGTGCGAAGTTGGTGGGATGCGTCAGCCGCGAACCCGCGTTGCTGTTCCATCGCATCGTCGACGCGGCTCGCCATGTCGTTGAACGACCGGGCCAGACTACGCAGCTCGGGAGCACCTTCCGCAGGGTCGGCCCGCACGCCGCGCTCGCCGCCCGCGAACCGCTCAGTCGCGTCGCGCAGCAACCGCAGGCGTCGGGTGATCGAGCGGGACAAGACCATCCCGATCAGTCCGGCGAGCAGAACCGTGACGAGCCCGACCAGACCGAGCGTCACGACTTTGCGGTTGACGGCGGCGTCGATCTCCGATGCCGGATAGGTCAGTCGCACCGCCCCGAAAACCTCGGACCCGCTGAGCACCGGCACCGCGACGTACAGCAACTGCTGATTCAGCGTCTGCGAGAACCGCTCACCCGAGACGACCCCGCCCGCGAGCGCTTGCGCGATCTCGGCCCGACTCAGGTACGACTGCCCGACCGCAACGGGGTCGTCGTCGCTCGAGACGACCACGACGCCGGCCCGGTCAACGATGATGGTGCGCGCTCCGCCGGCATCCCGATAGGCCTTCGCGAGCGCGGTGATGCCTCCATCGGCGTCGGGCGTGGCGGAGTGCAGGGCCTCCTCGCTGCGCCCGGCGAGCAGAAAAGCGTCGCGTTCGAGAGCCGTCACGATGCGCTCACGTTCGGTTGCCGACAGGTATCCGGCGAGCGGGATGTCTTGCACCAGTAGCGCGAGCAACACCAGTCCGGCGAAGGCGGCGAACAGGCGCCAGGTCATGGGTTTCGCGGCTTCGGGGGCTCGAACCGGAACCCGATGCCCCGCACCGACTGGATCCACGACGCGTCGCCCAACTTCCGGCGGATGGCGGCGACATGAGCGTCGAGGGTTTTGGTCGCCCCGTACCACTCGGTTTTCCAAACATCCCGCAGGATGTCCTGCCGGCGCAGCACCGCGCTGCTGTCGGCCGCGAGGTACGAGAGCAGGTCGAACTCGGTGGGGGTCAGGTGCACCTCTTCGTCGCCGAGGGTTACCCGGCGGGAGCGGGCGTCGATGTTCAGGGCACCGTGGGCGGATGCCGGGGTCGGCTCGGCTCCACCGGAACGTCGGGCGAGGGCGCGCAACCGGGCGAGGAGTTCACGCATTCCGAACGGCTTCGTCAGGTAGTCGTCGGCGCCCAACTCGAGGGCGAGCACGCGGTCGGCCTCGTCACCTCGGGCGCTCACGACGATGATCGGCACGGCATCGTGTTCTCGGATGCGTCGGCACACCTCGGTGCCGTCGAGGTCGGGGAGGCCGAGATCGAGGATCACGAGCTCCGGGTGGAAGTCGGCGACCGCGGCAAGACCGCCCGCGCCGGTGTCGGCGCGACGCACCTCGTAGGTCTCGGAGTCGAGTGCGTCAGCGATGCCGGCCGCGATCGCCGCGTCGTCTTCGATGATCAGCACCCGCATGGTGCCATTCTCGCTGTGCTGCGGCGGGAGTTACCGTGTTCTCTTCTCGGAGCCCGGATCTTGGACGTTTCTTGGATTTACGGCATCCTGGCCTTCGCCGTCGAGTTCGTAAGGTCGAAGACATGAAGAAGCAACTGATGATCGCCCTCACCGGCGGCGCCATTCTCGCCCTCGCCGGCACCGGCATCGCCGTCAACGCAGCGACGCTGTCGCTCTCGCCGACCAGCAACATCGGCCAGGTGCCGAACGTTCTCGTGCCGTCGCCTTCGCCGTCGCCCTCGTCGACTCATGATGCGAACGACGACAACTTGCCGCACAACTCGGGGCAGGATGACGGTGCCACCCATGACGCCGGCGACGACAACCCCAACTCAAGCAACTCGGGATCGGGTGGCTCCGGCACGGATGACTCAGCTACGGGATCCGACCACTCGAGTTCGGGCTCGGGGTCGGATGACTCTGGCCATGACAGTGGCGACGACAGCGGAAGCGGGGGACACGGTTCCGACGACTGATCGTCACCACTAGCCAGACACGAGCCCGCGGCTCCCGGGGATAATCCCCAGGAGCCGCGGGCTCGTTGTTTGTCGACTAGGGCGTGGGGGCGGGCGCGGGGTCGACCGGGCCGCCGGGGTTGGTGTTGCCCGTGTTGCCGGGGCGACCCGGCATCCCATTCTGTTTGCCCTCACCGCGGTGCGGTGGCCTGGACTGCTGGCCGCCCTGACCGCCCTGACCGCCCTGTTGTCCCTGCTGAGCGCCAGGTCCGCCGGGGAAGTGGGCCTGCTCCATCGCGACGCGGCCCTCGCGGTGGTCGGTGGCCCGCCCAATCGCGAACCCTCCGATGCCACCAACGACGAGCGCGAGCGCAATCGCCAGGGCTGAAACGAGCGGCACCAGCCAGCTGCGCCGCTCGCGAACGATCGTCACCGGAGTGGCGGTCGTGACGGGTGACGCGGCTTCCACCGGCGCCACTTCGGGGTTCTTGTTATCTGCCATGTGGACCACCGTCGCCGGAGCGTCTCGGGCTAGACCCAGGCTGGGCTATGGATCCGCCGAGAATCGTCCGGCGGCCGCCGCGATGGGGACGGCTCGATGAGGATGCCGACTGGGCTAAGATCGTCCGCGGTACCGTGTCCGAGCGGCCGAAGGTGCAACTCTCGAAAAGTTGTGTGGGTGAAAGCCCACCGTGGGTTCAAATCCCACCGGTACCGCCAAGGAAAGACCGGGAACTCAGGGTTCCCAGCCCGGGGCGGTGAAATCGAGCCGAAGGGTCGTGAGTGGCGGTGAGAAGCAACGCTGTGAGAAGCAATCTGCGCGTCGTCCGCGCAGGACTGGCTCCCAGCCGCTGGTTGGGACGCGTGCTCGCGTTTGCCATCGTCGCGTTCTTCACGGTGTTCTTCGCATTGCCCGTGGCGTGGCTTCTGCTGGCATCGACGAAGAGCACCTCGCAGCTCAATGGCCTAGGCGGCGAACTTCCGCTCAGCTTCGGGTCGTTCGACCAGCTCGCGCAGAACTGGATCCATCTCACCGGGTACCAGCACGGCATCATCTGGGTCTGGCTCGGCAACTCGGTGCTCTACTCGGGAGTCGCCCTGGTGATCACGATCCTCGTGACGATCCCCGCGGGCTACGCGCTCGCGATGACCGACTTCAGAGGCCGTCGCGCCCTGCTCATCACGACGCTCCTGGTCATGCTCATTCCCAGCACCGCCCTCGCGCTTCCGATCTTCCTCGAACTCGCGACCGTTCACCTCATCAATTCGCCGCTCGCGGTGATCCTGCCGTTCTCCTTCTTTCCCTTCGGCGTCTACCTGGCATACATCTACTTCTCCACGACGGTGTCGCGCGACCTTCTCGACGCCGCCCGCATCGACGGCGCGGGGGAGTTCGCTGTCCTCCTGCGGATCGCCATGCCCCTCGCGGCCCCCGTCATCGCCCTGGTCGGTTTCTTCAACTTCGTCGGGAACTGGAACAACTACTTCCTCCCCTTCATCATGGAAACCGGGTCGACGAGGGTGCCTGTGCAGATTGGCCTGGCGGACTTGACCCGGGGTCTCAGCTCTCCCCAGCTGGCCTTCGCGATCCTCCTCTCCGTCGCGCCGGTGCTGATCATCTTCATGTTCTCGCAGCGCTTCCTCGTCACCGGCCTGACGGCGGGTGCCACAGTTGAGTGAGCGGAAGGCGGGAGCTAACTGCCGTCACGGGAGTCCTGGAGCCCAGTCTCCTGCCACCGGAAATCTGAGAACACCACGCTCGTCCCTTCGCCGGCCGGCGACTGCGCGGCAATCCCGATATGGAGCGCAACGTCGTTGTTCTGATTGAGCGTGAAGTAGCGAACGAGGTCCCACCGGCGACCATCGTTCGAGGCGTGAAGCGCGAACGTCTTGCCTGTGCGAGCGATCCGTAAGAGAACGTCTTCCTTGACCAGAAACGTGCTGTTTGCGTCATCCGATCGCCCGTGAGTGACGACCGTGACCACCCGCTTCTGCCCGAGCGGATCTACCTCTGCGCAGATCTTGAACCACGCTTCGTCATTGAAATATCCGACCAGCGCACCAGAATCGAACTTTGCCCTGAATGTCACCCTGATTCGGGCGCTGAATTGGAAGTCGCCCGTAACTTCACAGGTGAAGAGGCTCGCCGTGTTGACGAGACCGTCACCGCTTGGGTCCGCGAAGAGGTCGTCCCCCGCTTTCGCGACGAGGGTCACTGCGTTCGCGTCGGACTGTACAACTGATGCGTGGTCGCCCTCCTCACTCGTGAGCGGATGCGGAAGTTGTGCAATGGAGATGGCGGTCATGCAGTCGCGGTCTGAGGTACTGGGCCGGTCGACCGACGCACGATCAGTTCGGGGGGTCGTGCCTGCGATGGCGGGGGCGCTATGCCGTCGATGCGCGCGAGCAGTTGCAGCACCGCATCCCTGCCCTGGGCGGCAAAGTCGAGCCGAAGGGTCGTGAGTGGCGGCGAGAAATACGCCGCTTCCGGGGTGTCGTCGACCCCCGTCACGCTCACGTCGTCGGGTACCCGGTGGCCGCGCTCGCTGAGGGCGAGCATGGCACCGAGCGCCGTCTGATCGTTGGCTGCGACAAACGCCGTCGCGGGTAGCTCGGTCGGCAGTGATGCGATCGCTTCATAACCGGAGCGGGAGGACCAATCGCCGTGGATGACGCCTCGAGAGCGAAGGCCAAACTCGACGACTGCCGCCTCGTACTCGCGAACGCGGTTGCGCGCCCCCACCCAGTCGCGTGGGCCGGCTATGTGCACGACATCGCGGTGCCCGAGATCGGCGAGGTGCCGCAACACGGGGAAAAGACCGCCGGGCGTTGAGTCGGTCGGAAGCCTGTCGTGGCCTGTGGCCAGGTAAAGCGGCACCCGAAACGTCGTGGTCTCCACCGCGTTCGTCACCTCGTCGGTCGAAGCCCGGCAGCACTCGACAACCTCGCCGCCTACGCGGATCGCGGTGGCCATCTCGTCGTGACGTTCCAGACCGGCATCGTCGATGAGGCGATGCACATCACCGCGGGCGGCTACCTCGGATCGCTGCAGGCGACGCTCGGCGTGAGCATTGAGGAGTTCGCTCCGCTCGCGCCCCCGGACCTCCGGAAGGATGCCACCGACGCACCGCCGACGGTCGCGCTCGAGGGTGAGCTGGCGGGCACGGGAGCACTGTTCAGCGAATACCTACGGGTGTCGGATGCGGACGTGCTCTCGGTGTTCGCGTCTGGCAACCTCGCGGGGGGTGCCGCCATCACGCGGCGCGCGAACGCCTGGTATGTCGCGACGCTGCCCGACCGCACCCTCACCGGCAAGCTGCTTGACGACGTGCTCGCCTCGGCGGGCGTGCCGACGGATGCGGCCGGCCCGGATTCGGCGGGCATGGTCGAGCGCGTGCAACGCGGCCGATACCGATTCGCGATCGATCATGGCTCGCAGGCCGTGCAGATCGAGGTTCTCGCGAAGACGGCAACGCCGGATGCCTAGGGGCTGGTACCGGCGGATCGGACAGACGCCGCTATCCACCTCGACCATCATCGCGGGAGCGTCGCCGCTGGGCTCGATGCCTCATCTCTACGGCTACGACGTCGACGAATCGGCGGCCGTGGACTTCGTCCGCGCGCTCCTGCGAAGTCCCATCCGTGCCATCGATACGTCCAACAACTACAGCGACGGGGGCAGCGAGCGTCGAATCGGAAAGGCGATCGCGTCAGCCGGGGGAGTTCCCGATGACTTCTTAGTCATCACGAAGGTCGACCGTTCGGGAGAAGACTTCTCCGCGAGCCGGGTGCGCGAGTCATTCCGGGAAAGTTTGGAGCGGCTCGGCATGGAGCGGGTCCCCCTGCTCTTCCTGCATGACCCGGACGCGTTCGACTTCGAGTACATGACGTCCGCGGGGGGCGCCGTCGACACACTCGTTCAGATCCGTGACGAAGGGCTCGCCGATGCCATCGGGGTTGCGACGGGTAACACCAGACTGTTGCACCGGTATCTCGACCTGGGTGTGTTCGATGTGATCTTGTGCCACAACCGGTTCACCCTGGTCGATCGCAGCGCAGACGATCTCTTCACTCGCGCGGTCGAGCTCGGGGTGGGAGTTCTGAATGCGGCCGTCTACGGCGGCGGAATCCTGGCGCGCCCCGGCCAATCGACGAATTACTCGTACCAGCCGGCTAGTCGCGAACTCCTTCAGGCGATCGCCGCCATGGATTTCGAGTCTCATCGCGTCGGCCGGGAGGCAGATCCCGGATGCTGTTTGGGACGAACTGGAACACCTTGTCCCGCCCGCCTCGACGTGGCTTGATCAACTGAAGACCTGACCCATTGACTTGGGTGTCCTGATGCCTCCGGTGACGTCACCGAGAAGGCATCGAGACATCCAAGGACCGGTCGGCGGCGGCCTTGGTTCGGGGTCGCCGCCGACCGCATCCGCCACAACCACCTAGGAAGAGCGATTTATGAAAATCACCGGCTACCGCTGTCTGCGGACGTTCCGTGACTGGGGCCGGCCTGTCGGAGACGTGAACGGGTTTACAGATCCGGGCATCAGCTCGGTTCGATCGTCATCCTCGAGACCGACGAAGGTATCGAAGGCGTCGGCATCGGGTCCCACCAGGACATCGACCGACTATTTCCGGCGATCGAAGGCGAAGACCCTCGCGCCGTGACCGCTCTCTACGACCGCATGCTCGCCCGCGTGTTCAAAGCCGGACACTCGGGTGCGACGTTTGGGGGTATCGGAACGCTGGATGCGGCGCTGTGGGATCTGAAGGCCAAACTCGCCGGCGAACCGCTGTGGCGGCTGCTCGGTGCACGCGACCGTTTCGTGAGCGGCTACGCGTCTGGTCTCGACATCGCCCTCGACGATGACCAGCTCGCGACCTGGTACCGCGCGATGGGTGACCGAGGCTTCACCAGCGGAAAACTCAAGGGCGGCCGTGATCTGGATGGCGACATCCGACGCCTGGGAATCGTCGCCGACGCGCTGAGTGGAAACAGGGTCACTCCGGCGGTGATGCTGGACGCGAACGAATCGTGGAACCTCAAGCAGGCCGTGCGCTACGTCACCGCGATTGAGCGGTATCGCGACCTGACCTGGATCGAGGAGCCGTTGCGGCGCTGGGACGCCGCGGGTCACGCGCGCCTTGGCACCGCAATCCGTGCCGCCGTGGCGACCGGTGAGAACCTCACCGGTCTGGAACAGTTCGCTCCCCTCTTCGATCGCGGCGCGGTCGACATTGTGCAGGTCGGGTGCGTATGGGGCGTGACGCACTTCCTGCGGGTTGCCTATGCCGCCCACTCCCGCGACCTCCCCATCAGTCCGGTCGGCCTGACGGCGAATCCGGCGGTCGCGCACGCCGCGGCCGCCGTGCCGAATCACCTCTCAGCCGAGGTGCAGGATCTCGGCTCGCCGTTCGGCGTCTCGGTCGAGCAGGAGTTCATCGACGGCGGTGTCGTTCTCGGGGACCTTCCCGGCAACGGCATCACGATCGACGAGGATGCCATCATCACCAACCAGCTCATGGTCAATGGGGCAGTGTCCGAGGGACCGCACGTGAGGTCACCCCGTGCTGGTCTCCACCTCGTCGCCGATGCGCCGACCGATATGGTCGTCCGATGAACCACCGCCTCATCGACAGCCATGTGCACATCTGGGATCCGACGGTTCTGGAGTACTCCTGGCTGGAGGGTGAGCTGGATCGCCCCTACCTTCCGGCCGAATACCAGGCCGAGGCGCCGGCAACCACCGGTGTCATCTTCGTCGAGGCAGGTCCGACGGGCAAGGCCGACGAGGTGGCCTGGGCCGAGTCTCTCGGCTGGCCTGAGTTGCTCGGCGTCGTCGCCCACGCGTCGCTCGAGCGGGGCAGCGCGGTCGTCAGCGAGCTGGCGGCGCTGCGGGACGCGGGCCGCACCGTCGGCATCCGCCGGTTGCTGCAGGATGAGCCGCTGTCGTTCTTCGAGGACCCCGGCCTGCTTGAGGGCTTGCGTGCGCTCGCGTCGACGGGACTGCCGTTCGATGCGTGCATCCGACACCACCAGCTCAGCGCCCTGACCGCGCTGCTAGAGAACGTGCCGGAGCTGCCCGTTGTGCTCGATCACCTCGCCAAGCCGCCGGTCGCGACGGGTGATGACGGAACCTGGGAGCGGGACCTCCGCGCTCTCGCCGCCCTGCCGCAGGTCAGCGTGAAGCTGTCAGGGATGCCCCCGGAGCTGGGGGACGACCAGGAACTGGTTTCCGCAGCTCGCCCGTGGCTCGAGGTCGCGCTCGACGCCTTCGGCGCTGACCGGGCGATGGTGGGCAGCGACTGGCCGGTTTCGTCGATGTTGCCCCGACGGCTGGCCCCGGGCCGATGGCTGTCGATGGTGCTGGATGAGCTGGCCGCCAGCCCAGCGGAGCGCGAACAGCTGTCCTGGCGCACGGCGTCGCGCTTCTACGGCGTCTGAGCCTCCTGAAGCGCACCTACAGCGAGCCCTGTGCGGCTAAGTCGATCGTGGCGCCGTTGAGTTCAGTGACCGACTTCTCCCACAAGCTCGCGCACGCGTCCGCGAGAGCCGAGACCGGTGTTCCGCCTTTGCCATCGCCGAGAAATTTCACCCGAAAGATCACGGCGGCGGCGGTGGCCTCTCGGCCCCAGCTGCGCGAGAAGGAGTGCATCCAGGTCTCCGCCGCGGCCTTGGAGATCGCGTAGTTAGCTTCGCGCCAGACAGGGCGATCGACGACGGAGCTCGAGACCATCGCCAGTCGTCCGTCGCCGCTCGCGACGAGCGCATCCCAAAACGCCATGCTGCTGTTGCGAAGCGTCACCAGGTTGGCGTCGAGCAGCTTGGACAGTGTCGCGTCGCCGTGCCCCGGGCTCCATCCTCCGACGAGGTGCACGACGCCATCGACTCGCCCCCAGCGGTCGACGACGTCCTTCGCCACTCGGCTTGTCGCGGCCGCGTCACGAAGATCGACGACGGTGCGCTCGTCCGCCTCAACGGGCTCAAGCCTTTCGGCATTCGACCCGAGCGCGACGACCTTCCACCCGTCCGCGGAGAACTTCCGCGCAACAGCCTGACCCGATTCGCCCGATGCGCCGGCGATCACCAACACCTTCACGCGATGCGCCTTTCGTCCGAGCCGACAGCGTCCGCTGCAATGTCGATCAACAATGTACAAGCCTTCGCCCGTCGGTCACTCCGGGGGGGACTGGCTGTCGGGCGGCCCGAAACTGGCGAACATATCGAGCAGACCTTGGGGAGCATCCGGGGCGAAGATCACCTCGAGGCTTTCCGCCGACTCAGCTGCCGATGCCTCCGATCGCGGAAACATGTCTGTCTCGTACTGGGTGATCGCTGCACCCACGTCGACGGGATGTTCGACAATCGCCCGGGCGAGTTCGGATCCGTCGAACATGGCGAGATTGGCGCCCTCGCCGGCGAACGGGGACATGACGTGGGCGGCGTCACCGAGCAGAGTCACGCCGGGTCGGGCCGCCCATGCGTGCCCCACCGGCAGCGCGTGGATCCGTCGCGGGATGAGCGGAGTGTCTGCGTGTTCGATGAGGCCGCGGAGGTTGTCGCTCCAGCCGTCGAGCAACTCGAGGATTTGTGCTCGCGCGCCGGTCACATCGGTGAAGTCGATGCTGTCGATCCAGGTCTCGTCGCAGCGGTGCCCGAGGTAGACGTGCAGGCTGCCGTCCGGTTCGCGGTGCCCCATGATCCCCGTGTCGCCGCCGAGCGCAAAGAGCATGCCACCGCCCATTGCCTCCGCCTCGGACTTGTGGTCGATGTCGGCGTGATGCAGGTCGGCCTCGATGAACGAAATTCCGGAGTAGATGGGCCGGGCATCTGAGACGAGGGGTCGAATTTTCGACCACGCGCCATCGGCACCGACGAGCAGGTCGGTGGTGAAGGTCGTGCCGTCGGCGAGGGTCACTTCGTGACGGCCTGGACTGTCGGGGACAGCCGTGGCGCCGGTGGCGGCGCTTCCCCACCGCACGGTACCGGGCGGCAGCGAGTCGAGGAGCAGATCCCGAAGGGTACCGCGGTCGATTTCGGGTCGACCGGCGTCGCCGCGGTCAGGCTCCTCCCGGAGGACGTTGCCCTGTTTATCGAGGATCCGCATCGCCTCCGCGCCCTCCTCGATGCGGCTGAGGAAGGCGTCGAAGAGCCCGGCCGCCCGAAGTGCGAGCTGGCCGCTATCCCGGTGGATGTCGAGCATCCCGCCCTGGGTTCGGACACTGCGGCTCACCTCCCGTTCGAACACGGTCGAGGCGATTCCGTTTCGGTGCAGGACGGCTGCGGCGGTGAGGCCGCCGAGGCCACCCCCGATGATGGCGATCGGGTAGTGCGGTGCGGGTGTCATGCGTGTTCTCCCTTTTGCTCGATGCCGGTGGGTGCGACGGGGATGGTGGACGGCAGGAGGAAAGCCAGGGCGACTCCGAGGGCGGTGAATCCGCTGGTCCACCAGAAGGCTTGCTGGAAGGAGCCGACGAGAGCGCTCTGGCTGCCGGCGGTGATCGCGGCCGCGGTGGTGCCGGTGAGGATGATGGCGAGGATGGCGCCGCCGAACGAGCCGCCGATCTGTTGTGAGACCAGCGAAATGATGCTCGCGTCGGGGACATCTGCCCGGGGCAGACCTCGAACTCCGACGGTTCTCAGGGGGACGGTGACGGTGCCGAGACCGATACCGCGGACGAACAGGGTGGCGATGAGCAGCACCCAGCTGGTGCTGGTGTTGGCGAACGCGAAGGGCACGGTGCCGATCAGGACGAGCGCGAATCCGGCAACAACCAGCCAGCGAGGCCCCACCTTGTCGGTGAGTCGGCCGATGAAGGACCGGGTCGCGAGAGCTCCGGCGCCCTGGGCGGCGAGGATCAAACCAGCGTTCAGTGCGGTGGTGCCGCGGAGTTCCTGGAAGTAGAGAGGAACGAGGAGCATCGCTCCGAATAGCGAAAGGCCGGCGAAGAACTGGACGGTCGCTGCGGAGGACAGTGGCCGATATTTGAGCAACTGCAGGTCGAGCAGGGCGCGGCCTTTGTGTCGGAGCGCCCACATCGTGAACGCGGCGACGAGGATCAGCCCTCCGATGAGTGGCCCATCGACGTCGAACCGGGTGAAGGCACCTTCTTTGCCCGCGTTGCTGAGTCCGTAGAGAACGGCGACCAGTCCGGGCGCGAGGAGCAGGAAGCCGACGAGGTCGAAGTGCGTCTTGGTGAGGCCGTTGTCTTTCGGCAGAAACAGGGCCGCAAGGACCAGGCCGGCGATACAGACGGGAACGTTGACCCAGAAAAGCCACGGCCAGTCCAGATTTTGCAGGATCAGACCCCCGAGAAGTGGACCCAGGATCGGGGCCAGGACAACGGGGAGGCCCACGATCGACATGATCCGGCCGATGTTCTTTCCGCCGGCCGTTTGCACCACGATCGTGCCCATCAGAGGCATCATCACGCCGCCGCCGACACCTTGCAGGGCTCGGAAGGCGATGAGGCTTTCCGCGTTCCAGGCGAGGCTGCTGAGAATCGATCCGACCAGGAACAGGGTCAGGGCGATGAGCCACAACCGCTTCGCCCCGATCGCGCGTTGCGCCCAACCGGTAACCGGCATTGCGACCGCCAATGCGAGCAAGTATCCGGTGCTGACCCACTGGATTGTCGCCACCGATACCTTCAGGTCGGCCGCGAGCGAGTGCAGCGCCACCGCGACGATTGTGGTGTCGAGCAGCACCGCGATTCCGCCCACCATCACCGCCCAGATCGTGCGCCACACGGCTGGCTCGATGGTGACTTTCTCTGCCATGACATCACTCCGGTTCTAGATACAGTGTGTATCTTCCGTTCACCATAGACTGGCGGTGGAGGAAACACAATGTCTCTTAGCGACGTTCCCGAACCGCAGCGCCGTCGACACGGTGCCGAGTTGCAGACCGCCCTCCTTGACGCGGCATGGGACGAACTCGTCGAGCAGGGATACGACTCGTTCACGATCGACGCCGTCGCCGTCCGAGCGCACACCAGTCGGGCGGTGCTCTACCGGCGGTGGCCCACCAAGCCGGATCTGGTCAAGGCGGCGATCGCGAGCCGGGCGTTTCAGCAGTCGCTCGAGATTCCCGACACGGGCAGCGTGCGGGGCGACCTGATCGCGTTCATGAAGCTTGCGAACGGATCACGGGCCCAGCAGGGCCTGGTCCTCATCACCCGACTGGGCGCCTTCTACAGCGACGCGGGGACCAACCTCACGGAACTGCGCCGGGGGCTGATGCAAGCGAGAGGCGAAGCCGTTGATCAGATGCTCGCACGCGCCATCGATCGCGGAGAGATCGACCCAGCGAAACTCACCCCGCGAACCCGGCGGGTGGCGTTCGACCTCTTTCTGCATGAACTGATGCTCACGCTCGAACCCGTGCCCGACGACAGCATCGCGGAGATTGTCGACGAGATCTTTCTCCCGCTCGTCGCACCCTGACCGTCAGCTCGCGGTGCGGATGCTGACCTCGCGCGACATCCGCTTCTCGAACCGGTCGCGCCCCTTCTGCGCCTCAACGTCGCGGTCCTTCGGCGGCGCGACGGCGACCAAATCCTCGAGCAGGTGTCGCGTCACGTGCGCGATCTCGGCGACCGCGCGGTCGAAGGCTTCGGTGTTGACCTTCGACGGCTTCGTCGATCCGCTGACCTTGCGCACGAACTGCAGGGCAGCGGCGTGCACCTCGTCGTCAGATGCGGCGGGCTCGAAGTTGTGGAGTACGTGGATGTTCCGGCACATGCCGCCGACGATACCCGCGACCTCCGCGACTGTCAGCACCCGAGGTCAGCGGCCGAGGTCACGCGCCGAGGGCATCCCGAATAGCGAGCACTCCCTCGAGCGCTTCGGCGTGGGTGGTGCTGAGCGGCGAGAGGCCGAGGCGCAGGCCGTCGGGGTAACGGAAATCGGGGATGATGCCCTCGCCCCACAGGGTGCGCACGACCGACTCGAAGTCGGGGTGGCCCAAGGTGACGTGCCCGCCGCGGAGGGCGGCATCGCGAGGGCTGAGCAGTCGCACGCCGGGAAGCAGCTCGTCGGCGGCCGAGACGACGAACGAGGTGAGTGAGATCGACTTCGCGCGGATGGCATCCACGCCCGCCTCTTCGATGAGGTCGAGCATGTCGTCGATCGCGAGCATCCCGAGGATCGGTGGCGTGCCGCTGAGGAAGCGCCGCATCCCGGCCGCGGGGGTGTATTCGCGGGCCATCGCGAACACGTTGCCCGCGCCCATCCAGCCTTCGATGGGTTGGCGCAAGTTTTCTTGGTGGCGCGCGGCCACGTAGCCGAAGGCGGGGGAGCCGGGTCCGCCGTTGAGGTACTTGTACGTGCAGCCGACGGCGAGGTCAACGTCAGCGGCGTCGAGATCGACCGGCACGACGCCGGCGGAGTGGCAGAGATCCCACAACATCAGAGCGCCCGAGGTGTGCACGCGTGCGGTGATCGCGGTGAGGTCTGCGATCGAACCTGACCGGTAGTCGACGTGGTTCAGGAGCACGACGGCGGTCTGCTCGCCGACCGCCCGGTCGACCTGCTCCGGTGAGACACCCGTGACAGGGTCTGCGTCGATCCAGCGCAGGGTCATCCCGCGCCGCTCGGCGACAGCGTGCGCGATGAAGCGGTCGGTCGGAAAGTTTGTCGACTCGATAGCGATCTCGTGACGATCCGCGCGGGCGCCGGCCGCGGCATCCAGCAGCTTGTAGAGAAGGACCGTCGTCGAGTCGGCAACCAGGGTCTGCCCCGCGGCGGCTCCGAGGGTGAGTCGCGCGATGCGGTCGCCGAGTTCGAAGGGGCGCTCCATCCAGCCCTCGTCCCAGGAACGGATGAGCCGCGTGCCCCAGTCGTCGCGCACGAAGTCACCGAGGCGATCGACCGTGGATGACAGCGGCCGGCCGAGCGAGTTGCCGTCGAGGTAGGCGCGCACCCCGGCGGCGGGGACGAACCGGTCGACGTGCGCGTGCAGCGGGTCGGCGGCGTCGAGTTCGGCGGCGCGCTCACGAAGATCGGACATCAAGTTCCTCCCGAAGTATTGGGGTGAGCAGGCGCGCTGAGGCGAAGTCGAGGTCGTCGCCTTCGCCGTCGACGACCATGAGCCGCGACGCGGGGTCGTGGATGTCGGCCAGGTCGAGTGCCTCGAGCAGCTCGGGTGTCGTCAGCCCGGCATCGCGGAGAGCATCCAACTCGTCAAGGTTGAGTCCCAGTGGTGTCGGGCCGTTGCCCATGTCGGTGCCGTAACGGAGGCGTCCCCCTGCCGCCCGGAACGCGGTGACGTTCTCGACGGCGACCCCGCGTTCGGTCGACGCGGCGGGATGGATCGCGAGGGTCGAAATCCAGGTGACGCGGGCGGCGTGCTCGGCGATTTCGTCCGCGGAGAGGAGCTCGCTGAAGGGTGCGTGCGCGAGGTACGTCGCCCCGGCCTCGAGTGCTCGCCCCGCCTCACCCGGCCCTTCGACGTGGACGACCGTCGGGAGCCCCCGCGCATCGGCGCGCGTCACGATCGCGGCCAGCAGTTCAGCGGTGAAAGTCGGACCCGCGACCGCGTTGCTCGCGATCTTCACCAGCGTGACCCCGGCATCCGCCAGTTCATCGACTACCCGGCCGGCCTCCGCAGCGTCGGGGATCTCGCGCACCCACGACGGGTCCGCCCAGTCACGGTCCGAGGGGTACCCGCCGACCGGGGTGAGGAACGGTCCGGCGAACTCGACACGCAGAGGAGGGATGCCGGCGTCCCCGTGAATGAGCCGAGGTGCTGACAGCGATCCGCCGAGATCCACGACACGACCGAGAACCGAGTGCGCGACGGGGTCCCGATCGACGAGACCCAGGTGCACGTGCGCGTCGGTGGGCGCACCGAGGATGGCGAAGGCGCGGGTCACGGTCCCATTCTCAGGGGGTTGCGACACCGGCTCAGGATGCGGGGTTGAAGCGGAACGCGATCTCGTTGCCGTCGGCGGTGACCACGAGGTCGAATCTGTGCCCGAAGTAGATCGACGATCCTGCCTTCGTGGTGACGGTCACGATGCTCTCCGTCGCGACGGCGCTCAGGACGGTGTTGGTTTGCAGGTCGGCGGTGGAAGCCGTGGTCGACCAGGTCACGATCAGTCCGGCGTTTGTCGTGAGGTGGTTCTCGATGATGGTCGTGTTGCCGTCCGCATCCCGAAATGACAAGAATGTCGCCGAGAAGGTGCCCACCGGGTCGCCGTTCGCGTCGAGCAAGGCGGTCGTGCCGGCCAGGTAGCGAGATGCGATCGTCGTGCTGTCGAACGCCACGTTCGAGGTCGGGATTTGGATGAGGCTGTTGGCGAAGATGTCCAGTTGGAAGAAGTACCGGCCTCCGTCGATCGGGGGCAGGGTCGGGGCTGCGGCGCCGGCGGCACCTCGCGGCCCGGTCGCACCGGTCGCACCTGGAATTCCCGTCACCGTCACGGTAGGTGCGGGGCTGGCGGTGCCCGGGACGCCTTGCGGACCGGCGGGACCCTGCGGTCCGGCCGGCCCGGTTGCACCCTCCTGGCCGGCAAGCCCGGTCGCGATCTGGAACCCAGCGAGCACCAGCACGGCTGCGGCGAGCACGGCGAATAGCGCAACGAGCAGCCGACGGGACATGCCCTCAATATAGAGGCCCGTCCACGCCGCGGAGCCCTAGATAGAGCCCCATCTGAACGATGTATCGTTAAGTATCGTTCGCGCATCGCGAACCAAGGAGGATGTCATGGCCGAGTCATACGCAGGCAGTCCGTTCGCGGGAGCGGCGACGGGTCTCTGGGACACCCTGAACCAGTTGCGCGGGTCGTTCGAACAGAAGATCGGCACCCGCATGGGTCGCGGCGATGTGCGGGCTGCCGTGCTCGCGATCCTCGTCGAAGAGCCGATGCACGGGTATCAGATCATCCGGGCGATCGAAGATCGCAGCCACGGGATGTGGAAGCCGAGCCCGGGCTCCGTCTACCCCACCCTGCAACTGCTCGCCGATGAGGGACTCGTGACCGCCGACGAGTCGGGCGGCAAGAAGACCTACTCGCTCACCGACGCGGGCCGTGCCGAAGCCGAAGCCGCACTCGAGCGTTCGGCTCCGTGGGAGATGCCGGGGATGCGCGCCGCCGCGCACGCGGGCACCATCCCGAAGGCGGGGGCGAAACTCGCGCAAGCCGCCGCACAGGTCGCCACCAGCGGAAGCCCCGCTCAGATTGATGAGGCTGTCGCGGTGCTCGACGAGGCACGTCGCAAGGTTTACGCGATCCTCGCCCAAGGGTGAATAGTGCAGGGGTGACCAGCCCTGCGGTGAGCGCCCGGAAAGGTCGCGTCCGCTACCGCCGCATCCTGCGTTTCGCGACGCGCTACATGGTTCAGAACTGGTGGTTCGAACTCGTCCTCCCGCGCGTTGGACTGAGCAGTCTCGCCGCACGCGGGCGCACGAACCGCTGGCGGCGGATGGCGCGTAACTTCCACCGGCTGGCGACCGATCTCGGTGGCCTGATGATCAAGGTCGGGCAGTTTCTCTCGACCCGACTCGACGTGCTGCCGCCCGAGGTCACGCGGGAACTGGAGGGCCTTCAGGATGAGGTCAACCCCGAGAGATTCGACGCGATCCGTGCCCTCGCCGAGGCTGAACTCGGGCTGAAGCTCGAAGACGCCTACGCCAGCTTCGACCCGATCCCGATGGCGGCCGCATCGCTCGGCCAGGTGCATCGCGCGACGTTGACAGCGGATGCCGCTGCCGACACCGGCTGGGCAAACGTCGTCGTGAAGGTGCAGCGCCCCGGCATCGAGATGATCGTCGGCGTTGACCTCGCGGCGATTCGACGAGTGGCGCGTGCGTTGAGTCGGGTGAAAATCATCTCGAGTCGGGTCGACCTGCCGGCGCTCGCCGAGGAATTCGCGGGCACCAGCCTCGAAGAGATCGACTACCTGCACGAAGCGCAGAACGCCGACCGATTCGCCGAGCAGTTCGCCGGGGATCCGCGGGTGCGGGTTCCCGGGATCGCGTGGGAACGCACCACCCGTCGCGTACTCACCCTCGAAGACGTGAGCGCGATCAAGATCAACGATTTGGATGCTCTCCGCGCCGCCGGCATCGACCCATCGCACGTCGCCACGGAGTTCGCGACCGTGATGTTTGACCAGTTGTTCGTGCACGGGTTCTTTCACGGCGACGCTCATCCCGGCAACATTTTCGTCACCCCGCTCCCCGGCGGCGGCTACACGCTGACCTTCGTTGACTTCGGGATGATGGGCGAGATCCCCGCCGACCTTCGACGCGGTCTGCAACAAGCCCTGATCCCGCTCGCCGCGCGTGACGGCCGACGGCTGGTGGCGAGCATGCGCGATCTGGGGGTGCTGCTGCCGTCAGCCGACACGCGCGAACTTGAGAAGGTCATGAACGCCCTGTTCGCCCGGTTCGGCGGCATCGCGTTCACCGCCCTTCAGCAGGTCGACCCTCGCGAAATGCTGAAGTTCGCCGAGGAGTTCGGCGAGACCGTGCGAAATCTGCCGTTCCAACTGCCCGAAAACTTCTTGCTCGTCATCCGGGCGTCATCCCTCACCTCAGGGTTGAGCAGCACTCTCGATCCCGACTTCAACATCTGGAACGCGGTCGAGCCGTACGCGGCGAAACTGTTGCTTGACGAGCGAGGCGGCGTCATCGGGTCGTTCGCTCGCGAGGCGGCCTCGATCGTCGGCATCACGATCGGCCTTCCCCGCCGCCTCGACGACCTCGCCACGCGTCTCGACAACGGCGACCTCGAGGTCAATACCCCGAAACTCGACCTCCGCCTCCGTCGGATCGAACGACTGATCGCCCGGGCCGTGTCGGCGATCGTCTTCGCCGGACTACTGGTGGGCGGCATCCTGCTCCGACCGACGGATGTCGTCCTCGGCACTGTGTTCATGTCGGTATCGGGGCTCCCGCTGCTGCATGCCGTGTTCGGCGGGCTGTTCGGTCGACGCAGTCGCTGATTTCGGTACGCAGGCCTGAGCGTAGGCTCCCCCCATGAATTCACTCCCCGCGATCGTGTGGGTCTTTACCGGGCTCCTGCTTTTTCTCGCGGTGACCTGCGTCGCGGCCAGCCGCGGGGCGATCCGGCTCAATCACCTCTGGGGAATTCGGATCCGCAGCGTGATGCGCACCGACGCGACTTGGCGGGCGGGCCATGCAGCTGGCGTTGCTCCGGCGGCCATCGCGTTCGTGGTTGCGCTCGCCTGCAGCGTGATCGGGCTCGCCGTGCCGCTCGTCGACCTCGGTGCTGTGGTCGCGTTTGTCTCGGGGGTCGTCGCGGTCGTCATCCGAGCGTCGAGTGCCGCCGACCGCGTGACCGCAGCCAGGTCTGCGACGAGCGGATCCTGAACAGTTCCGCGCGGATCCAAGTTGTGCCCTCGTGCGGGAACTTTCAGCCGCGAGCAGTAGTTGTACCCCTATGAGAGCCGCAGCCAGCGACTCATGAGGAGAAAATCATGACCACCACCGAGTACCGCAAGGATGCCGCTGCCATCGCAGCGCTCACCCCGAACCAGTACGCGGTAACGCAGACGGATGCCACTGAGCCTCCGTTCCGCAACGAGTTCTGGAACAACCACGAAGACGGCATCTACGTCGATGTCGTGTCGGGCGAGCCGCTGTTTTCGTCGACCGACAAGTTCGACAGCGGATCGGGTTGGCCGAGCTTCACCCGCCCGATCGAGAAGGCCCACGTCGTCGAGAAGACCGATCGCACCCTCTGGATGAAGCGCACCGAGGTGCGCTCAGCCAACGGCGACAGCCACCTGGGTCACCTGTTCGACGACGGCCCCGTCGAGGATGGCGGGATGCGGTACTGCATCAACTCCGCCGCCCTTCGCTTCATCGCCGTCCCGGAGCTTGAGGCTGCGGGCTACGGTGACTACCTCAGCCTGTTCACCACCCCGACCACGACTATGGAGGCGTAACCATGACCACGACAGAGACCGCACTCCTGGCGGGTGGATGCTTCTGGGGCGTGCAGCAGTTGCTGCGTCGTCGCCCGGGTGTCATCTCGACCCGCGTCGGCTACTCGGGTGGCGACACCCCGAACGCGACCTACCGCAACCACGGCGACCACGCCGAGGCCGTGGAAATCGTGTTCGACCCATCGGTGATCTCGTACCGCGACATCCTCGAGTTCTTCTTCCAGGTGCACGACCCGTCGACGCGGGATCGTCAAGGCAACGACCGCGGACGTAGCTACCGTTCGGCGATCTACTACACGACCGACCAGCAGCACCAGGTTGCTCTCGACACGATCGCCGATGTGGATGCCTCCGGCCTCTGGCCCGGCAAGGTTGTCACCGAGGTCGAGCCGGCTGGCGCCTTCTGGGAAGCGGAAGACGAGCACCAGGACTACCTGGAGAAGTACCCGAACGGCTACACCTGCCACTTCGTGCGGCCCAACTGGAGGTTGCCGCACCGCGATTCGGTAGCAAGCGTGGAGCAGCCGGCCTAACCGATGACGGCTGTCATCCTCACCGAGACGAGAACCCCGGGGATGACAGCCCCCAGTTTGGCGGCGTAGCGCGCCGGAGGATCGGTCGGGAACCAGGTGGCGTACACCTCATTCATCCCGGCGAAATCGTCGGGGTCGGCGAGCAGAATCCCGACCTCGACGACATCCTCGAGTGTGCCGCCGCCGGCCTCGAGGACTGACTTGCAGTTGGTCAATGCTGCCTGCATCTGATCCTGGATCGTCGTCCCTGCGATTTTTCCCGTCGACGCGTCGATCCCGACGAGGCCCGAGATATAGATGTGACCCCCCGCTTTGATGCCCTGACTGTAGAGAGCAGATTGAGACACGAGCGGGGTATGGATGACTTCGCGCATTCATCGATCGTGTCACGCGAATAGGGCACGAGCGATACCGACGTTCTGGAAGTACCCTGAGCGAAAGCCGGGACGGTCAGCGCCTTACTCAATGATCCGAGAGGGAAGCTCATGCGCGGATCGTGGTGGCGTCCGGGGCTTCGCGTCTGGTACCGATGGGAGGGCCGACGACTCGACGGGATCCCCAGGCCCGAGGACCGCGCGTTCGCGAGCGCTCCCGGTGACTCTCCCCTCGAATGCGTCGTGTTCGGGTCGGGGCCGCTCTCGGGGTGGGGCGTGGCAACCCACCAACTCGCGCTTCCGGGCACCCTCGCGCGGAGCCTTTCCCGGCGCTTCCAGCGCGGAGTGACGGTGCGCGGCGAACTCTCTCCCGCGCTCACCGCCCGAGTGATGAGCGAGCGACTCGACGACCTGCCCTGGGGTTCGGCCCAGGTGGGCGTTCTCGCGTTCGGGCCGTACGAGGCGCTCACCGCGGACCTGAAAGAGTGGCGGCGGGTTCTCGTCAGGCTCGTGGGTGACGTACGGACCCGGATGCCAGCTGACGGGGTGCTCGTTGTCGTGGGCATCCCGACGGTCGACTCGTTGAACTGGCTGCACGGATTCGGCCGACCCGTGATGAAGCGAATCCTCCCTGGATACAACGGGGTGGCCCGCGAGGTCTGCGAAGACCTCGGTGCCCGGTTCGTGCCCCTTCCGAAGCCCGCTCGGTCTGGGGAATACATGAGCGCCGGCCACTACCTCTTCTGGAGCGAAGTGATTGCGGCATCCGTCGACTTCGATCTTCACCTAGCCGGGCCGACACCTCCCAGCGAAGCTCAACGAGCGCGCGCGGTCGAGCGCCTGGAAATTCTCGACACCGAACCTGAGGAGCGTTTCGATCGGATTGTGCGTCTCGCACGTTCGACGTTCCAGACGCGCAGCGCGGCCTTCACCGTGCTGTACGGCGACCGCCATTGGCACAAAGCGAGTGTCGGCAAGGACGATGAGCTACCGCGTGAATCCTCGCTCTGCGAGCTGACCGTCGCCCAGGGTCGCCCGCTGGTGATCGGCGACGCGTGGAACGATCCGCGGGTGCTTGACCTTGCCGTGTTGAGGCGCGGCGACGGGGTGCGCTTCTACGCGGGGCACCCGCTGCGGGCACCGGGAGGCGAGTTCATCGGAGTCCTCAGCGTGAGCGACCCGGCCCCTCGCGATCCTGAAGACATGGATGTCGTCATCCTCCGTGACCTCGCACTCAAGATCGAAGCCGAACTGGCCCGCTGAAAGCTAGCTAGCTGTTAACGCTGCTTTGCGGCATGTAGTCTTCCGGACCATCCTCTTTCGACCGTAAACCTTGATCCCAAAGAATCCGAAGGAACCCCATGACCACGCCGATCCAAATCGGTCTCCTCGTGTTCCCCAACATGACGCAACTCGACCTGACTGGCCCGCTGCAGGTGTTCGCCGCGGTGCCTCAGTTCGTCCCCGATCCGGGCGCCGAGATCCACCTGATCTGGAAAGACCTCACGCCGGTCTCGACGGATGCAGTCATGGTGATCACCCCGACCGTGACGTTCGCCGACTGCCCGCAGCTCGACGTTATTTGCATCCCCGGCGGTTACGGCACCGACGCCCTCATCGAAGACCAGGAGGTGCTCGACTTCGTGCGTCGACAGGCCGAAGGTGCGCGGTACGTCACCTCGGTCTGCACCGGAGCGCTCGTGCTCGGCGCCGCGGGACTCCTCAAGGGATACCGCGCCGCCACCCATTGGACGGCCATGGACATGCTCGGTGCCTTTGGCGCGATCCCGACCCACGAGCGCGTCGTGGTCGACCGCAATCGGGTGACCGGTGGCGGGGTGACCGCAGGGATCGACTTCGCGCTGACTCTGGTCGGCGAGATGTTCGATCACCCGACCGCAGAGTCTGTGCAGCTTCGACTCGAGTACGACCCTCACCCGCCGTTTAACGCCGGGTCCCCGGCCACCGCTCCCGCCGACGTCCTCGCACGTTACGAGGAACTGATCGCGCCCAACAAGGTGCGTCGGCGCGAGGCGGTGGCGCGTGCCGCGACCAACCTGGCCGGCTGAAACTTCTCTCGCCAACCCGAGCAGACCCCCACTGCGGTCTTCTGACACCGCGGACCCGCCTGCGGCGGCTCCGGCAATCGGTCACGAACCGGTCGATCGGGCGCTCCGAGTCCACTTTGGCTGCGGTTTGATGCGTGGTCGAATCATGACGTGCCGGGCGACCCGGCGACATCGAAGGAGATGCCATGACGCACCTGCAGCCCGGATCTGACGACCGGATCGAGGTCGCCGCCGCAGCCGGACGCGTGATCGGCCTTCGCGAGGACGGCGTGGCGGTGTTCCGAGGCATCCGGTACGCCGAGCCGCCGCGCGGAGACCTGCGCTTCGCGCCCCCGGTCGACGCTGCACCGGTCGAAGTGATCGATGCGACGACCTGGGGTGCGGTGTCTCTCCAGGATCTCGACCCGCTCCCGCGGCAACTGCCGGGAACCGAGGGCTACTACTACCAGCCCGACATCGAGTTCTCCGAAGACTGCCTTCAGCTCAACGTCTGGGCCCCGCCCGAGGCGACGAACGGCGCTCCGGTGCTCGTCTGGTTCCACGGTGGCGGGTTCGTGTGGGGGTCCGGCACCGGTCCCTGGGTTGACGGCAGTCGTTTCGCGCGAGAGCAGGGGCTCGTCGTCGTAACCGTCACCTACCGCCTCGGGCTGTTGGGCAACCTCTGGTTCGGCGACATCGATCCGCAGAACTCCGACCTCGGTCTTCAGGATCAGACCGCTGCCCTGCGGTGGGTCTCCCGCAATATCGCGGCGTTCGGCGGTGACCCGGAACGCGTGACGATCATGGGGCAGTCGGCCGGCGGACTCGCGGCGTGCGCACACCTCGTCGCGCCCGGCTCCCGCGGCCTGTTCCACGGTGCGGTGGTGATCAGCGGGCACCTCGGGATGACTCCCTCAGTCGCCGACGCCACGGCCTTCCGTGCCCGCGCGCTGGCGGGCCTCTCGGTTGACTCGACGGGTGATGTGCTCGCCCAGTTGCGGTCGCTGTCGACGGCGCGCATCCTGCAGGTGCAGCGCGAGCTCGGCCTCAGTGCCGGGGGCTTCCCCCTCGTGGCTGACGGGGTCGTGATGCCCGCGGTACCGCTCGACGCCGTGCGCCGGGGGGATGGCGCGGCCGTGCCGCTGCTACTCGGCTTCGACGCGGAGGAGAACCGGCTCTGGTCGATCACCGACGGAATCCCGGCGGTGCCCGCGCGCCAACTGCTGACCGGGTTGCTCGTGGATGAGGTGCTTACCGACCAGGCCCTCGCCCTCTATGCGGACCTCGACGTCGACTCCGCCGAGAGCTACTACCCCGTGATCAACGACCAAGCCTGGGCCGTACCCTCGCAGGCTCTCGCCGACGCCCACGCTACGGCCGGCAATCCGGTCTTCGCCTACGAGTTCGTGCGCGAGAGCCCGGTGGTCGCCGGTCCCCACAGCACGCGGGTCGGGGCGGCCCACCTCTCGGAACTGCCATTCTTCTTCGGGAATCTCGACGCCCCAGGCGTTCCGGACCTGCTCGGCCATGAAGTGCTCAGCGACCCAGCCCTGCGCGGGCTCGCTGATCGGGTGAGCGCCACGATCGCCGCGTTCGTGCGCACCGGTACGCCGGATGGCGGCCCACTGGGTGCCTGGCCGGCTACGAAGCCGGGGGCGCGGGTCACGATGGTGATCGGTGAGGGACCGGATGCGATCTCACGCGCCGTCCCCGATCGGCACGCCGAGCGGACCGCCTTCTGGACCGCCCAGACCGGCGCGGCCTCCCTGCTCGACCTGATCACCGCGGAGGCTGGTTGAGCCCCGTCAGCTCGACCGGCGCGCTCGTGATTGGCGAGGCCCTCGTCGACATCGTGCATCGCGTGGGGCAGGACGACGTCGCGCTTCCTGGCGGCAGCCCTCTCAATGTCGCCGTGGGGCTCGCACGCCTCGGCATCCCGACGATGTTGCACGCGGCGTTCGGCACCGACGTTCACGGGCAGATGGTCGCCGACCATCTCGTGGCGAGCGGCGTGATCCCGACTCGGGGCACGGTCGGGACCGCCGCGACCTCGGTGGCCGAGGCGACGATCGACGTCGACGGTGGTGCGAGCTACGACTTCAGGATCGCCTGGGATCCCGCACCCATCGACGCGCGGGGGTACGACCTCGTGCACACCGGGTCGATCGGTGCGGCCCTCGATCCCGGGGCCGCGCGCGTCGAGGCGGCACTCGCGACGGCGACGGGACTGGTCTCGTTCGACCCCAACATCCGCCCCGCCCTCATGCCCGAGGACGCCCTCGCCCGGGTCGAGCGGATCGTGGCGCTCTCGGATGTTGTGAAGGCCAGCGACGAGGATCTCGCATGGCTCTACCCGGGGGCCTCGGTCGACGATGTCCTCGTGCGCTGGTTCGCCTTTGGACCGCGGCTGGTCGTGGTCACCCGTGGCGATTCGGGCGCGGACGCGCTCTCGGCGGACGGTCGGGCCCACATCGAAGCGCCTCCGACGACAGTCGCTGACACGATCGGGGCGGGAGACTCGTTCATGGCCGGCCTGCTCACCCACGTGCTCGAACGGGGGTTCGGGGAGATCCAGAAGACGCTGGCTTTCGCGTCTCGCTGCGCGGCGATCACGGTGTCCCGTCCCGGTGCCGATCCGCCGTGGAGGGCGGAGCTGTAGTTGCTCGCAGGCCAAACGGTCACAGAACGGGCAATCCGGTAACAGATATGCTCAGCGCCGTGACCGATTCCACGCCGAGCGGGGGCGATCGCAGCATCAGCCGCCGCGCAGAGCTGCTGACGCTCATCCGAACCCGCGGCCGTCTCGAGGTCGTCGGCATGCCCGAGCTGCTCGCCGTTTCAGCTGAGACCATCCGGCGCGACCTGCGCACGCTCGAAACCCAGGGACTGGTGCGACGCGGCTATGGGGTCGCCTACCCGGTCGAGAGCGGCGCCTTCGAGAGCGCCCTCGAGGTGCGTGCGAACATCAACCCCGAACAGAAGCAGCGCATCGCGACGGCTGTCGTCTCCCGCCTCGGTGAAGCGCAGACGATTTACATCGACGAGGGCTATCAGACTCAACTCGTCGCGCAGCGCCTGCCGCTCGACCGACCGCTCACGATCGTGACCCCGAGCCTGCCGATCGCCATGCTGCTTGCCCCGCGTTCGAACATGCAGGTCGTTATCCTCGGCGGGCGCGTGCGGGGAAATACCCTCGGCGTCGCCGACCACTGGCCGGCCGAGATGCTCGCGCGGCTGACGATCGATCTCGCGATCCTCGGCGCCAACGGCGTGACGGTGGAGCGTGGGATGACGACCCCCGATCCCGCGGTGGCGGCCGTCAAGGCCGCGGCGGTGCGGGCCGCCGTGCGTCGCATCTTCATCGGCGCCCACCACAAGTTCGGCACGGCGACGTTTGTGAAATTCGCGGACGTCACCGACTTCGAGCTGATGGTCACGGGCCACGAGCTCTCGGCTTCGATGGCCGCGCGCTTCGCGAACACCGGGGTTGCGCTGCTCCGGGTCTGATCCGGCAATCGGTCGTGAACCGGTCAATCCGGTAGGGGGAATCCACTCGGTGGTCGATGGGTGCGCGTGCTTCCATGAACTCCACTCGGCCCGCTACGGCAGCGGGCGTGGATCAATGGAGATTCATCCGACATGCCTCTGAAGCCCGTCGCCCAACCCGGCTACGATCCCGCCGACCTCACCGTCGGGATCGTGCACTTTGGCGTCGGAAACTTCCACCGCTCGCATCAGGCGCTCTACCTCGACAAGCTGTTCACCCTCGGCGAGGCGCTCGACTGGGCGATCTGCGGTGTCGGGGTCCTGCCCCAGGACGCGCGCATGCGGGACGCGCTGCGGTCGCAGAACATGCGGTACGCGCTGGTCGAGCGTCACCCCGACGGACAGGCCCATGCGCGCAACATCGCGTCGATCATCGACTTCCTGCTCGCGACTGAGGATGCCGAAGCCGTTCTCGAAAAGCTCGCGGACCCCGCGGTGCGCATCGTCTCGCTCACGATCACCGAGGGCGGCTATAACATCGACGAGGCCACCGGCGGCTTTGACCTCGCGAACCCATCCGTCGCCGCGGACCTTCGCCCGGGCGCCGTGCCGGCGACCGTCTTCGGCCTGGTTGTCGAGGGGCTCCGCCGCCGCCGCGACCGCGGCATCCCCCCGTTCACTGTCATGTCGTGCGACAACCTGCAGGGCAACGGCCACGTCGCACGGGGCAGCTTCCTCGCCTTCGCCAGCGCCAAGGATGCCGATCTCGCCGCCTGGATCGACGCCGAGGTCGCGTTCCCGAACAGCATGGTCGACCGCATCACCCCCGTCACCGGGCCCGAGGAGCGGGCGTTCGTCGCGGAGACCTACGGTGTCGACGACGCCTGGCCCGTCGTAGCCGAGGATTTCACCCAGTGGGTACTCGAAGACCGTTTCACTGCGGGCCGTCCACCGTATGAGAATGTCGGAGTTCAGATCGTCGACGACGTCGTGCCCTACGAGAAGATGAAGCTCCGGCTTCTGAACGCGAGCCACCAGGCGATCGCCTACGTCGGCTATCTCTCGGGTCACCGGTTCGCGCACGAGGCCGCGACCGATCCGCTGATCGCGGCATTCGTCACGCGGTTCATGCGGGACGAGGCTGAGCCGACCCTCGGGCGCGTTCCCGGAGTCAATCTCGCCGTGTACGAGGCCGGGCTGATCGAGCGGTTCGCCAACCCCTACGTTCGGGATACTCTCCTGCGGCTCGCGACCGACGGCTCCGACCGCATCGCCAAGTTCGTGCTCCCCATCATTCGGGACGGGATCGCGGCAGGCAGCCCCATGCCGCTCAGCGCGGCGATCGCCGCAAGCTGGGCGGTCTTCGCGAGCGGCGTCGACGAACAGGGCGCGCCGATCGTCGTCGCCGACCGCCAGTCCGCCATCGTCGCGGATGCGCTCGACCGCGCCTCCGGCGATCCCGCGGTGCTCGCCACTGACGCCCGGCTCTTCGCCGATTTGGCCGTCGAGCCCGCATTCATCGAAGCCTTCGCGCGGGCGTACCGCGCGATCCGAAACGACGGCGCGCAACAAGCGCTCGCCGCCATCGATGCACCCCTGCATCGCCCCTAAGGAAAGGAAACGCATGTTCGCCACCGCAAGGACGCGAGGGTCACGCGCTATCCGCGCGATCGCACTCGTTACCGCAACGGCCACAGCACTGGTTCTGGCCGCATGCACGAGTGGAGGGGGTACCGACGCCACGTCGGACACCCTCACCGTTGCGATCACCACCCCGCCCCAGAGCCTGGACCCCACGTCCGCAGCTAACGGCGTGCCGCTGATTTGGTACATGAACCTCGCGTACGAGCCGCTCATCAAGCGCGGCGTCGACGGTGCCGCCGCCCCCGGTCTCGCGACCGAATGGGCCTACTCGGACGACCGTCTGAGCTTTACCATGAAGCTGCGCGAGGGCGTCAAGTTCAGCGACGGTGACCCACTGACTGCGGATGCGGTTGTCGCCTGGCTGAAGCACTACAAGGAGAGCGGCAGCTTCGCGGCGTGGCTCGCGAACGTGACCGACATCACGGCCAGCGGCCCCCTCGAGGTGACGTTGAAGCTCAGCACGCCCGACCCGATGTTGCCCTACGGCTTCGACCAGGGCGGCAACGCGGGCGCGATCGTCTCGCCGACTGGCCTCAAGGACCCCACGGTCCTCGGTACCGAGACCCACGGCGCCGGGCCCTACATGCTCGACCCGGCGGCCACGGTCGCCAACTCGACATACACCTACGTGAAGAACCCGAACTACTGGAACCCGGAAGTCCAGTATTGGAACACCATCGTTCTGCAGGTCTTCACGGACTCGAACTCGGTGCTCTCCGCACTCCGGTCGGGCCAGGTGCAGGTTGCGCAAGGGTCGGCCACGACCGCCGGAGCGGCGGCCGACGCCGGCTTCGATGTCACGACAGCGCCCTCGGGCATGGTGGGCATCTACCTCGCCGACATCGACGGCAAGATCGTGCCGGCACTGAAGGACGTCCGCGTTCGCCAAGCGCTCAACTACGCGATCGATCGTGAGGCGATCACGAAGTCGATCTACGGCGAGTACGGCATCCCGACGACGCAGTTCGTGCCCGAGGGCATCGGCGGCTACCTGCCCGCGCTCGAGGACACCTACCCGTACGACCCTGAGAAGGCGAAGGCGTTGCTCGCGGAGGCGGGTTACCCCGACGGGTTCAGCTTCACCGTGGCAGGGCAGCCCGGATTCGATGGCTCCGACCTGCTGCCGCAGGCGATGGCCGCCCAGTTCGAAAAGATCGGCGTGCATATGGAGGTCAAGAGCTACACGGCCTTCGGTGACTACGTGAGCGAGCTGCTCGGCGGGACCATCCCCGCGACGACGCTGCAGTTCAACTACTCGGTGCAGTTGACCGACACGCAGCAGCTAGTCACGAACCCCGCGGTCTACAACTATCTCGGCTACACCGACGCGAAGGCGAACGAGCTGGTGGCGGCTCAACGCGCCCAGGATGTCGACACGCCCGAGGGGATCGCTGCGGCCGAAGCGTCGGAGACTTACATGGTCGAAAACGCTTTCCTCGTGCCGGTTGCCAGCATCCAGACGGTGCTGTTCTCGGCGAAGTCGGTTTCCAACATCGACTTCACCGCTTACCCGTGGCCGGACCCGTCGCGCTGGACGCCGGCGAACTGACCTTCGACGTGATGCCGTCGGATCGCACCTCGCGCGATCCGACGGCATCGCCCTAGCCTTCGAGAACTCATGATCAAGAACTTCGTGTGGCGCGTGCTCGGCTCGCTGGTGCTGCTAGTCGTCGTGCCGACCGTCACCTTCTTCCTCCAGGCGATCGCGCCCGTGAACATCGCGCGCTCAGTGCTGGGGCTGAACGCAAGTGAGGAAACCGTTGCCGCTTTCAACAAGCGGCTCGGCCTCGACCAACCCCTCGTCGTGCGCTACGTTGACTGGCTGACCCACGCCATCCACGGCGACCTCGGCGTCTCGTACACCAACCTCCAACCGGTGCAAAACATCATCGGCCCCCGACTCAGCGTCAGCCTGTCGCTGATCGTCGGCGCCCTCCTCGTATTCACCCTCGTCGGCGTTCTGCTGGGGGTGCTCTCCGCGACCGGCGGCAAGGTGGTCGGCAGTATCGTCGACGCCGTCTCGACCGTCGGTCTCGCGGTGCCCAGCTTCGTGCTCGCCGTTCTCCTCATCGCGGCGTTCGCCCTACAATTCCCGATCTTCCCCGCGACGGGGTACGTGGCTCCAACAGTCAATACGGGCCGTTGGGCTTCGTCGCTCGTACTGCCGGTCATCGCCCTCGCCTTCGCCGGCGTCACCGCGGTCGCGAAACAGACCCGCGACCAGATGATGACCTCGATCGCGAGCCCCTACGCCCGCACCCTCCGCGCCAACGGCGCCTCGGAGTTCTCCTTGATCTACAAACATGCGCTCCGCAACGCGTCGGGACCCGTCGTCACGGTGCTCGGCATCATCTTCGTCGGGGCGCTCAGCGGCTCCGTCGTCGTCGAGGGGATCTTCGTGCTCCCGGGTCTCGGCAGCCAGGCGCTGCAGTCGGCTCTGCAGCACGACCTCCCTGTCATCCAGGGCATCGCCCTCTACTTCACGATCATCGTCGTGATCGTCAACGTCCTGATCGACGTCGCCACAACGATCCTCAATCCGAAGGTGCGCCGCTCATGAGCTCGCTGACCGAAGCCATCGCGACCGCCGAGGTCGGGGGATCCCGGAGCGTGCGGTTCCCTCTCGTGCGCGACTTCCTGCGCCGTCCGCTCGGCGTCGTCGCCGGCGCCTTCCTCGTCATCGTCGTCTCGGCGGTTGCCCTGGCCCCCGTCATCTCGCCGTACGACCCGCTCGCCCAGGACCTCGCCCGCTCGCTCGAGACCCCGACGGGCGACCACCTGCTTGGCACCGATCGGCTCGGCCGCGACATCCTGAGCCGCTTGCTCTGGGGTGGCCAGATCAGTTTGATCGGGCTCGTCGAGGCGCTCGCCGTCGCCTTCATCGTCGGCATCGTCCTCGGCCTGCTTGCGGGCTACCTCGGGCGCTTCATCGACCTCGCAGTGTCACGCGTCACCGAGATCGTGATGGCGATCCCGGGCGTCGTCGTGCTGCTCATGGTCTATTCGCTCACCGACAACAACGCGCATGCCGGGATGATCACCCTCGGCTTCTTATCGGTGCCCACGATTCTGCGCGTGACGCGCGCGGCAGCCCGGTCGGTCCGTGGGGAGAACTTCATCGCGGCGTCGCGGGTGTCGGGGATGGCAGGGTTCCGCATCATGGTGCGGCATGTGTTGCCCAACATCTGGGGCCCGATCATTGTCAACACGGCGGTGCTCGCGGCCGTGATCCTCGGCGTGCAGGGCGGCCTCAACTATCTCAATCTCGGTGTCACCCCGCCCGACCCCAGTTGGGGCGGTATGGTCGCGGACGCGCAGAAGAGCCTCGCGCTGCAGCCCTGGCTGATCATCCCGAGCGGCCTGCTCATCACGCTCACGATCATGTCGCTCGCGCTCGTCGCCGACGCCGTGCGCGACACCCTCTCGGCGAAGCGCTCGCGGTCGGGGCGTCGCCTGCTTGTCGCCCCGACCGTCGTCGCGGCGGAGCCGACCCTCCCCGTCGACACCGAGGCGGTTTTATCGGTGCGCTCGCTGTCGATCGCGTTCTCCGGGGTCGAGGTTGTGCGCAACGTCGACTTCGACGTCGCAGCCGGATCGACCCTCGGGATCGTGGGGGAGTCGGGGTGCGGCAAGACCGTCACCGCGTCCGCCGTGCTCGGCGCCCTCGGCCCGACCGCGACGGTGACCGGCCAGGTCGTGTTCGAGGGCCTCGATCTGAACGCCGCGACACGGCGCCAGCGCGCCGCCGTCCGCGGTACCGGGATCTCCTACATCTCGCAAGATCCGATGGTGGCTCTCGACCCGAGCTTCACCGTCGCGAACCAGCTGGGTGAGCTCATCGGACGGCACGATGGCACTCGTGGCCGAAACCGTCGGGCCCGACTGATCGAGCTGCTCACGCTCGTCGGACTGCCGAACCCCGAGGATGTCGCGAAGCGGTTCCCGCACCAGCTCTCGGGCGGGATGGCGCAGCGCGTTGCGATCGCCTGCGCCCTTGCGGGCCGACCCCGCATCCTGGTCGCGGACGAGCCAACGACCGCGCTCGACGTCACCATTCAGGGCGACATCCTCGGCCTTCTGCGACGACTGCAGGAGGAGACCGGGATGGCAATCATCCTGATCACCCACGACCTGGGCGTCGTCGCCGACCTGTGCACTTCGGTGGCGGTCATGTACGCGGGCGAGGTCGTCGAGAGCGCGGATGTCGCGACTCTGTTCGCCGAGCCCGCACACCCGTACACGCGGGCGCTCCTCGCGTCGAATCCGATCGTGGCGGAGCCGGGCACGGTGCTGCGATCGATCCCCGGCACTGTCCCGAGCCCGGCGGACTGGCCGGTCGGCTGCCACTTCTTCGACCGCTGCCCGGTGCGGGTCGACGGCTGCGCGGCAGGTCCCATCCCGCTCGTCGCCGTGCTGAACCGCGAAGAGCACGAAGCCCGCTGCATCCGCGCGGATGAAATCGTCGTCGCGGCCGAGAGGAAGTCAGCATGAGTCCCGAGGCACTGCTCGAGATCAAGGATCTCGCGGTCACCTACTCCCGCGGCCTCGGACGGGCGCCGTTCGTCGCCGTTCACGACCTGTCGCTCACCCTCGGTCGTGGCGAGACCGTTTCGATCGTGGGGGAGTCGGGATCGGGTAAGTCGACGATCGGATCGGCCGTCCTCGGGCTGCAGCCAGCCGCCGCGGGGCGCATCGTGCTCGAGGGCTCGGACATCACGCGACTCAGCCCTCGCCGTCGACGAGAGCTGCGCTCGACGCTGCAGGCCGTGTTCCAGGATCCGTTCTCCTCCCTCGACCCGTCGCAGACGATCGGGGAGGCGGTGGCCGAACCACTCAAGGTTGCCGAGCTCGGCCTCACTTCTGCCGAGCGCACCGACCGCGTCGTCGCGATGCTCGAGAAGGTCGGGATCGGCCGCGAGGCGATGTCGAAGTTCCCTGCCGAGTTTTCGGGCGGTCAGCGTCAGCGCATCGCGATCGCGCGGGCCCTCGTGCTCGAACCGAAGATCGTCGTGTGCGACGAGGCGGTCAGCGCCCTCGACGTCTCTGTGCAGGCGCAGGTGCTCAACCTGCTCGAGCAGATCCAGCGTGAGGCGGGCACCAGCTACATCTTCATCTCGCACAACATGGCGGTCGTGCGGCACATCTCCGATCGCGTCGTCGTGCTCTACCGCGGGCGGGTGATGGAGGAGGGGGCGGCGTCAGACGTCTGCGATCGGCCGGCGCATCCCTATACGCGGTCGCTGCTCGCCTCCGTACCGGTACCCGACGTCGTGGCTCAGAAGCTCCGCCGGGAAGCGCGCGCCTTGGCGAACGCCTCGACCGGTCTCGCGCCTCAGGATGGGGTGGGCTGCCCGTTCGCTCCTCGCTGCCCGTACGCCCAGCAGAAGTGCGTCGAGACGACCCCGCCGCTCGTCGAGACCGGGGACGGCCGCAAAGCCGCGTGCCTCAGACTCGATGAGATTCCTGCCCCCGATGACGTGCCCGCGCTGCGGGTCGTCGCAGTGTCTGCTGTGCCAGTTCTCGGGGAGGACTCGTGAACCCGATCATCACCACTTCGAAGGGTGCCGTCGAGGGTCGCAACGTCGACGGGATCGATCGATTCCTCGGCATCCCCTATGCGGCCCCTCCGTTCGGCGCGCACCGCTTCCTCGCCCCCGCCCCGGTCGCTCCGTGGGAGGGCGTTCGCCAGGGCGACGCGTTCGGACCTACCGCCCCACAGCGGGTCGGAGTCGCTTCGGGCGGTCTGCCGACCGTGATCGAACCGACCGTCGCGGGGGATGACATCCTCAATCTCAACGTCTGGACGCCGGCTGGTCGCGAGGTGCCGTTGCCCGTGCTCGTGTGGATACACGGCGGAGGGTTCTTCGAGGGCTCGAGCGCGAATCCCTGGTACGACGGGGCCGCGTTCGCACGTCAGGGGCTCGTGGTCGTGAGCATCAACTACCGCTTCGGCGCGGAAGGGTTCCTCGAGCTCGAGGGCGCCCCGTCGAACCGCGGATTGCTCGACTGGGTCGCGGCCCTGACCTGGGTGCATGACGAGATCGCGGCGTTTGGTGGCGACCCGTCGCGGGTGACCGTGATGGGACAGTCGGCGGGCGGGATGGCGGTATCGGCGCTGCTGGCTGCCCCGGCGGCGCGCGGGCTGTTCCTCCGGGCGATTCTCGCGAGTGCGGTGAGCGATGTGAGTATCTGGTCGACAGTGGCGGCTCGCAAGGTCGCGGACGCCGTAGTCGCCGAGCTGGGCATCCCGCGCACTCGCGACGCTGCTGCCGCGATCGATCCCGCCGCGTTCCTCGAGGCGCACGCCGTCGTGCTTGCCGCGGCGCAGGCCCAGGGCGAGCCGATCATGCCGCCGTGGGCACCCGTCGTCGACGGCGAGAACTTGCCGGGGTCGGTGTTCGACACGATCGAGGCAGGAGCCGACATCCCGGTGCTGGTCGGATCGACGTCGAACGAGTTCGCGTGGATGGCGTATCGCGACAACCCCGACGACACAGCGAAGCGCGACGAGGGGCAGCGGCTCTTCGCCGACGGGTTCTTCCGCGTTCCGATCCAGAGATTCGCCGAGGCGCGGGTCGCGGTCGGTGCGGCACCCACCTTCCGCTATGAGTTCGCGTGGCAGTCACAGGCGGCGCCGTACATCCGCGCCGGACATTCGCTCGACATCCCGTTCTTCTTTCACAACCTGGACGCACCGTACTTCGCCGACTACGCGGGGCCGAACCCGCCGGTGGCGCTGGCCGACGAGATGCAGGGCGCCTTCGCGGCATTCGTGCGCGACGGCGACCCTGGTTGGGCTCCCTACGGCGAGGGTCGCGCGGTGCGGCTGTTTGACGACCCATCGTGGGTCGGGACGGATGCCGACCTGGGTTTGCCGGCCTGATCGGCGTCGCGGGTCTCTCGATCGCCGAGACCCTCGTGCGGGAAACCGCTCGTGTTCTCGCTGACTGAGAGCTAGCCCGACGGCGACGAGACCGGGATGATGAGCGGATGACGCTGCTCGATCGCATCCGGGAGTCGGTGATCGGCGACGACCAGGTCATGCCGGGGCCGTTCGGTCCGCGTCGCGTCACCTACGCCGACTACACCGCGAGCGGCCGGTCGCTGGGGTTCATCGAAGACTTCATCCGCGAGGAAGTGCTGCCGAGGTACGCGAACACTCACACCGAGTCGTCGGGAACCGGGCTGCAGACCACGCGACTGCGTGAGGATGCCCGCGCCGCGATCCATAGATCCGTGCACGGCACCGACGACACCGTCGTGATCTTCGCCGGGAGCGGGTCGACGGCTGCGATCGACAAACTGGTCGGCATCCTGGGTCTGCGGATTCCGGCCGACCTCGACCGCCGGTACGGGCTCTCCGCGACGATCCCGGCGGATGAGCGCCCCGTCGTGTTCATCGGACCGTTCGAGCACCACAGCAACGAGTTGCCCTGGCGGGAGTCGATCGCCGATGTCGTGACCATTCCCGAGGATGCCAACGGGCACGTCGACATCGACGCCCTCCGCGCCGCTCTCGTCGCGCACGCTGAACGGCCCCTGAAGATCGGCTCGTTCAGCGCCGCGAGCAACGTGACCGGCATCATGACCGACACCACGCTGGTCACCGAGTTGTTGCACGAGTACGGCGCCCTGGCCTGCTGGGATTTCGCCGCCGCCGCTCCCTACGTCGACATCGACGTCGCCGCGGGCGGATTCGATGCCGTGTTCCTGTCGCCGCACAAGTTCATCGGCGGACCGGGGACTCCCGGCATCCTCATCGCCGACAAGCGCATTCTGACCAATTCGGTGCCCGACATGGTCGGCGGTGGCACGGTTGCCTACGTCAATCCGCTTGAGCACCGGTACCTCACCGATCACGCGCATCGGGAGGAGGCCGGCACTCCGGCGATCATCGAGTCGATCCGCGCCGGGTTGGTGTTCGGGCTCAAAGATGCCGTGGGCGTCGAGACGATCCGGGCGGTTGAGGATGACTTCTTAGCGCGCGCGATGCACTCCTGGCTGCGGCATCCCAACATCCAGGTGCTGGGCAACCCGGATGCCGAGCGGTTGTCGATCATCTCGTTCGTCGTGAAACGTCCCGGCGGACGCTACCTGCACCACAACGCTGTCGTCGCGATTCTGAACGACCTGTTCGGCATCCAATCGAGGGGTGGATGCTCGTGCGCGGGCCCGTACGGACATCGCCTGCTCGGCATCGACATCGAGCGATCGCAGGAGTTCGAGCGCGAAATCGCGCGCGGCTGCGAGGGCATCAAGCCGGGCTGGGTGCGGGTCAACTTCAACTACTTCATTAGCGAGACGGTGTTCCAGTACATCGTGCAGGCCGTCGAGTTGGTCGCCGAACACGGTTGGAAGCTCGTGCCGCACTACCGCTTCACGCTCGACTCCGGGCTGTGGCATCACGAGGACGGCGCCGTCGAGCCGCCGCTGCGGCTGACCGACGTGCACTACGACGCCGACGGCCGGATGACGTACCCGCACCACGAGGATCGGGCGCCCGAAGAGGTTCTCGCGGGCTACCTCGAGGAGGCCGTTGCGTTGTTCGCGTCGCTGCCGGATGCCGAGACAATTGAGCAGGCGACCGACGAGATGCTGGGCGAAGATCTCGAGCGACTGCGCTGGTTCGACCTCCCCGCCGTCTCGCTGCGCCCATAAGATGCACCCAACCTTCTCTCCGCGTTGCCAATCGGTCGTCTGAGGACATCCATGCCTGTTCGACCGTTGATGCGCAGCGTCTCGATCGCCGCCACGGCCCTGCTCGTCGGCGTCGGCCTCGCCGTCGTTACCGCCGCACCGGCCAATGCGGCGACGGTGAGCGACACCGCAACGCTCAATGCCGCGATCCTCGCCAACGACCCTGTTCTCGAGATCACCTCGGACTTCACGCTCACCGCGAACATCGCACCCATCAGCTACGCCGTGCAGATCATCGGCAACGGCCACACGATCGATGCCGCCACCTTCGACGCCTTCCGGCTCGACGCCTCGGCGACCGTCGACTCACTCGCGATCGACAACGCGCTGCATGATGCGTTGGCCATCTACCTCGTCAGCGGTGAGACGGCAGTGATCACAGATTTCTCCTCGCACGGCGCGAGCAATGACGGAATCGATGCGACAGTCCTCGACGACGCCGTCCTTCAGGTGACGGGGGGCGAGCACGTCGATGCCTCCTACGGGATCTACCTCCGTGCCGGCGATAGCTCGTCGGTGACGATCGCTGATGTCTCGGTCACCGACGTCAGCTACCCGATCTTCGCCGAGGCTCACGAGGATGGGTCGGTCGTCATAACCGGCGTCCGCGTCACGGCGGGACCGCTCCACAACGGCGGCGGCAACGGGTACGGCGTAGCTCTGTGGGCGACCGAAACGTCGTCGGTGACGCTGGACGATCTCACGGTCACGAGCGCCGCGGATGTTGCAGACGGAGCTTTCTCGACCGGCATCAACGATTACCAGACCGACACCTCGCAGGTCCGGCTCTCGAATGCGACCCTCACGCGGAGCAGCTTCGGCATCCAGAGCTACCTCTTCGACGCCTCCAGCGCTGAGATCTCGAACATCAGGGTGGCCGACAACGGCGCGGGAATCCTCGCGGGTGTCAACGGCGCGCAGGCGTCATTCACGATCCGCGACAGTTCGGTGACCGACTCGGCCGACTACGGCATCGATCTCGAACTCGAGGGGACGGGACTGGTCGACTCCACGACGGTCAGCGGAAGCGGCGGGACAGGGATCTCGATCCTCAAATCCGGGGGAACCCCGCTGTCCATCGTGAATTCGACGATCTCGGGGAACGTCAACGGGGGGATCGCGGGGTCGCTGAACGATAACGGAACGACCCTCGCGATCGCGGGGACGACCGTCGTTGACAACGAGAACGTCGGAATCTCGCTCACCTCCTTCTCCGCCTCCGCGGTCACCGTCGACAACTCCACGATCTCCGGCAACTCCGCAGGCGGCCTGTGGAACGACTTGCGCGACACCAGTTCGGCGATCGTCACCAACTCGACGGTGTCGGGCAACTTTGCCGGCGCCGAAGGCTGGGGTCTGTGGGCCGGCGGCGAGCCGACAGCGTCGTACGAACTGCGCAACTCGACGATCACCGGAAACCAGGGCGTCGTGGGTGCCGGATTCGAGGACGTGAGCGCCTTCATCACTCATTCGATCATCGCCGGCAACGACATCGCCGGGAGTTACGGCGAGTTCTGGGTGAGCCCCGGAACGACCGACAGCTCGGTGGAATGGAGTCTGATCGGCGAGCTCGTCGATGACACCGCGGGCGCGGGATTCACCCAGGGCCCCGGAGTGACGAGCGGGGTTACCGACCCGGGACTTGAACCTCTCGGCGACAATGGCGGACCCACGCTCACCCACCTGCTCTCCGCCTCCAGCCTTGCCCGCGACTCCGGCAACCCGGCGATCACGGATGCTCCCGCTCTCGACCAACGCGGTGAGGCTCGCATCGTCGGCTCAGCGATCGATATCGGAGCCGTCGAGATGGCAGCGACCCTGGCTCCGACGGGCTTCAGCCCGGGACCGGCGGCGGTGCTCGCCGCCCTGCTGCTGCTGGCGGGGTCGCTCCTCGTGGCTGCGCGCGCTCTGCGCCGTCGGCTCGTCTGAGCGGTTCGTTAGAGTTCCTGCCGGCGGAAGATCATCGCGGCCAGCCCCACAACGGCGGCGCAGGCCAGGAGCGAGATCACCATCGGCCAGGTCAGCGGTTCGGTGGCAACGCCCGCCGCGAGGGTGGCCGCGCGGCTAGGGAGTCCGGCCGGCGAGTAGTCGGCGGCCGGCATCCATAGTCCTGCGACCGACAACACCAGGAACGCTCCCAGCCCCGCACCCGAGGCTCCCGCCGATGACCGGATCAGCACCGAGAACAGTGTCATCAGCGACAGGTAGACCAGCGCCAGCACGAGCCAGACTGCGGCGGACGACCAGAGCGCGGCACCGGGTGCTTCACCGAACATCAGCGCCGAGACTCCCCAGGTGATCAGGGTGCCGATCGCCACGAGCGCCGTGAGGTAGAAGGCATTGACGACAGCCTTGACGATCACGAAGGTCGCCCTCGACAGCGGCTTGGTGAGCACCAGGATGGCCGTGCCACTGCGTCGCTCCGATGAGACGAGACCCGCGTAGATGATGATGATCGCGAAAATACCGATCTGCGAAAGGTTCTTGATCCACTGTCCGTAGGCGTCGAAGACCGTTGGCGTCGGCAGCTCGAGCCCCGAGAGTTGGCTTCCGGCGACGGCGGTGAGCAGTTCGGGCGTGTACTTCGCGAGCACCGGTCCGGTCAGCGCGAACAGCAGCACGATCGCCGGAAGCACGACGATCCGCCAGGTGCGGAAGATCTCGAAGAACTCCTTGCGGGCGAAGACGAGCGCGCTGCTCATGAGTGCGCCTCGCCGATGAGATCGAGAAAAACTTCCTCGAGGCCGATCTCGCCCGCCTCAAGCCTGATGAGTCCCGCCTTGTGGTCGACGACCAGGCGCGGGATGTCGTGCTGCGCAGCCCGCACATCGGTCACTGTCGCTTCGATCGACCCGACGTTCTCCCGGGTCACAGCTCCCGCCCAGGGTCGCTGGGCGATCGCGGCGGCGAGAGCATCCGCGCTGCCGGTGACCTCCATCGAGATCTTGTGAGTTCCGTAGCGCGCCTTGAGCTCGGGGATCGGAGCCTGGGTGAGAACGCGACCGCGATCGAGCACCGCGACAGTGTCACAGACTCGTTCGACATCACCCAAGATGTGGGTCGAAAAGAAGATCGTGGTGCGACCGCGCAGCGAGTCGATCATGTCGAGCACGTCTTTGCGCCCGATCGGGTCGAGCGCGCTCGTCGGTTCGTCGAGAAGCAGCAGTTGGGGCGCGTTAATGAGGGCCTGGGCGATGCCGAGGCGTTGCTTCATCCCGCGTGAATATCCGCCGATGCGCGTCGTGACCCCGCCCAGCCCGGCGCTGTCGAGCAGCATCCCGGCGCGTTGGGTGAGCACGCTGCGCTCCACCCCGAAGAGGCCGCCGGCGAATCGCATGAACTCGGGTGCCGTCATCCAGTCGTAGAACGCCGGAACGTCGGGAAGGAAGCCGAGTTGCGCGCGCACCGCGTTGCCCGCACGCGCGACATCGTGCCCGAGAACCCGCACGACGCCGCTGGTCGGCCGCGTCAGCCCGGTGATCAGCCGCAGGGCGGTCGTCTTACCGGCACCGTTCGGGCCGAGAAAGCCGAAGATCGACCCCTCCTCGACGGTGAGGTCAATGGCGTCGAGCGCGTGCTTGCCGTTGTAGGTCTTGGTCAGTGCCGAGACCTCGAGGGCGACCGTCACGGTGCGTCTCGGGTTTCGGGTTCGCCGTAGAGCGCGTCAGCGACTGACTTTCGGGCGGCGCTGCTCGGCGGTGCGGCGGGAGCCAGCTCGGCGGGCGGTGCCGAGGCGCGACCGATAGCGAGGTACAGGATGGCGCCGATCATGTTGACCAGCAGGATGATCGCCACCCAGATCCACTTGTTGCCGAACGTGACGCTCGCGCGCGGTCGGCGAGCGAGGCTGACCAGAGCGACGACGTCGAGGGCGATCTGGACGACGGCGAGGACACCCAAAATTGCCCACACTCCCGGGGAGATCGAACTGAGATCCAGGTTCGGATTCACGGTGACGCCTCCTGCTCTCGTTGGCGTCAATGTAAGCACGGGTAGATCGGTATCGTTCGAAGATGACCGACTTCTGGGCCGATGCCGACGCTCACCTGCTGCGCTACGGCGCGACCTGGACTCCCGAGATCATCGTGAAGGCGAAGGGCACGCTGCTCTATACCGAGAGTGGTCGCGAGTTGCTCGATTTCACGAGCGGTCAGATGAGTTCGATCCTCGGGCATTCGCATCCCGACGTCGTCGCGACGGTGCAGCGTCAGGTGGCCGAACTCGATCACCTCTACAGCGGGATGCTGTCGCGCCCGGTCGTCGACCTCGCACGCCGTCTGAGCGAAACGCTGCCGGCATCCCTCTCCAAGGTGCTGCTGCTCACCACGGGGGCAGAGTCGAACGAAGCCGCGATCCGCATGGCCAAGTTGGTGACCGGCAAGCACGAGATCGTCTCGTTCTCGCGCTCCTGGCACGGGATGACGCACGCAGCCGCCGCGGCGACCTACAGCGCCGGGCGCAAGGGCTACGGCCCGGTCTCGCCGGGCAACATCGCGATCCCGCCGCCCTATGCCTACCGCCCAGATTTTGTGAACCCCGATGGCACGCACGACTGGCGTCGCCAGCTCGACTTCTCGTTCGAACTAGTTGACGCGCAGTCGGTCGGCAGTCTCGCCGCCTGCATCATCGAGCCGATCCTCAGCTCGGGCGGCATCATCGAACTCCCGCTCGGGTACCTCGCCGCGCTGAAGCAGAAGTGCGAGGAGCGCGGGATGCTGCTGATCCTCGACGAGGCGCAGACCGGGGTCTGCCGCACGGGCGACTTCTACGCGTTCGAGCGAGATGGAGTGGTGCCCGATATCCTGACCCTGTCGAAGACGCTCGGTGCCGGGCTGCCGCTCGCCGCCGTCATCACGAGCGCTGAGATCGAGCAGGAGGCCTACGACCGCGGGTTCCTGTTCTTCACGACCCACGTCTCCGACCCCCTGGTCGCCGCCGTCGGACTGACCGTTCTGGATGTCATCGAGCGCGACGGGCTGCTCGAGCGGGCCCAAGTGCTCGGAAAACAGCTCGGCGACGGACTACGCGCGCTTCAGCAGAAACACGAGGCCATCGGGGATGTGCGCGGCCGCGGGTTGATGCAGGGCGTCGAACTGGTGCTCGACCGCACGACGAAGGAGCCAGCCGAAGACCTCGGCGTGCTCGTCACACAGAAGTGTCGGGAACGGGGGCTGCACATGAACGTCGTGCAGTTGAAGGGGATGGGCAGCACGTTCCGCATCGCGCCACCGATCACCAGCACCGCCGACGAGATCGCCCAGGGGATCGACATTCTCGACCAGGCGCTGTCTGCGGCTTAAGCCATCGTCTCTGCAATGCACAATGTCGGCCCACTGGCCGTCGGTTCTGCGCTGCTTCAGCTGCGAGTCACTCCTCGCTTGAGGCGGCGGCCAGCAGCATCGCGGCGACCTTCTGCACGGGTTCGTTCCGAGCCAGCGCCCTCACCAGCGTCGCCTGCAACCGAGCTGTCTGCTCGGGATTCAAGTCGGGGCTGGAGATGGAGTCGCTGACCGTGTCGTAGGTGATCTTCATGTCGTAGCCTCAGCCCGCGAGCTTCTGCAGCATGGTGTGCAGTTCTTCACTGGTGTGGGTCTCCTGGTCCAGGTTGGCCTGCAACAGTGCGGCGACCTCGGTCGCGCCCATCGCCGTCACGGGGATGATCAGAGACTGATAGGCCGAGATCTCGTAGTGCTCGTTGCCGAGCGCACAGGACAGCACGACCTGGTCACGCAGCTTCGGGGCGCTGCGCTCGATCAGTGAACCGGCCTGCTTGCCAATCCCCTTGGTGCTCGGCGAGGGAGCCTTCGAGAGCTTGAGGTCGAGTAGTTGGAACACGCGATGAAGGTTGGCGATCTGCTCCTTCGTCTCGTCCGCGTGGTGGCGGAACATCTGCTTCACCTCTGCCGACTTCGCTCCTTTGCTGAGTTCGCCGAGTGCGGCGAGAGAGTCGTCTTCCATCGTGAGGGCGGTACGGAGCTGGTAGTGGAGCAGCTCGGGGGGCGTCTGAAGTGTCTGCTGGACCATGGGGATCTTTCCGGGAGTACGCGCTTCTGAGGCGAGCGTCGAGTCGGGCTGTCCGTCTCGTACGTCAGGTCTACGTGAGGTGTTGGCGCCCTCCAAGAGGTTGACCTTCGCGGGTCGGGCGGCTATGCGCGACCCTCTACGTTCACCGTGAAGACGTTCCCCGTCGCCCCCCTATCGCTGTACCGTGAATTGATGCGCACACTGAGCTACAACCTCGAGAAGCACAAGGCCGCGGGTGAGCTGGTGGCGTTGACGGAGCAGTTCGACCTCGACGTGCTGTGCTTGCAAGAGTGTGAGACGACCGACCTCCCCATTGAGCTGGGGCCGCTCCACCTCGCCGATTCGACGCAGCGCAACCGCCTCGGGCTGGCGATCTACCACCGCCGCGACCGCTTCGAGTCGCTCGAGACCAAGGCCTATTCGCTCAAACGTGGGCTGCACGATCGCATCGCAGCGCCCGCCCACGAGCGGTTGCTCGCCTGCCGACTCCGGGATGTCGTTGAGGGCCGAGACCTGCTCGTCGCCTCATTCCATGCCTCGCCGCTGACGGCATCCAACTCGTTGCGACGCAACCAGATTGCGTCGGCACACGCGCGGTTGCGCGACCTTGGCCCGGGGCTGCCGGCCCTGATGGTGGGTGACTACAACTACCCGCTCGGCAAGGCGAAACTCGGCGCCCGGATGCTCAAGGGCGGCTACGACCTCACCCTGAGCGACACCCGCACGTACACGAGATACAAGGTCGTGCGGGGTCACTTCGACTTCGCGACCTCGGCCGGCATGACAATCGACGGCATCGAGACTCTCACCCGAGGGGCGTCGGACCACATGCCGATTCTCGTCACATCGACCTACCGCGAGGTCGAAGCCGCGGCCTGACCGGCACCGGTAGCGTGAGGCACGTGGCGACTCGCATCTACGTGGCATCCGCCGAAGGCGGCACCGGCAAGTCAACGGTTGCGCTCGGAATGCTCGACGCACTCCGGGCCAACGCTCCGCACGTCGCGGTGTTTCGACCCGTATCGCGATCGGATGCCGACCACGACTACGTGCTCGAAATGTTGCTCGAACACGCCACCGCCGGCCTCGACTACGCGGCCTGTGTCGGGGTGACCTATCCGGAGTATCACGACAACCCGGAGGAGGCGATCACGACGATCGTCGAGCGCTTTGCCGCCGTTGAAGCGGCGTGCGATGCCGTCGTGATCGTGGGGTCGGACTACACCGACGTCGGCACTCCCACCGAGCTCGCCGCGAACGGGCGCATCGCCGCAAATATAGCCGCCCCCGTGTTGCTGGTTCTGAGCGGTCGGGATCGCGACGGATATCGCACCTCGGGCGAGGTGCGGACCTCACTCGAGGTGGCTCTGGGTGAGCTCGAGGCGGAGCACGCGACAGTACTTGGCGTCGTCGTCAACCGCTCTGACCCCGAACGACTCGACGAGATCCGCGCGGCACTCGTGGGCGATCACCGACCCGATGCGATCTGGGCGATTCCCGAAGACCCGGTGCTGGTTGCTCCGCTCCTGCGCACGGTGTTTGCCGCCGCCCACGCCGAGCTGCTGATCGGCGACCCGGAACGTCTGGAACGCCCCGTGCTTGGCACCGTCGTCGCTGCCATGTCGCTCGAGAACGTGCTGCCGCGCCTGCTCGAAGGGTCGGTGGTCGTCGTACCGGGAGACCGCTCCGACGTTCTGGTGGGTTCCGTCGTCGCACACCTGTCGCAGAGTTTTCCGTCCCTCGCGGGCATCATCCTGAACGGCGGCTTCCCGATCGCGCCAGCGGTGCGCAAACTCCTCGACGGACTGGATGTCTCACTGCCGATCGCCGCGACCGCCACCGGCACGTTCGATACCGCGGTCGCCGTGACTCAAGCGCGCAGCCGGTACGCTGCCGACTCCCCGCAGAAGTATCAGACCGCTCTCGCGCTCTTCGAGAACCATGTGGATGGCGCCGAGATTCTGCGCCGCCTGAGCCTTCCCGCGACGACCGTGCTCACGCCGATCCGGTTCGAGCACATGCTCATCGAGCGGGCGCGCACCGACGTTCGCCACGTCGTGCTGGCCGAAGGCGACGACGACCGGATTCTGCAAGCCGCTGCGATCGTGCTGCAACGCGGGATCGCGCGGCTCACGATTCTCGGCGACGAAGCAACGGTGCGTGCCAGGGCTGCGGAACTCGGGGTCGACATCGCGGCGGCCGCGATCATCGCGCCAACCGATCCGGAGCTGCGGGAACGGTTCACCGACGAGTACGTCAGGCTGCGGGCGCACAAGGGTGTCGCGCGGATTCAGGCTTTCGACACCGTCACCGATGTGTCGTACTTCGGCACCCTCATGGTGCATCTGGGCCTTGCCGACGGGATGGTGTCGGGCGCCCGGCACACCACGGCGCACACCATCCGACCGGCTTTCGAGATCGTGAAGACGGCCCCTGGAGTCTCGGTCGTGTCGAGTGTGTTCTTCATGGCGCTCGCCGATCGGGTGCTGGTCTACGGAGATTGCGCCGTCATCCCGGAGCCGACGGTGGATCAACTCGCCGATATCGCGATCTCATCGGCCGAGACCGCTCGACGGTTCGGGATTGAGCCGCGCGTCGCGATGCTGTCGTACTCGACCGGCGACTCCGGTTCTGGCGCCGACGTCGACCGGGTGCGGGCAGCGACAGCACTCGTGCGGGAGCGCGCCCCGGAACTGCTCGTTGACGGTCCGATGCAGTACGACGCCGCCGCCGACCCGACGACCGGCGCATCGAAACTGCCGGGGTCGGTGGTCGCCGGCCGGGCGACGGTCTTCGTCTTTCCCGACCTGAACACCGGCAACAACACCTACAAGGCCGTGCAACGCAGCGCGGGAGCGATCGCGATCGGCCCGGTGCTGCAAGGGCTCGCCAAGCCGGTTAACGACCTGTCGCGTGGTGCGCTGGTGCGGGATATCGTCAACACGATCGCGATCACCGCCATCCAGGCGCAAGGAACGACCGGATGACCGCCCCGCGCGTCCTCGTCGTGAACGCCGGGTCGTCGTCGCTCAAGTACCGCGTTGTCGACCCGTCCGTTCCAGGGCGGGGCCGCTCTGCCCTCCAACGCTCTGTCCTCCAACACTCCGGTCTGATCGAGCGGATCGGCGAACCCGGCTCGGAGGTTCCCGATCACCAGGCCGCTCTTGCCACCGCGCTCGCCGATGTCGACCTCGACGGGGTCGTCGCGGTCGGGCATCGCGTCGTGCACGGCGGGGAGTTCGACAGCGCCGTGCTGATCGACGCCGAGGTCGAGCGCCGTATCGACGAACTCAGCGCGCTCGCCCCGTTGCACAACCCTCCAGCTCTGGCCGGCATCCGGGCCGCACGGGCGGCGCTCCCCGAGTTGCCCCAGGTCGCGGTGTTCGATACCGCGTTCCACGCCACGATGCCGCGCGAGGCGTCGACCTACGCGATCGACGCGGCCCTTGCTGCCGAGCACGGCATCCGGCGGTATGGATTTCACGGCACCTCGTACCGCTACGTCTCGGCTCGGGCTGCGGAGTTCCTCGGGCGTCCGCTCACCGAGTTGCGGCTCATCGTGTTGCACCTGGGCAACGGCGCCTCCGCCGCGGCGATCCTGAACGGACGATCGATCGACACCTCGATGGGGCTCACCCCACTCGAAGGTCTCGTGATGGGGACGCGCTCGGGCGACATCGATCCGGGAGTGCTTTTTCACCTGCACGCCGTGACCGGAGCGGACTTTGACGAACTCGACGACCTGCTCAACCGTCGCAGCGGTCTGCTCGGGCTCGCGGGCCGCTCGGACATGCGCGAGGTGCAGGCGGCGGCCGACGCGGGATCGGATGCCGCCGCCCTCGCTCTCGACGTCTACCTGCACCGGCTGCGCCGCTATATCGGCGCCTACCTCGCGGAACTCGGTGGCCTCGACGCCCTCGTCTTCACGGCGGGTGTCGGCGAGAACAGCGCGATCATTCGGGCGCGGGCGGTCGAACGGCTTGCGCACCTTGGCCTGGCGGTCGACCCGGCACTCAACGCCGCGGCGGGCGGGGATGCCCGGGTGATTTCGCCGCCCGGAGCAACGCCGGTGCTTGTCGTGCCCACCGACGAAGAGTCTCAAATCGCCATGGAGACTATCGAACTCGTCGCAGGTTAATCCCGCGCTCTCCCAGGTTGACCCGGCGCTCTCGACGTGGCGACCCCCACACACCAGGGTGGGGGTATGACCCCCACCACAGACCAGACCATCGATCGAATCGACGCCTGGTGGCGGGCGGCGAACTACCTGAGCATCGGGCAGATCTACCTGCTCGATAACCCGCTGTTGCGGCGCCCGCTGACGCGCGAACAGATCAAGCCGCGCCTGCTCGGGCACTGGGGAACCACCCCCGGCCTCAACGTGCTCTACGCGCATCTCAACCGCGTCATCCAAGAGCGGGATGTCGACATGCTCTACGTGACCGGTCCCGGGCACGGCGGACCGGGGATGGTCGCGAACGCGTACCTCGACGGCACCTACTCCGAGGTCTACTCCACGATCGAACGCACCGAAGACGGCCTGCGCAAGCTCTTTCGACAGTTCTCGTTTCCGGGCGGCATCCCGAGTCACGTCTCGCCCGATACCCCCGGTTCGATCCACGAAGGGGGCGAGCTGGGCTATTCGCTCAGCCACGCCTACGGCGCAGCGTTCGACAACCCCGATCTCATCGTGGCCTGCGTCATCGGCGATGGTGAGGCCGAGACGGGTCCGCTCGCGACGGCCTGGCACGGCAACAAGTTTTTGAACCCCGCACAGGATGGCGTGGTGCTGCCGATCCTGCACCTCAACGGGTTCAAGATCGCCAACCCGACCGTGCTCGCGCGCATCCCGGAGTCGGAGCTGTTCGACCTGATGCGCGGCTACGGGCACGAACCCTTCCTGGTCGAGGGGGGAGCGCCAGGTGAAGACATCCGTGACTTCCATCGTCGCTTCGCCGGGGTCCTCGACACCGTCTTCGACCGCATCGCCGCGATCAAGGCGGCGGCGGCCGACGGGTCGCTCGAGGGGCGTCCGACCTGGCCGATGATCGTGTTGCGCACGCCCAAGGGCTGGACCTGCCCCGCCGTGATCGACGGCGTGCCGGTGGAGGGAACCTGGCGGGCTCATCAGGTCCCGCTCGCGAACGCCCGCGACACCCCGGAGCACCAGCAGGTACTCGAAGACTGGATGCGGTCCTACCGACCCGAGGAACTCTTCGATGACGCCGGGGCACCGCTGCCCGAGGTCACCGCGCTCGCTCCGACCGGGAACCGCAGGATGAGCGCGAACCCGGTCGCGAACGGTGGGCTGCTGCGCCGCGACCTGAAGCTGCCCGACTTTCGCGCGGCAGGAGTCGAGGTCGATCCCGCCGAGCGTGGCGCGATCCAGGCAGAGTCGACGGCGGTGCTCGGCCACTGGCTGGCGGGAGTCATCCGGGGGAACCCCCACACGTTTCGCATCTTCGGGCCTGACGAGACGGCGTCCAACCGGCTCGCACCGGCAATCTACGAAGCGACCGACAAGCAGTGGAACGCCGAGGTGCTTCCGGTCGATGAGCACCTCGCTCCGACCGGTCGAGTCATGGAGGTGCTGAGCGAACACCAGTGCCAAGGCTGGCTCGAGGGCTACCTTCTCACCGGGCGACACGGAGTGTTCAACTCCTACGAGGCGTTCATCCACATCGTTGATTCGATGTTCAACCAGCACGCCAAGTGGCTCGAGGCATCCCGACGAATTCCGTGGCGCCGACCGGTCGCGAGCCTGAACTACCTGTTGTCGAGCCACGTCTGGCGCCAGGACCACAACGGCTTCAGCCACCAGGACCCCGGGTTCCTCGACCTCGCGGTGAATAAGAGCAAGGAGGTCGTTCGGGCCTACCTGCCCTTCGACGCCAACACTCTGCTCTCGGTCTACGACCACTGCCTGCGCAGCGTCGACTACGTGAATGTCGTCGTCGCCGGCAAGCAACCCGAGCCGCAGTGGCTGACGATGGAGGAGGCCATCGAGCACTGCACCCGCGGGCTCGGCATCCTGCCCTGGGCGGGCACCGAGGTCGAGGGCCGTGAACCGGATGTCGTCCTCGCCGCCGCCGGGGACGTGCCGACGCTCGAAGTACTCGCCGCGGCCGCCATTCTGCGTGACCGCATTCCGGAGTTGGCTGTTCGGGTCGTTAATGTCGTCGACCTGATGCGCCTGCAATCGGAGGGGGAGCATCCGCACGGGCTATCTGACCGGGAGTACGATGCGGTGTTCACCGCCGACCGGCCCGTGGTCTTCGCGTACCACGGGTATCCGTGGCTGATTCATCGGCTGGCCTACCGACGCACCGGCCACAATCAACTGCACGTGCGGGGATTTGTGGAGCGGGGCACGACGACGACACCGTTCGACATGGTGATGCTCAACGACCTCGATCGGTTCCGGCTCGCGATGGATGTGATCGACCGGGTCCCGGGGCTCGCCGCGACGCACGGCGGGCTGCGCCAAGAGCTCGACGACGCCCGCCTGCGTGCCCGCGCGTACACCCGGGAGCATGGAGAGGACAGCCCGGTGGTCGCCAACTGGCGGTGGCCACGGTCGTCACTCGACGCCTGACGGCTCCGCGGTGATCTCATGCGGTGATCTAATGCTGGGATGGGTCTCTCGTCGGCGCGGTGCCTCGCAGCTGACGGATCGTGCGCGGGCGGCATCCCCGTCGACGCTCCGGTCGCCCTCTGCGAGCGGCATCTCGCACTCGCTGCCGAGTGGGCCGGTCGGGAGTACGGCATCCCGGATCTGCTGCCCTCGCCGTGCCGAGTCTGCGGGTCGCGTCTCGGTGTTCGCTACCCGTCGGGCTGGATCTGCGGGGTCTGCGAGTGGCGAGTCGGGGAGCTGGTGGATGCCGAGCTTCCGCCGCCGCGGATCGATGTCGTCTACTACGTGCGACTGGGCGATCGCGTAAAAATCGGCACGACGAGCAACCCGCGTCAACGATTCGCCGCGATTCCGCACGAGGAGGTGCTGGCGTTCGAGCGCGGGGGGCGGGCGCTCGAGCAACGTCGGCACCTCGAGTTCGCCGTCGACCGGCTCGGCACTTCGGAGTGGTTTGCCCTGTCGCACGCGATCCGGCAGCACATCGATGTCGTCGGAGGCGGGGTCGAGTCCGCTTGGCACGCGTACGACCGGTGGCTGAGTGAGGCGATCGCTCGACACGGCTGATCAGGTCGTGAACACGTTCAGAAGGCCCCCGCTCTGGTGGGAGCGAGGGCCTTCCGGCACACAGGATGCTTAGGTGCGAGCCCCGCCGCCACCGTTGCGCTTGCGGGAAACCGCGTCGACCGTAGCCGCGAGGATCAGCACGGTGCCGGTCACGGCGTAGTTGATACCGGCCGCCAAGTGCAGCAGGCCGAGGCCGTTGGTGATGACCGCGATCACGAGCGCGCCGACGGCCGCATGAAGCAACCGTCCGCGTCCACCGAAGAGGCTGACCCCACCGACGACAGCGGCCGCGACACCCGACAGCACGACGTCGCGACCCATGGCTGCGTCGACCGATCCCACGTAGGAGACCTGGAAGATGCCGGACACGACCGCGAGGGTCGAGCAGATGATGAAGGCCGTCCAGCGCACGAAGACGATCTTGACTCCGGCTCGCCGTGCTGCCTCGGCGTTGCCACCGATCGCGTAGATGTAGCGACCGTAGCGCGTGCGGTCGAGCACAAACGTTCCCAGCCACAGGATGCCGAGCACGAACGGCACGACGATCGGAACACCCGTGACTTCGTGCCCACCGACCGTGACCCCGTTCAGCACGGTGCCGGACTGACCGCGGTTCTCGTTAAGCAGGAACACCACGATGCCACCGGCCACCAGGATGACGACCAGCTTGGCCAGCACGAGGAGGGCCGTGCGGTTCGGAACACCGGCGCGAGTGCGGCGGGCGCGGTCCCACATCGAGGTGCCGATCGAGACCAGGGCGACGACGCCGAGGAGCGCCCACCCAGCCCAGGTGGGCATGGTGCTGTTCTGGATCGCGAGAATCTCCGGAACCTGCACGAGGTACAGGCCGCCGGCACCGATGACGATCAGTTCGACACCCTGAAGTCCAAGGAAGAGACCCAGAGTCACGACGAACGACGGGATGCCGACTTTCGCGACGAAGAAACCGATCAGAGTACCGATCGCCAGGCCGATGGCAAATGCGATCGCGAGCGCGAGAATCCAGTTGAGGTGCTGCACGTTGACCAGCACGACGAAGGAACACATCGTGACACCCGACGTGACACCGGCCGACAGGTCGATCTCGCCCAGGAGGATGACGAACACGAGGCCCATACCCAGCATGACGAGGGTTGCTGCCTGCACGAGAAGGTTGGCGAAGTTGCGCTCGGTGAGGAAGAACGGGCTCAAGACCGCGAAGAGGGCGCTGAGTACCACGAACCCGCCGACCGCGGGAAGGACTCCCATGTCGCCGCCCCGCACGCGCGAGATCCAGCCGCGGACCTGGTCCATGAGGCCGCCCTCTTGGCCGCTCCCGATCATGTCATCGGCTGCCGGGACCATCCCGGTGTTCGGATCGCCGAACTGCTGGTTCAGGCTCATGCGTTCGTTCCCTCGAAGGTCTTGGTTCCGGTGATGTAGCCGACGACGTCGTCGCTGGTCACGTTCTTCGGTTCGACGGTGGCGACCATCTGGCCGAGGTAGAGCACGCTGACGAAGTCAGCAACAGCGAACACGTCGACCAGGTTGTGGCTAATGATGATCACCGCGACACCCTGTTCGGCGAGACGCTTGACCAGGTTCAGCACCTGTTCGGTCTGGGCGACGCCGAGGGCCGCGGTCGGCTCGTCGAGGATCACGACGCGCGCGTTCTTCAGAACGGCGCGAGCGATCGCGACGGTCTGGCGCTGGCCGCCGGACAGTGACGAGACCTTCTGGCGCACCGACTTGACCGTGCGGACCGAGAGGGAGCGCAGGGTGTCTGAGGCTTCCTTCTCCATCAGGCCCTCGTCGAAGGTGCCGAACTTGGTCTCTTCGCGGCCGAGGAACATGTTCTGCACGATGTCGAGGTTGTCGCACAGAGCGAGGTCTTGGTAGACAACCTCGATGCCGAGCGCTGCTGCGGCGCGCGGGCTGTTCAACACGACCTCGTGGCCGTCGAACTTCACCGAGCCCGAGTCGTAGGGCTGAACTCCGGCGAGACCCTTAATCAGGGTCGACTTGCCGGCGCCGTTGTCACCGACAAGTGCGGTGACCATTCCCGGGTAGGCCTTGAGTCCGACACCCTTGAGCACGCTCACGGGTCCAAAGCTCTTGACGATGTCCGTCAATTCGATAATCGGCTCAATCATGTGGCCGGGTTCCTTTCACTGCCGCGCAACATCCCCGACCTGGTGGCTCGTCGGAAGATGGCGCTACGTGGACAACGACGCTGTGTCGGCTCAGTCTGACCTGAATCACTCGAAGATTCGAGCTGAGTGCACTGCGGAGATGAAGCGAGGCCCCGTGCTGACCGAATCGGTGCAGCCCGGGGCCTCGCAAATCACTGTGTTACTTGACGCCGTACTGGGTGCACTTGGCGGCAACGTCGCCGGTGCAGAGGTCAGCAACGGTCGCGTCGCCAGCAGCGACAACGTCCTTCACCTTGTCCGGGCCAACCAGGATCGGAACGACCTGGATGTAGGGCGTGCCGTCGTCGAGCTTCGCGTCGGCCGTGATCGTCTCACCCTTGAGGAGCGAGACGGCGGTGGCGACGGCCTTGTCGGCCTCGAGCTTGATCGGCTTGTAGACCGTGGCGGTCTGCTTGCCGAGGAGCACGTTCTGCAGACCGGCGACCGAGGCGTCCTGACCCGAGACCGGAACGGTGAGACCGTTCTTGTCGAGGATCGTGATGACGCCCGCAGCGTTGGTGTCGTTGGCGACCCACACTGCGTCGACCTTGCCACCGACCGAGGTCAGAGCCTGCTCGAAGTTGGTCGCCGACTTGGCGCCATCCCAGATACCGGCCGGCTCAGCTGCCGGCTTGATGCCAGCGGCTTCCATCTTGGAAACAGCACCGTCGTGGAAGAACGCCGCGTTGCCGTCGGTCGGGTCGCCGCCCATGTAGATGACGATTGCCGTCTTCGGGTCCTTGCCAGCAGCGGTGAGGCCGTCGACGATGGACTGGCCCTCAAGCGCGCCAACCGTGAAGTTGTCGAACGAGACGTAGTAGTCCGCACCCTTGATGGGGCGGTCGTACGCGATGACCGGGATGTTCTGGGCCTTGGCCTTGGCGGCCACGGCAACGCCAGCACCCTGGTAGTCGACGAGGATCATGACGCCACAGCCCTGAGTGAGCTGCTGGTCGGCGATCGTCGCGTACTTGGTGGTGTCACCCTGAGCGTTCTGGATGTCGGCAGTGAAGCCGGCGGCCTCAAGACCCTTCTGCAGGTAACCACGGTCGTTGGCTTCCCAACGCGGCGACGATGCAGCATCGGGCAGGATCACGCAAGCGCGAGTCGAGCTCGCGGTTTGGGTGCCACCGCCCGCGCCCGCACATCCGGCCAGGACGACAGCCGAGAATCCGGCAATCGCTACAACAGAGAACAATGAAGATCGCTTCACAGTGCTCCCCTTCTTTGAAGGTGAGGTAAACCCCTCGCTGGTGCCCCAGATCGTCTTCGACGGGGGCATCAGCAATGCTCTCCCCTTGCGTTGGGGATTCCGTACAAACTTGATAACGCTTAGGTAACTTTCAAATGTTTTCGAAACGTTTACGAAAGTCCCAGATCGGCGACCGGCTCCTGGGGGCCGAGTTTGTAAAAGAAAAACGGCACCAGCGAGGCCACGCAACTGACCGCCGGGAGGATCGTGATCGCCAGAAAGACGGTGTCTTGCATCTGCGGGGTGACCGTGACGCCATCCTGGTATCCGGCGATCACGATGAAGATTCCGAAGGCCAGCACCGAGAACGCGCTCATCACTTTGGTCACGAAGGTGAGGGTCGCGAACGAGATCCCGTCGTTACGGACCCCGGTCTTCTGCTCGGCGTAGTCAACGGCATCCGCGATCATCGTGGTCTGCGCGACCAGAAACACCCCGAGCATGAGGCCGCTCAGGAAGATGAACACGACGAGCACGATGAGGTTCTCAAACCCCGCGAAATACATGCCGACGTAGATGATCGCGGCCGCGACGGCGCTGAACAGGATGAGGGTGCGGCCGGAAACGCGGCGCATCACGACGGGCGTCGTGAAGGCAGCGATCACCATCCCCGCAATGATCGCCGCGCCGACGAGCGTGAAGTTCTCATCGCTGCCGTAGGCGACCACGACAAACACGGCGCCGCCCGCCTGCACGATCGAGCGGCCGAAGCCGAGCACTGAGCCGAGCAACACGAGCAGAAGAGGCTTGTTCTGAAAGAGCGTCCCGAACAGTTGCCGAAATCCCAGTGGCTCGGTTGTGGTCGCGCGCTCACGCGGAACAAAGAACGCCAGAAGGAAGATTCCCATCCCGACGACCGCGATCACCGCAACGGCGCGAGACCACCCGGCCGCGGTTGTGTCAGGCCCGAAGCTGAGGGCCGCGGCGAGCTTGGGCGCGCCGAGCGTTGAGAGTCCGATCGCAATTGCCCCGAAGGCCCGCACGTTTCCGATCACCCGGGCGCGCCGGGTCTGGTCGGGGAATGCCGACCCGATGAGCCCCCAGAGCGGAACGTCGCAGGCCGCGTAGACAAAGCCCCAGACCAGGTAGCAGATCGTGAAGTAGACGAGCTGCCCACTCTCGTCGATGTCGGGCACCGCGAAGATTAGTGCGGTCAGCAGCGCGACGGGAGCTGCAGAGAACAGGATGAACGGCCGCAACTTGCCCCACCGGGTGCGGGTGCGGTCGACCAGGGTTCCCACGAAGGGGTCGGCGATGGCATCCACGATGCGGGCGACGGTCAGCACCACGGTGACGACCGCGATCGCTCCGACGCTCAGACCCACGTACTCGACGAGGTAGAAGAGCAGGAAGGTGCTCACCGTCGCGTAGACCAGGTTCTGCCCGAAGGCCGCTGTCACGATCGCGGTGGATTGCGCCCGCGGCGTCGGCATCCACACTGCCTTGAGCGGCTTGCGGGTCGGGTCGGTGGTCGACGTCATTGTCGAATCCCTTTCTTAGGGCTTGAGCAGCAGGGTCTTGATTTCGAACGGCCCAAAGCGGAGTTCGTTCAGGTCGGCGTCAGCGGTGGATCGCTCGAGCAGATCGGTTTCGGTCACCTGGCTGTGCGGCAGGGTCGTGCGCAGCGACGTCGTGGTCGCTGCGCCGAGGCTCTCGTACATCCGGATCACCGCTCCCTCGCCGTCTTCGGCAGGCTTGATGGTTTCGATGATGACAGCAGGATTGCTCGCTGTCGCGATCGAATCGAACGACACCCCCGAACGAACGAGGAGCGGGTTGTTCATCCGGTAGCCGTCGCGGATCACCGCCGTGAGATCACCCGTGGCGAACGGCCGGAAGGCGTAGCTGAATTCATGGCTGCCGCGGTCGGCGGTCTTGTCGGGAAACGTGGGCGACCGCAGCAGGTTCAGGCTGAGCAGGCCGCTCTTGGCGCGGTGGCCATACTTCGAGTCATTGAGCAGCGCGAATCCGCCGTCGGCATCTTCAGTCGCGATCCACTTGTGGGCGCAGATCTCGAACTGCGCCGTCTCGACGTCGGTCTTTTCGGTCGTCGGGCGTTCGATATGGCCGAACTGGATCTCGCTCTTCGACGTCTCGCCGTAGTGAGTTGGCCGGAAGTCGGCGCGCAGCATCCGGTGCGTCTCGTGCCAGTCGACGTGCGTCTCGATTCGCACCAGCGGGCTGCCGGCTTCGACCACGATGCGTTGCTCGATGCGTGAGCGGCGGAACCGGTAGACCTGCCGTCGCATCGCCGTCGGCCCGTCGACGAAGGTTTCGACCTGCGACGGCCGCAGCACGCGCGGGGAGCGCTTGAGGTAGCCCTGCCCGATCTCCCAGGCGTCGAACGGCCACTGGTAGGGGTCGCGGTGCAGCACCAGGCGGTTGAGGCCGGCACCCGCGTGCTCATTCCCGACGGCATCGAGGCACGAGACGATCTCACCGGTCGGTCCAAAGCGCAGGGTCAGGATGTCGTTGCCGAGCAGGTCGCCTTCGGCGATGAGGGTCGGCACCTCAGCCAGCGGTTCAAGCGGAGCCGCAGCGTACGGCTCGACCCGGGCGCGATACCAGGTGTCTCCGACGCGCAGCAGCTCGTCGCGCGGAACGCCGGTCAAGTTGAGCGTCCCGAGTTGTTCGCCCGCGTGCGGCAGCAGCGCTACGAACTCCTCCGAGATCACGTCGAGTTCGCCCGCGATGCGGCTCAGCGTCTCGCGGGCCTCTCGGCTCACGCGGGCGATCGAAGAGCCGGGCAGGATGTCGTGAAAGTGGTGCAGCAGCAGGTCGCGCCACAGCTGCTCGAGTCGCACGCGCGTGGGTTGGCCGACCGCCGCCGCGAGTGCCTCGGTCTGGTGCATCGTGCGTTCGGCGATGCGATTGAGCCGTTTGATCGCGCCGTTCGTCGTGTAGGTGCCCTGGTGCGCCTCGAGATAGAGCTCGCCGCGAAAGCGGTGGCGAATGTCGAGGAGCTCCAGCCGTCGAAAGAAGTCGGCTGCGCGCGAATACATCACTCGGGGCAGTCCCCGCAGGTTGGCTTCACGGGAGGTGACTTCGTGGTGGATCTCTCCCGGCCCGCCGCCACCGTCGCCCGAACCGTAGACCAGCAGAGCCGCGCCGAGGTCCTTCTCGGGATACTTCTTCAACCCGGCCAGGAGCCCGTCGGCAGCGCCGCGCGAGTTGTAGTCGCCTTCGGGCGGCATGTGTACGAGCACGGTCGAGCCGTCGATGCCCTCCCAGGTGAAGGTGCGGAAGGGGTGGTCGTTGAGTTTGTTCCAGGCGAGCTTGATCGTCTGAAACCAGTCCATCCCGCTCTTCTTCAGAATCTGTGGCAGTGCACCGGTGTAGCCGAAGGTGTCGGGCAGCCAGCAGAGCCGCAGGTCGTCGTCGGTCAGAGCGAACTCTTCTTGCAGAAACCGCCGGCCGATCAGCGCTTGGCGCACGAGAGACTCACCACCGGGCATATTGGTGTCGGTCTCAACCCAGAACGAACCCTGCAGTTCGAGCCGTCCGGCAGCGACAGCGTGCTTCATGCGCGCGAAGAGGTCGGGATGACGCTCCTTCATCCACTGCATCTGCTGCGGTTGTGAGGTGCCGTAGATGTAACCGGGGCGGTCCTCAATCGAGGCGAGAGCTCGCGTGTAGGTGCGTGCGGCCTTGCGGCGCGTCTCACGCAGGGGCCAGAGCCACGCCATGTCGAGGTGCCCGTGGCCAACGGCGCTGTACAGAAACTCGGAGGTCGACGGCTTCGCAAGCGGTGCCGCGAGCACCAGTCGGGCGTTCGCGAGGTCGCCCTCCTCCACGTGCGCCCAGGCCGTGTCGAGATCGATCCGCAGCTCCGTGGCGAGTTCGGCATCTTCGGTCACCCCGGCGAGAACCGTGAGGGTGAGGTAGTCGTAGTAGAGCGCGAACGCCTCGTCGTCGCGCACCGCGAGATGAGCGCCCCGGAATCTGCCCTTTCCTACCGCGTAAATGATGTAGCCGTTGTGCGCGACGTCGGCGAAGAACTCGACGCGGTCGCCCGAGGTGTCGATTCGACGTATGGGACGGTACGCACCCCCGCTGTGCGGCAGGTCGCCCTGCTGGAACGCGGTGGTGACAGCATCCAGAATCGTTCCGTCGGCGGCGTGTACCAACCCTTCGCCGCGGATGCCGAGCATCACCACGAGGTTGTCGCGCGGGGTGCCCGGCGGGATCTCGCCGCTGACGTGCAGCCAGGCGCAGTCGAGCACCTTGCCGTACGACGCGCCCCGACGGATCGGCCGAAACGCGCGCCCCGGAAGTTCGTCGAACGTGATCGGCTCAGGCGAGCGCAGAACTTCCGCGTGCAGCTCGCCCACGGTGCGGTAGATCAGCTTCCGGATGCGGCGCAACCGCCGGTACTCCTTGGGCTGCTGAGCCGCGATGCCGAACAGCCAATTTGCGAATCCACGCATGCATCACATCTTGGCCTAGAGCACCGCGGCGCGACCCGCTTAGTGCATCGCGGTGAACCGAGCGCGGTGGTGAGCGCCGTTCTCGATCTCGTCGACGATCGCGATGGCCAGGTCGTCGGCCGAGATCGTCGAACCGCCGTCGGCATCCGTAAGCAGCACGTCGCCACCGAGCTGGTAGCGACCCTTCGACGGGGTGCCGAGCCACGACCCGAAGTCCCGCGGCGGGCTGACGTAGAACCAGTCGAGTGTTTCCGGCGTCGCTTTGAGTGTCTCAAGCACCCGAATCCCGGTTTCGACCTCGGGCTTGACGTCGTCAGGGATGTGCTCCTTCGAAACGTCCCACAGGGTGGGGCCGCCCTCTTCGGTCTGGAGTGAGGACGCTCCGCCAACGAATCCCAGACGGGTCGGGATGCCGGGGTGCCCGAGTCGCGCGATCAGCCCGTCGATCACGGCGTCGAGTTGCTGAGCCATGTCGCCGCGCGGCGACATGGCGCTCACCACGACATCTCGGCCCGGCAGAACTGCGTCGAGTACGGCGGCGTCGAGGGCCGAGCCGGTGACGTAGTGGACACCGTCGATCGGAGATTCGGATGCCGACCGGCTGACCGAGGTCACCTCGTGTCCGCGCTTGGCGGCCTCTGCGACGATCGCCGCTCCGGCGTAGCCGGTGCCCCCGAGAACTGTGATGCGTGCCATGAAATCTTCCTTTACTCTCTATTGGTTACTCATGTACGGTACGACGAGTTGGGCATCCGCGGAAGTACGCACTTTGCAGTAAGGAAGGAACACAACGGTGACCACCTCACCCGCACGCGAGATCTGGAACCCGTATCGCCCCGACTGCCCGTCGCGGCGCCTGCTTGACCGGATCGGCGATCGCTGGACCGTCCTCATTGTCGGAGCGCTGGATGCCGGACCGACGCGGTTTTCGGCAATCGGTACCCGTGTGGGCGGCATCTCGCAGAAGATGCTGGCTCAGACACTTCGTGGCCTCGAGGCCGACGGGCTCGTTAACCGCACCGCGTACGCCGAGGTGCCGCCCCGCGTTGAATACGAACTGACCGCGCTCGGTCGCTCACTGCAGGTACCCCTGCAGGCTCTCGAAGACTGGGCGGTCGAGAACATGTCTCGGGTCGCCGAGCACCAGAAGGCCGCTAGCTAAAGGTTCAGAGTTCACGGTTAACGGGAGATGCCCCGGAACCGGGGAGGTTCCGGGGCATCCCGGGTGCTGTCGCCGCGCTCATCGCGAGGTGATCAGCAGGTGCCGCGCGCGAGCCCAGGTGAGTTCGCGAGTGTGGCGGGCCGACTCGTTCGCGTACCGACGAGAGATTTCCTCGCGGGGCAGCGCATACCGGCGACGGCCGTAGGTGATGAGAAGCAGCCCGAGGTGCAGAGCCAATCTGTCGAGGGCAGTCGGGCGCCGAGTATTCGCGTGCTGCGAGATCGGGCGCGACAACTCGTCGAGTTGGTGCGGCGGGTGGGCGTACAGCGTGGATGACATGGGGTTTTCCTCACAGGAGAGATTCGAGTCGAGACAGGGAGATCCGCTGACTGCCGATGAGGCAAGAGACGGACCTGGGCTTCGCGTGCGCCGCCACCGTGAAGCCGGCGGCGAGAAAGCCGCTAGTTCTGACCGGTGAGGACGCCGACGAAGCCGGCAGTGCGCGTGCGGAATGGAGTCATTCCTGCGAGGTTCGCGTTCAACATGCTCGGCTCCTTTCTTGAGATCGGCGGGATGCGCTTACTGCGCTCCGCCAACCTACCGACCTGGGTATCCGAGGATCAAGGGCCACACACCCGAATGCGGCCCGAACTTCATATCGGATCGGTAACGGATGGCCGTCTTTTACATTGCATCGAACACCCGTCCCGCCGGGTGATACCTTCGACTCCACCGGTCCCAGAACCTGATCGCAGACGGAGCCTGAGATGGATCCCGCCGAACTCGCCACCGATGCTGCCGAGATTGCGCGCCTTGTGGAGTGCGCGAAAGAACTCATCCGCACGCCGGGGGCGATTCAGTCCCACGGCTCCCTGCTGGCCATTGATGTCGAGACCTCGACCGTCGTGGTTGCGAGCGAGAACGCCGCGAGCTGGTTAGGCCGCACCCTCGACCAGCCGGGCAGCGAAGCTCTGGCCGAAATCGTCGCGAGCGGGAGCTATGTCGACCCGGTGCGGCTGGACTGGGAGGGCGTTGAGTCGGATGCCATCGTGCATCGCGTCGATCGATTGGTCGTCGTCGAGTTCGAGCCCGCTATTGCGGGTCACGAATACGCACGCACCTCGGTCGTCAGCGCAATCCAGCGGTTGTCGGCCATCACCGACATCGGCGAGCTGCGCCGCACCGCGACCGCCTCGATTCGCGAGATCACCGGATTCGACCGCGTGACGATGTACCACTTCCATTCGGACGGACACGGGGAGATCGTGGCCGAAGACCGGCATCCCGATCTGGAGCCATACCTCGGCCTGCATTTTCCGGCGTCGGATATCCCGACTCAGGCGCGCGAACTGTATGCCTCCAAACTGTGTCGGGCGATCGTTTCGACGACCGAGCCCGTGATCCCGCTCGTCTCATTGGGGGGTGACAAGCGCGTTCTCGATCTCAGCAACGCGGAACTGCGCAGCATCTCGCCCTATCACGTCGCCTACATGCGCAATATGGGGCAGGCCTCGACGGTGACCTGGTCGATCCTCGACCACGGACGACTGATCGGGATGATTACCTGCGCGCATCGCACCCCCCGCCGGCTCCCGGTGTTGATGCGCCGTGCCATCGAAGTGCTCGCCGGGCAGGTCGGGTTGCAGCTCTCGGCGATGACCGAGATCGCGCAGCTGCGCCACACCATTGAAATCCGCGAGCGCCGCGCCGCCCTTCTGGCTCCGCTCTACGCGTCCGACGACATCGCCACGGCACTGCTGGGCGGGGTTCGCACGGTTCTCGACCTGGTACCGGCTGACGGTGTTCTGGTGAGCCTCGCGGGCGAGACGCGCAGTGCCGGCGTGGTGCCGCCACTCGACGGGGTGGAGCGAGCCCTGGCGATCATGGGGGAAGGCGTATTCACGACCGAATGTGTCACGGCTGAGCACCCCGAACTAGCCTCGTTGCTGCCCGGAGTCGCCGGCCTCCTCGCCGTTCCGCTCGGCGCAGACGGCAGCCATCTCTTGTTCTTCCGGGGCGAAGAGGCTCGCGAGGTGAGCTGGCTCGGCGACCCGGGTGCAGCGAACCGCGCCGACCAGTTCTCGCCGCGTGCGTCATTCGCGAGCTGGAAGCAAAGCGTGCGGGATCGGTGCCAACCCTGGGGAACCCTGCGTGAGGAGGCGACAGAACTCGGCAGCGACCTCGAGGATGCGCTCAAGAGGCGCGCCGAGGCCCGGCTCGCTGAGCTCGCGATGCGCGACGCTCTGACCGGCCTCTACAACCGGCGCTATCTGCTTCAACGGCTCGAATCGTCGCCGCCTCCGGGGTCCGACGACACGGCGATGCTCTTCATCGATCTCGACGATTTCAAGCTCATCAACGACGTACATGGCCACGACGTCGGGGATGGAGTCATCCTCGAGATCGCCCGACGGCTGCTTGCCAATTCGCGTCCCCAAGACATCATCGTGCGGCTCGGCGGCGACGAGTTCGTCGTGTTGTGCGACGGGGTGACGCGCGATCGCGCACAGGCGCTCGCCGAACGCCTGGTGCGCGCGATCTCGATGCCGGTTCTCGTCGGGGCAATCGTGGTGGAGATCACCGGCTCGTGCGGCGTCGTCGTGGCGGGTGACGATTCGCCGCGGGAGAATCTGATCGAGGCGGCCGACGCCGCGATGTACCGGGCAAAGCGCGCTGGGCGCAATCGCGTGTCGAGCTAGGCGCGTCGGCGTTCAACCGCGCCGGTAGGTCTCCAGCAGCCGCAACCAGACCTCGCTGAGAGTCGGGTAGGACGGCACCGCGTGCCACAAGCGATCCAGCGGAACCTCGCCGACGATCGCGATAGTCGCGGCATGGATCATCTCCCCAACGCCGGAACCGACCAGGGTCATCCCGAGAAGAACGTGCCGGTCCTCGTCGACGATCGCTCGAGCGCTGCCGACATAGTCGTCGGCCTGCACGGTCGCTCCGGCGAGCCACGAGAGGTCGTAGTCGACGACTCGGATGCGGTGGCCCGCCTTCTCGGCAGCTGCGGCGGTCAAACCGACCGCGGCGACCTCGGGATCGGTGAACGTCACCTGCGGAACCGCGGCGGCATCGGCGGTCGCCACGTGACGCCCCCAGCGTGCGTCATCGACGGCTCGTCCGGTCGCCCGGGCCGCGATCACATCGCCGGCAGCGCGCGCCTGGTACTTGCCCTGGTGGGTGAGCAGGGTGCGATCGTTGACGTCGCCAACGGCGTACAGCCAGTCGTATCCGCGCACCAGCATCGTGTCGTCGACGTCGAGAAATTCGCCCGGCGTCAGCCCGATCGTCTCGACTCCGAGGTCGCCCGTGCGGGCGATGCGTCCGGTCGCGACGAGCACCTGTGCGCCGCGCACTTCGCTGCCGTCCGAAAGGGTCAGAACCCCGTCGTGCCCATCGGGGCGGGCGCTCACGGCATCGACGCCGGTCTTCACGGTGACCCCTCGAGCGGTGAGGGCTGCGGCCACGAGTTCACCCGCGAACGGCTCCTGGGTACTCAGCAGGCCGCCACGCGCGATTACCGTCACCTCGCTGCCGAGGTCGCAGTAGGCGGTCGCCATCTCGAGGCCAACCACTCCGCCCCCGAGCACGACCAGGCTCGGGGGCGCGGCCCGCGCGCTGGTGGCTTCACGGCTGGTCCATGGTTGCAGGTCGAGCAGACCGGGGATGTCGGGAAGCAGTGCCGCGCTGCCGGTAGCGATCGCGACGGCATGACGCGCGGTGAGCTCGATCACGGTGCCGTCCGCCGCCGTCACGGTGAGCTGTTTGACCCCCGTTATGCGTGCGTGACCACGGATGGTGTCGATGCCGGCGCCGTCGGCCCAGGTGACCTGCGAGGAGTCGTCCCAGTCGTGCACGACCTTGTCGCGACGTGCGAAGACTTCGGAGGGGTCGACGACGCCGGGGCTCGACACCCCCTGAACTGCGGACGCGGCGCGAACGGCGGCTCCCGCCCGCAGCAGAGCCTTGGATGGCATGCAGGCCCAGAACGAGCACTCGCCGCCGACGAGTTCCGCCTCCACCATCGCGACCTTCAGGCCGCCCTGTGTCGCGTAGTCGGCGACGTTTTCGCCCACCGCTCCCGCGCCAACCACGACGAGGTCGTACTCGCGGCGATCAGTCATCGGCGGCAACTCAGGACGAGGGGGCGCGCTCGGGTTCGGGAAAGATCCGCATGCCCGCGGTTGTGTTCGCGGAATCGATCATTTCATCGAGCCACTGACGGTTGATCTGGGCGGTTAGCGTGGCCTGCGACGGTTTCGTCTCGAACACAAACCTGAGGGTCGAGGCTGAGCTGATCCAGAGCGTCGAGCGTCCGGCGCCTTCCTCATCAAAGGTCAGCGCGAAACTCTCGTGGCGTCGCAACTTCGCCAACACGACCAGTTCGACATGCGCGAGGGTACGGTCGTCGAGCTCGAAGGTCGCGGGCGGGGAGCCGTAGTGCAGTGATCCCATTTGAGGTTGATCCTACGACCCCGAGGTAGCCTGGCCCGATGACGATCGTCAATCGCCTGACCGTAGATGGTCGCGACTACTTCCTCCCCGAACCGGTGACAGAGCTCAAGGCCAGCATCCTGACCGCGATCCAGGCGGGTGGCGGGTATGTCAACATCCCTCCGCTGCGAGGCGGCCCGGGCATCGACATCCTGTTCTCGCCCGGCATGCCGGTGACCTGGTCGCAGATCGATGTCGGCAGCGAGTCGCCGGCGGAGGATGACGCGCTCGCCGCACCCGGCGCCGAAGACAGTTACGGCATCTAGTTAGGGCAGCCCTCGCGCCAGATTCGTCCACGCCAACTGCTGGGCGAGCTTCGTCTCAACGACCGCATCCTCGGGCAGCATCGTGCGATACAAACTCCGGGGGTCGGGGATGACGTCGATCATGGCGTCGATCATCGGCTGTGGGTCGTGCTGCAGGGCCATCACCGGGCCAGCCGGCGGCATCGGGACGAGCACGTCGGAGCGACTCGACCACTGGCTGTGACTCTCGGCACCTGTTTCATTGAATCCGGTGCGGTAGAGACCGGGGTTGATGGTCGCCACGCCGATCCCGAACAGGTTCAGTTCGGCCCGCATCGTCGACGCGATGGCTTCGATCGCATGCTTGGTCGCGGCGTACGCGCCGAGGAATGGCGGGGCGTACAGCCCGGCCTGCGACGAGGTCCAGACGATTCGACCCCGCTTGCGCTTCATCATCTGAGGCACGAATCTGCGCGCGAGGTCGAGCTGGGCGAACACGTTGATGTCGAACGCCCGGCGTAGCAACTCCATGGGCACGTCGACGATCGACCCAGCCTCCTGCACCGCCGCATTCAGCACCAGCACGTCGACCTCGCGTTCTGCCGCGTGGGCGAGGTCGACCTCATTCAGCAGGTCGAGCTTGATGACCTCGAGTTTTGCTCCCGCCTCGGTGGCGCGCTCGCGGAAGGCTGTCACCTGCTGCCAGGTCTCCCCGGCAACCGTGACGTGGTGGTGGCGGGCAAGGCCGAGCGCTGCGCCGGCGCCCAAGCCGCTGGTCGCCCCGGTGAGCAGGATGCGTTGCTTCACGAGGCATCCACCGGGTACTTTTTCGCCTTCAGCAGAGTGGCCAGATGCACCGCGTTCGCCGCGACAGTCGCCGTCGTGCCAGCTGTAACTTTCGGGGTCGACGGCAGATCCTGGTAGTCGACCTTCGCCATCGCCTCGCCGACCCAGTACGTGACACCCTGAGCGGGAATCGTGTAGCCGACGTCGTTGAGGGCTTGAAACAGTTGCGCAGACACCAGGTGGGCGCCATCCTCATTGCCGACAACGGCGACGATCGCGACCTTGTCGAACAGCGTCGGACGTCCGTCGGCGCGGGTCTCGCTGAGTTCTGCGTCCAGTCGCTCAAGCAGGCGGTGCGTGACGCTCGAGGGATGACCCATCCAGATCGGAGTGGACACCACCAGGATGTCGGCCGCCAGAACCTTTTCGCGGATTACGGGCCACGCGTCCCCGTCACCCATGTCGGTATCGACCCCCGGTTTGATGTCGTGGTCGACGAGCCTCACCAGCTCACCCGTCACGCCGTGTACGGCAATCGCCGCGAGCACCTGCCGAGCGAGTTTCTCGGAACTGGATTTTGCCGGACTCGCCGTGAGCGTGCCGACGAGAGCAAGAACGGTCAATTTCGTCATGTGGTTCAGGATGGCTGCGGCATCGCGGATATGCGACGGGCTTGCCAGATGACCTCGGGCTTGCTAATCGCGGCGGTCTTCGTCGTCAGCGATCTTCGTCGTCAGAGCGCTCCGACGAGCAGAGGCGTGAGTTCGTCGGCTGGCAGCGGGGGCGCGAAGAAGTAGCCCTGAGCTCGGTCCACTCCCCAGGCGACGGCCCGAGCGAAGTGTTCCTGGTTCTCGATGCCTTCAGCGACGACGGTCGCGCCGCGGCCATGCGCGACGCGGATGCAGTCACGCACCACAGCATCCGTTTCGTCCGAGTCGTCCTGCACGAGCGACCTGTCGATCTTCACCTCGGTGATCGGCAAGCGCTCGACGAGTTCAAGAGTCGTGTGGCCCGTGCCGAAGTCGTCGAGGGAGACCCCGACCCCACCATCGATGAGCGACGCGAGCGCCGAAAGCTCGGGTTCGGAGAACGAGATTTCTGGGGACTCGGTGATCTCGACGGTGAGCACTCCCTGAGGCAGGCCCAGTTCTGTCACATGGCGCAGCACCCCCTCGGCGAAGGCGGGGTCGAGTTGACTCGGCGAGACGTTGATCGACACTCCGATCTCGGCTCCCTGACGGTGCCACTCGCCGATGCGCCGGCCAGACTCCTCGAGCACGAAATCGCTGATGCGCGCCATCAGACCGTGTGCCTCGGCGACCTCGATGAATTGAACGGGAAGCAGCAGGCCGTGCTGCGGGTGGCACCAGCGGCACAGTGCCTCCACGGCGACGACGCGACCCGTCCCCACGTCGTACTCCGGTTGGTAATAGACGACGAGTTCTCCGACTTCGAGAGCGCGCCGGAGGCCGTCCGCCAATTCTGCGGCGATGGCCGCGCGATCGTCGCTGTCCATCGCTTCACCATCAGCGCAGGCGCAACCTGGGTCAACACGGTTGCCTCCGCGCCCTGCCTGCGTATACTGCGCGGCACGCGCGGGTCGGAAATCTCACCTATTCGGGCAGGTTATGCTCCCGATCATGGGCACGCTGACCTATGACTCCAAGCTCGCAGTTTCTTTCGACGACCGCATCCTGGCGCATCTCCAGGTGGTGATCTGGTCGAAGCTACGGCGGGGGGAGCACTTCTCGTTCTCGTGGCAGGAACCGTCACGCAGTGGATTCGGGCGCACCTCCGTCTGGATCTCGCCGTCGATTCCCCTGACCTTCGAGTATTTCGGCGGACGGCAGCCGCGACTCAACGCCCAGTGGGTGCAGATTCTGACCAAGTCGGCCAACTCGCCGGGCGGTCTGATTCTGACCACCGAGCCGCCCGAGAAGGACACCCAGAGTCCGTAGCGGCTCATAAGTCGATGGACGCCCCCTGTCAAGCCCTGCGCACGGGTCTGATCGGGAACGTACCGTCATGCCATGACCTTCGAACTCGCGCCCCTCGAACCGGGGCTGGTCGCTCACGTCGCGGGGCACTCCTCGCAGCTCGAGACGCGCGCCGAGATCCGCGAGATCCGGTGGATGTCTCCCGTGGCCGGGCTGTGGGTCGCCAGTCGGCGCGGCGAGCACGCGGGAATGGTCGAACGCATCGACGGCATCTATCGCGCCCGCAACTCTCGGGGCCGCGAGGTCGGCAAGTTTGATGACCTCGACGCTGCGCGTGCCGCAGTAGAAGGTAACGACGAAGATCGCGGAAATTCCCGTCGCTTTCGCCTCCTCCTCGGAGGGATGATCGCTCTCAACGGCGCCATCGCGGGAGTCTTGGCCGGACTCGCCGTTCTGCTCCTTCGCTGACCGTCACTGCCCGAGCAGGGACACCGATCGCGCAATCACCAGCACGAGGATCACGAATCCGACGAAGGCCTGCAGACCGGTCAGAATCTTCGCGCGTGAGCTGAGCGGGAGGGCATCCGGGGGGCTGAAGGCCATCGTGTTCGAAGCCGAGAAGTACGCGTAGTCGACGAAGGATGCGGTCCAGTTCGACGACACCGACGACCCACGCGCGACCTCGATGACGGTATCGCGGTCCTCATCTTGGGGAAACCGGATGTCAGCCAATGGCAACTTCTCGCGGGCCACTGTCGTTCGCACGACCGGGCCGCCACGATCGAGCTCCCAGTAGATCAGCGCGTACACGATGACGTGAGTGAGCCAGACCTGCAGGGCGGCGAGCAGCAGGGTGCCGGCCGGATCGCTCTGCGCCTGAACCAGTTGGATCACGAGCTGCACGACAGCGACGTGGTTGGCGAGGGCGAGGACGATGGTCAAACCGATGGCGAAGCCTCGCGACCATTTCGTCTGCTTGGCGAACCGCACCGGGTTGGTCGCGATCATCGGAATCAGCAGCAGCAGGCACAGGCCGACCACCGAGTACCGCACGATCGGTAGGAAGCTGCTGGGCAGCAGCGCGTAGAGCACGAGGGCGAACACGATGGCACCGACGGCCGGCCAGCGGTGTTCGGTTCGGGGAGCGTCGGAGGGTCCCTTGGGGACGGCAGGCGTTGGCACGCTGCGACATTACGGGTGCCAGGCAAACGTCGACTACCACTTGCCGAACGGTCGGATTTATGCGAATGCGCAGGATTTGCGGGGAGTCCACTTCGCTCCATGGACTGTGGCGCCGGGTGACCGTATGCGGCATCCTGTGCACAGCGTTTCTTTTGTGGGCCTGTCAACCTGACCGACCCATTCCCGCGTCGAGGGAATGTGAGCGTCGCTGTGACTGAACGAACCCAGGTTGACCTGGATACGTTCATCGCCCGCGAGTATCCGAAAGTCGTCGCGGCCGTGGGGCTCATCACGGGCAACCGGCAGGATGCTGCGGACGCGGTTCAGGATGCGATCGTCGGGTTTCTGGCGAAGCCGCCGGCCCGAGAGATCACGAACGTCGCCGCCTGGATCACCGTGGTCGCGACCAACCGTGCGCGTGACCTGCAACGGTCGCGGGGGGCGGAATCCCGTGCCTATGCCAAGGTCGGAACCTCCGACGGGAGTTACGACTCGGCTCTTGCCGGACTGGATGTTGACGTTCTCGACGCCATCAACAAGCTGCCGGTGCAACAGAAACAAGTGTGCGTGCTGCACTACCTCCTCGATCAATCGGTGGAAACCATCGCCGAAGGTCTCGGCGTCAGCGAAGGCACGATCAAGACTCAGCTGTTCCGCGCCCGAAAGGCGCTCGCGGCACGAGTGAGGAAGGAGGATCACCATGGCTGAGTTCGACGGACTCGACAGCCTCGTGCGCGATGCGCTCGGACGCGCGGCTGCACCAGGTGACTCCACCGGTGTCGCCGACGCCATCCGTTCACGGGTTGCGTCCGGCGACGCCGGTGCCTCCGCCACCGGATCCACCGCGCCCGGATGGGGTGGAAGCCCGCGCGGTTGGGTTCCGTGGGTGGGCCTCATCGTGGTCGCCGGAATCGTGGGGAGCGTTCTTGGGGCGAGCGGTGCGTTCGGTCGACCCGCAGGGGAGACCACGGTCGCCAACGTCCCGGTCGAGCTGGGTCAGACCGCCGCAATCTACGAATGCATCGACGGCCCGATCCTGGGTCGGGTTCCGGCCAACACCCGCGTGCTCGCTGTGTCCCGTAGTGAGGACTCGCTCTGGCTTGGGGTGCGCGACCCGCAGACCCTCGGCGGAACCGTCTGGGTTCAGCTCGGCGATGTCTCGCTCGACTTCCCGAGCTACATCAGCGACCTCACGATCAGCGAAGGGTGCCCGACGGTCGTCGTGACCCTCCCCGCCCCCGTGGTCACAGAAGCGCCCGCGCCTCCGGCCCCACCTGCGCCGCCGAAGCCGAACCCGCCGGCACCGACGTCGGATACGACCCCGCCGACCATCGGGCAGCAAAGCGTATCGCCGAATCCGATCAGCAGCTGCGACCCGGCGCCGTCAGCCACCGTGGCGGCGAACGCGTCCGACAACGTCGGCGTTCAGTCGGTCTCCGTCAGCTGGAGCGGCGCGATCACTGGCTCCACCTCGATGTCGTTTGCAGGTGGAACGCATTGGACTTACGCATTCACACCGCCCAACGCAAACGGTTCAGTCACCTTCAAGATGCAGGCGCGTGATGCCGCAGGCAATCTCAGCCCGTTCGTTTCCACCTCCGTCCTCAACTACAACTGCATCGGCTGAGGCGACGACGATGACTGTTCCTAAGTGGCTCATCCCGGTGATTTCGGTGGTCGCGGCGCTCGCCGTCGGCATCGCGGCCGCCCTGGTTGGGGGGCTGTTCGCCGCTCCGCAGTCGACCACGATCACGGCCGCGACGATCCAAGCTCCCGTTCTGGCTCCCGTTGCGGGCGACCAGACCCTCAAGGAGCTGCTCGACGCCAATCCGGATGATTTCCCCGTCAGCGGCACCGTGGGCGTGGGAACGGCCGTGGATCCCGACTCTGTCCCCTCCGGCGTGCTGCCCGACGACGTCTCGACGCTGCTCGACGACCTCGACAACGCCCCCGATCCGGCGGATGTCGCCCCTCCCGGGACCGATCCCACCAGCCCGGCGCCGACCGGCGACCCGTGCGCCGATGACCCTTCCGGCCCGGAATGCCCGACCGGCATCCCCGGCACGATCCTCGCGATCGGCGGTGAGCTGCCCGCGCTGCGCGTCGTCGCGACGGGCGCCAACTCCGCCGACTGCCCGGCGCCCGAGGCGGGGATGATCCGCTTCATCGCGACGACTAACGCACCCGTCACGTTCGACCAGTACTTCATCTCCTTCACCGGTGGAACCAGTATCAACACGCATGTTCCGTTGGAGACCACGGATGCGCAGCGCACCGCGTGGAACGACGCCAACACCGCGAATCCCGACCAAACCGCGACGATCGCTTACTGCATCGAGCGGTCGGGCTACACGACCGATTCGAACGTGCAGGTGAACCTCTCCGCCACCGACGACCTGGGGCGAACGGCGTCGGCGACGATCACGGTGCGGGCCTCGAACGGGCTCGACGTGCCGCCGACGCGCATCTACCCGATCGGATCGAGCACGGTTTTTGCCTCGGCGCCGCACACCGCTGACGAGGTCGTGCGGATGTTCGTCTACGACCAGGCGGTCGTGCCGTCGTGCGACTACGCCGACGGCGCCGGCACCTATCCCACCCTCCGCTCGCCGACGACTGAGGTCGTCTCGGACAGCTACCTCAGCGACCACTCGTACGAGCCCGACTACACCCGGCGCACCAGTGCGACCTTTGCAGTGCCTGTCGCGACGAATCTGCTCGTCTGTATCGGATGGTTTCCCGCCCACGACTCGAGGCCCAGTTTCAGCCGGGACACTCCGCTCCGCGTCAGCGAGTACCCGATGACCAGCCCGGATGTCTCCGCCCCACGCGTCGTCGTGACCGAGGCCGAGACCTGGGGTGGAGTCGCCACCGGCAGTGTGACGCTCGATGCGACCACCGAAAACGGGCAGTTCTGCGGGGAGTGGACGGGACCGAGCTCTACCTCGACCGGCGTCGTGCTCTGTGACTACGCCGCCCTGCTCGGCCGCACCGACGCGGGCGGCTCGATGTTGGTGACGACCCGCGTGCCGACGGCGGCGGGATTGGCGGTCAACCACCAACTCCTCGATGTGAGCCTGCTTTCCTGCGACGGCGGGTGCGCGGGCCGCACCCGCACCTTCGACGTCCCCCTGTCCTCTTTCGTACGCCCGACATCCATCTGCAGCCAGAACTGTGACGTGCCGGTCGGCCAGTCCGTCGGGGTCGCGCGATTCGTGGTCACCTGGCCGGCGACGACCACCGGCGCCGGATGGGTGCTGGGCGATTGGCGGGAGGGCGACCCGACGGTCGACACCGATCCGCGACCCAGCATGAACACGGATGCGACGGTCGTCGTGACGCCGAGCGCGACCGGTACCCGCTCGTACGACGCCACCCTCGGCGTCACGACCGACCGACCGACGACCGTGACCGCCCGACTCGTCGGCGGCGACGGAGTTGCCGGCGTGTGTCCGCTCGCCGGCGGCACGGCTACGACCCAAGACGCGACCCTGACCACCCTGCACTCATTGAGGTTCACAGGACTCTGCGCGGGGACGGGGTACGCGATCTCCGTGACGCTGACCGATGCGTCGGGTGCGACGACCAGCTACGGGCCGAGTGGTGCCCACTCCGACGAGGGGCCGTCCCGCCTCTGGATCGATGGGTCGTTCTCTACCCCTTCCATCAACGCCTCTGCAGGAGTAACCGGCACGTTCTCGACCGGCGACTCGACCGCAGTGATCGCGGTCACGCGATTCCTGGTGTCGTTCAATCACCAAGATGTGAACCTCGCCCCGCACACGATTGTGACCACGACGGCCGACTGCTGGGTCGGCGACGCCCACGACTACTACGGGTCGCACGCGCTCACAGTGGGTGAGACGATCCCGATCACCGTGCATGTCGAGTTCTGGCCGGGCACCGACTTCGTGGCGTCGACCGCTCCGGGCGAGCCGGGCTACTGCACGACCGCGAGCGGTTGGTCGTCATTCCGTCAGGTCGCTTTCACGGGCTGGGTGACCTACGACCAGCTGATGGCGAACGCGACGGTGACCTTGACCGACCCCGATACGGGCTACGTCGTGACGCTCGCGTTGCAGGGTTTCACGCGCTGATCATCACCATCACGACTGACACCGCGGACACCAGGTGACCTGGCGCTCCTGGCCCTCGACGCGACCGATCTCGTCGCTCAGAAGTCGGGTGCCGCAGCGGCGGCACGGTTGCCCCGCTCGACCGTAGACCCAACTCCGTTTGCCGGGTCGCAGGTCGCCGGTCGTCGACCGCGTCCAGCGATCCTTGTTGGCCTGCAACATCCGTTCGGCCAGGTCGACCAACGCCGGAACGTCGCCGATGTCGCCGAGGGGACGCGTCGGCAGCAGCCCGCGCACGAAACACAGTTCGTTCGCGTAAACGTTGCCGATACCCGCGAGGTTGCGTTGGTCGAGCACGGCGACGTAGACCGGTACCTCCGGAGCCGTGGCCAGCCTGCGTACTGCTTCAGCGGCATCCCAATCGGGTCCGAGTAGATCAGGCCCGAGGTGCGCGACGACCTCGCCCTCGCGCGCGGTCGGGATGACCTCGAGCATCCCGAGTTCGAAGCCCACAGCCTGCACGGTCGCGGTATCGATAATCGCGCGGGCAAGGTGGGCCGGGCGCTGCCACTTCTCGCCCGGACCGAAGGTGCGCCAGACACCCTCCATTTTGAGATGCGAGTGGATGCTCAGCTCGCCGATCCGGTGAAACAGGTGCTTGCCGCGCGACACCACTTTCCGCACGGTCTCGCCCGCGAGATCGACCGTCGCGAACTTCGGAACCCGGATGTCGCTGTGCGTCACCACCTGACCGGCCAGTGCGGCGTTCTGTAGCTGCGCGGTCTTCCACACGGTGTCGCCTTCGGGCATCTAGCTAGCCCCGATCAGCACGAGCCCCACATCCCGAGGTTGGAGCGCTGGGCGGCGTTCTCGGCATCCTTCAGCACGTCGAAGTAGGCGTCGTTGGGGGCAACCTTGATCGCCACGGCGAACCCCTCTTGCACGAGCGAGAGGTTGATAAAAGTGCCGTCCTCGGTCCACAGGTAAAAGAGGGAACGGTCGTAGCGATCCGTGAGTCCGGCGTCGTGGCTCACCAATAGGGTGGCGCCGACCGGCGCGAGGCGTTCCAGCTCGGAGGTCGCTTCGTGGCCGTAGCACTCCAGCTGCGGGTAGATCTCGGGAGTGTCGATGCCGATCAGACGTACCGTGACCGGCGCGGCGGAGTAGACGACGACCCCGTCGGGGGAGTCGGTCTGCAGGTTAAGGGTGTCGCCGTCGTGGACGCTGACGACCTGCATTTCGAACGCATCGGCGGGGACACCGACCGGGAGCGGCGACCCGTGAAGGATGGCGGGGTTCGCCCGCAGAATCCAGAACGCCGCGAGCACGAGTACCGCGACCAGCAACACGGCGATCAGTCGGCGACGGGGCATGCTCCTACCCTCTCAGTTCTGTTCAGCCGCGGAGCCGTAGGCCCTGCGGGGTGGCCGCGAATCCCGCCGCGATCAGGGCAGCGCCCAGCGGCGTGTTCATGGCGAACTCGCCGTCGATCTTCTCGATGCGCACCTTTCCTCCCGTGCGGCGGATGGCTTCGGTGAGGGATGTCGCGGCGGCTCGAAGCTTCGGCTCGTCGCTCGTGAAAGTCAGGACTGTCTTTCCGCCGCGCTCCACGTAGATGCCGAGGGCGCCATCCACGAGTACGACGAGGGAGCCGGCTTTTCTGCCCGGCCGATGACCTTCGGCACCAGGCCAACCCAAAGCTGCGCCGTAGGGATTCGCCGGGTCGGTCGCCGTCATCGTCACGGCGACCGGGGTGACGCCCTCTTCGGGTTCGGCGGCGAAGGTGCGCAGCCGGTCGACGGTGGCAGGGGTCGCGAACTGGGCTGCGCCGAGCCCGTCGATGAAGTACCCCCGGCGCGTGCGACCGGTCTCTTCGAGTGACGACAGCACTTTGTAGGCGAGCGAGAACCCGCCGACGACGCCCTCGGACATCACAGCCCCTCGGGTCACGACGCCGTGCCGTTCGAGCAGCTGTTCGGCGAGGGCCGAGGCGCGCACCGTGGGGTTTGCTTCGGGCGCGGGGAGGAGAGACCACCTTCCGGCGACAGTGGGCGGCGCAGTTTGCGCGAGGGAGTTCGCGACTCTGGCCCGCATCCGATGGGCTCGATTACGGGGAGTGGCTCGGGCTCTCGTTGTGGTGGCACCGAGGCGGGCGCGCAGTGGGGCGAGGGTGTCGTTGCCGACGAGTCCGGCCCAGACCAGATCCCAGAGGGCGCGAGCCAGCGCGGTGTCATCGACCGGATCGGTGAGGCTCACCGCGGTCGAGAGTTGGCGGAAGAAGAAAGCACCGCCCCCCGCGAGGGCGTCGATGATGCGGCCGTGCACATCCCCTTGGTCGGTGAGGTTCGGTTCGCCGAGGGTGAGGGGTGCGGCATCCGCGAGATGGAGGGCGACCCACCCGTCGCCGCCGGGCAGCTCGCCGCGACCCGACCACAGCACCTCACCGGAGGTCGTCAACTCGTCGAGCATCGCGGGGGAGTAGTCGCGCACCCGGCTGGGCAGAACCATGCTCTCCCAACTGCTCGCGGGCAGCGCGACGCCGGCGAGTTGGTCGATCGCGGTCACCAGTCCGTCGACTCCCCGGAGGTCGCCAAACCGATGCCAGGTAGGAAGGAACCGTCCGAGCGCCTGCTGCGGCACAGGTTCGACTTCGGAGCGCAGGGCCGCGAGTGAGCGTCGTCGCAGCCGACGCAGGATCTCGGCATCCACCCATTCGGTGCCGGTCGCGCCGGGACGGAACTCGCCCTCGACGACCCGGCGGTCAGCGGCAAATCGGCGCAGCACGTCGGTGACGACGGCGACGCCGAGTCCGAGTCGGGATGCCGCATCCTGAGCGCTGAACGGACCGTGGGTGCGCACATAGCGCGACACGAGGTCACCGACCGGATCGTCGACCGGATCGAGGAACGCGTTCGGCACCCCGATCGGCAGCGGGACGCCGAGGGCATCCCGAAGCCGGCTCGCATCTTCGACGACCGCCCAGCGTTCATCGCCCGCGATCTGCGCGCGGATCACTCGGTTCGCGCGCACCAGTTGCTCGAGTGCCGCTTGGACCCAGCCATGCGCACTCGGACCCGAATCGAGGGGGGTCTGATCGCGCATGGCTGGGTCTAAGCGGAGGGAGAGTTCGTCGGTCGAGAGCGGACCCAGGATGCGGAGGAGGTCGACGATGCCCTCGGCGTCCTTCGCGTGCCTCTCGGGGTCGAGGCGCTGCAGTTCGAGTTCGGTCTGCTCGATCACCTTCGGGTCGAGCAGTTCGCGCAGCTCCGCGCGACCGAGCAACTCGGCGAGCAGTTGCGGGTCAAGGGAGAGTGCAGCGGCCCGGCGCTCGGCGAGGGGAGAGTCTCCCTCATACATGAACGCGGCGACGTAGCCGAAGAGCAGGGTGCGGGCGAACGGCGACGGGGATGTGGTCTCGACCTCGACCAGCCGCACGGCCCGGCTTGAGATCGCAGTGGTCAGCTCGGCGAGGGCGGGGAGGTCGTAGACATCCTGAAGTACCTCGCGCACGGTCTCGAGGATGATCGGAAACGTCGGGTACTTGCGCGCGACGTCGAGCAACTGGGCGCTGCGCTGACGCTGCTGCCAGAGCGGATTGCGGCGGCCGGGGTTGTAGCGCGGCAGCAGCAGGGCGCGCGCCGCGGCCTCGCGGAAGCGGGAGGCAAAGAGCGCCGAACCCCCGACCTCGGTCGTCACGATCTGTTCGAGTTCGTCTTTCTCGAACAGGAACAGGTCGGCACCGGGCGGCTCGGCGTCGGTCTCGGGCAGGCGCACGACGATGCCGTCATCTCCCGCCATCGCGGAGCCTTCGACGCCCAGGCGTTCGCGGATACGCGCCGAGATCGCGAGTGCCCACGGGGCGTGCACCGGCATCCCGTAGGGGGAATGCAGCACGACCCGCCAGTCGCCGAGTTCGTCACGGAAGCGCTCGACCAGCAGTGTGGTGTCGGTCGGGACGGCGCCGGTCGCGGCCTTCTGCTCCTCCACGAAGCGGATCAGGTTCCTCACCGCCCACTCGTCGAGTCCACTGTCGCGCAGCCTCTGCTCGATCCCCTTCGGCTGCGCGGCCAGGTCTTTCGTGAACATCCCGATCGCCTTGCCGAGTTCTGCGGGGCGGCCGAGGCCGTCACCCTTCCAGAAGGGAACGCGACCGGGCTGCCCGAAGGCCGGGGTCACCAGCACGCGGTCGGAGGTGATCTCTTCGATCCGCCAACTCGTGGCACCGAGGGCGATGACATCCCCGACACGGGATTCGTAGACCATCTCTTCGTCGAGCTCGCCGACCCGGCGGGCGCCCTCAGCGGTGCCGACGATGAAGACGCCGAACATCCCGCGGTCGGGGATCGTGCCGCCGCTCGTGACAGCCAGCCGCTGCGCTCCGGGACGTCCTTCGATCGTGCCGGCCACGCGATCCCAGACGATGCGCGGGCGCAGTTCGGCGAACTCGTCGCTCGGGTAACGTCCCGCGAGCAGGTCGAGCGTCGCCTCGTAGGCGGAGCGGGGGAGCGTGGCGAACGGCGCCGAACGGCGCACCGTCTCGAACCACCCCTCGACGTCGAGGGTTTCGAGGGCGACCGCAGCGACGGTCTGCTGCGCCAGGATGTCGAGCGGATTCTGCGGCACCCTGAGTGCCTCGATCAGCCCGGTGCGCATCCGCTCGCTCACGACGGTCGTGCCGAGCAGGTCGGCGCGATGCTTCGGAAACAGGATGCCCTTCGAGATCTCGCCGACCTGGTGGCCCGCTCGCCCCACGCGTTGCAGGCCACTCGCGACCGACGGCGGAGTCTCGACCTGGATGACGAGATCGACGGCTCCCATGTCGATGCCGAGCTCGAGGGAACTAGTGGCGACGACACAACGGAGGCGACCCGACTTGAGCGCGTCTTCGATCTCGGCGCGTTGCTCCTTACTTACTGAGCCGTGGTGGGCTCGTGCGAGCTGCGGATTTTCGGCGAGCACCTTGGTGGCCACCCCCGTGGTGCCCGACTGCCCGACCATCTGCGCCGGGAACTTCTCGGGCACGATGCCGGTGAGCATCTCCGCGTAGATGTCATTCATCGCCGCGGTCAGCCGTTCGGCCAGCCGCCGGGAGTTTGTGAACACGATCGTCGACCGGTGTTCAAGCACTTGTTCGACGATCGCGCGATCGACGTGCGGCCAGATCGAACCCGCGGATTGCAGCCCAGTCTCTTCGGGTTCGCCGGGTCCGGTGATCACCGCGTCGGTCGTGCGCACGCCCAACTCGGTCATGTCTTCGACGGGAACGATCACCCGCAGGTCGAAGGTCTTCGCGGCCGGCGGCTGCACGATCGTCACCGGGGCGGCGCCGCCGAGGAAACGCGCGACCTCCTCGATCGGCCGGACCGTGGCACTCAGCCCGATGCGTTGCGCGGGCTTCTCGAGGAGAGCATCCAGCCGCTCCAACGTCACCGCGAGGTGCGCGCCACGCTTGCTCGCCGCCACCGCGTGGATCTCGTCGACGATCACCGTCTCGACCCCGGTCAGCGTCTCGCGGGCCGCACTCGTCAGCATCAGGTAGAGCGACTCGGGGGTCGTGATCAGGATGTCGGGAGGCTCCCGCAGCAACATGCGACGATCGGCATTCGTCGTGTCACCGGATCGCACGCCGACCGAGATCGGCGGGACGGCCTGGCCTAGGCCCTGCTCCTTGAACAAGCGCAGCCCTACCTGGGTGATTCCCACAAGCGGGGCGCGAAGGTTGCGCTCCACGTCGACGCCGAGCGCCTTCAGCGGGGAGATATAGAGAACGCGGGTGCGCTGCTTCGGGGTGTCGATCTTCGAGCTGGCGGCGAGTTGGTCGAGAGACCAAAGGAATGCCGACAGTGTCTTACCGGAACCCGTGGGGGCGACGACCAGGGCGTGCCGACCCGACGCGATGGCATCCCAGGCGCCGACCTGCGCGGGAGTCGGCTCAGGGAAGGCGCCGGCGAACCACTCCCGCGTGGCGGGGGTGAAGCGCGAGAGCGCGGGATGCATCCTCACATCTTCGCCGTTGCCGCAGACAGCCGCTCGCGCTCGCGCGCCGTCGGCATCCCGTACGTAACTCTCGGAATCACCGGGGTTCGTCGACGATACGTGCACGAGTACCACTCGGGCCGAGAGTTAGGTACGAGTCAGCCGAGCTGCTCCCGCAGGAACGCGTTGACGTCGACCAGTTCCTCGTCGGAGATCCCATGACCAAGCCCCGGGTAGCTGCGCCGCGTGAGAATCGAATGCCCCGGGAGCCATTCCCCCAGGCGCGCGACGTGGACAGGTTCGATCACCAGGTCGGCGGTGCCGTGGCCCCAAAAAACCGGGTGCGGGTGTTCGGCAAGCACCGCATCCCCGGGATCCGGCGCCGGCGACATGAGCCCCGAGAGCACCAGAACGTACGAAACCAGATCGGGATGCCGGCGCAGCACCTGCACGGCAATCGATGAGCCTTGCGAGAATCCCAGCAATCCGACCGACGACGCGTCGGCGACTGCCGAGGACAGCCAGGCGGCGAAATCATCCGCCACCCGGTCGGCCACCTCGACCCCGCCTTCCAGCGGGATCGGGTACCACTGCCAGCCGGCCCCCATCGGATGCCGGTCGGGCGCGCGCACCGCCGCGATCACGAACTCGGGCGGGAGATACGGAACAAGGGAGAAGAGGTCTCCCTCATGACTGCCCTACCCGTGCAACAGGACGAGGAGCGGTTTACCCGCGCGCTCACCTTCGGGAACGTTCCACAGGACTGCGGCGGGGTCGATAGACACCTCACCAACCTACGTGGGTCACAATGGAGCATGAGCTCCGTGGGCACCCCCGACCCGAACTCGTCCTGGCTGTCGGACGACGAGCTGGCTGAAGTGCGCCGCCGCATCCCTCTTCTCTATGTCGAGGCGGTTCCGGTGCGCGTCGACGGGATGGGTGTGGTCACGAGCGTCGGGCTGCTGCTGCGCGCCAACCCGCAGGGCGAGATCACCCGCACCGTCGTCAGCGGTCGGATCATGTTCGGCGAGACGATTCGGGATGCGCTGTTCCGTCACCTCGAAAAGGACCTCGGCCCAATCGCGTTCCCGCAGTTGCCGGCCAGCCCCATCCCGTTTCAGGTCGCCGAGTATTTTCCGATTCCGGGGCTGTCGGCGTTCACCGATGAGCGGCAGCACGCCGTCTCGCTCGCCTACGTGGTCCCTGTCACCGGCACCTGCGAACCCCGGCAGGATGCCCTCGAACTCTCCTGGATGACTCCCGCCGAGGCGTCATCGCCATCCATTCACGCCGAGATGGAAGGCGGCCGCGGCACCCTGTTGCGCGCGGCTCTCGCCTCCGTCGGCGTGCTGGGCTGACCCCCCGACCAAGCCCTCCAAAATCGGCCCGGGAGGCGCCGGGGTACAGCAATCGGCGTGTCGAACCCTGAAGCCCGCATTTCGGGGGACGCGCGTACCCCCCCATGCTGGTCGCGCCCCAACTGGGTCGATGACACCCGTTTCCGCCTCACCCAAACTGGGCGTCACGGCACCCGAGCCGTCGACGTGTGATGCGTCGCCCCGGGTATCCGCACGGAATCTGGGGGGATTTGTTATGACGTCATGGACGTCCAAGCTTCGGGGAGTTGCCTCGCGCGCAGCCCTTGCTGGCGCGCTTGTCGGGCTGTTCGCCGGAGTCGTTGCCGCAGCACCGGCCGCGGCCGCCCCGGACTATTCCGCCGTTCTGCATGTCACCAAGTCAGTTCAGAACGCCGTCCTGGCCCCGACGGACACTCTCGCGTACACGATCGCGGTTGAGTGCCTCACCGACGACTGTGTGAGCGCCCAACTCGTTGACGCCATCCCCGCCGAGTTCGACGCTCTGACTCTCAATCCCACGGTCGTCGTGACCGGTGGAGCCTCCACGTACTCGTGGGGCGGCACCAACAACCGCACTCTGACGGTCAACTTCACCAAGGCCACACCGAGTGGACCGGGAATCCCGTCGGGTGACGGCTACTCGGTGCAGGTTTCCCTGGTGGTTCCGGGCAATCTTTCGCCGGACTGGCCGTCGAACGGGGTGCCGGTGACCAACACCGCGACCGTGACCGCGACGACCGCGGCTACGGCGTCCGCAGCCGTTGCGGCCACGATCACCGTTCCGTACACCGTCGCAACGACGGCGAGCGCCGCCTGGTCGCCCCCGACTACGCAGTTCAAGGTCGGTGAGCTCTCGAACCTGACTCTCACGACCCGCAACACGTCGAACGCCAAAGCCGACACGCTGACGCTGCTCGCTCCGACCGACCCGACGTCGGGAACGAACCTCTTCGAATGGGTGAACTTCGCCAGCTTCGGTGCGGTCACCTTCCCCGCCGGCGCCGATCGCATCCAAGTGGATGCCTACGTCGCAGGATCGTGGATCAACGGTGCATTCGACACTGTCGCCGCTCTCCCCGCCGGGGTGACGGCAGGCCAGGTCACCGGGTTGCGCCTCACCTTCGGATCGTCGATCGCGGGCGCTCAACTGACTGCCAACGGCAGCGCGGGATCAGTGGTGCTGAACCTGGCGCAGCGTGCGACCACCCGCACCGGGGCAACGTCGCTCGTCACCGGTGCCGTCGCCACGGCGGACGTGCGCGGCACGGTGTCGGTTCCCGGCCACGGCACTCAGTCCGCGAACGCCTCGGCGACGTACACGATCGGCGGACTCACCTCCGTCGTCAGTGGATCAGTGGTCTTCTCGACCCCCCGTATTCCGGCCGGTGGCTGGACGATTTCGACCATCACCGGACGCAACGCATCCAACGGCAACCTGACGGAACTGACCGTCACACAACCTGCGGACACGTTTCTCACCGACAAGATCACCTTCGGCGGGTTTACGGCCGGAGGGGCCGCCTGGCCCGCCGGAGCGACGTCAGCGACGGTCACCTGGTTGGTTGCCGGACAGGCGGGCGAAATCGACCCCGACCCGATCGAACTGACGGCGGGCGACGCGTTCCCAGCCACCCCGACGCTGTCGGCGACTCAGAGCATCACCGGATTCTCGATCCAATTCCGTGGCACGATCCCGGTCGGCGCCGCAGCGACCGTTCCCTTTCGCGTGAACCTCGCCGATGACGCGGTCGCGTCGTCACCCGGCACTGCCGTGTTCACTCAGACCGCCCAGATCGACGGGGCGAACGACGCCGGCGCGGCAACCCCGGTTACTCCGTCGGCAGACCTCACTGTTCTCTACCCGCAGGTCGCCGTCGCTCTGATCAAGACCGTGACCCCGACCGCCGCGGTTCCGGCCGGGGGGCGGTCGGTCGTGCAACTGCGCGCGACGACGTCAAGCGACTCCGGCTATCTGAGCCCGACCTCGATCACGATCACGGATGCGATGACCGCGGGCTCGCTCGACTATTGGCGCGCGTTCGATGCGGTCGCGATCGCCCCGACTCAGATTCCGGCCGGGGCGACACTGCTCATCGAGAGCACGACCAACGGCACCGACTGGACCACCGTCAGCTCGACTACCGCCGGCGCGAGCGCGATCATCCATCAGGAGGCGCCGGTCAACGGGACCGATCTGGTCGGGTTGCGGTTTACATTCACGAACACCGATGGGTTCAGCCCGGGCGGCGCCGTTCAGGCCAACATCGCGTTCGTCGCTCGCGCCACCCTGCGCGGCACGGCCGACCCGACGTCGTCCGACGGCACCGACGTGACCTACCTCAACAACGCTCGCGCCGACGCGGTCGGCGAGGTGGTGCTCGAAGACGGGTCTTTGGTCAGCAGTTCGTCGACGAGTGCCTCGTCCGCCGTCATCAAGACCATCCCGTCAGGCCCGGGCGCCGGGCTGATGTTCGACAAGACCTGGGTTCCGGTTTCGGGAAGCACGACCGTTTCTTCGCAGTCCCGCCTTCAGCGCACCGCACGATTGTCCTGGGGCTCAGAAATCGGCGGATACGATTCCGCGGTCGTCTCAGACCCTGCCGACCCCACCGCGCCTGTTGCAACCACGGTGTTCCAGGCGTTCGACCTGAAGAGGATCCAACCGATCAATTCGTCGAACGACCCCTATATCGCCTATGACAAGGTCACGAACGTCGAGCTCTACGTCGGGGGTGCGTGGGTCTCGATCTATCCCGAGGCCTGCCCGACAGCTGCGGCGTGCACGGGTCAATTCTTGGGCTACACGTTGTCGACGCAAGAGAGCACCGACACGACAGGCGTACGTCTGACGTTTGCCGAGAACTCGGCGGCCCGCGGAAGCGACCCTCTCGCACCGCCGATCGGCTCGGGGATCGCGAGCGGCCCGGACCCCCGCACGATCGACCTCACCTTCCAGATTCGCAACCGGTTGCGTGACGCGGCGGCCACCGCCGATCCGACCGACCCGTGGGTCACCGGCGATCGCGCGTACAACAACACCGATCCCGGCTCAGTACTCAACACGGCGGTGCTTGCGGTTAATACCGGCAGCCTCCCGAGCTCGGCCAGCATCCTGATCCTCGACCCGGTTCCGGCGGTCTCCCTGACGAAGGCGGCCCAGCCGAAGACGTCAGCGGGCGCCAATCTGACCAGCCCGGTCTCGGTCCCAGTTCTGGGGGATGTCGCCGCCACGTCGTATCCGAGCGTTCAATACACGATGACTGCCACCAACGCCTCGGCTGCTCAGGCCTGGTACCTGCGGGTGACCGACCAGATGCCGTGTTCGACGGCAGCGGTCAGCGACTGCGCGCACCCGACCTCAAGCGGGGTCGGGGGCTGGACCGTCAACCCGTACCAGGGTCACACCTGGGACCCGGCGACGAGCCCGTTCCAATACCTGACGATCCGCGGGATCAGCTACACGCTCAGCGCGGGATCGGGGATCGACCCCGCCGTCTCGACCGTCGTGCTCTGGTACGCGGATGGCACCAATGCCCCGATGTCACTCAGCGCGGCCGTGGGTCTGAGCTCGACCTCACTGGTCAATGTCGTCGGGGTCAGCGCCCTGTTCGGCGGCACCTCAAACGCCGACGGCGGCACGATCGTCAGCGGGGCAACCGCGACGCTCACGCTTGACACCCGGTTGCGCCAGTACCTGAGGTCTGACTCGTCGACGTTGGTCGCGGGATCGACCACCGTGACCAACTCGTCGTTCGCCCAAGCGTGGGACGGGGTGCTCAACGACACCGCCGCTTACGCCGCAAAGAGCGCGGCGATCACGCTCGTGGATGCCAGCCTGGCGGTCACGGTGAGCAAGTCGGCGAGTGTCACCACGATTCTCGAGGCGAACCGTACCGTCGACAGCAACGTGACGCTCACCGCGAATCAGAGCACGTCGACGGCGTCGCCACGCCAGGTCGTGATCCAAGACATCGAGCCGACCTTCTGGAACGCCTTCGAGCTGCGGTCTCTGACCTCCGTCTCGAAGCCCACCGGTGCCGACTCGATGCGGGTTGACGTGCAGCTCAACGGCTCGTCGACGTGGACCTTAGGCACCGTCAAGTCGTCGAGCCCGACCCTTCCGAGCGGCATCACCAACTCGCAGGTGACCGGGTTGCGGGTCACCTATTACAAGGCCGACGGTTCGCTGTTCTCGGTCACATCGCCCGCTTCGTCGTGGACCACCTCGGTCGTCTTCGTCGTGCGTCTGCGTGCCGCCTATCGCGACGGGACCGGCGCCATCCCGTTCCCGGCGACGATCACCAACACGGCGACGGCGACCAGCGATCACCCGACACTGGGTACCAAGACCGCCACCGCGAACCGTGCCTTCACCCTCGACCCGGGAACGTTCAAGGTCGACGTGCAGAAGTACACGCCGGTGAAGACCACTCCGGCCGGTGAGACGGTCAACTTCTCACTCATCAGCACGAACACCGGCACCGGCTACCTCGACAACCCGGTGATCGTCGATCAGCTCCCGCTCGATGCGGGTCTCGCGACCGGTGGACCGCTGCTGTTCGACCCGACCAGTGAGATCACGTACTCGACCAGTTCGGGCGGCATCCTCTCCACCACCTCGGTCGGCTATGCCTACAACCCCACCCTGCGCACCCTCACCTTCAGTTGGCCGGCCGGCGCGCGCCTAGCGCCGGGCGAGATCTACACGATCGTCATCCCGCTCCAGATCGCACCCGGGCTTCCGGCGACCTACGGTGACGTCCTGAACCGCATGACTTTCAGCTCCGATCGCACGCTGGCCGCGAGCGGGGGCTGCACGAATACATCGGGCAACGGCGAGGGCGTCACGAAGGTCGGTGCGAAGGGGTGTTCAACCAGCAACGACGTCACGACGGTCTCGGCCTCGGCGATCTCGTCGTTCAAGGGCGTCAAAGGCAATGTGGATGCCGACGGTGTCTCGACGTCCGGCGCGGTCAACGTGAACAATGTCGCAACCGCGTGCGTCGCCGACGGCCAAGGCTTCTACCGCAACCCGTGCGCCGCGTACTCCGTGGTGGGCGGCACCGACCTGTGGAAGCTGCAGTTCACCAACGGCGGCAACGTGCCCTCCACCTCGGCATCCATCGTCGACGTGTTGCCGAAGGCCGGCGACGTCTACCTCGGCACCGGCGCCTCGCGCGGATCGACCTACCGCCCGGTATTCGCCGGCGGTCTGACGCTCGCTACCGACACGGCGGGAGGCACGACCTACACCTGGGAGGTCACCACCACCGCCAATCCGTGCCCCAGTTTCACGACCAACGGAACCTGCTCGACCGCGACCTGGGTGAGCAGCTCGTCGTTCTCGGGTGCCTACGGCACGATCACCGCCATTCGGGTGAACTTCACCTTCCCGGGCGGCGAGCTGCCGCCGGGCGCGACCCTTGCCGTCACCTACCAGACCGTCAACACCCCGACCACGACGGTCGGTGACGGCCGCGCACCGGTGACCGCGCCGCTCGGTACCCCGCGCGCCTGGAACAGTTTTGGCGTCGACGCACTGTTCCCGACCGGGTTCGTCGAGCGCCGGGTCGAGCCGGTTCGCGCCGGCGTGCAGCTCTCGAGCGGCCCGATTCAGGTTTCCAAGGTGATCTTGGGCTCGACCGCGTCGTACGCGCCGACCTCGTTCGCTGCCACCGCATCCTGCACCGTCGCCGGGGTCCCGGTTGTGCTGCCCGCGTCGGGAGCGCTCACCCTCGCGGCCATCAACGCGATCCCGTATACCGCGCGGATCGACGGCATCCCGGTGGGATCGACGTGTCAGATCGTGGAGAACACGACCGGTGCTTCGTCGGTCAGCTATTCGCCCGCAGGTACCGGTGCTGCCGCCTTGACCATCGCTCAGGCTGGGGCCTCGACGGCACCGGTACCGGCTGCTCAGGTCGCCACGATCACCAACACCTACGACACGACCGACCTCACGATCACGAAGGCCGTCGTCACGACAGCGACGGCCGGACAGTTTGGTCCGTTCGCCTTCACCCTGGCGTGCACGGTGAACACCGGAAGTGCAACCCTCACCGTTCCGCTCGCCGCTGGGGATGCCTCGTTCACCTTGGAGGACACCGAGTCGCACACGGTGACCGGTCTTCCGGTCACCGCCCGATGCGCGTTGCGTGAGGCCGACTCCGATGGGGCAACCACGATCGGCGTGCGGGTCGACAGCGGCTCAACCACAACGGTCGTCGAGAACGCACCCGCGACCATCGTGCTCGGCACCAGCGCGTCGTACACGGCCACAGTCACCAACACCTACTCCGCCGGACGGCTGGCGATTCACAAGGATGTCGCCGGAGCTGGCGAGGCGGACTACGCCGGTGGCACCTACATCGTCGCCATCACCTGCAGCTATGACGGGCAGACGCTCTTCGACGACTCGGTCGACATCGTCGCCGCCCAGACCGTGACGCTCGAACCGATCTTCCCGATCGGCACCGCGTGCGACGTCAGCGAGACGGCTACCGGCGGCGCCACGACGCCCGCGGCGGATGCCTCGGTGACCATCGGGGTGGGGACGACCACGACCATCCTGACCAATCGCTTCGACACCGGAACGCTGAGCATCACCAAGTCGCGCACCGGTGCCTGGGATGCCTACGGCGCGGGTCCCTTCGAGGCGCATGTCGTCTGCACCTGGGACAAGCCGGGCAACCCGGCGATGCTCATCGCGCTACCCAACTCGGGCTACCTGACGCTCGACTCCGCGCACGGCTACGCCGCATCGGTGACCGGCCTCATCGCGGGAGCCGACTGCAGCGTCACCGAGACGAAGACCGGCGCAGCGACCACCTCGACGGTGTCGGCGCTCACGCCCCGCTACATCCCGGATGGCGGCACCAGCACCGTCACGATCACCAACGACTACGCGACGGGGTCGCTGCGCATCGACAAGGTGCGCGACATCGCACCCGGCGCCGAAGAGTTCGCGAACGGCCCGTTTGCGGTCGCTGTCGCCTGCGGTATCGACCGTGATGGCACCTGGTACGACCTCGACCTGGGTGCTGACGCGACTCAAACCCTCTCGACCGACGATGACTACACGGCGACGGTTTCCGGCATCCTTCAGGGCGCGTCGTGCACCGTCACCGAGACGGATGCCGGCCTCGCCATCACGAGCGACACGAGTCCCGAAGACGGCACCGTCGTCATCCCCGCTGCTGCCGACGGCCCTGCGGTCGTCACCGTGACCAACCACTTCCTCACCGGCAAGTTGGATGTCGAGAAGACGGTCGCCGAAGCCCTCGTGCAAGGCGGAGACACCCTGCACTACACGATCGATGTCGCCAACGTCGGGGATGTCGAGGCGGGTGGCGTGACGGTCACCGACGCGATCGATCCCGCCCTCAACGTCGGCACGATCACCGGCGACAACTGGACCTGCGATGTCGCCGGCCGCGACGGCAACGGGTACGGCGGAACCCTCGCCTGCGATCTGACCGGAACGCTGCCGGTCGGGGCGAGCGCACCGACGATCGCCTACACGGCTGAGCTGCGCGCGACCTACAGCGCCGACACCATCGACAACACCGCGGTCGTCGCATCGACCACGGTCGTCGTCGCGGGGGACCGTGACACCGTGTCGACGCCGGTGAAGTGGCTCGCCGTCGACGCCTCAAGCGTGTGTGTTCTCGACGCCCCGTGGCTCGACTACACGGTCGATGCTCACAACCTCGACGTCGCCGCCCGCACCATGCACGTGAGCTGGCTGAACTCCAGCGGCGATGTCGTGCACACCGATGATGTGCCGATCGCCGGCGACGGAACGGTCACCGGGCGCCTGCTCTGGCCGGGTGCCGCGGTGGATGGCGACGGCAATGGCGTCGCCTGGCCGGGGTGGCGTCCCGCCGCTGCGGGGGAGACCCCCGACTGGGAGAACCTGGTCCTTGACCCGACCCTGTCCAGTTACGGACTGCGAAGCGGCGCCTCGGTGCGCTTCGCGATCAACCCGTCAACGACCGTCACCGTGACCTACCCGCCTGCCACGGCATCCTGCGGGGAGACGCCTGAGGGCCAGAACTCCGACCTCTGGATGTCGAAGACCGCGTCGACCAACCGGGTCTCGGCGGGGGACACCTTCACCTACACGATGCAGATCGGCAACCGCGGTCTGGGTGGGGTCGGCGGGGTGGTTCTCATCGACGACGTGCCGCAGGTGCTGCGCATCCTTTCGGTGACGCCGACCGACGCCGCCGACGCGAGCCTGCCCGGCTGGGTTGACTGCGTGGTCTCTGATCGACTGCCATCCGGGTTGGGCGGCGTCATCACGTGCGAACTCGATCGGCCTCTCGGCTACAACCAGCAGGCACCCGACGTGCTACTCGACGTGCAACTAAGCCCTAACGCTCCTGCCGGTGCGATCATCAACACCGCAAAGGTAACCGGGTACGAACTGCCGACCTATCCCTTGCCGGACGATCCTCGCCCCGGCGATCCGGGTTTCGATCTGACGACCCTGGCGCTGCACGATAGCGCGGTGGTCGAGACGTCGGGGCGTCTGGCGGCGACGGGATCGACCCCGGAGCTCGGTGCGCAGCTTGCTCTCATCCTGATCACCGTCGGCGGGCTGCTCGTGATGTGGCGCCGCTCGCGGACTAGGGCCGTGCGGCGCGACGCGCGATAACGCGACGGATCCCGTTAGCGCGGAACTGCCAGAGCGCCCAGATCCCGATCCACACCACGGGCGTGAGGATGCCGGCCGAGAAGTCGAGCCGGTCGCGGTAGAGCGTGCGGTCGCCCTCAATTCGGGAGACTGCCATCCGGTGTCGCCAGGTCGTGATGACCGCGAGCATGCCCGAAACCGGACCACCGGAGTCCTCGAGGATTCGGGCGTCGCCGCGGGTGGACTCGCTGAGGCGGATGAGCTGGTCGCCTACCGGAACAACGCCGAGCACCTTGGCGCGCGTCAGGTGTTCGCCCGAGCTCCAGCGCGGCGGGAATCGGCGGTGACCGACCGGGGTGATGCGCAGCAGCGGCGCGAGCACCTGACCGAGCGCGAGGGGGTCGTGCAGCATCTCCCACACCGCGTCAGGCGTGGCGTCGAGTTCGAACTGCAGAACGACCCGCATAGCTCCAGTGTGGGGCGTGTCACCCGTCAGAGCCAGACTCGACGCGTGACGTATTGGCTGGCAGTTGTGCACCGTGACCACGTTCGCCGGGGAGTCGACCAGGGGATCGTGCAGGTCAACCACGGTTCGAAGGCGGGCGTCGCCAAGATGTCGCCCGGCGACGGCCTGGTCTACTACTCGCCCAAAGACGCCTACCCCGAGGGCGCTCCGCTTCGCGCGTTCACGGCTATCGGCCTCATTGCCGACGGAGATCCGTGGCAGGCCGCACCGATGATGATGCGCGGCGACGGCGAGGTTCGCCCCTGGCGGCGCCGGGTTGAGTACCTGGAGGGCGTCGCCGAGGTGCCGATTCAGCCACTGCTGCCGGTGCTCGAACTCACCCGTGACACGCCGAACTGGGGTTGGCTGATGCGTCGCGGGCTACTCGAACTCTCGGCTGCGGACTTCGCGGTGATCGCGACCGAGATGGGCGCCGATACCCTCATTCCGTGACTGACGCCGCCGAACCCCGCAGCCAAACCGCGTACCAGGTGCGTTTCGACTGGGGCCTTGCCGGTGCTGCCGCGGTCGAAGTCGAGGCAGATGTCGTCGCCTGGGTCGATGAACTGGATGCCGCGGCCGGGCCGAACGATACGCGCCCGGCGAGCGCGGCGAAAGCCGGCGAGTTCGCCCGCTGGTGCCTCGACCGGCAAGTGGAGTTGGGCGGGCGTTTCCGGATCGCGGTGGTCGCGGCCGGGGTCGTGCTGTCGGACGGTTCGCTGCGGTTCGCGGTCGAAGACCTCCTCGGCGCCGGTGCCGTCATCGATGCGCTCGCCGAACTCGGGATCGACCATCAGTCGCCCGAAGCCGCTGCGGCCGCCGCCGCCTACACCGGGCTGCGCAACGCGACGCGGCACCTGATGAACGCGTCGGTCAGTGCGCGGGAGTTGCGCGCCTAACCCGCGAGAGCCTGGGCTGCTCGCGCTCGGTGCGCGCGCACCTTCGCACGGTTACCGCAGCGCTGCATCGAACACCAGCGCCGGTTGACGGTGCGCGACTCGTCGCGGAACACCCGACGGCAGTCCTCGGCATCGCAGCGGCGGATGCGTTCGGGCTCGACACTGAGGATCGCGATGATGTCGCGGGCGAGCGTCGAGAGCACCTGACCGGTGCGTAGTCGCCCGGCTCCCGCCTGACGGCGACCTCCTGCGAGGGTCGGCGGAATGTCGGGAGTCGCCCCGAAGAGATTCACGGTGTCGACGTCATCCGGTCCGAGGCTCTCCTGGTCGGCAGCAGCGATGCTCAACCGGGTGATGGCCGCGCGCAATCCCCGCGCATCGGTTAAATCGCGCTCGCTCGCTTCGGTCGCGTCGAGACGTTCGTATCGGGCAGCGAGCCACTCGCCGAGATCACGGCCGTGCACCGGCTCGGGGGCGGCCGCGAAGTCAAGAGACTCCGCTCCGGCATCGAAGAACCAGGTCGTACCCTCAGGAGCGATCAGCCACTGTCCCGTACTCATTTAGCTGCGCCTCATGTAACTCAGCTTGGCGGTTACCACCCTCATCCCGGTGGTGCCACGCGATCACGAGTGCGGGGTTGAAACGCTTCGAACACTTGCCGCACGACAGCGCGCGGGTCGGTTTGCGATACCGGTAGTGGGTGTGGCCGTTCGGGCACCTTCCGATCCAGGTCGCCAGGTCGTCGGCGATCGCCCCGCCGTGCAGGCGCTTTCCTTCGTATCCCAGACCGGCGGCGATCTTTTTCCAGCGCGGCCCGTGGCCGGATGCCGGCCCGGCGAGTGCATGGGCGACCTCGTGCAGTAATACCTGGTGGATCTCGTCGTCTTCGTAGCGGGAGGCAAGATGCCGCGACACCGAGATGCGGTGTGCGCGGTAGTCACACAGGCCCGCGCGGGTGCGGGCGTGGTCGAACTCGAAGGTCCACAGCCGCGGGTCGAGATGGAGGGCGATGAGCGCATTCGCCCAGGTGCGCACCCGTTCGAGCTCGGCCACTAGCCCTCAGCCAGCGCAGCAAGCGATACCTGCAGCAGGCGGTCGTCACCGTCTCGGGGGTCGCCGCGCCCGTCGGTGTTGTTGGTGATGAACCACAGCGTGCCGTCGGGGCCGGCCGTCACATCCCGAAGTCGACCGAATTTCCCGACGAACCACGGGGTCGCGCTCGCTGTGCCATCCGCGGCGACGTCGATCGCCCAGATGCGCTGGCCCTTGAGTGACGCCAAGAAGAAGGTGCCGTCGACGTAGGTGAGCCCACTCGGGCTCGCGTCGTCGGTTGCCCACTGCAGCACGGGGTCGACAAACCGCGAGTCGCCCGCGATGCCTTCGACGATCGGCCAACCGTAGTTCGCCCCGGGCTCGATGCGGTTGAACTCGTCCCAGGTGTCTTGACCGAACTCCGCGGCCCAGAGCTGCCCGTCGGCATCCCATGCCAGCCCCTGCGGATTGCGGTGCCCCATCGAGTAGACCAGGGACCCCGACGTCGGGTTGTCGGTCGGCACGTCGCCCGTCGGTGTCATGCGCAGGATCTTGCCGTTGAGCGTGGCCGGGTCTTGAGCGGTGTCGGGGGTACCCGCATCGCCCACCG
>NZ_JBDSPJ010000003.1:0-45792 GCF_039912695.1 Pseudolysinimonas sp.
ACCCGAAGCCTCGAGGTGGACCGATTGCGACGCCTGAAGCGCGGGGACCGCCACATCGGTCACCAACGGCGGCGTGGGCGCGGCATACGCGAACCGCACATCGTCGAATCGGATGGCAGCCGCGGTCGCGACGGGAGCGGCGGGCTCGATCGCGGCATCCGCTTCGGTTTCGCCGGGAAGGTCGATGATCTCTTGGATGCGACCGAGCGCGCCGAGTGCCTGGTTGATCGAGTTGACCGCGCCGAGTGCCGACCCGAGCGGCATCACGAGCATGAAGAGGAACAGGATGAACGTGACGAGTTGGGCGATCGTGATGGCGCCCGACGCGACCCGGAATCCGCCGATCCCGATGACGACGAGGAACGCGACCTGCACGGCGATCCCGGCGATCGGAAAGACGAGGGCCGAGATCTTCGCGACCCGGAATCCAGCCCTCTTCGCGGCTTCGGCCTCAACGATGATGGCCGCGGTTTCACGGTCGGTGGCGTTCGCGGCCCGTACGGTGCGGATGGCGCTGATCGACCGCTCGACGGCGGCGGCGAGGGCGCCCACCCGTTCCTGCTGGACCCGCGAGGCCGGCCGGATGCGCGACGAAATCAGCACCCCCGCGCCGAGCGCGAACACGATGACGGCAAGGGTGAGTCCGAGCAGTACGGCGTCGACGACCAGCATCCCGATCAGCGCGCCGACGAAGGTGATCGCGCCGCCGAGAGCATCCAGAAGTCCCTGGGTGATGACCGCGTAGAGCAGCGTCGTGTCGGAGCCGACGCGGGAGACGAGATCGCCGGTGCGGCGACGGTCGAACTCGGATATCGGCAGGCGCAGCATCCGGCGCACCAGCGCGCTGCGCGCCGAGAAGACGACCGAGGTGCCGATGCGCTGCAGCAGATAGTGCTGGATGCCGCTCAGAACCGCCGCCACAACCAGAAGACCAACGAGCAGCCAGACGAGCATCCCTACGCCGCCGCCCGCCTGCACAATCGCGACGACCTGACCCGCGAGAAGCGGTTGGGCGAGGGATGCCCCAGCCCCGATCAGGCTGAGCGCGAGAGATACGGCGAGCAGCCCGCGGTGTTCCAGAAGGTAGGGCAGCAACTGGCGGAAACTCGCCCGCGGTCCGGTGTCTTTCTTGGGGCGCCGGAAGAAACCGCCGCGCGAGTCGCTCACGCTTTGACCCTAACCCGGGGTTGGGGTGCGGCCCGACGGCGATACGGTTGCGGCGAGGATGCGACGGGCCGACTCTCCGCCGCGGAACAGATGACCTGGTTATTGGTGCGGGCCGTTCTGACTTTCGCCGTGGTTGCCACGTTGGTGGGAGTCCTCCTGCGATCACTGTTCACGAATCGCCACGTGCCGCTCGGATCCCTCGTCTTCGTTGCAATCCTGATTGTGCTGCTCTTTGGATCTCATGCGCTGCGCGAACTTGCTTTACGGATGCGGCGCCGACAGCTTTTGCGTCGCGGGGTGGGCGGCTGGGTGCTCGATGCTCAGATTGCCCCCTCCGACGTGCGACTCCTCGACCCGGAGACACGAGTTCGCCGGGCGACCTTGATTGCGCTGGTCGCCAATGGAGCGAACCTAGATTTCTGGAGCAGTGCGCAGAGTGTCGCACCGACGGCCGGTCTCCCCTTGAACCATCTCGAAAGTGTGACCGTCACACCACGGGGGCTGAGCTTCGCGCTCACCGACTCGCATTCAGTCGGAATCGACATCCTTGGTGCGATCGGCGGGCTCATCCCGACGTCGCGCCCGCGACGACAACACCTCGCTGATCAGATTGGTCGTGCGGCGGCGGCCGCTGCTGCGCCGCGCTAGCCGCTCGACCGTGTCGGAGCTGCGACCTATGCTCGGTTAGGTGCCTGAGCCCGTCATCGTCGCCTCCGAGCTGACCAAGAAGTACAAAGACACTCTCGCCGTCGACGGCATCTCTTTTGAGGTCGCCCCGGGCGAGTCCTTCGGCCTGCTCGGGCCGAACGGGGCCGGCAAGTCGACCACGATGCGCATGGTCGGAGCGGTGTCGACCCGTACCTCGGGCGACCTCACCATCCTTGGCATGGATCCCGACTCGCACGGTCCTGAGATCCGGTCGCAACTCGGAGTTGTGCCGCAGCAAGACAACCTCGACACCGAGTTGCGGGTGCGCGACAACCTCATCGTCTACGGGCGCTACTTCGGCCTGCCGCGCGCTCAGATCGCGAAGCGGGCCGACGAACTGCTCGAATTCGCCCAGCTCACCGATCGCGCAAAGTCGAAGGTCGACGACCTCTCGGGCGGCATGAAGCGCCGTCTCACGATCGCTCGCGCGCTGATCAACGACCCTCGCATCCTGCTGCTCGACGAACCCACCACCGGTCTTGACCCGCAGGCGCGGCACATCCTGTGGGACCGGCTGTTTCGCCTCAAAGAGCAGGGCACGACGCTCGTGCTGACGACGCATTACATGGATGAAGCTGAGCAGCTCTGCGATCGGCTGATCGTCGTCGACAAGGGCGCGATCATGGCGGAGGGGACCCCGTCATCCCTCATCAAGGCGCACGCGAGCCGCGAGGTGCTCGAGGTGCGGTTCGGGTCGGACCGCAACGAGGGTGCTGCCAAGAAACTCGAAGGCGTCGGCGAGCGTCTCGAGGTGCTGCCCGACCGCATCCTGGTCTACGCCGACAACGGTGAGGCTGCTCTCGTCGAGGTGACCAAGCGCGGCCTTGAGCCGATCACGAGCCTGGTGCGCCGGTCGAGCCTCGAGGATGTGTTCCTGCGTCTCACCGGTCGGAGCCTGGTCGAATGACGGCGATCTCTTCCGGCCAAGGGCTGGCTCCCGAACTCGCCGCCAGATCTCGCCGTTGGGGTGCCTGGTATGTCGCCGAACACAAGCTGCGCGAGGTGCGGGCTTTCGCCATCACGATGTTCGCGATGGCGCTGGGTACGCCTTTCCTCTACCTGTTCGCGTTCGGTGTTGGCCTCGCGACCCTCGTCACGAAGAACCAGGGTCCGGATGGCGTTGGCGGCGTCTCGTACCTCGAGTTCGTCGCGCCCGCACTGCTCGTCAACGCCGCCGTACTCGTCTCATCTGAAGAGTTCATGTTCGGCATCCTGATGGGCTTCAAGTGGAACCCGATCTTCACCGGCATGAACGCGGCGCCCATTTCGGGGCGACAGATCGTCGACGGAGTCTTCATTTTCATCGCCATCCGGTCGTTCGTGACTGTCGTCATCTACTACGCGGTCGTGCTGCTGTTCGGCGGGCTGCACGGAGCGGCGAGCCTCGCCATCATCCCGATCGCCTTGCTCACCGGGTTCGCGTTCAGCCTGATCGGCGCCTACGCGGCCACGATCACCGAAGACCGCGGCCAGTTCAATATCGTCAACCGCGTCATCCTGCTGCCGCTCACCCTGTTCAGCGGCACCTTCTTTCCGCTCACCCAGCTGCCGATCGGCCTTCAGGTTATTGGATGGCTTTCGCCGATTTGGCACGGCACCCAACTTGCGCGGCAGGTCGCCTACGGTCCGACGGAGCCGTTCGGGCTGACCCTCATCCACATCGCCTACTTGGCTGTGCTCGCGATCGTCGGCTGGCAGTTGTGCGTGCGCATCTCGGTGCGGAGGCTCGACAAATGACCCTTCGACAGGCTCAGGGGCCGAGTGGAGCGTACCGAGCCGCCGTGAAACGGTCGAACGGCGGCGTGCGCGCCCTCTACTCGGGCAACGCCACCGCCGTGCTCGGGCGCGGGCTTCTCGCCACCCGCAGCACCAACTGGGTCATCGTGCTCACCGGCGTCTTCGAGCCGATGTTCTACCTGCTCTCGCTCGGCGTCGGCCTCGGCAGCCTGATCGGCACCGTTCAGGATTCGTCGGGTAACGACATCCCGTATAAGGCTTTCATCGCGCCCGCGCTACTTGCGGTGTCGGCGATGAACGGGGCGATCTACGACTCCACCTGGAACGTGTTCTTCAAGATGCACTTTGGGAAGCTCTACCAGGGGATGCTCGCCACCCGCCTCGGACCGCTCGACGTCGCCCTAGGCGAGATCGCCCTCGCCCTGCTGCGCGGCGCGGTGTACGGCGTCGCGTTCATGCTCGTGATGCAGGTGCTCGGCCTCAACCTGTCGTGGACGGCGATTTTCGCGCTGCCGACCCTGGTCATCATCGCGTTCGGATTCGCCAGCCTCGGCATGGGGATCACCTCGTACCTGAAGTCGTTTCAGCAGATGGACTGGATTCCAATCGTGCTGCTGCCGATGTTCCTGCTGTCGTCGACGTTTTTTCCGATCACCGTCTACCCCGAAGTGGCGCAGTGGTTCATCAAGGCGCTGCCGCTCTGGCACGGCATCGAACTGGTGCGCGGTTTCACGACCGGGGTGCTGTCGTGGGCGATGGTGGGGCACTTTGCGTACTTCGGCGTGATGATCGCGGGCGGGCTGTTCTTCACCACCCGGCGGCTGCGCGCGCTGTTCTTGGACTAGCCGTTCTTAGGAGCGGTTTCCCGGTTTCGGGATGCGACGCTGAGCCGTGCCGTTCACCCCCAGTCATGCGATCGTCGCCCTGCCGTTCATCCGCACGCCCCTTCCGGCCGGAGCTGTTGCAGTCGGAGCGATGGCACCCGACCTGCCGCTGTTCTTCCCCTGGGGTCCCGACTATTTCGTGACGCACGGATTCCCGAGCCTGCTCTGGTCGTCGGTGCCGATTGCGCTGGTGCTCTACGCGGTGTGGCGGGTGGCGTTGCGGCCCGCGGTGTCGGGGCTTCTGCCGCCATCGCTGGGTGCTCGGCTTCCCCTCGCGTGGGATCACCCGACGCGGCCGCAGCATCCCGTGAAAAGTGGGCTGCTCATCCTGGTGGCGGTGCTGATTGGCGTCGCGACGCACGTCTTCTGGGACCTCTTCACCCACCCCGGTCGTCTCGGGTCACAGTGGATTCCCGCCCTCGCCGACCAGTGGGGTCCGGTCGAGGGCACCACCTGGCTTCAGCACATTTCGAGCGCAGTGGGCCTCATCGGCGTCGCGATCTGGGTCGTCATCGCCGCGCGTCGTGCACCGAAGGTCTGGCGCACCGATCGTCGCGCGGTGGTCGTCGTGCGATACGTGGCGTGGATCGCGGCAGCCGCGGTGCTGGTGGGAGCCTTCGCGATCGCGGTAGCCCTGCGCGGGTTCCCGACGACCTACCCGGAGTTACGGGATCTGGCGTTCACCCCGGGTACCCGAGCGGGCGCGATCATCCTCGTGCTGACGCTTCTCGCGGCGGTCGCTGTTCAGGTGCTGCGCCGCGTCAGGCGGTGACGACGCCCTTCGTCAACAGAAAGTTGCAGTACGGGGCGGTCTCCAGGGTGTGGATGACGGCATACCCGAGGTCGGCCCGCGGGTAGAAGTCGCTGCGCGGGATCGCCTCGACCGTGAGCCCGCCCCCGTGAGCCGCGATGGCGGCGTCGAGCGCGGCAGCCTGCACGGGATTCTCAGCGGTCGGGTCGTCATCCGACCCCATCCGCGCGAACGGCCGATCGACGAAGGTGTCGAGCGGAAAGACACTCAGCACAGCCTTCACGATCTCGACGGCGCCGGCGTCGACGCGAACGACCGGGAGGCCGCGCGAGTACGACGGAAAGTTGCGGTCCGCGATCACCAGCACGTCGCCGTGACCCATCTCGTCGAGCACCTTCAGCAACTCGCCCGACAGCAGCGGGTCGACACCTTTCAGCACGTCAGCTCTCCTGCGTCTTCGTGGTCGAAGTTTGCGCGGTCAGCGACTTCAGGATGCGCGCGGTCGACAGGGCGGCCTCCGCGGCACGCCCCCCGACATCCTCTTTCGATTCGGGCAGGCCGGCGCGGTCGAGTCCCTGCTGCTCGTTGTCGACCGTGAGCACGCCGAAGCCGACAGGTTTGCCGGTGTCGAGCGCGACGCGGGTGAGGCCGTCGGTCGCCGCGGAGGCGACGAAGTCGAAGTGCGGGGTTTCGCCGCGCACGATCACGCCGAGGGCGACCACGGCATCCGCACCCGCGTCGAGCGCGGCCTTCGACACCACGGGCAGTTCGAAACTGCCGGCGACTTGGATCTCGGTCACGGTCGCCCCGGATGCCGTCAGCACGTTGCGCGCACCGGCGAGGAGTCCTTCGGAGATGCGGGTGTGCCAGAGGCCTGAGACGATCGTGACGCTCAAGCCGGTTCCGTCGGTGTTGAGCTCGGGCATTCCTTCGCCGCTCATCGGAAGTCCTCCATCTGATTCTGTTTGACCGCTTCGTCGAGCACGGCATCGGTGGGCAGCGCGTGACCCATCCGGTCGCGCTTGGCTTCGAGGTAGCCCTCGTTGAACTCGCCGACCCCAACGACGAGCGGCACGAGTTCCGTAACCGTCACACCGCGTTCCCGCAACTGCCGGGCCTTCTCGGGGTTGTTGCTGAGCAACCGCACCGACGAGATGCCCAGATCTTTGAGGATCGCCGTCGCCGCACCGTAGTCGCGCGCGTCGGCCGGCAGCCCGAGCTTGAGGTTGGCGTCGAGGGTGTCGTAGCCCTCCTCCTGCAGCGCGTACGCCTTTAGCTTGTTGATCAGGCCGATGCCGCGACCCTCGTGACCGCGCAGATAAATCACCACGCCGCCTTCGGCATCGATCGTCTCGAGCGCCGACTGCAACTGCGGACCGCACTCGCACTTGAGCGACCCGAACGCCTCACCGGTCAGGCACTCGGAGTGCACGCGCACAATGGCGCCGTTCTTCGGGTCACCCTTGATCCAGGCGACGTGGTCGGCCCCGGTGGAACGATCGCGGTAGGCCCGCACGCGGAACGTGCCGTGTTCGGTCGGCACATTCGTTTCGACCTCGAACGACACCCGCTCGGTCTCGGGGATCTCGACCACCGCGTTCGGGTCGGACTCGCACTTGCGCTCCTCCATGAACCTGATGAGTTCCTCGATCGTGATGACCGGGATGCCGTGCTCCCTCCCGAGTTTCAGCAGGCCGGGTAGGCGCATCATCTCGCCGCTGTCCGCCACGATCTCGCCGATGACGCCGACCGGGGTGAGCCCGGCGAGCTTGAGGAGGTCCACCGTCGCCTCGGTATGACCGTCGCGCTGCCGGACCCCGCCATCCACCGCACGTAGCGGCAGGATGTGACCGGGCCGGATCAGCGACCCGGGGGTCGACGACGGGTCGGCCAGCACCCGCAGAGTGTGGGCGCGGTCGGACGCGCTGATGCCCGTGCTGAGACGATCCGCGGCATCCACACTGACTGTGTACGCGGTGCCGCGCGGGTCCTGGTTGTCGGCCCACATCGTCGGCAGGGCGAGCCGATCGGCGATCTCGTTAGTCATCGGCGCGCACAGGTAGCCGGAGGAGTACCTCACCGCCCAGGCGATCCACTCCTGGCTGGCGAACTGGGCGGCCATGACGACGTCACCCTCGTTCTCGCGACCTTCGTCGTCGGCGACGATGACGGGCTTGCCCGCGCGCAACGCGTCGAGGGCGGTGGGGATGTCAGACAGAGTCATGCGGTGGTCCTTTCGAACCTCATCAGCCGTTGCACGTGGCGCGCAAGGATGTCGGTCTCAACGTTGACCCGATCACCCGGTGCCAGGGCACCGAGCACGGTGGCGGTGAGCGTCTCGGGGATGAGCGACACCTCGAACCAGTCGTCGCCCGCCTCACTCACGGTGAGGGAGACGCCGTTCAGCGCGATCGAGCCTTTGCGCACAACCAGCGGAGCCAGGTCTGTGTCGAGTGAAAATCGGAGGATGCGCCAGGCATCGCCGGGCGTGACGCTGAGGACGGTTGCCGTGCCGTCGATGTGACCCTGCACGATGTGGCCACCCAGGCGGTCGCCGACGGATGCCGCCCGCTCGAGGTCGACGCGATCGCCGACCTTCCGCTCGCCCAGCGTGCTCATCGCGATCGACACAGCCATGACATCCGCGGTGAACCAGTCGGCGCCCTGATCGACGACGGTGAGGCAGACGCCATCCACCGAGATGGAGTCGCCGTGCTTCGCGTCGCTCACCACCAGTGGAGCAGCGATCGTGAGCCGTCCCGAGTCGCCGGAGCGTTCCCACGCGAGAACCTCGCCCTGCTCCTCGATGATTCCGGTGAACATGTCAGCCTTCCTTGGGTGTTGCGGGCTTCGGGGTAGCGGCCTTCGGGGTTGCCGCAATGAAGAGGTCGTCGCCGAGCTGCTCGATGCGGTCGATCTGCAAGCGCCGGATGCCATCCATCGTCGGGATGCCGAGGTCGCCAACGGCGAGCATCGGGCCGCCGAGCAGCGCGGGGGAGAGATAGATGGCGTACTCATCGGCGAATCCCGCCGCGATGATCGCGCTCGCCAGGGTCGGTCCGCCCTCGACGTAGACCCGTCTCACGTCGATCTTCTGCAACTCGTTGAGGATCGCGGCGAGGTCGCGACTGTGGGTTTCGAGCACGCCGCGCGGGTGGGCGTGCAGTTTCGCCGTAGCCGGGATGGCGCGCTCACCGACGACGACGGGCAGCGGTTGGTGGGGCATCAGCTCGCCGGCATCGCCGCGTGCGGTCAGTGACGGGTCATCCGCGAGCACCGTGCCGGTGCCGACCAGGATCGCATCGCTCGCTTCGCGCTGCTCATGCACGAGTTGCCGCGCGGCGGCGCCGGTGATCCATTGGCTCGAACCGTCGGCGGCGGCGGCGCGCCCATCAAGAGTCGACGCCCACTTCACCGTCACCCACGGGCGACCGCGCCGCATGACCTCAATCCAGGGGTGCAGCAGTGCCTCGCCCTCGGCTTCGAGGAGTCCGTGACCCACCGCGATACCGGCCTCGGCGAGACGTTGAGCGCCATGACCGGATGTCGCCCCCGGGTCTTTCACCGAATAGACGACCCTCTCGACGCCCGCTGCGATGAGCGCCACGGAGCACGGTCCGGTGCGACCGGTGTGGTTGCACGGCTCAAGGGTGACGACGGCGGTGAGTCCGTGAGCATCCATCCCCTTCGGCAGTGCCGAGAGGGCGACAATCTCGGCGTGCGGAGTGCCGGCGCCGTGGTGCCATCCCTCCGCGACGATCGTGCCGTCGTGGTCGACCAGCACGCAGCCGACCTGAGGGTTGCCGCCGATGAGCGGTCCGCGGGTCGCGAGGTCGAAGGCACGGCGCATCGGCGCTTCGTACTGCTCGGTCTCGTTACTCATCCGTCTACCTCGGTCTCAGCCGGGGACGTGAGGGTCGCGCAACCGTCGCTGCTCGCGCAGGCAACGGCGGCGTGCATCCTCCCATCCGGACTTTAACCGTCGGTCCCGGAATTCCACCAGGTCAGCTTCCCCGGGCCTTGTGGGCCGAAGAAGTTCGCGGACTATCACCGCCGGCGCGGAATTTCACCGCCCCCGGAGCACGTGCTTCGTATCACCAGGGTACAACTGCACGCCTGGGCCTCACATTCCCGAGTCCTCCCGTGAGGGCAACTCGCAGGATTCAGGCCGAACCGTGGAATTCGGGATGTTTCCGCCCGACTTTCGGATGTCCTCCTGAATCTTGTGACCTGACATCCATCCCCAACCCGTGCCCACGGTCGATGTGGGGTCGCCGCGGGCGGTCAGGGTCGGGGAAATGACCCACGTGACTCGTCGGCAACTGCTCACCCGGGGTTGGACGGATGGCCGGATTCGGGCCGCCGTCGGTCGAGGCGATCTCGTCCGGATCAGGCCCGGCCACTTCGCCGAGTCGTCGCTCGACATCCCGACGGTTCGGGCAATCCGGGTAGGCGGGCGGCTTGCGTGTGTGTCGGCGCTACGGCATCACGGAATCTGGGTGCTCGACGGCGACCAGATCCACGTGCACGTGGCGGGCAACGCCGCACGACTGCGCACCGATGGCCTCAACGCCCGCGTGCACTGGCGGCCGTTGGTCGAGCCGACGGCATCCGATTCGGTGGGAGTGGTCGACGCTCTGATTCAGGCGAGTGGATGCCTCCCCCACCGCGAGTGGATCGCCAGTGTCGACAGTGCCATCCATCTGGGGCTGCTGACGGCATCCGGACTTGCCGCAATTTCGCGGAGTCTGCCGAAGCGGTTGCGGAAGACACTCCGACTCGTCGACGGGCGGGCCGAATCCGGGCTGGAGTCGATCGAGCGTGTCATCGCGGTCGAACTGGGGTTCCGCGTGCGTCCGCAAGTGCGGTTCGCGGGAGTCGGACGCGTGGATCTCGTTGTGGAGAACTGGGTCGTCATCGAAACCGACGGCACCGCGTTCCACGACGTGAGTCTCGCGCCACGCGACCGATCGCGGGATGCGCGGCTTGCCGCCGCGGGTCGCACGGTCCTTCGACCGGGTTACTCCCTCGTCGTGTACGACCAACCGGCCGTCGCCCGCCAACTGATCGGGGCGGTCGCCAGCCACCGGCGGATACAAGATTCAGGCCGGATCGTGGCTCGGGCCCGAAAGCGGGCCGAAAAACTCGGTCTGGCCTGAATCTCGTGAGTTCCCGGAGGTGGTGCGGCCGAGTTGACGGGCAGGGGGGATGCGGGACGTGCAGACCGAGTGGGGTGCAGACCGAGGGGGTGCAGACCGAGGGGGTGCAGAGCGAGAGGTGGGAATGGGGTGGGGTCGTCTGGGAAAGACGGAGGGGTCTCGGGGAGACGACGGTGGATCAGCGGCGCGGGAGGAACCCGACGCGGTCGTAGACCTTCTTCAAAGTCTCGGATGCGATCGCCTCGGCCCGGTCGGCATTCCCGGCCAGCACCCGGTCGAGTTCGGCCGGATCGGCGAGCAACTCGAGCGCCGCCGCCCGCACCGGTTCGAAGGCGGCGACCACGGCATCCGCGGTCTCGGCCTTCAGGTCGCCGTACCCGCGGCCCGCGAACGAGTCGACGAGCGCGGGGATCGGCGAGCCGCCGAGCACCGACAGGATCGTCAGCAGGTTGGACACTCCCGGCTTCTCGACCGGGTCGAACAGGATGTCGCGGGACGTGTCGGTGACGGCCGAACGGATCTTCTTCGCGTTCACCGACGGGTCGTCGAGCAACCACAGGATTCCCTGCGGCGATTCCCCCGACTTCGACATCTTCGACCCGGGGTTCTGCAGATCGTAAATCTTCGCGGTTTCGGGCAGGATGCGGGCTTCGGGCAGCACGAAGGTGTCGCCGAACCGGGTGTTGAAACGGTGGCCGAGGTCGCGCGTCAGTTCGATGTGCTGGCGCTGGTCTTCGCCGACCGGCACGATTTCGGCGTCGTAGAGCAGGATGTCGGCCGCCTGCAGAACCGGGTAGGTGAAGAGCCCGACCGAGGCAGCATCCGAGCCCTGCTTCGAGGACTTGTCTTTGAACTGCGTCATGCGGCTCGCCTCACCGAACCCAGTGAGGGTGTTGAGCACCCAGGCGAGTTGCGCGTGCTCGGGCACGTGCGACTGCACGAACAGAATGCTGGATGCCGGGTCGATTCCGGCGGCGATGTACTGGGCCGCGGTGCGGCGGGTTGCTTCGCGCAGAGCCGCCGGATCTTGCGGAACCGTGATCGCGTGCAGATCGACGACGCAGTAGACGGTGTCGTACTCGACCTGCAGGTCGCGCCACTGCATGAGCGCGCCGATGTAGTTGCCGGCGTGCAGGGATTCAGCAGAAGGCTGCATCCCCGAGAAGAGGCGGGGCTTCGACATGTGAGGTCCTAACGAATCAGAGCTGGTAATCGACGACGAGGGGAGCGTGGTCCGACCATCGCTCGTCCCACGCCGCTGCTCTATCGACCTTCACATCCACGACTTTAGCCGCAAGCTCGAGCGTCGCCGCCTGGTAGTCGATGCGCCAACCGGAGTCGTTGTCGAACGCTTTGCCCATGTTCGACCACCAGGTGTACGGCCCGTCGACCTCGCCCGCGAACCGGCGGCCGACATCCACGAATCCGAGGCCCGCCCCGTTGTTGTAGGAGGGGTCGCTCTCCGCCCCGAAGATCTTGTCGAAGTAGGCGCGCTCCTCGGGCAGGAAGCCGGACTTCTTGACGTTGCCCTTCCAGTTGCGGATGTCGAGGGTGCGGTGCCCGACGTTGAGGTCGCCCAGGACGACGGCGAGCGGGTTGTGGGCCTTCAGAAGTGGCAGGTGCACGAGCATCCCGTCGAGGAATTTCCACTTCTCGTCCTGCTTCGGCGTACCGAATACCCCCGAAGGGACGTAAGACGAGACGACGGTGACGAGGGTGCCGTCGACGTCGTAGTCAGCTTCGAGCCAGCGTCCGGCGGTGTCGAAGTCGTCCGCACCGAACGTCACGCGGTGCACGGTGGCAGCTCGGCGCGAGGCAATCGCCACCCCGGCACGACCCTTCGCCGTGGCGGGGTCGTGGAGGATGTGCCACTCGTCGCCCAGCAGCTCTTCGAGATGCGAGGTCTCTGCACGAACTTCTTGCAGGGCGAGGATGTCGACGTCCCGCCCGCCGAGCCAGTCGCCCATGCCCTTGCGGAACGACGCTCGCACCCCGTTGACGTTGACGCTGGCGATGCGGAGCGGCTTCGAGGTCACTCCGCAACGCTAGCGGCGACCACTGTCTCGGGGAGAGCCGCGGCGACCACCGTCGCGGGCGGCGCCGCGGCGAGCGAACAACCGCGCCCAGAATCCGCGCTTCGGCTCGGGCGGGGGCTCGTGGGCTTGGACGAGCGCACGGGCGCGCTCGAGCCGAGCGGCGGCGACCTTCTCGTCGATGACGATGCCGGCATCCTCGACGCTGACCGCCATCCACGTTGCGCTCACCAGCACGATCTGGCTGAAGAAGTTGTAGTAGATCAGCAGGCCGGCGATGACGGCGAAGGACGCAATCAGCGGGTTGTTCTTGGCGCCCCCCAACAGCAGACCGCCGATGACGGTGAGCGCGGCGACCCCGATCGCGCCGAACAGAACCCCGTTGCGCAGGATCCGCAGCGGAACGCGCACGCGGGCGAGCACCCGGTACAGGCCCGCGAGCGCGACGGCGTAGACGATCACGGCGATCAGCAGGGTGACGGCTCGGCTCGCGATGATTCCGATGACCGAGTCGACGTCGACTCCGATCCAAGCCAGCGCCTGCTCGGTGAGGCTCGAGCCGGCGAACGACAGCACTGCGGCGATCAGGAGCAACGTGGCGAACGCGAGCCCGAGTGCGAGGTCGATGAGTTTCAACAGGAACACGTTGGTCGGCGCCGCGGGCAGATCGAACATAACGCGCACAGCATCCCGCGCCGAAGCGAGCCAGCCCAGAGCGGTGAAGAGCAGGCCGAGAATGGCGACGATGCCGGAAAGGCTGAACGCGAACCCAGCCGTCAGGATGGCGGGGTCGATCGCACCAGATCCGGTGCCGTCGTCGATCAGTCCTGGCACTGAGTTGGCCAGGAAGCCGAGGATCGCCGCCTGCAACCGGGTGTCGCTGCTCACGACGAGTCCGGCGACCGAGAATGCCACCCAGAGCGCTGCGAAGACCGCGAAGAGTGCTTGGTACGCGAGGCCGCTCGCCAGGATGGGACCGCGATCCTGGGCGTAACGGGTGAACACGCGAATCGCCTTCAGCCGCTGAATCCATGCGACGACGGCCTGGGTGCGATCGGCCGGGGACATGTTCACACCTTAGGAAACTTCGGCAGGGCGTTCCGGCGTTAGACGACAGTCAGGTCGAGCATCGGGATGTCGGGGCGCCCGCGCAGGACGGCCTGCTTGACCTCGGCGATCGCCTTCGTGACCTCGATGCCGCGTGGGCATGCCTCGGAACAGTTGAAGGTCGTGCGGCAGCGCCACACTCCCTCTTTGTCGTTGAGGATGTCGAGGCGCACCTTCGCGCCCTCGTCGCGGCTGTCGAAGATGAACCGGTGTGCGTTGACGATGGCGGCCGGACCGAAGTACTGGCCGTCTGTCCAGAACACCGGGCACGACGAGGTGCACGCGGCGCACAGGATGCACTTGGTGGTGTCGTCGAAAATCGCACGCTGGGCGACCGACTGGATGCGCTCCTTGTCGGGCTTGTCGTTCGCGATCAGGAACGGCTGGATGGCGCGGTACGACTCGAAGAACGGCTCCATGTCGACGATGAGGTCCTTCTCGAGCGGAAGGCCCTTGATCGCCTCGACGTAGATCGGCTGGCTGATGTCGAGATCTTTGATCAGGGTCTTGCACGCCAAGCGGTTGCGACCGTTGATGCGCATGGCATCCGATCCACAGATGCCGTGTGCGCACGAGCGGCGGAACGACAGCGAGCCGTCCTGCTCCCACTTGATCTGGTGCAGGGCATCGAGCACGCGGTCGGTCGGGTACATCTGCACGTCGTAGTCGACCCAGCGCGGCTCGTCATCCACCTCGGGGTCGAAGCGACGGATGATCAGCGTGACCGTGAATGCGGCGATGCCGGCTTCCTGTGACGGGTTGCCGGGCTCTGAGGGCTCCAATTCAGTACTTCCGTTCCATCGGCTGGTAATTCGTGATGACGACTGGCTTCCAGCCGAGCGAAATGTGGTCGGCAGCATCCGCCGAATGCGGGTCGCCGGTGAGGTACGCCATCGTGTGCTTGAGGTAGTTGGCGTCATCCCGCTTCGGGTAGTCGTCACGCATGTGGCCGCCGCGACTCTCTTTGCGGTTGCGCGCCGAGAAGACCACGACTTCGGCCAGGTCGAGCAGGAAGCCGAGTTCGATCGCCTCGAGAAGGTCGGTGTTGAACCGGCGACCCTTGTCTTGGATCGACACGTTGAGGTAGCGCTCGCGGAGGGTATGGATGGTCTGGGTCACCTTGGCGAGGGACTCGTCGGTGCGAAACACCTGGGCGTTTCGATCCATCTCGTCTTGCAGTTCTTTGCGCAGGTGCGCAATGCGCTCGGTGCCGGTGGAGTTCTTCATCTGATCGATGAGGCCCTGCACGAACTTCGCGGGGTTCTCGGGAAGTGGCGTCCAGTCGGCGGTCTTGGCGTACTCGACCGCGTTGTTGCCAGCCCGCTTTCCGAACACGTTGATGTCGAGCAGCGAGTTGGTGCCGAGTCGGTTGGAGCCGTGCACCGAAACGCACGCGCACTCCCCGGCGGCGTAGAGGCCCGGCACGATGGTGTCGTTGTCGCGCAGAACTTCGGCCTTGACGTTGGTCGGGATGCCGCCCATCGCGTAGTGCGCGGTCGGCATCACCGGCACCGGAGTTGTGACCGGATCGACGCCGAGGTAGGTGCGCGCGAACTCGGTGATGTCGGGCAGTTTGGTCTCGAGCACTTCGGCGCCGAGGTGGGTGCAGTCCAGCAGCACGTAGTCCTTGTGGGGTCCGGCGCCGCGACCTTCGGCGACCTCCTGCACCATGCAGCGACTCACGATGTCGCGGGGTGCCAGGTCTTTGATGGTGGGGGCGTAGCGCTCCATGAAGCGCTCGCCGGATGCGTTGCGCAGGATGGCGCCCTCACCGCGCGCACCTTCGGTGAGCAGGATGCCGAGCCCGGCCAGTCCGGTCGGGTGGAACTGGAAGAACTCCATGTCTTCCAGCGGAAGACCCTTGCGCCAAATGATGCCAACGCCGTCGCCGGTGAGGGTGTGCGCGTTCGAGGTGGTTTTGTAGATTTTGCCGAAGCCGCCGGTGGCGAAAATGATCGCCTTCGCCTGGAAGACGTGGATCTCGCCGGTGCGGAGCTCGTACGAAACGACACCCGACGGCTGCTGCACTCCGTCGACCTCGGTCATGACGACATCCAGCGCGTAGTACTCGTTGTAAAACTCGACGCCGAGTTTCACGCAGTTCTGAAAGAGCGTCTGCAAAATCATGTGGCCGGTTCGGTCGGCGGCGTAGCAGGCCCGGCGTACCGGTGCCTTGCCGTGATCGCGGGTGTGTCCGCCGAAGCGCCGCTGGTCGATCTTGCCGTCCGGCGTGCGGTTGAACGGCAGACCCATGTTCTCGAGATCGAGAACAGCGTCGATCGCCTCTTTCGCGAGGATCTCGGCGGCATCCTGGTCGACCAGGTAGTCACCGCCCTTCACAGTGTCGAAGGTGTGCCACTCCCAGTTGTCTTCTTCGACGTTGGCGAGAGCCGCCGCCATCCCGCCCTGAGCGGCACCGGTGTGCGACCTGGTCGGGTAGAGCTTGGTGATCACCGCGGTGCGAGCCTTCGGCCCCGCCTCGATCGCCGCGCGCATCCCGGCCCCACCCGCTCCCACAATGACGACGTCGTAACGGTGGTAATGCACGCCATCGATGACGTCACCATCTTCGAATTCCATGTGGTGTGTGAGCCTTCGTGGTTGGGCAGAACTGGGGCGGGCAGAGCTAGAGGGTCGAGCAGAACGAGGGCAGGAGGTCAGCCGGGGTGCCTGCGGGGCACGGGTCGAACGTGGTCAGCGCGAGGGTTCCCAGGGTGAGCAACGCGATGGTGGCTCCAGCGAGCAGCACGAGCAGCACGATGCGGAATCTGCTGCGCGCGTAGTCGTTGATGATCGTGCGCATCCCGTTGGCCCCGTGGATCAGCGCGAGCCAGAGCAGCAGGGTGTCGTAGACGATCCAGAACGGGTTCGCCCATTTGCCGGCGACGAAGGCGAAGTCGATCGCTTTAACGCCGTCACCAAGGAACAGGTTGACGAACAGGTGTCCGAAGATCAGCACCACGAGCACGATGCCCGAGGCCCGCATATACAGCCAGCCCCACTTCTCCCAGTTGACCCGGCGCTTGCGCGCGACACTTCTCGGGGATCGGGGTGCGTCGATCGTCGTCACGGTCACTCGCCCCCAAAGATGTGCATGATCTGGCGCGGTACGAAGCCGACGAGCAGCACGAGCCAGAGTCCGATCGCGATCCAGAACATCAGGCGCTGGATGCGGGGGCCGATCGTGAGGAAATCGATCGCGATGATGCGCAGACCGTTGAGCGCGTGCAGACCGATCGCCGCAACCAGGCCGATCTCACCGAGGCCCATGATGGGTGTCTTGTAGGTGCCGATGACGGCGTTGTAGCCCTCGGGCGTGAGCATCACGAGCGAGGTATCCATGATGTGGACCAGAAGGAAGAAGAAGATTGCGACACCCGTGATGCGATGCAAAACCCAGGACCACATGCCCTCGCGGCCCCGGTAGAGGGTGCCGACGGGCCGGGTGAGGCGCTTCTTCGGGGCCGGGATCTTCGCCGCGGCCTGCGTGGACACGGATGCCCTCCTTGGTGCTCCGTCACGGGCGACGGGTGGCACGCCGCGCCTAGTTGTGGTTCATCGTCATTCTAGGCCTGCCCTTCGAGGCCTCGCAGTTCGCACCACCCAGGCTTGCGGGGGAACCCCGGCCGTAGGCTGAGCCCATGGCCGAACGCAGCGAGGCGCTCCAGCGTTTTTACAGCATCATCCCGGCCGGCGGGATCGGGTCGCGGTTGTGGCCCCTCTCTCGTGCTGACGCACCGAAGTTCTTGCACGATCTGACCGGGTCAGGAACAACGCTGTTGCGGGGCACCTGGGACCGTCTGGTGCCGCTCGCGGGCGACCAGCGCATCATGGTCGTCACCGGGCGCGCGCACCGCGCCGCCGTCGAGGAACAGCTCCCGGAGCTGCAGGATGCCAACATCGTGCTCGAGAGCGAGCCGAAGGACTCATCCGCGGCAATCGGCCTGGCGGCGGCCATCCTGGTGCGTCGTGAACCCGACGTGATCGTCGGGTCGTTTGCGGCTGATCACGTGATCAGCGACGTGCGGTCCTTTCGTCGGGCGGTCGAGCAGGCTGTCGCGGTCGCCGACGGCGGGTACATCGCGACCATCGGCATCACGCCGACCGAACCCGCGATCGGGTTCGGGTACATCCACTGTGGCGAGGCGCTGGCCATCCCGGGTGCCCCGAAGGCCATGCGGGTCGAGAGCTTCGTCGAGAAGCCTGACCTGAAGACGGCACAGCGTTACGTCGAAGGGGGCGACCACCTCTGGAACGCGGGGATGTTCATCGCCCGCGCCGACGTGCTGCTCACCCAAATGCGCGAGTCGCAGCCCGAACTCGTTGCCGGGCTCGAAGAGCTCGCGGCGGTCTGGGACGACGCGAAGAAACGTGGGCCCGCTGTCGACCGAATCTGGCCAGGACTCACCAAGATCGCGATCGACTACTCGGTCGCCGAACCGGCCGCTCGCTCCGGCAAGCTCGCCGTCATCCCGGGCTCCTTCGACTGGGATGACGTTGGCGACTTCGCCGCGATCGCGAAACTGCACGCGGGAGGTCGTAAGAACGACCTCGCGATCCTGGGCGAGAACGCCCGGGTGCTGGCGGATGCGTCGAGCGGCGTCGTGATCAGTCAGACCAAACGGATCATTTCGCTGATCGGCGTGCGTGACATCGTCGTCGTCGACACCGAAGACGCGCTTCTGGTGACGACGAGCGCGAATGCCCAGCGGGTGAAGAGCGTCGTGGATGCCCTCAAGCTCAGCGGGCGCTCCGAAGTTCTGTAGTCCCCGAGGTCAGACCTCGATGGCGCCGCCGACCGCCTTCAGGTGATCGCGGAACGTCAGAGCGGGGTTCGCGGCGCGAGCGACGAGGTAATCGCCGAAGCGCACCTGGTCGCGCAGAGTCGTGCCCCGGCGGATGAGGTCGGCCTGACGGCGCTCCGTTGTCGCGATGCCTTCAGCGAGGCCCAGCACTTCATCGACGCGGTCGAGCGCAACGAACACCACGCCGTCTTCGTCGCCGAACACCGCGTCTGCCGCCGAGACCACCCACTCGCCAACTCGGGCTGACACCAGGGCCTGCGGATCGCTGGGGTCGAGCCGCAGCGGACCGGTGGGCATGCTGCCGAGACTGAAGACCGGCATCCCGATCTGCAGCAGGTCGGCGGTGTCGCGGTGAAGGCCCCAGATGACCAGGCCCCGGATGCTCGCAGCCTGACCGTCAAGCACCACCAGATCTCCGACGCAGGCTTCATCGAGCCGCCCGCCGTTGTCGACGACGAGCACGTCACCCGGTTCCGCGGTCGAGAAGGCCTCGAGGAAGACATCCACACTTCCGCTGTGCCGTGCCGGGAGGACCCGCCCGGCTACACGAGAACCGGGGATGAGGGCGTTGAGCCCGGCGGGCCCACAGCGCACCGGCAGCCCGGCCCGCAGGCAGGCGTCCGTCATGAGCGGCGTAGAGAGGGCTGCGAAACGATCGAACATGGCCGTGACCGTACGCCGGGGCGGGTCACTCGGTCGACGTCCACCTGGGTTCCGCTGGCTTGCGGGTTGCGCTGGCCTACCGGCCCTGCTGGCTTAGCGTTGGGCCATGACCGTGCCCCTTGTCATCGATACCGACACCGCTCAGGATGACTGCATCGCGATCCTGGTCGGGCTGCTCGATCCGCAGGCCGACCTTCGAGCGATCACGATGGTGGCCGGCAACGTCGGGTTCGACCGCCAGGTTCACAACGCCTGGATGACCCTGAACGTCGCAGACCGGCTCGACGTGCCGGTGTTCCTCGGCTGCCGACGTCCGTTGGTTCGCGACTGGGTGTCGGCAGAAAACGTGCACGGCGACGGAGGCGGTGGGCTGACGATCGACGAGAGTGGGCTCGCCCCGCAGAAAGAACACGGGGTGGATGCCCTCATCCGGCTCGCGGCCGAAGCGCCGGGTGAACTCTCCATCGTCTGCATCGGACCGCTGACAAACATCGCGATGGCGGTCATCAAAGACCCGACGTTCGTCACCAACGTCAAGGCGCTCTACATCATGGGCGGCTCGAACAACGCCCGGGGCAACATCACCGCCGCGGGTGAGTTCAACTTCTACGTCGACCCGGATGCCGCGAAAACAGTGTTCGCGGCAGGGTTCGAGATCACCGTCGTGCCCTGGGCGCCGCTCACCCTCAACGACGGCCTGTTCACCCGTGCCGAAGTTGCGCGCATCGCGGAGGTGGGCACGCCGCTCGCGCGCTTCATGGTGCGAGTCTGCGAAGCCACGCTGGCCTTCGACGAGTCGGTCGGGATCGCCGGTTCGACGCATCCCGATTCGCTCACCGCGTCAATTCTGTTGCGCCCGGAGTTGGTGACGGCGAGCGGTCGATACGCGGTCGACGTTGAGGCCGATTCCGAACTGACCCGTGGCTACTCGGCGATGTCGTGGGGTGTGCATGGGCTCGCGGCGAACGCGACGGTGATCGAATCGGTCGACCACTCCGGGTTTCTGGACTACCTCATCGGCCTCTTGGGCACACCGACCATCCCGCCGCGAGCGTTCGCTCCAGAGTTGTAGCTGATCGCTCCCGGGTGGGCGCGATCATTTCGTCCACATTTCGGACGGGTCGCGCTTTGGTAACTAATGCCGCTCCCCGGCGCGCATCTGTGGCCGCCCTCGGATCGGAGGATTATCCTGGGCCCACCAGACCCCGGCGCTAGTCGGGGCTTTTGTACATGGAGGACCCACGTGAACTTGACTACTCGAAAGCGCGCACTCGCGGGCATCGTGCTCGCCGGCGCCAGCGCCGTCGTGCTTGCCGGCTGCGGCGCGGCACCCGAGGCCAACCCCTCGAACTCGGCCAGCAGCTTCCTCGCCTGCGCCGTCTCTGACGAAGGCAGCTTCAAAGACCACAGCTTCAACGAGGCCGCATACGGCGGACTCACCAAGGCGCACGATGAACTCGGCGTCGAGGTAAAGGGTGCCGAGTCGCACTCGACCGAAGACTTCAACCCGAACCTCCAGGCCATGGTCGACGCGAACTGCAACGTCATCTTCGGCGTCGGCTTCAACCTGATCGACCCGATCAACGCTGCGGCACTGGCCAACCCGACGTTCAACTTCGTGACAATCGACGGTTACGTGACCGGAGACGCGAAGAACCTCAAGCCGATCCAGTACTCGATGGAGCAGTCGAGCTACCTCGCGGGCTACCTGTCGGCCGGCTACAGCACGACCAAGGTGCTGGGCACCTATGGCGGACTCGACATCCCGGCCGTCACCGCCTTCATGCAGGGCTACTACCAGGGCGCACAGGCCTGGGCGACCGACCACGGCAAGCCCGTCACGGTGCTCGGCATGGATGCCAGCGGCAAGGCGACCTCGTTCACCGACCCGGTGAGCAACTTCGGTGACACCGAAGGCGCGAAGGCGATCTCGGCGGGCTTCCTCGCCGCGGGCGCCGACGTCATCTTCCCGGTCGCCGGTGGCCTGTTCGCCTCGACCGCCGAAGCGATCACGGAGTCGGGTTCGACCACCGCGGTCTTCCTCGGAGTCGACAAGGACATCGCCGTGACCTCGCCGCAGTACAAGGACATGGTGCTGACCTCGGTTGAGAAGCGCATGACCCAGGCCGTGTTCGACGTCATCAAGCAGAGCTCGACCACCGGGTTCGACGTGAGCGCCTACCAGGGCACCCTCGAGAACGACGGCACCGGTCTGAGTGACTTCGGTGCGTTCGACAGCAAGATCTCGGCAGACCTGAAGGCGAAGATCACCTCGCTCGAAGCCGACATCATCTCGGGCAAGATCAAAGTCACCGTCGGCTGATCTCAGCTCTGATGCAGTAACCAACGTGCCGGGGTGGCGAGTCCACCCCGGCACGTTCCGTTTTGGTGCCGACCTCCGGCAGGATGGACCCACGATGAAACTCGAACTCCGCGGGATCACGAAGCGCTTCGGGAGCCTGGTCGCAAACGATCACATCAGCCTCACGGTCGAGCCTGGTGAAATCCACGCCTTGCTTGGTGAGAACGGCGCGGGCAAGTCGACCCTGATGAATGTGTTGTTCGGGCTGTATCACGCCGACGAAGGCGAGATCCTGCTCGATGACAAGCCGGTACGGTTCACGGGTCCTGGCCAGGCGATGATGGCGGGCATCGGGATGGTGCACCAACACTTCATGCTCATCCCGGTTTTCACGGTTGCCGAGAACGTGATGCTGGGGCACGAACCGTCGCGGTTCGGGATCATCGACCTGGATGCCGCGCGCGCGCGGGTCCGTGAGATTTCGGCCCAGTTCGGCTTCGACATCGACCCCGACGCGAAGGTCGAAGATCTGCCGGTCGGTGTGCAGCAGCGCGTCGAAATCGTCAAGGCACTCTCGCGGGAAGCGAAGGTGCTCGTTCTCGACGAACCGACCGCCGTGCTCACGCCGCAAGAGACCGATGAACTGATGGGGACGATGCGCCAGTTGGCGAAGTCCGGCACCTCGATCGTGTTCATCACGCACAAGCTGCGCGAGGTGAAGGCCGTCGCTGATCGCATCACCGTCATCCGTCTGGGCAAGGTCGTCGGGGATGCCAAGCCGTCCGCATCCACCGGTGAACTCGCCTCGATGATGGTTGGTCGCGAAGTCGAGTTGACCGTCGCAAAGTCGCCCGCCAAGCCGGGCGCGAAGGCTCTGGTTGTCAGCGGGCTGACCCTCAAAGACCACACCGGCCACCTCCTGCTTGACGACATCTCGTTCGAGATCGCTGAAGGCGAGATTCTCGCCATCGCGGGCGTGCAAGGTAATGGCCAGACCGAGCTCACTGAGGCAATCGTCGGTCTGCGCAGCGGCCTTCAGGGTTCAATTCGGCTCTACGACAACGAGTTCATCGAAGACTCGGTGCGCGACGTTCTGGGCGCGGGGGTTGGGTACGTGCCCGAAGACCGCCAGAAGGACGGGCTGGTTGCGGAGTTCACCGTTGCTGAGAACCTGATGCTCGACCGCAGCTTCACCGGGTCCTTTACGAAGGGGCTCAACATCGATGTCGTGTACCGCGACGAATTCGCCGACGCCGCGATCGCCGAGTTCGACGTCCGCACGCCCGGGGCTCAGACCCCGGTTGGGCAACTATCGGGGGGCAACCAGCAGAAGGTCGTGCTCGCCCGCGAGTTGTCGCGCGAGCTCAAACTGTTCGTCGCGTCCCAACCGACGCGGGGCGTGGATGTCGGGTCGATCGAATTCATCCACGAACGGATCGTGAAGGTTCGTGACAGCGGGGTTCCCGTGCTCATCATCTCGACCGAACTGGATGAGGTGCTCGCCCTCGCCGACAGGATTGCGGTCATGTATCACGGCAAAATCGTCGACATCGTGCCGGGCAAGACTCCGCGCGAGAAGCTCGGCTTGCTGATGGCGGGAGTCGCCGCATGAGCCTTCCCAAGCTGCAGGCTGCGCGATCTGCGAAGCGCCCACCGATGACTGAGCGGCCCACGGCATCCGAGGTGCTCCACGACATCGCCAGTGGCACGCCGCTGCGCATCTTCCTCGCCGTCGTTCTTTCGCTCGCGGTCGCGTCGGTGCTCATCATCTTCACGAACAAAGAAGCGGTCGGCACCCTCAACTACGTCTTCTCACGTCCGTCGGACTTCTTCGCCGCCGCCGGGCGCGCGGTCGGGGATGCCTACGCGGCCCTGTTCCGCGGCTCGATCTACAACTACAACGCCCGCAACTTCGAGGGCGCCATCCGGCCACTCACCGAGTCGCTGCGGTTCGCCGGTCCGCTGATCGCCGCGGGCCTCGGCATCGCGCTGTCATTCCGCGTCGGTCTGTTCAACATCGGTGGCCAGGGTCAGATGCTGATGGCTGCGGCTTTCGCGGGCTGGGCGTCGTTTCAGCTCCACCTGCCGTTCGGCATCCATCTCGTGGCGGCGCTCCTGTTCGGACTCGTCGGTGCCGGGCTCTGGGCCGGAATCGTGGGATTCCTGAAGGCACGCACCGGTGCCCACGAAGTGATCGTCACGATCATGCTCAACTACATCGCGGTCAGCCTGGTCAGTTACGCGATGCGCACCCCGCTTCTTCAGGATCCGGCTGCCGGCTCGAATCCGAAGACGCAGGCGCCGGATGTGACCGCTCAGTATCCGCCGATATTCGGGCCGGCCTTCGACATCCACATCGGCATCATTTTGGCGCTCGGCGCCGTCGTGCTGTTTTGGTGGCTGATGGAACGTTCGACGCTCGGATTCCGGCTTCGGATGGTCGGATTGAACCCGGACGCCGCGCGCACAGCCGGCATTGACGTCAATCGCACGTACATCATCGCGATGGTGATCTCCGGCCTCTTCCTCGGTCTGGCCGGCGCCAACCAGGCCCTCGGGCGCGACACCGGGTTCACGCCGACCGTCGACTCGGGCATCGGGTTCGACGCGATCACGGTCGCGCTGCTCGGCGGTTCACGCGCGATCGGCGTGATGCTCGCCGGGCTCCTGTTCGGCGCGCTGAAGGCTGCCGGACCGCAAATGCAGCTCGAGAACGTGGCGCCCGACATCCTCGCGGTCGTGCAGGCGCTCATCGTGCTCTTCATCGCGGCGCCGCCCCTGGTGCGGTCGATCTTCCGCTTCCTGCCCGCGCCGCGGGCCGAGCAGCCGCAACTCGCGACGCGACGCAAACCGCGGCTCGAAGTGAAGGAGACCGAGGAATGACGTCCCTGGCCCCCACAGTTGCGGTCACGTCCGCGTTCACGACGCCCAAGGCCCGCTCCTGGTCGACTCCAATCGCTCTCGGGATCGGTGCGGTCGTCGCGATCCTCGCCTGGGGATCCGGCGGCGGTCCCGCGCCGATCACGATCGACCTGCCGGGTAACGGCGCTATCGAACTGGGCGCTACCTCGGTTTTGTCGCTCATCTCGGCACTGCTCGCACTGGTGGGCGCGGTCTACGCGTTCGTCCTCGTCGGACGCCGCACCCCGGTGCCGTTCTGGCTGATCCTCGCCGTCGTGATCGTCGTGGTCGTGGCGGTGGACCTGCGGATCAACGCGGGCACGCACGTTTCGGTTGGCACCCTGGTCGGTGAGATCGGCGGAGTCATCGCCGCGATTCTGCTGGGGCGGCTCGCCGGTGTCGGTGGCGTGATCGCGGCAGTCACCCTGTTTGGCTTCGGATTCGCGGGAGCCTGGCAGCAGGTGCGGTTTGTCTGGTCGGAGCCGACCAACCTCATCCAGCTCGATCCGTGGGCCGTCAACTCTCAGCTGCTCGGCCTCATCGTCGGGGTGCTCGCCGTCGCTGCCGCGATCCTCAGCTGGCGGTACCGGCGCGCCGGCGACGGAGCAAAGGCTCCGATCTGGCTCTCGCTGGTGGTCGGGTTGACCTTCCTGGTCGGACTCGTGGCCTGGGTCGGCTCGGGGGGAGACATCCCGGTCGTCTTCCTGCTGACCGGCGCGATCGGACTCTCAACTGCGGTCGTCTTCGGGTCGCTCGCCGGGGTGATCGGCGAACGCGTCGGCATCGTCAACATCGCGATCGAGGGCCAGCTCCTCGGCGGCGCCTTCATCTCAGCGGTCGTTGCCACGGTCACTCACAACCTGGTGCTCGGGCTCCTCGCAGCGATGATCATCGGCGCACTGTTGTCGATGGTGCTCGCCGTCTTCGCGATCACCTACCTCGTCGATCAAGTGGTGGTCGGTGTCGTGCTCGTCGCGCTGATGATCGGCGTCACCAACTTCTTCTATTCCGCGGCGCTCTCCGATAACAGTCAGACGCTCAACTATCCGGGAACCTTCGACTTCTTGCCGATCCCGCTGCTGTCCGACATCCCGGTTCTCGGGCCCGTGCTGTTCGACCAGCGCATCACGACCTATGTGATGTTCCTGCTGGTGCCGACGGTGTGGTTCGTGCTCTTCAAGACGCGCTGGGGTCTGCGGATCCGGGCGCTCGGTGAACACCCGCTCGCCGCCGACACCGTCGGGATCAACGTGAACCGGTGGCGGTTCTGGACGGTCACTGTCGCGGGAGCGATCGCCGGTTTCGGTGGCGCCGCGCTGACCCTCGGCTCGATCGGCCCGTTTGTGCGCGAGATGAGTGCTGGCCAAGGTTTCATCGCGCTCGCCTGTGTCATCCTCGGCAGATGGAATCCGTTCCTGGCGGCCGCAGCGGCGCTGCTGTTCGGGTTCTCGCGCAACTTCCGCATCTGGGCGGGGCAGGCAGGCTCGACCATCCCGCCCGACCTGATCGCCATGGCGCCGTACCTCGTGACGCTGATCGCGGTCGCGGTGCTCGTCGGCCGGGCGGTTGCGCCGAAGGCCGTCGGGCGTCCGTACATCAAGGAGTAGAGCGTGGCGAGCAGTTCAGAAGAACACGGTATCGACTGGGATGCGCTTCGCCGTCATGCCCACGACGCCATGACTCACGCGTATGCTCCGTACTCCGATTTTCCGGTGGGCGCCGCCGCCCTGGTTGACGACGGACGGATCGTCACCGGCTGCAACGTCGAGAACGCCTCCTACGGCGTGGGGCTGTGCGCCGAATGCGGTCTGGTGTCGAACCTGACGCTCTCGGGCGGTGGCAAGTTGGTCGCGTTCGCCTGCGTCGACGGTCATGACCAAGTGCTGATGCCCTGCGGCCGGTGCAGGCAGCTGCTCTACGAACACTCCGCACCCGGGATGTTGCTCGACACGGTGTCGGGGATCCGGACCATCGATGAGGTGCTGCCGGATGCCTTCGGCCCGCGCCAACTCGTCGCCTACGCCTTGGAAGACGCGGGCGCGCTCGACGAGCCTGCCGAACGGCCCCACGCCTGATGGTTGAACCTTTCGACGCCGTTGACTTGATCAGGACCAAGCGGGATGGCGGGGCGCTCAGCACCGCGCAGATCGGCTGGCTGGTCGACGCCTACACGCGCGGGTACGTTGCCGACGAGCAGATGTCGGCGATGACGATGGCGATCTTCCTCAACGGGATGCTGCCCGCCGAAATCAAGGACCTCACGCTCGCCATGGTGGCCAGCGGCGAGCGGCTCGATTTCTCCGGTCTGTCGAAGCGCACCACCGACAAGCACTCGACGGGCGGGGTCGGCGACAAGATCACCCTCCCGCTGGCGCCGCTGGTGGCATCCTTCGGGGTCGCCGTTCCGCAGCTCTCCGGGCGGGGGCTCGGCCATACCGGCGGCACGCTCGACAAGTTGGAGAGCATCCCCGGCTGGCGTGCTCGGCTCTCGGCGCAGGAGTTCATGAGTCAACTCGACGAGGTCGGCGCCGTCATCTGCGCGGCCGGAGCAACGCTGGCCCCGGCCGACAGCAAGTTGTATGCGCTACGCGACATCACGGGCACCGTTGAGGCGATTCCGCTCATCGCGTCGTCGATCATGTCGAAGAAGATTGCCGAAGGCACCGCAGCCCTCGTGCTCGACGTGAAGCACGGGTCGGGTGCTTTTCTGCAGGACCCGGCACGGTCGCGGGAACTCGCGGAAGTGATGGTGCGCCTCGGCAACGACGCGGGAGTCGCCACCCGCGCGGTGCTCACCAACATGCAGGTGCCGCTGGGGTTCGCGATCGGTAACGCGAACGAGGTGCGCGAGTCCGTGGAGGTTCTCGACGGCGGAGGGCCGGCGGATGTCGTCGAACTCACCGTCGCCCTGGCCCGCGAGATGCTCGACCTGGCCGGAATGCCCAACGTCGATGTCGAGGGTGCCCTGAAGAACGGGAAAGCGATGGATGTCTGGCGCGCGATGATCCGTGCGCAGGGCGGGGATCCGGATGCCGCCCTCCCCGTTGCGAAGGAAGCCTCGGTCGTGACCGCGGATCGCGACGGGGTGCTGGTGAAGCAGGAGGCGCTGCCCTTCGGGATCGCGGCCTGGCGCCTCGGGGCCGGGAGGGCTCGCAAGGAGGACCCGGTTCAGCACGCCGCGGGGATCGACCTGCACGCCAAGCCGGGCGACACCGTCGTGAAGGGACAGCCACTGTTCACCCTCTCCGCCGACGAGCCGGCCCGATTCGCCCGCGCGCTCGAAGCGCTCGACGGCGCCTGGGCGATCGGCGATCCCGGTGACCCGATCGACGACGGTGGCCCTCTGATAGCCGGCCGCGTCGGCTGAAACGGGTCACTCTCCGTTTTCAGGAAAATCTGGTGCCAGAGTTGCTGATGTCCTGCAAATCCGGGTCGGATGCAACATCCGCAACACAGATTCCTGAAAACGGAATGCCTCCTAGGCTGGAGGTGTGACTACCGACGCCGAACGACTTTTGCCCGGAACCCGAGTTCCGCTGGGCAAGCTGCCCAAGATCTCGCTTCACGACCACCTCGACGGCGGACTGCGGGCGCAGACCATCATCGACCTGGCCCCGGCCGCCGGAGTCGAGCTCCCCGCCGACACCGCCGAAGCACTCGCAGCCTGGTTTGTCGCGTCGTGCTCGAGCGGTGAACTGGTCGACTACCTGAAGACTTTCGACATCACGATCGCCGTCATGCAGAGCGCGGAGAACCTCACCCGCATCGCCCGTGAGTTCGTCGAAGACCTCGCCGCCGACGGCGTGATCTACGGCGAAATCCGCTGGGCACCCGAGCAGCACCTCGAGAAGGGGCTCACCCTCGACCAAGCGGTCGATGCCGTGCAGGCGGGGATCGACGCGGCGATCGACGCGATCGAATCTGACGGTGGCTGGATCCGCGCCGGGCAGCTCGTTTCAGCGATGCGGCAAAACGACCGCGGGATGGAGATCGCCGAGCTGGCGCTTCGGCATCGCGATTCCGGCGCCGTCGGCTTCGACATCGCGGGACCGGAGAAGGGCTTCCCGCCGTCGCGGTTCTCCGACGCCTTCGACCACTTGGCCCGCGAGTGTTTCCCGGTGACGATCCACGCCGGCGAGGCGGACGGGCTGGAAAGCATCCGTAGCGCCCTTGTCGACGGTCACGCCCTGCGGCTCGGCCACGGCGTCTGCATCGCCGACGACATCACGCTCGAGGACGGCGACGACGAGAGTTCGTACGTCTCCCTCGGTCGGCTCGCCCAGTGGGTGAAGGATCGCGGCATCCCGCTGGAGACCAGCCCGTCGTCGAACCTGCAGACCGCGGCTTTCACGGCGTGGGGCGAGGGGATGACCGGTCATCCGTTCGACGTGCTGTACCAGCTCGGATTCCGGGTCACGGTCAACACCGACAACAGGTTGATGAGCGGAACGTCGCTGACGCGCGAGATCGCGCTGCTCGCCGACGCCTTCGGCTACGACGCCGACGACGTCGAGACGTTCATGGTCACCGCGGCCGAGGCAGCGTTCCTGCCGCTCGAAGACCGCGAGGACCTCATCGAACGCATCATCTCGGGCTTCGGAAACTCCTAAGCACTACGCCGGTGGGCCTCGCGCGTGCCACGCGGCAGGATGCTGATGACCTCACTCGATTCCTCCGCGAGGTCGACCTCACGCTGAGCGGCCTCGACGCGCCGACCGTGCAGCTCTGGGTGGAGCGCGACCCCACGGGCGCGATCATCGGCACGACGGGCTACGAGCTGAGCGACGACGGGCGGCACGTGCTGATCCGGAGCGTCGCGGTGCATCCTCAGCATCGCGCGGGAGGTCGAGGAACCGCGCTCGCCCGCTTCGCCCTCGACACCGCGGCACGGGAAGGTGCGACGACGGCGTGGCTGTTCAGCCGACGCTCCGGGCCGTTCTGGCAGGGTCTCGGGTTCGCGCTCGCAGATCGAAGTGACCTCGCGCTCGCGCTGGCCACGACTCATCAGGTGCAGCTGTTTCGCGAATCGGGTCAGCTCGGCGTCGAGGTCGCCTGGTCGCGATCGCTCCTGGGCTATTCGAGTACGTCGCTACTCGAGTAGCTGACGCATCCCGGCTTCGAGGCGGGCGACGGATACTGCGGCCGCCGCGCGGCGTTCGGTTGCCGTCCCGTCTGCCGAGGATGCGTCCAAGTAGCACTTGAGTTTCGGCTCGGTGCCGCTGGGTCGCACGATGATCCGACCGCCGTCGACGGTGTGAATGCGCAGGATGTCGTTGGGCGGGAATCCGTCGACCCCGGTCAGGAAGTCCTCAATGCTCGCGACGGCCACTCCGCCGATCGAGGTCGGGGGCTCGGCCCGCAGTTTCGCCATCGCGCGCGAAATGTCGGCGAGGTCGGCGACCCGAATCGAGATCTGGCTCGAATCGAATGCACCGAAGGTCAGCGCGAACTCGTCGAGATGCTGCTCGAGCGTCGTGCCGGCAGCCCTCAGCTCGCAGAACAGTGAGAGCACCGCGACGGCGGCCGAGATGCCGTCTTTGTCGCGCACCTTGTCGGGGTCGACGAGGTAGCCCAGCGCCTCCTCGTAGCCGTAGATCAGGCCCGGAACCCGGGAAATCCACTTGAAGCCCGTGAGCGTCTCGACGAAATCGAGCCCGGCCACCCGGGCGATCTCGCGCAGGGCGGGCGACGAGACCAGCGAGCAGGCCAAGGTTCCCGAGGTGTGGGTACGCGCCGCGCGCCAGCCCAGCAGCCAGCCGATTTCGTTGCCCGAAAGTCGCACCCACCCCGATGCTGTCGGGATGCCGACGGCCACCCGGTCGGCATCCGGATCGTTCGCGATCACCAGGTCGGCATCCGCATCCTGCGCCGTGGCGAATGCGAGGTCCATCGCCCCCGGTTCCTCCGGGTTCGGAAAAGCGACCGTCGGAAAATCCGGATCGGGGTCGGCCTGAGCCGCGACCAGGATCGGGGCGCTGAACCCTGCCGCCGCAAAGACCGCAGTCGCCGTCTCCCGCCCGACGCCGTGCATCGCGGTGTACACATGGCGCAGGTGCTGTGACTCGGGGCGCTGTATGACGGACGCCAGAGCCGCCGTGCGGGCGACGTAGGCCTGCACGACGGATTCGGGTGCCAGCGAGTAGTCGTTCGAGGTGCGACGGTCGCTGAACGCGACCGCGGCAGCTTGGGTGATCTCCGCCTCGATGTCGCCATCGGCCGGGGGCACGATCTGCGACCCGCCGTCACCGCCGCCGAGGTAGACCTTGTAGCCGTTGTCCCGGCCGGGGTTGTGGCTCGCGGTGACCATGATTCCCGCGCTCATCCGAAGTTCCCGAACGGCGAACGCGAGCACCGGGGTCGGCAGCGGCCGGGGGAGCAGAGTTGCCGCAACGCCCGCCCCGGTGAGGATCGCGGCGCTGTCGCGGGCGAACACCGACGAGTTATGGCGGCCGTCGTACCCGATGACGACCGAGGGCGACGGTTCGCGACCGAGGAGGTAGGTGGCGAGGCCGGCAGCGGCCTGCGCGACCAGGACGCGGTTCATCCGCATCGGGCCAGCCCCGAGTTCGCCGCGAAGGCCCGCGGTACCGAACTGGAGGCGGCCGGAGAATCGCTGGGTCAGATCGGCCAGACTCGCGGTGTCGCCGGCCGAAACTCGGGCGATAAGGGCGTCGAGTTCGGCACGGGTGACGGGGTCGGGGTCTTGTGCGACCCAGGCGCGCGCGTCGTCGAGAAGAGCCACGGCCGCGACCTAGAGGGCTGCCACGACGCGGGCGAGCAGGTCGGAAATCACCGGTTCGGCATCCTTGCCGGCCTGCAGCACTTCGGAGTGCGACAGCGGGTGCGGTGAGATGCCGGCTGCGAGGTTGGTGATCAGCGAGAAGCCGATGATCTCCATCCCGGCTTCGCGGGCGGCGATCGCTTCGAGAGCGGTCGACATCCCGACGATGTGTCCGCCGATCGTCTTGGCCATCTGCACCTCGGCCGGGGTTTCGTAGTGCGGTCCGCGGAACTGCGTGTAGACGCCTTCGTCGAGTGACGGGTCGACGGTTCGGGCGAGGTCACGCAAACGGCGGGCGTAGAGGTCGGTGAGGTCGATGAAGGTGGCGCCCTCGAGTGGCGACGCCGCGGTCAGGTTGATGTGGTCGGAGATCAGCACCGGGGTTCCCGGAGTCCAGTGCTCCTTGATGCCTCCGGCCCCGTTGGTGAGCACCATGATGGTGGCTCCCGCTGCGGCCGCGGTGCGTACCGAGTGCACGACTCGACGCACACCGTGGTCTTCGTAGAAGTGGGTGCGGGCGCCGATGACGAGAGCGCGTTTGCCGTTCGGGAGCAGGATGCTGCGCAGAGTGCCGACATGGCCGCTCAGGGCGGGAGCGCTGAAACCGACGATGTCGGTTGCGGGAACGGTAGCGACGGTCTCGCCGAGCAGATCGGCGGCCTTGGCCCAGCCGCTCCCGAGCGTGAGGGCAATGTCGTGGCGCTCGACCCCGGTCGCGGCAGCGATCTGAGCTGCAGCCTCCTTCGCGATCTCAAACGGGTCAGCGGCCGGATCGTCGAGAGGGTTGGCAGCGTTGCTCATCCGTTCACTCTAGGACGCCCGCATCGCACGGCGGCGACCCTCCCGACCCGTCAGAATGGGAGTATGCCGTACGAGTTCGAGCGCACCCACCGGTTGGCCGTCCTCGGCGGCGGTCCGGGGGGCTACGAGGCAGCCCTGGCGGGTGCCCAACTGGGCGCTGACGTCACGCTCGTCGAGCGTGCCGGTGTCGGCGGCTCGGCCGTTCTGACCGACGTCGTGCCCAGTAAGACGCTGATCGCGACGGCGGAGGCCGCGAACGCGGTCCGTGAGGCGGCCGACCTCGGCGTGCAGTTCTACACGCACTCCGACAAAGGCCGCGTTGTGCGTCCGGAAGTTGCGGTCAACCTCGGCGCCGTCAACAAGCGTCTTCTCGCCCTCGCGCAGCAGCAGTCCGCCGACATGAAGGCGTCGCTGGTGCGCTCCGGCGTGAGAATTTTGCAGGGCGACGGCCGACTCGACGGCCCGAACACGATCGTCGTCTCGACCGGCCGGGGCAAGAGCCGCACCGACTTCGACGAGGTCACCGCCGACACCCTGGTGATCGCCGTCGGGGCCAGCCCCCGCATCCTGCCAACGGCCAAGCCTGACGGTGAGCGGATCTTCACCTGGACTCAGCTCTACTCGCTCGAGGCGATTCCCGAGCATCTGATCGTCGTCGGCTCGGGTGTCACGGGTGCCGAGTTCGCGTCGGCTTACCTCGCCCTCGGATCCGCGGTCACCCTGGTTTCCAGCCGCGACCAGGTGCTCCCCGGTGAGGATGACGATGCGGCAGCCGTCATCCAGGCCGTCTTCAAGCGCAACGGCATGACGGTTCTCAACAAGAGCCGCGCCGCCTCCGTCACCCGCGACGGCGATGGGGTCATCGTGACCTTGGCCGATGGCCGCGAGGTGAAGGGGTCCCACGCACTGCTGGCCGTCGGCTCCATCCCGAACACCGCCGGGATCGGGCTCGAAGAAGCCGGCATCCAGCTCACCGAGTCGGGACACATCCGGGTCAACCGCGTCGCCCGCACCTCGATGCCTTCGGTGTACGCGGCTGGCGACTGCAGCGACTTCCTGCCGCTGGCATCCGTCGCCGCAATGCAGGGCCGCACGGCCGTGTTCCACGCGATGGGGGATGCCGTCACCCCGACCGAGCAGCGCAACGTGACCAGCAACATCTTCACGCAGCCCGAGGTGGCGACGGTCGGCTGGTCGCAGCACCAGATCGAAGAGGGCGTCGCGCAGGGCGAGATCTACAAGTTGGAGCTCGCCTCGAACCCGCGCGCCAAGATGATGGGCCTCAAAGACGGCTTCGTGAAGATCTTCGCCCGCACCGGCTCAGGCACCGTCATCGGCGGCGTCGTCGTGGCACCGAAGGCGAGCGACCTCATCCTGCCGATCGCCCTGGCGGTTGAGCACCGGCTGACCGTTGACCAACTCGCCCGCGCGTTCAGCGTCTACCCGTCGCTGTCCGGGACGATCACCGACGCCGCTCGCGCGATGCACATCGTCGGCTGACCCGCGTCGGGTGACTCGTCGTGGGGCTGCTTTCCGTTTTCAGGAATTCCTGGGACCCGAGTGGCTAAGGATGCAGATGTCGAGGACTCCCGCCACACCAATCACTCTGGCCACAGGAATTCCTGAAAAGGGAAAGCTACCCGCGCGTCCTCCACAGCGCCATCACACGTCCCTCCTCTTGCGCGGCGCGGGAGTGGTCCCCTCATAGCCGAGGCGACGGCGATGATCAGCGGATGTTCTCCGCGGCGAGCGTCGTTCGTGCTTTCGGCGGCATCGCAACCCGTCAACAGCTGATCGACGCCGGCCTGAGCGGCACCGATCTCACGGCGGGTGTTCGGCGAGGCGAGATCCGTAGAGTCCGCAGGGCGCACTACGCGACGCCCAATGCGCCGCGGGCAGCAGTCGATGCCGTGCGCGTCGGCGGACGATTGTGCGGGCTCAGCGCGGCAGGTACGTACGGTATCTGGGCGGGATTCGGCACCGTGGTGCACGTCGCGATTCCACGCAACGCATCGCGCCTCCGCGTCATCCGCGCCGACGGCGGGGTGACCCCTGACATCTCGGAGCGACCCATCCGCCTGCACTGGATCGATGCGGAGCCGAACCGCGAGTGCTGGCGGGTGAGTCTCGCGGACTCGCTCCGAGCATCGGTGTCCTGGTCGGATCACGAAACGGCGATGGCATGCTTAGACACCGCGATCGACGGTGCGGGATTGACATCCCACGCGCTCCGAGCGATTTTCGAGAGGGAGTCCCTGGCTTCGCGACTTCGCGCCGCGGCCGCGAGATCGGGATGCGGCTCGGGTTACGAGTCGATCGTGGTCAGGCGACTCGAGCGGCTTGGCTTGCCTATCCGCCAGCAGGTGGTCATCTCCGGTGTCGGCCGGGTGGACGCACTCATTGGCCGATCCCTCGTCGTGGAAATCGATGGCGTCGAGACCCATTTCACTCGTGAGGCGTTCGAAGCGGACCGGCTGCGTGACGCGACGATTGTCGCGCGCGGCGGCGCCGTCATCCGCCTCTCGACGCGCCGCATTCGTGAGGACTGGAACGGATGCGCGGCCGAGATCCTCGCGGCTTTCCGTTTTCAGGAATCTATGGGGGCCGCGGGGCCAGAGTTGGCTGCTGCGACCTCAGAAGTCGACTTCCGCCACATCCGCAACAGAAATTCCTGAAAAGCGAAGGGACCCGAAACCGAAGCCGCGGTCAGGTCGTAATCGCGAGCAGCCGGTGACCGGCGGAGACCGTCGCACCGACCGTGGCATCCAGGATGGCGACGGTGCCGTCCTGGTGTGCCGTGATCGGCTGCTCCATTTTCATTGCTTCGAGCACGAGCACCAGGTCACCCTTGACGACCTTGTCGCCGTCGGCCACGGCGACCTTGACGATCGTCGCCTGCATCGGCGCGACGATGGTGTCGCCGGTTGCGGTATTGACCGAAGACCCCCCGCTGCGGCGCTTGGGGGTCGGGGCTGATGCCACCGAACCGGATGACGAGGGCAGCAGTTTCGAGGGGAGCGACACCGAAATGCGCTTGCCATCCACTTCGACCACGACGTCGTGACGTTTCTCGGGGCTGCCGCTTTCCGGCAGCATCCCGCCCCACGGCTCGATGTCGTTGACGAACTCGGTTTCGATCCAGCGGGTGTACACGCCGAAGTGTCCGTCCGCGGCGACGAACGCCGGGTCGCGCACGATCTTGCGGTGGAAGGGCAGCACGGTCGGCAGACCAGAAACCTCGAACTCGTCGAGCGCGCGGCGGGCTCGCTCCAGGGCATCCGCGCGGGTGTGCCCGGTCACGATCAGTTTCGCGAGCAGTGAGTCGAACGCACCTGAGATGACGTCGCCTGTCGTGACGCCCGAGTCGACGCGCACGCCGGGTCCGCCGGGGAAACGCAGCACGTTGACCGGTCCCGGGGTGGGCAGGAAGTTGCGGCCCGGGTCTTCGCCGTTGATGCGGAACTCGATCGAGTGTCCGCGCGTCTCGGGGTCGACCGGGTCGAGCAGGCCGCCCTCAGCGATGCGGAACTGCTCACGCACCAGGTCGATACCGGTGACCTCTTCTGAGACCGGATGTTCGACCTGGAGGCGGGTGTTGACCTCGAGGAACGAGACGGTGCCGTCTTTGCCGATCAGGAACTCACAGGTGCCGGCCCCGAGATAGCCGACCTCTTTGAGGATGGCCTTCGACGACGTGTAGAGCAGCTCGGTCTGAGCGGGCGTAAGGAAAGGTGCCGGCGCCTCCTCGACCAGTTTTTGGTGACGGCGCTGCAGCGAGCAGTCCCGGGTGGAGACCACGATCACGGTGCCCGCCGAGTCGGCCAGACACTGCGTTTCGACGTGGCGCGGTTCGTCGAGGTACTTCTCAACGAAGCACTCGCCGCGCCCGAAGGCAGCGGTTGCCTCGCGCACCGCAGACTCGAACAGTTCCGGAATCTCTTCGCGCGTTCTCGCAACCTTGAGGCCGCGGCCGCCGCCGCCGAAGGCAGCTTTGATCGCGACCGGAAGGCCGACCTCGTCGACGAAGGCGAGGATTTCGTCGGCATCCACAACCGGGTTGAGGGTGCCGGGGGCGAGCGGTGCGCCGACCTTCTCAGCGACATGGCGAGCCGAGACCTTGTCGCCCAGGCGGTCGATGGCGTCGGGGGAGGGACCGATCCAGATCAGTCCGGCGGCGATGACCGCGCGGGCGAAGTCGGCGTTCTCGGCGAGGAATCCGTAGCCCGGATGCACGGCGTCGGCGCCCGACCGACGGGCGATCGAGAGCAATTTGTCGATCACCAGATAGGTGTCGGCTGAGGTGGTGCCGTCGAGCGCGTAGGCCTCGTCGGCGAGCTTGACGTGCCGCGCGTCGCGGTCTTGGTCGGCATAGACGGCGACGGAGCCGATACCGGAGTCCTTCGCCGCCCTGATGACTCGTACGGCTATTTCGCCCCGGTTTGCGATCAGGACTTTGGTGATGCGTCGTTGCGCAACCGCGGCGGAAACCATAAGAACCGAGCCTATCGGGGGTATTTCACTGGCCGTTTGTCGAGGTCCCACAGAAACGTCCTGGTTTTGCGGTGGGACTCACCAGAGGTCCGGCCATTCGATCGCGAGCTGTCGCACCAGATTCCTCAGGGTCGGGATCGAGATGCCGATCACCGTGCTCGGGTCACCGTCGATGCTCGCGATGAACGCGGCGCCCTTGGCGTCGATGGTGAACGCGCCCGCCACCTCGAGTGGCTCGGTCGTCGCGACGTAGGCGTCGATCTCAGCTTCGGTGATGTCGCTCGCGAAAGTTACCGTCGCGACCGCGGCTTGTCCGACGGCGCGGCCGGTGCCATCCACTCGCGCGTCGATGAGCCAGTGCCCCGAGTGCAGGCGTCCGGAGCGCCCGCGCTGGGCCAACCAGCGCGCTCGTGCCACGGCCGGTTCGTGCGGCTTGCCGTAGACAACGCCGTCGATTTCGAATGCCGAGTCTCCCCCGAATACCAACCCGTTGAGGTCGGGATGCTGTGCGACGACCGCCTCGGCTTTCAGTCGTGCCAGCAGTTGCACCATCTCGGGCGGGCGCAGTGGTCCGGCGGATGCGACGGCAGCCTCTTCATCGACGCCGGGTGCCAGCGCGATGGGCTCGATACCGGCCGCGCGCAGGGTGGCCAGACGTGCCGGGGAGGTCGAGGCGAGATAGAGCCGCATGGGTCGCTCCTAAGCTGTCGAAAATGGGCGACATGCAGGGCACTGAGATCGAGGTCGAGGCTACCAATATGGCCCACGGTGGAGAGTCGGTGGCACGACTCGACGGCCGAGTGATTTTCGTGGCCGACGCGATCCCCGGCGAACGGCTGCGGGTGCGGGTCACCGATGACTCGAAGCCGAAGTTTTGGAGGGCTGACACCGTCGAGGTGCTCGACGCGAGTCCGCACCGAGTTCCGCACATCTGGGCCGAGGCGTCGGTCGATCGCGATCCCGCCCAGCGTCCCGGCGGGGCGGACTACGGCCACATAGCGCTCGGGCAGCAGCGGGTACTGAAAGCGCAGGTACTGACCGAGTCGCTTGCCCGCATGGCGAAGGTTGATCGCACGGTCGACGTCGAAGCGCTACCCGGCCCGACCGACGGCACGGGATGGCGAACCCGCGAGCGGCTGCACGTTGCCGCCGACGGATCCATTGGGCCCTACGCCGCGCGATCACACCGGGTGGTCGCGGTGGCCGATCTACCGCTCGCGGTCGACCGGGTGCGTGACCTGGCTCCGCTGCGCGAAAGCATGCCGGGCGTGAAATCGGTGCAGGTGCTCGCCCCGAGTCTCGGCGACGGCGCACGTCTGGTCATCGACGAGCAAAAGCCGACGGTCATTCGCGAAAGGGTCGGGATGCGCGAATTCCGGGTCGACGACACGGGATTCTGGCAGGTGCACGCCGCCGCCGCGGAGACCCTCACCGCAGCGGTTCAGGATGCCATCGACCCGACCCTTTTCGACGAGAAAGCGGCCAACCTCGACCTGTACGGCGGCGTCGGACTGCTCGCGGCGGCGGTGGGTGACCGATTCGGGCACGGGGTGCGCATCACGACGGTTGAGTCGGACGCGCGAGCCACCGAGCACGCGGCCGAGAACCTCGCCGACTGGCTCGGGGCAGCCGTGATCACTGAGCGCGTCGAGCGTTGGGCGCGTTCGCTCGCGGACGTTTCGGCCTCCGAGCGCACTCGCCTTGCGGCCGGCACCGTCATCCTGGATCCGCCCCGATCGGGTGCCGGGGCAGAGGTACTCGGCGCGATAACGACCGTCGCTCCGGCCCAAATCGTCTACGTGAGCTGCGATCCGGTTGCCTTCGCGCGCGACGTCGCCCTGCTTGCCGAGGCCGGCTACCAGCTCGTCGGGCTTCGGGCATTCGACCTCTTTCCGCACACGCATCACGTCGAAGCGGTCGGATCGTTTCAACGCGCCTGAGCTCTCACGATCCGCCCCAAAGTTGGGTGCAGCGCCAACGTTCGACGGGAGTTTCGTCGGAGTAGGCTCATGGCGAACACAACCGTTCGGAAGTAGCTGGTCCGATGAGCCGGGGGAGAACGGGTTGAGCGTGTCAGAGGCAACAGGGGTTTCCGCCGAGGGGTTCCCGTCCACCCCGTCGGCGTCGAAAATTCGTGTCGCTATCGTCGACGACCACGAGTCGGTGCGACTGGGCCTGAAGGCCGCTTTCGCCGACGAGGGGTACGACGTCGTGACGGTTTCCCCGAACGTCAACGATCTGATCAGTTCACTGGCGGGTCGCGAAGTGGATGTTGTCGTGCTCGATCTCTCCCTGGGGGATGGCTCGAGCGTCACCGAAAACGTGAAGCGCGTTCAGGCGGCGGGTGCTGCCGTGCTGGTGCATTCAATCGCCGACCGCGTCGGCCTCGTGCGTGAAGCGCTCGCCGCCGGCGCCGCAGGTGTCATCCCGAAATCATCGGCCACCAAGACGGTGATCGCGGCTGCCGCCACGGTCGCCCGGGGCGACGTGCTCAATAACTTGGAATGGGCGACCGCGATCGACGCCGACCGCGATTTCGCGAAGGCGCAGCTGGGGCGACGCGAGCGGGAGATCCTGCACCTGTACGCCTCGGGTTTGCCCCTCAAACTCGCCGCCGAGCAGCTGGGGATCGGATACTCGACCGCGCGGGAATACCTCGACCGCATCCGCGTCAAGTACGTCGAGGTGGGACGTCCCGCGCCGACCAAGGTCGATCTGCTCCGTCGCGCGGTGGAGGATGGCATCCTGCCGGGCCTAGACGCCGACGGTGGCGACGCCTAGCCGGGTGGCGGGCGATCTCAACCTCGCCCGGCCGGTCCGCAACCCGCTGAGTCTGCTTCGCGTCGACGCTGCTATCGCGCGTCTCGCGGCCGTGATCGGCGGTGCCTTCTTTCTGCAATCCATTCCGCTTCAGCTCAGTCAGCTTCCCAACATGGCACCGGTCTGGAGCATCGCAATGCTCGGCATCATCGTCGCCTCCCTCGTCGTATGCGCGGTCGCGGCAATCGCCAAACGGTTCGTTCGTACGACCTATCCGGTGTTTGCGATCGTCTACCTGGTGGCCCTGGTGACCTGGCCGTTCGCCGTGGTCGACATCCCGAAAGCGGAGGGGAATCCCGCCAGCTATTGGCTGTACTTTCTGCTGACGATCGCCACGTCGATGGCCGCGGTAAGCCTTGATCTGCCGCTCGCCGCTGTGTACACGATCGGCGTACCGGTGGTCTACGGCATCATCCGGGTCACCCCTCCTGGCGGGCACGTGGATGTCGTCCTTGCTGTCCTCGACTCGGTCTACTCGATTCTGCTCGGCGGGGCGATCCTGATCCTCATCGTTGTCCTTCGATCGGCGGCTAGCGGGGTCGACGTCGCGCAGCAAAACGCCCTCGAGCGCTACTCCCATGCCGTTCGGCAGCATGCAACCGAAGCCGAACGCGTTCAGGTCGACGCGATCGTGCACGACAGCGTGCTGACCACCTTGCTGTCGGCTGCGCGAGCATTCACCCCTGAAGCGAAAGTGCTCGCCTCGACCATGGCCTCTAACGCGATCGGGCACCTCCGCGAGGCAGTAGCAGCCGCACCCGACTCCGAGGCAACCATCTCCGGCGAGATCGTGGCCAATCGCATCATCAGCGCCGCCGAGAGCATGTCGCAGCCTGTCTCAGTGCGCACGTTCGCGACGGAGTGGTGCCTCATTCCGATTAACGTCGCTGAGGCCGCCTATTCGGCAACCGTGCAGGCGATGATCAACAGCCTCCAACACGCGGGAAATGGCGTCGAACGCTGGGTTGAGGTGCACTCGCTCGGGCATCAAGCGTTCACGATCGAGATCGGTGACCGCGGCAAAGGCTTCGAGCTGGACGACATCCCCACCGAGCGTCTGGGCGTGCGGGTGTCAATCTTCGAACGCGTCGCGACCGCCGGTGGGGTCGCCCACATCGAAACGGCGCCGGGCCAGGGCACCGTCATCACTCTGAGTTGGGACGGCGTCCCCGCCACCACCGGACCGGTCGACGTTGTTCAGGAGGTGGAGCGCGCATGAGAGTCACCGTTCCGCGGTCGCTGATCGTGCTGGTTGCCACGCTGTTCTCGAGCTACCTCATCGTTCTTGCGCTCTACTCGCTGCCCCAGCACTTCTCCTCGACCGAGGAGCCGGTGTTCGCCGGTATCGCGATCTACGCGATTGCGACAGCGGCGGTTCTCGTTCCTGACCGGCGAGCCGGAATGCCGATCTGGCTTGCGGTATTTGCCGTCGCGATTGCCGTCGTGCTTCCCGTGCTCGTCTCGTCGGGCCTTGATCCGGCACGCGAGGGGGGCAACGGGTACGCGACCTGGTACGTCGCAGCAGTTGGCGCGCTGATGACGATCACGGCAGTTCGACGCCGGCCAGGGTTTGCCTGGATCGGCATCGGATTCCTGATCGTGCAGACGGTGTTGTGGGCGGGTCCCGGCGCGCTCGCGGGCATCGGAGTGATCGGCAGCGCATCCTGGGTCGGCGTCGCGCACCTCCTGACCAACGCGCTCGCAAAGGCCGTGCGCGATTCGCAGCGCTTCGCGATTGCCGAACGCGGTGCCACCGAGTGGCAGGCCGCCCAGGAGGCGCATCTCAACGAGCGGCAGTTCCGTCTCGGTCAGACCTCGGTCATGGCGCTGCCGATGCTTCGTGCGGTCCAACAGAGCAAGGGGGACCTCACCGCTGCGCAACGTGCCGAGTGTCTGCATCTCGAGGGCGCGATCCGAGACGAGATTCGCGGCCGCAAGCTGCTCAACGACGCGGTACGAGAGCAAGTCATGTTGGCGCGACGCCGTGGCACGACAGTGACCCTGCTCGACGAAGGCGGGCTTGATGACCTCGAGGACTCGGAGATTGACCGGATTCTCGGCGCGCTCGCCGATGCACTGCGACACACGACAGCCGACAAGGTCATCGCCCGCACCGTGCCCGAAGGATCCGACGTTGGGGTGACAGTCGTCGGCCTGCGTTCGAGCGACGACGGCAGCGCCAGCGCACTCGGCGACTCACTCGGTGACGAAGAAATCGAGCTTTGGCTCGAGATCCCCAGGATCGCCGCAGTCGGTCAGGATGCCAGCGCGGCGTCAGTTGCGAACAAGTAGTTGCGCACGGAAGGTTTGACCTCATCCACGCGCACCCAGTCGTTGCCTGACCAGGTGTACATCTTGTACGCGGGCCACATGCCCAGAATTTCTCCGACGAAACCCGCCGCATCCCGGCCGTAACGCACCAGATGGCGGTCTTCGATCTCGAGCATCAGGCTCGGCAGATCGCGCGTGATGGTGGCGCGGCCCCCCTCGATGACGGAAGGCTCGAAGCCTTCGACATCCACCTTGATGTAGCTGATCCTCGCGATGCCCTCGCGGGTGACCCAGTCATCAATCGTGTCGACCGGTGTCGGGGTGTACCGGATGCGGCGCGAGCCCTCGTCGACGCCTTCTGAGATGTGCCCATGGCCGAAGATCGGCAGGCCCAGGATGATGGGCACGGCGATCGAACTCTCGCCCGGTTTCGGGCCGAGCGCGATGCGCCGGATCAGACCGTTCTTGACCCCGTTGATGGAGCGCAGAAACCGGGTGACGTAAAAGTTGCGAGGTTGCGGGTCGAAGGAGTCGACGCGGCCACTCGGCCCGACAATGTGTGCGAGGGGAACCGTGTACATCCCCAGCGCGGCTCCGACGTCGAGCACGGAGTCTCCGGGATGAACGAACTTTCCCAACCCGCGAATCTCGGGTTCGGCGAAATGGATGCGGGCCGAAAGCCGGTAGATCGCGTGCCCGATCCAGAGCCTGACGCCGCCACGCTTCGCTGAGGCGGCCGAGGACTTCGGAGTAACGGCGTCGATCACGTGAGCCTTTCGGGTCGGTCACGGCGCACGCCGTGCTCACAGCCTGCCAATCCTATTGGCCCAGGCGGCGCGATCGCGACGCACAACGGGGAACGTGGACGAGGGACCGGAGCCGTTAACTGGATCGCGGGGTCGAATCCGAAGATCCGACCCCGCGACCAAAAATCGAGTCAGGGCGATAACCCGAATACCGCCCTGACTCGCCCCCACAAGTCGGCATGCTTACCCATGACGCCGACCAGTGTTGGTGATCTCAGACGAGATACACCTGTTACTCCTCCAAACTAGTCGCGGCGTTCGGCTGTACCAAGTCGTCACTTTGGGGGACAAACGACCGCGCAGATTCCCGTGAAATCAGCAGTGAAGTTGGACGATATGCGTTTTGGGGGACAGACCGCGACGACCAGTCCCCGATCTCTCTACCGGTCGACGTTGCGCCAGGCGCCGAACGGGAGGGGTGTACGGATGGCGCGCTGACTGCGCTGCCAGGCACTCGGGCCGTTCTGGCTGCTCGCGAGAGTTTGCCCAGCCAGCTCGTCGAGTGCGGCGGACAGCACGGCTGTCACCGCCGCGATCTCCGGCGCGGTCGGATCGCCCGACAAGATGCGGATGTCGGGAGGCGGTGCCTGGTCGTTCACAGGGGGATGTTCCCGTGCTTCTTCGGCGGCTGAGTTGCCCGTTTGGTGCGCAGCGCCCGAAGCGCTTTCACGATCGCGACCCGGGTCGCGGCCGGCTCGATCACGCCATCCAGCTCTCCGCGTTCCGCGGCCAGGAACGGCGACGCGACGTTGTAGGTGTACTCGTTCGCAAGACGGGTGCGCACGGCGGCGACGTCTTCGCCGGCCTCCTCCGCCTTCTTCAGGTCGCCCCGGTAGAGGATGTTGACCGCGCCCTGGCCGCCCATGACCGCAATCTCGGCGGTGGGCCAGGCGTAGTTGATGTCGGCGCCGAGCTGCTTGGAACCCATCACGATGTAGGCGCCGCCGTACGCCTTGCGGGTGATCACGGTGACGAGCGGCACCGTCGCCTCCGCGTAGGCGTAGAGCAGCTTCGCCCCGCGGCGGATGACACCCGTCCACTCCTGGTCGGTACCGGGAAGGAAGCCGGGCACGTCGACCAGGGTGAGGATCGGGATCGAGAAGGCGTCACAGAACCTCACGAATCGCGCAGCCTTCTCGCCGGCCTGGATGTCGAGGGTTCCGGCCATGGCGCTCGGCTGGCTCGCGATGACGCCGACGCTGCGGCCTTCGACCCGACCGAAACCGATCAGGATGTTGGGGGCGAACAGCGGCTGCACTTCGAGGAAGTCTTCGTTGTCGACCAGCGACTCGATGATGATGCGCATGTCGTAGGGCTGGTTCGGTGAGTCGGGGATGATCGTGTTGAGTTTGCGGTCGGCATCCGTGACCTCCAGCTCGACGTCGCTCTCGTAGACCGGCGCCTCGACGAGGTTGTTGTCAGGCAGGAAGCCGACGAGGGTGCGGGCGTAGTCGAGGGCGTCATCCTCATCGCTGGCCAAGTAGTGAGCGACGCCGCTGGTCTTGTTGTGGGTGAGCGCGCCGCCGAGCTCTTCCATGCCGACGTCTTCGCCGGTCACGGTCTTGATCACGTCGGGGCCGGTGACAAACATGTGCGAGGTCTTGTCGACCATGATCACGAAGTCGGTCAGGGCGGGGGAGTACACAGCGCCGCCTGCGGCCGGGCCCATGATGATCGAGATCTGCGGGATGACTCCCGACGACGCCGTGTTCAGGCGGAAAATCTCGCCGTACTTACCGAGCGCGACGACTCCCTCTTGGATGCGTGCACCCCCGGAGTCGAGCATCCCGATGATCGGAACGCCGGTCTTGAGCGCGAGCTCCATGACCTTGATGATCTTCTCGCCGGCGACCTCACCGAGTGAACCGCCGAAGATCGTGAAGTCCTGAGAGTAGACGGCCACCTGCCGCCCGTGGATGGTGCCGGTACCGGTAACGACGGCGTCGCCGTACGGCCGGTTCTTTTCCATGCCGAACGCCTGGGTGCGGTGGCGCACAAACTCGTCCAGTTCGACGAATGAGCCGGTATCAAGCAACTGCTCGATACGCTCCCGAGCGGTCTTCTTGCCCTTCGCGTGCTGCTTCTCAATCGCGGCAGCCCCGCTCGCGGTGACCGCCTCGTGGTAGCGCACTTTCAGGTCCGCGAGCTTTCCGGCGGTCGTCGCCGAGTCGGGACGGGGTGCGTCGGAATCGGAAGCGGCAGGAGTCACGGCATTCAGCCTACCGATCAGCCGTCGCGCCCCTCTGGTGGAAACCTCCAACGCCCGGGCCGTCACATCTCTCCCCACGGCTTCCAGCTGAGGACTAGGCTCACGACCATGAGAGCCGGGGGGATTCTCGGGATCGTCGCGATCCTCGCTGCGGTGCTGGTGGGCGCGCCGTCGCCCTCCAGCGCGGCGACCTCCGCTGCGGCTTCGTCCGCTCCGACGCCTGTCGTCGACGGAACACGACTCGTCGACAGTCGGACCGGCGCGAGGTGGGATGCTCACGCCGTCAACTGGCCGAGCTTCGAGTACGCCTGTCAGCAGGGTTGGGCGTATGCGTCGGGTGGTCGCGACGCTGCGGCGGCCGCGGCCATGGTTTCGTGGGGGATCACCGCGGTGCGGCTGCCTCTCAACGAGGCCTGCTGGCTCGGGGTCGATGGGGCTCCCGCGTACGGCACGAGTGCGGGTTACCGTTCCGCGGTGAACGACTGGGTTGGTGTCCTCAACGCCGCAGGACTGGTTGTCATTCTGGATCTGCATTGGACGTCGCCCGCGGGGTACCCGGCGAACGGTCAGCGTGCGATGACCGATGCCCGGTCGGTCACGTTCTGGTCGCAGGTCGCGACGGCCTACGCGTCGAACCGGTCGGTCATGTTCGACGTCTTCAACGAGCCCTACTCCCGCTGGAACAACACGACGAACTCGTGGACCTTCCAGCTCACGTGGTCGTGCTGGCGAGACGGCGGATGCCGGGCTCCCGTCGAGAACGACCAGACCTCTACGTTGAGCGGCGCAACGTACGTGGTGGCCGGGATGACCCAGCTGGTCGCTGCCGTGCGCGGGGCTGGCGCGACCCAGCCGGTCCTCCTCGGCGGTTTGGACTACTCCAACGATCTCCGGCAATGGCTCGAGTATCGTCCAGCGGACTCCCAGCTGGTGGCGTCCTGGCACAACTACCCCGGACAGCGGTGCAGCTCATCATCGTGCTGGAACGCAGAGATCGCACCCGTCGCCGCGGTCGTGCCGGTCATCGCGAGCGAGTTCGGGCAGACCGATGGTGGGTCGTCGTTCCTGACCACTTTCATGACATGGGCAGACGCTCATGGCGTCGGATACGCGCCCTGGGCGTGGTGGATCGTGCCGGCCTCCGAAGGGCTCGCGGCTCATCGCTACGCGCTTATCGCCGACTCGTCGTTCACTCCGCAGGCGCCCTCGGGAACCGCGTTCCACGACCACCTGGCGACGCTCTCCCCATCGTCTTCCGGCCACCCCGTTCCTCCGTTCGGGGTGGTGGATTCGGTGTCGTTGGTGGGTTCGACGTTGACGGCGTGGGGTTGGGCGATCGATCCGGATACGGCTGCGGGAATCCAGGTGCGGTTGATGGTTGATGGCGCGGTGGTCG
>NZ_JBDSPJ010000006.1:0-3411 GCF_039912695.1 Pseudolysinimonas sp.
CATCGCGCGCATCGCCGCGGCCATCGGTGTTGTTGGTCAGCATCCAGAGCGAACCGTCAGGGCCGGGCGTCACATCCCTGATGCGTCCGTACTCGCCCGTGAACCACTCGACGGCGTTCGCGGTGCCCGCCTCGTCGTCGATGTAGATCGCCCAGAGGCGCTCGCCGCCGAGCGCGGCCATGAAGAAGGTGCCGCCGATCCAGGTCAGCCCGCTCGGGCTGGCGGCATCGGTGCCCCACTGCAGCACGGGATCGGTGAAGCGCTCGTCGCCCGCCTGCCCCTCCACGACCGGCCACCCGTAGTTGCCCCCGGGCTCGATGCGGTTGAACTCGTCCCAGGTGTCTTGGCCGAACTCGGCCGCCCAGAGTTGCCCGCTGGCATCCCAGGCGAGCCCCTGCGGGTTGCGGTGACCCATCGAGTAGACGAGTGATCCCGGCGTCGGGTTGTCGTTGGGCACGTCGCCCGTTGGAGTCATCCGCAGAATCTTGCCGTTGAGCGACGACGGGTCCTGAGCACGGTCGGGTTCTCCCGCGTCACCGACCGTCGCATACAACATGCCGTCCGGGCCGAACGCGAGACGCCCGCCGTCGTGGTTGCCGGCCTTCGCCAGACCAGACAGCACCACCTCGGGATCGCCGAGCGAACCGCCGTCACTGTAGGTCATCCGCACGATGCGGTTGTCGTCGGCCGCGGTCAGGTACGCGTAGAGCCAGCCGCCCGAACCTTCCGAAAGGTACGCCAGCCCGAGCAGGCCGCCCTCGCCTTGGTGCACCACGCCCGGCACTGTGCCGACCGTCGTGACCTGGCCATCTTCGAGGCGCAGAATCGTGGCATCGTCGCGCTGCGAGATCAGGGTGACGGAATCCGTCAACCTCAGGATCGACCACGGCGACCCCAGACCGGTCACCACATCGGTCGGCTCACCGACCGGCTGCACTCCACCGGCGGGCGGCGACACGGTAGGCGCAGTCGTGCCTGGTTCTGTGTGCGGCGCGGGGCCGCATCCCGCAAGCACCACTGCTGCGAGGGCGACGGCAAGCCACTTCCACGAGCGCATGCCCCGACCCTACGTGCGTCCGCCGTCGTCGCGACCGGGACGCCACTGGAACACGCTGCGAGCTGGCGGCGGCGAGGGTGTTGAGGACGCATCGGTCACGACCGCGGCACCCGCGATCCAGTCCCGCAACTCGCGACCACGCACGACGCTCGCCGGATGCGGTCCGCTGGCCAGCAGCCGCGGCATCCATTCCAGCGGGAGGTCGGTGGGTGAGGCAACGATCACAAAGTTGCCGTAGCGCCGACCCTTCAGCACTTGAGACTCGGCGAGCACTGCGGAGTCGGCGAACACCAGCCCGACCGTCGCCGCCTGGCCGCGCGCGAAGGCGAGAGTGCCACCATCCGCGACGTTGACCAGCAGCACTCCGGTCGGGGTGAGGAATGCGGAGAGCTCGTGATAGAACTCCACACTCGTGACGTGGGCCGGGATGCGGGCCCCGCCGAACACGTCGACGATGCAGAGATCGACCGCACCCTTCAACCCGGATGGCAGCTTGCCGAGGGTCTCGCGGGCGTCGCCGTAGCGCATCCGGATCGAGGCGTCGCGGGGCAGCGGCAGGTGGGCGCGCACGAGCTCGACCAACCCAGGTTCGAGCTCAAGCACCTGTTGGCGGGATCCCGGTCGCATCGCTTCGATGTAGCGGGGAAGGGTCAGCGCGCCGGCCCCGAGGTGCAGAGCCGTGATCGGCCCGTCGGGCAGTTGGTCGATGACCCGACCCATGCGATTCACGTACTCGAAGAACAACTCGGTCGGACGATTCGGGTCGACGTGCGACTGCGGTGTGCCGTCGACGATCAGTTGATACGTGCCCGGCGTGAAGGGGTCGTCGCGGATGACGGCGTGCATCCCGCTTGCCAGGGTCGTCTCCCCGATGTCCGCCACGGCATCCAGTCTTTCATCTGCACCAAGTTGCACGGACGAACGTTTCAGGTGGACCAATTGGCGCGCGTGGAGGGATGCCGCGGGCGGCTTATAGACCCAATCGAGAATCAAGTCAAGGAATAGCTAGGCGTTCGCGCCAGTTGTGTCCTATAGTTGTCCCTTGCGCCCACTCTCCCTTTCGCCTTCATATCTTGGTCGGCTTGAAGAGGATTTGGGCCGCTTCCCACCGACCGATACGTACTGAACCTGACGGGGTTCACGGAGGTTGTTTTCGTTGGCTGCTGCGCGTTCCGCATCCAGTAAGAAGTCCACCATCACCGGCCGCACCGCATCGCGGCTCTCCTTCGCCAAGATCACCGACACCCTCACGGTGCCGGACCTTCTTGCGCTGCAGACGGAGAGCTTCGACTGGTTGGTTGGTAACGACATCTGGAAGGCACGGGTGGTCGCGGCGAAAGCCTCCGGCGACGCGGGTGTTCCCGAGACCACGGGTCTCGACGAGATCTTCGAAGAGATCTCGCCGATCGAAGACCTCGGCGAGACGATGCAACTGTCGTTCTCCGCCCCGGAGCTCGAAGAGCCCAAGTACTCCATCGACGAGTGCAAGGAGCGCGGCAAGACCTTCGCCGCGCCGCTCTACGTCAACGCTGAGTTCATGAATCACCTCACCGGTGAGATCAAGACCCAGACGGTCTTCATGGGCGACTTCCCGCTGATGACTCAGCGCGGCACGTTCATCATCAACGGCACCGAGCGTGTCGTCGTCTCGCAGCTCGTCCGCAGCCCGGGCGTGTACTTCGAGCGCATCAACGACAAGACCTCCGACAAAGACATCTATTCGGCGCGGGTTATCCCGAGCCGTGGTGCCTGGCTCGAGTTCGAGATCGACAAGCGTGACCAGGTCGGCGTGCGCATCGACCGCAAGCGCAAGCAGTCGGTCACCGTCTTCCTCAAGGCTCTCGGCATGACGAGCGAAGAGATCCTCGCCGCCTTCCCCGGCTACGAGTCGATCGCCGGCACCCTCGAGAAGGACGCCATCCTCACCAAAGAAGAGGCGCTCAAAGACATCTACCGCAAGCTGCGTCCGGGCGAGCAGGTTGCTGCCGAGGCCGCGCGTGCGCTGCTCGACAACTTCTACTTCAACCCGAAGCGGTACGACCTCGCCAAGGTGGGCCGGTACAAGATCAACCGCAAGCTCGGCCTCGACGCCGGCCTGCGCGACTCGGTGCTGTCGCTCGACGACATCCTGGGCACGATCAAGTACCTGGTCGCCCTGCACGCCGAGCAGACCACCCTCCCGGGTGTCCGCGACGGCAAGAAGGTCGACATCCGCCTCGACGTGGACGACATCGACCACTTCGGCAACCGTCGCATCCGCGCGGTCGGCGAGCTCATCCAGAACCAGGTTCGCACCGGGTTGTCCCGGATGGAGCGCGTCGTTCGCGAGCGCATGACGACGCAGGACATCGAGG
>NZ_JBDSPJ010000009.1:0-16087 GCF_039912695.1 Pseudolysinimonas sp.
CCGTAGACCTCGGTACCCGGCTGAAGGGGGTGCGCTTCGTAGGGGGCCTCTTCGACGATCCCGCTGAAGTCGTTGCCGAGGATCACGGGAAAGTTCGTGATGCCCGCGAACGCACCTTTGCCCGACCTGGTCTTCGCGTCGATCGGGTTGACGCCGGCGGCGACGACGCGGATCAGTAACTCGGCATTCACCCGCACCGGACGTTCGACGTCCGCGAGTGTGAGCACTTCCGGCCCGCCGGCCTGAGTCATCGCCATGGCCCGCATGGTGGTCATCCTTCGGTCTCCCCGCTTCCGTATCCAGTAAACGGGTCGGATGAGTCGCCGGTGTTTCGCGGAGGTCACGTGCTCTTGAAGCTTCGAAATCGAGCCCATCCCGGTACCATGCGATCGTGAGACCACTTTTCGCTGTGCTCCGCGTGATTGCCGCCGCCGCCATCACCGCCGCAATTGTCGGCCAGTTGCTCTATTCGCTCGACTATCGTTCCGGGCTGGGAGCGAAAGACGTCGGGGCGTTCCTGATCAACTTCTTCAGCTTCTTCACGATCGAGTCGAACGTGCTGAGCGTCGTTGCCCTACTGATCGGCGCGGTGCTGCTGGTCGCGACGAAGGGGGTCGAGGGTCGCTGGTACACGATCCTGCGTCTGGTCACCACGACCTACATGACGGTGACGTTTATCGTCTACAACCTGCTGCTGCGCAACGTCGAACTGCCGCAGGGCACCACGTTGGAGTGGTCGAACGAGATCTTGCACGTGGTGGGGCCGCTGTGCGTCATCCTCGACTGGCTCTTCGCGCCGGGTCGCGGGCGCCTGGACTGGAAGCACATCTGGGTCGTCGTGATCTTCCCCGTCGTGTGGGCGGCGTACACGTTGATCCGCGGACCGCTCGTGGTCGAGGAACTCTCGGGCGTGAACTGGTACCCGTACCCGTTCCTCAACCCCGACACCTCGCCGAACGGTTACCTCTCGGTCTCGTTCTACGTGATCCTGATCGCCGCGGTGGTGCTCGGGGTTGGGGCTGCGGTGGTCTGGGTGAGTCGTCGGCGTACCAACTGGCCCCTCCGGGCACCCCAAGCCTGACCGGGATGATCTCGCGCCTCGTCGCGGGGCTCGGCGCCGTGCTGGCGTGGGCTTCGCTCAGCATCATCGCGGTCGCTCGTTCGACGGTTCACCGCGACGCGTACGTCAGCGAACTCGGCGCTCAGGGTGAACCCACCGCGAAGTGGTTTCAGGCCGCGCTTCTCCTGCTCGTGCTCGCCGGACTCTCGGTCGCCTGGGTGGGGCGACGGATCCGGTCGCGGGTTGCGGTGCTGCGCTGGTGGCCGCCTTCGGTCAGTCTGACGATCGCGAGCGTGCTGTTCTTGGTCGCATCGCAGGTGACCTGCACGAGTGGATGTCCGGTGCCCAGGTTCGGCCCGAACCTCTCCTGGCAAGACCTCGGTCATGTGACCGCGGCGACTCTCGCCTTCGCGTTCGCCGCCTGGGCGATGCTGCAGTGTGCGTTCGCGATCGGTCACCGCGTCATCCGTCGCTTCTCGCTGGTCGCCGCGGTCTCGGTTGCTGTCATCTCCGCGACGGGCGGTCTGATGTCGGTGTTCAACTTCTACGCCGGGCTCGGAAGCTACTTAGAGTTCACGGCGACGACGATCGGGATCGCGTGGGTCGCGGTGTACGGAGCGGCGCTGTCGTTGGAGAGAACGGCCCTCGAGCGAAGCTCAGCGCGGGGAGATCTCGCGCAGGGCGGGGTCACGCCTCATGGCGGCGAGCAGGCTGTCGGCGAGGGTAATGAGTCGGCCAATCTCGGTGTCGTCCCGGTCGACCCAGCGGCACTCGGGCTCACTGGAGATCGGAACGAACTCGTCGTGCCGCTCCCAGACAACCAGGGTGCGCTGAGCCCCTAGGACGTACTGCTGCCACCACACCTGGCGCAGGTAGTTGCGCGGGATGCCGCGCCAAGAATGCACCGTCGTCTTGATCTCGCACAGCTCGACGCGACCGTCGAGTTCGCGCAGGCCGTCGGGGGTCGCGAGGTGTGCCGTATTGCCTTCGGCGTGGAAGAGCGCGCTGGAGGATCGCATCCCGTAAACATGGCCCGCCCAGCGGCCGATGGCCGGCTCGCGAAGCCGACCGTGTTCGGTATACGCGTTGCCCGTGAACCGAGAGCCGAGCAACTTCTCCATCGCGAGCGTCTTCACGGCCCGCTCGCTCGTGAGTCGGGCGACGTCGGTGGCGGTTACCCCGCGCGCCCGTGCTTTCAACCAGCCGACGCGGTCGGTGGCGTCGGCGACGATGCGGTCGCGGTGCGACGGCGCTGGCTCATCCCAGAGCGGGAGGGTCGGCTGCACGATCGTCACGGCCCCAGTCTGCCTCGCCCCACCGTCCCCCGCGGGGCGACACGTCACACTGTCGAGACGCTTCCAGGTCGCAGCCAAGGAAGTCCATAGGCGTTTCATAGGTTGACGAGGAGACTGAGGGGTGTGATCGCATCCGCAGCCTCAGTTCCCACGCGCGTAACGCGCCCCGACGGTACGCCCGTTCGCGCATTGGTCGTCGACGACGAGGCGTCACTGGGCGATCTGCTCAGGATGGCGCTGCGCTACGAAGGCTGGGACGTTCGCACGGCCGCCACGGGGCAAGAAGCCCTCGCCGAGGCGCGCACCTTCGCGCCCGACGTGATCGTGCTCGACGTGATGCTGCCTGATCTCGATGGGCTCCAGGTGCTGCAACGGCTTCGCGCCGCTGGCAGTGAGGTGCCGGTGCTCTTCCTGACCGCGAAGGACGCGGTCGATGACCGCGTCGCCGGACTGACCGCCGGTGGCGACGACTACGTCACCAAGCCGTTTTCGCTCGACGAAGTCATCGCTCGCCTGCGCGGACTGCTGCGCCGCAGCGCCAAAATCGTGTCAGCCGCGACCGACCCCGAGTTGCGGGTCGGCGACCTGCTTCTCAACGAAGAGACCTACGAGGTCTCGCGCGCCGAGGTGCCGATCGCCCTCACCGCGACGGAGTTTGAGTTGCTGCGCTACCTGATGCGCAACCCGCGTCGGGTGCTGAGCAAGGCGCAGATTCTCGACCGGGTCTGGAGTTACGACTTCGGGGGACGCTCGAGCATCGTTGAGATCTACATCTCCTACCTGCGCAAGAAGATCGACGAAGGTCGATCGGCGATGATCCACACCGTGCGCGGAGTCGGGTACACGATCAAGCCTGCGCTCTGATGGCGAGCCGCCCCACCTGGTCACTGCGCCGCCGGCTCGTGGTCGGCATCGTCGCCCTGCTCGCCGTGGTGAGCGTCGTTGTCGGTGTACTGAGCGTGCTCGCTCTGCGGCAAAACTTGCTCACCCGCCTCGACGCGCAGGTTCAGGATGCGGTGAGCCGCGCCGATGCGCCCACAACCGGCGGCCACCCCGACGTCGACGATCAACTGCCGGCCAACCGGATCGGTACTCTCGTGCTCAGGTTTCGCGGGGGCACGGTGGTGCGTGCCGAATACATCGACGATGCCGGCACTGCCGTGCGGCTCTCGAACGCGCAGATCATCCAACTCGAGAGCCTCAGTCTCGAGCGCGGCAGCGTGGCGACCGTCGAGCTCGACGACCTCGGAGAGTTTCGAGTCGCCGAGCATTCGACGCCAGCCGGCGACCGGGTCATCGCGGGCCTGCCGACCGCTGAAGTCACATCGACCAGCAGTAACCTCGCGCTCATCTTCGCCCTGGTCACTCTTGCGGCGCTGATCTCTGCGGCGCTCGCCGGCATCCAAGTGGTGCGCGTTGCCCTGCTGCCGCTCGGTCGGGTCACCGCGACCGCACGTCGAGTCGCCGAACTTCCGCTCGCCCGGGGCCAGGTTGCGCTCATTGAACGTGTTGCCGATGCCGACCCGCACACCGAAGTTGGGCAGGTCGGTGCGGCATTCAATCTGATGCTTGAGCATGTCGAGACGTCACTTCGCTCGCGTCAGGAGAGCGAAGAGAAGGTGCGGCAATTTGTCGCGGATGCCAGTCACGAGTTGCGCACGCCGCTTGCCTCCATTCGCGGCTACTCCGAGCTGACCCGGCGGAGCGGGCTCGAGCTGCCCGACGACATCGTCTACGCCCTGTCGCGGATCGAGTCGGAGTCGGTGCGCATGACCTCGCTCGTCGAAGACCTGCTGCTGCTGGCCCGACTCGACGCGGGCCGCGATCTGATCGAAGGCGACGTTGATCTCGTCCCGCTGATCGCCGACGCTGTCGCAGACGCTCATGTCGCGGCTCCCGACCACGTCTGGCGAGTCGATGTCGATCCCGAGACCGGCCCCGTGGTCGTGCCCGGCGACCTCAACCGGCTTCATCAAGTCGTCGCGAACCTGCTGGGCAACGCTCGCGTCCACACCCCGGCGGGAACCATCGTGACCGCGATTGTGGCGCGCGAGGGCAGCCAGGCTGTCGTGACGATTGCGGATGACGGCCCCGGCATCGCGCCCGATCTGCTGCCCGTTCTCTTCGAACGGTTCGCCCGCGGCGACGGTTCGCGCTCGCGCGCCACCGGCAGTACCGGCCTCGGGCTCGCCATCGTCGCGGCGGTGGTCGACGCTCACGGAGGATCGGTGGCAGTCACGAGTGTGCCGGGGGACACTCGCTTCGTCGTGCGCCTCCCGCTGGCCGTCGCTTCGCGGTGAGAGCATGGGACGACCCGTCGCCCCACTCTTGAGCGAAAGCCTCCGGATGCCCTCACCCCGCAGTGCGATCGCCGTGCCGCTCGCCGCGTTTCTCGCCACCCTTTTCGCCCTTGCCTTGATGCTGCTTGCCCCGGCGCTGACCGCCAGTGCAGATGGATCGGTCCCTTCTGAGGTCGCGAGTTACGCGACCGATGGAACCCTCGTCGCCCAACTCAACGACGTGTACGGCCCGGATGCCGCCGGGCACGGTGTCGACTTCGACGACACCACGAAGGTCGGCGCCATCTCGCGGGTACACGTCTGGAGCGCCGCGTTGATCGCTGGCCAGCACACCGATCATCCGATCGATCTGCGCAACGAGTGGGTTGTTCCGATCACGATCGGCGACGCCCCGGTGGGTCTTGCCACGATCTGGATCAACCCGGCCTCGGTGCGCCCCGAGCTCGCCTCGTTCGACGCCGATCCCGACCTGGCGATCGCTCTCGCCGCCGTGCCGGAGGGAGCCTCGGTCGTACGGGATGACGCCAGCCGCGCCTGGCTCGCTCTCGGTGCCGACGGGATCGTCACCACGCTCGTCGCGGGTTCGACCGGCCTGAGCACGCCCGTCCCCCTCGACGAGATCGCCCTGCTTCCCGCGGAGGGCGGGTCCAGCACCGCGGCAGACGGCGGCGGCTCGGGCGTAACCCTTGCGGTCGCCGTTGTCGTGCTCTTGCTTCTGGTGATCGTTGTCGCTCTCGCGCTGCCCGGTCTGTTGCGCAGGCGAAAGTCCGCCGATGAGCCTCACGACGATGCGGCGGACGTCGCAGCCGAGGACGCTGCACCCGCGCAAGCCGTACCCGACGAAGTCGCACCCGACGAAGTCGCACCCGAGGAAGTCGAAACCGCGAAGCCGAAACCCCGGAAGGCCAAACCCGCCCCGAAGGGCTGATCGGTCGCCTTGCTGTCGCGTCGCCGATCGCCTATGCTCAACGAGGCCGTAGACCGCCGGTTCTCTCCTTCGGGAGAGATCAAGTTTCCGCAAGGAAAGCCAGCGCAGGTGTGTGAAGTGACTCGCCCTTCTGGGCCCGAAGCTCCGTGCGCTTGCGCCGGGGCTTTTTTCGTGGGCTGCGACTATCACTCACCACAGCAGGGCAGTAATGCCCAAGAAGGATTGACCATGGCGAACAAGGAAGCCAACGTCGCCGAGTTGACGGACAAGTTCCGTACCTCGAACGCGATCGTGCTCACCGAGTACCGCGGGCTCACGGTCGCGCAGCTCAAGCAGCTCCGCGCGAACCTCCGTGAGAACGCGAGCTATGCCGTGGTGAAGAACACGCTCACCAAGATCGCGGCGAACGAGGCTGGCATCAGCACGTTCGACGCCGAACTCGTCGGCCCGTCGGCCCTCGCGTTCGTGCACGGCGACACCGTCGCCGTCGCGAAGGCGCTGCGTGACTTCTCCAAGGCGAACCCTCTGCTTGTGGTCAAGGGAGGCTATTTCGATGGCGCTCCGCTGACCGCTGCCGAGGTAGGCAAGCTCGCTGACCTCGAGACCCGAGAGGTGCTGCTGGCAAAGCTGGCTGGCGCCATGAAGGCCTCGCTGTTCGGAGCCGCCTACATGTTCAACGCCCCGCTCGCGAAGGCCGTCCGTACGGTCGACGCTTTGCGTGCGAAGCAGGAGTCGGGCAGCTGACGCTGTCCCGATACGAATCAAGAAAACTAGGAGTAAATCATGGCAAAGCTCAGCACTGACGACCTGCTTGAGGCGTTCAAGGACCTGACCCTCATCGAGCTCTCGGAGTTCGTCAAGAAGTTCGAGGAGACCTTCGAGGTCACCGCCGCAGCCCCCGCCGCCGCCGCTCCGGCTGCCGGTGGCGGAGCTGCCGCTCCGGTCGAGGAAGAGGAGAAGGATTCCTTCGACGTCGTCCTCGAGTCCGCGGGTGCCGCAAAGATCGCCGTCATCAAGGAGGTGCGCACCCTCACCAGCCTCGGCCTCGGCGAGGCGAAGGCCCTCGTCGATGGCGCTCCCGCCAACGTGCTGGAGGGTGTCAACAAGGACGCCGCCGAGAAGGCCAAGGCCCAGCTCGAAGGCGCCGGCGCGACCGTCACCCTCAAGTAACTCAGCTTCACTCGAAAGGCCCCGTTCCACGTCGGAACGGGGCCTTTCGCCATCTCAGGCTCCGGCGCGCGCGGCACTCAGACCGTAGGCTTCGTCGGGTGAGTATGGCGGGGCGCGGGACGGGGTCGGGCGGTCGCGGCGTCGGCGGGCGAGATGCCGATGTCCAGAAGGCCCAGAACGCTCAGGCCCCGCGCATCCCGGATTTGATTGCCCGGATCGGTGATCTGTTTCGACCGCACGCGCGGATGCTGACGGTGACGATCGCGCTCGTTCTGGTCTCGGCCGCGCTGGGGGTCCTGCCCCCGCTGTTGACTCAGCGCGCTTTCGATGACGGGCTATTTCCCGCGTCCGGGGGGCCGAACTTTCCCGTCCTGCTTCAGTTGGTCGCTCTCATGGTGCTGGTCTGGTTCGTGTCGGCCGCTCTCGGGGTCGGGCAGAGCTACTTCACCGCCCGGATCGGCAACAGTGTGATGGGTGCTCTGCGGGTGCGGCTGTTTTCGCACTTGCAGCGGATGGAGCTCGGGTTCTTCACTCGCACCAAGACGGGGATCATCCAGTCGAGGTTGCAGAACGACGTCGGCGGCGTCGCCGGAGTGTTGAGCAACACCATTCAGAGTGTCGTCGGCAACACCGTGACGGTGATCGCGGCCCTCGTCGCGATGCTGCTGCTGAGTTGGCAGATGACGATCGTCGCGGTGGTGTTGTTCCCGATCCTGTTGATCGTTCAGCGTCGCGTCGGCCAGGTGCGAGCTCGCATCGCGACGAAGACGCAGGAGTCGTTGTCGGAGATGACCTCGATCACGCAGGAAACGCTGAGCGTTTCGGGCATCCTGCTCGCGAAGGCCTTCAACCAGCAGGCCGCCGAAGTAGGCCGCTATCAGGACGAGAACGAACGCCAGATCGCCCTCCAGGTTCGTCAGGCGATGGCCGGGCAGTGGTTCTTCGCGATCGTCGGAGTCGTGCTGTCGGTGATTCCCGCCGCAACCTACTTGGTCGCGGCCTGGCTGATTGGCCACGACATCCCGGTGACAGCGGGAACGATCGTTGCGTTCACGACGGTGCAGGCACGGTTGATGTGGCCGCTGATGGGGCTCCTTCGCGTCGCGCTCGACCTGCAGACCTCTCAAGCACTGTTCGCCCGAATCTTCGAGTACCTCGACCTGGTGCCCTCGATTGTCGACGCGCCCGACGCCACTCCGGTGTCGCCGGCAGCCCTGGGCCGCGTCGCTTTCGACAACGTCGTGTTTCGCTATCCCGATGTTCCCCCGGAGGGCACGGCGACCCTCAAGGGGATTTCGTTCTCGCTCGAGCCGGGACAGTACGCGGCGTTCGTCGGACCGTCGGGTGCCGGCAAGACCACGATCTCGTATCTGGTGCCCCGGCTTTATGAGGCGTCCGAGGGTCGGGTGGTGTTTGCCGGAGAGGATGTTCGCAACCTCACCCATGACTCGCTGATCGGCTCGATCGGAATAGTGAGCCAAGAGACCTACCTTTTTCACGCCACGATCGCCGAGAATCTGAGGTACGCCAAACCGGATGCGACGGATGCCGAGCTCGAGGCGGCGGCGCGGGCGGCCAACATCCACGAAACGATCGCGTCATTCCCCGATCGGTACGACACCGTCGTCGGCGAGCGCGGCTACCGGCTGAGTGGGGGCGAGAAGCAGCGGGTCGCGATCGCACGGGTGCTCCTCAAAGATCCCGCGGTGCTGATCCTCGATGAAGCGACCAGTGCTCTCGACACCGTCTCGGAGCGCATCGTGCAGCGCGCACTCGATGACGCGTCGAAGGGCCGCACCACACTGGCCATCGCACACCGGCTGTCGACCGTTGTGAACGCCGACGTGATCTTCGTCATCGAGGCGGGGCACCTGGTCGAGCGCGGTACGCACGGCGAGCTGATCGCCGAGGGGGGCATCTACGCTCGACTGTTCGCCGAACAACTCGAGGACGGCGCGATGGATGCCGAGGTCAGTTCCGCTCTGCCAGCATCTGCTGCATCGCCACGATCTCGGCCTTCTGGGCGCGCTGGATCCCGGCCGCGAGACTGACGACCTGGCTGTTGTCGGTGCGGGCAAGCACCGCGTCTGCCATCTCGACACCACCCTGATGGTGGGCGATCATCAGCGTCAGAAACAGTCGCACCGCCTCATCGCCGGATGCCGCGGTGAGTTGGGCGATCTGATCCTCGGTTGCCATCCCCGGCATCCCGTTGGGCGCGGTCGGGTCCATCTGGTGACCGCCCTGCGACGCATCAAGGGTCGGGAGGAGGGTCCACGTCATCGCTGGGGCGGACGACGCCTGCGGGAGGTCCCAGGCCTGGAGCAGACCGTACATCTGGCCCGACTGCGTCGCCTGCGAGACGGCGATGTCGTACGCGAGTTGCCGCACGGCCTCGTCGTCGGTGCGATCGCGCACGAGCAACGCCATCTGTACGGCCTGAGCGTGGTGCACCTGCATGTCCCGCAGGAACCCGGCAGCAGCGCTCTCAGTTGTTGGGGTCACCGCAGCGGGTGAGACCGCGCGACCGGCGAGAAACCCGCCCCCCGCGAGAAGGAGGCCGATCACCACGAGGGCCGCGACGATCCGCCCCGGCGGCCGGGTCACGACTGCTTGCCGGGACCGTCGATCCCACCCGTGCACGGCGCGCTCGGCTCGGGCGAGTCGGGTGAACGCCAGTACTGTTCGATGAAATCTTGCACAGTGGGGTCCCCAACATCCGTGAAGCGCAGCTGGGCGCCCCAGGCTGAGATCGCCATCTGATCGCCGATTCCCGGGTAGGGCGAGAGGATCGCGTAGGTGGTGGGAGTGAGCTTCTCCAGAGCGGTGATCTCGGCGGCGGACGTCGTCGCCGGGTCGTAGGTGATCCAGACCGAGCCGTGTTCGAGGGCATGCACAGCGTTCTCGTTCTGCTGCTTCACGTCGTAGACGCCGCAGTTCAGCCAGACCGGATTGTGCGGGCCGCCAACCGGAGGGGTCTGCGGGTAGGTGACCGAGGTGGTGACGTGGGTTGCTTCGAGGCCTGGGTAGAGCTGCACGCGCTCCTTGAGCGGCCCGGTGAGCGGTGCTGATTGCGGCGGGTTCGCGTTGACGATGACCACGGTCGTGACGACGCCGATCACCAGGGCGATCGCGACGATCGCGGCGATGATTCCGAACCGTCGGGTGCGCGTGCGCGCCTGCTCTTGCTTCTTGAAAGCGGCCATCTGGAGGGCACGCTTGTCGGCGCGCTGTTCCTTGACGGTCGGCGGCTTCGCGGCGGGACGGTTCGGGGGCGTGGCCATGACGCTCTCCTTATTGGTAGACGAGTCCTCTGATTCTGCGGCATCCAGCCGGATCAATGCTGAACCCGCTCCGGATGCGCCGAGGACCCGGCTAAAGTGAGTCAACTCAAGCTCGAGTGCCGGGAGGCGTGTTGTGAGTGTTGCCGACGCGCCGGGCGACCCTATTTCGGCGTCCCTCCCGCAGGTACGCAAACGTCGCACCCTGAGCATCAAGTCACTGCTGCTCCTCATGCTGCTGCTGGTTAGCGTCGGCTCCAACGTTGTCGTCGGCGTCATCGGCTACGTCAACGGCACCGACTCCCTCAGCAAGGCTGCCAACGCGCGACTCATCGAGGTGCGTGACTCGCGCGCCCGCGAAGTCGTCAACCTGTTCTCGACGATCCAGAACTCGATGCTCCTGGCTAGCCGCGACGATTCGGTCGTGAACGCCGAGATCGCCTTCTCGAACGCGTTCTCGGCGCTCGACAACGTCGGCGAAACGGCGGATGCCGGCAAAGCCGCCAGTCCCGGATCTGCTGCTGGCGTGCTCACGGCCGACCAAGAGGCGCAGCTCGACGCGTACTTCACGGATGACTTCGGGCCCAAGTTGAACGCCGCCACCCACGAGCAGTCCGATGCGTCGAGCTTCATCCCGACGTCGGCTGCGGCGCGCTACCTGCTCTTCCACTACGTGATTGAGGGCGGCGATACGCCGTCGTCCGTCGACGATGCGGGGGATGGCAGCGCGTGGTCGACAGCGCATGCCGAGTTCCACGACTACCTGCGTCGGCTCGCCTCACTCTCGGACTACCCCGATCTGGTGCTGATCTCAGGTTCCGGCCAGATCGTGTACTCGGTCGGCAAGAGCGTCGACCTCGGTGCCGACCTGGTCTCAGGACCGTACAGCTACACGAACCTTGCGCTGGCGTACCAGAAGGCGATGTCGGGCAACCGGCTCGACTCGGTGACGTTCAGCGACTTCGGACCCTACGCGCCCGCGCTCGACGACCCGACAGCGTGGGCCGTTGCGCCTCTCGCGAGCGACGACGCGATCGTCGGGGCGATCGCGGTGCGCCTGCCGGTTGACCGCATCAACAACGTCATGACAGGTGGCGAGAACTGGGCCGAGGGCGGGCTCGGCCAGACCGGTGAGGCCTACCTCGTCGGCTCCGACAACACCATGCGCTCGCTGTCGCGCCAACTGGTCGAAGATCCGCAGGCCTACCAGAAGGCAGCGATCGCAGCGGGGCTTTCGGCGGATGATGCCCAGCAGGCGGTCTCCAGCGGACAGACCCTGTTGCTGCAGACGGTGAACACCCAAGCCGCCAACCTCGCCCTCAAGGGTCAGACCGGCACGATCAGTTCCGGCAACTATCTCAACCAGCAGACGATCGCGGCCTACGCCCCGGTGACTCCGGCCAAGGGGATCAATTGGGGCATCATCGCCGAGATCGACTCGAGCGAAGCACTCGCACCGGTTGAGGAGTTTACGAGTCGGCTCGCGATCTCGTCCGCCATCCTGGTGGGCATCGTCTCGCTGATTTCGGTGATCATTGCCAGCGCAGCCGTCCGACCGCTGCGCCGACTTCGGGATGCCGCTCGTCGCATTGCCGCGGGCGAGACCGGAGTGCAAGTGGATGTCGGCGAGAGCGACGAACTGGTCGACGTCGGCACGGCGTTCAACGAGATGAGTCGCAGCCTTGAGCTGAAGAACTCGCTCCTCGAAGAGCAGCGGCAAGAAAACGAACGGCTGCTGCGCACCCTCATGCCCGAGACCCTCGCGAAGCGGTACCGCGAGGGTGCGAAGACGATCGTCGAAGACCACCAAGAGGTCACCGTCCTATTTGCCGACGTCGTCGGCTTCGAGGAGTACGGTCGCGGCCTCGGGTCAGAGAAATCGCTCGACCTGCTCAATGAGATCTTCCGTGCGTTCGACGAGGCGGCCGAAGAGCACGGCGTTGAGCGCGTTCGCGGTACTCGGCAGGGTTACCTCGCCAGCTGCGGGCTCACGGTGCCGCGAGTCGACCATGCGCGGCGCGCGTTCGCCTTCGCGATGGAGATGGCGAAGATCATCGATCGATTCGGAGCGCAGCAGGGCGCGACCCTCAGCATCCGAGTCGGGCTAGACACCGGCACCGTGACGAGCGGCCTGGTCGGCCGGTCGAGCATGGCCTACGACCTGTGGGGTGACGCCGTCAGCCTCGCGTTCCGGCTGCAGGGTGGCGCGACCGAGAACGGCATCTTCCTGACCCAGCGCGTTGTCGACAAAATTCCCGACACCCTGCCCTACACCGACTCGGGCGTCGTCGAGACAACCGGCGGATGGCAGCGTGTCTGGCGCGTCGACCCGACCGCCGTCACGGGCTGAGGCCGCAATGTTCGACGTCATCAACGGCATCCTGGCTGAGCCGTGGTTCTGGCCCGCGGTAGCCGTCATCGTCGGGTTACCGCTGGTTCTGCTGGTGCTCGGCGAGGTACACACCTCGATGGTGCGCCGCGACAACCCGGGTCAACGCATCGTGCTGCTGATCAGGAATGTGCTGGCCCCGCTCGGCGCGATCATCATCCTGTTCACGCAGATTCCGAGTGCCGGCGGCACGAACGATTTCACCTGGGCGAAGATCGCGGCGACCGCCTTTGGCTTCGTCGTCATCTTGGTTTTGTTGAACGGCCTCAACCTCGCCATCTTCGTCACCGCAAAGCCGGACACGTGGCGCAGCCGCATCCCGACGATCTTCGTCGAGATCGCCCGCGTGCTGCTCATCGTGATCTGCCTCGCGGTGCTGTTCGGCTGGATCTGGAACGCCGACATCGGCGGCTTTTTCACCGCCCTCGGCGTCGGGTCGATCGTCATCGGCCTCGCTCTGCAGAATGCTGTCGGCGGGGTGCTCTCGGGACTGTTTCTGCTGTTTGAGCAGCCCTTCGAGACCGGCGACTACATCGTGACGCCGGAAGGCAAGGGTCGCGTCGTCGCCGTGAACTGGCGCGCGACGCATATTGATACGGGCAACGGGGTTCTGATCATCCCGAACTCGAACCTGGCCGGCAACTCGTTCAGTAACCTCACCCGGGCGACCGCACCGTGGGAGACAAGTGCCGACGTGCGTTTCGCAACCGACGATCCCCCCCAAGCGGTGATCGACCTCATGGTCGAGGTGGCGAACGGCCTCCCCGAGCGGCACCCTGACGGCGAGGCATCGGCGATTCCGATGGGCAAGTCTTGGTACGAAGTGAGCATCCCGCTGACCTCTCCGGGAAAGTCGTACGGCACCCTCGGGTTGTTCCGCACCCGGCTCTGGTACGCCGCTCGACGTGCGGGCCTGCACCTTGACCGCGATCTGACCGACAACTACGCGACTCCCGAGAACACGCGTGAGGTTCTGCTGAGACTCGCTCCGCGCTTCTACCTGTCGCCCGACGACGCCGTGACCCTGCTCGATCAGGGCGTTCAACTTGAGCGCTGGGGCGAGGGCGAGAGGCTTCAACGGGCGGGAGCCGTGCCCGACGGCCTCCGAATCATCGTGAGCGGAGTCGTCGAGATGAGCGTCCCGGGGTCGCAAGGATCTCAGGTGCGCGTCACGCAGTTGCAGCGTGACGACGTGCTCGGCCTCACCGCACTCACCCGGCAGGCCGTTGGGGCAGATGTCGTGGCCCTGGTCGACGTCGCTGTGCTGTTCATCCCGACGGCCGCGATCGACGCGGTGGTGCGCACTCGACCGGCGCTCGCCCGCGATCTCGGCCAAGCCATCGACGCCCGGCAACATCTCGGTGCTCAGGCGCTCTCGGCGGTTGGCGAGAAGGGGATTGGGTCTCTCGTCATCGCGTAGGGGACTGCCTCAAGTGACGCCGACGCCCGGGACGGGCGTCGGCGCTGGCGTCGCACGGAGGCCCGAAAGGGCCTCCGTCTCATGCTCCAGCGCGCGACGTTAGGCTCGACCGCATGAAGTACGCGGAGACGGTCCTCGACCTCGTCGGCAATACTCCCCTCGTCAAACTGAACAGGGTGACCGAGGGCATCCAGGCGACGGTGTTGGTGAAGGTCGAGTATCTCAACCCGGGCGGTTCGAGCAAGGATCGCATCGCGACCCGAATCCTTGACGCGGCCGAACGCGAGGGCAAGCTCAAACCCGGCGGCACGATCGTCGAACCGACGAGTGGAAACACCGGAATCGGCCTGGCCTTGGTCGCCCAGCAGCGCGGCTACCGCTGTGTCTTCGTGCTGCCCGACAAGGTCGGCGAAGACAAGCGCAACGTGCTCTTGGCCTACGGCGCCGAGATCGTGGTCACCCCGACCTCCGTCGCGCCCGACAGCCCCGACTCGTACTACTCGGTCAGCGACCGTCTGGTGCGCGAAATCCCCGGTGCGTTCAAGCCCGACCAGTACTCGAACCCGAACGGTCCGCTCGCGCATTACGAAACCACCGGACCCGAGATCTGGCGCGACACCGAGGGCAAGGTCACCCACTACGTCGCGGGCGTCGGTACGGGCGGCACCATCTCCGGCGCGGGAAAGTACCTCAAAGAGCAAAACCCCAACATCGTGGTGATCGGGGCTGACCCTGAGGGTTCGGTGTACTCCGGCGGTACGGGCCGGCCCTACCTCGTCGAGGGCGTCGGTGAAGATTTCTGGCCGACCGCCTACGACCCCTCCGTCGTCGACCAGATCATCGCCTCGAGCGATGCCGAATCCTTCGAAATCACCCGCAGGCTAGCGCGCGAGGAGGGTCTGCTGGTCGGCGGATCGAGCGGTCTCGCGGTCTCGGTCGGGCTGAAAGCCGCCCGCGACCTCCCCGCCGACGCGGTGATGGTGATCCTGCTGCCCGATGGCGGCCGCGGGTATCTCGGCAAGGTGTTCAACGACAAGTGGATGCGGTCCTACGGTTTCCTGCCCGCCGACACCGGCTCCACCGTCGCCAACATTGTCGGCACGAAAGATGGCACGCTGCCCGACCTCATCCATGTGCATCCCAGCGACACGGTGCGGCACACGATCGACAAGATGCGTCGCTACGACATCTCGGCGATGCCGGTGCTGATGACCGAACCGCCGGTCGTGATGGGCGAGGTCGTCGGGTCGATCGACGAGAAGGCCCTGGTGGATGCTGTGTTCTCGGGCCGCGCTCAGCTCACCGACGCCTTGGCGAAGTTCATCTCGCCAGCTCTCAATCTGATCGGGGTGAACGAGTCGGTCGATGCCGCCCGCGACGCCCTCGTCAACGTTGACGCGCTGTTGATCGTCGACGACGGAAAACCGGCCGGCGTTCTCACCCGCCACGATCTCCTGACTTTCCTCGGCGCCTAGGACGCCGCATCCCATGACCGATTCGCACCACCAGTTCTCAACGCGCGCCATCCATGCCGGGCAGGAGTTCGACCCGACCACCGGCGCCGTCATCCCTCCGATCTATTTCACGACCACCTTCGTGCAGGACGGAATCGGCGGTTTTCGCAACGGCTACGAATACGCCCGCGGAGGCAACCCGACCCGTACGGCACTTCAGACTCTGCTGGCCAGTCTCGAGGGGGGTGAACGCGCCTTCAGTTTCGCCTCGGGGCTCTCGGCCGAAGACGCACTGTTGCGGGCCACCCTGACACCCAACGCTCACGTGTTGATGGGCAACGATGTCTACGGCGGAACCCATCGTCTGGTTTCCCGCGTCTTCGTTCCGTGGGGCGTGTCGCTTTCCACGGTCGACATGAGCGACCTGGATGCCGTGCGCGCCGCCATCCGACCGCTCGCGACCAAGGTCGTCTGGATCGAGACGCCGAGCAACCCGTTGATGAAGATCACCGACATCGCCGCAGTTGCCGCGATCGCGCACGAAGTGGGCGCAATCGTGGTCGTCGATAACACCTTCGCGACCCCGTACCTGCAGCAACCGCTCTCTCTGGGGGCCGACGTCGTCGTGCACTCGACAACCAAGTACCTCGGCGGCCACAGCGACGTGCTCGGTGGCGCGGTGATCGTCAAGGAGGGTGCGCAGGTCGACGGGCAGAGCCTCGCCGACAAGGTCGGCTTTCTGCAGTTCGGCGTCGGTGCGGTCTCCAGCCCGATGGATGCCTGGCTGACG